>NZ_SPQK01000009.1 GCF_004570875.1 Blastococcus sp. CT_GayMR16 | reverse complement strand
GGGCGGCGGCCCGGTCTCCGACGCCGGTGGCGTGCGGCCGGGGGCGGCCGGCGGCAGGTTCCAGCCGGGCGGTTCCCAGGAGGTGGGCTCGGCCGGCCGGGCGGGCTCGGGAGCCTCGTCGGCAGCGGGCTCGCCGCTCCCCAGGTGCTCCGGCTCGCGCCATCCGCTGCCCTCGGCGGATGCCGGGTCGAAGCCCTCGTCGGGCTGGTCACGGTCCCGCGGCGTGCTCATCGCTGCCCTTCTGTCTGCGTCGGTGTCCGTCGGCTCGCTCGGTTCCGACCTAGCCGTACGTGTCCCGCGGCCCTCGCCCGCGCACCGTGCGCGGACCCTTCTTCCAACTGGGAGCCGTCGGCCCGACAACGCGCAACCGGGTCACGACGTCCCCGCCCACCTGAGCATGCAGCTTGCCGAGGATCGACGGTGCGAGCAGCCGCAGCTGCGTGGCCCAGGCCGTGGACTCGGCGACGACGAGCAGTTCGCCCTCGCTGAGGCTCTGCGGTGCGCAGTGCGCCGCGATCTCGGGCCCGACCAGTGCCGACCACCGGCCGAACACCGCGCCGACGCGGGTCCGTTCCGACCAGTCCTGCTCGTTCACCAGGGAGTCGACGAGCCGGCCCAGCGGCTGGGGGTCGTCGGCACCGGGTCCGGCTCCGGTCCACTTCCGTCGGGGTCCGGCGATCCGCCGCCGGGTGGGCTGCGGGCGGGCGGCCGAGGCGGCCCGCGCGGCCTCCAGCGCGGCCCGGGCGATGTCGCTGGGCCGGGCCGGCCGCTCGTCACTCACGACAGGCTCCCCTCACCGGCAGGGATCGACTCCTTCACCAGGACGGCGATGGCGTCTCCCACCTCGACGCGGGCGCCGCGCAGCTCGGCCGGGACGTCGTCGACCACCGCCGCGGTGATCAGCGTCTGCTCGGCCGACCGGGCCACCGATGCGAGCGCCGCCCGCCGCTCGGCGTCGAGGGTCGCGAAGACGTCGTCCAGGATGAGGATGGGGTCCTCGCCCTCGGCCCTCAAGAGGGCGAAGGTCGCGAGCTTCAGCGCGAGCGCGAGCGACCAGGACTCCCCGTGGCTGGCGAAGCCCTTGGCCGGCGCCGGTCCCAGGTGGAGGACGACGTCGTCCCGGTGCGGCCCGACCAGGGTCATCCCGCGGTCCAGCTCGTCGTTGCGGCGCTCGGCCACCCGCTCGCGCATCGCCGCCGTCAGCTCGGCCACCGTCGGGAGCGTCGTCCCGGGCACGAGCGCGCTGCCGTCGCCGGCCAGTGGCACGGTCGACGAGTAGCCGAGGCCGGCGATGGTGGCCCCTTCGCCGGCGACCTCGGCGTAGGAGCTGGCCATGTGTGGCGCGAGGTCGGCGACCAGCTGCAGGCGCGCGGCGAGCAGCTGTCCGCCGAAGTCGGTGAGGTGCCCGTCCCAGACGTCGAGGGTCTCGATCGCCTTGCCCCGGGCAAGGCGGGCGGTCTTCAGCAGGGCGTTGCGCTGCTTGAGGACGCGGTCGTAGTCGGCCCGGACACCGGCCAGCCGTGGCGTGCGGGTGACCAGGAGGTCGTCCAGGAACCGCCGGCGCTCGGTCGGGTCGCCGCGCACCAGCGCGAGGTCCTCGGGCGCGAACAGCACCGTGCGCACCAGGCCGAGCAGCTCCCGCGGGCGGGGGAGCGGCGCGCGGTTGACCCGGACCCGGTTGGCCCGGCCGGGGTTGATCTCGATCTCCACGAGGAGCTCGCGGTCACCCCGGCGGAGCGCTGCCCGCACGACCGCCTGCGTGTCGCCGTGGCGCACCAGCGGGGCGTCGGAGGAGACCCGGTGGCTGCTCATGGTGGCCAGGTAGCCGACCGCCTCGACCAGGTTGGTCTTGCCCTCGCCGTTGCGGCCGACGAACACCGTGGGGCCGGGACCGAGCGCGAGGTCCACCCGCTCCCAACTGCGGAACGAGCCGAGCTGCAGATGCCGGACGTACACGTCAGGAACGGCCGCCCTGCACGGCAGGCCCCGTCCAGGGCACCGCCCCGAGCCTGCGAGGGGTGGGGAGGACGGGGTCCTTCCCCGAGGCGTGGGGGGAAGGGTGGTCCTTTCTCATGCCGGCTTCTCGGCCTCCTGCGCCTGGACGGCGTGCACCGCGTGCCCGCCGAACTGCTGGCGCAGCGCCGCGACGGCCTTCATGGTCGGGGAGTCGTCCTGGCGGGAGACGAAGCGGGCGAACAGCGAGGCCGCGATCGTCGGCATCGGGACGGCGTTCTCGATGCCCTGCTCGACGGTCCACCGGCCCTCGCCGGAGTCCTCCGCGTAGCCGGTGATCTGCTCGAGGTCGGGGTCCTCCTGCAGCGCCCGGACCAGCAGGTCCAGCAGCCAGGACCGGATGACGGTGCCCTGGGTCCACGAGGCGATGACACCCGGGACGTCCTCGATCAGGTCGACGGCGGCCAGCAGCTCGTAGCCCTCGCCGTAGGCCTGCATCATCGCGTACTCGATGCCGTTGTGGACCATCTTGCTGAAGTGCCCGGCGCCCACCGGACCGGCGTGCACGAAGCCCGCACCCGGCATCTCCTGGCCGGACTCGTCCTGGGGCGCCGGCGGTCGCAGCGCGTCGAAGATCGGCTGCACCTTGGCGACGTCGTCCTTGCTGCCGCCGACCATCAGCGCGTAGCCGTTCTCCAGGCCCCAGACCCCACCGGAGACCCCGGCGTCGATGTAGCCGATGCCCTTCTCGCGGAGCATGACGTCGTGCACCTGGTCGTCGGTGAACTTCGAGTTCCCGCCGTCGACGACGACGTCCCCGGGGCTGAGCAGATCGCCCAGCTCCTTGACCGTGGCCCGGGTGGGCTCGCCGGACGGCACCATCACCCAGACGACCCGCGGGGCGGCCAGCGCCTCGACGAGCGCCGGCAGGCTGTCCACGTTGCGCTTGCCCGGGTGGTGATCGAACCCGACCACCTCGTGGCCGCCGCGGCGGATCCGCTCGGCCATGTTGCCGCCCATCTTGCCCAGCCCGATCAGCCCCAGCTGCACGATGTCCCTCTTCTCGTCGCGACGTCTTCGCCTGTCATCGTGCCCGGCGGGCGGCCCTCCTGCAGGGGCCGCGAGCGGTGGGGCAGAAGGGTTCTCCTTATCCGGGCAGCCGCACCGGCATGATCAGGTAGCGGTAGCTGCCGGGGCGCTCGGCCGGCTTGCTCTGCCCGTCGTCGGTGGCCGGCTCGTCGACCCCCGAGAGGACGGCGGGCTTGAGCGGACTGGTGAAGTCCATCCGCGCCCGCTCGGTGTGCACCGCCGCCAGCCCGTCCAGCAGGAACGTCGGGTTGAAGCCGATGGTCAGCGGCTCGCCGTCGAACTCCACGTCGCAACGCTCCTCGGCCTGGCCCTCGTCGTCGGTGCCGCCGGCCCGCAGCGTCACCTGACCAGGGGTGAACTCGCAGCGCAGCGGGGTGCCGCGCTCGGCGACCAGGGCGACGCGCTTGGCGGCGTCGGTGAACAGCCCGACCGGCAGGAGAGCGTGCGCGGCGGACTCGCTCGGCATGATCGCCCGGTACTTCACGAACTCGGCGTCGAGCAGTCGCGTCGTCGTCTGCCGGTCCTTGCCGGACAGGCCCAGGATGCCCTCGCCCGAGCTGCCGGACGACAGCGACAGGGTGATCTCCGGACCACTGGTCAGCGTCTTGGCGGCGTCGGCCAGCGTGCGCGCGGGAACCAGCACGGCCGCGGACACCCCCGGCGTCTCCGGTCGCCAGGCGAACTCACGGACGGCGAGCCGGTAGCGGTCGGTCGCCGCGAGCGTGATCAGGTCGTCCTCGATCTCCAGGCGGACGCCGGTGAGCATCGGCAGGGTGTCGTCGCGGCCGGCGGCGACGGCGACCTGACTGACCGCCTCGGCGAAGACGTCGCTGTCGACCAGCCCGGCCGACGACGGCATGGACGGCAGCGAGGGGTAGTCCTCGACCGGCAGCGTCGGCAGGCTGAAGCGGGCGTTGCTGCACGCGATGGACAACCGCGGCCCCTCGGCGGTGATCTCCACCGGATGCGGCGGCAGCGCCCGGGTGATCTCGGCGAGCAGCCGGCCGGGTACGAGGACGCGGCCGCCCTCGGTGGCGTGCACGTCGACCTCGGCCCGTGCGGACACCTCGTAGTCGAAGCCCGAGACCGAGAGCTGGTTGCCGTCGACCTCGAGCAGGATCCCGGCGAGGACGGGCACCGACGGGCGCGGCGGCAGGCTGCGCGCCGTCCAGGCGACGGCGTCGGCGAGCACCTCACGTGCCACCCGGAACTTCATCTCTCGACCCACCCGATCTCGTCAGCGTCCTCGATGCCCGGCGACGGCGGATGTGTCCCCGGCGCGGTGCGGTGCTCATCGTGCCTGTTGAGGTCCCTCCGGGGGAAACCCCGGTCCCACGGAGGACGCCCGGTGCACCTCTGGCCCCTCGGAGATTTCTGCTCCTGGAAGGCCCCTCGAGCGGAGCGTCCCCACCCAGAGTGTGGTTCAAGGATTCATCGAGATAACTAACTCATCCTCGTCATCACACGTGTGGAAGCTGGGGATCCGACCCCTTCGCGCTGCTCAAGGCCCGAATCGACCTGTTGGCCCATTGTGGGTGGTCAGCCTCTGCCTGTTGTCGACACGTGGACAAACCGACCGTTGTGCACCGGGGTCGCCGCCACTCCACCCCCTGTCCCCTGCCACTCCCTGCTCTGTCCCCAGGCTCTGCCCGGGCCGGCGGCGCCGTGCGAGGCGGGACGGCGGACATGAGCGACCGATGCGCCATAACCGCAGGTCAGGCAGGTGGCAACGAGCCGGACGGCGATATCGCGGAGCGGCACTCTCGCGACCGGAATTGTCCGGCGGTGACCGGAAGTGACCTGGCACACACGAGATCTCCCCAACCTGTGCACATTCCTGGGGACAACTTCTCGACGAGTCGACCGTGGTCACCGGCCGGTAGCCGACTGTCACCGTGCAGATCGGCCCGACAGCCGTGTCGACTCGTCCACACGGCTGTGGACAGCGACCGGCGCGAGGGTTGACGCAGGGTGTCCGGCCGAGCAGCCGAGCACCCGCGGCGGTGCGGTCCGGCGGACCGCAATGTCACTGCCGGGCGCGGCTCTTGATGCGGGCGGTGAGCTCGGTGACCTGGGTGTAGGTCGCGCGGCGCTCGCTCATCAGGTTGGTGATCTTCTTGACCGCGTGCATGACCGTGGTGTGGTCCTTGCCGCCGAACGAGGCGCCGATGCGCGGCAGCGACAGCTCGGTGAGCTCGCGGCACAGGTACATCGCGATCTGCCGCGCGTTGACCAGCGTGCGGCTGCGGTTGGCGCCCTGGAGCTCCTCCATCGTCACGGTGAAGTACTCCGCGGTCGCCGCCATGATGATCGCCGCGGTGATCTGCGGGCCCTGCTCGTCGCTGATCAGGTCCTTCAGCACGAGTTCGGCCAGCGACAGGTCGACCTGCTGCTTGTTCAGGCTGGCGAAGGCGGTGACCCGGATCAGGGCACCCTCGAGCTCGCGGATGTTCGTCTGCACCTTGCTCGCGATGAACTCCAGGACCGGGTCGGGCACCTGCAGCCGCTCGCCCCAGGCCTTCTTCCGCAGGATCGCGATGCGGGTCTCGAGGTCGGGCGCCTGGACGTCGGTGATCAGGCCCCACTCGAAGCGTGTGCGCAGCCGGTCCTCCAGCGTCGTGAGCTTCTTGGGCGCGCGGTCGGAGGTGATGACGATCTGCTTGCTGGCGTTGTGCAGCGTGTTGAACGTGTGGAAGAACTCCTCCTGCGTCCGCTCGGCCCGCTCGAGGAACTGGATGTCGTCGATCAGCAGGAAGTCGATGTCCCGGTAGCGACGGCGGAAGTCCTCGGCCCGGCCGGAGTGCACCAGGTTGATGAACTCGTTGGTGAACTCCTCGGTGCTGACGTAGCGCACCTTCACGTTCGGGAACATGCGCGCCGCGTAGTGGCCGATCGCGTGCAGCAGGTGGGTCTTGCCCAGCCCGGACTCGCCGTAGATGAACAGCGGGTTGTAGGCGCGAGCGGGAGCCTCGGCCACGGCGACGGCCGCGGCGTGCGCGAACCGGTTGCTGTTGCCGATGACGAAGGAGTCGAAGACGTACTTGGGGTTCAGCCCCTGGTCCATGCCCGACGGGCGACCGGGCTCGGGACGGCGTCCCCTGTTGCCGGCACTGCCGCCTCCGGCCCGGGCCCGCTGGTCTCCCCCGGGTCCGTCCAGGTCGAAGGGCAGGACCTCGGCCGAGCGGCCGTCGCCGCCCCAACCACGGTCGCCCGGGTTGCTGTCGGCGCCGGCTCCCCAGGTGGTGGTGGCCCAGTCCTCCGGGGCGCCGCGGTCGACGGGGCGCAGCTCGCGGACCTCCGAGGGGCCGCGGGCCGGCTCCTCGCCGCCGGAGTCGCGGTCCCAGGGGGCCGAGCCCACGGCGTCGGCCCGCACGCCGAAAGCACTCCGGCCGTCGTCGACCCGATCCCGGCTGGCCCGGTCCTCCTCGGCGCGCTGCGCCTCGGCCGCCGACCACGGACGGCGGGTCGGCTCCGTGTCGCGGTCCTCCTCCGGTGCCTCCGCCGGCGCGTCCTCGAGCTGGACGGCGACGCGGATGTCGCGGCCGAACTGCTCGGACAGCGCCTCGGCGAGGACGCGGCGCATGCGGGACTCGAGGACGGTCTGGGTGAACTCGTTCGGGGCGGCGAGAACCGCGGTGTCCTCGACCAGCCCCAGGGGGCGGGTGAGGTTCAGCATCGCGTTCTGCTGAGGGGACAGGCTCGTCGCCAGCCGCTCGCGGATCTGGTCCCAGACGGTCGCCAGGTCCAGCGTGGCATCGGCCATGCCGTACTTCCTCCCCATGCTGTCGACCCCTGGCCGCTCCCGGTACCTCCGGCGCGACCGCTCGTTCCGTCCCAGGTCTACGGCACCGGCTGTGGACGCGCTTCCGCACTGGTTCCACACCGGTGTCCACAGGCTGTGCACGGCCGGCGGGACGTCGTGCCAGGTGCCGCGCCGAGTCCGACGCCGATCCGCATTCCTGCAGGTCGACGAGCGGTTCGGGCGGGTGAACGGGCGATACGGCGGTCGGTTGACCGACGGGGTCGGCCCACGCGTCGTGACCCTGACGTCCAACGCGGAGCGACGGCGACGCTAACAGCCCCGTCCACAGCCCGGCAACGATCGGGGACGTCGCCCGGGCGCGTCGGCTCGGCGTGCTGCCACCCTCCCGGACGCCTGCGGGTGGACCATGGGCGGTCGGGATCCGCCCGGTCGTCGGACATGGCGTTTCCTCGGTTATGCTGGCTGGAGTCTGTGGACGGGTCCGCCCGTCACTACCCGTGTCTCAGCTCGACTCCGGGTGGTGTCGTGGTGCGTTCCGGCCGCGGTGACCAACTTCCGGGTCGCCGGGGATCGCGCGATGACGTGCACCCCGACCGCCCGCGCACATCCGCCCACCGGCGGGTGTGCACCGCCGATGTCGTGTAGTGGGAGTACCTCGTGAGCAAGCGCACGTTCCAGCCGAACAACCGTCGTCGGTCGAAGACCCACGGGTTCCGGCTGCGGATGCGTACCCGCGCGGGCCGGTCGATCCTCGCCGGCCGTCGGCGCAAGGGTCGCGAGAAGCTCTCCGCCTGACGTGTTGCCCGCGCAGGCACGCCTGCGCCGGCGTCCGGAGTTCACCACGGTCGTCCGGTCCGGCCGGCGCGCCGGGCGGCCGACCATGGTGCTCCACTTCCTCCCCGAGCGGCCCGAGCAGTCGGGCGGCGGTGACCGTGTCCCGCCGTCCGGTGCGCGGGCCGGTTTCGTGGTCGGCAAGGCCGTCGGCAACTCCGTGGTCCGCCACCGCGTGACGCGGCGACTGCGCGCGGTCGTCGCCGCGGAACTGCATCGCCTGCCCGTCACCGCCGACCTGGTGGTGCGAGCCCGTCCCGAGGCCGCCGACGCGGAATCGACCCTGCTGCGGCGCGACCTGGTCGCGGGCCTGGACCGGCTGCTGGGCGAGCCGGTGACGCCGCGATGATCGGCCGTGTGTTGCTGCGCCTGATCGGCTTCTACTCGCGTGCGATCAGTCCGGCGCTGCCACCGCGGTGCCGGTTCCACCCGACCTGCAGCGCCTACGCCGCGGAGGCCATCGCCCGTCACGGCGCCGGCCGGGGGACCTGGCTGGCGGTGCGCCGGCTGGGAAAGTGCGCCCCCTGGCACCCCGGCGGTGTCGACCTCGTGCCCGAGCGGCGTCCGTCTCCCGGAACCGGAGACGTCAGCCACTCGTCGAGCACAACGCGGGCGGCCACTCCGCAGGCTGCGCAGACCCGCGGTGACCGCAGTACCGAACGAGCCACCCCGCCGGCCCCGCGCCGGACCCCTCAGGAGGAGTCCTCCGTTGCTTGACTGGCTGTACACCGCGATCTCGTGGGTGATGAAGCAGTGGCACGCCCTGTTCTCCACCTTCCTGGACCCCGCAGGCGGCATCACCTGGGCGCTGTCGATCATGTTCCTGGTCGTCACCGTCCGGCTGATCCTGTTCCCGCTGTTCGTCAAGCAGGTGAAGTCGCAGCGGGCGATGCAGGAGCTCCAGCCGGAGATCGCGAAGCTCCGTAAGCAGTACGGCAGCGACCGCCAGGGCATGAGCCAGGCGATGATGGCGCTGCAGAAGGAGCGCGGGGTCAACCCGCTGGCCGGTTGCCTGCCGATCCTCCCGCAGATCCCGGTCTTCCTGTCCCTCTTCCACGTGCTGCGCCGGCTGGCGCCTGGTGCCGACGGTCTGTACAGCTGGGACGACACCCTCACCGATCAGGCGGCCCGGGCCAAGCTGTTCGGTGCCCCCATCTCCGCCTCGTTCAACATGGTGGGTGCCAAGCAGGACGCGATCCTGGAGATCGCCACGTACCGGGACATCCGCATCGTCGCGATGGTCCTGATCGTGATCATGTGCGTGACCACGTTCTTCACGCAGAAGCAGATCATGAAGCGGTCCGGTCCGGTCGAGGGCCAGGCGGCCACCGTCCAGCGGCTGCTGCTCTACGGCATGCCGCTGAGCCTCTTCGTCTCCGGCTTCTTCTTCCCCATCGGCGTCCTCCTGTACTGGTTCACCAACAACCTGTGGACGCTGGGCCAGCAGTTCTTCATCCTCCGGAAGCTGCCGCCGCCCGGCTCCGACGCCGCCAAGGCGAAGGCCGCCGTGGACAAGCCGGTCGTCGACCCGCGCACCCTCGCGCCGAAGCCGGGCGCCAAGCCGGTGCGCCCGAAGCCCGGTGGCCCGACGACGTCCGTGACCGGCACCGGCGGCCCGGCCGCACCCGACGGCACGGCTGCTGCCAACGGCAGTGCTCCGCAGGCCGACCCTGTCGACGGCACTCCGACGGCGGGTCCGTCCGGCGCAGCGCCGAAGCCAGGCCAGACGCCGCAGAACCGTGGGAAGCGCAAGCGCCGCTGACCGGCGCGCGCCGGCCCCGCACCAGACGACCCGCACCACCGCCGGACCGACCGGCGCATCGACCACCGGGGAAGCCCGGCCGCCCGCCCCCGACCTGGGAGGAACTCCGTGAGTGCACCGCAGCACCCGTCCGACACCGCTCTCTCCGATCCCGCTCTCGACACCGAGGACGGCGACGGGGAGCCGGCCCTGCCCGATGCCGACCTCGCCAGCGATGACGCCGTCGTCGAGCCCGTCGACGACGACACGGATGAGGTCGATGAGGCTGATGAGCCGGACGAGGACGGCGGGAAGTCGGGCGACGACCCGCTCGTTCGCGAGGGCGACGTCGCCGGGGACTACCTCGAGCGTCTGCTGGACATCCTCGACGTGGACGGGGACATCGACCTCGACGTGGAAGGCGACCGCGCCTCGGTCGCGATCGTCGGTGGCCGCCTGAACGACCTGATCGGGCCGGGTGGTGCCACGCTGGAGGCCCTGCAGGAGCTGACCCGGCTCGCAGTGGCCCAGTCCACCGGCGTCCGGAGCCGGCTCATGCTGGACGTCGGTGAGTTCCGCGCGAAGCGCCGGGCCGACCTCACGGCGCTGGCCGGGGAGACCGCCCGCCGCGTGGGCTCGAGCGGTCAGCCCGAGCGGCTCGCGCCGATGAACCCGTTCGAGCGCAAGGTCGTCCACGACGTCATCGCCTCGGTCACCGGCGTGCACAGCGAGTCGGAGGGCGAGGAGCCGAACCGTCGAGTCGTGGTCCTGCCCGACAAGTGACCGAGCAGAGCACCGGTCCTGAGGACGTCGGCAGTCCCCCGCCGCCCGAGAGTGCGGCCGAGGTCTTCGGAGCGCTGCTCGGGGTCGCGACCGAGTACGTGGACCGGCTGGCGTCCGACGGGGTCACGCGGGGGCTGATCGGGCCGCGCGAGGTGCCCCGGCTGTGGGAGCGGCACATGCTCAACAGCGCCGCCGTGGCCGAGGCCGTGCCGGCGAACGCCCGTGTCGTCGACGTGGGCAGCGGCGCGGGGCTGCCCGGCATCCCGCTCGGGCTCGCCCGGCCGGACATCGAGCTGACGCTGGTCGAGCCGATGGCCCGCCGGGTGGAGTTCCTCGAGGAGGTCGTGACCGGGCTCGCCGTTCCGGCCGGGCTGCGCTGGCGGGTCGTCCGGGGCCGCGCCGAGGAGCGGTCGGTCGCCACGGCCGTTGGCCCGGTCGACGTCGTCACCGCTCGGGCGGTCGCCCCGCTCCCGCGGCTGGTGGGCTGGTGCCGCGGGCTGATGCGCCCGGGCACTCAGCTCGTCGCTCTCGTGGGGGCGAGCGCACTCGCGGCGTTGCCGTCCCTGGTCCCCGAACTCGAGGCCGCGGGCATGCGTGACATACATCCGCGGGCTGTCGGTGCGGGCCTCGGGGACGCTGCCACTACCGTGGTGGTCATGACGCGCGGACCACGGTGACGGCGACTCTCCGGAGCGCGCCGATGCGCCGTTCCACGTGGAACAGCTACAGCCGTCCGACCCGTTCCACGTGAAACGGATCGCACGGAAGACTGATCCACGTGAAACGGCGAGCGCGTGAGACGGCGATGCGTGTGACACGGCGATGCAGGAGGGATCCGCGATGACCGACCCGGGCGAGCGGCTGCGCAGCAGCCTCGCCGCTGATCAGTCAGCCGCGGCGTCCAGCGGGATGGCGGACTTCGACAGTCCGATCGCGATGGAGGCGATGCGCGCGACCCGCGTGCTCCACGCCGCTGACCAGGAGCCTTTCCCCGCGCCGAACCGGATCCGCGTCATCACGATCGCCAACCAGAAGGGCGGCGTCGGCAAGACGACGTCCACGGTGAACCTCGGCGTCGCGCTGGCCCTCTACGGGCTCCGCACCCTGGTCATCGATCTCGACCCGCAGGGCAATGCGAGCACGGCGCTCGGCGTCGAGCACACCGTCGGGACGCCCTCGGTCTACGACGCCCTCGTCGGCGACAGCTCACTGGCCGAGGTGGTCCACCCGACCACGGCGAGCCCGAAGCTCCTCTGCGTCCCCGCGACGATCGACCTCGCCGGCGCCGAGATCGAGCTGGTCTCCGTCGTCGCCCGCGAGCACCGCCTGCGGCGGTCCATCGAGGCCTACGTCCACGGGCTCCCACCCGAGCAGCGGCCGCACTACGTGCTGATCGACTGCCCGCCGTCTTTGGGACTGCTGACGCTGAACGCGCTGGTGGCCGGCGACGAGGTGCTCATCCCCATCCAGTGCGAGTACTACGCGCTCGAAGGTCTGGGCCAGCTGCTCAACAACATCGACCTGGTCCGCCAGCACCTCAATCCGGGGATCGCCGTCCGGACCATCCTGCTGACGATGTACGACGGCCGGACGAAGCTCGCCGACCAGGTGGCCGACGAGGTGCGCAACCACTTCGGCGACGTCGTCCTGCCGGCCGTGATCCCCCGGAACGTCCGTGTCTCCGAGGCGCCGGGCTACGGCCAGTCGGTGCTGACCTACGACCCGGGCTCGCGCGGCTCCACCAGCTATGTCGAGGCGGCCCGCCAGCTCGCCGAGCGGGGCGTCGACCTGCCGCCCATCGACCGGGCCGGCGGCCGCGCGACTCCGCCGGCTCCCCCGGTCGCCGCCCTCTCCGTGAGCGACGCCGGTGCCGACCTCCACCGCAGGCAGGACAGTCAGTGACCACGAGCCCGATCCCCACCGTGAACGAGGAGCGGCGATGACCAAGCGCGGCGGCCTGGGCCGAGGGCTGGCTGCACTCATCCCCACCAGTGCGCCCGCCCCCGAGCCGGCGCCGGAGAGTGCTGACGAGGCCGGCGGGAGCACGTCCGCGCCGGCCGTGAGCCTGGTGCCCGCTCCCCCGACGACGTCGCCGTTCTCGGCGCCCCTGGCGGCGCGCGCCACCGAGCCCGAGGGTGCGCTCGGGGTACCGGGTGCCCAGCTGCGCGAGGTGTCCGTCGAGGACGTCGTCCCCAACCCGAAGCAGCCGCGTCAGGTCTTCGACGAGGAGTCACTCGAGGAGCTCAGTCACTCCGTGCGGGAGTTCGGGCTGCTCCAGCCGATCGTGGTGCGCGAGAATCCGGACGGCGGCTACGAGCTCATCATGGGCGAGCGCCGGCTGCGCGCCGCCCGGGCCGCGGGTCTGGACACCGTGCCGGCCATCGTCCGGGACACCACCGACGACGCGATGCTCCGGGACGCCCTGCTGGAGAACATCCACCGGGTGCAGCTCAACCCCCTCGAGGAGGCGGCCGCCTACCAGCAGTTGCTCGAGGAGTTCGGCGCCACCCACGAGGAGCTGGCCAGCAAGATCGGCCGGAGCCGCTCGCAGGTGACGAACACGATCCGGCTCATGAAGCTGCCGGTGAAGGTGCAGACGCGGGTCGCCGCCGGCGTGATCTCGGCCGGCCACGCCCGCGCCCTACTCGGTCTGGCGGACGCCGAGGCGCAGGACGCGCTGGCGACCCGGATCGTCGCCGAGGGGATGAGCGTCCGCGCCACGGAGGAGGCCGTCGCGATGGCCGCCACCGAACGGCCCACGGCCAAGCGCCGCGCGCGCAACATCAGCGCCCCGGGAGTCGAGGAGCTGGGGTCCCGGCTCTCCGATCGGTTCGAGACCAAGGTCAAGATCCAGATCGGCCGGGCCAAGGGCCGCATCGTCGTCGAGTTCGGTTCGGTCGACGACCTGCAGCGGATCATCGGCGTGATGGCTCCGGAGATCACCGGACGTCGGGACTGACCGCGCTTCCGTCACAGACGAAACGCGGTCCCTACCGATTTCCGGCGCGGCGTGCGAGCAGTCGGGCGAGGACCTCGCCGAGCTCGTAGCCGGCCGCCTCGATCGCCATCGGGAACATCGAGGTCTCGGTGAGCCCCGGGGAGACGTTCACCTCGAGGAAGTGGACCTGGCCGTCCGGGCTGACGATCGCGTCGGTCCGGGAGAGGTCGGCGAGCCCGAGCACCTCGTGCACCCGCACCGCGAGTGCGGCCGCCCGGTCCGCGACGTCCTCGGAGACCCGTGCCGGGGTGTGGTACTCGGTGAGGCCGGGCGTGTACCGCGACGTGTAGTCGAACACCCCGGACTCGGGGACGATCTCGACGGCGGGCAGAGCCTCGGGGCCGTCGCCGAGGTCGATCACCGACAGGGCCAGCTCCACGCCCTCCACGAACCGCTCCACCATGACCGTGTCGCCGTAGGCGAAGCAGCTGACCATGGCGGCGGGCAGGTCCTCGACGCGGCTGACCTTCTGCACGCCGAGCGCGGATCCGCCGCTGGCCGGCTTCACCATCAGCGGGAGGCCGAGCCGGGCGACCATGAGGTCCAGGACGGCGCCGGCGCCGAGCTCGCGGAAGGTGCTGTGCGGGAGCGCCACCCAGTCCGGCGTCGTGACCCCGGCGGAGCGGATGACGGACTTCGCGGCGGGCTTGTCCCAGGCCAGCCGGCAGGCGGCGGCCGGGGAGCCGACGTAGGGGACGCCGGCGAGGTCGAGCACGGCGCGCAGGGCGCCGTCCTCCCCCGTCGCACCGTGGAGCGCGATGAAGACCGCGTCGGCGGGCGCGGCCGCGAGGCCGGGCAGCAGGCCGGAGTCGGCGTCCCGTATCTCGGTGTCGACGCCCGCGCGGACGAGCTCCTCCCACACCTGGGTGCCCGAGGAGAGGCTGACCTCCCGCTCGAAGGTCAGCCCGCCGGCCAGGACCACGGCCCGCAGGGCGTGCCGGTCGGCCCCGGCTACCGGTGCGGGTGCAGGGGCGGTCTCGCTCATCGGCCGTCCTCGTAGGTGTCGCTGTTCGCCGGCCCGACGATGTTCGGGGAGCCACCCCGGCCCACGCCACGGAAGGTGCCGGTGTCGACGGTGTCGAAGGTCGAGTGCAGGTCCAGCTCGGCCTCGATGACCCGGGCCAGCCGGCGCACGCCCTCACGGATCTGGTCGGGTTCGGGGTAGCAGTAGGACAGCCGCATGTACTCGCGGCCGTTGCCGTCGGCGAAGAAGCCGATACCCGGCACGTAGGCCACGTGCGCGTTGACGGCACGCGGCTGCATCAGCTTGGCGTCCAGACCGTGGGGCAGCTTCAGCCACACGTAGAAGCCGCCCTCGGGCTGGGTCCAGGCGGTGCCGGCCGGCATGAGCGCGGCGAGGGACTCCAGGCACGCGTCCCGGCGCTCCCGGTAGAGCTCGGTGAAGGTCTTGATCTGCTCGCGCCAGGGCTGGGTGTCCAGGTAGCGGGCGACGGCGTACTGGGTCAGCGACGGCGGGCACAGCACCTGCGCCTCGGTGGCCAGCACCAGCTTTTCGCGGACGGCGAGCGGGGCGAGCACCCAGCCCACCCGCAGGCCCGGCGAGAAGGTCTTCGAGAACGAGCCCAGGTAGATGACGCGCTGGCTGTTGCGGGCGCGCAACGCGCGCAGCGGCTCGTGCTCGAAGCCGAGCAGGCCGTAGGGGTTGTCCTCGATGATGAGCAGGTCGTACTTCTCGGCGAGCGCCACGATCGCCTCGCGGCGCTCCTCCGAGAGCGTCACCCCGGCCGGGTTGTGGAAGTTCGGCACGGTGTAGAGGAACTTGACCCGGTCGCCGTTGGCCCGGCACGCCATCAGTGCCTCCTCGAGGGCCTCCGGGATGAGCCCGTGGTCGTCCATGGCGACGTGCCGGACGCGGGCCTCCGAGGCCTGGAAGACGCCGAGCGCGCCGACGTAGGACGGCCCCTCCGCGAGGACGACGTCGCCCGGGTCGACGAACACGCGGGTGACCAGGTCCAGGGCCTGCTGGGAGCCCACCGTGACGACGACCTCGCTGGGGGAGGCATCGGCGATGCCCTCCAGCGCCATGACGTCGCAGATCCGCTCACGGAGCCGGGGATCGCCCTGTCCGGAGCCGTACTGGAGGGTCTGGGCGCCCATGCCGGAGACGAGGTCGCCGATCATCGAGCCGACGACGTCGAGCGGGAGGGCCGTGACGGCCGGCATCCCGCCGGCGAGGGAGACCACTTCCGGCCGGCTGACGACGGAGAACAGTGCGCGGATCTCCGAGGTCTTCATCCCGTGCGTGCGTGCTGCGTACCGGTCGGCCAAGGGGTCCAGCCGCGGATGGCGCGGCACGACGTGGGGATGCGCACCGTGCGTCAGGTGCGTCCCCGGCTGACCGGGACCGGCGGGAGGGCCGGGCGGAGTGGTGGGCACCTTCACGAGTGTAAGGAGAAGGTCGAGAACATTCGTCGCGGACACGGCGGACGGACCAGTCCAGGACACCCCTACGGAACGAGAGACGCCCCGCGAGGCGCCGGGCCGAGTGGGGCCCGGAGGGTTCCGCGCAGGCGCGACGGGCTGGGCTCCGCGCAGCCGGGGGACGGATCCTGGCCGCGGTGTCGTCCGGAGGACGACAGTGTCACCGCCTAGAGCGGCTTGGCGAGGATGAACGTTCCCGTCGGGGGGTCGGCCTCGGCGGGGAGGAACAGGCGCTGCACGGCGGCCAGGACGGCGTGGGCGACGGCGCTGCGCACGCGGGCGTCGAGCAGCAGCAGCCGGTCCACCGGGTGGGACAGGTAGCCGCAGTCGAGGCGGACCGCGGGCATGCGGGTCATCCGCAGCAGGTCCCAGGTCTTGGGGTGCGAGCCGAGGTCCAGCATGCCGGTCCGGGCGATGACCTCCCGGCGGGCGAGGTTGGCGAACTGCTCCCCGACCGTGGAGGAAGCCCCGGAGCCCGTGCCGTAGTAGTAGCTGGCGACCCCGCGGGCGTGCTCGGAGTCGTGGGCGTCCAGGTGCAGGGAGATGAAGAGGTCGGCGCGGGCGTCGTTGGCGAACGCGGTGCGCTCGGCGAGCGAGGGGTTCCGGTGCCGGCCGCGCGTCAGGTACACGGTGGCGCCGGCGGCCGCCAGGCGGCCCTCGATGCGGGACGCGAGATCGAACACCAGGTCGGACTCGGTCGTCTCCCCCGCGCTGAACCCGGGCTCCTCACCGCCGTGGCCCGGGTCGACCACGATGCGCCGGCCGATCAGGTGGGGCCCGCTCTCCACGAACGAGGCGCTCTGCCGCAGCAGCTGGGGGCGGCCGCCGGTGACCTTGCGGCCCAGCTGGCGGAGCGCGCGCAGGGTGGCCGGTCCGCAGGTGCCGTCGGAGGTCAGGCCGTAGTCGCGCTGGAAGGTGCGCAGGCCGACCTCGGTCTCGGGGCCGAAGACCCCGTCGACCGGGCCCGCGTCGTAGCCCAGCTCGTGCAGGCGGTCCTGCAGGTTGATGACGTCGTCGCCGCGAGTGGGCCGCTCCGGGTCGTAGCGCAGCAGTCGGTCACCGAGGGACCAGCGGGCCTCGTTGAGCGCCCGGTAGGTCTCCTCGCCGACGCGACCGTCGACCGACAGGCCGCGCACCTGCTGGAAGTGACGGACGGCGAGCTCCGTGGCGGAGTCGAACTCCGCGGTCTCCAGCGGCGCGGTGTCGAGAGCGGTCCGCTCCATGGGGGCGATCCGGAGCGGGACGGTGGCCAGCGGGCCGTCAGTGGCTGTGGCTGTCGCCTGCCCACCGAGGAGGCCCAGGCTGCGCAGTGCGGCGCGCACATCGGCAACGGCTGGACCGCGGTCCCCGAGTCTCAGAATCTGCATACCGCTGTCGGCTCCCATCGTGTGCCGATTGTCGTCCCCGCAGCCGGACCCGGCCCACCGGGGGGCCACAAAGGCCGGAGGCCCATCCGTCCGCTGGACGAATGGGCCTCGTGGGACTGGAACGGCCGCCCTGGCAGGGGGCCTACAGGTAGTCGGCCAGGTCGTTGAGGATCGCGCCCTTGGGCTTCGCGCCGATGATGGACTTCACCGGCTTGCCGCCCTGGAAGACGGTCATCGTCGGGATCGACATCACCTGGTAGTCGCGGGCGATCTGCGGGTTCTCGTCGATGTTCAGCTTGGCGATCGTCAGCTTGTCGCCGTGCTCGGCGGCGATCTCCTCGAGGACCGGGGCCACCATCTTGCAGGGGCCGCACCACTCCGCCCAGAAGTCGACGAGCACGGGCTTGTCGCTGCCCAGCACGTCAGCCGCGAAGCTGGTGTCGGTGACCGTCACGGTGTTGCCTGCCATCGGTCGTTCTCCCTCTTGTCTGGGGTGAAGTGCTCGGTGGGTTAACCCGCCGAGCGGTAGATGTATGCCCGTCAGCGCTCGTCGAAGGTGTCGGCGAGCCAGCGCTCGGCGTCGATCGCCGCGGCGGCCCCGGTGCCGGCGGACGTGATCGCCTGGCGGTAGATGTGGTCGACCACGTCGCCGCAGGCGAAGACGCCGTCGATGTTCGTGCGGGTGCTGGGGTGCTCGACCTGGATGTAGCCCTCGTCGTCGAGCTTCAGCTGGCCGGCGAACAGTTCGCTGCGGGGGTCGTGGCCGATGGCCACGAACAGGCCGGTGACCGGCAGGGTCTCGGTGCTGCCGCTCGCGAGATCGGTCAGCTCGACGCCGGACACGGTGGATTCACCGTGCACGTCGGTGACCGCCTTGCCGAGGGCCCACTGGATCTTCTCGTTGTCCTGCGCGCGCTTCTGCATGATCTTCGACGCTCGCAGCTCGGGACGCCGGTGGACGACGGTCACGCTCTTCGCGAAGCGGGTGAGGAAGGTGGCCTCCTCCATCGCTGAGTCGCCACCGCCCACGACCACGATGTCCTGGTCGCGGAAGAAGAAGCCGTCGCACGTGGCACAGGCGGAGACGCCGCGGCCCAGCAGCCGGGCCTCGTTCTCCAGGCCGAGGTAGCGGTACTTCGAGCCGGTGGCGACGATGACCGCGTGGGCGAGGTGCACCTCGCTGCCGACCTTGACGACCTTCGGGGTGGCCGTGAGGTCGACCTCGGTGACGTCGCGTGCGACCAGTTCGGCGCCGAAGCGCTCGGCCTGGGTGCGCATGTCGTCCATGAGCTGCGGGCCCTGGACGCCCTCGGTGAAGCCGGGGAAGTTCTCGACCTCGGTGGTGGTCATCAGGGCGCCGCCGAACTGCGAACCCTCGAACACCAGGGGGTGGAGGTTCGCCCGCGCGGCGTAGATCGCAGCGGTGTACCCCGCCGGTCCGGACCCAATGATGATCAGATCGCGAACGCCGTCATGCTCGGCCGGCGGGATCGTGGGGTTCTCGATCTCACCCGTCGTCACGGCAGGACCGGGGCTCGGGAAATTCGTCGTCACGGGCTGCACAACGAGGATCGTAGGGGCGGCATTCCCCCGCCGCCCGCTCCCCCACCGGCAGGAGACCCCCCGATCTCCTAGCCGGCTGCGTTGACCGCGACCTCGGCGATGTCGGCGGAGAAGCCGTTCTCCGACTGCACCAGGCCGGTGATCCAGACGAGCACGAAGCGGGCGGTGACCGGCTCGTCGAAGCCGAACTCGGCGCCGTCCTCCACGGTGCCGTCGGCGGCCGGCGTGAAGCCGTCCAAGTCGTCGGCGGGCTCGTCGGCCGTGCGGATCTCCACCGTCGCACCCGGGGAGACGCTGTCGATGGTCACGCCGGCCAGGCTCTGCGACTCACCGAGGTCCAGCAGCAGGCCGACGCCGTCCTTGAGGTTGCCGAAGGCCGGGGAGCCGCGGTACTCCAGCGTCGACCACGCCGTCGAGGCGTCGCCGTCGTAGGCGAGCGGGACGTCGCCGTCGTTCTCCGGCTCGCCGTCACCGAAGGGGTCGAACACCTCGGCGGTGACGATCGGGATGGCGGCGCCGGCCGCGGTGCCGCCCGGCTCGGCGGAGCCGTCGGCCGACGAGCTCGACGAGGGGGTCGATCCCTGCACCTCGTCCACGGAGTCGGTGACGTCGAGGACGGTCGAGCCGACCCACCAGGCCAGCGCGATGACCACGATCAGGGCGAGCAGCGGCAGGCCGATGACCACGGCGCGGTGCCTGCGGGCGCCGTCCTCGTCGTCGACGTCGGTCTCGCCGGTCGGCGGTCCGCCGTAGCCGCCGTAGCCCGTGTCGCCGTAGCCCTCGCCGTAGCCCTCGTCCGCGAGCACGTCGAAGGACTCGTCCCGGTCGGTCCAGGACTGCTCCTCCGCGGCGCCGTGGCGGCGCGTGGGCGCCACGGGGGGAACCGCGTAGGCCCCGGCGCGGGGGGCGACGCTCCCGGCGTCGATCGTGTCCCCGCCGAGAGCAGCCGCGGACAGCGGGGCGCCGGTCTGGGTCACCGGACGCACGCGCGGAACCGGCGGCATCGTGTGGGGATCCAGGCGCACGGCCTCGCCGTCGGCCGCGATGTTCGCCTCGGCGGCGGCAGGGGAGGCCTCGGGACGGCGGTCCCGGAGCCGGCGCAGCCAGCTGCTGTCGGTGTCGTCGCGGTGCGGCTCGGTGCGGTGCTGGTGCGCGGACGACGTGCTGCCCGGGCCGGTCCGCGGGCGCTCGGCCAGCAGGGAGGCCATGGCCGCGACGCTGGAGAGTCCCTGACCGGGCTCGGTGGAGCGGGCGCGGCGGACCAGCGCCAGCAGGTCGGAAGGCCCGCTGAGCGGGTGGGCGTCACTGCCGGGCGCCAGGCCGGTGAGGCAGGCCTCGAGGAGGGCGCCGAGCGCGGCGATGTCGCCGTCGATGGTGCCGGTGGCGGCCGGGACGGCGCGCAGGCCCACCAGCCCGTTCGGGCGCAGGACGACGTTCTCCGGGCTCAGGCCGCCGACGGCGAGACCCACGCGGTGGGCCTCGGCGACGCCTTCGGCGAGCCGGCGGAGCACGGTGCGGACCTCGCGGTCGGGCATCGGACCGCGGCTGAGCCGCTCGGCGAGCGTCTCCCCGTCGATCCACTCGTTGACGACGTAGGCGGCGCCACCGGGCGCCTGCGGGTCGCCGGTGCCCTCGGAGGCGTCGTAGACCATCGCCAGCGCGGGGGTGGCCAGGCCGCCGGCGGTCAGCGCCCGGCTGATCCAGGCGTGCGCCGCGGGACCGGCGGGGGTGTGCACGCGGATCGCGACGTCCCGGTTGAGGACCCGGTCCTTGGCGCGCCAGCACTGGATGACGCCGGTGGGCGTGGGCTCGTCCGGCCCCACCTGGTCGATGGGCCGGTAGCGGTCGGGAAGGCCGGTGGTCGTCGATGTCATCGACACTGTCGACCCCCTGTCATCAACCGGCCGCCGGCGCGAGCGCTCCGGCGGCGGCGACGCCTCCTGCGAGGAATCGGTCATCCGCGTCCCGTCCGGGCCCTGACGGCAGCCAGGGGCTCCCGGACCTCCGGAACGCGGGCGACCACGAGACCTGCCAGAGCCACGCCGCCGATGACCACGGTACCGATCAGCACCTTCCCGAGCGAGCTTGCCGACGACGCGCCGAGCAGGTCGTCGGTCACCTTCAGGACCAGCCAGCCGACGCCCCCGGCTACGGCCGACACGGCGATCATGCGCGCCACCGGCCCGAACGTCTCCTTGGTGGCCAGTCCACCGAGCCGGCGGCGCAGGACGAGGTCCCCCAGGACCCACCCCGCGACGTAGGTGATGCTGGTCACCAGCATGAGCCCGGCGACCACGTCGTCGGGCTCGGCCACCGCCGGGACGAGCAGCAGCAGCGGCACCCGGACGGCGACCATGCCGACCTGGATGAGCGTCGGCGTCCGCGCGTCCTTCATCGCGTAGAAGACCCGCAGCTGCAGCAGGGTGACTGCCAGAGGCAGCAGCCCGAAGGCGCCGACCGCGAGCGCGGTGCCCATTGCCTCCGCCTCGGCCGCGCTGGTGTTCCCGCGGGCGAAGGCGACGATCCCCAGGTCGGGGCCGACGACGCACAGGACCGCGGTGACCGGCAGGAGCCCGAGCGCGGACAACCGCGTGCCGAGGGAGAGGTCGGAGACGACGCCGGGGATGTCGTGGCGGGAGGCGGCGCGGCTCATGCGGGGCACGAGGGCGGTCAGCAGGGCCACGCCGATGATCCCGTAGGGCATCTGGAACAGCAGGCTCACGTACTGGAAGGCGCTGGAACCCAGCCCGCCCTCGCGCGTGGCGGCGTTGGCGATCCGGGTGGCCACGATGACGCCGACCTGGCTCACCGCGACGTACCCGATCACCCAGAGGCCGAGGGTGCCGGCCTCGCGCAGCCCGGTGTTCTTGAGCCCCCACCGGGGGCGCAGCGGGACGCCGGCCCTCTTCAGCACGGGGAGCAGGACGAGCGCCTGGACGACGATGCCGAGCGTCGTGCCGCCGCCGAGCAGCCAGATCTGCCCGTCGGTGAGCGTCGCGGGCTCGAGGTCACCCGGACCGCTCGCGGCCATGAAGAGCAGTCCGGTGACGATGACGACGACGTTGTTGAGTACGGGCGCCCACGCCGGCGGGCCGAACACGTCGCGGGAGTTGAGGATCGCCTGCGCCAGCGCCCCGATGCCGTAGAAGACGATCTCGACCAGCAGGATCCGGGCCAGCCAGTTGGCCAACCGCACCTGGTCGGGGTCGTCGGTGATGCCGTAGAGCGAGGTCAGCAGGGGTGCGAGCAGGATCGCCAGCGCGGTGACGACCACCAGGCCGGCGGTGGCGATCGTGGCGAGCCGTTGCGCGTACCCCACGCCGCCCTCCCGGTCGTGCTCCTGGGCGTGCACCAGCAGCGGGACGACGACCGACGTGAGGACCCCGCCGAGCAGCAGCTCGTAGACGATGTTCGGCAGCGTGTTGGCCGTCGTGTACGCGTCGTTGACCAGGAGCACGCCGAGGGCCGCGGCCAGCACGATCGTGCGGAGCAGCCCGGTGACCCGGGAGACCAGGGTCGCGACGGCCATCGTCCCGGCGGCGCGCAGGATGCCCCCCGACGCGCCGGGCGCGCCCTCGCGCCGTTCCGCTTCCTCCTCGGTCTCCTCGACCGGTCCCCGCGGGACCGGTGGCAGCGACGTCATCACCTGGGTGTCGTCGGCCGCCGCCGGGACCCAGCGGTTGCGCGCCGCCGGCGGCGGTGGCGGGGGGAGCTGTCGCGGCTGCGGCGGCGGCACCGGCGGCAGGGAGGACGCCTGGCCCGGGTCGCCGAACGGTGTCGAGGCCGGCGGAGCCGCCCGGTAGGGCGGGGGCGGCAACGCGGAGGCGGCGTCAGGTCGGTTGTGTCGCTCCCGGGCCGGTCGGGGCGGCGGGGGAGGCGGCATGCGGTGCGGCCGGCGCGCGGCGTCGTCCGCACCGGACTGCTCTGCGCCGTCCGGGCTCTGGGTCATCGGGCGGTCGTCCTCGGGGCCGGCCCTCACACCGGGCTCCGGTTCGGGGGCTGCAGGCCGGCCATCCCCTCGGGCGCTCTCTCCTCGGGAGCGGCGGCGGCCGCCCGGCGGCGCCGGAGCACGAAGTTGACCAGCCGGCGCAGGAACAGCAGGCCGAGCAGCAGGGCCGACCCGATCGTGATCATCAGCGAGATCGAGCCGTAGGCGGTGCTCTTGACCTGCAGCGAGATGCGGTCGCCGAGCGGGCCGCCGTCCGGGGTGGTGAGCTGCGCGCTGACCGCGAACCCCCCGGACTGGCGCACCTGGGTGGGTACCTGCAGGGTCGTGCGCTGGCCGGGGGCGAGCGTCTGCGTGCCGATGTCGGCGATCGACAGCCCACGGGTGCCGCGGGTGCTGACCTCGAGCTTGACGTCGATCGCGATGGGGAGGTCGTTGCGCACCGTCAGGACCAGCGGGGCGTCGCTGGACCCCAGGCTGTAGGTGCCGTCCGCCGGTGCCAGGAGCGTCACCTTGCCGCGCAGCCGCTCCATCGCCGCCCGGAGGGACTGCGCGCCGCCGCGGAAGCCCTCGGGATCGGTGCGCCACGCCACCGACGTGGCCCGGGAGGTCGCCGCGTCGTAGGCCTGCAGCGCGGTGTCGGCGTCGCCGACCACGGCTCCGGCGAGGTCGTCCCGCAGGCCCACGGCGGCGACGACGTCGGCCATCCCGGCGGCCTCCAGAGCGACCGCCTCGGCCGGAGCAGCGAGCTCTCCGGCGGGCGTGCTCGGCCCGCCGAACAGCTCGTCGGGTCCCGACGGGCGCAGCCAGGGGAGGCCGGCGGTGTCGGCCATCATGGCGCCGGCGCCCTCGGGTCCGGCGTCCACGTTCCGCGGCGGGGCGACCAGCACGGTCTGCTCCGTACCCGCCGGCGCCTGGAGGCTGAGCACCGCGAGCTCGGCCAGGTAGCGCTGCTCGGCCATGCGTGCCCCGCCGGCCGCCTGCTCGGCGGTGCCGACGATGTCGCCGAGCGTCGGGTCGGCCACCAGCGCCTCGACGGGCCCGGTGGCGGTGGTCAGGGTCGTGTGGGCAGCGGCGCGGCTGCCCGAGAGCCCGACGGCGGCCTCGCCGTCGGTGAGCCCGGCACTGCTCAGCACGACGCGATCGACGCCGCCGGACTGCAGGGTGAGCAGCGTCCCGGGCCGCAGCGTCCCGTCCGCCGCCCAGGCGAGGTCGGTGCGGGGCTCGACGTCGAGTGCATCGGCGAGGATCCGCGCCCCGGCCGCGGTGTCGTCGGCGCCGGCCTCGGGCGGGACCGCGCCGGTCGCGTCGGCAGGGGGGAACGTCTCGTCGGCGCCGTCCTGACCGCTGTCGGGGGGCGGGTCCTGCGCCGTGCCCTTCGGGCTGCCCGGGAGGCTGCGGACGATCACGTCGGACAGTCCGGCCGCGTCGAGGGAGTCGGCGTCCACGTCCCCGTAGGAGAGGGCCACCACGGGATGCACGGCGGCGACCGCGGCCAGCCGGTCGAGGTAGGCGGCCGCCGCGCCGGTGCCCTTCCCGGCGTCCTCGGCATCGCCGACCGGGTACGGTCCGGCGGCCATGAGCGTGAGTTCCTCGACCAGTGCGGGATCGACGGCCAGGGCGACCGGGACCGCGGGCACGGTCTGCGTACTGCCGGGTGCGGTGCTCCCGGGCAGCCGTTCGATGACGGCCAGCGCGCGGTCGAGCCGGCCGCCGTCGGCGATCGCGTCGGCCAGCCCGTCGTCGAGGAAGGTGCCGGACGGACCGCGGTGCGTGCGCTCGGTCAGCGGCCAGAGCCAGCCGACCGCGGTGCGGGACGCCGGGAGCACGGGCTGCTGGACGAGGAACGTCGGCAGCTCACCCACGCGTCGCAACTCGTCGCCGTCCACGGCGCCGTTGACGTTGAGCAGCACCGGGTAGACGCCGTTCCGGTCGAGCCGGAGTTCGTCGGCGGGGATCGTGTAGCTGAAGTCGAGCGCGTCGCCGGGGTCGAGATCTCCCGGCACGTCCTGGAACGCGGCCGGCACCGCGGTCGCCGGATCGGGGTCGCGGCCCACGGCGGCCAGCTCGTCGCGGGTGGTGAGGACCTGGCCGCGCTGCAGCCGGACGCTGAGGTCGCCGATCGGCGTGCTGCCGGTGTTGGTGAGCGTGCCGGTGACGGTCACCATCGCCCCCGGCGTGACGGCGCGCGGCTCGAACCGGCCCACGTCGATGCGGACCGGGCGGTCCTGGCTGCTGACGTCGTCGACCGGGTCGGCCGTGACCAGCGGCGGCGCCGCCTGGGCGGACGCGAGCACAGCGGCCGGCGCGAGACACAGCCCCGCTGCGAGCAGGGGGACGACGGCGGCGCGCGCCAGCGCCGTCCGCGGCGTGACGCGGGGCCGCGCTGTGCCTATCTCGACCTCGCAGGCTCGGTCACGCGCTGTCGGCCAGCAGTGCGGGCGCGCGCTCGACCAGTGCCCGTTCGTCGGCGTAGGCCAGTCGGCCGCTCAACTCGTCGAGGGGCACCCAGGCGACCTCGGTGACCTCGATGTCGGCGTCGGAGAGGGCGCCGCCGATCGCGCGGAGCAGGAAGTGGTGGACGGTCTTGTGCACCCGGCGCCCGTCGGCGACGAACCAGAAGTCGATGATCCCGAGCGGGGCGACGACCTCGCCGATGATCCCGGTCTCCTCCGCGACCTCGCGGACGGCGGTGTCCTCGGGGGTCTCGCCCTCCTCGATGTGCCCCTTGGGCAGCGACCAGAGGAGCCGCCCGCGGCGGTCGGTCCGGCCGATGAGGGCGGCACGGGGCCCGGTCACGCCGTCATCGGCAACCACCAGGCCACCGGCAGAGGTCTCGTCGACCCGTCGAAGCCGGCGGCCGGGGCGCCCGCGCCCGCCGGTCCCAGCCATGCCAGCAGGGTAGCGCGAGGCACGCACTAGGCTGGCTCGTCGTGTCCGCCACGCCCCCGAGTCGTCCTCCTGACCCGCCGGTCCCCCCGGCCGTCCAGGAGACCGTGCGGGCGCTGGTGGAGCTCTCCCCCGTCCTCACCGAGCTCGGGCGACGCTTCACGCAGGCCGGCTTCGAGGTCCACCTGGTGGGCGGTTCGGTGCGGGACGCGCTCCTGCGGGCCCGGGCCGGCGGGGGCGCACTGCCCGGCGACCTCGACCTCACCACCGACGCCCGTCCCGAGCAGGTCCTCGACCTGCTGAAGGGGTGGGCTCGTTCCACGTGGAACACCGGGATCGCGTTCGGCACCGTCGGGGCCGAGGTCGAGGGCGCCCGCGTGGAGATCACCACCTTCCGGGCCGACCGCTACGACCGCGAGTCGCGCAACCCCGAGGTCGCGTGGGGCGACTCGCTGATCGACGACCTCGTGCGGCGCGACTTCACGGTCAACGCCATGGCGGTCTCCCTGGGGCCCGACCGCACGGTCACCGATCCCTTCGGCGGGCTCGGTGACCTGCTGGCCAAGCGGCTGCGCACGCCCGGTGCCGCGGTGGACTCCTTCGCCGACGACCCGCTGCGCATGCTGCGCGCCGTCCGGTTCGTGGCGCAGCTGGGGCTGACGCCGGCGGACGACGTGGTCGAGGCGATGACCGAGATGTCGGCCGAGCTGGCCCGGATCACGCCCGAGCGGGTGCAGGTCGAGCTGTCCAAGACCCTCCTCGCCGACCGCCCCCGGGCCGCGCTGGAGCTCTTCGTCGCCACCGGCCTGGCCGACGTCGTCCTCCCCGAGCTGCCGGCGCTGCGGATGGAGATCGACGAGCACCACCAGCACAAGGACGTCTACACCCACTCGCTCACGGTGCTGGACCAGGCGATCACGCTGGACCAGGCGATCACGCTGGACCGGGCGGACACGGAGGCGGAGTCGCCGGACCTCGTGCTCCGGCTCGCGGCCCTGCTGCACGACATCGGCAAGCCGGCCACCCGCCGCCACGAGGCGCGGGGGCGCGTCTCCTTCCACCACCACGAGGTCGTCGGCGCGAAGCTGGTCCGCAAGCGGCTGACCGCGCTGCGCTACCCCAAGGACGTCGTCGAGGCGGTCTCCCGCCTGACGTTCCTGCACCTGCGCTTCCACGGATACGGCAGCGGCGAGTGGACCGACTCCGCGGTGCGCCGCTACGTGACCGACGCCGGCGACCTGCTCCCGCGGCTGCACAAACTCGTGCGCTCGGACTCCACGACCCGCAACAAGAGGCGGGCCGCCGCACTGGCGGCGACCTACGACTCCCTCGAGGAGCGGATCACCGAGCTGTCGGCCGCCGAGGACCTCGCGCGGGTACGGCCCGACCTCGACGGCAACGCGATCATGGAGATCCTCGGCGTCGGACCCGGCCCGGACGTCGGCCGCGCGTGGCGCTTCCTGAAGGACCTCCGCCTCGAACGGGGGCCGCTCGACCCCGACGACGCCGAGGCCGCGCTCCGTCAGTGGTGGGCCGCGCAGACCTGATCTGCGCCCCGCGCTGCAGATGCGGCCCCGGCCTGCCGACAATCCGGACGTGGACTCCGGCGGTGTGGACGGCGACGAGGGACCGTTCCCCCGGTCGCCGTCCGGGCGCGTGCCGCAGTGGGTCCTGGACGAGGCCGCCGGCCTCACCGTGCAGCCGCTCCCGTGGCGCGCTCCCCCGCCACCGGTCCCGCCGGCTCCTCGACGTCGCCGCCGTGGCCGCGCCGCGCTGCGGGCGTTCGTCGTCCTCCTCCTCGTCCTGCTGCTCAGCGGCGGGGCCGCCGTCCTGGTCGGTCCCGGGCCTTGGGCCTGGACGGCGCCGACGCCCGACGGCTCCCCCGACGTCGCCCTGGACGCGCCGCCCACGGTTCCGGCGCCACCGGCCACCCCGACGCCGCCGCCGGACCGGCCCACGGGCGGGTTCGAGGCGTCCCGCTCCCCCCTCGGCTATCCGTTCGAGGCCCCACCCGAGGGCGGGCCGCACACCTTCGTGGCCTTCCAGGCCGACGGCGTCACCGCGGTCGCCTACGACCCCTGCCGGCCGATCCACTACGTCCTGCGCCCCGACGGCGCGCCCGAGGGGGGCGAGGACGTCGTGCGCTCGGCGATCGCCCGCATGTCGGAGGTGACCGGACTGCAGTTCATCGAGGACGGCGCCACGGACGAGCCCACCACCATCGACCGGCCGATCTACCAGCCCGAGCGCTACGGCGACCGATGGGCGCCGGTGCTGATCGCCTGGGAGACCGAGGAGCAGAACCCGGCCCTGGCCGGTGACACGGTCGGGCAGGCCGGCAGCGTGGCCGTCTCCCTCGGCAAGGGCCCGCGGGTCTTCGTCACCGGAACCGTCTCGCTGGACGCCGGGCGGATCCCGGAGATCCTCGGCTTCCGCGACGGGGAGGAGACCGCCCGGGCCATCGTCCTGCACGAACTGGGGCATCTCGTCGGCCTGGGCCACGTGGACGACGACACGCAGCTCATGTACCCGGAGGCCCGCCGGGAGGTCCCGGACCTCGCCGACGGCGACCTGACGGGGCTGTCCGTCCTGGGCCGCGGTCCGTGCGTCGCCGAGCTCTGACTCCGCGGTCAGTGCCGCCGGGTGATGCGGGCGTAGGCGAACGCGGCCAGCAGGTACCCGGCGCCGACGGCGATCAGCACGGGGTAGGAGATTCCCGATGGGGGCAGCACCAGCGCCCCGAGCAGCAGCGCCACCACGAAGGTGACGTTGAACAGGGTGTCGTAGACGGAGAAGACCCGGCCGCGGAAGTCGTCGTCCACCGACTCCTGCAGGGTCGTGTCCACGCAGATCTTCACGCCCTGGGCGACGAACCCGAGGACGAACCCCGCAGCCACGAAGGTGGGCGCGATGAAGGGCAGGCCGAGGGCGAGCTGGGCGAACCCGCCGCCGGCGAGCAGCAGCACGATCCAGCGGGGCTTGCCGATCCGGCGGACGACGGCGGGCGTGACCGCGGCCGCCAGCAGCGTGCCCAGCGCGCTCGCACCCAGGAGCTCCCCGAGTCCGACGAGCCCGCCCGGGAAGAGGCCACCCTCCGACGTGAAGGTGTTCCGGTAGAGCAGCAGCGTCATCAGGGTCAGGACGCCGTAGCAGAGGCGATGCAGGCTGATCGCCAGGAGCGCCGCCTCCGCGGGCCGGTGGGTGCGGACGTGCCGCGCGCCGGCCAGCATCCCGACGGCCACCTCCCGCGCGGTCAGCCGTGGCGAGCCCGCCATGTGCTCGGGCCCGAGGTAGGCGCGGTCGAACCGGGACACCACCGCGGCCGCCGCCAGATAGGGCAGCGCCGCAGAGAGCGCCACTCCCGCGAACCCGGCGTTCCCGGACTCGATCACCTGGAGCAGCGCGATCGCCGCGCCACCGCCGACGACGCCGGCCACCGCCCCGGACGTCGTCGACAGCGCGTTCGCGGACACCAGCGACGGCTCGTCGGTGGTGTGCGGCAGGCCGGCCGACAGCGCGGCGAGGATGAAGCGGTTCACCGACAGGACGGCGAGGCCCGACGCGTAGAACAGCGTCCCGGAGACGCCCGCCAGCACGAGCGCTGCCACGAGGACCACGAGTCCGGCCCGCACGACGTTGGCCCACAGCAGGACCTGACGCCGGCTCCAGCGGTCCAGCCAGACGCCGGCGAAGGGCCCGACGAGGGAGTAGGGGAGCAGCAGGATCGCGAACCCGGCGGCGACGTCGACCGGATCGGCGGCCCGCTGGGGGTTGAAGAGCACCGTGCCGGCGAGCGCCGCCTGGAAGACGCCGTCCCCGAACTGGGACAGCAGGCGGGTGCCGAGCAACCGGCGGAAGTCGGGGCGGAACAGCAGGTGGCGAACGGTCGTGCCCGCCTGCGCCACGCCGATCACCCTAAGGGGGCCGCTGGTGGCCGCGCGGTGACCGACGGGCCGGTCGCGACGTCGCCGGACCCGCCGCGCCGAGACTGACCTGGCCAGTTCCCCCAGTGGGGGAGCGACGGCCTCCCCGCCGGCCGCAGGTGGGGCACACTGGCATCGATGACCCCGGTCCCCGCTTCCCCCGACCCCGAGTCCGGTCCGCCCGCGCGGCCTGCGACCGGTCGGCGGCGTGCCCCGGCCGTCCCGGCGCTGTCCGTCGGCAGGCTGGACGACGTCTGTCCCGGCAGCCTGCTGGTGGCGCTGCCGTCACTGACCGACCCGACGTTCGCCGGCACCGTCGTCTACGTCCTCGACCACTCCGACACCGGCACGCTGGGCGTCGTCCTGGGACGGCCCAGCCAGGTGGAGATCCGCGACGTGCTGCCCGGCTGGTGCGATCTCGCCGTCGACCCCGGCGTGTTCCACGTGGGCGGGCCCTGCGAGACCGACACCGCGCTCTGCCTGGCGACCGCCCCCGCGGCTGCGGCCGACGAGCACAGCCCGCTGCGGCGCGTGGCGGGCGACGTCTACCTCGTCGACCTCGACGCCGACCCGGCCGACCTGCCCGAGCAGGTCACGGGCCTCCGGGTGTTCGCCGGCTACGCCGGCTGGTCCCCCGGTCAGCTCGCCGGTGAGATCGTCGAGGGCGCTTGGGCCTGCGTCCCGGGGCGACTGGACGACGTCCTCAGCGCCGTGTCCGGACCGGACCTGTGGCGTGCGGTGATGGGCCGCCAGACCGGCCGGCTGGCCGTGCTCTCGACCGCTCCGGCAGATCCCACCGCCAACTGAGGGTGCCCGGATCGCTGCGGATCTGGTAGGAAGGACCCGGGAGAGGGCGGTCTGGGGAAGAGGCCGCCCTCTCCCGCTGTCTTCCGGCGGTGAGTGCCCCCGCCCCGCTAGATCCCGAACGTGGCTGCGATCTCCGGGTGGTCGGCGGCCTCGGCAGTCTCCGCCTCCGGCGGACCGGGCAGCGTTCGTGACCCGTGGTCCGACAGCGTCACGGTGACGTCGACCTCCCCGCCCGCGACGGGCGTGACGAACTGGGTCAGGAGGTCGTCGGAGGCCGCGACGGCCACCGTGCGGCCCCCCTTCAGCGCGAACAGCGAGGTCAGCCGGCTGTCGATGGAGCGCTGCCCCTCCCACGTGTAGCCGGCGTCCACGAAGGACCGCGGCTCGTCGGCGGTGCGGGCAGAGAGGTTCAGCAGCACCTCGACCAGGACGTCGACGAGCGGTGGCACGGCACCCTCGTCCCCCGCTGTCAGCGGGCGGTGCAGATAGCCGGCGCCGGGAGCGCCCGCCGCCGCGAGGGCCTGGGGCAGCCCGGGGAGATCGCCGACCCAGATGTCCTCCGCCGTGAAGAACAGCGCGCGGGCGTCGTCCGGGCGTCCGTCACCGAAGCTCGTGACGGCCTGCGCCCGGCCGGTGTCGTGCCGGAAGTCGACCTCACCGGTCAGCGTCAGCACGGTGTCGTCCCCGTACGGCGCCGTGACCACGAAGTCGGCGCCGCCGCGGGTGAAGTTCCGGTGCAGGAGGCCGGCGAGCGCGTCGGCGTCCTGCTGGGTGACCGGGTCCCCGGGCGAGCGCTCGGCGTCGCCGCCGCTCGAACACCCGGCCACGAGCGCGATCGCCAGCCCTACCGCCGGGAGGAGAGCTCGGGGCCGCATCCGGGGAGCGTATGCACGACCGGGCCCCACCCCCGGCAGGACGCGACAGAGCCCGCACTCCCATCGGGAATGCGGGCTCCGTCGCGGTCCTGGATCAGCGCTCGATGTCGCCGCGGATGAACGCCTCGACGAGGTCGTGGGCCTCGCTGTCGCGGTGCTGCACCGGCGGGCTCTTCATGAAGTACGAGGACGCCGACAGGATCGGGCCTCCGATCCCGCGGTCCTTGGCGATCTTCGCGGCGCGGACGGCGTCGATGATGATGCCGGCCGAGTTGGGGGAGTCCCAGACCTCGAGCTTGTACTCGAGGCTCAAGGGGACGTCGCCGAACGCACGGCCCTCGAGGCGGACGTAGGCCCACTTGCGGTCCGAGAGCCACGGCACGTGGTCCGACGGGCCGATGTGCACGTTGCCCTGGCCCATGTCGCGGTCGATCTGGCTGGTGACCGACTGCGTCTTGGAGATCTTCTTCGACTCCAGGCGCTCGCGCTCGAGCATGTTCTTGAAGTCCATGTTGCCGCCGACGTTGAGCTGCATCGTGCGGTCGAGCTGCACGCCGCGGTCCTCGAAGAGCTTGGCGAGGACGCGGTGGGTGATCGTGGCGCCGACCTGGCTCTTGATGTCGTCACCGACGATCGGCACGCCCGCGGCGGTGAACTTGTCCGCCCACGCCTTGGTGCCGGCGATGAACACCGGCAGGGCGTTGACGAACGCCACACCGGCGTCGATCGCGGCCTGGGCGTAGAACTCCGCGGCCTGCTGAGAGCCGACCGGCAGGTAGCAGACCAGGACGTCGGCGCCGGACTCGCGCAGGGCGGCGACCATGTCGACCGGCTGGTCGTCGGACTCCTCGACCATCTCGCGGTAGTACTTGCCGAGCCCGTCGAGGGTGGTGCCCCGCTGGACGGTGACGCCGAGCGGCGGCACGTCGCAGATCTTGATCGTGTTGTTCTCGCTGGCGACGATCGCCTCGGAGAGGTCGCGGCCGACCTTCTTGGCATCGACGTCGAACGCGGCGACGAACTCGATGTCGGACACGTGGTAGTCGCCGAAGCGCACGTGCATCAGGCCGGGGACCGAGGCGGTCTCGTCGGCGTCCCGGTAGTAGTGCACGCCCTGTACGAGCGAGGCGGCGCAGTTCCCGACGCCGATGATGGCGACCTTGACTGATCCCATGACTCTCCTTCTTCCTGGACCGCGTGGTCCCGTGTTCGCGAACCGCGAGCGGTCCGGTGCTGACTGCGGGCGGGGCCGGTGACCCCGTCGCACTGCTCAGGTGGTGGGTTCCGACGCCGGGGGCGAGGGGTCGCCCCCGGCATCCCGGCGTTGTCCGGGCTCCGACGCCTCCCGGCGTTGTCCGGGCTCCGACGCCTCCCGGCGTTGTCCGGGCTCCGACGCCTCCCGGCGCTCGCTGTCGATCAGTTCCGACAGCCAGCGGACCTCGCGGTCCACCGACTCGAGGCCGTGGCGCTGCAGTTCGAGCGTGTAGCGGTCGACCCGTTCCCGGGTGCGCGCCAGGGAGGACCGGAGACCTTCCCGCTGCTGCTCCACGGTGCGGCGACGGCCCTCGAGGATGTGCAGACGGACGTCGGCGGCGGTGTGCCGGAAGAACGCCAGCCGCACGCCGAAGTGACCGTCGTCGCCGTAGGCCTCCGGGCCGGTCTGGCCGACCAGCTCGTGGAACCGCTCCTTGCCCTCGGCGGTGATCGTGTAGACGACCTTGCCGCGCCGCCCGGTGAGCGGTGGCGCGTCGGCCGGCAGCAGAGCGTGCGGATCGGGCTCATCGGTGGAGATCAGCCCGGCTGCCCGCATCCGCTTGAGGGCGGGATAGAGCGACCCGTAGGAGATGCTGCGCAGCCCGCCGAGGACCTGCGAGAGCTGCTTGCGCAGCTCGTAGCCGTGCATCGGCGACTGGTGCAGCAGGCCGAGAATGGCGAACTCGAGCATCGCGCCTCCCTCAGCCGGTGTTCCCGATGTATCGAGACGATACATCGTGACATCGCAATCCTCCGGATCGCACCGCGGCCAGGAGTCGTTCCCCCGCTGCTCGGAGCGTGTCCGTCGACGACAGCGCTGGACCCTCCGGGCCCGCTTGTCGCCGAAAGAGCCCTTCCCTTTGCGTACATTGACGCCGTGCCCGGACGTCGTTCCGTCGTGGACTACTCGCTGCAGCGGCGAGCCGTCCTCGCCGGCGTGTACGCGGGCCGCACCGGATTGTTCGAGGTCTGCGACGCCAGTCCCTACCTCTCCCGGGCGGCCAAGTACCACGGTGAGGCGACGGACGTCGCCTGCCCGGTGTGCCGCAAGGAACGCCTGACCAGGGTGAACTACGTGTACGGCGACCATCTCGGACCGACGTCCGGACAGGCCAAGACCGCGGCCGAGCTCGCCCGGATGGACGCCATGCAGGAGGAGTTCAGGGTCTACGAGGTGGAGGTGTGCCGCAGCTGCGGCTGGAACCACCTGGACGCCTCGTACGTCCTGGGTACCGAGCCCGTACCGGGGCGCCAGCCCCGGCGGAACCGGCGCCAGGTCGCCACGGAGTAGGCGCTCGGCGAGTGCAGGGCCCGCCACGGAACCGGCGGAGTGTCTGCGCCGCCGCGCCGCGGGTCCTCCCCCGCTCCCACAGCTGAAGACGCCACGCTGCGACAGGGGCCTGCCCCCGTCGCCGAACCGAGAAGTCAGAGAGGGGTTCCCTCGTGCCATCCCACGACGAGACCTCACCCGTCGCGCCCCGCGCCGGTTCGGTCCGCCGTCCGGACCCGACACGTTCGCGCCCCACCGGAGGCGGCGGCCGTGCCGGCGCCGGTCGTCCGTCCGGCAACGGCCGGGCCCGGACGACGGCCGCCCGCACCGGCCGTCCCGCCCCGCCGCGCAGTGGCACGTCCCGCAGCGCCGGGTCCGGGGGATCGGGCCGGCCGCCGGCGAAGGGCGGCTCGACCAAGCCCAGGGGCAAGGGACCCCGCTCGAAGAAGCAGCGCCGCAGCCACCGGCTGAAGATCGCCGGCGGCATCGTCGCCGGGATGCTGGTCCTGCTCGGCGTCTTCGTCGGCGTCGTCTACGCCAGCACCGACGTGCCGAGCCCGGACTCGATCACCACCGCGCAGACCACGCGCGTCTACTACTCCGACGGCACCACGGAGATGGCGCGGCTCGGTGACGAGAACCGCACCAACGTCCCGCTGGCCCAGATCTCGGAGCCGGCGCAGAACGCCGTGCTGGCCGCGGAGAACCGCGACTTCCGCACCGACCCCGGCATCTCGTTCACCGGGATCATCCGCGCGGCCTGGAACAACCTGACCGGTGGTTCCACGCAGGGCGGCTCGACGATCACCCAGCAGTACGTGAAGAACGCGATCCTGCAGAACTCCGAGCAGACCTTCACGCGCAAGTTCCAGGAGCTGTTCCTGGCCATCAAGCTGGACAACAACTACTCGAAGGACCAGATCCTCGAGAACTACCTCAACACCATCTACTACGGGCGCGGCGCCTACGGCATCGAGTCGGCGGCCAACACCTACTTCGGGATCTCGGCCTCGCAGCTCACCCCCCAGCAGGGCGCGGTGCTCGCCGTCCTGATCCGGAGCCCATCCCGCTACGACCCCGAGGTCAGCCCCGAGGAGGCCACGGACCGCTGGGGCCGGGTGCTGGACGCGATGGTCGAGGAGGGGTGGCTCAGCTCCGACGAGCGCGCCGCCTCGACCTACCCGCCCGTCCAGCCGAAGACCGGTTCCTCCCTGGGCCTCCCCCAGGGACCCGAGGGCCTGATCGTGTCGCAGGTCAAGAACGAGCTGATGCGCGAGCACGGCTACACCGAGCAGCAGATCGACGCCGGTGGCCTGCGGATCACCACGACGGTCAACAAGGGCTACCAGGACGCTGCCGTCGCCAGCGTGAACGAGGTGATGGCGGAAGAGGACAACGCCGTCCTGCGCGAGGCGCTGGTGTCGGTCGACCCCAAGACCGGTGGCGTGCTCGCCTACTTCGGCGGCCAGAACGGCACCGAGTTCGACTTCGCCCAGGCGCTGCGGCAGCCCGGCTCGTCGATGAAGCCGTACGTGCTCGCCGCCGCCCTCGAGCGGGGGATCGGCGTCCAGGCGCGGCGCGACGGCAGTTCACCGCAGACCTTCCCCGACCGCGACGCCGAGGTCGTGAACTCCGGTGGGGCCTCCTGCCCGTCGTGCACCCTGATCGAGGCCATCACCCGGTCGCTGAACACCACCTTCTACGGACTGGCGTACGAGGTCGGGCCCGAGAACGTCGCGGTGGTGGCCCGGAAGGCGACCGGTCTGCCGGACGTCTGGGAGGTCGGCGGCAGCAACTTCGTCGGCAAGACCACGCTGGCCAACCCGGAGAGCGGCAACACCGGCTCGTCGATCGGCATCGGCGAGTACGAGATGCGCCCGATCGACCAGGCCGTCGGGTTCGCGACGTTCGCCAACGGCGGCGTCCACCGGGACCCGTACTTCGTCGCGCAGGTGACCGACTCCGAGGGCACCCAGCTGCTCGGCCCGCCGGCCGACGAGGGCGAGCAGGTGATCCCCGCCGATGTCGCGAACGACGTCACCTTCGCGCTCGAAGGCGTCGCCCAGTTCTCCCGCCGGGCGCTGGACGACGGGCGTGAGGTGGCCAGCAAGACCGGTACCCAGGGCCTGGACCGGGTCAACAACTCCGACGCCTGGATGGTCGGCTACACGCCGTCGATCTCGACGGCGGTGTGGATGGGCACGCAGGGCCGCGATCCGATCATCAACTCCGACGAGGGGATCATCTACGGATCCGGTCTGCCGGGGGCGATCTGGCAGCGGTTCATGAACGCCGTCCTCGCCGGCACCCCCGAGGAGAACCTGCCCGACAAGGCGCTGATCCAGGGTGACACCGGCGAGGGCGTGCCCGAGCCGACCACGGAGGCTCCGCCGACGAGCGAGGCACCGGCCAGTTCGTCGGCCGCGGCAACCACGACGGCGGTTCCGGACGTGCCGACCGATACCCCCACGGGAACCCCGACCGGTACGCCGACCGCCACCGGGCCCGGGGTGCCCGGTCTCCCTGGCCAGCCCGGCAATCCCGGAGGCCAGGGGCCGCCGGACGGGGAGCCGGCCGACTGAGGTCGATCCCGCACACTGAGCACGTGAGCAGCGCACCTCCGGGCCCGTCCGCACCAGCGGACGGGCCCGCGGTGTCTCCGGAGCCGGCGTCCGGCGGGTCCTTCCGCCGCGCGGCCGACCCGCCGCCGCCGGACCGGGTGATCCCGTCCTGGGCGGACCCGGTCGTGGCCCAGGCGAGCGAGGCGATCGGCGGCCCGTGGGGCCGGCACGCGGTGATCGGCCGGGCGCTGTTCTGGACGCCGCTGCGGGTCTGCCTGCTGTTCACCACGTTCGTGCTGGCGCTCGCCTGGATCAAGCAGGCGCCCTGCTCGGACGGCAACTGGGCAGGCTGGGTGCAGTACACGCACTTCTGCTACTCCGACACCGTCCCGCTCTTCGGCCTGCACGACCTCGACACCGGCGCGCTCCCGTACCTGGACTCCCCCGTCGAGTACCCGGTGCTCACCGGCGGCTTCATGGCTCTCGCCGCCGCCCTGGGCCGCGTGTACGACGGCGCGGAGTCGGCCTGGGGAGTGCTGCCCGACGCCCCCGCCGTCCAGAGCTACTACGTGGTCACCTGCCTGCTGCTGTCGCTGTGCGCCCTGCTGACGACGCGGGCGGTGCTCGGACTCTCCGGCCGGCGGCCCTGGGACGCGGCCATGATCGGTCTGTCCCCCCTGCTGTTCGTGCACGCCTTCACCAACTGGGACCTCTTCGCCGTCGCCCTGGCGACCGCCGGCCTCTGGGCCTGGGCGAGACAGCGACCGGTCCTCGCCGGCGTGCTGCTCGGCCTGGGCATCGCCGCCAAGCTCTATCCGGCCCTGCTGCTCGGCGCGCTCTTCCTGCTCTGCCTGCGCGCCGGCCGGCTCCGGACCTGGCTGCGGACGGCGGTGGCCGCCGGCGTCGCGTGGGTGGCGGTGAACGCCCCGCTGGTGGTGCTGGCGCCGGAGAACTGGAGCCGCTTCTTCCGGCTCAACAGCAGCCGGCCCGCCGACCCGGACACCATCTGGAACCTCGTCCTGCACGCCACCGATCAGCGGGCGTTCGACGGCCTGCTCGCCGACGGCCAGTCCCCCACGGTCCTGAACGCCGTCGTCGCCGTGGCCCTGCTGCTCCTGGTCGCCGGGGCGGCCTGGCTGACGCTGGCCGCACCCGTCCGGCCGCGGGTGGCCCAACTGGCCTTCCTGCTCGTCGCCGGCTTCCTGCTGCTCAACAAGGTGTGGAGCCCGCAGTACTCGCTGTGGCTCCTGCCGCTGGCCGTGCTCGCCCGGCCGCGCTGGCGGTCGCTGCTGCTGTGGCAGGCCACCGAGGCGCTGCTGTGGGTGCCCCGGCTGCTCTGGTACCTGGGCGCGGACAACCGGGGCGTCGGCATCGAGTGGTTCTTCCTCGGGGTGGTGATCCGCGACCTCGCCGTCGTCGTGCTCATGGGCCTGGTCGTCCGGGACGTGCTGCGCCCCGACGAGGACGTCGTCCGCACCACCTGGCCCGGCGTCGACGACCCGGCGGGCGGCCCGTTGGACGGCGCCACGGACCGCGTCGTGCTGCGCCGGCCCGGTGTTGATCAGGTCACCTGATCATCAGGGGTCCTGGCTCACGATCGACGGTGAGCCAGGACCCCTCACGGTGAGCCAGGACCACCCGTTTTCAGCCGACGGGCCTCACGACAGGGCCTGACGGAGGACGGCGATCTCCTCGGCGTGCGCTGCGCTGTCGCCGGGGGTTTCCAGGACGACGGGGCAGTCCGCGGCGCGGGCGACCTCGACCAGGACCTCGGTGGGGATCTCGCCGTCGGTCAGCGGGGCGTGGCGGTCGCGGCTGGAACCGGCCGCGTCCCTGCTGTTGTTGAGGTGGACGAGGTCGATCCGCCCCGTGATCGCGCGGATGTCCTCGACCGCGGTGCCGAGGTCCCAGCCGGCGGCCCAGGCGTGGCAGGTGTCCAGCACGAAGCCCGCGCCGAACTCGCCGATGGCGTCCCAGAGGCGGGCGATCGCGTCCATGTCCCGGGCCATCGCGTTCCCGCCGCCGGCGGTGTTCTCGATGAGCAGCGGCAGCGGGAAGCCGCCGTCCTTGGCCTGGTAGGTGAACGTCTTGCGCCAGTTCTCGACGCCGACCGCCGGGTCGTCCTCCGCGACCACGTGGCCGCCGTGCACGACCAACCCCAGGGCACCGACTGCCGCGGCCGCCTTCGCATGCTGGGCGAGCAGCTTGCGGCCCGGAACGCGGATCCGGTTGTTGGTGGACGCGACGTTGAGCATGTACGGGGCATGGACCACCACCATCACGTCGCCGGCCAGCAGGTCGTCGGCGTCCGGCCGCGGCTTCGGCGCGGCATAGCTCTGCGGATCGGTGAGGAAGATCTGCACCCCGTCGGCATCCATCTCCGCCGCGCGGGCCAGCGGGCCGCCGTTGTCGAGCTGGTTGTCCTCGGTCAGACCGGGGCCGATGTGTACGCCGATCGGGTGTATCGCCACGCCGGAAGACCCTAGTTCGATCCCGGTTTGAGGTTTACCCGTATCGCTGGCGTCACATCATCGTTCTTGCAGCGTGACGGGGGTTACTCCCCAGTAGGGGAACGGACGAACGTCGACGTGGAGGTAGAACAGCAGATGGAAACCGGTCGGATCCGTCGAAGCGCGCGGCGGGGCATCGCCGTCGCCGTCCTCGGATGGCTGGGGGTGGCGGCCTTCGCGGTGCTCATGGCACCGAGCGCGGCCGCCGCACCGACCGCCACCGTGCCGATCCGTGACGTCACCGTCCCGGCGGTCTCCGTCGACGCCGGTGGCACGGTGACCTTCGTCAACGAGATCCAGGACAAGACCGTGCAGGTCGGCGGTGGCGGACTCATCCCGTCGCTGGTCAGCGTGACGGCGAAGACCGAGGTGGGCCTCCGGCTCCCGTCGGGCACCAAGGCGCTGGCACCCGGCGCCTCGGTGGCCGAGAAGTTCGCCTCGTCCTGCGTGAACTGCGTGGTGACCTTCACCTACCGCCTGTCGAGCAACGCCTCGCTCACCCAGCCGCTCACCGATGCCGCTCTGGGCCTGCTGCCGGCGCTCCCGGCGCCGACCCCGTTCGTCGTGAACACGCTCGTGCCGCTGCCCAACCTCGGCGGCGTCAACGTGCCGCAGCTCCCGCCGGTGACCGTGCCGAACCTGCCGGGCGTCCCGGCCGGCGGACCGCAGCCGCCGACCACGCTGCCCACGCCGGGTGGGCCGGTCGACCAGGCCCCGACCCCCGGCGGCCCGACCGGCGTCGAGGGCGTGCCGGGTTCGCAGTACACCTACAACACCGGCTCCGGTGCGCCGCAGTTGTCGCCGGCCAGCATCGCGGCCGCGTCGGCCTTCGACCCGTCGCGCTTCTACGTGCCGGGCCGCAGCCTCGGCGGGCCGGACCGCAACGACAGCGCGAACGGCTCCGGTGGGGTGGCGGGCAGCTACGACGGCGCCTCCGTGCCGGTCTTCGGCCAGCTCGCCGGCCTCGACGGCGCCGCCCTGGACGACCAGAGCGCCCAGGAGACCGCGTCCTCCTCGTCGTCCGCCGCGCAGGCGCTGCCGGCAGCCGCTCTGGCCGCCGTCGTCGCCCTGGCTGCGGTCACCGCCGCGCTGGTCCGCACGCACCAGGCGTCCCGCTCCTCCCGGTAACGCGTCCCGGCTCCGCGGCCGCCGTCCTCCATCCGGGGACGGCGGCCGCGCTGCTGTGCGGGGGCCTGTGGACAGCCCCGGAAGGTTCCCGCCCGCGCGCTGGTAGCCTCGTCCTGCGCGTTCCGGCGTCTGTCGGGGCGCGCAACGCATGCACGACCCTCCTGCTGCAGACCTTCTGCAGCCGCCAAGACCAGAGGAGGTGGGGTTTCCCGTGCGTCATTACGAACTGATGGTCATCCTCGACCCCGAGCTCGAGGAGCGCACCATCGCTCCCTCACTCGACCGGTTCCTGACCGTCGTCACCAAGGCCGGTGGCACCGTCAAGACCGAGATCTGGGGCAAGCGTCGGCTCGCCTACGAGATCAAGAAGCAGATCGAGGGCATCTACGCGATCGTCACGATCGAGTCGGAGCCCGAGGCGGTCGCCGAGCTCGACCGGCAGCTGAACCTCAACGAGTCGGTGCTCCGCACGAAGCTGATGCGCCCAGAGGCTCACTGACCATGGCCGGCGAAACCGTCATCACCGTCATCGGCAACCTGACGTCGGACCCGGAACTCCGGTTCACGCCTTCCGGCGCCGCGGTCGCCAACTTCACTGTGGCCTCGACCCCCCGCACCTTCGACCGTCAGTCGCAGGAGTGGAAGGACGGCGAGGCGCTGTTCCTCCGGTGCAACGTGTGGCGGCAGGTGGCCGAGAACGTCGCCGAGTCCCTCACCCGCGGTTCGCGGGTCATCGTCAGCGGGCGGCTCAAGCAGCGCTCGTTCGACACCAAGGAAGGCGAGAAGCGCACCGTCATCGAGCTGGAGGTCGACGAGATCGGCCCCTCGCTCCGCTACGCCACCGCGAAGGTCACCAAGGCCTCGCGCGGTGAAGGCGGCGGCGGCTTCTCCGGTGGCGGTGGCGGCGGAGGCGGCTTCGGCTCCTCCGGTGGTGGCGGCGGCGGCGGTTCGAGCGACCCCTGGTCGACGCCCGCCGGTCCGTCCGACGAACCGCCCTTCTGATCCCTTCCTCTCCCTGATCCACTCGTATCTGGAGTACCCCGGTGCCCAAGCCCCCCATTCGCAAGGTCAAGAAGAAGGTCTGCCAGTTCTGCAAGGACAAGGCGACCCACGTCGACTACAAGGACACGACGCTGCTGCGGAAGTTCATCTCCGACCGCGGCAAGATCCGTGCCCGCCGCGTCAGCGGCAACTGCAGCCAGCACCAGCGCGACGTCGCCGTGGCCGTGAAGAACAGCCGCGAGATGGCGCTGCTGCCCTACACCTCGACGGCGCGCTGACATGAGCACCCTGAAGCTCATCCTCACCGCCGAAGTCACCGGTCTCGGTTCCTCCGGTGACACCGTCGAGGTCAAGGGCGGCTACGGCCGCAACTACCTCCTGCCCCGCGGCCTGGCCATCCAGGCCACCCGCGGTGCCGAGAAGCAGATCGAGTCGCTGCGCCGGGCGCGTGCCGCCCGTGAGGTGCGTTCGCAGGAAGAGGCGACCGCCGTGGCCGGGCAGCTGTCCGGACTCACGGTCCGCGTCCCGGCGCGCGCCGGCGAGGGTGGCCGCCTGTTCGGTCGCGTCACCACTGCCGACGTCGCCGCGGCCGTCACGGCCGCCGGCGGCCCGGAGCTCGACCGTCGTCGTATCGAGCTGCCCAGCAGCATCAAGACCACGGGCCAGCACACCGTCTCCGTGCGAGTGCATCCCGAGGTCTCGACCACGCTGCAGATCGAGGTCGTCGCCAGCTGATTGAAGGACCTCCCTGCCCCCCACCGCTCGCATGCTCGCGGCGGGACCCTGCAGGGAGGCCGTACCCGCGAGGGGCGTCGGACTCCGGTCCGGCGCCCCTCGCGGCGTCTGTGGACAGCGAGGCACCGCACGCGGCCTGAGTGCCCCGAGGCTCTCCTCGCGCCGTCCTCCGCTGCCCCGGGTGGCCGCGCGGCCACCTTCGGCCATCCCAGGGCTCCTGACGGGGTCGCTGTGAGTTCCTGCCAGCCGGCCGGCCGTCCTTCGTCGTCCTCAGGCGCCCGAGAGGTGCCGCCGCGTGCGGACGTGGGACACGTGGTGCGACTCGCAAAATTTGTTGGCGCTTTTCTCCTGTCCACAGCCGGTGGGCACCGTCGGCGCAGGTGACGACGGGGAAGCCGGGAGATGGCCGCCGGGTGTCCCCCGCCGTCTCCACATGTCGACACGCCTCCATCCACCGACTTGTCCACAAGTTGTGCAGATCGGCGTGCACACCGGTGATGGACGGCGACCCCTCCGCCTTCCTAACGTCCTCCTCAGCTGCCGCCGGGTGCCGAGAACTGTCGGTGCCCGGCGGTAGCAATGACCGAACAGACGTTCGGTCCGGCGGCGCCCGCCGAACTCCCGGCTTCCCTCCGGAGTGGTGGTGCGGGCGTGCCCGCAAGGAGATGGAGGAACCCCGTGGCGTTGGCCGACGACTTCAGCCGGCCTTCGGCGACGGCACCGGCGTACGACCGGCAGCCCCCGCAGGACATCCCGGCCGAGCAGTCGGTGCTCGGCGGCATGCTGCTGAGCAAGGACGCCATCGCCGACGTCGTGGAGGCCCTGCAGGGCACGGACTTCTACCGTCCCGCGCACCAGGTGATCTTCGACTGCGTCCTGGACCTCTACGGGCGCGGTGAGCCCGCCGACGCGATCACCGTCGCCGCGGAGCTCAACCGCACCGACCAGCTGTCGAAGATGGGCGGCGCGGTCTACCTGCACACCCTGATCGCCTCGACCCCCACCGCGGCCAACGCCGGGTACTACGCCGCGATCGTGGCCGAGCAGGCCGTGCTGCGGCGACTGGTCGAGGCCGGCACCCGCGTCGTCCAGCTGGGCTACGGCGCCGCCGGCGGGAAGGGCGACGTCGACGACATCGTCGACCGCGCCCAGCAGGAGATCTACGACGTCACCGAGAAGCGGATGAGCGAGGACTACTCCCGCCTCGAGGACATCCTCCAGCCGACGATGGACGAGCTGGACGCCATCGCCTCACGGGGCGGGGTCAGCCGCGGCGTGCCGACCGGCATCCGCGATCTCGACGAGCTCACCAACGGGCTGCAGGCCGGTCAGATGATCGTCATCGCGGCCCGGCCCGGCGTGGGAAAGGCGCTGGCCCTCGACACTCCGATCGCGACGCCCGCCGGCTGGACGACCATGGGCGAGATCGCTGTCGGCGCGCAGGTGATCGGCTCTGACGGCCGGCCCACGAGCGTCGTCGCCGCGACCGACGTCCTGATCGACCGGCCCTGCTACGAGGTGCACTTCTCCGACGGCTCGGTGATCGTGGCCGACGCGCAGCACCAGTGGCTGACCGACACCAGGGCCAGCCGGAAGTCTGCGCAGGCCGCGCGTGTCGGCTACAACGGCTACCGCAACCAGGGCACCTTCGCCGCCGTCCGGACGACGGAGCAGATCGCCCGCTCCGTTCGCTGCGAGACCAAGGACGCGCGGCTCAACCACTCGATCACCAATGCCGCTCCCTTGGAACTGCCCGATGCCGATCTGCCCCTCCCGCCCTACGCCCTCGGGGTGTGGCTCGGTGACGGCACGTCGGCCGCAGCTCACTACACGAGCGCGGACCCGGAGATCGCCGCGTACATCGAGGCCGAAGGCCTGACCGTCGAGCGCACGTCCACTCCTCTCCGCTATGTGATGCGGCTGCCGGCGCGGGACGACATCGAGGCACGTCCCTGCCCGATGTGCGGCGAACTCTTCGTCCCGAAGACGTCGCAGGTGCAGACCTGCGGCAAGACCTGTGGAGGCAGGCTGCGCGCCGCTGGGGTGGCCGGGCGTTCGGCTTCCTGCCCCGACTGCGGTGGGCCGTCCGCTGGGCTGGCGCAGTGCCACGCCTGCCGGGCTGCCCACGGCACCGTAACGGGCCTTCTCCGCTCCTTGGACGTCCTCGGCGACAAGCACATCCCAACCGCTTACCTGCGGGCGTCCGTTGAACAGCGGCGGGCTCTGCTGGCCGGCTTGCTCGACACGGACGGCACCGTGGCACCCAACGGCGTCGTCCAGTTTGCGGTCACCAACCGCCGGCTCGCCGAGGACACCCGCGAGCTCATCGCGAGCCTCGGTCACCGGGTGGGGATGAGCCGTAAGCGGGTGCCGGGCCGCAGCGAGAAGTCGTCCATCTGCTTCACGCTGACCTTCAGCACCGATGAGGAGGTGTTCCGGCTCGAGCGCAAGAAGCTGGTCCACAAGGAGCGGGGTGCACGCACGTTCACCGCACGCGGGGTCCGGTTCATCACCGACGTACGTCCGATCGTGAGCGTGCCGGTCCGCTGCATCCAGGTTGCTGCCGATGACTCGCTCTTCCTGGCGGGCCGGAGCTTCATCCCGACGCACAACTCCACCCTCGGACTCGACATCGCGCGATCGGCATCGATCAAGAACCACATGCCGGCCGCGATCTTCTCGCTGGAGATGAGCAAGCACGAGATCACCATGCGTCTGCTGTCGGCCGAGGCGAAGGTGCCGCTGCACCACATGCGCGCCGGCTCGCTGTCGGACGAGGACTGGTCGAAGCTGGCCCGGCGCATGGGCGAGATCGCCGATGCCCCGCTCTACATCGACGACTCCCCGAACATGACGATGATGGAGATCCGGGCCAAGGCCCGCCGCCTCAAGCAGCGCAACGACCTCAAGCTGGTGGTCATCGACTACCTGCAGCTGATGACGTCGGGCAAGCGCGTCGAGAGCCGCCAGCAGGAGGTCTCGGAGTTCTCCCGGGCGCTGAAGCTGCTGGCCAAGGAGCTCGAGGTGCCGGTGATCGCCATGTCGCAGCTGAACCGTGGTTCCGAGCAGCGTCAGGACAAGAAGCCGATGCTGTCCGACCTGCGCGAATCCGGCTCGATCGAGCAGGACGCCGACATGGTCATGATGATCCACCGCGAGGACATGTACGAGAAGGAGTCCCCGCGGGCCGGCGAGGCCGACATCATGCTGGTCAAGCACCGCAACGGCCCGACCGCGAACGTCACCGTGGCCTTCCAGGGCCACTACAGCCGCTTCGTGGACATGGCCAACTGATGATCCTCACCGTCGGCGTGGCCGAGGACCTGGTCGAGGTCGTGCGAGAGCTGGCGCCGCTGGAACTCCCGGCGGTCGCGGCCGGCAGCAGCGTGCCGTCCGCCGCGGTCGACGCCTCGCCCAGCCGCGACCGACTGGCCCGCATCGCCGCGATGATCCGCGACGCCGAGCAGGCGATGGCGGCCCACTCGCACCATCAGCGGCGGTCACCGGAGCCGCGCCTGATCCCGCTCGCCCCGCGGCGGAACCGGGCACGGCTGCGCAGGGACAGCGCCGCCTCGGTCGACCTCGCCAGCTGACAGCTGGTTCCCGCTCGTGGAGGTCGTACCGTCGCGTCCATGAGCGGGAGATCCGGCCGTGCGTGAGTGGCTGATCGGCCTCGGCATCGCTGTCGGCGTCATGGCGGCCAGCTGGCTGGTGCTCATCCTGCTGGCCCGGCGCCTGCCGGAGGGCACCGCGAAGGAGCTGGCGCGCTTCCTGCCGGCCTGCGTCACCACCGTGCGGCGCCTGCGCAGCAACCCCGACGTCCCCCGCCGCGCCAAGCTCGCCGTCGGCTTCGCCGGGCTGTGGGTGCTCTCGCCGATCGACCTGATCCCGGAGTTCCTCCCGGTGATCGGCCCGCTGGACGACGTTGTGGTGGTCGCGCTCGCCTTCCGCTACGCGGCCCGGCAGGTCCCTCGGGACGTCCTTCTCGATGCCTGGCCCGGCGACCGGCGGATCATCGAGCGTCTGCTCGGTCCGGTCCGGCCGTCGGCGTCAGATGACCCAGGGCGTCGTCTCGGCGAGCGGGTGGAAACCCATCCGCTCCAGGATGGGCCGACTCGTGGGCAGCGCGTCGACCTGGAGGTAGCGGAACCCACGGTCCCGGGCGAGCAGGGCACGGTGCCCCACCAGCGCCCGGAAGACCCCGCGGCCGCGCCAGCCGGGCAGCGTCCCGCCGCCCCACAGGCTGGCGAAGTCGGTGCCCTCGTGGAACTCGACCCTGCCCGCCGAGACGGCGATGTCGCCGGCCCGCGCGACGACGGCCTCGATCGGCCGCGGTCGTAGCGGTAGCGCCGTCCGTACCGCCTCCGCGACCGACGGGTGCGTCGTGCCGGGACCGAAAACGTCGTCGTGCACCTGCAGCATCGTCGCCACGGCCTCCTCGTCCTCCACCACCGCGAGCCGCACGCCGTCCGGCTCGGCCACGGGCAGATCCAGCTCGGCGATGTCGGCGACCAGGACGGTCTCGACCGGGTCGGGCCGCAACCCCGCGGCCTTCAGCCGGTCGGACAGGTCCGCGGGCCGGTCGTGGGAGTACAGCTTCCACTCCAGGGAGCCGGTGGCCCGGGCGATCTCCGCTGCGATCACCTCGTCGGCGTCTCCCTCGGTGACCGAGCTCCAGACGACGGTCGACCAGGACCCGTCGGTGCCGACGGTGCGGGTCACGCGCTCGTCGACCTCGATCCGCATGCCGGGGCCGGGCACCGGCCGGCGCCGCATCTGCTCGTCGAAGGCCGTCAGCACGGCGGGAAGATCCACGCAGGCATCCGAACACCCCGCACCGGCGACGGCAATCGAGTTGTCAGACCCCGGTGCCACTGTCGCGGTCATGAAGCTGCTGACCGCCACGCGCGAGCACCAGGGGGAACAGGACGGCGACTTCTGCCACGCGATCGAGGGCGAGCTGGTCCTGCTCGGTCTCGTCTGCGCGGACGACGAGAGGGACCCCGACGGCGGTGGCTGCGGCTGCGGGCGGGCGTTCTCCGGGATGAGCTCGATGCGCGCCACCACGACCGCGGTGGTCCGTGACCTCGACGTCTCCCTCGACGACGTGGGGCTTGCCGTCGAGGGCTACTACGTCTCCTTCGGCATCGGTCCGGACGTCATCGGTGGGGCTGCGTTCGCTGACCTCGTCGCGGAGACGGTGGTGCACCTGGCGGACATCGCGGAGCCCCTACCGGTCGGCGGCGTCGTCGGCCGACGGCTGGACGAGCTGATCTGGCGCTCCGAGCCCAGCGAGGTCGGGGAGCAGTGAACCGTAAGGCCCCGCCCGGAGGCTCGCCCTGAGCGTGCGAAGGGTGAGAGGGGCGGGGTCCTTACTCAGGCGGCGGCCTTCGACAGCTCGCGGCGGACCTTCTTGCCGCCCGTCGTCATGCGCACCAGCTTGATCACCTGGGCCGGGGCGTTCTTCGGCGTCGTCTCGGCCATCCAGCCGTTGGGCAGCGAGAGCCGGATGACCTTGTGCCACGCGCTGGCGACCTGCTTGTACAGCGGGGCGGAGTGGTAGGTCAGGCCGTAGCGGTCGAAGATGTCCTTCACCTTCGGGGCGATCTCGGCGTACCGGTTGCTCGGCAGGTCGGGGAACAGGTGGTGCTCGACCTGGTGGCTCAGGTTGCCGGTCATGAGGTGCATGGCCTTGCTGCCGGAGATGTTCGCCGAGCCCAGCATCTGCCGCACGTACCACTCGCCACGGGTCTCGCCGTCGATCGACGTCCGCTCGAACGTCTCGACGCCCTCGGGGAAGTGGCCGCACATGATGACCGAGTGCGACCACAGGTTGCGGACGACGTTGGCGGTGAAGTTGGCCGCCAGCGTCGGCAGGAACGACGGGCCGGACAGCGCCGGGTGGATCAGGTAGTCCTTGGTGGCCTGCCGGCGGATCTTGCCCAGCACGGCCTTCACGCCGGCCTGGAACGCCGGGTCGTTGCGGCGCTTCTTGGTGGCCAGGTTCTTGCCCAGCTCCAGGTCGTAGGCGGCGATGCCGTACTCGAAGAAGCAGGCGTTGAGGAAGTTCCAGACCGGCTGCGCCAGGTACAGCGGGTGCCAGCGCTGGTCCTCGTCGACGCGCATGATGCCGTAGCCGAGGTCGTTGTCCTTGCCGATCACGTTCGTGTACGTGTGGTGCAGCTCGTTGTGCGAGTGCTTCCACTGCTCGGACGGGCTCGCCATGTCCCACTCCCACGTCGTGGAGTGGATCTTCGGGTCGCGCATCCAGTCCCACTGGCCGTGCAGGATGTTGTGCCCGATCTCCATGTTCTCGAGGATCTTGGCGACCGAGAGGCCGACCGTCCCGACGACCCAGGCGGGCGGGAACATCGACACGAGCAGGGCGGCGCGGCTGCCGAGCTCGAGCTTGCGCTGGACGTCGATGACCTTGCGGATGTACTTGGCGTCGTCCTCGCCGAGGCTGTCGCGGATCTCCTGGCGGATGGTGTCGAGCTCCTTGCCGATGAGCTCGATGTCCTCGGTGGTCAGGTGGGCGATCGGGTTCTCGGACTTCTTCTGCAGGGCAGTCATGGCCGGCTCCTTTTCGCGGGGGGTCAGTGGTCGATGTCGCAGGCGCCGGCGGCGGCGCTCACGCAGGTCTGGATGAGGACGCCGTCACCGGGCGCCGCGGTGGTGATCTCGCCGTTGCGGAGGTCGCGCACGGCGCCCTCGCGCAGCGGCAGCACGCAGCCGAAGCAGATGCCCATCCGGCATCCGCTCGGCATCAGCAGGCCGGCGTCCTCGGCGGCGTCGAGGATCGGTGTCGCGCCGTCGGCCTCCAGGGTGGTGCCGGACTTGGCGAAGGAGACGGTGCCGCCCTCGCCGGTCACGAGCACCGCCGGGCGGAATCGCTCGGTGTAGAGCCGCTCGGCCACGCCGACGGTCTCCCAGTGCGCCTCCAGCGCCTCGAGCATCCCGACCGGACCGCACGCCCAGGTGGAGCGCTCGTGCAGGTCGGGGACCAGAGCAGCGATGGCCGGGGCGTCGAGCATGCCGGCGGTGTCGGTGTGCTGCTCGACCAGCCGGATCCGGCCGTCGGCGGCCAGGGCCCGCAGCTCGGCGCCGAAGACGACGTCGTCCTCCGTGGGTGCGGAGTGCACGAGGACCACGTCGGTCAGCTCGGGGTGGTTGCGCAGCATGCCCATCACGGGCGTGATGCCGGAGCCGGCCGTGATGAAGAGGGCCTTCTCGGGGTGCTGGTCGGGCAGGCAGAACTCACCGGCCGCCTGGTCGAGCTGGAGAACGGTGCCGGGGTCGGTGCGGTGCACGAGGTGGTTGCTCACCTTGCCGCCGGGGATCGCCTTCACGGTGACGGTGATGCAGCCGTCGGTGCGACCCAGGTCCGAGGTCAGCGAGTAGGCCCGCCACTGGCGGACGCCGTCGACGTCGATGCCGATCCGGATGTACTGGCCGGGCCGGTGGCCCTTCCAGCCCCGTCCGGGCCGGATGACGATCGTGGCGGCGTCGCGGGTCTCGGGGATGACGGCCTCGATCCGGCCGCGCAGGTCGGCGCCGGACCGCAGCGGGTCGACGAGGTCGAGGTAGTCGCTGGGCAGCAGGGGAGTCGTCGCGAGCTCCACCAGCCGGAGCACCCGGTCGCGCAGGGCGACGCGCGGCCGGGCCGTGGTCGGACGCGGAACCGTTGTCGTCATACATAGAGAGTTGTCCAGCGCAGAGGGCAATTACCTGTGCCCTGCACGTGAATCGGGCGGTAGGTTCTGTTCCCTGCGAACAAAGAAGGTGGAATGACGTCGTCCGAGCAGATCGCGATCCCCGCCGCTGTGGCGCACGCCATGCGGGCGGAGCTCCCGGCAGTGGCCCAGGCCACCGTCGCCGAGATCATCGTCGAGGTCCCGAGCTACGCCGACGCCTTCACCGGCGACATGGGCCGGGTCATCGGCGGCGCCGTCGAGCTGGCCCTGGGCGGGTTCCTCGAACTGGCGACGGCGAGCACCGGGGCGGACGCGGGCACGCCGATCCGCCCCGCTCTGGACGGCGCCTACGAGCTCGGCCGCGGTGAGGCGCGCAGCGGCCGCTCGATGGACGCGCTGCTCGCCGCCTACCGGGTGGGTGCTCGGGTGTCCTGGCGGCACCTGAGCGCCAGCGCGGTCTCGGCCGGCCTGACCGTCGGCCAGCTGGCCCGCTTCGCCGAGCTGGTGTTCGCCTACATCGACCAGCTCTCGGCGGCGAGCGTCGCCGGGCACAGCGACGAGCTGGAGACCACCGGCCGGGTGCGGACCCGCTACTTGGAACGGCTCGCCGGCCTGCTGCTGTCCGGGGGTCCGCTGCCCGAGCTCACGGCGGCCGCGGACCGGGCCGACTGGGCACCGCCCCGCACGCTGACGGCGGTGATCCTCCCGGAGACCGCCGTCCGCGGGGCGCTGGCCTCCCTCGACGGGCGGACCCTGCGTTCCAACCAGGACGTCCCGGGCCTGGACTCGACGACGGAGCTCGTCGTCCTGCTCGTGCCCGACGCCGAGGGCCGCTCGCGGCCGGCGCTGCTGCGCTCCCTCGACGGCCGGGACGCCGTCGTCGGGCCACCGCGCCCCTGGGCGGAGGCGGACGCGTCCTACGGGCGCGCCGCCCGCGCGATGCAGCTCGGACTCGCGGCCGAGGGGTCCGAGCCCCTGGACACCGACCGCCGGCTGGCCGACCTGGTGCTCCGGGCGGACGACGGGGCGCTCGCCGACCTCCGCGCCCAGGTGCTCGCCCCGCTGGGCGACCTGACCCCGGGCGCTCGCCAGAAGCTGGTGGAGACGCTGCGGGCCTGGCTGCTGCACCACGGCCGGCGGGAGCAGATCGCGGCCGCGCTGTTCGTGCACCCGCAGACGGTCCGCTACCGCATGGGGCAGCTCCGCGAGCGATACGGCAAGCGGCTGGACGACCCCCAGGCGGTGCTGGAGATGACGATCGCACTGGGCGTTCAGGTCGAGTAGCCGGTGCCGGCCGCCGCTGGCACCCTCGCGCCATGACCGCCACCTCCCGGATGGCCAGCGCGGACGTGGCCTGGCTGCACATGGACCGGCCGACCAACCTGATGGTGGTCAACAGCGTCTTCTGGTTCGACCGGCCGGTCGACTGGGACGAGGTCGCGGCGGCGTTCACCGACCGGCTGGTGCCGTCGTTCCCGCGGTTCGGGCAGCGCGTGCTCGAGCCGCCGATCACGCTGGGGACACTCGTCCCCGTCTGGCAGGACGCCGACGACTTCGACGTCGAGAACCACCTGCGCAGGGTCCGGTTGCCTGCGCCGGGGCGCGACGAGCAGTTGCACGCCTACGTCAGCGCCCAGGCGAGCCGGCCCCTGGACGCGGGCCGCCCGCTCTGGGAGGCGCATCTGATCGACGGCTACGGGGAGGGCTGCGCCGTCCTGCTGCGGACCCACCACGCCATCGCCGACGGCACCGCCCTCGTGCAGGCGCTGCTGACCCTCGTCGATGCACCTCCCGAGGGAGCCCACCTGGGTCAGCTGCCCCTGGTGGGCGAGGCGCCCCCCGTGCTCCCGCCGCCGACGCCGCGTCCCGACCCGCCGTCCGGCTCCTGGTTGAGCCGATCGGTCGATGCGCTGCGCCTGGCCGCCGACCGCAACGCGATGCTCCGCCGGCTCGGTTTCGCGCGCCCGGACGACGACAGTCCGTTGCGCGGGCCACTGTCGGGCCACAAGCAGCTGACCTGGTCGCCGGCCATCCCGCTCGAGCCCGTGAAGGAGGCGGGTCGCCGCAGCGGGGCGACGGTGAACGACCTCGCGCTGAGCGCGGTGGCGGGGGCGCTGCGCCGGTATCTGCAGGAGCAGGGCCGGGACGTCGAGCGGCTGAGCGTCGTGGTGCCGGTGAACCTGCGGCCCCTCGACCAGCCCCTCGACCCTGGCCGCGGCAACCAGTTCGGGCTGGCCTTCGTGCCGCTGCCCGTTGCCGAGGCCGATCCCGCTGCGCGCCTGGCCGCGGTGCGGGTGGCCATGGACACCGTCAAAGCGACAGGCGAGGGCGTCGTGACCGCTGGTGCCCTGTCGGTGGCCGGGCACACTCCCATCGCGGTGGAACAGTGGTGGCTGGACGTGTTCGCCGGGCGGGCCACGGCTGTGGTCACCAACATCGCGGGGCCGCGGACCGACGTGAGTCTCGCCGGCGTGCCGCTGCGCGGCTTCACCGCCTGGGTGCCCTCCACCGGTCCGGTGGGCGTCGGTCTGAGCATCTGCAGCTACGCCGGGAAGCTGCTGCTGGGCGTCTCGGTGGACGAGGCGCTGGTGCCCGACAGCGAGGTCCTGCTCCGCGCGCTGGACGAGGAGGTCGCCGCGCTCCGCGAGCTCGCGCGATGATCTCCCGGTGGCCGACGGACGTTTCACGTGGAGCACCGCAGCCACCCTGATCGCGGCCGTGCGACGTGCGGTCGGGGCCGCTGAGGGCGCCCCGGAACTGGCGGTCGACGGGTGGACGGGACTGGGTGGTCGGCTGCCCGTGCCCGGCCTCGCGGTCGGTGCCGTGGCCGCCCAGTTGCTCGCCGCCCGCGAGCTGAGCGGGGCCGGCAGCGGCCCGCTGACACTCGACGCAGGGCACGTGGGTCTGGCCTTCCGCAGCGAGCGGTTCGCACGGCTCGACGGCCGGCCGGCCGGTCCGGGGTTCGCCCCGCTGTCCCGGTTCTGGCGCACCGCCGACGGGTGGCTCCGCCTGCACGGGAACTATCCGCACCACCGGGCCGCGGCGCTCGCCGTCCTCGGGGACGACGTCGAGGCCGCCGCCGCGCAGTGGCCGGACGAGGAGCTGGAGACGGCGGTGGTCGCCGCGGGCGGTGCCGCGGCCGCGGTGCGGACCGTCGCCGAGTGGCGCGGGCATCCGCAGGGCCGGGCGGTCGCGCAGTTGCCGCTGCTGAGCCTCGACCGTGTGGCGGACGGCGCCCCTCGCCAAGTCCCACTGCACGGGCTCCGGGTCCTCGACCTCACCCGGGTCATCGCCGGTCCGGTCGCCACCCGCACGCTCGCATCGCACGGCGCCGACGTGCTCCGCATCGACGGGCCGCGCCGGCCCGACGACCGCGGCGGGCTGGTCGACACCGGCGCCGGCAAGCGGCACGTCGTCCTGGGCCTGGCGGCTGCGGCGGACCGGCGGACGGTCGAGGAGCTGCTCGGGCAAGCGGACGTCGTCGTCCAGGGGTACCGCCCGGGCGCGCTGGACGCGTTCGGGATGGATCCGGCCGCGCTGGCCGAGCGTCATCCGCATCTGGTGACCGTCCGGCTGTCCGCCTGGGGGATGCGGGGGCCGTGGGGAGAGCGGCGCGGCTTCGACTCCCTGGTGCAGGCGGCGACCGGGATCGCGGATCTCTACGGCGGGCCGGACGGGCCCGGCGTGCTGCCCGCCCAGGCCCTCGACCACGGCACCGGGCATCTCGCCGCCGCCCTGGTCCTGGGCGCGCTCGCGCGGCAGCGCACCGAGGGCGGCGGCTGGTACGGCGAGTTGTCCCTGGCGCAGACCGCGCACTGGCTGCTGGACGCGCCCGCACAGCGACCCGAACCCGCGGTGGACGTCGATCCCGCGCCGTACCTGGTCGACCTACCCACGCCCGAGGGGACGGCGACCGTGGTCGCCCCGCCCGGGTCGCCGGCCTGGCCCACGGCGGCTGTGCTCCCGCCCGACGCCCGGCCCGTGTGGTGCGCGAGGGTGGACGGGTGAGCGTCGACCTGTCCGCCGCCGCGGACTTCCTGGCCGGTTCTGCCCGCGTGCTCGACCGTCGGCGGTTCGAGGTGGTCTTCGAGGGGGGCGACCCGGCCGCCGTGCTGGCGGCCGTCGACGGGTACCGCAACCGCGACGGTGGCTACGGCTGGGGCCTGGAGCCGGACCTGCGCTCGCGGACCAGCCAGCCTGGCGGGGCACTGCACGCGTTCGAGGCCTTCGCCGATCTCGGGCCGGTGCGGACGGGCCGGGCCGCGGAGCTCTGCGACTGGCTGGCGGAGGTGAGCCTGCCCGACCGCGGCCTGCCCTTCGCGCTGCCCGTGCCGGACCCCGCCGCCTGCGCGCCGTTCTGGACCTCGGCGGACGCGACCGAGTCCTCGCTGCAGATCACCGCGGTGGTCGCGGCCGCCGCGCACCGGGTCGGCGCGACCCATGCCGTGGTCGCCGACCATCCGTGGCTCACTCGGGCGACCGACTACTGCCTGGGCGCCGTCCGCGGCCTGGGGCCCGAGCCGCACGCGATGGTGCTGGCGTTCGCCGCCCAGCTGCTGGACGCGGCGGCGCCGACCACGCCCGGCGCGGCGGACCTCGTCGACGCCCTGCGGCCGCACGTCCCCGTCGACGGGCTGCTGCACGTCACCGGCGGTGCCGACGACGAGTACATGCGGCCGCTGGACTTCGCGCCGTTCCCGGGCGGCCCCGCACGGTCGCTGTTCGGCCCCGGCGTGGTCGACGCCGAGCTCGAGCGGCTCGCCGCGGCGCAACAGCCCGACGGCGGCTGGCCGGTGGAGTTCGCCAGCTACTCCCCCGCCGCCACCCTCGAATGGCGCGGGCACCGCACGGTGCAGGCGCTCGTCCTGCTCCGCGCGAACGACATGCTCTGAGCAGGACGTCTCACCGACGTTCCCCATCGTCGTGCCAGGTCCGTCACAGCGTGGCCGCCCAGTCTCGTCGGCGAGCGGCCCACCGCGGGGCGCCGGACGGAAGGCAGGACGTCGGATGGACGACGCGAAGGACAACGGCAGCGCGAGCGACGGCGGCTGGTCGTCGGACCCGGGCCAGGTGCCGGGTAACGGCGTCGGCCGCCGGGCGTGGGGAAAGTCGGTGGCCCTGGTCGGCGGCGGACTCGTGGCCGGGGGCATCCTCGCCGGCACGCTCACCGCCAACGCGGCGACCGACGACGAGAGCACGTCGACGCCCTCGACCACGCAGGAGCAGACCACGCCGGACAGCGAGTCCGGCACGACCGGGGGACACCGGGGCGGCGGACCGGGGAACGGGGACCCGTCCCAGCCCCAGCGCAGCGACGAGGAACTCCTGACCGGCGACACGGCCACCCAGGTCACTGACGCCGTGCTCGCCGAGTACCCCGACGCCACCGTCCAGCGGGTCGAGACCGATTCCGAGGGCGTCTACGAGGCCCACATCGTGACCGCGGACGACGAGGAGCTCATCGTTCAGGTGGGGAAGGACTTCACCATCACCGGCACGCAGTCGCACGGCTGACCCGACGCGCGCGGCCCGCCCGTGAACCCGGCGGGCCGCGCGGTGTCAGACCGGGCGCAGGACGGCGACCATGAAGTCGGCGCCCGGGGTGAACGGCCGCAGGTCCCAGGTGGCCAGCAGCAGGTCCGGCGCCCAGCCGGCGGCTTGCGCATCGGCGAGGAACTCGTCGAACTCGTACCCCCGGCCGGCCCCGAAGCCGATGGCTGCGCGGCCGTCGGCCGCGACGTGCGCCCGGAGCCGGCGGAGCACCGCGCCCCGCGTCGACGGGGCGAGGAACGTGACCACGTTCCCGGCGCACACGATTGCGTCGAACGGTTCGGAGATGCCGACCGACGGCAGGTCGAGGAGCGCCAGGTCGCCGACGAGCCAGCGCGGGCCCGGGTGGTCGGACTCCGCCGCGGCAATCAGCTCCGGGTCGACGTCCACACCGACGACGTCGTGACCCACCTCGGCCAGGTACGCACCGACCCGGCCGGGGCCGCATCCGGCGTCCAGCACCCGGGAGCCCCGACGGAGCATGGCGTCGACCAGGCGGGCCTCACCGACCAGGTCCATCCCCTGCGCCGCCAGGTCGCGGAACCGCTGGACGTAGGCGGCCGAGTGGGCCGGATCCTCCTGGGTCATGCGGGTCCAGGCGCTCGGTTCGGTGCTCATCGGCTCGTTTCTACACGGGATCGATCAGGACCCCGGGGTTGAGGACGCCCGCGGGGTCCAGCGCCGCCTTCGCCGCCCGCAACGCCGCCGCGAACGGTTCGGGCCGCTGCCGGTCGTAGCCGGGCCGGTGGTCGCGGCCGACGGCGTGGTGGTGGGTGATCGTCGCTCCCAGCCGGCCCAGCACCTCCATGGCGGCGACCTTCACGTCGTCCCACATGGCCAGCTCCGAGCCGGGCCGGCCGGCGGCGATCACCGTGAAGTAGGGGGCCGGGCCGTCGGGATAGACGTGGGTGAACCGGCAGTTCACCATCCCCGGCGCTCCGGTGACCTCCTCGACCGCCGCCGCCACCTCGGCGCGGACGGTCGCGTAGAGCTCGTCGGCCCGGTCCCAGGTGCACGCGGTCTCGAACGTCTCCACGACCGCGCTCATCCGGGCCAGCCCGTCGCGGACGTAGGGCATCCGCAGGAACGTCGAGCGCCACGCGTCCGCGGGACCGCTCCCCTGGGACGGCGGGGCGATACTGCCGCCACTGTCGCGGACGAGGTCGAGGAGCTCGCTGAGCCGGTCCTCGACGGGGTGGAACGCCGACTCCACGCCCAGCACCAGGACGCACTCCCCCGTCGTGGCGGCTCCGGACAGCGCCGCCTCGCCCGGGTCGAGCAGCCGGCAGTTGGCCGGATACAGCGCAGCCTGGGAGATCGCCCGGACGGCGGACATCGCGGCGGTCATGTCGGCGAACGCCGCGCTGGCCGACGCCTTGAACCGGGGGCGGTCCTGCAGCCGCATCCAGGCCTCGGTGATGACGCCGAGCGTTCCCTCCGAGCCCAGGAACAGACGGTCGGGCGACGGTCCGGCGCCCGACCCCGGCAGCCGCCAGGACTCGCTGATGCCGACCGGGGTGACCACGCGCATGGATTCGACCAGGTCGTCGATGTGGGTGTGCAGCGTGGCATAGTGCCCCCCGGCGCGGGTGGCCAGCCAGCCGCCGAGCGTGGAGAACTCGAAGCTCTGCGGGAAGTGCCGCAGGGTCAGCCCGTGCGGCCGCAACTGGTCCTCCAGCACCGGACCGAGCGCCCCGCCCTGGATCCGTGCGGCCCGGCTGACCCGGTCGATCTCCAGGACCCGGTCCAGGCCGGTCAGGTCGAGCGAGAGCCAGGGGCCCTCGCCGCGGAACTCCACGCCGCCGACCACCGAGCTGCCGCCGCCGAACGGGACGACGGCGACCCCGGCCGAGGCGGCCCAGTCGAGCAGCGCCACGACGTCGGCCTCGCTGCGGGGCGACCCCACGGCGTCCGGCGGTGCGCCCACGTCGCCGGTCAGGGCGCGGACGACGTCCCGATAGGCCTTGCCGAGAGCGTGCGACGCCCGCGCGAAGGGCGTGGTGGAGACCGAGAGGGAGGCGGGAACGGCGACCCGCGGCGCGGGAAGGTCGGGCAGGGACGGCACCGGGCGGGGCCGTGCCGGGAGACCGGGCAGGCCGGCGGCGGCGGCGACGCACTCGTCGTCGCGGAGCTCCCGGTCCGTCGTCCCCCATCCCCACCAGGAACGTTCCGTCACAGCGGAGTCCTCCAGTCGGGCGGATCGGCGGGCTGCAGCAGCGGGTCGTCGGCCATCACAGTCCGTACCGGTCCCGGCGCGGTGAGCGGACCCTCGAAGCGGACGGTCACCCGCCCCAGCCCCCGGCCCCACACCCATCCGGCGCCGAGCTCCTCGTGCCGGACGTCCTGCCCCGGCCACCACCGCCGCTCCACCGGTTCGGCGGCGGCAGGCGCGGCCTCGGGTGCGTCGACCGCGCTCACGACGTCCGGCAGCGGCTCGGCGTCAGGACCCTCGGCGAACAGGTCGCCCTGGGCGTAGACCGACAGCCCCGAGACCCCGACACCGAGCAGCCGCAAGCCACCGCCGGCTCCCGCGTCGGCCAGGAGCCGCCTGGCGGTCGAGGCGATCAGCCGCGGGTCGTCGGTGGGCTGGGGGAGCGTCTGCGACCGGGTCAGCGTCGTGAAGTCGTAACGGCGCAGCTTCAGCGTCACGGTGCGCCCCGAGTAGGCCGACGTCCGCAACCGGCTACCCACCCGCGCGGCCATCGAGTCGATCTCCCGGCCGAGCACGTCCAGATCGGTCAGGTCCCGCTCGAACGTCTCCTCGTGCGACACCGACTTCACCTCCCGGTCCGGGACGACGGCCCGCTCGTCCTCCGCCCGCGCCAGCGCGTAGAGCCCGGAACCGTGCGCGCGGCCGGCCAGCGCGACCAGGTCGGTCAGCGACTTGGCCGCCAGGTCGGCGACGGTCTTCACGCCCACCTGGTGCAGGCGTTCGGCGGTCGCCGGCCCCACCCCGCCGAGCCGGGTCACCGGCAGGGGGTGCAGGACGTCGAGCTCGCTGCCGGGCGGGACGACGACGAGCCCGTTCGGCTTGTCCAGGTCCGAGCCGATCTTGGCCAGCATCTTGGAGGACCCGATCCCGACGGACCCGGTCACGCCCCCGGTGGCCTCGGCGATCCGCTCCTTCAGCGACAGCCCGATCGCCGTCACGCCCTCCACGGACAGGTCGTGCCCCTCGCCGGCGGCCAGGTCCACGTACGCCTCGTCCAGTGACGCCGGCTCCACCAGCGGCGAGAGCTCCCGCAGCAGGGCCATGACGACGTCGGAGGTCGCCCGGTAGGCGGCGAACCGACCACCGAGGAACGCCGTCCCGGACGGACACCGGCGACGGGCCTCCGCCGTCGACATCGCTGAGCGGGCACCGAAGGCCCGCGCCTCGTAGGACGCCGTCGCGACGACGCCCCGCCCGCCCACCCCGCCGACCACGACGGGGCGGCCGCGCAGCGACGGCTTGTCCCGCTGCTCGACGGCGGCGAAGAAGGCGTCGAGATCCAGGTGCAGGATGCTCGCCTCCCGTCGCATGCCCACCCCCTGATGATCCCCGTTCCCCCAGGGAGGGCCGTGCCTGCCCGCGGTGGGGCAGCATGCCCTCCGTGGCGACGACGACGCGGTGGCCGGCTCTGCCGGTCGCGGACTGGCAGGACACCCGGGACACGCTGCAGCTGTACACGCAGGTGCTGGGCAAGGTCCGCATGGCGAACGCGCCGCTGCAGAACCACTGGTGGAACGTCGCGCTCTACCCGACCGCACGGGGCCTGACGACGTCGCTCATGCCGCACCCGACCGGCCCCTCGTTCCAGATCGACATCGACTTCCTCGCCTCCCGGCTGGACGTGGCGACGGTGGAGGGGCAGCAGCGGTCCCTGGCGCTGGAGCCGAGGACCGTGGCGGACTTCCACGCGGCGGTCCTGGGCGTGCTGGACGAGCTCGGCGTCCCCACCTCCATCTGGCCGATGCCGGTCGAGATCGCGGATGCCGTCGCGTTCCCCGACGACCGGGTGCATGCGAGCTACGACCCCGACGCCGCGCGCCGCTTCTGGCTGGCGCTGGTGGAGATGACCCGCGTCTTCGAGGTCTTCCGGAGCCGGTTCGTCGGCAAGGCGAGCCCGGTCCATCTGTTCTGGGGCGGCCTGGACCTCGCCTACACCCGCTTCTCGGGCCGCGGCGCCCCGCCACATCCCGGTGGCGCCCCCAACTGCGGCCCGCAGGTGATGCACGAGGCCTACTCGCAGGAGGTGAGCAGCTGCGGTTACTGGCGGGGGCCCCCGGGGGAGGAGGGCGTGTTCTACGCCTACGCGTATCCGGAACCACCCGGCTACCGCGCCACCCCGGTCACGCCCGAGGGCGCCCGGTGGGATGACGGCCTCGCCGAGTTCGTCCTCCCCTACGAGCTCGTCCGCACCGCGGCCGATCCGGACGCCGTGCTGCTGGAGTTCCTGCAGAGCACCTACGAGGCCGCAGCGACGACGGCGAGCTGGAACCGGGCGGCCCTCGAGCGCCCCCGGTAGCTCACTCCCCGGTGAGGGCGGTCCCGGGAAGCCAGTCGGCGTCCAGCAGTTCGGCGATCTCGCGCAGGGACGACGTGTCCGCACCCGCCGCCGATCCGCTGACCGCCAGCCGCTCCACCATCACCCGGGCCACCTGCTCCTCGACCGTGTCCTCGGCGAAGGCGATCCGCCACGGCGACACCTGGCCGTCGCGGTGCGTGCGGCCGGTGACCTGACGAGCCTGGATGCCGGAGAACCGCGGCTGGTGGAACAGCCCGACCCGGGGCAGGACCGAGGCGCTACGACCGTCGGGGAGCGTCTCCCCGGCGTGCAGGCTGATCGAGGCCGTCACGGTGAACACGCAGACGGCGGCCTCCCCGCGCTGGAAGCGCAGCCGCTCGGCCTCCGGATCGCCCAGGTCCCGGCCGACGCCGCCGTAGATGCCCGCGACTGCGATGCCCGAGTCCAGCAACGCCTCGCGGATCGGGTCGGCCGCCGTCTCGACGAACTCGACCGACACGGCGACCTGCCGCTCGGCCTCCACCTGGGCCTTTACCCAGTCGACGGTCGCCTGCACCCGGATCAGCCCGGCCTTCTGCCGGAAGCGCATCAGCGCGGCGCGGCCCTTCGCGCTCTGCCGCGCGCGCCGGGCCAGCTGCATCTCCGCCCGGAACTCCGACCACTCCGACTCGTACGCCGCGCGCTCGGCCGGGGTGAGCGCGACCGGGGTACCGGTCACCGAGACCGGGCCCCACGGCGCCGGCCGGTGCAGGGTCGCCGGCGGTTCGGCGTCGGCCAGCCAGCCCTGCAGCCGGCCGAGGTCCGCGCGCCGCTCGTCGGCGTCCTCTGTCCACTGCCAGCCGTAGCGGCCTCGTTCCACGTGGAACCCGTGCGCGTCGAGCTTCTTCGGCAGATCGGCCCACTCGCGGACCGACTCCGCGTGCCGATGGGCGAACTCCGGCGCCAGGTAGGGCAGCTCGAGCGGCGTGTGGGCCGGGGTCGCGGTCGCGGCGAGGACGAAGGGCGCGTCCTTGACCTTGCCGGCGCCCGAGACGGCCTTCCAGTGCTTCCACCGCTGGGTCGTCGTGTGCCGGACCATGTGGGCCTCGTCCGCGACGACGACGTCGAACGTCAGCTTGCTCACCTTGGCCAGCCGGTCCCAGGTGGTCACGCACCAGCGGATGTCCCCGTCGCCGAAACCTGCGATCGAGCGCGTCCAGTGCGGGATGGTGATCGCCGCCGGGCGGTCGGCCACGACCAGGACGGTCCGGACGTCGCGCTGCTCGGCGATCGCCTTCACGGCCAGGATCGCCGTGCCGGTCTTGCCCACGCCGGGGTCGTCGCCCAGCAGGAAGACCCGGCCCCCGGCGGCCGCGTGGGCCGCCACCACGTCGGCGCCGTCGCACTGCTGGTCGCGGGGTGTCATCGGGCGGGCGAGGGGCAGGGCGCGGGGCTTGTCGTTGAGCTCGTCCTCGAGGAACCGCTCGAAGGAGTACGGCGGCGGGTCGTAGGGGGCCAGTTCCGGCGGGAGCTCCGCCCCGACCCAGACGTGCGCCTGCAGATCGGCCCGCCACACGGCACCCGGCGCGGGCGCCCGGAACGGGACGGCGAGCACCCACACCCGCTCGCCCGCGCCGGCGCTCGGCAGGTCCGCGATCGGCTTCTTCGTGCGGTTGGCTGCGGGCTTCGTCGTCCGCCTGCTCGTGGTCGTGCTGCGGCTGGCCGTGCGGCGCCGTCGTCCCGGCATGGATCTCCCCCTCGTCCCCCGGCACGGTAAGCGGCGGCACCGACGGAACGTCTGATGGAATCGCCGGGTGACGGAAGTGGCCGGCGGAGACGACGGGGCCGACGAACGCCTCGCGGCGCGCACCCTGGGCGAGTCGGGCCCGCGCGTGGTGTTCGTCCACGGGCTGTTCGGCCAGGGCAAGAACTGGACGACGATCGCCAAGGGCCTGGCCGACTCGCACCGTGTGACGCTGCTGGACCTGCCCAACCACGGGCACTCCCCGTGGACCGACCGCGTCGACTACCTGGACATGGTCGAACTCGTGGCGACCGAGCTCGAGCAGTTCGGCGAGCCGGTCACGCTGGTCGGCCACTCGATGGGCGGCAAGGTCGCGATGCAGCTGGCGCTGCGCCGTCCGGAGCTGCTCCGCGCCCTGGTCGTCGTCGACATCGCCCCGGTGGAGTACCCGGTCAAGGGCGGCCGTACGGACGACGAGGACGAGGAGGCCTCCCCGTTCGGTGCCTACATCGACGCGATGCGGGCCATGGACCTCGATGCGCTGACCACCCGCGACGACGCCGACCAGGCACTGAAGGCCGCCGTCCCGAGCCGGATGGTCCGCGGGTTCCTGCTGCAGAGCCTGGTCCGGGAGAGCCCCGTCTCCGCGGGGCAGGGGGCCGCCGGCAGCTGGCGGTGGCGGCTTAACCTCGAGCTGCTGGACCGGGATCTCGGCGAGCTGCGGGGCTTTCCCCAGCCGCCCCCGGGCGCCTCCTTCGACGGGCCGGTGCTCTGGATCGCGGGTGCGAACTCCACGTACGTGCTGCCGGAGGACCGTCCGCACATGGACGCCCTCTTCCCGAGCACCCGCCTGGTGCGGGTGAAGAACGCGGGCCACTGGGTGCACTCCGAGCAGCCGGAGACCTTCCTGGAGACCCTGCGCCGGTTCCTGGATAGCGTCGAGAAGTCATAGAGCCTGGACGCCGTCGAGACCGGGTCGTAGGGCCTGGCGTCGGAGGAGCGGTGCCGGACTCGCTCGGAGCGGCGTCACCCGGTGTTCGATTCCGTACTCGTACAGTTCCCCCGGCGCGGACGCGCCGGCTGACTTTCGAACGACGGGGACGGGTGGATGACGAACGAGGGCGGGCACAACTACGGGGGCGATGACCCCTTCCGCAAGGCGGATCCCGCGGGCTCCGCGCCCGCGGGTCAGATCCCCGCTCCGTACGGCGGCTATCAGGCGCCCCAGGCGACGCCCTACGGCCAGCAGTTCCAGCCGCCGCCTCCGCCGGGGTACGTCCAGCCGTACGGGTACGGCTACCCGTACGTGCCTCCGCAGCGCACCAACGGGCTCGCCATCGCCTCGATGGTGCTGGGGATCCTCTGGCTGTACTGGATCGGGAGCATCCTGGCCCTGGTCTTCGGCTACATCGCGCGCAACCAGATCCGGGAGCGAGGAGAAGCTGGTGGAGGGATGGCCACCGCGGGCATCGTGCTCGGCTGGATCGGCGTGGGCTTCCTCGGCCTCGCCATCGTGGTGGGGATCGCCTCCAGCGTCTGACCCGGGCGTCCGCCGGGCGCTCGCCGTCGTGGAGAGCGGATGGCGCTGACCCAGGAGCAGGTGCGCCGGTTGGCGCTGGCCCTTCCCGAGGTGACGGAGGCCGATCACCACGGTCGCCCGTCGTTCCGGCTCGGCACCAGCGTTCTCGCGACGGTCCCGGACGACGCGCTGCTCAACGTCATGGTGGCCGAGAGCGAGGCGCACGCTTTCGCGTCGGAGAGCGCCGCCTGCGCCCTCCTGTGGTGGGGGAAGCGGCTCTCCGGCGTCCAGGTGGACCTGAACGCCGCCGACGCCGCCCTGGTGGCCGACGTCCTCGAGGAGGCGTGGCGCCGGCGTGCGCCGCGCCGGCTGCTGCGCGACTCCCCCGACGGGCCGGACGCCGCCGGCTGAGCCGGGTCGCAGCGAGGGGCGCGGCGCGTCAAGATCAGCACATGAGCGACGCGCGTGCCGGACAGCCGGCCCAGCCCAGTGATCTCATCGACGTCGCCTCGCTCGTCACCGCCTACTACACGCTGGAGCCCGACCCGGCCGATCCCGCGCAGCAGGTCGTCTTCGGCACCTCAGGGCACCGCGGCTCCAGCTTCGACGGCGCCTTCAACGAGGCGCACATCCTGGCCACCACGCAGGCGATCTGCGAGTACCGGGCCGAGCAGGGCTACGACGGGCCGCTGTTCATCGGGCGCGACACCCACGGCCTCTCCGAGCCGGCCTGGGCGACGGCGCTGGAGGTGCTCGCCGCCAACGACGTGACCGTGCTGGTCGACGCCGGTGACCGCTACACCCCCACCCCGGCGGTGAGCCACGCGATCCTCGCCGCGAACCGCGGGAAGACCACGGGCCTCGCCGACGGCATCGTCGTCACCCCGTCGCACAACCCACCCCGGGACGGCGGCTTCAAGTACAACCCGCCCAGTGGCGGCCCGGCCGACACCGACGCCACCGGCGTGATCGCCGCGCGCGCCAACGACCTGCTGCGGGCGGGTCTGAGCGGCGTCCGCCGGGTGCCGCTGGACCAGGCCCGCGCCGCCGCCTCTCCCTACGACTTCATGGGCACGTACGTCGACGACCTGCCGAACGTGGTGGACATCGACGCGATCCGGGCGGCCGGCGTCCGGATCGGGGCCGACCCACTCGGCGGCGCGAGCGTCGACTACTGGGCGGCCATCGCCGAGCGGCACGGTCTCGACCTGACCGTGGTCAATCCCGTCGTCGACCCCACCTGGCGGTTCATGACGCTGGACTGGGACGGCAAGATCCGGATGGACTGCTCGTCGCCGTCGGCCATGGCCTCGCTGGTCGGCCGCAAGGACGAGTTCCAGATCGCCACCGGCAACGACGCCGACGCCGACCGGCACGGCATCGTCACTCCCGACGGCGGGCTGATGAACCCGAACCACTTCCTTGCCGTCGCCATCGCCTACCTGCTCAGCCACCGTCCGGGCTGGGCCAAGGACACCGCCGTCGGCAAGACGCTGGTGTCGAGCTCGCTGATCGACAGGGTGGTCGCCGACCTGGGCCGCACCCTCATCGAGGTGCCGGTCGGGTTCAAGTGGTTCGTGCCGGGCCTCCTCGACGGGTCGGTCGGCTTCGGTGGGGAGGAGTCGGCCGGTGCCTCCTTCCTGCGCCGGGACGGCGGGGTCTGGACGACGGACAAGGACGGCATCCTGCTGGCGCTCCTGGCCAGCGAGATCCAGGCCGTGACGGGTCGGTCCCCGTCGAAGCTGCACAGGCAGCTGACCGACCACTTCGGGGAGTCCGCCTATGCGCGCATCGACGCACCCGCGAGCCGGGAGGAGAAGGCGGCGCTCGGGAAGCTCTCCCCCGAGGCCGTCACCGCGACCGAGTTGGCCGGCGAACCGATCACCGCGAAGCTGACCCGCGCCCCCGGCAACGACGCCGCGATCGGCGGCCTGAAGGTGACGACGGAGAACGCCTGGTTCGCCGCCCGGCCGTCCGGCACCGAGGACGTCTACAAGGTCTACGCCGAGTCCTTCCGCGGCCCGGAGCACCTGGCCCAGGTGCAGGAGGAAGCCCAGGCCGTCGTCGCCGCAGCCCTCGGCGGCCAGCCCGCCTCGTGACGGTCGAGTGCCGCGGTGTCGCGTCGAGGGCCGCGTTGCAGCGCGGCCTCGGCATCGTTCCGGCGGACGCGGACGCCGAGGAGATCTCCCGCCTCCGTTCCCCGCGGGCAGTCGGCGCGGTCAGTCCGGTGTGGGGAAGGACGCACGACTCGCGATGCACATCTGCATCCAATGCACCGACGTATTGAATACAGTGCTGCATCGTGACCGTCCACGACACCGAGGTGCGTCCCAAGCGCCGCCGCGCGGAGACCGTCGAACGGCTGCTGGACGCCGCGCTGGACACGTTCGCCGAGATCGGGTTCGCCGCGGCCAGCGTCGAGGACATCTGCCGCCGCGGGGGCTTCACCCGGGGCGCCTTCTACTCCAGCTTCCGCACCAAGGACGAGCTCTTCGCCGCCCTGTTCGCCCGGGAGACCGCCCGTAACCTCGCCCTCGCCGAGGAGCAGCTGGCCGGCCTGGAGCACGAGGGCGACCCGGTCTCCGCCGCCGTCGAGCGCTGCCTGTCGAGCTTCCGTGCCGACCGCACCTGGGTGCTGGTGCACACCGAGTACGCCCTCTACGCCACGCGTCACCCGGAGGCGGCCGCCGCCCTCCGGCGGCACGCCGAAGAGCTGCACCGTCGGCTGACCGCGCTCATCGACGCGGCAGCGGCGCGCATCGGCATCCGGCTGACGCTCCCCGCCAACCGCCTGGCCCGCATCGTCCTGGCCCTGCACGACGGGGTCGTCATCCGCGAGGTGCTCGGCGGTGGCGGCGCGCACGGCTCCGCCGGCGACCGGGCCGCCTCCGACCTGGAGCGCACCGCGCTGCTCCTCCTGCTGCGCTCTGCGACCACCGACAGCGCAACCACCGACTGATCCTGGAGTTCCCTCCGCAATGAGCACCTTCCTCGCCCGGCTCGGCCGCGCCTCCTTCCGCCACCGCGGACTGGTCTCGGTCGCCTGGCTGGCGATCCTCGGCGTGGTCGTCACCTTGCTGCTCACCGTCGGCAGCTCCTTCGACGACCGGTTCACCATCCCCGGCTCGGAGTCGCAGGACGCGCTCGACCAGCTCGCGGCGGCCTCTCCGGGCGCCGCCGGAGCGAGTGCCCAGATCGTCTTCGTCGCGCCGGACGGGTCGGCGGTGACCGACCCCGCGTACGCCGCGGCCATCGGGGACGTCGTCGCGACCGCCGGGCGCACCCCGCAGGTGGACGTCGTGGTCAGTCCGTTCGACAGCCAGGCCCTGAGCCCCGACGGGCAGGCGGCACTGGCCGAGGTCCGCTTCGACGTGCAGCGCGAGGAGCTCGAGCCCGGCAGCCTCGACGCCCTCGAGGCGTCCACCGGGGCCGCGAGCGACGCCGGCCTCGAGGTGGCCGTCGGCGGCGACGTCTTCGGCGCCACCGGCGTGACCATCGGCGCCACCGAGTTCGTCGGCGTCATCGTGGCCGTGCTCGTGCTGGTGCTGACCTTCGGCTCGCTGCTGGCGGCCGGGATGAACCTGCTGACGGCGATCGTCGGGATCGGCGTCGGGATGGGCGCCCTGCTGCTGACGTCGAACGTCGTCACGCTGTCCTCGACCGCACCCACGCTGGCGCTGATGATCGGCCTCGCGGTCGGGATCGACTACTCGCTGTTCATCCTGTCCCGGCACCGCACGCAGCTCGCGGCCGGCATGGACCCCGAGGAATCGGCGGCCCGGGCCACCGGCACGGCCGGCTCCGCCGTCGTCTTCGCCGGCCTGACCGTCGTCATCGCTCTCTCCGGCCTCGCCGTCGTCGGCATCCCGTTCCTGACGGTCATGGGCGTCGGCGCCGCGGGCACCGTGCTGGTCGCCGTCCTGGTCGCCCTCACCCTGCTCCCCGCACTGCTCGGGTTCGCGGGGAAGCGCCTGGCTCCCAAGCCCGGATCGCGGGCGGCCCGGCGCGAGGCGGCCGACGCGAAGGAGACCACCGGGGCGGGCGGCTCGATGGGCGCCCGCTGGACCCGTCTGGTCACCCGCCGGCCGTTGCTGACCGTTCTCGTCGTCCTCGCCGGGCTCGTCGTCCTCGCGATCCCGGCACCGCAGCTGCAGCTGGCCCTCCCCGACAACTCCACCGCCGCGCCCGACTCCCCGCAGCGGCAGGCCTACGACCTGATCTCGGACAACTTCGGTCCCGGCTTCAACGGCCCGCTCGTCGTGCTCGTCGAGGGCCTGGACCCGGCGACCGCCCAGCAGTCGGCCGGGGAGATCGCCGCCGCCATCGGGGGGACCCCGAGCGGGATGCCCGGCGAATTCGTGGGCGGCCTGGACGACGTCAGCTACGCCGTGCCCTCGGTGCTGCCCGACGGCACTACCGCCATCGTCAGCGTCATCCCCGACAGCGGCCCGCAGGAGGAGGCGACCAACGAGCTCGTCGGCTCGCTGCGTGCGCTCGCACCCGACCTGGAGGACCGGACCGGCGCGGAGCTCGCGGTCACCGGGCAGACCGCCGTCGCCATCGACGTCTCCGACCGGCTCGGCGACGCCCTGCTGCCCTTCGCGCTGGTCGTCGTCGGCCTGGCGCTGATCCTGCTGCTGCTCGTCTTCCGCTCGATCCTGGTGCCGATCAAGGCCGCGATCGGCTTCCTGCTGTCGGTGGCGGCCTCGTTCGGCGCCGTCGTCGCCGTCTTCCAGTGGGGCTGGCTGAACGACCTGCTCGGCGTGCCGGCGACGGGCCCGATCATCAGCTTCCTGCCGGTGATCCTCATGGCGGTGCTGTTCGGCCTCGCGATGGACTACGAGGTCTTCCTGGTCTCCCGGATGCGCGAGGAGTACGTGCACGGCGCCGCGCCGCGCGACGCCGTGGTGACCGGGGCCCGGCACGCGGCCCGGGTGGTCGTCGCCGCCGCGCTGATCATGTTCTCGGTCTTCGCCAGCTTCGTGACCATCGAGGACGTCATCGTGAAGGCGATCGCCTTCGGCTTGGCCGTGGGCATCCTGGTGGACGCGTTCCTGGTCCGGATGACGCTGGTGCCCGCAGTGCTCGCGCTGCTGGGCCGGTCCGCCTGGTGGCTGCCCCGCTGGCTGGACCGGATCCTGCCGGATCTGGACGTCGAGGGCGCGCGGTTGGCTGACCCGACGCCCGCTCCCGACGTGCGGGAGCCGGTCGCCTCCGCACACTGACCAGCGGAAGCGGGCCTAGGACCGGGTTCGCCGGCGACGGCGCAGCTTGTCGGCGTACATGGCGTCGTCGGCCTCACGCACCACCCGGTCGTAGACGTCCCCGGGCTGGAGGCTCCCGGCCACCGAGCCGATCCCGATGCTGAGACCGATCGAGACCGTCGTCCCACTGAGCGGCAGCGGCTCGGTCACCGAGGCACGCAGCCGCTCGGCGAGCACCTCGGCGTCCGCCGGCTCGGTGTTCTCGCAGACGATGCTGAACTCGTCGCCGCCCAGGCGGGCCGCCGTGTCGCTGGCCCGGAGCACCGAGCGGAGCCGCTCGGCGAAGGTCACCAGCACCAGGTCGCCCATGGGGTGACCGAGCTCGTCGTTGATCGCCTTGAAGCCGTCGAGGTCGGCGATCAGCACGCAGGTCGGGGTGTCCTCGCGGCGGCCGCGTTCCAGGGCGTGCCAGAGCCGGTCCTGGAACAGGAGGCGGTTGGGGAGCCCGGTCAGGGGGTCGTGCAGCGACCGGTGGACCAGCTGCGCCTCCAGCGCCTTCCGCTCGGTGATGTCCTCGACGATCATCACCAGGTGGGCGGGCTGGCCGTCCGTCGCAGCGACCCACGACGCGGTCACCTGCACGGGGACCTCGGTGCCGTCGGTCCGCAGGAGCCTCGTCTCGTGCCGCATCGGCCGCTTCGGTGCGGCCAGCAGCGACTGGTAGGCCTCGCGGGCGGCAGAGACGCCGTCGGGGTGCACGAGGTCGAGGACCGACCGGGCGTAGAGGTCCTCGGCCGTCCGGTCGACCATCAGGCACAGGGCGGGATTGCTGTCGACGATCACGCCGTCCGGGGTGGTCAGTGCGACGCCCATCGGGGCGTTGGCGAAGGCGCTCCGCCGGTCAGCCGGGGGCAGGTCACCGACCATCTCGATCACGTCCTCACCCCCCGGGTGGTGTCCCATGCGTGCCTGTCGCGTTCATCTTCCGTGACCGGTACCCCAATCCACGCACCGGACGTCACGGAACCGTTCCGGGTCGCCTCATCGGGGGAACGGCCAGGGGGTGCAGGATGAAAGGAACCTGCCGCGACGAGGAGGCATGCGTGAACGAGTTCGACCTGGTGCTGCCGGCGACGGTCGACGTCCGCGAGGTCGGCATGCGCGACGGACTGCAGCTGGAGGCGGCCGTCCCGCTGGAGGCCAAGCTGGCGATGCTCGAGGCGCTGGTCGCGACCGGCGTCCGGCGGATCGAGGCGACGTCGTTCGTCTCGCCGAAGGCCGTGCCCGCGCTCGCCGACGCCGACCAGGTCGCCGCCGAGCTGTCCCGCTGGGACGGGGTGCTGTGGTCGGCCCTGGTCGCCAACGCCCGGGGCGCGGTGCGGGCCGTCGATGCCGGCGTGGCCAACCTCGAGTACGTCGTGTCCGCCACCGACGGGCACAGCCAGGCCAACGCCGGCCGGACGACGGCGGAGGCGGTCGCCGCGGTCGGGGAGATCGCCCGGCTCGCCCACGGGGCCGGCGGCTCGCTCGAGGTCATCATCGCCACGGCCTGGGACTGCCCGTTCGACGGTCGCACCCCGATCACGCGCACGGTCGACGTCGCCCGCGCCTCGGTGACCGCCGGCGCCGACCAGCTGTGCCTGGGCGACACGATCGGCACGACGACCCCGCTGCGGGTGGTGCAGCTGCTCGACGCCGTCCGGCGGGCCTGCCCCGGCGTCCCCCTGGGCGTGCACTTCCACGACACCCGCGGCACCGGGCAGGCCAATGCGCTGACCGCGATCCAGGCGGGGGTGACCCAGCTGGACTCCTCGATCGGCGGCCTCGGCGGCTGTCCGTTCGCACCCGGCGCCAGCGGCAACATCGCCACGGAGGAGCTGGTCTACATGCTGGAGGGGTCCGGCGTGCGGACCGGGCTCGATCTGGACGCCGTCCTCGCCGCGGCCCGGGTCACCGAGCAGGCCGTCGGCCACGAGCTGCCCAGCTCGCTGTACCGCGCCGGCGGGCGGTCGGTCCCCCGCACCGCTGCTGCCGGCGCATGACCGGCTCCCCCGACGTCCCCCGCATCGTCGACCCGCAGGTCCTGCGCGAGGTCCTGGGGCACTTCGCCTCCGGGGTCACGGTCGTCACCGCGGTCACCGACGACGGCCCGACCGGTTTCACCTGCCAGTCGTTCAGCTCGCTGTCGCTCGACCCGCCCCTGGTCGCCTTCGCCCCGGCGCGGACGTCGCTGACCTGGCCGAAGCTCCGCGCGATCGGCACGTTCTGCGTCAACGTCCTGGCCGAGGGCCAAGACGACGTCTCGCAGAACTTCGCCCGCTCGGGCTCGGACAAGTTCGCCGAGGTCCGCTGGTCGCCGAGCGCGCACGGGTCACCGGTTCTCGACGACGTCGTCGCCTGGATCGACGGCGAGCTCTGGGCCGAGTACGACGGCGGTGACCACAGCATTGTGGTCGCGCGCGTGCTCGACCTCGGGGCCGATCCGGACCGCCGGCCGCTGCTGTTCCACCGCGGCACCTACGGCCTGCTCGGACGCTGATGGAACGGCCCTGCGTCAGGGTCCCGCCCCGAGCCTGCGAGGGGTGGGGGGACGTGGGGTCCTTTTTCAGTCGAAGCGGACGGCGATCAGCGCGACGTCGTCCCGATGGTCGAGGGCACCGCTGACAGCCGCGTCGCACAGCTCGCGGGGGCCGGCATCGCGGGGGGCGCGCATGACCCGCTCGCACAGTTCGTGGATGCCCTCGTCCATGTCCCGACCGGGCCGCTCGATCAGCCCGTCGGTGTAGGCGACCAGGGTCGAGCCCCGGGGCACCTCGAGCACCACCGTTTCGCGGTGGCTGGAGACGTCGACGCCGACGAGCATGCCGGTCACCTCCGCGAGGATCTGCACGCTCCCGTCCGGATGGCGCAGCAGCACCGGCGGGTGCCCCGCGTTCGCGATGTGCACCCGCCAGGGCGCGCCGTCGCCGGACGGGCGCACGGCCCGTGCGTAGACCATGGTCGCGAGGGAGGCGACCCGTAGGCCCTGGACGAGCCGGTCCACGCGGGCGAGAACCGTGGCCGGGTCGGCGTCCTCGGCCTCCCACACGACGGCGCGGAGCAGACCGCGCAGATGCCCCATCGCCGCCGCGGCGGCGACGTCGTGGCCGACGACGTCGCCGACCACGATGCCGACGGACCCGTCCGGCAGGGCCAGCAGGTCGTAGAAGTCGCCGCCCACGTCGGCGGCGGACGACGCGCTGACGTAGTGGGCGGCCGACTCGATCCCGGGCACCTCGGGGAGCACGGGCAGCAGCGAGCGCTGGAGCGTGTCCGCGACCGAGTGCTCCCGTTGGTAGAGACGGACGTTGTCGATCGCCAGGGCCGCCCGGCTCCCGAGGTCGGCGGCGAGGTGGACGTCGTCCTGGCCGAAACCGTGGTCGTCGTCGGCGCGGATGAGCGCGATGGCCCCGAGGGTGCGGCGGCGGGCGACCATCGGCACGGTCAGCACCTGGGTGCCCCCGAGCCGGTGGAAGGCCTCGAGCGCACCGGGGTAGGTGAACACCTCGGCGAGGACGGCGGGGGGCAGCTCGTCGAGCAGGACCGGCCGGGACGACGCCATGCTCCGCCGGCTCGGGGATCCCGGGCCGAGGTGCATCACGTGGAGGGCGGCGAACTCCCGCAGTTCGTCCGCGCGGCCGTCCCGGTGCCGGGCGGCGAACTCGCGGATGTCGCCGTACTCGTCGAGCAGCGTCACGAACACCCAGTCGGCCAGCCGCGGCACGCACAACCCGGCGAGCCGGTCCAGCAGTTCGGTCATGTCCAGCGTGCCGATCAGCGTGCTGGTCGCCTCGGCCATGAGGGCGAGGCGACCCTGCGCCCGCTCGGCCTCGGCCTGTGCCCGCTCGGCGTCCGCCCGGGCCTGCTCGGCGATCGAACGGGCGAGCTCGGCCTCCTGCCGAGCGGCCTGCTCGGCGACGAAGGCGGCCTCCCGCTCCCGTTCCACCCGCACGCGCTCGGTGACGTCGGTCTGCACGCCCACGAAACTGACCAGCTCGCCCGCCCCGTCGAAGACGGGGCTCACCGACAGCTGGTTCCAGAAGGCGGTGCCGTCCTTGCGGTAGTTGAGCAGCGTCGTCGTGACGGTGCGCCGCTCCTGGAGAGCGGCGCGGATCTCGGCCACGGCCGCGGGATCGGTGGCCGGGCCCTGGAGGAAGCGGCAGTTGCGGCCGACGGCCTCGTCGGCCTCGTAGCCGGTGATCCGGGTGAAGGACGGGTTGACCCAGACCAGCGGGTTGTCCGGCTCCCGGGGGTCGGTGATGGCGAAGGTGATGTCGGTGGCGATGACGGCGCGCTCACGCAGCGCCTGGAGGTAGGCCTCCGGGTCCGCCGTCTGCTCGAGCGGGTCCAGCTCCAGGAACACGACCAGCGCGAGCGCCTGGTCGCTGTCGGTCTGCGACAGCGGGAACCCGGTGACCCAGAGCAGCTGATCGGACTCCCCCTCGTCGTCGTCCGCGCGCTGCTGCTCGGTGCTCGTGCCGGGCGAGAGGCGCACGGCCTCGCCGGCGACCGGGCGGCCCTGAGCGACTGCGGACAACGGTCCGACGCTGTTGGCCAGTGGCCCGCCGCCGAGGTCGGTGAGCCCCGCGGCCGCGCCCCACGTGTCGACGTCGACCGGGAGGCCGATGTTGCCCGCGAGCTCGACCGCGGCGGTGTTGGCGTAGACGACCGTGCTGCTGCTCTGGTCGATGACGAGGACCGCGACCGGCACGGTGGCCAGGACGGCGGGCAGCGTCGAGTGCCCGCCCGCCTGGCCCCCGGGGCCCGAGACGGCGGCGTTCGCGGCAGTGACGATGCCCGCCTGTTGACCGAGCTCCGCCTCGGCGTCGACGAGCGCGGTCGAAGGGTTCGGGGCCACGGCGAGGTCGGCGACGGCCTCCAGCGCACGGGTGGGTGCAGGAGGTGTGTCGGGGCGATCGCGCTCGTACGGCACGACCTCTATTTAACCGTGCGCCACCGATCTACTCGCGCAACGCCCCAGGCATCCGACCAGCGCGGAGCGGGCGCGTGTGCGCCGTCCGGTTCCGGGGAACCCCGCCCTCAACCCGTTCGTCAGCGGGAGTGGAGGACTCATCATGGGACTGCTCGATCGGTTGTTCGGCCGCCGGGACCGCCAGCGGTACGGCCACCAGGACCAGCCGCAGTACGCGGCGCGCGGCCGGAACGAGCAGTTGCCCGACGAACAGGCCGTCGCCCGCTACCGATACCTGCTGCGCACGGCGCCGCCGGAGCAGATCGAGCAGGCGCACGCGGAGGCCTTCGCCCAGCTGACCGCCGACCAGCGGCAGCAGGTGCTCGCCCAGCTCGCCGCCGTCACACCGGCCGGGGAGCGGCCGCGGACCGACGACCCGGAGACCCTGGCGCGGGCGGCCACCCGTGCCGAGGTGCGGCAGCCCGGGACGCTGGAACGTGCCCTGGGCGGATACGGCCCGGGATACGGAGCCGGCGGGGGCGGGGGCTATGGCGGGGGGTATGGCGGGGGCTACGGCCAGGGTTATGGGCCTGGCTACGGCCGCGGCGGGTACGGCGGGCCGGGCATGGGCAGCATGATCGGCGGGAGTCTGCTGGGCACGATCGGCGGCCTGGTCATCGGCACTGCGGTCGCCGACGCGCTCTTCGACACCGGCATGGGGGACGGCGGCCTGTTCGGGGGCGGCGACGAGGAGGCCTACGCCGACGGGTACCAGGACGGCGCGCAGGCGGACGGCGGCGACTACGGCGGTGACGGGGGCTACGACGGTGGTGGCGACGTGGGCGGTGGGGACTTCGGGGGAGGCGACTTCGGCGGTGGGGACTTCGGCGGCGGCGAGTTCTGACCCGTGCGCCGGAGCAGCAGCAGGCCCAGGACGGGCAGGACCAGCGGGACGAAGTAGTAGCCGCGGCCGAAGGCCGACCAGACCGTCTCGTCCGGGAACGCCGCCCGGTCGGTCAGGGACAGCGTTCCCACGGCGAGGACGCCGACCAGTTCCACGCTGATGGCCACGAGCGCGAGCCGCCGGCCACCGGGGCCACCGCGGACCAGCCCCACCGTCGCCACGATGTAGACGACCGCGGCGAACGCCGACAGCAGGTAGGCCACCGGCGCCTCGTCGAAGCGGGTGGCGAGCTGCACCGCCGCCCGGGCGCCGGCGGCCAGGGCGAAGGTGCCGTAGACGGCGACGAGCACGCGACCGGCGCCGCTCCGGCCCGGCGAGCCGCCACCGCCCCGCACCGCCGGGGCACCCAGGGCCCGATCGTCGCGCCCACGCCCGTCAGACACCTGTCGCCTCCCACAACTGGAGCAGCCGCCAGGCCATGACACCCACGACCGCGGCGGAAACCGCCATGACCGTCCCCGCCCACCGGGTCCGCTCGGACCGCGCCCACAGCCCACCGGCGATCGGCACGAGGACGATGCCGCCCAGGTAGCCGAGGAAGGTCGGGGTGTCCGCCGGGCGCTCGCCACCGACGATCGCACTCACCGCGACGCCCGCCTGGACCAGGAGCAGCAGCTCCAGGACGCCGGCGACGGCCAGGTGCAGCAGCCCGATCTGCCGCCGCGCGAGCGTCGAGACGATGCCCAGGACCGCGAGCAGCACCGCGATCGCGGTGATCGCACCCACCAGGAACGTCGTCACTGGCGCGGATCCGGGAGGACGGCGGCGGGCAGCACGCCGCCATCCTCCCGTCCGACCGCTCGGCGCAGAGGCCGGGGTGTCAGCGGTGCACCGACGACATGTCCGGGTAGCGGTCGCCGGCAGCCGCGCCGACGGGGGCGGCCTCGTCCAGCCGGCGGAGGTCGTCGTCGCTCAATTCCACGTCGACGGCGGCCGCGTTCTCCTCGAGGTAGGCCACCCGCTTCGTGCCGGGGATCGGCACGATCGCCGGATGGCCGGGGCGGTCGCTCTGCGCCATCACCCACGCCAGGGCCAGCTGGCTCGCCGTGACGCCCTTCTCGTCGGCGATCTCCCGCACCCGGTCGACCAGCCGCAGGTTCTGCTGGAACGCCTCCCCCTGGAAGCGCGGGTTGTGACGCCGGAAGTCCTTCGGGTCGAGGTCGTCGAGGCTGCGGATCTCCCCGGAGAGGAACCCGCGGCCGATGGGGGAGTAGGCGACGAAGCCGATATCGAGCTCGGCGCAGGTCGCCAGCACGCCGTCGTCCTCGGGATCGCGGGTCCAGAGCGAGTACTCCGTCTGCACCGCCGTCACCGGCTGGACGGCGTGCGCGCGGCGAATCGTCTCCGGCGCGGCCTCGGAGATGCCCGCGTGCCGGATCTTGCCGGCGTCGACGAGTTCCTTCAACGCGCCCCAGGTGTCCTCGATCGGCACCGTGGTGTCGACGCGGTGCTGGTAGTACAGGTCGATCACGTCGACGCCGAGGCGCCCGAGCGAGGCGTCGCAGGCCTGGAGCACGTACTCGGGCCTGCCGCTGATACCGAGGAACGAGCCGTCCTCGCCGCGCTGGTTGCCGAACTTCGTCGCGAGGACCACCTCGTCGCGGCGGCCGGCGATGGCCTGGCCGACCAGGCGCTCGTTGGTGAACGGGCCGTACATGTCGGCGGTGTCGAGGAAGGTGACGCCGAGGTCGAGGGCCCGGTGGATGGTCCGTTCGGCCTCCTCCTGGTCGCCGGTCCCGTAGAACTCGCTCATCCCCATGCAGCCGAGCCCCTCGGCCGCAACGGTCAGGTCGCCCAAAGTCCGTGTACGCATGCCCCGCTCCTGCCCGGTGCCGGGAGCGGGAAACCGGCCGCGTCGCTACCCCTGAGTAACCCACCCTCCGGTGCGTCGTTGGGACAGGGCACACAGCGCCTGACCAGAGGGCCGTTTCCCCGAGGAGTGCCATGTCGTTCCGCCGAAGCCTGGGGGCGGTGAGCGGCGCCGTCGTCCTCGGTGCCCTGTTCGCCGCACCTGCCCACGCCGCCCCCTCCCCCGCTCCGGTCCAGGACTTCCTGGCCGGGCAGTTGGGCACGCTGGCCGCGGCCACGCCGACGACCGTGCTGGTGCACGGGACGGACATCGCCGCGGCGCGCGCCGCGGTCGACGCCACCGGGATGGCGCTGGTCACCGAGTTCGAGCAGATCGGGGTGGCGGTCGCCTCGGGCACGGCCGGCCAGATCGAGTCGGCGCGGACGCAGCCGGGCGTCACCTACCTCGAGGGCAACAGCCCGATCAGCTTCTTCGACGAGACGTCGAACGACGCCACCCGCGGTGCCGAGGCCGTGTCGACGCTGACCGGCGCGAACGGTCAGGCCCTGGACGGCAGCGGCGTCTCCGTCGCGGTCATCGACTCCGGCGTCGACCCGACCCACCCGTACCTGCAGGACGCCGACGGCGGCAGCGCCGTCGTGGCCAACCTGAAGAGCGTGTGCCTGGACGAGTCCACGCAGAGCACCGACTGCGTCCTGCCGGTGCCCGGCTTCCTGGACACCGACACCATCTCCGGTGGCGGGCACGGCACCCACGTCAACGGCATCGTCGCCGGACGGCCGACCACGCTGTCCGACGGGACCCAGCTCCAGGGTGCCGCCCCCGGCGCGAGCCTGGTGTCCATCTCGACCGGCGCGGTGCTGCTCATCGTCGGGGCGGACTCGGCGCTGAACTGGGTGCTGGAGAATCACGACGCGCCCTGCGGCGACGGCGTCCCGGCGAGCACGTGCCCGCCGATCAAGGTCACCAACAACTCCTACGGCCCCACCGGTGGTGGCGAGTTCGACCCGAACTCGGCGACCGTGAAGCTGCAGCGCGCCCTGGCCGCCGACGGCGTCGTGACCGTGTGGGCGGCCGGTAACGACGGTGGCGACGGTTCCGAGTCGCTCACCAACCCGCCCGGCCAGGACCCGACCGGGGGCATCCTCTCCGTCGCCTCCTACTACGACCAGGCCACCGGCACGCGGGACGGCGTGGTCAGCGACTACTCCTCGCGCGGTGACGCCACGGACCCCTCCACCTGGCCGGACCTCTCCGCGCCCGGTGAGGACATCAACTCCTCCTGCCGCCTGTACCTGCCCATCTGCTCCACGGGGCTGGCGCCGCAGAACGGTCCGGGACCGCTGGACATCGGCACCTTCAACACCATCAGCGGGACGTCGATGGCCGCCCCGCACATCGCCGGGATCGTGGCCCAGCTCTTCCAGGCCGACCCGACGGCGACCCCGGCGGAGATCGAGGCCGCGCTCAAGGGCACGACCTACCGCTACACCGTCGGCGCCGCGTACTCCAGCGCCGGCGGCTACACGACGTCCTTCGACAAGGGCACCGGCCTGGTGGACGTCGTCGCGGCGGTCGCCCGCCTCACGGAGGCCTGACCCCCAGCAACAGTCAGCTCCAGCCAACACCTCGACGCAGGGCCCCGGCCGGTTCCACGTGGAACACCGAACCGGCCGGGGGCTGGCGTGCGAACCGAGGTCATGAAGCGCACCGACATGGCCCCGGACTTCGAGCTGCCCGATCAGTTCGGCGTCCTCCGGCGGTTGTCGACGATGCTGCAGGACGGTCCGGTCGCGCTCTTCTTCTACCCCGTGGCGTCCAGCGGCGGGTGCACCACGGAGATGTGCGCCGTGCGGGACCGCTCCGCGGAGTTCCAGGCCGTCGGAGCCCAGCGCGTGGGGATCAGCCGCGACCCGGTCGCGGCACAGCTGCGGTTCGCCGAGTCGAACGGCCTGGACTTCCCACTGCTCTCCGACGGCGACGGGACGGTCTGTGCGGCCTACGGTGTGGGCCGCTCGATGGCAGCCGCGCCGGTGAAGCGGCACACGATCGTCATCGGCACCGACGGCCGGGTGACCGACGTGGTGAAGAGCGAGTTCCGGTTCGGCAAGCACGCGGCGAAGGCGCTGGACGCCCTCCGGTCGCCCTGACCTTTCGGGAGCGTGAACTCCGCCACCCGCGGGCTTCCTCCCGTCGCGGCGGCTCTGTCCCCCTGGTTGGATCAGTCTGCATGTGCGGCCTCTGCGGCGAGATCACCTTCGACGGATCCATGGCCGACACGACGGCCGTCGCGCGGATGGTCGAGGCCCTCGTCCCCCGCGGCCCGGACGGTCAGGGGTTGTGGAGCACCGGGCGGGTGGCGTTCGGTCACCGGCGGCTCTCGGTCATCGACCTCTCCACCTGCGGCTCCCAGCCCATGGTCGACAACGATCTCGGGCTGACGGCGGTCTTCAACGGCTGCATCTACGACTACCAGGAACTGCGCGCCGAGCTGGAGGGCCACGGCTACCGGTTCTTCTCGCACAGCGACACCGAGGTGATCCTCAAGGGCTACCACCACTGGGGTACCGACGTCGTCTCGCACCTGCACGGCATGTTCGCCTTCGCCATCCACGAGCGGGACAGCGGCCGCGTCGTCCTGGCCCGCGACCGCCTCGGGATCAAGCCGCTCTACCTCGCCGAGACCCCCGGCCGGTTGCGGTTCGCCTCGACGCTGCCGGCCCTGCTGCGCGCGGGCGACGTGGACACGTCCATCGACCCCGTCGCGCTGCACCACTACCTCACCTGGCACGCCGTCGTCCCCGCGCCGCGGACGCTGCTGACCGGCGTGCGCAAGCTGCCGCCTGCGACCGTGCGGGTGATCGAGGCCGACGGGTCGAGCACCGAGCACCGCTACGGGGAGCCCCGCTACGAGCGGCGTCCCGAGCATGCGAGCTGGTCCGCCCGTGACTGGGAGGACGCGATCGAGGACGCGCTGCGGGTCGCCGTCCGCCGGCGCCTGGTCGCCGACATCCCGGTCGGGGTGCTGCTCTCCGGCGGCCTGGACTCCAGCCTGATCGTGGGCCTGCTCGCGCAGGAGGGGCAGACGGGCCTGGCGACCTACTCGATCGGCTTCGAGTCCGTCGCCGGTCAGGAGGGCGACGAGTTCGCGTACTCCGACGTCATCGCCGCGCACTTCGGCACCGACCACCACCGCATCCGGGTGGGCAGCGACGAGCTGGCCGGGTCTCTCGCGCACGCGATCGGCGCGATGGCCGAGCCCATGGTGAGCCACGACGTCGTCGCCTTCGACTTGCTCAGCGAGCGGGTCAGCCAGTCGATCCGCGTCGTCCAGTCCGGGCAGGGCGCCGACGAGGTCTTCGCCGGCTACCACTGGTACCCCCCGCTGGACGGCCTCGACCGGGACGCCGCGATCGCCGAGTACGCCAAGCGGTTCTTCGACCGCGACCACGCCGCGATGAGCCGGATCGTCTCCGACCGGTACGCGCTGGCCTACGACCCGAGCCTGGCGTTCGTCCGGGCGCACATGTCCGCGCCCGGTGCCGACACCGCCGTGGACGCCGCGCTGCGGCTCGACAGCGAGATCATGCTGGTCGACGACCCGGTGAAGCGCGTCGACAACATGTCCATGGCGTGGGGTCTGGAGGCGCGGGTGCCGTTCCTCGACCACGACCTGGTCCAGCTGGCGGCGATGTGCCCGCCGGAGCTGAAGCTCGCCGACGGCGGCAAGGGCGTGCTCAAGGCGATCGGACGGCGGATCATCCCGCCCGAGGTGATCGACCGGCCGAAGGGCTATTTCCCGGTGCCGGCCATCACGCATCTCGAGGGCAAGGTGCTCGACCTGGTCCGCGACGCGCTGTCCGGCGATGCGGCCCGCGACCGGGGGCTGTTCCGGCCCGAGTACGTCGACGAGCTCCTCGCCGACCCCAACGGCGAGCTCACGCCGCTCAAGGGCAACAAGCTCTGGCAGCTGGGCCTGCTCGAGCTCTGGCTCCAGGCGCACGCGGTCTGACATGACGACCACACCCCGGGTGGCCGGGCGTCGCCGTCGGACGGCGGTGCCCGAGGCGCCGACGATCACCAGCCGGTCGTGGCAGCAGCCGTCGGAGCACCAGCTGCAGGGGATGGGGTCAGACGTCGTCCTCGACCTCGGCTGGGGCCGGCTGATCTTCGGCCAGACGTTCGGCGACCTCCGGCGGATCGTCGACGAGTTCCGGGCGGAGGAGGCCGGCGAGCGCGACATCTGCATCTACCCGCGGGACCCGCACGTGCTGGTCGGCCTCGCACCGGACGAGCTGTTCATCGACCCCAGCTACACCTACCGGCTCGACCTGCACCGGTACCGCCCCCGGTCGGAGCTGATCCGCGGCGTCTTCGTGCGCACCGTGACCTCCGAGGTGGAGATGGAGCTCATCAACGACATCTACGCGCTGAACGGGATGGTCGTCGGCGACACCGACGTCATGTGGCGCAACCACCGCACCCGGACCTTCACCTACCTGGTGGCCGAGGACCGGCGCACCGGGAAGATCGTCGGCTCGGTCACCGGCGTCGACCACGAGCTGGCCTTCGGTGACCCGGAGGGCGGCACGAGCCTCTGGTCCCTCGCGGTGCACGCCCAGGACGCGCCGCCCGGGACCGGGGAGGCGCTGGTGCGCGTGCTCGCCGAACGCTACGTCGGCCGCGGGCGCTCCTACCTCGACCTCTCGGTCATCCACGACAACGGCGCCGCCATCGCGCTCTACCGCAAGCTGGGTTTCACCCGGGTCGCCGCGGTGTGCGTGAAGCGCAAGAACCCGATCAACACCTCGCTCTACGCCGCGCGACCGCCGGGCCTCGACGGCCTCAACGTCTACTCGCGGATCATCGCCGACGAGGCGCTGCGCCGCGGCATCCGGGTGGAGGTGACCGACGCCGAGAGCGGCGAGATGCGGCTGTCGATCGGGGGACGGACGGTGCTCACCCTGGAGTCGCTGTCGGAGTTCACCACCGCCGTCGCCATGAGCCGCTGCGACGACAAGCGGGTGACCCGCCGGATCATGGAACGGGCCGGCGTCCGGGTCGCCCGGGGCGTCGTGGCCTGCGAGGGCGACCTGGCCGCTGCCCGCGCGCTGCTCGGTGACGTCGGCCAGGTCGTGGTCAAGCCCGCTCGCGGCGAGCAGGGCCGCGGCATCACCGTCGGTGTCATCGACGACGCCGGGCTGGCCCGCGCCGTCGACGCCGCCCTGCAGTTCTGCCCCGACGTCCTCGTCGAGGAGCTCGCACCGGGTGAGGACCTCCGGGTGATCGTGATCGACCGGAAGGTGGTCGCCGCCGCCGTCCGGCGGCCCGCCGAGATCCTCGGCGACGGCCGGCACACCGTGACCGAGCTGATCCGGACCACCAGCGTGCGGCGGGAACGGGCGACCGACGGCGAGTCCCGGATCCCGCTGGACGACACCACCGCCGAGGTCGTGGCCGAGGCAGGCTGGGCGATGGACGACGTCCCCCCGAACGGGCAGCGCATCCGCGTCCGGTGGACGGCGAACCTGCACACCGGCGGCACGATCGAGGACGTCACCAGCCGCCTGCACCCCGACATCGCCGACGCCGCGGTCCGGGCCGCGGCCGCGCTCGGCATCCCGGTGACCGGACTGGACTTCCTGGTGCCCGACCTCGACGCCGGCGACCACGTGTTCATCGAGGCGAACGAACGCCCCGGGCTGGCCAACCACGAGCCGCAGCCGGTCGCCGAGCGGTTCGTCGACCTCCTCTTCCCGGAGACCCGCCTCCGCTGACGGCACACTCACCCGCGTGATCTACCTGCTTGCCTCGCTCGGTGGCGCGCTGGGGGCGCTGGCCCGCTGGGGGATCGGCGAGGCGCTGCCGCACTCCCCCGGCTCGTGGCCCTGGGCGACGCTGCTGATCAACCTCACCGGCTGCCTCCTGCTCGGCGGGCTGTTCGCGGTGCTGGCCGGCCGGGTGCCCGAGCCGTCCTGGGTGCGGCCCTTCGTCGGGGTCGGCGTGCTGGGCGGCTACACCACCTACTCCACGTTCGCCGTCGAGATCGTCGACCTGACCCGTGCGGGAGCGGCGTTCACGGCGGTGGCCTATCTGGTGCTCTCCGTCGTCGGCGGGGTGCTGGCGGTCGCCCTGGGCGCGGTGGCGGTCCGCCGGCTCGTCGGCGAGGCCTCACCGTGACGCCGCTGCTCGTGGCCGCGGGGGCGCTCGTCGGCGCCCCGCTGCGACTGTTCGCCTCGCGCCGGGCGAGCCGGAACGGGGGCGACCCCGCCGTCGGCACGCTCGTCGTCAACGTCGTCGGCAGCGCCGTCCTCGGGCTGCTGCTCGGACTGGGCGGCGTACCGGAGGAGGTGCTGGCGCTCGTCGGCATCGGCTTCTGCGGGGCGCTGACCACCTTCTCCACCTTCGGTGCCGACGTCGTCCGGCTGGTCGAGGAGCGCGTCCTCGGCCGGGCCGTGGCCTACCTGACGGCGACCCTCGTGCTCGGGGTGGGTGCCGCCGCGGCGAGTTACGGACTGGCCGGTCTGCTCTGATCCCGGCCGGTCGGTAGGGTCGGGGGCGGTATGGGGGAGAAGACGCAACAGCACACCGGGGCGGACAGTCCCGTGGTCGTCGTCGCCAACCGGCTGCCGGTCGACCAGGTGACCGATCCCGACGGCAGCACGCGGTGGCAGCGCAGCCCCGGGGGGCTCGTGACGGCCCTGGAGCCGTTCGTGGCCGGCCGCGGTGGCGCCTGGGTGGGCTGGTCCGGCTCGGCGGGTGACGCCCCCGAGCCCTTCGAGTCCGGCGGCATGTCGCTCATCCCGGTGCCGCTGACCGAGGAAGAGGTCGACCGCTACTACGAGGGTATGTCGAACGCCTCGCTGTGGCCGCTGTACCACGACGTCGTGGAGAAGCCGGAGTACCACCGCGCCTGGTGGGACACCTACGTGCAGGTCAACAAGCGGTTCGCCGAGCGGGCGGCGGCCGTCGCCGCCGAGAACGCCATCGTCTGGGTGCACGACTACCAGCTGCAACTGGTTCCGGCGCTGCTGCGTCAGCAGCGCCCGGACCTCACGATCGGCTTCTTCCTGCACATCCCCTTCCCGCCCTACGAGCTGTTCACCCAGCTGCCGTGGCGGTCGGCGATCGTCGAGGGGCTGCTCGGCGCCGACCTCGTCGGGTTCCAGCGCCCGGCGGCCGCGTCGAACTTCGTCCAGCTCGCCCGCCGGCTGCACGACCTGCCGGCTCGCGGCCCCGTCGTCGAGTACGACGGCCGCACGGTGGCCGCCCGCGCCTTCCCGATCTCCATCGACGTCGCCGCGTTCGACGAGCTGGCCCGGTCTCCCGAGGTGCTGGCGCGCGCCGAGGAGATCCGCAAGGAGCTCGGCAACCCGTCGAAGATCATCCTGGGCGTCGACCGGCTGGACTACACCAAGGGCATCGGTGTGCGCCTGGCCGCGTTCGAGGAGCTCCTCGAGGACGGCGCGGTCGAGGCCCCGGACACCGTGCTGGTCCAGGTGGCGACACCGAGCCGCGAACGCGTCGAGCACTACGTGCACATGCGGGAGACGATCGAGCAGCAGGTGGGCCACATCAACGGGGTCTTCGGCACGATGGCCGGCCCCGCGGTCCACTACTTCAACCAGTCGATGCCGCGCGAGGAGCTCGCCGCGCTGTACCGCGCGGCCGACGTCATGCTCGTGACGCCGTACCGCGACGGCATGAACCTGGTGGCGAAGGAGTACGTGGCAGCCCGCGGCGACCTCGGCGGGGCACTCGTCCTGTCGGAGTTCGCCGGCGCGGCCGCGGAGCTCAAGCAGGCGTTCCTGGTCAACCCGCACGACATCGCCGGGGTCAAGAGCCAGCTGGTCCGCGCCCTGCGGATGGACCGGACCGAGGGCGCCAAGCGGATGCGGGCGATGCGCCGCCACCTCGCCCGGAACGACCTGGAGCACTGGGCGAACTCCTTCTTCGACGCGCTGCGCGGGCAGGCCTCCGGGCAGCCGACCGGCCGGCCGGCGGGCCGGGAGTCGGCGCCGCTCGCGCGGAACCAGGGCGGAGCGCAGGGGTGAGCGGGGTGCCGGCAGATCTGGATGCCGCGCTGACCGCGTTCGCCGCCCGGCGGCCGCTGCTCGTCGCGAGCGACTACGACGGCGTCCTGGCCCGGCTGCGGGACGAGCCGTCGGCGGCGGTGCCGGAGCCGGGCGTCGCCGAGGCGCTGGCCCGGCTCACCGGCGTCCCGGGTGTGACGGTGGCGCTCGTCAGCGGCCGGGGTGTCGCCGATCTCCAGGAGACGAGTGGCCTGTCCGGCCCGTTCCGCTGGGTGGGCAGTCACGGCGAGGAGTTCGACGGTCCCCTCGCGGAGGAGCTTGCTGGCCGGCGCGACGAGCTGGCCGCGGTGCTGGCACCGGCGGTCGCCGACGTCCCGGGTGCCCGGCTGGAGATCAAGCCGGCGAGCGTCGCCGTGCACGTCCGCCAGGTCGAGGACCGCGCTCTGGGGGCTGCCGTGCTGGAGCGGGCAGGTGCACTGGTCGATTCGTCACTGACGTTGAAGCCGGGCAAGGACGTCCTCGAGGTCACCCTCACCGAGGCCGACAAGGGCACGGCCGTCCGGCGACTGATGGCTGAGCTCGACGCCGCCGCGGCGATGTACCTCGGGGACGATGTCACCGACGAGGACGCCTTCCGGGCGCTGGCCCCCGAGGGACTGACGGTCAAGATCGGGGACGGCGCCACCGATGCCCGTCACCGGGTCGCCGACCCTGCCGGCGCCCTCGCCGTCCTGCGCCGACTGGGCGATCTGCTCGCCTGACAGCACGTAGTTTCCGCCGCGTGTCGGCGAACGGTTGAGATGACCGACCGTTCCGGATTACGGTCACGGCCGCAGCCGGGTCGACACCGGCGCGCCGATATCGCGTCCACCAGGCATTTCGAAGCCATTCCGCTCGCCATTCCGCGGGGCCATGCGGCGGCGCGTGTCGACAAATAATCGACCGACGGACGCTGACCTGCCCTACACATCACGATTGGCAAAACCATAGGGTCTCAAGCGTCGCCGGTGTCCTTGGAGTGACAACAATCTCCGTGTCACCACAACCCGGTGGCGATCCGCTCGACCACCCAGGACGGTTTGACGTGACTCCCACTGCCCCCTCCCCCGCCGCCCAGCGGCGGTCCGGTTGGTTCGCCAACCGGCCGCTGGCAGTAAAGTTTGGTGTCCTCGTGGCCGCCGTCGCGCTCGCCTTCGGCGGCGTGCTCGGATCGATGCTGATCGGCAACGCTGCAGTGCACGACGCCAACGCCGAGCTCGCCCATCTCAACCAGGCCGAGAAGCTGGTGCTCCAGCTCGACACCCGCGCCAGCGAGCTGAAGGTTGACGGGTTCAAGACGATCACCCGCGACAACCCTTCCGAGCAGCTGCCGGAACTGGCCGACGACATCGCGACGCCCGAAGGCATGCTCGAAGAATTGGCGACGATCCCCCTCACTGGTCCCGCCGCCGAGCCGGTGGCCGGCCTGGCCGATAGCTTCGGCGCCTACACCGACGCCATCTCCGCCTGGATCAATGAGGCTGTGGCCGACCCGATCTCCATGCGGGCCCGCTGGGAGGAGATCCAGGCGGCCAACGACCTGACCGACGGTGCCGTCGGCGCGGCGAAGGACGCGCTCGCGGCCGAGACTGCGTTGGCGGGGACCCGACTGAACGACGCGATCACCCGGTCCCAGAACATCTCCTTGCTCATCGCACTGGCGGGCGTGACGTTCATCGGACTGGTCAGCTGGGTGACGCTGAAGTCCATCACCAGGCCGGTGCAGCTGGTCAAGGCGTCCCTGGAGGCGCTCGCCGCCGGTGACCTCACCGTGGCCACGGGCGTGCGGTCGAAGGACGAGGTCGGCCAGATGGCCGCCTCGCTGGACGCCGCGCAGATCAGCCTGCGGGAGGTCCTGGCCGGCGTCGCCGCCTCGGCCCAGGCCGTCGCCTCCTCCTCGGAGGAGCTGTCGGCCAACTCGGCGCAGATCGCGGCCTCGGCGGAGGAGACCTCGGTGCAGTCGGGCGTCGTCGCCTCGGCGGCCGAGGAGGTCTCGCGCAGCGTCGAGACCGTCGCCGCCGGTGCCGAGCAGATGGGTGCCTCCATCCGGGAGATCGCCTCGAACGCCGCGGAGGCCAGCGAGGTCGCCGCGCGTGCGGTGGACGCCGCGGCCACCACGACCGCCACGGTCGCGAAGCTGGGCGAGTCCTCGGCCGAGATCGGCAACGTCGTCAAGGTCATCACCTCGATCGCGGAGCAGACGAACCTGCTTGCGCTGAACGCCACGATCGAGGCGGCGCGGGCCGGGGAGGCCGGTAAGGGCTTCGCCGTCGTCGCGAACGAGGTGAAGGAGCTGGCGCAGGAGACGGCGAAGGCGACCGAGGACATCGCCAAGCGCGTCCTGGCGATCCAGGGTGACACCACGGCTGCGGTGGCCGCGATCGAGGAGATCTCCTCCATCGTCGCCCAGATCTCCGACCGGCAGACCACCATCGCCTCGGCGGTGGAGGAGCAGACCGCCACCACCAGCGAGATGTCCCGCTCGGTGCAGGAAGCCGCCGGCGGTACCGGGGAGATCGCGGCCAACATCACCGGGGTCTCCTCGGCCGCGGAGTCCACCACGTCTGCGCTGACCCAGACGCAGAGCGCGGTGGACGAGCTGTCCCGGATGGCGACGGATCTGCGCGCGACCGTCGGCCGGTTCACCTACTGATCCGCCGCACCCGCCGGGATGTCCCGGAACGCCCGGAGGCGCATGACCGCGACGGTCATGCGCCTCCGGCGCGTTCGGGCGTGCGCCGAGGGAATGGCACTGATGTCGACATGACGCCTCGTGAAATGCGGTCACCGGCCTTTCTCTCGTAAGCAATACGACACGTCCGGAAATGCGTGTCGCCCCGCGCCCGAATGCGACACCATTCCCCACGCGCACCACCCCTGCCACGGCGAAGCCCCGTCCGCGGCAATCTCACGGGCCGCCCCTCGGTCCCGATCTCAGGAGCCCGTCATGTCCGTCCCCGCGCGTTACGCCCGTTCAGGGCGATTCGGTGGCTGGTTCGCCGACCGCCCCATCGGTGCGAAGATCGGCGCGGTCGTCGGACTGCTCGCCGTCGTCGTGCTGGCCACGAACTTCCTCGCCATCTCCCGCATCAGTGACATGCGGGCCAACCAGGAGGCGATCTACAGCGAGAACCTCCAGCCGCTGAACTCGCTGTCCGCCGTCCAGCGCGCTACCGCCGCACACCGGGCCCGCGTGCTCGAGTACGCCGTGTCGGACGCGGCCCGCCGCGAGGAACTGCTCGGCGAGATGGACGAGAAGCAGGCCGACGTGGAAGCCGCCCTGGCGGAGTACGAGCCGTTCATCATCGACCAGGCGGCCATCGACAAGTACCTGAGCTCCCGTGAGCAGTTCCTGAACTCGAACGCGACCCAGCTGTTCCCGGCAGCCGATGCCGGCGACCTGGCCACCTACGCCCAGATCTATCGCGAGGTGTCGAGCCCGCTGCTCACCGCCATCGCCGATGGTCTCGAGGAGGAGGGCGTCGCCCAGTCCGCGGAGGCGGCCCGCCGCAACGCGGCGGCAGCGGACGAGGCGAGCACCGCGATCACGACCCTGCTCATCACCGCGCTCGCGTCGGTCGTTCTCGCCACGGGCCTGACCGTGGTCGTCGTCCGCCGGATCACCGGGACCGTGCGGGCGGTGCAGCGCTCCGCCGAGGCCATGGCCGCCGGCGACATGACCATCGCCACCGGGGTGACGTCCGACGACGAGCTCGGCCGCATGGCCGCCGCCATCGACGCGGCCCAGACCGGCCTGCGGCAGGTCCTCGCCTCGGTCGTGGAGTCCGCCGACGCGGTCGCCGCCTCCTCGGAGGAGCTGTCGGCGTCGTCGGCCCAGATCTCGGCCAGCGCCGAGGAGACCTCCGCGCAGTCCGGTGTGGTGTCCAGTGCTGCTGAAGAGGTCAGCCGGAGTGTGCAGACCGTCGCCGCGGGTGCCGAGGAGATGGGTGCCTCCATCCGGGAGATCGCCTCGAACGCCGCGGAGGCCAGTGAGGTCGCCGCGCGTGCGGTGGACGCCGCGGCCACCACGACCGCCACGGTCGCCAAGCTGGGCGAGTCCTCGGCCGAGATCGGCAACGTCGTCAAGGTCATCACGAGCATCGCCGAGCAGACGAACCTGCTGGCGCTGAACGCGACGATCGAGGCGGCGCGGGCCGGCGAGGCCGGCAAGGGCTTCGCCGTCGTCGCCAACGAGGTCAAGGAGCTCGCCCAGGAGACCGCCAAGGCGACCGAGGACATCGCCCGGCGGGTGCTCGCCATCCAGGGCGACACCACCGCCGCGGTGGCTGCGATCGAGGAGATCTCCACGATCGTCGCCCAGATCAGCGACCGGCAGACGACCATCGCCAGCGCCGTGGAGGAGCAGACCGCCACCACGAGTGAGATGTCCCGCTCGGTGCAGGAGGCCGCGAACGGCACGGGGCAGATCGCCACGAACATCACCGGCGTGTCCTCGGCTGCGGACTCCACCACGCAGGCGCTGAGCCAGACCCGCATCGCTGTGGACGAGCTGTCCCGGATGGCATCGGACCTGCGCTCCACCGTCGGGAAGTTCACCTACTGATCGACGTACGCCCTCGAGAGGGGTGATCGCCGGGAGACCGGCGATCACCCCTCTCGTCGTTCTCCGGGAATGCAATGCGTACACCGGTGGCCACCCCGTCGTCGGCTTTCCCGCCCCGACCGGGCTCGGACGAATGGCGCCGGAACCGGTAGAGAAAATGCCGCTTTGTCGACAGGCGGAGAACGGTCACCGACCAATCTTCTCCGGATCCGCCGACACGCGACCCGTGCAATGTTTGAGCACCGCTCGTGCCCTAACTTTCCTCTTGTCACGCGGCCCCACCCGGGCCACCCGATACGGCGCAACGAAGCCCCGTCCGCCCGAATCTGTTCCGCCATTCCTGGAGAGCAACATGACCGCCGTCGCCCCTGTCCCGACCGCTCCCGGCTCGCGTTCCCCTCGTGCCTGGTGGGGCGACCGCGGGGTGAGCACGAAGACCCTCACCGCTGTGGGCACCGCAGCCGCCGTCGCCGTGGGCGTCGGGGTCCTGGGCATCACCGCGCTCGGCGACTCGGCTGCCACCAGCCAGGACCTCTACGAGAGCAACATCGCTGCCATCGAGGCCTCGGCCGGCATGAACGACTCCCTCGGCAAGGTCCGTATCGCCGCGCGGAACGCACTCCTCACGCCCCTGGACGCCGACAGCGTCACGATCACCGACACGACCATCCCAGAGCTGGCCGAGGGGTTCCACGCCGCCGCGGACGCCTACGCCGCGTCGAGCCCGACCGCTGAGAAGCAGGCCCTCGTCGACGAGGCGGTCGCCGCTTTCGACGAGTACGTGGCAGCGGCCCGGACGACGCTCGGCCCGCTCGCGCTGAATCAGGACGCCGCGGGATGGTGGGCGGTGAACGACGCCGAGGTCGCTCCCCTCGCCGTCACCGTCGACGAGAACCTCTCCCGGGTACGGGAACTGGAGGACGCCAACGCCGCCGCCGACGCCGCTGCCGCACGTGACCAGTACTCCTCCCAGCGCACGCTCGCCATCGCCGTCCTGCTCGTGGGCCTCGGCCTGGCGCTGCTGGTCGGGTTCCTGGTGGCGCGGGGCATCGCCCGAAGCGTGGGCCGGGTGCAGCAGGTCGCCGAGGCGCTGGCCGCCGGCGACCTGACCCGGACCAGCGACCTGACCACCGGCGACGAGCTCGGGCGCATGGGACAGGCCCTCGACACGGCGGTCGGCAACCTGCGGAACGTGCTGTCGGAGGTGGCCGCCTCGGCGGACGCGGTGGCGGCGTCGTCGGAGGAGCTGTCGGCCTCGTCCGCGCAGATCTCGGCTTCGGCGGAGGAGACCTCGGCCCAGGCCGGCGTGGTGTCGGGGGCAGCGGAGGAGGTCAGCCGCAGCGTGCAGACCGTCGCCGCCGGTGCGGAGGAGATGGGTGCCTCGATCCGCGAGATCGCGACGAACGCCGCGGAGGCCAGCGAGGTCGCCGCCCGCGCCGTCACGGCTGCAGAGACGACCACCGCGACCGTCGCCAAGCTGGGCGAGTCCTCAGCCGAGATCGGCAACGTCGTCAAGGTCATCACGTCGATCGCGGAGCAGACGAACCTGCTCGCGCTGAACGCCACGATCGAGGCCGCGCGGGCCGGGGAGGCCGGCAAGGGCTTCGCCGTGGTCGCCAACGAGGTCAAGGAGCTGGCGCAGGAGACGGCGAAGGCCACCGAGGACATCGCCCGGCGGGTGCTCGCCATCCAGGGCGACACCAGTGCTGCCGTGGCCGCCATCGGCGAGATCTCCACGATCGTCGCCCAGATCTCCGACCGGCAGACCACCATCGCCAGCGCGGTGGAGGAGCAGACCGCGACGACCAACGAGATGTCCCGCTCGGTGCAGGAAGCGGCCGGTGGCACGACGCAGATCGCCGGCAACATCACCGGCGTCTCGACCGCTGCCGAGTCGACCACGCAGGCCCTGACCCAGACCCGGACCGCCGTCGACGAGCTCTCCCGCATGGCCGCCGACCTGCGCACCACGGTGGCCACGTTCACCTACTGAACGGAATCTCCCTGAGGGGGCCGGTCCCGTGCCGCGGGTGCCGATAAGACGAATGACGGCTGCCGCCGGCGGAGTTCACCTTGACTCCGCCGGGGGCGCGCCGATGACCCCACCGGGCGGGCTCCGCGACCTGCATGGAGCCCGGCCGCAGACGTGAGAGAGAAGGCAACAAGCGTGGACGGTCTGGACGACATCGTCGAGGAGTTCCTGGTCGAGAGTCACGAGAACCTCGACCAGCTGGACTCGGACCTGGTCGCCCTCGAGCAGGACCCCAACTCCCGCGAGCGGCTGTCCAGCATCTTCCGGACGATCCACACCATCAAGGGCACGAGTGGCTTCCTCGCCTTCAACCGGCTGGAGGAGGTCACGCACGTCGGGGAGAACATGCTTTCCCGGCTGCGGGACGGCGAGCTGGACCTGACCCCGACCCGCACCAGCGTGCTGCTGCAGATGGTCGACAGCGTCCGGTCGCTGCTCACCTCGATCGAGGCGAGCGGCGGCGAAGGCCCGGTCGACGTCTCCGGTGTCGTCGCCGCGATCACCGCCGCCATGGAGGACGCGCCCGCCGCTCCGGCTGCCGTCATCCCCGCTCCCCGCGCGGCACCCGCGGCCAAGAAGGCGCCGGCAGCGAAGAAGGCGCCGGTGAAGAAGGCCGCGACCGCGAAGACGACCGCGCGCAAGGCGACCACGCCGCGTGCCAAGGCGACCGCTCCGGCGGCACCCGCCGCCGCGCCGCTGGACGACGCGCCGGTCGCCGTCCTCGCCGACGAACTGCCCGAGACCGTCGACGTGCACCCCGTCGTGGACGCGTTCAGCGACCACGCGGAGGAGTCGGAGGCCGCCCCGGCCGCCTCCGGTGACGGTCAGCCCCGTCGCGCCGTCGCCGACAGCACGATCCGCGTCGACGTCGACCTGCTCGACGAGCTGATGCTGCTCGTCGGTGAGCTGGTGCTGACGCGCAACCAGATCGTGCAGAACGTCGCGCGCCAGACCGACACCGACCTGATCCGGGCGTCGCAGCGGCTCAACCTCATCGCCAGCGAGCTGCAGGAGGGCGTCATGAAGACGCGCATGCAGCCCATCGACCACATCTGGTCGAAGCTGCCGCGCGTCGTCCGCGACCTCGGTCTCCAGCTGAAGAAGTCGATCACCCTGGAGATGGAGGGCCGCGAGACCGAGCTCGACAAGACGCTGCTCGAGGCCGTCAAGGACCCGTTGACGCACCTCGTCCGCAACTCCGTCGACCACGGCATCGAGACGCCCGACGAGCGCAGGAAGGCAGGCAAGCCCGCCGAGGGCGTCCTGACCCTCCGCGCACGGCACGAGAGCGGACAGGTCGTCGTCGAGGTGGCCGACGACGGCGCCGGCATCGACCCGGCCAAGCTGGGCGCCAAGGCGGTGCAGCGCGGCCTGGTCACCGCCGACGCGCTGACCCGCATGAGCCCGGCCGACATCCTGCAGATGATCTTCCTGCCCGGGTTCTCGACGGCGGCCGCGGTCACCAACGTCTCCGGCCGCGGGGTCGGCATGGACGTGGTCAAGACCAACATCGAGTCCATCGGCGGCACCATCGAGGTCGAGTCCGAGGCCGGCCGCGGCACCGTGTGCCGACTCCGGATCCCGCTGACCCTGGCGATCGTCCCGGCGCTGACCGTCGAGTGCGCCGGCGACCGCTACGCCATCCCGCAGATCAGCCTGCAGGAGCTGGTCAGCCTGGACGCCGAGAAGGCGGCGAACGCGGTCGAGGAGGTCGGCGGCGCGCAGGTCTACCGCCTGCGTGGCGAGCTGCTCCCCCTGGTCCGGCTCACCGACGTCCTGGGCCTGACGTCCGAGCGGCATGACGGCCACGTCGTCATCGCCGTGCTGCGCTCCGAGGGACGGCGCTTCGGCCTGGTGGTCGACCGCGTCATCAACACCGAGGAGATCGTCGTCAAGGCGGTCGGTGGCCAGATGAAGGCGATCGGCCTGTACTCCGGCGCCACCGTCCTCGGTGACGGCACCGTCGCCCTGATCCTCGACGTGCAGGCGCTGGCCCGCCGGGCACTGCGCACCGAGACCACCGATCGTCAGGACTCGCAGAAGGCGGCTGCGCACGCCGCCGCCGCCAGCGAGACCGAGCGGCAGCGCATGCTGTTGGCAGCCATCGGCGGCGGCCGGCGCGTGGCCATCCCGCTGGACACCGTGACCCGCCTCGAGCAGGTCCGCACCGACTCGGTGGAGAAGGTCGGCAACCGCGAGGTCGTCCAGTACCGCGGCGCGATCCTGCCGATCGTGCGGCTGGACCGTCACCTCGGCGCCTACGGCGAGAGCGACCGCGAGGTCCTCGAGGTCATCGTCTACGCCGACCACGGCCGCAGCGTCGCGATCGTCGTCGAGGAGATCCTCGACATCGTCGACGGCGAGGCGGCGATCCGCAGCGACATCGACGACCTGGGCCTGCTCGGCTCCGCCGTCCTCGGCGACAAGGTGACCGAGCTGCTGGACGTGCGGGCCGCGATCCTCGCCGCCGACCCGGCGTTCTACAACACCCCCGCGATCCCCGCCCAGATGACGCCCGAGGGCGCCACCACCTCTCTGCTGGAGGTCTGACCATGACCGCCCCGACCGACATCAAGGCGCCCGCCACCAGCGGGCAGCTGGCCACCTTCCGGCTGGACGGCGACCTCTACGGCATCGAGGTCGAGCACGTGCAGGAGGTGCTCCGCAGCCAGCAGCTGACCCGGGTACCGCTGGCACCCTCGGCCGTGGCCGGGCTGATCAACCTGCGCGGTCAGGTCGTCACCGCGATCGAGCTGCGCGAGCGGCTCGGCCGGCCGCCGCGCCCGGAGGGCACCGACGCCGTGGTCATCGTGGTGCGCCTGCACGGCGAGGCGGTCAGCCTGCTCGTCGACTCGATCGCCGACGTCGTCGACGTGGACGCCAAGGACTTCGAGGCCCCGCCGGACACCCTCGAGGGCCAGGCCCGCGACCTGATCCGCGGTGCCTACAAGCTGCACGGCCAGCTGCTCTTGGCGCTTGACGTCCAGAAGGCCGTCAGCGCCTGAGCAGTTACTGAGCGCAACCGTCTGATAACACAGGCAGACGGAACACGCGGCCGTCACTCCTTCGCCCTCCCGCGAAGGGGTGATGGCCGCTCTGCGTTGGTTCGCGTCCGGGGGCGATCCCCGCCACCATGGTCCGACCCACCTCGGGGGAGATCGTCGGTTGGAGGCGCTGCCGTGCCGTACTCACTGGTCAGTGCCGCCACGCTGGGTTTCGACCTGGTGCGGCTACCGGCAGGCCGATCGGTCGCCACGGTCCTGCTGGCGGGTCTGGGCGCCGACGCCCCCGCTCTCGCCTCCATCGCCGCCGTCCACCCCGGCCGCGGTCTGGCCCGCGGGGAGCGTGGCGGGCTCGCCATCCGCTCCCGCAAGGCCCGCGAGCTCGCCGCCGCCGTCCCCCACATGCGTGGCGTGGCCGCGGGTGCCGCGGCGGGCGACCGCACCGCCGTCCTCGTCGCCCAGCTCGAGCGCGGCACGATCGGCGACGCCCCCACCCTCGAGCGGCTGCTCCGGGACGACGTCCTGGGCCCCGAGCACATCGCCCGCGGCTTCCTCACCGAGGACGAGTGGGACGAGGCGGCCGACGTGCTCGCCGACGCGGCCCTCGGGCACTGGGCCGCCGGGGTGCTGCCCCCACTCGTCCGCCGGGAACTGACCGGCCCCTTCGACCGGGCACTGGACCGCGGCGCCGTCGCGGGCCCGCCCGTCGACGACGCCCTCACCGAGCTGCTCGACGCCGTGCGCGCGCTGGACGCCCCCGGACGGGCCGCCTGGCGGGCCGCCGTGGACGAGGGCCGGGCCGACCATCGGCCCTGGGCCACCGCGATGCACGAGGCCTCCTGGGCCGGTCACGTGTCCGGGCGCACCCGCACCCTGGCCGCCGCCCAGCTGCACGCCGTCCAGGCGTTCCTCGACGGCGGATTCGACCTGCACGACGGCGCCGCCGGCGTCTGGAACGCCCTCGCCGGGTGCGTCCAGGGGACGGTCGTGGCGGACATGCTCGACGAGGCGTCGCTGGCCGCCCTGCAGGCACCGTGGACGCGGGTCCGCGGCCGCTGAGCCCTGGCTCACCGTCGTCCTGACGGCCGACGTCGGACCGTCCCGCTCATTCTGCGGCGTCCGAGCCGCGACGTCACCGCACCCGGCTCGTCGCCGTCCGCTCCCCCACAGGGTTGCCCGCGCGGGTCGAATCCGCAGGTCCAGAGCCTTCCGGACTCCTCGTCGACAAATGTCGACAAATGCCCGAACTGACTTTCTCTGCGCCATTCTGATCGGTCACCGATGAATCGCGTAACGAATCCGCGGTAGCGGTTCAGTTCCGCATCGCGTGGCCCGACAATTCCTGCGAGAGGCAATACCGCCGACCGGCTCCCGCCGGCCGCGCGGTACGCGGTGCCCGGCCCCGCTCAAGGGCCGCGGCCTCCTGCCGATACAGAGACGACAGCCTGCTGGGCTGACCCAGCAGGGATGCAGGAGGACACGCGTGAACCCGATCAGGGTGATGGTCGTCGACGATTCCGTCGTCGTCCGCAAGATCGTGACCGACGTGCTGTCCGCAGACCCCGACATCGAGGTCGTGGGTACCGCCGTCAACGGCAAGGTCGCCGTGGCCAAGCTCGAGCAGCTCAAGCCCGACCTGGTCACCATGGACATCGAGATGCCGGAGATGAACGGCATCGAGGCTGTCCGCGCGATCCGTGGCGGCCAGGGCGGGCGGGAGTACAGCCGCCTGCCGATCATCATGTTCAGCACGCTCACCGAGCGCGGCGCGTCCGCGACCCTCGACGCCCTCTCCGCGGGCGCCAACGAGTACGTCACGAAGCCGGCCAACGTCGGCAGCGTGGGTCAGTCGATGGAGAGTGTCCGCGAGCAGCTGATCCCCAAGATCAAGGCGCTCACCGGACGCCCGGTCACCGCCGGCCCCGTCCGCGCCGCGGCGCCGGCGCCGCTGCCCCCCGTAGCCCCCCGCACCGGCCCGGGCAAGAAGCCCGCCGTCCTCGTCATCGGCTCCTCCACCGGCGGACCCGAGGCGCTCGCCCGGGTGCTCCCGCTCCTCCCGGCCACCCTCCCCGTGCCGGTGCTCCTCGTGCAGCACATGCCCCCCGTCTTCACCCGCCAGTTCGCCCAGCGGCTGGACCGGCTGAGCCCGATACGCGTGGTCGAGGCCGCCGACGGCAGCCCGCTCATCCCGGGCACGGCCCACCTGGCGCCCGGTGACCACCACCTCGTCGTCCGCACGCACGGCCGCGCTCCCAACGCCAACCTGCAGACCGGGCTCAACCAGGGGCCGCCGGAGAACTTCTGCCGGCCCGCCGTCGACCCGCTCTTCCGGTCGGTGGTGACCGCCTACGACGGCGCCGTCCTGGCCGTCGTCCTGACCGGCATGGGATCGGACGGGCGCAACGGCGCTGCCGAGGTCCGGGCCGCCGGGGGCACGGTCATCGTCCAGGACCAGGCCAGTTCGGTCGTCTGGGGCATGCCCGGCGCGATCGCCCAGGCCGGCTTGGCCGACGAGATCCTCCCGCTGGACCGCATCCCCGAGGCGATCCTGCGTCACCTGGCCGGGGTCTCACCCGCCCGCTCGGCGGCCGCAATCCTGTCCGGAGGTGTCCGATGACGCTGACCACCACCAGCTTCGACTGGGTCCGCGCGCTCGTGCACAAGGAGAGCGCGATCGTGCTCCAGCCGGGCAAGGAGTACCTGGTCGAGGCGCGATTGCTCCCCATCGCACGCCAGCGCGGGCTCGCCGACGTCTCGGCGTTCGTGGAGTCCGTGCGGTCCCGCCCCGACACCGACAGCATGCGCTGCATCGTCGAGGCCCTGACGACCAACGAGACCTCCTGGTTCCGCGACGGCGACCCGTTCACGGCCCTGACCTCCACGGTCATGCCCGCCCTGCTGGCGGCGCGGGGCCCGAGCGAGCGCCTGCAGATCTGGTCGGCTGCCTGCTCCAGCGGGCAGGAGGCGTACACGATCGCGATGCTGCTCGAGGACTCGATGCCGAACGCGACGACCCGCGTCTCGATCACGGCGACCGACCTGTCGCGCGAGATGGTCGCGCGCACCAAGGCCGGCCGGTTCAGCCAACTCGAGGTCAACCGCGGCCTGCCCGCACCCATGCTCGTCCGGCACTTCACGCGGGCGGGGAACGAGTGGGAGGTGGCCGCGCCGCTGCGCCGGATGGTGACGGCGACCGAGTGCAACCTCGCGGCCCCGTTGCCGCGGATGGGCCCGTTCGACGTGGTCTACCTGCGCAACGTCCTCATCTACTTCGACCTGCCGACCAAGCAGGTGATCCTCCGCCGGGTGCGTGAGCTCATGCGCCCCGACGGCTGGCTGTTCCTCGGTGCGGCAGAGACGACGCTCGGGGTGGACGACACATGGGAGCGGGTCGTCGTCGGCCGCAGCTCCGCCTACCGCCCGAAAAAGGGGAACTGACGTGCGCGCTCTGGTAATCGACGATTCACGCGTCATGCGACGGATCGTCTCCGGGATCCTCGAGGATCTCGGCTACGAGGTACAGCAGGCCGGTCACGGCCGCGAGGGACTCGATGTCATGGACGGAGGCTGGGTCCCCGACCTGGCCTGCGTCGACTGGAACATGCCGGTGATGGACGGGCTGCAGTTCGTCTCCGCCGTCCGCTCCAACCCGGCCTGGCGGCAGCTGACGATCATGATGGTCACCTCCGAGAGCGAGCACGGCCAGATCGTGCGGGCCCTGGCCGCCGGCGCCCACGAATACATGATCAAGCCGTTCACCGCCGACGCCTTCCGCGACAAGCTCGCGCTGCTCGGCATGCTCCCCCAGGAGGCAGTTCTGTGACCGAGCTCCAGGACACCGGGTTGCGTCGCCGCGCCGACGACGCCGCCCCGTCCATCACCGACCTGATTGACGAGGAGACCGTCCAGAGCATCGCCCAGGAGGCCTGGTCGGCCCTGGTCGGGGAGGACGAGTTCCTCGTCCCGCTGCCGGGCGACCTCCCGGAGGACGCCGTCAGCTCGTGGGTCGACGTCCGTGGTCCGTGGAACGGCACCGTGGTGATCACCACCGGGCGGTCGACCGCCGAGCAGCTCTCCCGGGAACTGCTCAAGGAGCACGCTCCGCCGGTGCTCGACGAGGAGGACATCGAGGACGGCCTCGGCGAGCTCGCCAACGTCGTGGGCGGCAACGTCAAGGCGGTCCTCCCCGGACCGTCCGCCCTCGGCCTGCCCGTGGTGGGGGATGCCCCCGTCGCCGGCCCCGACACCTGCCGCGTCGACCTCCTGTGGCGCGGCCAGTCTCTGACCATCTCCGTGCAGGGCACCGCCGGCGCCCTGCTCGACCAGTAACGAACCAGCAGAAGAACAGAGGTGCCATTGTGAAGATCCTGGTCGCCGACGACAGCCGCGTGATGCGGCAGATCGTCATCCGCACCCTCCGTCAGGCCGGCTACGACGACCACGACATCGTCGAGGCCGAGGACGGCGCCGACGCGCTGGCCAAGGTGTCGTCGGAGAAGCCGGACCTGGTCCTGTCGGACTGGAACATGCCGAACATGACCGGCATCGAGTGCCTGGTGGCCATGCGGGCCTCCGGCTCGGCCGTGCCCTTCGGCTTCGTCACCTCGGAGGGCTCGCCGGAGATGCGGGAGAAGGCGGCGAACGCCGGCGCACTCTTCCTCATCGCCAAGCCGTTCACCGCCGACACGTTCAACGAGCACCTGGACGGGGTGATCGCATGAGCACCGTGCTGCTGCCGGCTGCCAAGGACGTCCGCGAGATGCTCGAGGGTCTCGTCGGCCGCACGGTCGTCGTCTCCCCCGGTGCGCCGGTCACGCCGTCGCCGGACCGGCCCGTCGCCGTTGCCGTCTACGTGGCGCCCGACATGTCGGTGAACGCGCTGTGCCTGATGGACCTCGGTGCGTCGGCGTACACCGCCGGTGGCCTGGCCCTGCTGCCCCCCGGCGGCTGCCAGGACGCGGTGGAGGAGGACGGCGAGCTGAGCCCGATGCTCGTCGAGGCCCTGCACGAGGTCGTCAACGTGATCTCGGCGCTGTTCAACACCCCGGGTGCCCCGCACTCGAAGCTCCACAAGCTGTACGCGCCGGGCGAAGAGGTCGCCGGGGACCTGGCGGGCATGCTCGCCGGCTTCAACCGCATCGACCTCGACCTCGACGTGCAGGGCTACGGCAAGGGATCGCTCTCCCTCGTCCTGCCCTAACTCTGTCGTCCTCCGGACGACACCGCGGCCAGGAGCCGTTCCCCTCCTGAGCTGAGCACCACCGTCACGACATCCCGGAGACCCTTCGGGCCTCCACTCGTCGCGACAGAACTACGGCCAGGAGCCGTTCCCCTGCTGAGCTGAGCACCATCGTCACGACATCCAGGAGACCCTTCGGGCCTCCACTCGTCGCGACAGCACTCAGGGAACGACAGACACCCCGGGGCGGCGCTGGAACTTCGGTTCCCGCCGCCCCGGGCGCAATGTCATGGTCGTCCTACCGGACGACAGCGCGGCCAGGAGACGTTCCCCTCTGCGCTGAGCACCACCGTCGTCCCTATGCGGACCCCTCCGGGGCCCACTCGGGACGAGCGAAACCGGCGCCTGCTAGGCCAGGGCGGGCTCGCGGTCGTCGACCGTGGTCGGCAGGCAGGCCCAGACGTGCTTGTGGCCGCCGTCGACGTACCAGCCGTGCGCCACGGACATCCGGGCGACGAGGTGCAGACCCATCCCGCCCTTGGCGGGATCACGGTCCACGGCCGGGGCGGGCATCGTCTCGGCCGCGCGGTCGCTGACGTCGAGCAGCCATCCGCCACTTCCGGCCACGACCGTCGCGACGACGGGGGACGCCCCGTGCCGCAGCGCGTTGGACGCGAGTTCGTCGAAGGCCAGGATCAGGCTCTCGCCCGCGGTGTTGTCCCCGTCCGGCTGGAACCCCACGCCACCGAGGCGATCGCGGAGTCCGGCTCGGGCTGCAGGCAGTTCGGCGACCGCGCCGAGATCCCAGCGCCACACCTCGCCCCGGCCGTCCGGTAGCGGGCGCAGTGGCCACGCAAGCCGTCCCATGGTCGTCGTCGCCCCCCGATTCGCCGGAATTCCGCCACACCGGGGTTGCCCAGTCAGGCCGCGGGTCAACCGTGACCCAGGCCGCTTCCTGACTCTTGGGGGTAATTCGGCTCGAGATCGGCCAGTCGGACGGCGACGATGGCGACGTCGTCCTGGGGTGTGCCCTGCACCATGCGCTCGAGGAGCGCGTCGCAGAAGTCCTCGAGCGGCTCACCGGCCAGCGTGCCGAGATGCTCGACGAGTCGGGCCATCCCCTCGTCCAGGGTGCTTCCGCGCCGCTCGATCAGTCCGTCGGTGTAGAGCAGGACGGTGGCGCCCGGCAGGACGTCGATCACCGACTCCGGGCGCTCGGCGGAGCAGTCCACCCCGAGCATCAGGTCGCCGATCGGGCCGCCGAGGACGGTGGCGGAGCCGTCCGGGGCGACCAGGATCGGCGGCGGGTGACCGGCATTGGCCCAGCGGAGCCGACGGGAGCTCCCGTCCTTCACGGCGGGCTCGAGCTGGGCGACGGCCGCCGTTGCGAGTGTGTCGGTGTGCATGTCCGCGATGGCCTCGTCCAGGCCACGGAGCACCTCGGCCGGGCCGGCCCCGCTGTAGTGGGCGATCCCCCGGAGCAGCGCCCGCAGCTGGCCCATCGCCGCCGCGGCCGCGGTGTCGTGGCCCACGACGTCGCCGATGACGAGAACGGGCGTCCCGTCGCGATGCCGGAAGGCGTCGTACCAGTCGCCCCCCACGCGGGCGGCCTCGGCGGCAGGGACGTACCGCACCACGATCTCTGCCGCCCCCGTCGCCGGCGGATCGGTGAGCAGGCTGCGCTGGAGCGCCTCGGCCAGCTGCGCCTGCTGACTCTGCCGGTGCACCCGGACGACGGCCCGGCCTGCCTCGGCGGCGACCTGGTGGGCGGTCTGCAGGTCCTCCTCGCTGAGGGTGCGCCCCGCATCGAGATACAGGGTGAGGACGCCGACCGTGCGCGCCTCGGCCGTCAGCGGCAGCACCACGGCCGTCGCCGGGTGGAGGGCCACGAGCAGGTCCCGCGACGGGCCGGGCCGCATGAGGCGCAGGACGGCGTCCACCGGCTGCGTCACCGACGTCCCGGCGTGCAGCGCCTGTGCCACGGGGGATGCGGTGGGCAGCGAGTCCATCCGAACGAGCGTGTACCGCTGCATGAGCGGCCGCCGGTCGGGGTCCGCGTGCCAGGACCCGACGTCGCGGGCGCGGCCCTCGCGGTCGATGACGGTGACGATGCAGCCGTCGGTCAGGACCGGCACGACCAGCTGGGCAAGCCGGCTGAGGGCCGCCTCGGTGTCCACCTCCCCGGCGAGCTCTGCGCTGACATGGGAGAGCAGGGCGGTCCGCGCGGTGGCGCGGCGCACCCTGTCCTCGGCGGCTCGCCGGTCGGTGGCGTCGAGGACGTAGACGGCGAGGCCGTCGGGCCCCGGCCACACGCGCACCTCGACCCAGCCCTCCGGCGATCCGTGGGGGGCGGTCTCGAAGGACATCGCCCGTCCCGTGGCGACGGCGGCCCGGCAGTTCTCCTCGACGAGGCTGCCGGAGAGGTGGGGGAACGCGGTCCACAGCGATTCGCCGACGACCTCGTCGCGGGCGCGGTTCATCAGCCGTTCGGCCTCGGCGTTGACGTAGCGGAAGCGCCACTCGGTGTCGAGCAGGCAGAAGGCTGCGGGCATCGCCTCGAGGAACCCCACCAGGTCGGCGCTGTGGAGCTCGCCCCGCGGGGCGGGGATGCTGCCCAGGCACCGATCGATCTCGCCCACTGCGATGCCCCCACGTCCGGCCGTCCGCGCTGGTGGCCCCGCTGCTGGAGCGTCCGCGCCGACCGAGCGGAACCGGGCGGTCACGGACACGGCGATTCTGTCGATCCCACCGGCCGCTGCCAAGGAGTCACGGAGCGGCCGCGTCGCGAGTCCGCCCCCCGCGAACGGGTGACCTTGCGTTCACGATCGGTCAGGGCTCCCGGCGGGGCGGTGCTGATGGGGCAGAGTGATCGACATGACCGGGGACGACGCGGCTCCGCTGCCCGCCGACCTGCTGCTGCAGGCCGTCGAGGGCATGGAGCGGCCGCTGTTCGTCCTCGACGACGACTGGCGGTTCAGCTACATGAACCCCGCCGGCGCGGCGCTGCTGGACCGGACGGTCGACGCACTGGTCGGCCGGGAGATCTGGGCGGAGTTCCCCGAGGCGGTCGACAGCCCCTTCGAGCTGAACTACCGGCGCGTGGCCGCGACGGGTGAGCCGGCCAGCTTCGAGGCCTGGTTCGACCCGCTGCAGATCTGGTTCCAGGTGGACGCCTTCCGCACCGACGGGGGGTTGGTGGTCACCTACGACGACGTCACCCAACGGCGCCGCACCGAGGAGGAGCGCGCGGCGGCGGTCGCCGAACGCGAGGCGGCGGCCGCCGCGGCCGCGGACGCCGCCGCCCGGGCGGAGGAGGCCGGGCGACATCTGATGCTCCTCGGCGACATCAACCTGGCGATGACCTCGACGATCGACACCGACGAGGCGGTCGACCGCTTCGCGCACCTCGTCGTCCCGCTGCTCACCGACTGGTGCCTGGTCAGCGTGGTGGATCCCGACGGCACCCGGCGCGACGTCGGCCGCGCGCACCGCGACCCGGCGTTGGCCGGCGCCATGCACCGGTACGCCGACCTCCGGGTCGCGACGAATCTCGCCACCGCGCCCGTGCCTCAACTGCTGCGCAATCAGCGCCCGGTGATCATCCCCGACTTCACGCCCGAGCACGCCGCGGTGATGGTGGCCAGCGCCGAGGCCCGCAAGGCCCTCGAACCGCTGCGACCCACGGCCATCGCGGCCTTTCCGCTCATCGCCCGGGGTGAGGTCTTCGGCGCGCTCACCCTGGTCAACGGGCCGGAGCGGGGTCCGCACACCGCCTCCGAGCTCCGGACCGCGGAGATCGCCTCCCGGCGCGCGGCGCTCGCCCTGGACAACGCCCGGCTCGCCTCGGCCAGCCAGCAGGTGGCCGAGCGGCTCCAGCTGAGCCTGCTCTCCCCGCCGGTCCAGCCCGACCAGCTGGAGCTCGCCGTCCGCTACCGGCCGGCCACGCAGGGGGTGTCGATCGGCGGGGACTGGTACGACGCCTTCCTGCAGCCCGACGGCGACACCGTCCTCGTCATCGGGGACGTGATGGGCCACGACATCGAGGCCGCCGCCGCCATGGGCCAGGTCAAGACGCTGGTGCGGGGGATCGCCTTCGACCGGCTGGAGGAGCCGGCCGAGGTACTGCGTCGCGTCGACCACGCGCTCGTCGGACTCGCCGTGCCCGCGATGGCGACCGCCCTCGTGTGCCGCGTGGAGCAGGATCCGGCCGATCGCGCCCACGGCCTGCGGCGGCTCCGCTGGGCCTCGGCCGGCCATCCGGACCCGATGCTGCTGCTGGCCGACGGCACCGTCGGTGACCTCTCCGCGCCGATCGGCCCGCCGCTGGGCATCGGCTGGCTCGGCCGCCGACTCGACGGCATGGCCACGCTGCCGGAGGACAGCACGCTGCTGCTGTTCACCGACGGGCTGTTCGAGCGGCGCGGCGTCCCGCTGGACGAGGGCCGTGCGCAGGTCCGCGAGATCCTCGAGCGCTCGGCAGATCTCCCGCTCGACGCCCTCTGCGACCGTCTCCTCGCCGAGATGCTGGGAGAGGGCGTCGAGGACGACGTGGCGGTGCTCGCCGTCCGGGCGCATCCCGTGCACGAGGACCGCCCGGTCGAGGCCGGCCCGGTGCGCGTGCCGCCCGCCGTCCCCCGCCCCGTCTGAGGGGTCGGTAGCGTGGCGCAGCGTTGAACTTCTCGGATCTTGCTGTGGGGTGATGGCACCCGATCCGAGGAGTCATCGCCGTGCCGCTCACTACCCTTGCCTTGACCGCGGAGCTGCCCGAGCTCGGTGAGTCGCTGGCCTGGTCGCAGCTGGAGGCGTGGGCGGTGGCGATGCGCGAGGAGCTGCCCGCAGCGGCGCTGGCGGCCGCCCTGGAAGACCTGCAGGACCGGCTGATCGACCAGGTCTGCGGCCCCAAATGGCTGCCGGTGCGGGATCTGCCGGCGCCGTTCGGCTGTCCCGGCTGCGGGGTGATGGACGACTTCGCCCGCAAGGGCAAACGCACCCGACTGCGCCGGTTCGATACCGCGGCCGGCATCGTGCAGATCCGGCTGGCCAACGTGGGCTGCCGCTCGTGTGGCCGGGTGTTCGCCCCGCTGCTGCTGATGCTGGATCTGTCGGGCAAGCGGCGCACCGACCGGCTGATGATCGAGCTGGCCGAGCTGGCCAGCCAGATGTCCTTCGCCCGGGCCGGTGCGGTCGCCGCCTCCTTCGGGGTGCCCGGTTCGGCCGGGCGGGCGCACTCGGCGGTGGCCGACCTGGCGCCGCTGCTGGACGGGGTTGGGCGGCCGGAGGTGCCCGGCGCCCCGACCGGTGCCGATGTGGTGATCCTCGATGGCACCGGGATGCGCGCCGGCCGGCGGCGGCTGGGCGTGGACTGCAACCTCGCCCTGGGCCTGACCAGCAGGGGTGGCCCGCGGCGCCGCCGGTCGGCCGGAACGGTGCTGCTGGGCCTGACCCTGCAGCAGCCGTGGTCGGCGATGGCCGCCCAGCTGCGCGCCCTCGACGCGCCCGCGGTCGTGGTCGTCGACGGCGAGATCGCGATCACCACACTGGCCGAGACGGTCTGGCCCGACGTGCCGATCCAGCGCTGCTGGTGGCACCTGCCCCGGGCGCTGCGCTGGGCGCTGTATGCCGACAAGGCCCCCCACCCGTGGTCGAATGCCAAGCGCACCGAGTTGGTTGCCCTGCTGCGCCGGGTCGCCCGGGAACACCTCACCCACGGCCAGGCGCTGGCCGCCTACGACGCCTTCACCGCCACGATCACCGCCGAGGGCCACCACGCCGCCGGAGAGGTGCTCACCGGCGCCCGCGAGCAGGTCTTCACCTGCCTGCGCCCCGTGCTCCGGGCCCGCCTCGCCCACCTCGGCGGACCCGAGCTGGGCTCCGGCGTCCTCGAGCGGGTGATGCGCGAACTCAACGCCCGCACCGACATCGGCGGCAGCCGCTGGTCCGTCGACGGCCTGCGCGACCTCATCACGGTGCAGCTGGCCCGGATGACCAACCACCCGGCCTGGACCACACTGCGTCAGTCCCTACGACCACCCAACGCCATCGCCTTCAACATCACCACGGCGAAGTTCAACGCTGGCTGACGCTACCGAGGGGTCAGGCCAGGCTGATCGCGAAGGCGGTCAGGAACCCGACGGTCGTGATGAGACCGGTCCAGGCGTGCGTGTTCTCGAACGCCTCCGGGATCATGGTGTCGGCGATCATCGTGAGGATCGCGCCCGCGGCGACCGCTGTGATCACCGCCTCGAGCTGCGGAGACGCGTCGCCCAGGAGGACGTAGCCGAGCAGCGCCGCCAGCCCGCTGGCCGCGGCGATCCCGCCCCAGACGCCGAAGACGTACCGGGCCGAGCGCCCGCTGCGCTTCATCCCGGCCGCGCTCGAGAGCCCCTCGGGGACGTTGGAGATGAAGACGGCGGCGAGCACCGACAGGCTCACCGACCCGCCGCCGATCAGGCCGAGGCCCAGCACCACGGACTCGGGGACGCCGTCCAGCAGCGCCCCGATCGCGATGGCGGCACCGCTGCCCGCCTGCTCGTCCTCCGACGGCTGCTGGTTCCCCGACCGCTTCCGGTGCCGGGCGCCCCGGCGGGCGAGCGTCAGGTTCGCGGCCAGGTACACCACCGCGCCGCCGAGGAAGCCGAGCGCGGTGGCGGCGAGGCCGCCGGTCCGCGCGGCCTCCTCCATCAGGTCGAAGGCGACGGCGGAGATCAGCACGCCGGAGCCGAAGGCCATCACCGACGCCACCACCTTGGGCGGGACAGGGGTGAACCAGGCGATCAGCGCGCCGATGACCAGCGCGCCGCCGCCGAGCAGCCCCCAGAGCCCGGCCTCGAGCCAGGTCGGCATGACGCTCCTCGCCTAGTCGGGGTGGCGCAGCAGGTACCGGCCGAAATGGGGGACGGTGAACGCGATCGAGCCGCGCTCGGCCGAGTACACCAGGCCCTTCTTGATCAGCGAGTCCCGGGCGGGGGAGAGCGAGGCGGGCTTGCGCCCGAGGGAGACGGCCACCTCCGAGGTGGCGACCGCGGCGCCGCTGGGCCCGCCGAGGTCGGCCATCGCGTGCATGTACTCGCGCTCGGCCGGCGTTGCGCGGTCGTAGCGGGAGCCGAAGAACCCGACCGCGAGCTCCGCCTCGGCGACGGGGGCGGCCATCGCGACGTCCTCGGCGGTGATGGGTGAGGAGGCCGCGAGATCCCAGGTGACCTTTCCGTAGGCCTGGACGAAGTAGGGGTAGCCGTCGGCCGCCGCGTACAGGGCGTCCAGCGCTGCCGGCTCGAACGCGACGTCCTCGCGGGCGGCCGGGGCCAGCAGCGCGTGGTCGGCGGCCTCCCGGTCGAGGCGGTCGATCCGCAGGTAGCGGAAGAGGCGCTCCGAGTAGCTCTTGGAGGCGCTCAGGACGGCGGGCAGGTGGGGGAGGCCCGCGCCGACGACGATCAGCGGCGCGCCCTGCTGGGAGAGCTCGTGGCAGGCGGCGCAGATCGCCGAGACGTCGTCGGGCTGCACGTCCTGCATCTCGTCGATGAACAGCGCGATGCCGCTGCCGATGTCGGCCGCCACGCCCGCGGCGTCGCTGAGCAGTTCGACGAGGTCGATCTCCATGTCGCCGGAGTCGCCCCGCCCGGTCGCCGCGGGGACGTCGATGCCCGGCTGCCACCGGTCGCGCACCTTCGCGGGGGACCCAGAAGGGCCGCCTGCCTCCCGCAGCGCGAACGCCTTCAGGACGCCAAGGACCTCCTCGATCGACTCCTGGTCCTTGTGCCGCGGTCCCAGCTCGCGCAGCGCCATGTGCAGGGCCGAGGACACCGGACGGCGCAGCGACTGGTCCGGCCGCGCCTCGATCTTGCCGGTGCCCCAGCCGCGGGAGATCGCGGCCGAGCGGAGCTGGTTGAGCAGCACCGTCTTCCCGACCCCGCGCAGCCCGGTGAGCACCAGGGACCGTTCCGGCCGCCCGTACGCGATCCGCTCCAGGACGACGTCGAACGCCGACAGCTCGGCGTCCCGACCGGCCAGTTCGGGTGGGCGCTGTCCGGCGCCCGGGGCGTACGGGTTCCGCACGGGATCCATGTCGAGCACCGTATGGGGTCGTCTAGCAAGGGCCGTAGACATCGGTAGAACGACCTAGCGCGTGTCGCGACGGTCAGCCCACGCCGGTAGGCCACCGTCCAGCCACATGCGGATCGCAACGGACTGCCCCTCCATCGTCGCGGAGAACGACCCGAGGAACGGCGCCTCGGTCACATCGAGCCGATGCCGCTCGCCGTCGGTGAGCCGTAACCACACGGCCCAGCCCCGCCCGGAGCCGCCTGCTCGATCGATCTCGACGTCCTCGATCTCATCGCGGGCGAAGGTGCGGGTGGACCAGTGGTTGCGCACCGTGAGCAGCCCGCCATGGGTACCGATCACGCTCATCATCAGCATCCGGCCGACGACGGCGGCCACGAGGAGCGCGATGACCAGGCCCGGTGCCAGGACCTCGTCCGCAGGCGGCGAGACGAGGAGCACCGACAGCCAGCCGACGAGGAACACCGGACCCAGGACCCTCGCCCAGCCCGGCGGCCGGATGTCCAGCGGCTCGTCCGTCCTCGTCACGACGGCATTCTGCGAGCGTCGTCCGGCATCTGCCAACGTCCAGGGCGGACGCCGGACACCTGCAGGAAGCGGCCAGATCCCCCATCGGGATGCCGCGCACCGCTAGCGTCGCCGGCGTGATCAAGTTCGCGCTCAAGGTGGTCATCCTCGCGGCGGCATTCTTCGTGATGTCGAAGTACGTCCTCGACGGGCTCACGGTGGAGGAGAACCCTGGCGGGCCGTTGGGCATCTACGGCACCTACCTCTGGATCGGGCTGATCTTCGGGGTCGTCAACGCGATCGTGGGCCCGGTCCTCCGGCTGCTCTCGTTGCCGTTCGTCGTCCTGACGCTGGGCCTGTTCCTGCTGATCATCAACGCCGCCCTGCTGGGTCTCACGGCTCTGATCACCGATCGGCTGGACGTGGACGGCTTCGGCACCGCACTCCTCGGCGGCCTGATCCTGGCCCTCGTCGGCTGGGCCGCCGACCAGTTGCTCGACCGCTGATCGCGCAGGCCGGGGCGACCGGGGCCACGGGTCGGTAACGCTCGCCGCGTCGCAGTGACGGGCCCCCCATGTCGCAGTAGCGTCAGGGGCGTGGCGAGCACCACCGGTCTCGCACCGGAGACCCCGGTGCGCGAGCCGGACGGCGGCCCCGCGGCGGGCTCTCTGACCGAGCTGGCTGCGCTCGAGGCGGCCAGAGACGAGAAGCGTCAGCTGCTGGACCGTGCCGCCGAGTCGGCCCGGTCAGGGCTGGGCGCCAAGAGCCGGCTCCCCGCGGGCTGCGAGCCCGACGACCTCCCCGCCCTGCTGCAGCGCTACTACTGGAGCGAGCCCGCGGCCGAGGTCCTCGGGCACGAGCCGGCCGAGCTCGCCGGTCTCGCGCTCGGCCACCTGAAGCTCGCCGAGATCCGCCCGCCCGGCTCGGCCACCGTCGACGTGCAGCGCCTGCCCGACGGCCGGTCGGTCATCCGCCTGGTCACCGACGACATGCCCTACCTCGTCGACTCGGTGATGGCAGAGGTGGTGCGGCAGGGCGTCACGCTCGCCCACATCGTGCATCCCGTCGTCGTCGTCCGGCGTGACCTGCGCGGCCGGATCTTGGCCTTCTGCGACAGCTCGCTCGCCGTCGGCTGCGGCTCCGACGCTCTCACCGAGTCCTGGATGGCCGTCGTCGTCGACGGGTCTCTGGACGACGAGTCGGCCGCCGATCTCATCACCGGCCTGCGCACCGTGCTCGACGACGTCCGGGCGGTGGACGAGGACGCCGAGCGGTTGCGGGCCCGGGTGCTGGAACTGGCCGCGCGCCTCGAGGAACGCGCCGGCCCCTCCCCCGCCGCCGCCGAGCCGGCCGACGATCCCGCGGAGGCCGCCGCGCTGCTGCGCTGGCTGGCCGACGGGAATTTCGTCTTCCTGGGCGCTCGCGACGTCGACCTCGTCCCGAGCCGGGGAAAGCTCGCGGCGCGCGCCGTCCACGGCACCGGACTCGGCGTCCTGCGCAGCGACACCGACATGTCGGCGTCGGTGGCCGGCATGCCCGAGGCGACCCGCTCCCCCGCGCAGCACCTGCTCGAGGTGACCAAGGCCGACGCCCGCTCCCCCGTGCACCGGCGCGCCTGGCTGGACCTGATCGCGGTGAGCCTGCCGGCGACCGACGGCGGCCCGACCCGTCAGCTGCGGTTCGTCGGGCTCTTCCCGTCGACCGCATACACGACCAGCGTCGTCGACGTCCCCCTGGTGCGCCGCCGCGTCGCCGAGGTCATCACCCGCTCCGGGGTGCCGGTCGACAGCCACACCGGCAAGGAACTGCTCGACGTTCTGGAGACCTATCCCCGCGACGAGCTGCTCCAGGTCGGCGCCGACGAGCTGCTGCCGGTGGCCCTCGCCGTGCTGCACCTGCAGGAGCGCCGCCAGACCCGCCTGTTCCTGCGGCAGGACCCGACCGGGCGGTTCTGGTCCGCGCTGGTCTATCTGCCCCGCGACCGGTACACCACCGAGGTCCGGCTGGCGATGCAGCAGATCCTGCTCGAGCGGCTCGGGGGCACGAACGTCGAGTACACGGCGCGGTCCACCGAATCGGTGCTCGCGCGGCTGCACTTCGTCGTCCGGGTGCCGGTGGGCCGTCGCGGGTCCCCCAAGCTCATGGTCGTCGACGTCGAGGCGCTGCAGGCCGAGCTGGCCGCCGCCGCCCGCAGCTGGACCGACGACCTCGCCGACACGCTGCATGCGCGGCGCGGCGCCGAGGCGGAGCGGCTGCTGTCCCAGGTCGCCGACGCGTTCCCGGCGTCGTACCAGAACGACTTCTCCGCCGAGCAGGCCGTCGACGACCTGGAGCGGCTCGACGGCCTGGGCGAGGGGCAGCTCGCCCTCCGCCTCTGGACGCCGAAGGGCTCGGCGCCCGGTGACCGGCGGCTGACCATCTACCGGGTCGGCCAGCGGCTGCTGCTGTCGGAGGTGCTGCCGGTCCTGCAGAACATGGGCGTCGACGTCGTCGACGAACGGCCGTACGAGATCGACCGCATCGGCGCGCCGCCCACCTGGATCTACGACTTCGGCGTGGCGGTCCCCCAGGTCGAGCTGCCGCTGCTGCGCTCGCTGCCCGAGCGGTTCACCGAGGCGGTCGCGGCGGTCTGGCGCGGCGAGGCCGAGGACGACGGGCTGGGTGCGCTGGTCATGCTCGCCGGCCTCAACTGGCGCCAGGTCACCGTCGTGCGTGCCTACGTGCAGTGGCTGCGCCAGGCCGGTCTGCCGTTCGGGCAGCGCTACGTCGAGCAGACGCTGGCCGCGCACCCCGAGGTCGTCGCCCGGCTGGTCACGCTGTTCGAGGCCCGCTTCTCCCCGGAGCGCAGTCGTGGCCGCGAGGGGCGTCAGCGCGACGTCGTCGAGTCGCTGCGCACGTCCATCGGCGAGGTCGAGTCCCTCGACGCCGACCGCGTCCTCACGTCACTGCTCGCCGCGGTCACCGCCACCCAGCGGACGACGTACTACGCAGGCGGTCCGCTGGCGCTGAAGCTCGACCCATCCGCCGTCCCCGACCTGCCCGAGCCGCGGCCGGCCCACGAGGTCTGGGTCAGCTCGCCGCGCGTCATGGGCATCCACCTGCGCTTCGGCGCCGTCGCCCGCGGCGGCCTGCGCTGGTCGGACCGCCGCGAGGACCTGCGCACCGAGGTGCTCGGCCTGGTCAAGGCCCAGATGGTCAAGAACACGGTGATCGTGCCGACCGGCGCCAAGGGCGGCTTCGTCGTCAAGCACCCGCTCCCGGACGGCGCCTCGCGGGACGCCGTCCTCGCCGAGGGGCAGGCCTGCTACAAGCTGTTCATCGGCGCCCTGCTGTCGCTGACCGACAACCTGGTCGACGGCGTCGTGGTCCCGCCGGAGCGGGTCGTCCGGCACGACGCCGACGACACCTACCTGGTGGTCGCTGCCGACAAGGGCACGGCGACCTTCTCCGATCTCGCCAACTCCGTCGCGATCGAGCGGGGCTTCTGGCTCGGCGACGCCTTCGCCTCCGGCGGGTCGGTCGGGTACGACCACAAGGCCATGGGCATCACCGCCCGGGGCGCGTGGGAGTCGGTGACCCGGCATTTCCGCGAGCTCGACATCGACGTCGCGAAGCAGGACTTCACGGTCGTCGGCATCGGCGACATGTCCGGTGACGTGTTCGGCAACGGCATGCTCCTGTCGCCGCACATCCGCCTGGTGGCCGCCTTCGACCACCGGCACGTGTTCATCGACCCGACCCCGGACGCGGCGTCGTCCTTCCCGGAGCGCAAGCGGCTGTTCGGGCTCCAGCGCTCCTCGTGGGCCGACTACAACCGCTCCCGGATCAGCGCCGGCGGCGGCGTGTGGCCCCGGACGGCGAAGTCGATCCCGGTCTCCGAGCCGATGCGGGCCGCCCTCGGCCTGCCCGACGGCGTGGCAGCGCTCAGCCCGGTCGAGCTCATCAAGGCGATCCTGCAGGCGCCCGTCGACCTGCTGTTCAACGGCGGCATCGGCACCTACGTGAGGGCGGCCGGCGAGAGCGCCCTCGACGTCGGGGACAAGGCCAACGACGCCGTACGGGTGGACGGCGAGCAGGTGCGGGCCCGCGTTGTCGGCGAGGGAGGCAACCTCGGCCTGACCCAGCGCGGGCGGGTCGAGTACGCGCTGACCGGCGGGCGGGTGAACACCGACGCGATCGACAACTCCGCCGGGGTGGACACCTCCGACCACGAGGTCAACATCAAGATCGCGCTGAACCGGGTGGTCGACGCCGGGAAGCTCGAGGCCGCCGACCGTGCCGCGCTGCTCGGCGAGATGGCCGACGACGTCGCCGTCGCCGTCCTCCGGAACAACCACGCGCAGAACGCGACCCTCGCCGTCGAGGTGACCTCCGCGCGCAGCCTGCTGGACGCCCACGAGCGCTTCATCCGGAGCCTGGAGCGCTCGGGACGGCTGCTGCGCAGCGTGGAGGCGCTGCCCGACGACCGGCAGCTCGCCGAGCGGCGGCGCGACGGCCAGGCGCTGACCGGGCCGGAGCTGTCGGTGCTGCTGGCCTACGCCAAGCTCCAGGCCGGCACCGAGGTGCTCGCCTCCGGGCTGCCCGACGACCCGGCGCTCGAGCAGCTGCTCATCGACTACTTCCCGGCGCCGCTGACCAAGCGGTTCCCCGCGGCAGTCACCGGCCACGCGCTGCGGCGGGAGATCATCGCGACGGTCCTGACCAACCGTGCAGTGAACATCGCCGGAGTCACCGGCCTGTTCCGGCTGGCCCAGGAGACCGGGGCGCCGCTGTCCCGGGTCGTGCTCGCGCACACCGTCGCGCGCGCCGTCTTCGACGTGGACCGGCTGTGGGACGCCGTCCGGCCGCTGGACAACGTGGTGCCGGCGGCGACCCAGGTCGAGCTGCGCACCGAGGCGACCCGGCTGGCGGAGCGGACCGCCCGGTGGATCCTGCGGCAGCCGGAGCTCGCCGAGGAGACGGCGCCGTCGATCGCCGATGTGAGGGACCGGTTCGCTGCGCCCGTCTCGGCCGTCCGGGCGGGCCTGCCAGGGTGGCTCCTCGGCAACGAGGCCGAGTCCTACGCCGAGCGGTCGGCGAAGCTACAGGAAGCCGGCGTGCCGAAGGAGCTGGCCGCGGAGGTGGCGGCGGCGCCGCTGCTGCCGGCCGCGCTGGATCTCGCCGTCGTCAGCGAGCGGAGCGGGGCGCCGGTGGCGTTGGCCGGGCAGGTCATGCAGTGCGTCGCCGAGCGGCTCGGGCTGGTGCCGCTGCGCGAACTGGTCATCGCGCTCCCGCGGGACCGGCGCTGGCCGTCGATGGCGCGGGCCTCGCTGCGTGACGACCTGGCGATGGAGCAGGCCTCGCTCACCGAGGACGTGCTCAGCCTGCGGACGACGGACACCGATCCGCCCGAGAAGCTGGTCGCCCTGTGGGTCGAGGGCTGGGACACCACGCAGGCCCGCTCGGCCGCGCAGCTCGCCGACATCTCCGCCGGCGACCGCCACGAGCTGGCCGAGCTGCTGGTCGCCGTCCGCACGCTGCGTGGCCTGCGCAAGCGCCGCCAGGCCCGCCGCATCCCCCGCCCCGAGTAGGCCCCCTCAGCGCCGCTATACCGGTCTGAGGCTCTCTAACTCCTCCGCTAGAGAGGCGTAGAACGCCTCAGAGGGCAGGGCGGCGCTGGCCGAACCGGGTGGCCTGCTCGAACGCGTGGCCGACCTCGAGGATGCGGCGGTCCGCGCGCGGTGCCCCGATGATCTGCAGCCCCACCGGCAGGCCGTCCGGCGTGAACCCGCCCGGCACCGACAGCGCGGGGCAGCCGGTCGCCGAGATGACCGTGCAGGACCGCATCCACTCCAGGTAGTTCTCCTGCGGCACTCCCCCGATCTCGGTCGGGTACTCCAGCTCGACCGGGAACGGCAGCACCTGGGTCGTCGGTGCCAGCAGGACGTCGTAGCGCTCGAAGAACGCCACCATCCGCTCGAACAGCTTCGTGTGCTCGATCTCGGCGCGGGCGATGTCGGCGCCGCTGAGCGTGGCGCCCAGCTCGGCGTTCCACCGGATCGACTCCTTGACCTTGCCGGGATTGCGCCGCCCGAGCTCGCCGAAGGTCGACTCGAACAGCCAGGCCCGCAGCGTCCCGAACACGTCGTCGGCGCCGGACAGGTCGGGGCAGTCGTCCGCCACGGTCGCGCCCAGGTCGGCGAACACGGCCGCGGACGACGCCAGCACCGAGGTGATCGCCGGGTCGACCGTCACCCGGCCACCGAGGTCGGGCGCCCACGCCACCCGCAGCCCGGCCAGCGACGACGGCAGGGGGGAGGCGAACTCCGCGGGGTCGTCGGCCAGCGAGATCGGCACCCGGGGGTCCGCCCCGGCGAGCACCGACAGCTGGAGCGCGACGTCGGCGACCGTGCGTCCCATGGGCCCCTGCACGGACAGCTGCGACCACCCCATCGCGGCCGGCCACGTCGGCACCCGGCCCGGCGTGGGCCGGAGACCGACGACGTTGCAGAACGCCGCCGGGTTGCGCAGCGAGCCGCCCATGTCGCTGCCGTCGGCCAGTGGCACGAGGCCCGCCGCCAGCGCGGCGGCCGACCCACCCGACGAGCCGCCGACGGAGAGGCCGTGCCGGTACGGGTTGTGCGACGCCCCGAAGACCGTGTTGTACGTGTGCGATCCGGCTGCGAACTCCGGCACGTTGGTCTTCCCGACCCGCAGGGCGCCGGCAGCCTTGTAGCGGGCCACGATCAGCTCGTCCCGCAGCGGCACCGTGTCGGTGTGCAGCGGCGACCCCCACGTCGTCCGCATGCCGCCGGTGGCGTGCGTGTCCTTGTGTGCGACGGGCAGCCCGTGCAGGGGGCCCACTGAATCACCGGCCGCGAGGGCCGCGTCGGCGGCGTCGGCTGCTGCCCGGGCGCCGTCGGCGTCGAGGGTCACGACGGCGTTGAGATCGGGGTTCAGCCGGTCGATCCGGTCGAGGTGCGCGTCCATCAGCTCGCGCGCCGAGATCTCGCGCGCACGGAGCATCCCGGCGAGCTCCGTCGCCGGCCGGAAGAAGAGGTCGTCGTCCACCGGTGGAGCCTGCCATGCTTTCCCCCGCCCGCCCCACCGCGCTTTCCCCCGCCCGCCGATAGCCCCCGGCCGCGCGCGGCAGGGGCGGCCGGGGAACGATGACCCCGATGGACGACGACGAGCAGGGCGCCACTTTCGACGGTCTCGGTCTGCGGCCGGAGCTGCTGCAGGCGCTGTCCGCCCTCGGGTACGAGGAGCCGACACCGATCCAGCAGGAGGCGATCCCGCCGCTGGTGGCCGGGCGCGACCTGCTGGGACAGGCGGCCACCGGCACCGGCAAGACGGCTGCGTTCGCGCTGCCGATCCTCCAGCAGCTGACCGCGCACCGGTCCGAGCGCGCACCGATCGCGCTGGTCCTCGTGCCGACCCGCGAGCTCGCCGTCCAGGTGTCGGAGGCGCTGCACCGCTACGGCAAGGACCTCGGCGCCCGGGTGCTCCCGGTCTACGGGGGCGCCCCGATCGTCCGCCAGCTGCGCAGCCTGGAGTCCGGCGTCGACGTCGTCGTCGCGACTCCCGGCCGGGCCCTGGACCTGCTGAACCGCGGCAGCCTGCGGCTCGGGGACGTCGCCACCGTCGTCCTCGACGAAGCCGACGAGATGCTCGACATGGGCTTCGCCGAGGACCTCGAGGCGATCCTCGGCGAGACACCGGACACCCGGCAGACCGTGCTGTTCTCCGCGACCATGCCGCGGCGGCTGGATTCCCTCGCCCGCCGGCACCTCAACGACCCGGTCCGCATCGCCATCGGCCGCGAGAAGGCGGTCGCCGGGGAGGCGCCCCGGGTCCGGCAGACCGCCTACGTCGTCCCCCGGGGGGCGAAGCCCGCAGCGCTCGGCCGGATCCTCGACATCGAGGCGCCCGCCGCGGCGATCGTCTTCTGCCGCACCCGCGAGGAGGTCGACTCCCTCACCGAGACCCTCAACGGCCGCGGCTACCGCGCCGAGGCCCTGCACGGCGGCATGAGCCAGGAGCAGCGCGACCGGGTGATGGGCCGAGTCCGCGGCGGGATCGCGGAGCTGCTGGTCGCCACCGACGTCGCCGCGCGCGGCCTGGACATCGAGCAGCTCACGCACGTCGTCAACTACGACGTCCCCTCGGCGCCCGAGTCCTATGTGCACCGCATCGGCCGGGTCGGCCGCGCGGGCCGCGAGGGCGTCGCGATCACCCTGGCCGAGCCGCGCGAGCACCGGATGCTCAAGACGATCGAGCGGGTCGCCGGTGCGCCCATCGCCGTCCAGACGGTGCCGACCGTGGCCGATCTGCGGAACCGGCGACTGCAGCTCACCCAGGCTGCGCTCCGCGAGAGCCTGCTGACCGACGACCTCGACCGGTTCCGCGGAGTCGTCGAGACCCTCACCGACGAGTTCGACCTCATGGAGGTCGCCCTGGCCGCGGTGAAGCTCGCACACGAGGCCGGGGGAGGCTCCGACGACGACGAGGAGATCCCGCAGGTCGCCTTCCGGCAGGACAAGGACGGCGGACGCGGGCCCGCCGGCCGCAGCGCCGGCAGCCGGGACGACCGGCCGCCGCGGCGGGTCACGGGCGGCGCGGCCGCCCGCGTGTTCGTCGGCGCGGGCCGGGACGCCGGGATCCGCCCGGGCGATCTCGTCGGGGCGATCACCGGGGAGACCGGCCTCAAGGGCCGCGACATCGGCTCGATCGAGATCCACCAGCGGTTCGCGCTGGTGGAGGTGCCGGAGTCAGCGGCCGACGAGGTCGTCCAGGCGCTGCGCGCCACCATGATCAAGGGACGCAAGGCCACGGTCCGCCGCGACCGCACCTGAGGAAGGTCCCCCTGCCCCCGCCGCTCGCACGCTCGCGCCCGGACCCCGCAGGGGGCCGAACCGCACATCGGAACAAGGTCTCAGGTGGTCGCGGGCTCGTCCGGCACGGTGGGTGGCACGTCGTTCGGCCCGGCTTCCGCGGGCCGGGGCAGGTCCTGCCGGTGCAGCCGGACGGCGACGAGCGCGACGTCGTCCTCCGGGCGGCCCTGCACGAGCCGCTCGAGCACCTCGTCGAGCAGCTCCTCCAGCGGCCGGTCGGCGAGCTCGATCAACGTGTCCCGGAGCCGCACCAGGCCGGCGTCCAGATCGGCGTCGCGCCGCTCCACGAGTCCGTCGGTGTAGAGCAGCACGGTCGCTCCGCGGTCGAGGGTGACCACCGATTCCCGGCGCTGGGTCTCGTGGTCGACGCCCAGGAGCAGATCACCCCGCCACGAGGCGAGCTCGGCGACACTCCCGTCCGGGTTGACCACCAGCGGCGGCAGGTGGCCCGCGTTTGCCCACCGCATCCGGGTGATGCCCCGCTCGCGCTCCTCGGGTGTCTGCTCGAAGCGCGCGACGGCGGCGGTGGCCAGGGTCGTGGTCTGCAGCGTCGTCATGGACGTGTCGAGCCCGCGGAGCACCTCGGCCGGCCCCGCGTCGCTGTAGGTCGCGATCCCTCGGAGCAGCCCGCGCAGCTGGCCCATGGCGGCGGCCGCCTCGGTGTCGTGGCCGACGACGTCGCCGATCACGAGCATCGTGGCGCCGCCGGGCTGCAGGAAGGCGTCGTACCAGTCGCCGCCCACCCGCGCGGCCTCGGCCGCGGGCAGGTAGCGGACGGCGATCTCGCCGTGGTCGGGCTGAGGCGGCTCGGTGAGCAGGCTGCGCTGCAGCCCCTCGGCGAGCTGCTGCTGAGCGTTGTAGAGGCGGGCGTTGTCCAGCGCCAGGCCGGCGCGGTCGGCGACGTCCTGTGCCGTCGCGAGGTCCTCGTCGACGACCGTCGACCCGGGAGCGAAGTAGAGGGTGAGCAGGCCCAGGATGCGGCCGCGACCGCGCATCGGGAGCACGACAGCCGAATCGGGCCCCAGGAGGCTGAGCAGGTCCTGGGCCTCGCCGGACGGGAGCAGTCTGATCACGGTGCGGCCGTGCTCGCGGATCGGCTCGCCGCTGATCAGGGCCCGGGCCACCGGTGAGACGGCAGGCATGGACTCCAGCCGAACGGAGGCGTATCGCTCGAGCAGGCGCCGGGACGCCGGGTCGGAGTGCCACGAGCCGACGTCGCGAGGGCGCCCGTCCGGATCGACCAGGGTGACGACCGCGAAGTCCGCGAGGGTGGGGACGACGAGTCGGGGCAGGTGGGCCGCGGCAGTGGGTGCATCCAGGGTGCCGGCCAGCTCGGCGCTCACCTGGGCCAGGACCGCCAGCCGGCGTGCCGAACGCTCGGCCTGATCCTGCATCCGGCGGCGCTCGGTGACCTCGGTGAAGTACACCGACAACCCGTCGGGGCTCGGCCAGGCCCGCAGCTCGAACCAGCCGTCCAGCGGGGCGGGGTAGTACGCGTCGAAGGAGACGGGCACGCCGGTCCGGACGGCGGTGCGGTAGCTGTCCTCGAAGATGCTGTTGATCGCCGCGGGCCAGTCGTCCCAGAGCACGCGCCCGAGGAGTTGCTCCCGCGTGCGGCCGAGCAGCCGTTCCGCCTCGGCGTTGACATGGGTGAACCGCCATTCGCGGTCCAGGCTGTAGAAGCCCGCCGGCATCGCCTCCAGCACCCGGGTGACGCGCGCCGCCCCCTCGCGCTCGCCGGTGGTGTCGTAGGCCGCGCCGAGGAACCGGACGGCGCGGCCGCCGGCATCGGCGATCGCCCGCCCCCGGGCGTGCACCCACCGGGTCTCGCCGTCGAGGCGGATGATGCGGTACTGCGCCTCGAACTCCCCGCAGGTGTCGATGCAGGCCGCCATGGCCTCGGTCACCCTCGGGACGTCGTCGGGGTGCACCCGCGCGTTGAACGCGTCGATGGTCTCCTCGAACGCCGTGTCCTCGTAGCCGAACATGGTGAGCAGGCGGTCGTCCCAGGTGAGTCGCCCGGTGACCACGTCCAGGTCGAACGTGCCGATGCCGGCCGAGTCGATCGCCAGCCCCCAGCGCATCCGGTCGCTCTCGTACTCGCGGACCGTTGCCGAGAGCTCGAGCTGCGTGACCGACGACTCGGCCAGTTGACGGACGGTCGCGATGTCGGTGTCGGACCAGTCGCGAGGGTCGGGGTCGAACACGCAGAGGGCGCCGATCACCTGGCCGTTCCGCCCGGCCAGGGGAACGCCGAGGTAGGCGCCGACCTGGCCGGAGACCACCGGTGGCAGGTCGCGTACCCGTGGGTCGTGGCGCGCATCGGTGACGGCGAGCACCCCGGTGCCGGCCGCGGTGACCGTGCACAGCGACTCGCTGAGCGGGCTCTCGCCGCCCACCAGGCCTGGGGGCAGACCGCCGCCCGCGGCCAGGAACTGGACGTCGGTCAGCAGCGCGACCTGGCTCGCCGTGGTGCCCAGAAGTCGCGCGGCGAGCTCGGCCAACCGGTCCAGCGCGTGCGCGTCGCCGTGGGTCGGCAGCAACCGCCGGGCCTCCGCCAGCCGCTCCGGATCGGCGATCAGCGCTGCGGCCGCCCGTTCGCCGGGATGACGGCGATCGGTCACGGACAGATCTGTGGAGATCTCCACCGAAGCCCTTCTGCCCCGCGCTCTGTCAGGGATGCAGTGACGCCCCGGCCCCGCCTCTGGAGTCCGCACGCTCGCGTCAGTTATGTCACGTCCGGTCGGTTGCGCGCAACCAACCGGACGCAGGTCACTCCCATCCTGGTCGGTCAGGGAGTCAGGGAGCAGGGACGACGAGGACCAGCCCCCTGCCGCCGTTCTGTTCCACGTGCAACCCGGCGCGCCTCAGCAGGCTCCTGAGTCGCACCACGTCGGCCGGTTCGCCGGTCGTCGTGGCCAGCAACCGGGCCACCCGGCCCTTGTGCGCCTTGTTGAAATGGCTGACCACCGACCGAGTGCCGTCCGGGCGCTCGCTGAGCACCTCGACCGTGACCGCGCCCGGCACCGGGGCGAGCGCGGCATAGGAACCGCTGCGCAGGTCGACGACGAGTTCGTCGACGGCGGCGAGCACCGGGGAGAGCGCCGGGCGCCAGATCGCGCGGAGCGTGGGGAGGCCGGGCAGCGCCGAGCCGGCGGACAGCCGGTAGGCCGGGATCCGGTCCTCACCGCGGACCAGCCCGAACAGCGCGGACCCGACCGACAGCCGCCGTCCGGCCCGAGCCCGCTGGGCCCGCGTCATGGAGCCGATGTCCAGGGCGTCGTAGAGCACGCCGGTGTAGCGCCGCAGGGCCGGGAGCGTCGGGCTGTTCCAGAGCACGGCGTTGCGCGCGATCTCGTCGTCCTGACGCGCGGTCAGGCCCAGTGCCGTGCGGGCGGCCGGGACGTCACCGGCCAGCTCGACCAGCGTCTCGGCGAGCTCGGTGCGCACCGGCGTGAGCTCGGGTGCGGACAGGGTGGTGAGGTCCAGCGGGGGACCGTCGCCGCCGGGCGCCTTGGTCTCCGAGGGCGGCAGCAGGACGAGCACGGGACGCCAGTGTAAGGCCCCCTTCAGGGCCTGCCGGAGTCGTCAGGCCAGTTCCACGATGACGGGCGCGTGGTCGCTGGCGCCCTTGCCCTTCCGCTCCTCGCGGTCGATGCGGGCACCGGTCACCCGGGCCTGGAGGGCAGGCGAGCCGAGCACGAAGTCGATCCGCATGCCCTCCCGACGGGGGAAGCGCAGCTGCGTGTAGTCCCAGTAGGTGTAGACGCCCGGTCCGGGGGTGTACGGACGGACGACGTCGGCGTAGCCAGCCTCGACGACGCCGCGGAACGCCGCTCGCTCGGGCGGGGAGACGTGCGTCGAGTGCGAGAAGACGGTGATGTCCCAGACGTCGTCGTTCTCCGGGGCGATGTTCCAGTCGCCGACCAGGGCGACCTGGGCCGCCGGGTCCGCGGCCAGCCAGTCCGCGGCCGTCGTCCGCAGAGCCTCGAGCCACTGGAGCTTGTACTGCAGATGCGGGTCGGCCAGGGTGCGGCCGTTCGGCACGTAGAGACTCCACACCCGCACGCCCCCGCACGTGGCGCCGAGGGCCCGCGCCTCGGGTGCCGGGTCCAGACCCTCCTTCGACGACCAGGACGGCATCCCCGGGAAGCCGATCTCGACGTCCTCGATGCCGACCCGGGACAGGATCGCGACCCCGTTCCACTGCGAGTGGCCGACGTGGGCGACCTCGTACCCGATGGCGTTGAACATCATCTCGGGGAACTGGTCGTCGCGGCACTTGGTCTCCTGCAGCGCGACGACGTCGACGTCGCTGCGCTCCAGCCAGGCGGCCACCCGGTCGGCTCGGCTGCGGATCGAGTTCACGTTCCAGGTGGCCAGGCGCACTGAGACATTGTCGGCCTACCGGCCGACACCGCGGCCAGGGGGCCCTCGACCTGCGTCGAGCCCCAGCGGTCCCGTCGTTCCTCGGGGACCCTCCGGGCCCCGCTCGGATCGACCGACAGTCCCGGTCAGGGGCCTTCAGACCTGGACGGGGATCTCGCCACGGGCCGCGATCCGTGCGCGGATCCGCTCCCGGTTGTCGACGAACTTCGTCGCCTGGACGTCGAGGGCGGCGAGGAACTCCGCCAGCTCGTCGCGCGCCTTCTCCCCCTCGGGGCCGAAGTCGGTGCGGTCGAACACCTTCCAGGTGCGCAGGATGGGGCTGACGACCTCGTCGAAGTGCAGACGCGGGTCGTAGATGCCGGCCTTGGCGATGATGATCGAGTTCTTGCGGAAGTTCGCCATGTTGGCGCCGGGCATCTCGAAGTTCATCACCTCGTTGGCCACCGCCCGCATCATCTCGTCGGGGTTGATGTCGAAGGCCGCGGTGACGAGGTTCCGGTAGAAGATCATGTGCAGGTTCTCGTCGGTGGCGATGCGGGCCAGCAGCTTCTCCGCGATCGGGTCGCCGGTCGCCTTGCCCGTGTTCCGGTGGGAGACCCGGGTGGCCAGCTCCTGGAACGACACGTAGGCGACGGCCTCCAGCGGGGTCTTGTCGCCGGAGTCGTAGCCGGTGGTCATGTAGTCCATCCGGGCACGCTCGAGCTCGACCGGGTCGACGCCCCGGGTGACGACGAGGTAGTCGCGCAGGGCGACGCCGTGCCGCCCCTCCTCCGCCGTCCAGCGGCCCACCCACTGACCCCACGCGCCGTCCCGGCCGAACCGGGTGGCGATCTCCCGGTGGTAGCTGGGCAGGTTGTCCTCGGTGAGCAGGTTGACGAACATCGCGGCCTTCGCCGTGTCGTCCAACCGCGACTGGTCGGGCGACCAGTCCTCCCCGCCGAGGAAGGCGAAGTTGCGGCCCTCGTCCCACGGGACGTAGTCGTGCGGGTGCCACTCCTTGGCCACCGTGATGTGCCGCTCGAGGTTCTCGGCGACCACCGGCTCGAGCTCGGTCAGCACCGCTGCCTGCGGGGGTGTCTGGGGCATCGTGACCTCCGGAGGGTGAAGCGACCTACGCCTGCGTAACCTACGCCGCCGTAAGCATCGGTCGGTATCCAGAACAGGTGCCCCGAACCACCCTCGTTCACCCCTCATCCAGCGTCGGATCGCGGCTGTTTCCGGCGAGTCCCGCGGTCCCCAGGGGGCGGGGAGCAACCGTCCAGCCGACGCCCAGGCCGCTGCTCGGTGCGATCATGGCCGGATGACCTTGTGGCGCCGAGCGACGGATCCCGCGTGAGCGCGACTTCCGGCGCGCCTTCTGCGGGGGGTGCCACGGTGCATTCGCCGGGCCGCGGACGGCGCCGGGCAGAGCGGAGTTTCGGTTCCGCGCTCGGCTGGACGGTGCTCGGGGCGGTCGTCCCGGGGACGGCGTTCCTCGCCGCGGGCCGCCGCGTCCTGGGCGCGATCACGCTCCTGCTGTTCCTCCTGCTCGTCGGCGGCGGGGTCTGGCTGGCCACCGGCGGACGACGGACGGCGGTCCGCACCGCGGTCGACACCGGCGCCCTGCTCTGGGTCGTCGGCACGATCGCGCTGGTCGCGTTGCTGTGGATCGTGGTCGTCGTCGCCGGTTACCGGATGCTGCTGCCGCCGCGGGTGGGCCGCGGCCGGCACCTTCTCGGCGCCGTCGTCGTCCTGCTGCTCGTCGCGGCCGTCGCCGCCCCGGCGGTGCTCGCGGGACGGCTGGCGATGACCCAGCGCGACCTGATCGCCGAGGTCTTCGACGACAACGGCAGGTCCGCCACCGTCATCGACACCCCGGACCCGTTCGGGGACAAGGAGCGGGTCAACGTCCTGCTGCTCGGCGGCGACGGCGGGGAGGGCCGCGACGGCGTGCGCACCGACACCGTCATCGTCGCGAGCATCGACACCGCCACCGGCGACACGATCCTGTTCAGCCTGCCGCGCAACCTGGAGAACCTGCCGTTCCCGGCCGACAGCCCGCTGGCCGAGGTGTATCCCGACGGCTTCGAGGCGGGCGACGAGAGCGAGAGCCTGCTCAACGCCGTCTACCGCAACGGCCCGGCGGAGTACCCCGACATCCTCGGGCCCACCGACAACCCCGGCGCGGACTTCCTCAAGCTCGGCGTCGGTGAGGCGCTGGGCCTGACCATCGACTACTACGTGCTGGTGAACCTCGACGGGTTCAGCAGCCTGGTCGACGCCCTCGGTGGCATCACGGTCAACGTCAACTACTACGTGCCGGTGGGGGGCGAGCCGTCGACCGGCTCCCTGCCCGACGCCTACATCGCGCCCGGGCCGAACCAGCACATGGACGGCCCCACGGCCCTCGCGTTTGCCCGCGGCCGGTTCGGTCTCACCGACTACGACCGGATGGCCCGGCAGCGCTGCACGATCGACTCGATCATCCAGGCGGCGAACCCGGTGCGGCTGCTCGCGAAGTACCAGGAGCTCGCGGCGACCACCCAGGACATCGTCAGCACCGACATCCCCCGGTCCGCTCTGGACGACTTCGTGGACGTCGCCTTCCTCGTCAAGGACGCGACCACCCGCAGCGTCGTCTTCGACTCGACCCTGATCGACCCGGCGTATCCGGACTACGACCAGATGCGCCAGATCGTGCAGGAGGCGCTGGCGCCCGCGCCCGCCACTCCCTCGTCCGGCGCCGCCAACGGCAGCGGATCCGCCGCGCCCACCACGGGCGCTGGCGCGCCGGCGTCACCGAACCCGGCAGCCGACGTCGGCGACGCCTGCGCCTACGACCCGGCCCAGGCTCAGGATGCCCTGGCCGAGGGCGAGCCGCCGACCAAGAACGGCTGACCTCAGCCGGTGCTGAGGTCCCGGTGGCGGAAGGCGCCGAATCCCACGGCCAGCAACACGAGGACGACGGCGCCCAGACCCACGGCCACCGGCAGCGTCCACGCCTCGATCGGCACCAGGGGCGTCCACGCGAACGGGGACAGGTCGCCCACCCAGCCCGGCCAGTCCAGCGCCTGGGCCACCATGGCCACCACGACGACGTAGGCAACGCCGCCCCAGGCCGCCCCCGTCGCGATCCGGGGGGCCAGCCCGACGAGGGCGACGGCCAGGGCGGCGACCGCCCAGACGGCCGGCACGTAGGCCAGCGACGCGGCGAAGAGCCGGCCGAACGAGCCGAGATCGCCGCTCGACAGGCCCCGGACCAGCGCGGTCGCGGCACCCGAGAGGACGACGAGGAGCGCCGACCCCAGCAGCGCCACGGTCACGTGGCTGCCCAGCCATGCCCCGCGGGAGGTCGCCGTCGCCAGGACGGACTCGGCCCGGCCCGCCGACTCCTCCGCCCGTGCGCGCAGCACCGAGGAGACGGCGTAGGCCGCGGCCAGCAGGGCGTTGATGGAGAAGATGGTGGCCAGGTAGGCCTCGACGAGGCCCGCGGACGAGGCGCCGGGGAAGAAGACCTGCGCCTGGGGGTTGTCGGCGAACAGGGTCTCGACGGCGTCCCCCACCCCGCCGTACACCGCACCCAGCAGTGCGAGGCTCACCGCCCAGGCGATGAGCGCGGCGCGCTGCAGCCGGATCGCGAGCCCCAGCGGGGAGCCGAGCAGCGGGCCCGCCCGGGGCGGCCCCGGCCGCGCCGGCAGCAGCCCGGAGCCCAGGTCGCGGTGGTCGAGCAGCGTCATCGCCGCGGCGACCAGACCGGCGGTCGCGACCAGGCAGAGCAGCAGGGGAAGCACACGGTCGTCGGAGAACGGGTGCACGGCCTGCGCCCAGCCGACCGGCGAGGCCCAGACGAGCCAGCTGCCGTTGATGTCGCCCACAGCCCGGAGGACGAAGGCGACGCCGAAGACGGCTCCGACGATCCCGTACGCCGAACGCGTGGACTCCGTCACCTGGGCGGCGACGGCGGCGATGCCGGTGAAGACGAGACCGCAGGCGCCCACCGAGGCGCCCAGCAGGAACGATCCGCCCGTCGGCAGCCCGGTCGCGGTGCCCACCAGGCCGATCGCGAGCGCCATCGCGACGCACGCCAGTGCCGACACGAGCACCGCGGCGATCAGGGGTGCGTGCCGGCCGACGCGGCCGGCACGGATCAGCTCCGTGCGGCCGGCCTCCTCGTCGGCGCGGGTGTGCCGGCCGGTCGTGAACATCGCCATGAGGGCGGCGGCGAGCATGACCGACGCGGAGATCTCGAAGGCGACCGCGCCGGCCACGGTGGAGAGGCCCACGGGTGGCCCCGCGAACGCGATGGTGGCCGCGTTGCTCCCGACCGAATCCCGGTAGGCCACGAGGGCGGCGGGGGAGTCGTAGAGCGTCTGGCTGGAGACCGACTGGGAGGCGACCAGTCCGGCGCCGAGCGCGATCCAGAGCGGCAGCCGCAGCCGGTCGCGGCGCAGCGCGAAGCGGACCAGTGCGCCAGTACCGGCCAGCGTGGGACGGGCCGTGCTCACCGGTCCGTGCCCGCGAGCCGCACGCCGTCCTCGGCCAGCTCGTCGCCGTAGTGGCGCAGGAAGAGCTCCTCCAGGGTGGGCGGCGCGCTGTTCAGCGACCGGACGCCGAAGGCCGCGAGGTGCCGGAGGACGCCGTCCAGATGGTCGGTGTCGACGTCGAAGCGCACCCGGCCGTCCCGGATCGCCGCATCGTGCACCCCGGGCAGCGAGTCGAGACCCGTGACCGGGCGGGCGGTCTCGGCCGCGATCGAGGTCCGGGTGAGGTGGCGCAGCTCGCTCAGGCTGCCGCTCTGCTCGGTGCGACCGTGCCGGATGATGCTCACGCGGTCACAGAGCGCCTCGGCCTCGGCCAGGATGTGGCTCGACAGCAGCACCGTGCGGCCCTGGGCGCGGACCTCGCGGATGTTCTCCTGGAAGACCGCCTCCATGAGTGGGTCGAGACCCGACGTCGGCTCGTCGGGGATCAGCAGCTCGGCGTCGGAGGCCAGGGCTGCCACCAGGGCGACCTTCTGCCGGTTGCCCTTCGAGTAGCTGCGGGCCTTCTTGGTCGGGTCGAGGTCGAAGCGCTCGAGCAGGTCGGCGCGGCGGGCCGGGTCCAGGCCGCCGCGGAGCCGGCCGAGCAGGTCGATGGCCTCCCCGCCGCTGATCTGGGGCCAGAGGGTCACATCGCCGGGTACGTACGCCAGCCGGCGGTGCAGGGCGACGGCGTCGTGCCAGGGATCGCCGTCGAGCAGCCGGACGGTGCCCGAGTCGGGGCGCAGGAGGCCGAGGAGCACCCGGATGGTGGTCGACTTCCCCGATCCGTTGGGACCGAGGAAGCCGTGCACCTCGCCGGTGGCGATCTCCAGGTCCAGGCCGTCGAGGGCGCGGGTGGCACCGAACGTCTTGACCAGCCCGGAGACCGAGACCGCAGAGTCCACGACCGTGAACCTAGGACTCCCGGGCCGTGCGGTCAGCCCCCTCCGGCGCTCACATGGCGGCGATCTGGATCAGGTTCCCGCAGGTGTCGTCGAGGACGGCGGTGGTCACCGGGCCCATCGCCGTCGGCTCCTGGGTGAAGGTGACGCCCAGCCCCTTCAGCCGCTCGTACTCCTTGTGGACGTCGTCCACGGCGAACGAGGTGAACGGGATGCCGTCGGCCACGAGGGCGTTCTTGAAGGGCCCGACGGCGGGATGGTCGCTCGGTTCCAGCACGAGCTCGACGCCGTCCGGGTCCTCGGGCGAGACGACGGTCAGCCACCGGTGCTCGCCGAGCGGCACCTCGGTCTTCTTCACGAAGCCGAGCACGTCGGTGTAGAACCGCAGCGCCCGCTCCTGGTCGTCGACGAGGACGCTGGCCAGGTTGATCCGCATGATGTGCCTCCCTAGGGGTCGACCCGCCACCGGTCGGTGATGGTCTTCAGCGGCGAGGTGTCCAAGGAGTGGAACTTGTAGCGACCCTCGCGGCGGGTGGTGACCAGGCCGGCCGCCTCCAGGACCTCGAGGTGCTGGGAGACCGCCTGCCTGCTGGAGCTGAGCCCGTGCCGGCTGATCAGCCGGGAGCACAGCTCGAACAGGGTCTGGTCGTCCCGCTCCTGGAGTTCGTCGAGGATGGCGCGCCGGGTCGGGTCCGCGAGGGCTTTGAACACATCGCCCACGGGGAGACCATAGGCAAGTAACTACTTGCCTGACAAGTGGCTCAGCCCGCCAGCACCAGATCGTCCAGCGAGCTCAGCTCCAGCCAGGTCGAGGACGCCCGCCCGGGAGGTGGTGGTGTCTCGCCGGTCACCGCCGCCCCGAGCCGGTCCACCAGGATCAGCTGGTCGAGATCCAGGCCGGCCAGGACGGCGATGTCGGCGATCGGCACCTGGAACGTGCGGAACGCGCCCAGCGGAGGCAGGGCGCCCGCCGCCTCGGCCGCGGCGAGCGCCGCGTCGAGGTCGTCCACCAGCGGCGTCTGGTCGAGGATGTACCCGGTGGCGGCCAGCGCGCCGTCCTGCACGAAGGCCACGACCTTCCAGAACCGCAGCGGGATCTGGATCCCCCGGTAGGGCGGGTCATCGGGGTCGAGGACCGGACCGGCGAAGACGGCCAGCTTCCGGTCGAAGGTCGCCGCGTGCTCCTGCAGGTACTCCTCCAGCCCCAGCCACAGCTGCCGGCCCTGGTTGAACATCGCAGCCTGCGGTGCGGCGTTGGTGAAGTAGAAGGTGTCGGCCTCGGCCCTGCGCGCCTCGTCCTCGGTGTCCCCCCACATCGACGACGCGCGCATCACCAGGTGCCCGCGGTCGAGGTCGTTGTGGGCGTAGACCGGGGGGCCGGCCTGGAGCTCGGCGGCCAACCGCGGATCGAGCTGCCAGGCGTCGGCGCGGTCGAGGCTCTTCAGCCGGGCGCCGTCCAGGTCGAGGGCGGTCAGTGCCGCGAAGCGCCGGTCGGGACGGAACACGACGGAGTAGTGGAGGTAGGGCAGCATCACGGTCGCCGCGTCGGTGGTGACAGCGGGCATCGGCACGCCGGGGCCGAGGAAGAGCGGGTCGTAGCCCGTCCGGTCTCTCAGGTCCTGTGCCGTGGGGCTTCCGGCAAGGTCTGTCATGGCAGAACGCTAGGACCGCCCGGCTCCGACGCGCCAGGAGGTCGTGCGCGGTGCGTCGGGGCGGGGGTCCCGGCAGCGGCCCGCGACGCGCGCGGGAGCATGGTCGGCGTGCCCGATGCCGAGGTCCGAGCCGTCTCCGCCGTCGACGACGTCCTCCGCGGTGAGCTGCTGGCCTGCTGGACCGACGTGTCCAACGCCGGTGGGGCCGTCGGTTTCGTCCCCCCGGTCACCCGGGACGACGTCGCCCCGGTGCTGGACCGCCTGCTCGAGGGCGTGCACTCCGGGCGCGACGTCCTCGCCGTGCTGACCGTCGACGGTGCGACGGCGGGGTTCGCCGCACTCGTCGGTTCCTCGAGTCCACTGCGCCGGCACTGGGCGACGGTGCTGCGCGTGCAGGTGCACCCCTCGCGTCAGGGCCACGGCCTGGGGCGCGTGCTGATGGGCGGTGTGCACGACATCGCCCGCACCCGGGGCTGGGAGTTCCTGCAGCTGACCGCGCGGGGCGGCACGGGGGTCGACGCCTTCTACCGGGGCCTGGGCTACACCGAGGTAGGCCGCGTCGCAGGGGCCATCAGGGTCGCGCCGGGCGACGACCGCGAGGAGATCCTGCTGCTCCACCGGTTCTGAGCGGCTGGCAGGCTGGCGGGCATGTCAGCCCCCGTTCCTCCCGGCTCCCGTGACGCCCGCCGCGAGCGCCTGGTCGGGTTGCTCGTCCTCGGCGTCGCCGTCGTCCTCCTGGTGTCGTCGGTCTCGTGGTTCGCCAGTGACCAGTCCGGCGTCGGCGTCGGACAGCTCGTCCTCGGCGTCGTCCTGGCCGTCGTCGGCGCCTTCCTGCTGCGGCGCGCCACCCGGGGCTGACCGGCCGGGGTCACGGGCCGGTCGCGGCGGGAACCGCCGGGGATCGAGGGTCCGCCGGAGCCGGGCCTCCGCGACCAGCTGACGCATCGCCGTCAGCGATGCGGGCTCGGTCACTCGCCGGCCCTGGTGACGGGTCCTTCGCCGACGACGCTCCCGGCGGCGTCGAGGACGCGGACCTTCGAAGCGTTCGGGTCGTTCATCGGCCCGGCTCCGGCGCCCTGCGTGAGCGGGATGGTCGTCAGCACGACCCCCGCCCGGTCCAGCACCTGGGCCTGGACCCCCTCGGGTGCACTGACCAGCAGGCACGACTCGGCGCTCACGGCGATCACGCGGTCCATCAGCGCCTGCCCGACCGGAGCGGGTGGGAATCGGGAGATCTGGAAGCCGGAGTCCGGCCGCGAGGGCACGTAGGTCGTCAGCCAGACCTCGGTGGCTCCCGACAGGTGGGTCAGGCCGTAGAGCTCCCCGAACATGTCACCACGTACCCCCAGCGGGCCGGCGGCGAGCAGGGTGGGCTGCGCGTCCGCGGCGCCGAGGGCGTACTCGTCCAGCACCGACCTGGCGATGTACGCGGCGTTGTCGCGCACGGTCATGGTGGCCAGCCCGCGAGGATCGGCGATTGCGACGTCCGCCGGGATCCCCTGCGCAGAACCACCCGGCCTGCTCCGGTCGCTGTCGGTGAGCGAGCCGCCCCGGCGCTGGTTGCCGGGCCCCCGCACGTCCACGTCCCACGTGAAGGGCACCGAGACCTCGTGCGTGCCGATGCCGTCGTCGAGGTCGAGTGGAACGGTCTGCTCGTCGACCTCGCCCGAGGCGGACACGATGGACGGCCCCTTCCACGTCATGGTGTCCCCCGGCGTCGCCACGACGATCAGGCTCTGCTCCAACGCGTCCGGGCTCGGTGCGTCGACCAGCCCCAGGAAGCCGTCGGCGCCGACGACACCGGGCATCGTGGCCAGCGCCATCTCGTCCGGTTCGGCGTCCTCTGGCCCGAGGAACCAGGCGAAGCCGAGGTTGCGCCCGTCCATGCCGAGAACCAGGGCCACCCGCCCGCTCGCCACGTCGCCGGCGAAGGCGACGCGGCGAGAACCGACGGACGGATCCGGCACCTCCATGCCCGCGGGGAGCAACGACGTGTCGACGGGCCCCCAGTCCAGCGCGGTCACGGCAGCCAGCCACTCCTCGTCGTCGGCCAGGTCGCCGCGAGTGGGGAGGCCGTAGAGCCCGGTCCGGGTGGCCGGCGTGGAGGTGTGGCCCGACGGGGTCGCCGTCTGGCCCTCGCCCGTGAGGATCGTCGAGGCGGCGACCGGCACGCCGACGAGCACGACCAGCGCCACCAGTCCACCGGCGGCGAGGGCGGCCCGGGAGCGGCGCTGCGCCCGGTACCGCTCGCGGGTGCGCCGGGCCAGGTCGGACGGAGGCGGCGGGATCTCGTCGGCTCGGGCGCGCAGCGAGCGCAGACCGGCCTCGAGCTCGGTGTCGGAGATCGTCACGTCAGCACTCCTCGAGGACGATGGACGGCGCGCCGGCGCCGAGCAGGGCGCGGAGCCGGGCCAGCCCGCGGACGGTCTGACTGCGGACCGTGTGCACCGAGCACCCCAGGAGTTCGGCGGTGTCGGCCTCGCTGAGGTCCTCGGTGTAGCGGAGGACGAGCACCGCACGCATCCGCGGCGGAAGAGTGGCGAGGACGTCGGTCATCCGTTGACGCTCGTCGACGACATCGGTTCCGTCGGGGGTGGCGTACTCGTGCGCCGGCAGGGCGACGATCTCCTGCGTGGTGCGCAGCCGCCGCCAGCTGGCGGCGGTGGTCACGAGCACGCGCCGGACGTAGGGGTAGGGGTCGCCGCCGATCCGGTTCCACCGGCGATAGGCCTTCACCAGCGCGGTCTGCAGGAGGTCCTCGGCGTGGCCGCGGTCCCGCGTGAGCAGCACGGCGGTGCGCAGCAGGTCACCGGACCGCGCGGCGACGAACGCCTCGAAGGCGGCCTCGTCCTTGGCTCCCACTGGATCCCCCCCGTCGTCACCCCTATGACGCCGCGACCACCCGGGAACGAACGCCACCGTGACCGGATCGTGATCGAGGGAGTTCCGCTGGGCCGCCGATGCAGCCGGTGGGGAGGAGGGGGCTGTCGTCAGGCGCTGTACGGGCGCTCCCGCGCCAGCTCCTCCTTGGCGACACCGCGGATGTGCACCGCGTCGGGGCCGTCGACGATGCGCAGCGTCCGGGCGCTGGCGTAGAAGCGGGCCAGCACCGTGTCGTTGCTGACACCGGCGCCGCCGTGCACCTGGATCGCGCGGTCGATGACGTTCAGCGCCACCCGCGGTGCGGCGACCTTGATCGAGGAGATCTCGGTGCGGGCGCCCTTGGCGCCGAACTTGTCGATCAGGTCGGCGGTCTTGAGCACCAGCAGGCGGGCCTGGTCGATCTCGATCCGCGACTCGGCGATGGACTCGCGCACGGTGCCCTGCTCGGCCAGGGGGCGGCCAAAGGCGACGCGTGCCTTGGCCCGCTCGACCATGAGCGCCAGCGCGCGCTCGGCCATGCCGATGGCGCGCATGCAGTGGTGGATCCGGCCGGGGCCGAGCCGGGCCTGGGCGATCATGAAGCCGTCGCCCTCGCCGGAGAGGATGTTGGTCTTCGGCACCCGGACGTCGGTGAAGCGGAGCTCCGAGTGTCCGTGCTGGTCCTGGTACCCGAAGACCGGCAGGTGCCGGATGATCTCCAGGCCGGGGGTGTCCCGGGGCACGAGCACCATCGACTGCTGGTTGTGCGGTGCGCCGTCCGGGTCGGTCTTCCCCATGACGATGAAGATCTGGCAGCGCTCGTCGGCAGCCCCGCTGGTCCACCACTTGCGGCCGTTGATCACGTAGTCGTCGCCGTCGCGGACGATCGACGTCTGGATGTTGCGCGCGTCGGACGACGCGACGTCGGGCTCCGTCATCGCGAAACCGGACCGGATCTCGCCCTCGAGGAGGGGCTGCAGCCACCGCTGCTTCTGCTCGTCGGTGCCGAACAACATGAGCGTCTCCATGTTGCCGGTGTCCGGGGCGCCGCAGTTGATCGCCTCCGGGGCGATCGTCGGCGACCACCCGGTGATCTCGGCGACCGAGGCGTACTCGAGGTTGGACAGCCCCGCCAGCTCGTGGTGGAAGAGGTTCCACAGGTCGCGCTTGCGCGCCTCGGCCTTCAGCTCCTCCAGCACCGGCGGGTGCTCGTGGTTGTCGTGGCCGCGGGCGGCGCGCCACTCCTCGTAGACCGGCTCGGCCGGGAAGACATGCTCACGCATGAAGTCCCACATGCGGCCGGTGACGTCCTCGGCTTTGGCGGAGAGCGCGAAGTCCATGTCGGCAACGTAACGGCGAACGTGACCGGCGTCGCATCGGGGGTGGGGCCGGCCGGCCGGGTTCCGTGGCGGTCAGGCGGGCGGGCCGGCCAGACCTTCCCGCGAGGCGCACAGCCAGCAGACGAACAACGGCGAGCCGAGGATCAGCAGCGTCGCGACCACCCCGAAGGTCACCCGCTCCGGGAGCAGCAGGGCCGGCACCAGCAGCGGCAGTGCCAGCAGCACCCACGTCCGTGAATGCCTGCGTGGGGTAGGCGACCCGACGCTGAGGAACGCCGCGAGGGCGGGGTCGTCCCGTTCGAGGTCGGCTTCCAGGGAGCGCAGGACCGGGTCGTCGTCCATGGCAGCCCCTCGGGGAGCGGGCGGACGCCGGCCGCTGCTCGGCCTCCCCGCCGTTGCCCGCGAGTGTGCTCCGCGACGGCGCACCGGGGAAGACGCCGAGAGCCGGGCGCCGCCGCCCCTCGAGGGACGACGGCACCCGGCTCTCTGTCAGGCGGTTACCGGAGCGCGATCAGGCGCGCGTGCGGTCGCCGGTCCGGACGGGGGCCAGCGCGATCACCAGGCCGACGACGGCGGTGACGATGTGCAGGACGTTGTCCGCAGCGTTGAGGCTGAGGAAGTCCCAGTCCTCGCCGACGGCGAACAGGCCGTAGACGAAGGCGGCGCCGTAGCCGATGGCGAGCAGCCAGCCGTAGGTGCGCGCGCCGGCCAGCGTCCGGGCGAGGACCAGACCGGCGACACCGATCAGGATGTGGACGACGTTGTGCATCCCGTTGATCTCGAAGCCCAGCAGCGTCTCGCCGGTGTGCTCGAAGAAGTTGTCGAAGCCGGTGATGAAGAACCCGATGATCCCGATCAGCGTGTAGATGGCACCGAATGCGAGTGCCAGCAGCTCGGGCCAGGTCTTGCCCCGGGTAGTGCCGGTGTTGCCCGCGGATGCGGCCATGGTGTCCTCCCAGACATTCGTTCTGCCGCCATGTTGCGGCGGTTCCGGAACGAAATACCCCGCTTGGGCCCCCTGTTAACGGCGCGTCGCCCGAACGGGTGGCGCGCGATGTGTCGAGGCGCCCGCGCAGCGACCGGTGCCGAACCGAGATCGGATCAGGCCGGGGTGCGCGCCCGCAGCAGGCCGTGCTCGACGACGGCGGCGATGCCGAGCGTCTTGTAGCCGACTTCGTCGAAGAGCACGACCAGGCGGTCGTCCTCGACCCGCATGACCACGCCCGGCCCCCACTCGGTGTGCTCGACGGCCGTCTCGACCGGGAACGGCGTGTGCGCGCGGGCCTCGGCGGCCGCCGCGCGCTCCTCGGGGGTGCCGGAGCAGGTGTCGCTGTCGCAGTTGCCGCACGGCTCGTCGAGCTGCTCGCCGAAGTAGCCGAGGAGGAACTGGCGGCGGCAGGTCGTGGTCTCGGCGTAGCCGCGCATCATCTCGACCCGGCTCTGGTCCACCCGCTCGTGGTGCTCGGCCAGCTCCCGGGCGGCCGCCGCGGCCTCGCCGGGGGTCGGGGCGCCCTCGGCCGGGTGGGCTGCGCCCTCCTCGTCCAGGACGACGGCCTCGACCTGCTCGAGCAGGTTGAGGTCCCGCGCCAGCGGGGTGGCCGCGCGGCCGGTCTCCTCCCGCAGGTCCTTCACGTCCACGCCCTCGTCGATGCCGGCCGCGGCGGCGGCCTGCACCAGCCCGGCGACCTGCTGGAGCTCCTCTTCCGCCGGGGTGCCGGCGGCGAAGAACCGGCGGATGCCGAGGTCCTCCTGCCGGTAGACCAGCACGGCGAGCGCCGGCTTCCCGTCGCGCCCGGCCCGGCCGATCTCCTGGTAGTAGCTGTCGACGGAGTCCGCGGGCTCGGCATGGACGACGAACCGGGTGCCGGGCTTGTCGATGCCCATGCCGAACGCGGTGGTCGCGACGACCACGTCCAGTTCGTCGTCCATCCAGGCGCGCTGGGTGTCCTCGCGCTCGGCCCTGGGCAGGCCCGCGTGGTACGGCCGGACGCGGAGTCCGCGATCGGCCAGCTGCTCGGCGATCTCCTCGGTGCCCCGGCGGGTGGCGCTGTAGACGATGCCGGGACCGCGGCCCTCGCCGATCTCGGCGAGGACCCGGTCGAGCACCCCGTGCTGCTTGCCGTAGGCGTCGGCGTAGTGGTCGACCTCCAGCCGGATCTCGGGTCGGTCGAAGCCGGCGACGACGACCTGCGCGTCGCGCATCTCCAGCCGTTCGACGATCTCGGCCCGGACCGGCGGCGCGGCGGTGGCCGTGAGCGCGAGCACCGTCGGGTGCCCCAGCTGCTCGATGACACCGCCCAGCCGCAGGTAGTCGGGCCGGAAGTCGTGGCCCCACGCGGAGACGCAGTGCGCCTCGTCGACGACGAACAGCGCCGGGCCCGCCTCGCGCGCGGCCTCCACGACCTCGGGCTTGGTGAGTTGCTCGGGGGCGAGGAAGACGAAGCGGACCGTTCCGTCCCCGAGTGCCTCCAGGACCTCCCGCTGGTCACCGGCCGACATGCTGGAGTTCAGCTGGGCGGCCCGGCCGGCGCGGTCCTCGATCTCCGCCAACCGCTCGACCTGGTCGCGCTGCAGCGCGATCAGCGGCGACACGACCACCACCGGTCCGTCGAGCAGCTGGCCGGCGACCTGGTAGATGGCGGTCTTCCCCGCACCGGACGGGAGGACGGCGAGCGTGTCGCGGCCGGCGACCGCCGACTGCATCGCCTGTTCCTGGCCCGGCCGGAACTCGGTGAAGCCGAGGAGGTCGCGGGCGACCGCGCGGATGCGGCGCGTGCGGTCCGACGCCGAGTTCCCGGCCGGGTCGTCCACGGAGCTGTCCACGGGGGGAGCAGGGGGCACCGACTCCACCTCCCCGGCCGCCGTGATCAGCAAACGGTGCCGCAGGTCACCGGCAGTAGCGACTCAGGCGGCGAGCAGGTGGGGGTGGAGAAGGATCTCGGTGCCGTCGGGCCGCCAGGTGCGCCAGCAGCCGTCGGGTTGTCGTTCCACCCGGAACCCGTGGTGGACCTTCGTGTGGTGCTGCTCGCAGAGCAGCGCGCTGTTGTCCAGGTCGGTCTCACCGCCGTCGATCCAGTGCAGGAGATGGTGGACGTCGCACCAGTAGCTGGGTGCCAGGCAGCCGGCGAAGACGCAGTGCCGGTCGCGGGTCTCGGTGGCCCGCCGTAGGTGGGGCGGGACGACCCGGTGGGTGCGGCCCATCTCCAGCGGCTGGGATTCGGGCCCGAGCACGACGCGCGTGATCGAGCCGTCGCAGGCAAGCATCCGGGCGCGGGCGGCGGAGATGGTGGCCCCGAATCCGGTGGAGGCGGTGCCGAGGCCCGGGTGCGGGTCGACGAGGTCGGCCAGCGGGATGGTGACGATGACGTGCGGCTTGACCGTGCGCAGGATCGGCAGTGCGCCGGAGGCCAGCGCGTTGTCGCAGGTCTGCACCAGTGCATCCGCCAACTGCTGGCCGCGAATGCGGGTGTCACCGGCCGGCCGGTTGGCCTGCACGATCGACTCCAGCGCGGCCTGCACCCTCTCCCCGCCGACCGCGTCGAGCTCGAAGCGGCCGCTCACGCTGCCGTCGGCGTGCCGCGAGATCGTCAACGATCGGCTCTCCGTCGGGTCGGGTTCGGGACCGTCGGGGTCGAGCCGCTCGAGGTAGTGGTGCACCACCTGGGTCAGCTCGCGGTGCGGTCGCGTGGCAGCGACGTCGGCCAGAGTCGCGTCGACCGCGGCGACGTCGACGTCGTGGGCGGCGGCCGCGGCCCGGTGCTCGTCGCGGGTGACCGGGGCGATGACGGCGACCTGCTCGGCGGTGATCCGGCCGCCGGCGAACGCGGCGGCCACGGCCGGCAGGCGCTCCAGTGCCCGGCCGGTGCGGACGAGCCGGGCGGCGGCCGAGGGGGACAGGCGGGCGTGGCCGCGGAGCCAGGACTGCATGGACGTCAGCCCGTCGTGCGCCGGGGCCTGGGTGAGCTCGCCTTCGCGGACCGCGCGGGCGACCTGCGCGTCGAGCCGGTTCTGCGCGCGCAGCAGCCGCCTCGTCCGATCGAGGACCTGCGGCCCGAACATCGACGTCATGTCCTCGGCGGCCAACCGATCCAACGCGGCCTCGAGGTCCGCGAGGGCGTCATCCGGACGGGTCGAACACATGTACGAATCATAGCCGCTCGGAGGATGAGACGCGACCTGAATCCCCAGGTCAGAGGCCTGTCCACAATCCGGCCTCGGGGCTGGACAGCTAGCGGGGCTAGCTTTCGGCGCTTGTCGGGTCTCCGCAGATGCGGAGGTATTGGCGCTTGCTATGTCCGTATATGCGGACCTACAGTGCCGCCGTGCCGACCACCTACCGGATCGCCGAAGCCGCGTCGCTGCTCGGCGTCAGCGACGACACCGTCCGCCGCTGGATCGACAGCGACCGCCTGCCCGCACATCGGGAGGGCGCCGGACCGGCGGTCGTCGACGGCGCGGACCTCGCCCACGTCGCCACCCAGCTCCGGGAGGCCCCGGAGCCCGGGACAACGCCGTCGTCGGCCCGGAACAGGCTCACCGGCATCGTCACGCGGGTCGTGCGGGACACCGTGATGGCGCAGGTCGAGATCCAGGCGGGGCCCTTCCGTCTGGTCTCCCTCATGTCCCGGGAGGCGGCCGACGAGCTCGGTCTCGAGGCAGGCGTCCGCGCCGTCGCGACGGTGAAGGCCACGCAGGTCAGCGTGGACGTCCCGTGAACCGCCGCATGGCAGCGCTCGGGGCTGCGGCGCTCCTCGCTCTTGCCGGCTGCACCGGCTCGTCCGCCTCGTCCCGGGACGAGGCGACGGGCTCGTCGGCGGCGGGGACGTCCGGCAGTGAGCAGATCACCGGCACCCTGACGGTCTTCGCGGCCGCGTCGCTCACCGACGTCTTCACCGAGCTCGGCGACCAGTTCATGGACGACCATCCCGGCCTGGAGGTGCGGTTCAACTTCGCCGGCAGCTCCGCGCTGGCCACCCAGATCACGCAGGGGGCCCCGGCCGACGTGTTCGCCTCGGCGGACGAGGTCCAGATGGCGAAGGCGGGCGACGCCGGACTGGCCGTGGATCCGGCGGTCTTCGCCGAGAACCCGCTGATGCTCGTCGTCCCCGCGGACAACCCCCTCGGCATCCAGCTGCCCGGAGGGGGAGGCGTCCCAAGTCTCACCGAGATCCTCGACCACGACGCCACCATGGCCGTCTGTGCGCCACAGGTGCCGTGCGGGGCGGCAGCGGCGAAGGTCCTCGACGCGGCCGGGCTGTCGGCCTATCCGGACACGTACGAGGAGGACGTCCGCGCGGTGCTCACCAAGGTGGAGCTGGGTGAGGTCGACGCCGGCCTCGTCTACGTCTCCGACGTGCACGCCGCCGGCGACAAGGTCGTCGCGTTCGGCTTCAGTGAGTCCTTCCAGGCGATCAACCGGTACCCGATCTCCGTGCTGACCGCCGCACCCAACCCGGCCGCAGCGCAGGCGTTCGTCGACCTGGTCCTCTCCGACGACGGTCAGCAGACCCTCCGGGACGCGGGATTCCTCGAGCCGTGACGCGGGCCCGCGGGGGCACCGGCATCCCCGCGCCGCTCCTGGTCCCGGCCGCCGCCGGGATCGCCTTCCTGGTGCTCCCGGTCGTCGGCCTGCTGGTGCGTACGCCGTGGTCGGACCTGGGGCCGAAGCTCACGGCCCCGGGTGTGGGCGACGCGCTCCGGCTGTCGCTCCTGTCCGCGACGCTCGCCACCCTGCTCTCCCTGCTGATGGGCGTGCCGCTGGCCTGGGTGCTCGCCCGTTCGCGGATCCGCGGCCGGAGCATCCTCCGGGCGCTGGTGACGGTGCCCCTGGTGCTGCCGCCGGTCGTCGGCGGGGTCGCGCTGTTCCTCGTGCTCGGTCGGCAGGGGCTCATCGGGCGGTGGCTGTTCGAGCAGTTCGACGTGACGATCCCGTTCACCACGACCGCCGTCGTCATCGCCGAGACGTTCGTGGCCATGCCCTTCCTGGTCATCAGCGTCGAGGGCGCCCTGCGGGCTGCCGACGCACGGTTCGAGGACGTCGCCGCCACGCTCGGTGCCGGGCGCTGGACGACGTTCCGGCGGGTCACCCTGCCGCTGGTCTCCCCCGGGATCGCGGCCGGGGCGGTGCTCTGCTGGGCGCGGGCGCTGGGCGAGTTCGGCGCGACGATCACCTTCGCCGGCAACTTCCCCGGGACGACGCAGACGATGCCGCTGGCCGTCTACCTGGCGCTGCAGGAGGACACCGAGGCGGCGATCGTGCTGTCGATGGTCCTGCTCGCGGTCTCGCTGGCGACGCTGCTGCTGCTCCGCGACCGCTGGCTCGGCCGCGCGACGGTGCCGGTCGCATGAGCCTCGCGGCACAGGTCGTCCTCCAGCGGGGTTCGCTGTCGCTCGACGTCGAGATCGAGGTGGCCGACGGAGAGGTGCTCGCCGTCCTCGGGCCCAACGGCGCGGGCAAGTCCTCCCTGCTGCGGGTGCTCGCGGGGCTGCTCCCTCCGGACGGCGCATCGGTGGTCCGCGAGGGCGCCACGATCTGGGACGGCGACGGGACGCACGTCGCCGCGCACCGGCGGGCCCTCGGCATGGTCTTCCAGGACCACCTGCTCTTCCCCCACCTCTCGGTCACCGAGAACGTGGCGTTCGGCCTGCGCACCCGCGGCGTCGGCAAGGCGGAGGCGCGGTCCACGGCTCAGGGCTGGCTCGCGAGGGTCGGGCTCGAGGGTCTGGGCGGACGCCGTCCGGCCCAGCTCTCCGGCGGACAGGCCCAGCGGGCGGCGCTGGCCCGGGCGCTCGTCGGCGATCCCCGGGTGCTGCTGCTCGACGAACCGCTGTCCGCCTTGGACGCCCGCACCCGGCTCACCGTCCGCGCCGAACTGCGCCGTCACCTGGCCGAGTTCGCGGGCAGCACGGTGCTCGTCACCCACGACCCCGTGGATGCGATGGCCCTGGCCGACCGCGTCGTCGTCGTCGAGGACGGCCGCGTCGTCCAGGCCGGTACGCCCGCCGAGGTCAACCGCCGCCCGCGCACGGACTACGTGGCCCGCCTGGTCGGGCTCTCACTGCTGCCGGGCACGGGCACGGCCGCGGGGCGAAGCGTCCGGCTGGACAGCGGGGGCGAGGTGGCTGTCGCCGAGGAGGCGTCGGGGCCGGTGTTCGCCGCCGTCCGGCCGGAGTCGGTCGCGCTCTACCTTGCCCGGCCCGAGGGCAGCCCGCGCAACGTCTGGCCGGCGACGCTGGTCGGCGCCACCCCGCACGGGGCGACGGTGCGCTGCGAACTGTCCGGCGAGGTGCCGCTGGTCGCCGACGTCACCGCGACCGCCTTCGCCGAGCTCGGGCTCGTCCCCGGGTCGCCGGTCTGGGCGACGGTGAAGGCCTCCGAGGTCGCCGTCTACGCGCGCTGATCGTCCGGCGTCCGGTGGGCGCGAGTGCCGTCGAGTCGCGCGCGCTGCGGCACGAAGCGCAGTGCGGCGTGAGTGATCCGCGCGTCCTCCGGGGCGCTGGTGCGGGAGGACCGCCGGTAGGGCTCGAGCAACTCCCCCACCTTCTCGGTGACGTCCAGCAGCTCCTCAGCGGTGAGCCACAGGGTGGAATTGCTGACGAGAGCGGCGCGTCGCCACTGCAGCGTCTCGTCCCCCTGGGCGGACGCCGTCGTGAACGTCTCCACCGCCGCGTCGGACGCCTCCAGCAGTGATCTCGTCACCGCCATGTCGAGGGCTCTGGCCTCCACGACGTCGGCCTCGATCGCGTCCCGGCTGACCTGCCAGCTCGGCACACTGCTGCGCCAGCGTCGCTCCCGCCCGTCTGCGCCCGGGTCGGCGTGCTCCACCAGTCCGGCCCGGTGGAGCAGCCGCAGGTGCCAGGAGCAGGCGCTCGCGCTGAGCCCGACGACCGCCGCGCACTGCGTCGCGGTCGCGCCCTCGCTGTCCTGCAGGACGTCGAGCATCTGCAACCGGGCAGGATGTGCCAGCGCCTTGAGCACCGCCGGATCGGTGAGCTGCACGCCCCAGCGACTGTTCCGCACCATTCGCCCAGCATAACGTGAAGTTCCACCTTGACATCCACATGTGAAGTTCTATCTTCACACTATGGCGACACGTCCTCCGTCCGCTCGGGGGCGCTCGCGTCGGCCGCTGATCGCGCTCGTCGCCGCGCACGGCGTCTCCCTGACCGGGAACGTCCTCACGCTGATCGCGCTGCCGCTGTACGTGCTGACGGAGACCGGATCGGCCGCAGCGACCGGACTGACCGGGGCGGCGGCGACGGTGCCCGTCGTCCTCGGCGGAGCGTTCGGCGGCGTCCTCGTCGACCGTCTCGGCTACCGGCGGGCCAGCGTCCTGGCCGATCTCGCGAGCGGTGTCTCCATCGGACTCGTCCCGCTGCTGGACGCCACCGTCGGTCTGTCCTTCCCGGCCCTGCTGGCCCTCGTGGTCCTCACCGGCCTGTTGGACACACCGGGGGAGATGGCACGCAGCGCGTTGCTGCCGGCCGCCGCAGAGGTCGCCGGTACACCGCTCGAGCGTGCCGTCGGCCTGTTCGAGGCAGTGGAGCGCGGCGCTCGGCTGCTCGGCGCCCCGCTGGCCGGAGTGGGCGTGGCCCTCCTCGGTCCGCTGACCGTGCTCGCTCTGGACGCGGGGACGTTCGTGCTGAGCGCCGGACTGGTGGCGCGGTGGGTGCCCGCCGCCCTCGGTGCCGTCGCCGTCGACGAGAGCGCCGGCGGCTACTGGCGGCAGCTCCGTCAGGGTCTGACGTTCACGCTGCGGGAGCCCCTGTTGCGGGCGCTGGTCCTGCTGGTGCTGCTGACCAACATGTTCGACGCCGCCAAGGGCACGGTGCTGCTCCCCGTCTACGCCGACCGGGAACTGGGCGGCGCCGTGGCCTTCGGCCTGATCGTCGGAGCGATGGCCGGGGGTGCCGTCGTCGGCTCGCTGACCTTCAGCGCCGTCGGCCACCGCCTGCCCCGTCGCGCGACCTTCGTGCTGGCCTTCGCCCTCGCGGGGGGACCGCCGTACTTCGCCCTGGCGGCCGGCCTGCCCCTGCCGGGCATCCTCGCGGTCACGCTGCTCTCCGGCCTCGGCGCCGGGGCGATCAACCCGATCATCGGCGCGGTCAAGCTCGAGCGGGTGCCGGCCGGCATGCGGGCGCGCGTCTACGGACTGATCGGAGCCGGTGCCTGGGCCGCGATGCCCGTCGGCTCGTTGCTGGGCGGGGTCGCGGTCGAGCAGGTCGGGCTGCGGACAACACTGGTGGCGGTGGGGCTCGCCTACGTACTGCTCGTCCTGACGCCGCTGCTCGGCGGGCCGTGGCGCGAGCTCCGGAGGCCGGAGTCCGAACCCGCCGGGCGCGCTGAGAGGCTGGGGGCGTGAACACGGTCGCCGCTGTCGTCCTCGCGGCGGGGGGAGGACGCCGGTACGGGATGCCGAAGGCGCTGGTCGAGTACGAGGGCAGCCTGCTCGTCGAGCGCGCGGTCCGGACGGCGACCGCGATCTGCGACCCGGTGCTCGTCGTCCTCGGTGCGCAGGCGGTCGACGTCTGGCGGGCGGCCGACCTCGGCGGGGCCACGGTGCTCGCCAATCAGGACTGGGAGACCGGGATGGCCTCCTCGCTGCGCGTCGGCCTCGACGGCCTGCGCGGCTGGCCCGGCCGCGTCGACGCCGCGCTCCTGCTCCTCGTCGACGTGCCGGGGATGACGCCGGAGGCGCTGGCCCGCGTGGCCGGGCACGCCTCCCCTGACGCACTCGCCGTCGCGACCTACGGCGGGGTCCGCGCGCACCCGGTGCTCCTGGGACGGGAGCACTGGGCCGGCGTGATCGAGACGGCCACCGGCGACGAGGGCGCCCGCCGCTACCTGGCCGCACACGACGTCCTCGAGGTCGACTGCACCGGCCTCGCGGATCCGACCGACCTCGACGTCCCGCCGTCCGGGGTACCTTCGGCGCCGTGATCGCCCGGGTCGTCGACGAGCCACTGTCCGTGGCCGAGCACGAGGACGCCGTGACTGACAAGGCCGCCGGCGCCGTCGTCTCCTTCTCCGGTGTGGTCCGGGACCACGACGGCGGCCGGTCGGTGACCGAGCTCGAGTACGTCGGCCATCCGACCGCTCCCGACGTGATCCGCGAGCTGGCGGAGGAGTTCGCCGCGCGGCCCGACGTGCACGCCGTCGCCGTCTCGCACCGGATCGGCCTGCTCGGAATCGGGGACGTCGCGCTGGCCTGCGCGGTCAGCGCGTCGCACCGGGATCAGGCCTTCGCGACGTGTGCCGAACTCGTCGACGAGGTGAAGAAGCGGCTGCCGATCTGGAAGCGGCAGGTCTTCACCGACGGCGAGGAGGAATGGGTGGCCTGCCCCTAGGGCAGGTCCGGCGGCGTCGGGGGCTCGACGCCGGCGGCCAGCAGGGTGCTGAGCATCCGCGCGATCGTCTCCACGAGTCGTAGGTCTCGCGCGGCGCTGAGCGGCTTCGCCCGGAACGCCACCCCGCAGAGCGTGCCGAACAGCTGCCCGTCCGCGGTGACCAGCGGAACGCCGATGTAGGCCGCGACGTCGCGCCCCAGCCCCTTGGTCAGTGCGGCGTACGCCGGGATGGCGGCGGTCACGGTCGCGACCCGGGGGGCCCGGCCCTCGATCATCTGCCGGCAGAAGCTCTCCTCCCACCAGATGCGGGCCCCGGGCCGGACCGCGCCGTCGGGGTAGGAGCACAGGACGTACTGGCAGTCGTCCACGACCCGAGTGACCATCCAGAGGTCCCAGCCGACGTGCTCGTGCAGGAACTCGAGCGCTCCCCTGGCTGCGGCACTCCAGTCCGGCCAGGGCGCGACGTCTCCGATCCCGCCCGGAACCACGGGCCTCGTATTCCCTGATGAGAGGCGGATCAACCCCGTTCCGGTTCAGCCGGCGAACTCACGTGCCGGCAGTCCCACGACGCCGGCGTCGACCACGAACAGCGAGCTGGCGAGCGGGTCGTCGCCGGGGTCGAGGCCCTCCCGCGAGGTGGTGATGAACAGGCGGTCCAGGCGTGGCCCGCCGAACGTGCAGGCGGTCACCTGCGCCGCGGGCACCTCTACGACGTCGTCCAGGCGGCCCGCCGGGGTGTAGCGGTGCACGACCCCGCTGCCGAACAGGGCCACCCACACACCGCCGTCGGCGTCGACGGTCAGCCCGTCGGGATGGCCGTCCTCGGGCAGCCGCACGAAGGGACGGCGCCCGGTCAGGCCGGCGTCCCGGTCGTAGTCGAACACGTCGACGCGGTGGGTCGCGGTGTCGTCGTAGTACGCGAGGGACCCGTCCGGGCTCCAGTCGAGGCCGTTGGAGACGGTGACGCCGTCCAGCACCCGGTGGACCGACCGGTCGGCGTCGAGCCGGTAGAGCGCAGCCGCGCCCTGCCGCTGGTCGTAGGCCATGGACCCGCACCAGAACCGGCCGTCGGGATCGCAGCCGCCCTCGTTCATCCGCACTGCGGGGTCGGACCACGCGGGCTCCAGGGGCGTCAGCGAGCCGTCGGTCTCCTCGAGGACGACGCCCCGCTCGACGGCGATGACCGCTCCGCCGCCGCGGCGGGGTCGCAGCGCGGCCGCGACGCTCCCGACGTGGCTGCGCCGGACCGTTCCGTCCTCGGCCAGCGAGAGGACGTCGCCGGCGAGCATGTCCACCCACCGGAGGCCGCCCCAGCGGTCGGACCAGACCGGGCCCTCCGCGTGGTAGGCGACCGGATCGGTCGCCTGCTGCGCGCGCACGTCGGTCGTCAGCGCGCGCCGGCGAGCCCGTCGTCGTCGCCGTGGCGCTCGCGCTCCTCGCGCTCGAGCTCTTCCTCCTCGACCTCGGCCTCCAGCACATTGGCCTCGCCCGCGACCGAGGCCGCGGCGTCGCCGTGGGACTCGCCGTAGACCTGCTCCGCGCGGCCCAGCAGCTCCTGCGCCTTGACCTTCACCTTGTCGAAGATGCTCATGAGCCCATCCTTCCGCAGGTCATCCGCCCTGCCGCTGGTCGGCTTCCGCCGCCGGGTCCGCTCCTCGCTCGCTGGCGCTCGCTGCGATGCTCCCGGGCCTGTCAGCCTCCGGCGAACGGCGGCAGGACGTCCACCACCGCCCCGGGTGACAGCGCCAACGTCCGGTCCCGGGTGGAGGTTCCGTCGACGAGGAAGGAGCAGGCGGTCAGGACGCGCTCCAGCTTCTCGCCGTGCGCCTCGACGACCTGCCCGACGAGCTCGTCGAGCGTTCCCGCCTCGCGGCTCTCGGTGTCGACGCCGGAGGCCGCCCGGGCCCCGGCGAAGTAGCGCACAGTCACCATCGGCTCAGCCGCCGATCGCCGACATCGGCCGGCTGGGCTGCAGGAAGCTCGGGTCGTCGATGCCGTGGCCGGGCAGCTTGCTCAGGGTCGCGGTCCGCCAGCGGTCGGCCAGCTCCTGGTCGGTGGCACCCTCGCGCATCGCCGTCCGGAGGTCGGACTCCTCGCGGGCGAACAGGCAGTTGCGGATCTGGCCGTCGGCGGTCAGCCGGGTCCGGTCGCAGGCCCCGCAGAAGTTGCGGGTCACCGACGCGATGACGCCGACGGTCGCCGGACCGCCGTCCACCAGCCACCGTTCGGCGGGCGCCGAGCCGCGGTCCTCGGTGTCCGGCGTGAGCGTGTGCGCGGCCGTCAGCTGCGCGAGGATGTCCTCGGCCGTCACCATCTCGCCGCGGGTCCACGCGTGGTGGGCGTCCAGCGGCATCTGCTCGATGAAGCGCAGCTGGTAGCCGTGCTCCAGGCAGAAGTCCAGCAGCGGCAGGGCGTCGGCCTCGTTGATCCCCCGCAGCAGGACGGCGTTGACCTTCACCGGGGTGAGTCCGGCCGCCTGGGCCGCGGCGAGACCGGCGATGACGTCGTCCAGGCGGTCGCGGTGGGTGAGCTGCTTGAAGCGGGCCGGGTCGACGGTGTCGAGGCTGCAGTTGATCCGGTCGAGACCGGCGGCGGCCAGAGCCGGGGCGACGCGCGCGAGCCCGATGGCGTTCGTGGTGAGACTGACCTCGGGGCGCGGGGAGAGCGCCGTCGCGGCGGCGACGATGCCTACCAGGCCGGGGCGGAGCAGCGGCTCGCCGCCGGTGAACCGGACCTCGTCGATCCCGAGGTGCTCCACGCCGATGCGCACCAGCCGCGAGATCTCCTCGTCGGTGAGCACCTCGACCTTGGGCAGCCAGTCCAGACCCTCGGGCGGCATGCAGTACGTGCAGCGCAGGTTGCACCGGTCGGTCAGCGATACCCGCAGGTCGGTGGCCACGCGGCCGTGCTTGTCGACCAGCCCACCGCTCCCCGGCTGGGCGTCCTGGGCAGGGCGCACCCAGGGATCGGGCAAGGGGCTGCTGCTCACAGGCCGAATGTAGTGCCGAAACGGGCGAAATGCGGTCGGGGGTGGTCAGCTTCCGCAGCTAGGCTCGTGCTGCCACCCGAGAGCCCGGCGGAGGATTTCCCGCACTCGCCTGTGGCCAGAGAGCGCGAGAGAACCCGTGTCGCCCCGCACCGTCTTCAGTCCGTACGTCCGCCTGTTCGCCGTCCCCGGGTCGGGTGCGTTCTCGTTTGCCGGCTGGGTCGCCCGGCTGCCCATCCCCATGCTCGGCCTCGGCGCGGTGCTGCTCGTCGCGGGGGAGACCGGCAGCTACGCGCTGGCCGGCGCGGTCTCCGGCACGCTCGCGCTGAGCTTCTCGGTGGCCAGCCCGCAGTGGGCCCGGGCCATGGACCGCCGCGGTCAGGGCACGATCCTGCACTGGGCCATGACGGCCTATCTGATCTCCGGCATCGCGTTCGTCAGCGTCGTCGTCGCGGACGGGCCGCGGTGGAGCTGGTTCGTGCTCGCCGCGCTCACCGGGGCGAGCGGTCCCAACATCGGGTCGCTGGTGCGCGCCCGCTGGGCCGAGGCCCTCGAGGACCCGGCCCGGCGGCAGACGGCGTTCGCGCTCGAGGCCGTCGTCGACGAGGTGGTCTTCGTCGTCGGGCCGCCGCTCGTGACGCTGCTGGCCACGCTCGTCGCACCGCCCGTGGGCTTCCTGACGGGGATCGTCCTGGGTGCGGTCGGCGGGTTCTGGCTGGCCGGTCAGCGGGCCACCGAACCGCAGGTGCAGGCGGTCGACCCGGAGAAGCCGGCCCGCCGCTGGGCCGCTCTCAACGCCACGGTCCTCGTCGTTGCGGTGAGCTACCTGGCGGTCGGCATCGTCTTCGGGGCCATGGACGTCGTCGTCGTGGGGTTCACCGAGGCCGAGGGTGTGCCGGCATTCGCCGGCCTCGCCCTGGCGGTGTACGCCGCGGGCAGCCTGGTGGCCGGCCTCGCGTACGGGGTGGCGCGCATCCCGGGCACGCTGACCAGCCGATTCCTCGGCACCGCCGTGCTGTTCGGGCTCGCAGCGCAGCTGCTGTGGGGGGTCGGCTCGCTGACCGTGCTCCTGGCAGCGGGCTTCGTGGCCGGCCTGACGATCGCGCCGGTGCTGGTCTCGGGGCTCTCGCTGGTGGAGTCGCGCGTGCCGCGCTCGGCCCTCACCGAGGCGCTGTCCTGGACGACGACGGGGCTGACCCTCGGCGTCACCGCGGGGTCGGCGGCGGCGGGCTGGGCCGTGGACCACTGGGGCGCGGAGGCGGCGTTCGCCGTCCCTGCGCTGGCCGCCGCGCTCGCCGCCTTCCTGGCGCTGGCCGGCGCGCCGCTGCTCCGCCGGCGGCCCGCGGAGCACGACGAGATCCCATGGGGTGGAAGGGCGAGCGTGGAGCGCCCGGCGGCGGGGTAGCGGGTGAGCTCGGCAGGTCGCGCCATTGTCGCGCGGCGCCCCCTCGATCGGAAGGACCGCCCGGTGGCATCCGTGCCCACGATCACCCTCAACAACGGCGTCGAGATCCCCCAGTTGGGGTTCGGCGTCTTCCAGATCAAGCCCGAGGACACCGTCAAGGCCACGACCTCCGCCCTGGAGATCGGCTACCGGCACATCGACACGGCACAGATGTACGGCAACGAACGCGAGGTCGGCCTCGCCGTCCGTGACTCCGGGATCCCGCGCGACGAGGTCTTCGTGACCAGCAAGCTGAACAACAACCGGCTCCAGCGCGACGACATCCTCCGGTCGTTCGACACGAGCCTCTCCGAGCTGGGCTTCGACCGGCTCGACCTCTTCCTCATCCACTGGCCGCTGCCGGCGGTGGCCGACTACGTCGCCCGGTGGAAGGTGATGGAGGAGATCTACGCCAGCGGCCGGGTCAGGGCCATCGGCGTCTCGAACTTCCAGCCGCACCACCTGCGCAACCTGTTCGGCGCCACCGAGGTGCGGCCGGCGGTGAACCAGGTCGAGGCCCACCCGTTCCTCAGCCAGGACGAGCTGCGGGCCTTCGACGCCGACCACGAGATCGTCACCGAGGCCTGGGCGCCGATCGCCCGCGGAAAGGTGAACGACGACCCGGTCATCGCCGAGATCGCCTGGCAGGTCGGGAAGACCCCGGCGCAGGTCACGCTCCGCTGGCACATCCAGCGCGGCGACGTCGTCTTCCCGAAGTCGGTGACCCGGAGCCGGGTCGAGGAGAACTTCGAGATCTTCGACTTCGAGCTCGACCAGTCGGCGATGGCGGCGATCTCCGCACTCAACCGCGACGAGCGCACCGGCCCCAACCCCGACGAGTTCAACTACATCCCCGGGTAGCGGCCCACCGCTGAGGCGTTGTCCCTGGACCGGCCGCTTCGATGGGCGGAATGGCCGGTCCAGGGGCAACGCTCGCCGGGACCCCGCCTCAGGTGGGCAGATCTGGGAGGTCGAGCGCCGCGAAGGTCAGATAGCTGTCGGTGAGCGGGAAGCAGCAGAGCCCACCGAGGCCCAGGCCGAGTGCCAGGCACAGTGCCCAGCCGAGCGGGGCCGGGAGCGTCCGTCGGCCGGTGTCGGGCGCGCTGACGGCCGGGGCACCCATTCGGGCGCTCGCTCAGTCCGTGGTGACGAAGTCGATGAGTTCTTCCACGCGGCCCAGCAGTTCCGGCTCGAGGTCGGTGAAGTTCTTCACGCGGGCGAGGATGCGCTGCGCCCAGACGTAGCCGGTGTCGTCCTCCCAGCCGAGCGCCGTGCAGACGCCTTCCTTCCACGGCCGCCCCTTCGGGATCACCGGCCAGGCGGCGATCCCGACGACGGAGGGCTTGACCGCCTGCCAGATGTCGACGAACGGGTGACCGACGACGAGGGAGTGCTCGCCGGTGATCTGCTCGGCGATCCGGGACTCCTTGGAGCCCCGCACCAGGTGGTCGACCAGCACGCCGAGCCGTCGTCCCTGGGTCGGACGGAACTCCTTCACGATCGCCGGCAGGTCGTCCACGCCGTGCAGGGGCTCGACGACGACGCCCTCGACCCGCAGGTCGTGACCCCACACCTTCTCCACCAGTTCGGCGTCGTGCTTGCCCTCGACGTAGATCCGCCCGGCGCGGGCCACGCGCGCCCGGGCGCCGGCCACGTAGGTCGAACCGGAGGCGCTGCGCATCGGCCCGGCCGGCCCCGCCTGCTTCGGCCGCACCAGCACGACAGGCCTGCCCTCGACCCAGAACCCGGGCCCGAGCGGGTACCCCTTCACCCTGCCGAAGCGGTCCTCGAGATGGACGACGTCCTTCTCGCACCGGATCACGGCTCCCACGAACCCGGAGCTCGGGTCCTCCACGACGAGGTCGATCTCCGCCTCGACGGAGGGGACCGCCTTCTTCACGGTGCGGGGGTGGACGAGGTTGTCGTACGGCGAACGAGGGGGCACCCCTACATGCTGAGCAGCCCGCCCGTCCCGTCCCCGGAGGACGCGCCGGGCCCACGCGACACGACACGCCCGGATTCGCGCCAGGCTGCGGAGCGTCACCATGGGCACACAGTTCGTCGATCGCGCATCGCACACCGGTTGCGCGCCATCCGCTGGCCCGGGACCTGCGCAAATGTGCAGGAGCAGCACTCGCGGGGGGTGCGAGGACCACCGGAATCTGCATGTGACCAGCGGTCACGTACAGGACGGTCTTGTTTCACGTCGGGGATCCCGGTCACCCATTTGGATGAATGCACCCCCCAGTCACGGATAGGAGCACTTCGACGATGATCGGCACCGACACCATCAGCCGCGTGATCGGCCAGGACGTCTACGACGAGTCCGGGGAGAAGATCGGGTCCGCCGCGGAGGTCTACCTCGACGACGAGACCGGCGAGCCGGAATGGGTCACCGTCCGCACCGGCCTGTTCGGCACCAAGGAGTCCTTCGTCCCGATCCGGAACGCCGACCTGACCAACGACGGTGTCCGCGTACCCGTCAGCAAGAGCCAGGTGAAGGACGCTCCCAAGATCGACACCGACGGCCACCTGTCGCCGCAGGAGGAGCAGGAGCTCTACCGCTACTACGGCATGGGCGCCGGCACGGACACGGGCATGCAGACCACCGAGATGCGGACGACGGGCATGGCGACGGACACCGACGCCCGCGGCACCGTCGGCCACGACACCTCCGGCCCGACGACGGACAACGCCATGACCCTCTCCGAGGAGCGCCTGAACGTGGGCACCCGCAGCGAGGAGGTCGGCCGGGCCCGACTGCGCAAGTACGTCGTCACGGAGAACGTCACCGAGACCGTCCCCGTCACCCGTGAAGAGGTCCGCCTCGAGCGGGAGCCCATCACCGACGCCAACATCGGCAACGCGATGGACGGCCCCGCGATCAGCGAGGAAGAGCACGAGGTCGTCCTCCACGCCGAGCGTGCCGTCGTCGAGAAGGAGGCCGTGCCGGTCGAGCGCGTCCGCCTGGACACGACCACCGTCACCGAGCAGCAGCAGGTGACGGAGGGCCTCCGCAAGGAGGAGATCGAGGTCGAGGGCGACACGACCCGGAGCGCCTCGTACGACACGGATCCCGACCGGCGCGCTTGATCCGCCCCCGGTGCGGGGGGCACCGGGATCACAGGCCGCGGCGGCCGGACGAGGACCAGACTCGTCCGGCCGCCGTTCTGCGTGCAGGTGGGATGCTCGGGCTGTGAGCGAGCCCACCCTGCAGCCGATCGTCGCCGAACCCCCGGGATTTGCGGGGCCCGACGAGCTGGCGGCCGCGCTCGAGTCGACCGGCTACCTGCCCGACGAAGGCCTGGCGACCGCGGCGTACCTGGCGCTCGTGATGCACCGCCCGCTCTTCCTGGAGGGTGAGGCCGGCGTCGGCAAGACGGCCCTGGCGCACGCCCTGGCCGAGGTCACCGGCCGGCCGATCTACCGGCTGCAGTGCTACGAGGGCCTCGAGGCCAGCCAGGCGCTCTACGACTGGGACTTCGGCCGGCAGCTGCTGCACCTGCGGGCCGCCGAGGCCGCGCACGCCACCGACGATCCCGAGCGGCTCGAGGCCTCCCTCTACGACCGCCGGTTCCTGCTGGCCCGTCCTCTTCTGCAGGCGCTCGAGGACGCACCCAGCGTGCTGCTCGTCGACGAGATCGACCGGGCGGACGACGAGTTCGAGGCCTTCCTGCTCGAGGTGCTGTCGGACTTCACGATCTCCATCCCGGAGCTCGGTACGGTCCGCGCGTCGACGCCGCCGCTGGTGATCCTCACGTCCAACCGCACGCGCGAGGTGCACGACGCCCTCAAGCGCCGCTGCCTCTACCACTGGCTCGAGCATCCCGACTTCGACCGCGAGGTCGCCATCCTGCGGCGCCGGCTGCCGCAGGTGACCGAGCAGCTGGCCCGCGAGGTCGCCCGCGCCACCGCGAAGCTGCGCACCCTCGATCTGCTCAAGCCCCCCGGGATCGCCGAGTCGATGGACTGGGCCACCGCGTTGCACACCCTGGGCGCGCGCGACCTCGATCCGGACCTCGCCGCACGCACGCTCGGCGCCGTCCTCAAGTACCGGGAGGACACCGACCGGGTGCACGCCCTGGCGCGGGGGGCGCTCTTCGGTGGCTGAAAAAGGACCCCGTCCCTCTCCCCCTTCGCGGGCTCAGCAGAAGGACCCTCCTGCCCCCCACCGCTCGCATGCTCGCGGTGGGACCCTGCAGGAGGGCCGAAACGGGGCCGTACGCGACGTCGTCGACACGGTCCTCGGGTTCGCGCGCACGCTGCGCCATGCCGGTGTGACCGCCTCTCCGGACCGGGTCGAGGCCATGCTCGCCGCGCTCGGGTCGCTGGACGTGCTCGATCCGACCGACGTCTACTGGGCCGGGCGGCTGACCCTCTGCGGCGGCCCGGACGACCTGGACCGCTACGACGCCGCGTTCGCCGCCTACTTCGCCGGCGAGACGCCCCGCGCCCGGCGGCCGGAGGCGCAGGAACGGCCGCAGCTGTCGACGACCGCGCCGCTCGAGCCCGGCACGGGGGAGGGCGACGACTCCGACACCCCGGACCTGGCGACGCAGGCCAGCGCCGACGAGGTGCTGCGCCACCGGGACGTCGGCGAGATGAGCCTCGCCGAGCGCGAACACCTGCGGCGGCTGTTCGCCCTGCTCCGGCCGGCGACCCCGATGCGCCCGGCCCGTCGCCGGCGGCCCAACCCGCACGGCGCGGTGCACCCCGCCCGGACGGTGCGCCAGGCGCTGCGCGACGGGGGCGAGGTCAAGCGCCTGCTGCACCGGCGGCGCACCCCTCGCCCGCGCCGGGTCGTCGTGCTGGTCGACGTCTCGGGGTCGATGTCGCCCTACGCCGACGCGTTGCTGCGCTTCGCGCACGCCGCGGTGCGGGCCCGTCCGGCGTCGACCGAGGTGTTCACGATCGGCACCCGGCTGACGCGTGTGACCCGGGAGATGCGGCTGCGCGACGCCGACAAGGCGCTGGCGGCCAGCGGCTCGGCGATCCCCGACTGGTCCGGCGGCACGCGGCTCGGCGAGGTGCTCAAGGCGTTCCTCGACCGGTGGGGCCAGCGCGGGACGGCGCGCGGGGCGGTCGTCGTGGTGTGCAGCGACGGCTGGGAGCGCGGCGGCACCGAACTGCTCGCCGAGCAGATGGTCCGGCTGCGGCGGCTGGCGCACTCGGTGGTCTGGGTGAACCCGCACAAGGGCCGGACCGGGTACGAGCCGCTGACCGGCGGCATGGTGGCGGCGCTGCCCTCGGTGGACCACTTCGTCTCCGGGCACAGCATGGCCGCGTTCGAGCAGCTGACGGGAGTGATCCAGCGTGCCTGAGGTGTTGCACGTGGAACAGTCCGGCCCGAGGGAGGACGTCCATGCGTGAGGTCATCGACGAGCTGATCGGCTGGTGGCAGGCGGGGGAGACCGTCGGGATGGGCACGGTCGTGGCCACCTGGCGTTCGGCCCCGCGGCCGGCCGGTGCCTCGATGCTGGTCGGCCCGGACGGCACCGCGGTCGGGAGCGTCTCCGGAGGCTGCGTCGAGGGTGCGGTCTACGAGGAGGCCAAGGACGTCGTCGAGACCGGCGAGCCCACGCTGGAGCGCTACGGCGTCAGCGACGACGACGCCTTCGCCGTCGGGCTGACCTGCGGGGGGATCCTGGACGTCTTCGTCGAGTCCATCTCCCGCGAGTCCTTTCCCGAGCTCGGTGAGATCGCCGAGTCGATCGACGCCCACGAGCCGGTCGCCGTCGTCACCGTGGTCAAGGGGCCGGACGACCGGCTCGGCCGGCGGCTGGTGCTGTGGCCCGAGCGCGCGTCCGGGACCCTCGGCCTGCAGCGCCTGGACGACGCGGTGTCCGCCGACGCGCGCGGAATGCTCGCCGCCGGCCGCACCGGGATGCTGCACGTCGGCCACGACGGTGAGCGCCGCGGGGACGACCTCACGCTCTTCGTGAACTCCTTCGCGCCGGCCGCCCGCATGGTGGTGTTCGGCGCCATCGACTTCGCTGCCGCGGTGGCGCGCGTCGGCGCCTTCCTCGGGTACCGGGTCACGGTCTGCGACGCCCGCCCGATCTTCGCCACCCCGAAGCGCTTCCCCGAGGCGCACGAGGTGATCGTCGAGTGGCCGCACCGCTACCTGCAGACCGAGGTCGACGCCGGGCGCATCGACGAGCGCACGGTGCTCTGCGTGCTGACCCACGACCCGAAGTTCGACGTCCCGCTGCTGGAGGTCGCGCTGCGCATCCCGGTCGCCTACGTAGGCGCCATGGGCTCGCGGCGCACCCACGAGGAGCGCGAGGCGCGGCTCGCCGAGTCCGGGCTGTCGAAGGAGGAGATCGGCCGGCTGTCCTCGCCGATCGGCCTGGACCTCGGCGCCCGGACGCCGGAGGAGACCGCCGTCTCGATCGCCGCGGAGATCATCGCGGGGCGATGGGGCGGAACGGGTGAGCGGCTGGCCGGTACCGACGGGCCGATCCACACGACGGCCGAGCGCTAGCCCGCTGCAGGGCCGCCGCGGGCCTGCGAGCGGTGGGGCGCAGAGGGGTGTCTTCTATAGCGGAGAAGAGATACCTTTCTCGGTATGGCCCCTCCGCGCCGGTCGCTCTTCCCAGGTCTGCAGGACCTGTCCGGCCGCCGGCGTGGACTGATCGAGGAGCTGGTCCAGGCCCGCCGCGACAGCGAGCTCAGCCAGACCGAGATCGCCGCCCGCATGGGCACGTCGCAGTCGGCCGTCGCGCGGCTGGAAAGCGGTGACCTGGACGCGCGTCTGTCGACCGTGGAGCGCTACGCGGCGGCATTGGGCCGCACGGTGAACTGGCACGTCGGTCCCTCCGAGGAGTCGTCATGAGCATCCCTGTCGGTGCACCCATCACCCGGTGGCCACCGCAGCCGCCCGAGCCCCCCGACCAGCCGCTCCCCCGGTCCCCCTGGCTGCCCGAGGCCCGGCCACCGGCCCCGGCTTCGGCGTCGGCCTCACTCGTGATCGGGGCGCCGGACTGGCTGGCCCAGCGCCTGCTGGAGCAGCGGGTGATCGCCGTCGCCGGCGAGCTCGACGAGGAGACGGTCAACCGCATCGTGGCCGAGCTGGGCCTGCTCGACGCCACCGGGGACGACCCGGTCAGCCTCCGGCTCTCGGGCGTGAGCGCCGACCTCGGCGCCGCGCTGACCCTCGTCGACGCCCTCGACCTGATGGGCGCCCCCGTCCACGTCACCTGCCTCGGCACCCTGACCGGACCGGCCGTCGCCGTCCTTGCGGTGGGCGACCGCCGGATCGCCGGCCGGCACACGACCCTCCACCTGTGCGAACCGCGGACGGCGCCCGGCCACGCCATCCCGGGCCGAGACCTGGAGATCGCCGTCGCCGAGCGGGCCCGGCAGCTGGGCCGGCTGCAGGAGCGCCTGGCCGCCGCGTGCGGGCGTCCTGTCGACGGGATCGCCGCCGACATGCGTGCCGGGCGGCTGCTGACCGCCGAGGAGGCGCAGGAGTACGGACTGCTCGACGCCACCGAGCCGACCGCGCGCCCACCCGTGGGACCCGTTCCCTGACCGACTCCAGACGCCTCCCCCACCGGTACGACGTCGAGATCGTCGGGCTGCTCGCCTCGGGCCGGCACCGCTACGAGGGGCGGCCGGGGACGACGGTCCCGGAACAGGCCGAGGACCGGCGCGAGCGGCTCGAGGTGCGAGCCGGGTTCGGCATCGTCGGCGACCGGTACGGCGGCCGGCGGGCCCACCGGGACGCGTCGGTGACCGTGCTCGCCGCCGAGTCGATCGAGGCCCTGGCCGAGGAACTGGGCCAGCCGCCCCTCGATCCCCTGCTCGCCCGGCGCAACGTCGTCCTGCGCGGCGCGGAGGTGGAGGCGCTGCGCGGGCAGCTGTCCTCCCTCGACTGCGGCGAGGGCGAGGTGGTCCTCCGGGGCGGTCGGCCGGCCACCCCGTGCGCCTGGCTGGACACGGTCCTCGCCCCGGGCGCGCATCGCGGCCTGCGGGGACGGGGCGGCATCCGGTGTGCGCCGCTCACGGACGGCGTCCTGCGGCTGGGTCCGGCGGTCCTGGCGAGCGCCGTCCCGCTCGACCCGGGCCGCGCGGGACTGGCCGTGCGGCCGGCGCTTCGCCCCCGCGGTCGGTAGGTCTCAGCCCAGCAGCTCACGGACCGCGGCCGGGGCCTGGGAGGGCCGGTGCAGGGCCGCGACCCGGCCGCCGCCCGCTGCCGCGAGGGCTGCGCAGGACGTCATGGCCTCCTCCTCCGCGGAGAGCGCCAGCACCTGCAGCCGCGCGGGGATGCGCGCCAGGGCCGCGGCGGCGCTGACCGGGTCGGGGCTCTCGGTGGCCACCCCGTCCGAGAGCAGCAGCACCTGCCGGTCGGCGGCCCGGGAGCGGGCGATCTGCGCGGCAGCGGTCCGCAGCGCCAGCTCGAGGTCGGTCGTGCCGCCGCCCCGCAGGTCGCAGAGCCGGTCGACGACGACGTCGATCCGCGGGTCGGCCGACAGCGGGCGCAGCACGACGGCCGTCGACCAGAACGCGACGACGCCCAGCTCGTCACCGGGGCGCATCCGCTGCACGAGCGCCGACGCGGTGAGCACGGCGGCGGCCAGCTCGTCGCCGGCCACGGATCCCGAGGCGTCGACCAGCAGCACGGTGGCCCGGCCGGTGGAACGCCAACCGCGGGTGGCGCAGATGCTCGACCCGCCAGTGCGGCTCGGCTCCGCGTGCGGCGAGCGTCGCGTCGAGGTCGATGTCGGAGCCCGTCGGCTCCTGCCGGGTCACCACCCGGCTGACGCCCGGGCGGTCGGGGGTGCCGCTGCGCGGTGCTCATCCGGCTGCGGGCGATGGCCAGCGCGATGCCGAACAGCAGGCCCACCACGAAGCCCAGTCCCATGACGTACAGCGAGGAGGGGCCGGAGGGGGAGGTCGGCTCGGTGGCGGGGTCGG
>NZ_SPQK01000008.1 GCF_004570875.1 Blastococcus sp. CT_GayMR16 | reverse complement strand
GATCTCGTGCACGTCGTCGACCTGGCGCTGCTCCAGGGTGAGCGCGCCGCGACCCCCGGCCGGCCCACCGCCGGTCCGGTCGCCGCCGACGACATCGCCGCGGCGCACGCCCTCGTCGAGGCCGAGACCGCGCTGTTGCGGGCCGAGCGGCAGGCCGCCGCCGTGGCCCCCACGGTGTCGGCGCTGCGCAGCCAGGCGGCCGAGGTCGTCGACGCCGAACTGCTGCGGCTGTCCACCCGGCTGCCCGACCTCGACGCACGGGCGCGGTCGGAGATAGCCCGCACGGTGCGCCGCGTCGTCGACAAGCTGCTGCACGAGCCGACCGTCCGCGTGAAGGAACTGGCCGCGGCGCCCGGCGACACCGACTACGCCGGCGCGCTGCGCGCCCTCTTCGGTCTCGGCATCGACGCCGAGGTGGAGGACGGCGCCCTCGCCGAGGCCGTCACCGTCGATCCCGCCCTGCGAGCGGGGGAGGCCTCGTGACCGCCACCGTGACGTCGACGCTGCGCCTGGGCACCCGGGGCAGCGCGCTCGCCCGCACCCAGTCGCAGGCGGTCGCCGACGCGATCACCGCGGCCACCGGGACGCCGGTCGAGCTCGTGCCCATCGTGACCGAGGGCGACCGCTCCGCCGAGGCGATCGCGGAGCTCGGCGGCACGGGCGTGTTCGTCGCCGCGATCCGCCGCGCGCTCGCCGAGGGCAGCGTCGACCTCGCCGTCCACAGCTACAAGGACCTCCCGACGCTGGCCGAGCCCGGGCTGATCATCGCCGCCGTGCCGGGCCGCGAGGACCCGCGCGACGCCCTGGTCGCCCGCGACGGGCTCACCCTCGGGGAGCTCCCGGCCGGCTCGAGGATCGGCACCGGCGCACCGCGCCGGGTCGCCCAGCTGCGCGCGCTCGGTCTCGGGCTCGACATCGTCCCGATCCGGGGAAACGTGGACACCCGGCTGGGGCGGGTCGGCGGTCGTGGAGCCCCGGGGGACCTCGACGCCGTCGTCCTCGCCCGTGCCGGACTGGCCCGGCTGGGCCGGCTGGACGCGATCACCGAGACCCTCGACCCGCTGCAGGTGCTCCCGGCGCCGGCACAGGGCGCCCTCGCCGTCGAGTGCCGCACCAGCGACGCCCGCACCCGCGAGCTGCTCGGCCGGCTGGAGGACGTCAGCGCCCGGGCCTGCGTCGTCGCCGAGCGCAGCACCCTCGCCGCGCTGGAGGCCGGCTGCAGTGCGCCGGTGGCCGCCTACGCCGAAGTGGCCGAGGGCGAGACCGGCCCCGAACTGTTCCTCCGGGCATCCGTGACCGCGATCGACGGCAGCGACGCCGTCCGCGGCTCGGCCACCGGGCCTCTCCTGGAGGCCGCCGCTCTCGGGCGTGCCCTGGCCACGGAACTCCTCGACCGCGGCGCGGCCGAGCTCATGGCGGTCACCCCGTGACCCGCCACCCCATGCAGACCCCCGCACAACAGGCCCTTCGGGCCAGGATCAGGAGCACGCGATGACGCGCAACCGCGCGACCTCCGGCACTGCCGGTCGGGTCGTCTTCGTCGGCGCAGGTCCGGGTGACCCCGGCATGCTCACCGCCCGGGCGACCGCGGCACTGACCGAGGCAGCCGTCGTCCTCGTCGACCCCGACGTCTCCGTCGCGGTCCAGGACGCCGTCCGCGAGGCACACCCGCAGGCCGAGCTGACCCCAGCCGTCGGCGAGCCCGCCGAGGTGGCCAAGGCCGCCGTCGCCGCAGCCAAGAACGGCAGCGTCGTCGTCCGGCTGGTCGCCGGTGACCCCTACACCGCCGACGCGGTGGTCAAGGAAGTGCTCGCCGTCGGCCGCACCTCCGTGCCCTTCGACGTCGTGCCGGGCGTCGCGACGGCCACCGCCGTGCCGGCCTACGCCGGTGTGGCCCTCGGCAGCACCGCGGTGACCGCCGATCTGCGCAGCGGGGTGGACCTGTCCGCCCTCGCCGGTGCGGCCGCGGTCGCCGGCGGCACGCTGGTGCTGCAGGGCACCGCGGACGAGCTGCCGGACGCGGCCGCCCGGCTGGTCGAGGGGGGCCTGTCGGGCAGCACCCCGGTGGTCGTCACGACCGGCGGCTCGGGGACGGCGCAGAAGAGCGTCGTCGCCAAGCTCCTCGCCGTGGCCGAGAAGACCGCCGGCCTCGACTCGTTCACCGGCCCGGTCGTCGCCACCGTCGGCACCGCCGTCGACAAGCGCGCCCGGCTGTCGTTCTGGGAGAGCCGGCCGCTGTTCGGCTGGCGCGTCCTGGTGCCGCGCACCAAGGACCAGGCCGGGGGGATGAGCGACCGGCTGCGCGCGTACGGCGCCGTCCCGGTCGAGGTGCCGACGATCGCCGTCGAGCCGCCGCGCAGCCCGGCGCAGATGGACCGCGCCATCAAGGGCCTGGTGACCGGCCGCTACGGCTGGATCGTGTTCACGTCCGTGAACGCGGTGAAGGCCGTCCGCGAGAAGTTCACCGAGCTGGGCCTCGACGCCCGTGCGTTCGCCGGCGTGAAGGTCGCCTGCGTGGGTGAGCAGACCGCCGACGCCGTCCGCGCCTTCGGCATCGTCCCGGAGCTGGTGCCCGCGGGTGCCCAGTCCAGTGAGGGCCTGCTGGCCGACTTCCCGCCCTACGACGACGTCTTCGACCCGATCGACCGTGTGCTGCTCCCGCGCGCCGACATCGCGACCGAGACGCTCGCCGCCGGGCTCAAGGAGCGCGGCTGGGAGATCGACGACGTGACGGCCTACCGGACCGTCCGGGCCGCTCCGCCGGCCGCGTCGGTGCGTGAGGCGATCAAGGGTGGCGGGTTCGACGCCGTCTGTTTCACCTCCTCCAGCACGGTGCGCAACCTGGTCGGCATCGCCGGCAAGCCGCACGCCAAGACGGTCGTCGCGGTCATCGGCCCCGCCACGGCGGCCAGCGCGCAGGAGTTCGGCCTGCGCGTGGACGTGCAGCCGGAGACGGCGGCCGTCGGCCCGCTGGTCGACGCCCTGGCCGAGTACGCGCAGTCCCTCCGCGACGCGGAGGACGGGGCCGGCACGTGACCGCCACGCCGTCGCCCGCCCACCCGTTCGCGCGCGGGCGGCGGCTCCGGTCGACGCCCGCGCTGCGGCGACTGACCGCGCAGACGCGGCTGGCTCCGGCGGACTTCGTGCTGCCGGTGTTCGTCAAGCAGGGCATCGGCGCCCCGGTGGCGATCTCCTCGATGCCGGGCGTCGTCCAGCACACCCTGGACTCGCTGCGGAAGGCCGCGCACGAGGCGGCCGAGGCCGGCATCGGCGGGCTGATGCTCTTCGGCATCCCCGGCGAGAAGGACCCGGTGGGCTCGCAGGCCGACGCCGCCGACGGGATCGTCAACGTCGCGCTGCAGCAGCTGAAGGCCGACCTCGGGGACGAGCTCGTGCTCATGGCCGACCTCTGCCTGTGCGAGTACACCGACCACGGGCACTGCGGCGTCATCACCCCGGCCGGGATCGTCGACAACGACCCGACCCTGGACCGCTACGCGGCGGTGGCCGTCGCGCAGGCGCGGGCCGGTGCCCACGTCATCGCCCCCAGCGGGATGATGGACGGGCAGGTCGCGGCCATCCGCCGGGCCCTGGACGGCGCGGCCTTTACCGAGACGCCGATCCTCGCGTACGCCGCCAAGTACGCCTCGGGCTTCTACGGCCCGTTCCGCGAGGCGGCCGAGGGTGCACCGCAGTTCGGCGACCGCTCGACCTACCAGATGGACCCGCCGAACGCCGACGAGGCGCTGCGCGAGGTCGCCCAGGACCTCGCCGAGGGCGCTGACGCGGTGATGGTCAAGCCGGCGCTGCCCTACCTCGACATCATCACGCGGGTCGCCGACGCGGTGCACGTGCCGGTGAGCGCATACCAGGTCAGCGGCGAGTACGCGATGGTCGAGGCGGCCGCCGCGAACGGCTGGGTCGACCGCGAGCGGGCGATCCTGGAGACGCTCACCTCGATCCGGCGGGCCGGTGCCGGCACGGTGCTGACGTACTGGGCGGTCGAGGCGGCCCGGCTCGTCCGGTGACCGCGTACGTCGAGCCCGGGGGCTCCTGGCGGCCGTTCTGGATCGTCGCGGCCGCGTTCGCGGCGTTCCTGGCGTTCGACGTCGCCCTGCCCGGCCCGGACATCCCGGTGCTCGTCTGGGCGCTGGTGCTCGTCGTCGTCCTGGGCATCGTGGCGATGGGCTGCCTCTCGGCCCGGCGCATCTGGACCGTCCGGGTGGACGACCGCAGCCTCAGGGTCGGCCGGGAGAATGTCGCTCTCTCCGACATCGACGTCGAGCACCTGCGGGCGGTGGACTCCGGCGTCGACGCGGGCGCCCCGGTGCTCGGCGGCGGCTGGTCGCTGCCCCGCGGGCGGACCGGCCTGCCGCTGAAGCTCACCGACGGCCGCACGGTGCTCGTTCCCACACGAGACCCTGCCGCCCTGTACACGGCGCTCCTCGATGCACAGGGGACACTGGGCTCGTGACCTCGCTGGACAGCTCCGCCTACACCTACGAGGCCCCGGTCTCGGCCGACCTCTTCGCCCGCGCCCAGCAGATCACCCCGGGCGGGGTGAACAGCCCGGTGCGCGCCTTCCGCGCCGTGGGCGGCACCCCCCGCTTCATGGTGGAGGGCTCCGGCCCCTGGATCACCGACGCCGACGGACGCCGCTACGTCGACCTGGTCAGCTCGTGGGGCCCGCTGCTGCTCGGCCACGCCCACCCCGCGGTCGTCGAGGCGGTCACCGCAGCCGCGCGCCGCGGCCTGTCCTTCGGAGCCCCGACCGAGGGCGAGCTCGACCTGGCCGAGGAGATCCGGAACCGCGTCGCGCCCGCCGAGCGGGTACGGCTGGTCAACTCCGGCACCGAGGCCGTGCTGTCCGCCGTCCGCCTCGCTCGCGGCGCCACCGGCCGCCCGCTGATCGTGAAGTTCGCCGGCAACTACCACGGGCACGTCGACTCCCTGCTCGCCTCCGCGGGCTCGGGGGTGGCCACGCTGGGACTCCCCGACACCCCGGGCGTCACCACGGGCGCCGCCGCCGACACCGTCGTCCTGCCCTACAACGACCTCGCCGCGGTCGAGGCGGTCTTCGCCGACCGCGGCAGCCAGATCGCCTGCGTCATCAGCGAGGCCGCGCCGGGCAACATGGGCGTCGTCCCGCCGGTGGACGGATTCAACGCCGGGCTGCGGCGCATCACCGCCGCCAACGGCGCCCTGCTCGTCCTCGACGAGGTCATGACGGGGTTCCGCGTCTCGCGCTCCGGCTGGTACGGCCTCGACCCGGTCGACGCCGACCTGTTCACCTTCGGCAAGGTCATGGGTGGTGGCCTGCCCGCCGCCGCGTTCGGCGGCCGCGCCGACCTGATGGGCCAGCTGGCCCCGCTCGGCCCGGTCTACCAGGCCGGCACGCTGTCGGGGAACCCGGTCGCGGTGGCCGCTGGGCTCACCACGCTGCGGCACTGCACCGAGGAGGTCTACGCGCACTGCGACGAGGTCGCCGCCGTCCTCCGGGGTGCGGCCAGCGCGGCGCTCTTCGCCGCCGGCGTCCCGCACCGCGTGCAGCAGGCGGGCAACATGTTCTCGATCTTCTTCGTGCCCGACGAGCGCCAGGTGCGCAACTACGACGACGCCCGCACCCAGGACGTCGCGCAGTACACCGCGTTCTTCCACGCCCTGCTGGCCCGCGGGGTCTACCTGCCGCCGTCGGCGTTCGAGGCGTGGTTCGTCAACGCCCAGCTGTCCGGCGAGGCCCTCGACCGCGTGCTGGAGGCGCTGCCCGCCGCTGCCCGTGCTGCTGCCGAGGTGAGCACGTGAGCGAGCAGACCGTCGTCCACCTGCTCCGGCACGGGGAGGTGCACAACCCCGGCAAGGTCCTCTACGGCCGGCTGCCCGGGTTCCGGCTGTCCACCGACGGCGAGGCGATGGCCGAGAAGGCCGCTGCCTGGTTCGCGCCTCGGGACGTCACGCACCTGGTGTCGAGTCCGCTGGAGCGGGCGCAGCAGACCGCCGCGCCCATCGCCGAGGCGCTGCACCTTCCGGTCACCATCGACGAGCGGCTGATCGAGGCGGGCAACGCCTTCGAGGGACTCCGCGTCGGCGTCGGGGACGGCGCACTGCGCGAGCCGCGCCACTGGTGGAAGCTGCGCAACCCGTTCCGCCCCTCCTGGGGTGAGCCCTACGTGGAGATCGCCGCCCGGATGCTGGCCGCCGTCGAGGCCGCCCGGGCCGCCGCGCGCGGGCACGAGGCGGTCCTGGTCAGCCATCAGCTGCCGATCTGGACGCTGCGGCTGCACCTCGAGGGACGCCGGTACGTCCACGACCCGCGCCATCGGCAGTGCGGCCTGGCCAGCGTCACCTCGCTGACCTACGACGGCGACCGGTTCAGCGGCATCTCCTACGCCGAGCCCGCGGGCGCCACCGATCCCGACGCGGTCCCCGGCGCATGAGGCGGGTGGTCACGGCGGCGCTCGGCTGCGCGCTGCTCACCGGCTGCTCGACCGGCTCAGGCGCCGTCGAGGTCAACAACGGCGGGGAGTTCCGGTTCGTCGCCGGCACCCCCGCGGGCGAGGTGATCCCGCCGGACGAGCGCGCGGCGGCCCCCGAGTTCTCCGGGCAGCTGCTCGACGGCGGCGAGTTCACGTCGTCCGAGCTCGACGGGGAGGTCGCCGTCCTCAACTTCTGGGGATCGTGGTGCGCGCCCTGCCGGGTGGAGACCCCGGAGTTCCAGGAGGTCTACGCCGAGGTCAAGGACGACGGCGTCGCGTTCCTCGGGCTGAACGTCAAGGAGGCGAGCGAGCAGTTCGCCACCGCCTTCGTCGAGCGGTTCGGGATCGAGTACCCGTCGCTCTACGACCCGCGCGGTGAGGTGGCGCTGGCGTTCCGGGGCTATCCCGCGAACGCGATCCCCTCCACCATCGTGCTGGACCCCGACGGGCGGGTGGCCGCGGTATACACCGGCACCGTCTCGAAGGAGGACCTGCGCCGCGTGGTCGAGTCGATCCTCGGGGAGGAGTGACGTGGGCGAGACCTTCCAGTCGCTCGTCACCGACGGCCCGCTGCTCGTCGCCGCCGGGGTGGCGGCCCTGGTCGGGCTGATCAGCTTCGCCTCGCCGTGCGTGCTGCCGCTGGTGCCCGGCTACCTCGCCTACGTCTCCGGGCTCGTCGGCACCGCGGCGCCGGCGACCGCGCCCGCGGGTTCCGGCGCCGTCGCCACTGCCGTGCGCACCGACGAGCGGTCTCCCCGCACGCGCATGGTGCTCGGCGCGGTGCTGTTCGTACTGGGCTTCACCGCGGTGTTCGTGGCCTTCGGGGCGGCATTCGGCGGCCTCGGCCGGCTGATGCTGGAGTACGCCGACGTCCTCAACCGGGTCTTCGGGGTGATCACGATCCTCGTCGGCCTGGGCTTCCTCGGCTGGCTGCCGCTGTTGCAGCGCACCAAGCGGCTGTCCGCCCGCCCCGCCGCGGGGCTCGCCGGGGCGCCGCTCCTGGGCATCGTCTTCGGACTCGGCTGGACGCCGTGCCTCGGGCCCACGCTGTCCGCGGTCTACTCCCTCGCCTTCACCGAGGCCACGGCCACCCGTGGTGCGGTGCTTGGCCTGGCCTACTGTCTGGGGCTGGGCGTGCCGTTCGTGGTCGTGGCACTCGGCGCCCGCTGGGCCATGGGGGCGACCGACTTCCTGCGCCGGCACGCCCGCACGGTGACCCGCGTCGGCGGCGCCGTGCTGGTGGTCGTCGGGTTGCTGCTGATCACGGGGGTCTGGACCGAGATGATGCAGTGGTTGCGGTCGTGGCTCGCGGCGACCGGACTGGGGAGCTCGGTCCTGTGACGGTGCTCGATCGGCCTGCCGGGGTGTCCGCACCCGGTCCGGCCGCCCCCCGCCGGGTCGCCGGTCTGCTGCTGCGCTGGTGGCGGCGCCTCACGGCGATGCGCACCGCGATCGTCCTGCTGTTCCTGCTCGCCCTCGCGGCGGTGCCGGGCTCGCTGCTGCCCCAGCGTTCGCTGTCGCAGAACAAGGTGAGCCAGTACTTCGCCGAGCACCCGTCGCTGGCGCCGGTGCTGGACCGCTTCTACCTCTTCGACGTCTTCAGCTCGCCGTGGTTCGCCGCGGTCTACCTGCTGCTGTTCATCTCGCTGATCGGCTGCGTGCTGCCGCGGGCGCTCGAGCACGTCCGTGCCCTGCGGGCCGCCCCGCCGCCGGCCCCGCGGCACCTGCTGCGGCTCCCCGACTCCGGCAACCTGACGACGCCTCTGCAGGCTGGGAAGGCGCTCGACGTCGTCGAGGAGGAGCTGCGGGTCCGCCGGTTCCGCGTCGTCCGGACCGACGGGGAGCTCTCGGCCGAGAAGGGCTACCTCAAGGAGACCGGCAACCTGCTGTTCCACCTGTCGCTGGTGGCGCTGCTGCTCGGCCTGGCCGGCGGCAAGCTCTGGGGCTACGAGGGCAGCATCCTGGTGACCGAGGGCCAGGGTTTCTGCAACTCCTTCCAGCAGTACGACACGTACCGCAACGGTCCGCTCGTCGACAGCGCCGACCTCACGCCACTCTGCGTCGACCTCGACCAGTTCACGGCGGAGTACGAGGAGAACCTGACGGCGGCGTCGTTCACCGCTGACATCCGCTACGGCGCGCCCGGCGAGGACGGCCGGCCGGTGACGATCGGGATCAACGAACCGCTGCGCCTGGACGGCGACCGCATCTACCTGACCGGGCACGGCTACAGCCCGACGTTCAGCGTCACCAAGCCCGACGGCACCGCGATCACCGACGTGTCGGTGCCCTTCCTCCCGCAGGACAACTCCACTTTCGGCAGCCAGGGGGCGTTGAAGCTGCCCGATCTCGGCGGCGGCAGAGACGACCAGCTCGCGCTCGAGGGGTTCTTCGCACCGACCGGCCTGGTGCAGAACAACATCCTGACGTCGGTCGACCCCCGGCCGCTGGCCCCGCAGGTCGCCGTCGTCATCTACCAGGGCTACCTGGGGCTGGACTCGGGGATCCCACAGTCGGTGTACTCCCTGGACGCCTCCCAGATCGACCGTGGTCGGCTGAACCGCGTCGCGGCGGCCAACCTGGAGATCGGGGAGTCGACGACACTCCCGGACGGCACGACGGTCGCCCTCACCGGCTACCGCGAATTCGCCGCCCTGCAGCTGTCGCACGACCCGGGCCAGGTCTGGGTGCTCGTCTCGGCGATCTCCCTGCTGACCGGCCTGCTCGGCATGCTGCTGCTGCGCCGCGAGCGGGTCTTCGCCCGGGTCGCCGCCGACCCCGGAGGCGGCGGTACCGTGCTGACGCTCGCCTCGCTCACGCGCGGCAGCGGTGAGAGCGCCCCGCGGTTCGCCGCGCTGACCGACCACCTGGACGACGCGCTCGCCGCCCGGGCACCCGCACCGCAACCGGAGGACAGACCACGTGACCGCTGACTCGCTGGCTTCCCTGTCGGACAGCCTCTTCTCGATCACCGTCGCGCTGTACTCGCTCGCCGTCGTCGCCTTCTGCGCGCAGCTGGCCTTCGGACGACGGCCGGTCCGCTCGCCCGAGCTGGTCGGGGCCGGCGCCGCTGGCGCGACGACCGAGGTCCCGCCCGTCGAGACACCGCCGGCCGACGATGCCCGCGGGCGCCGCTGGGGCCTGGTCGCGATGGGCCTCACGGTCCTGGGCGTCCTCGCCCATACGGGTGTCCTGGTGTTCCGCGGGCTGGCCACCGACCGGCTGCCCTGGGGCAACATGTACGAGTTCGCGACGGCCACGGTGCTCGTCGCGGTGGTCGCCTACGCCGTGCTAGCCGTCCGCGCGCCCGGCCTGCGGCACCTTGGGCTGTTCGTCCTCGCACCGGTCGTGCTCGCGCTCGTGCTGATCGGCCTGTTCCTCTACGCCGACGCGGGCCCGCTGGTGGCCGCGCTGCGGTCGTACTGGCTGGCGATCCACGTGACCACGGCGATCATCGGGTTCGGGATCTTCTTCGTCAGCGGGATCGCCAGCATCCTGTTCCTGGTCCGCTCCCGCTACGAGGCACGGGTGGCCGACGGCGAGGCGCCGGGTTCGGGCATCGTCGCGAAGCTCCCCGCCGCCGCCGCGCTCGACCGGGTGGCCCACCGCACCGCCGTCTTCGGCTTCCCGATCTGGACCTTCGCTGTGATCGCCGGCGCCATCTGGGCCGAGGCCGCCTGGGGCCGGTTCTGGGGCTGGGACCCCAAGGAGACCTGGGCGTTCATCGCGTGGGTCGTCTACGCCGCCTACCTGCACGCCCGGACGACCGCAGGGTGGCGCGGCCGCCCGGCCGCCTGGGTCAACGTCGTCGGCCTGGCCGTGATGATCTTCAACCTGCTCTTCGTGAACATGGTCTCGACCGGGTTGCACAGCTACGCCGGCGTCTGACCCCCCGTTCGGCGCTCACCGACAGTGATCAGCCCGGCGGGGGAACCGTGCGCGCGAAGGTGCCGGATGTCGGGGGCTCGTGCTTCCATGCCTGCATGAACGTCCGTCCCGAGCAGCGCAGCGGAACTCACCGTGGGTAAGCACGACGCGCCCGCCGGATCCGGCGCTCACCCGCTGGTCGCCGACGCGCTGGCCCACCGCGCCCCCGACGCACACCGCCACGACGGCTCGGCGCCGGTGCGCGAGGGCGGGCTCGGCTGGCCCGGACCCCCGCCCGGTGAGGGCGGGGTGGGCTGGCCCCAGAAGGGCTCAGCAGCGAGGAGTGCCGGGCACGACGTGACGGCCCCGCGCCGCGGTTGGCGCCGGTTCTTCGGGGCCCGCACAGCCGCGTGAGCTAGGAGAGGGAGCCGTCGTCCCGCCGGGTCCGACGCTCGAGTTCGCGGAGGAACTCCGGGTCGTCGTCCGGTGCGAGCGGCCGGGTCGGGCGCTGCGGGCGCGGGCGTGGCGCGCGCGGCCCACGCACGCCGCCTCCGGGACGGCCGGGCGCTGCCGCCGCGCGCATGACCAGCACGACGACCACGACCGCCACCACGAGCAACACCAGGAACGGCACGGCTCCACCCCCTCGTCGGCACTCAGCGTACGTCCGCGGCGATACTCGGTGCTCAACCGTCGCCGATCGGGACAGGAGACCCAGCCATCGACGCCGTGGACCGGCAGCTGATCGACATGCTGCGCGCCGACGGACGGGCCAGCTACGCCGAGCTCGCCCGCCAGGTCGGGCTCTCCTCGCCCGCCGTGCACGAGCGGGTGGGCAAGCTGGAGGCGGCCGGGGTCATCACCGGCTACCGGGCCGTCGTCGACCCGGCCGCCGTCGGTCTGGACGTGACCGCGCTCGTGAGCGTGATCGAGAGCGACGTCGTCGACGAGACGGGGGTCGAGGAGGGGCTGCGGGCGCTGCCGGCCGTCGAGGACTGCTGGCGGGTCGCCGGCAGCGAGGGGTACATCCTCAAGGTGCGCGTGACCGACATCCCGGCACTCGAGGCCGCCATCGGCGCGTTGAACCGGATCAAGGGTGTCGCACGCACCCGCACCACCGTCGTTCTCTCAACCAAGTGGGAAGGCCGTCATGGCTGAGTCGAGCACCACCCCGTCGAGTCCGACCGGCGGCCCGGCCACGCCGCCGAAGGTGCTGCCCTGGATGCTCGCCTACACGGGCGGCAGGCTGGCCATCGCCGCCGCGCTCATCGGGCTGCTGTGGGCCGTCGGCCTCGGCGGCTACCCCGCCCTGCTGTTCGGTGCGCTGCTCTCCATGCCGGTCGCGTACTTCGTGCTCCAGCCGGTACGCGACAAGTTCACCGAGGCGCTCGCGGCGCGCAGCGTGGCCCGTCGCGCGGCCAAGACGGAACTGCGCACCCGGTTGAGCGGGCCCGCGGCGGACTGACCCGCACTCAGGGTGTGGGCACGCTCTCCGCGAGGTGGGCCAGCACGTCGGCGTTGTAGGTCTCGCTCGCGGCCACGTAGGCCCACCGCTTCTCCCGGCGGGCGCCGAACCGGGCCTTCTGGAGGTCCGCGCCCATTCCGAACCGCACCAGCCGCGCCCCCCGGCGCTGCGCCGAGCGCAGGGCCTGCAGCAGCAACACCTGATAGCTGGAGTGGGTGGGCACGTAGTCGTAGTCCAGCCCCACGAACACCGGCGCGACGTGGTCGTCCGTGACGTGCTGGACGGCGAACCCGACGACGCCGTCGCTCGTGTCGCCCGCACTCAGCTCGGGCAGGCGCAGCAGCACGAGCTCGAAGGCCGGCGAGGCCAGCACGGCGTCGAGAAGCCGCCGCGGCAGCGGGAAGACGTTGAGCTCGAACGCGTGGCCGTGCACCGCCCGGTAGAGCTCGTACAGGTGGTCGCGAACCAGCGCGGGCAGCGCCGCCGCTTCCGGGGTGCCCCCCTCCAGCACCTGCACGGAGAACGCCGATTCCCGGGCCAGGACCCGGGTGCGCTGGTGGTACCGGTGCTTGCGGGTCAGTCCGGCGAGGAACTCCTCGTCGTCGGCGAACCGCACCTCGCGGGCCCAGCTGTCGGGTACCGGCAGGCGCAGCAGGCCTTCGCCCAGCAGGAACGTGTGCAGCTCGTCGTCGCCGTCGGGCAGGTCGCGCAGCACCACCGCGGCGGCGCCGGCGGCGTCCTCCTCGACGCGGGCCGCCTGCAGGATCAGCCGCAGCGCCCCCTGCCAGTCGCGGGTGCGGTCCAGGTAGAGATGGTCGCCCTCGGTCAGCAGTGACCCCGTGCCGACCATCGGCGACGTGAGGAAGCGGCCGCCGTCCTCGCCGCCCCGGCGGCGCTCCACCTCCAGCGAGATGTGCGCCGGTGAGAGCATGTCGTCCTTCCACAGCGCCGTCGTCAGGAACGTCGCCGCCACCGGCGTCCCGTCGTCGTCCCGGACGACGAGGTAGGAGAACGCCCAGGCGTCCTCGTCCTGACCCGGAACGCCGCGCGCCGCGAAGACCTCCTCCAGAGCGCGCAATCCCGCGGCGTCGAAGGCCCCTCGGTGTCCCAGGAGCGCGTCCCACTCCGCCGCGTCGACGTCGGCGATCGAGCGCACGTGCTCAAGTCGCAGCCCGGACGGCGCGGCCCGCGGCACCGGGACGGCCGGCGGCGCGGGACGGCGGTCCGGCTGGATCTCGTCGCGGCCGCGGAGCTGCCGGGCGAAGGCGCGGCGCAGGTCGTCGACCGTGGCGCCCTCGTCGGCCATGGCCGCGGGCAGGTTCCGGGCCAGGGCGTCGACGACCTCGGCGATGTCCTCCTCGCTGTGGTGCAGCGTCAGTGCCAGCCGCGCGCCGGCCCGCTTGGCCGGGACGGCGGGGAAGGCAGCGGTGTTGACGAAGAAGCCGGCGTCGCGCATCCGCGCGGTGAGCCGGTAGGCCACCGACGTCACCCCGGCGCCGACGAACCGGATCGGCGCCTCCGACTCCGCCACCACCGGGAAACCGGCCTCGGCGGCGAGGGAGTTGAACAGCCGGATCCGCGAGCGCAGCAGTTCCTGGCGGGCCGGCAGCTCGGGGGAGCGGTGGAGGCGGGCCGATGCGACGATCGCGCCCAGCATCGGGGGCTGGATCGGCCCGGAGAAGATCAGCGGGCCGCCGACCGACGCCACGAGCCGGCGGGACTCCTCATCGGGGAAGGTGATCGCGCCACCGGCCGCGGCGAAGGACTTGTTGAGCGACGCGGCGACCACGGTGCGCGCGAGCGTCGCCGGCGACAGCTGCTCGAGGGCGTACCCGCGCCCGTGCGTCCCGGTCCACGACGCCGAGTGGGCGTCGTCCACGTAGAGCCACAGGTTGTCGTACCGCGCGGCGAGTTCCTCGAGCTCGCGGGCCGGGAAGAAGTCGGCGTACATGGAGTACAGCCCGTCGGTGGCGTACCAGACCCGCCGGTCGCGGTGGGTCTCCAGCCGCTGCTCCAGGACGCGCAGGTCGCAGTGCGGAATCAGCTCTACCTGCGTCCCGCCGGCCTGCACCAGCGTGGCCGCCGTCTGCACCGAGTGGTGCACCTGGTGGTCGAGGAGCAGCACGTCCCGGCTGTTCATCAGGGTGGGCATCGTCGCGATGTGCCCGATCGACGTGGACGGCGCGACGATGACCGGGCGGCCGAAGACCTCGGCGAGCTCTTCCTCGGCGACCCGGTACAGCGGCGCCGAGGCGTACGTCCGCGACGAGGAGAACTGCGTGCCGAAGCGGTCGACGGCGTCCCGGACCGCGGCCTTCATCCGCGGGTCGGTCTCGAGCCCGAGGTAGGAGCAGGAGCCGAAGTTCACCAGCCGGCGGCCCTCGACGGTCACCAGCCGGCCGTCCAGCTCGTCGTCCTCGACGTGGTTGTGCAGCAGGCCGCGGCGCACCCCGTCGGAGATGACCTCGTCGACGGCGGTCAGCAGGTCCTCGTGTGTCGCCATGAGGCGGCCTCTCGGTCAGCGCAGCTCGGTCAACTCATCCACTGAGGGCCAGCCCGACAGCGAGTAGCACGCCGGTGGCGAGAGTGAGCAGCCCCGTGCCCTGGAGCGCGCCGATCAACGCGGTCCCCCGCCCGCCGGTGAGCACCGTACGCGCAGGTGGGACCGCCAGGGGGAAAGCGAGCAGTCCCAGCAGGGCCCACGGCCGGAGGACGCCGACGGCGGCGATCACCACGAAGGCGACTGCGAACAACCCGACGAAGGTGATCCGGGTGGCGCGGCCGCCGAGCAGGACGGCGAGGGTGCGCTTGCCGACCACGGCGTCCCCGTCGATGTCGCGCAGGTTGTTGACCACCAGGATCGCGACGATCAGCAGCCCGACCGGAACCGCGACGGCGAAGGCCAGGGCCTCCAGGGTGCGGGTCTGCACGTACGTCGTCCCGACGACCGCGACCAGGCCGAAGAAGACGAAGACGAACACCTCCCCGAGGGCGCGGTAGCCGTAGGGGAGCGGTCCTCCGGTGTAGGTCCAGGCGGCGGCGATGCAGACCGCCCCGACGGCGACCAGCCACCAACTGGACAGCGCCGCCAGGCCCAGGCCGGCGACACCCGCCACGGCGAAGGCCAGCCCGGCGGCGACGAGCACCTGCTGCGGGGTCGCGGCCCCGGAGCCGACCAGCCGCATCGGGCCGACCCGGTCGGCGTCGGTGCCGCGCCGGCCGTCGGAGTAGTCGTTGGCGTAGTTGACCGCGATCTGCAGCGCGAGCGCGACCACCAGTGCGAGCAGGGCGGGCAACAGCCGGAAGCCGTCGAGCGCTGCCGCGGCGCCGGTGCCGACCAGCACCGGCGCGAGGGCGGCGGGCAGGGTGCGCGGGCGGGCGCCCGCGACCCACTGTTGGGGGGTGGCCATGGTTCAGCGAGCTCCCTGGAGAACTGCCGCCGCGACGGCCCGGCGGTCGGGCTTGCCCGTGTGCAGCAGCGGCACGGAGTCGATCACGTGCAGTTCCCGCGGGGCGGCCGGCGACCCGAGGCGGTCGGCGACCCACGCCAGCAGCGGAGCGAGGGCGGGCGCCGTCCCGGGGGCCGGGACGACGGCGGCGACCACCCGCTGGCCCCACTCGTCGTCGGGACGGCCGAAGACGACGGCGTCGGCGATGTCGGGGTGCGCGCGCAGCGCAGCCTCCACCGCTGCGGGCGCCACGTTCACCCCGCCGCTGATGACGACGTCGTCGAGCCGGCCGGTCACGGTGAGCCGGCCGTCCTGCAGGACGCCGGCGTCGCGGCTGCAGAACCAGCCGCCCGCGAACGCCTCGGCGGTCGCGGCGGGGTCGAGCCGGTAGCCGAGCGCGAGCGTCGGGCCGGCCAGCTCGACGCCGCCGTCGGTGACCCGGACGCGGACGCCGTCCAGGGGCTCGCCGTCGTAGACGCAGCCGCCGGCGGTCTCGGTCATGCCGTAGGTCGTCACGGCCGCGACTCCCGCGTCGAGGGCGCGGGCCAGCAGGGCCGGGTCGGTGGCGGCGCCCCCGATGAGCACGGCGTCGAAGGCGCGGAGGCCGTCGGGCTCGGTGTCGAGGAACCGGCGCAGCTGGGTCGGCACCAGCGCCGTGTAGCGGCGGCCGGCGGGCATGCGGGCGGTCGCGACGGCGAGGGTCTCGTCCCGGTCCAGCACCGTGGGTCGTTCCCCGGCCAGGATGTTGCGGCACAGGACCTGGAGGCCGGCGATCGCCGAGACCGGCAGGGCGAGCAGCCAGGCGCCCGGGCCGCCGAGCCGGTCGTGCGTGGCCGCCGCCGACGCCGTGAGCGCCTCTGCCGACAGCAGGACGCCGCGGCCGCCCCCGGTCGAGCCGGACGTGACCACCACGAGGTCGGCGCCGGGCTCGAGCGGCTCCTCCGGGCGGAGCACCCCCCGGGCGGCGGCGACGGCGGCCGGGGGTCCCGCGGGAAGGACGGCGAGCGGGGTCGTCCCGTCCAGCGCAGCGCGGACGTCGTCCACGGAGAGGTGGGGAGCGGCGACGAGCGTGAGGTGCCGAGTCAGCTGCCGAGCCACGAGGAGCAAGGGTACGGCTGTGCCCAACTAGGCTGCGCGGCGTGATCACGGCCGTGTACCGGGTGCCCCTGCGCACCCGTTTCCGCGGCATCGACGTCCGGGACGGCGTCCTCGTCCGCGGTCCAGCCGGCTGGGGCGAGTTCTCCCCGTTCTGGGACTACGACGTCGCGGAGAGCCGTCGCTGGTGGGCCGCCGCGGTGGAGAGCGCCGTCGAGGGCTGGCCGGCGCCGCTGCGAACGTCGGTCCCGGTCAACGTGACCGTGCCGGCTGTCGACGCGGCGCGTGCCCACGCGATCGTCTCGGCGTCGGGCTGCCGGACGGCGAAGGTGAAGGTGGCCGAGTCCGGGCAGACGTCCGCCGACGACCTCGCGCGGGTCGAGGCCGTGCGTGACGCCCTCGGCCCCGGCGGGGCCATCCGGGTGGACGCCAACGCCGCCTGGGACGTCGACACCGCCGTCGCCCGCATCAAGGAGCTGGACCGCGTCGGGCTGGAGTACGTGGAACAGCCGTGCGCGACCTTGGAGGAACTCGTCGCGCTGCGCCGCCTGATCGACGTCCGGGTGGCCGCCGACGAGGTGGTCCGTCGGGCCGACGACCCGCTGCGGGTGGACCTGCGCGAGGCGTGCGACGTCGTCGTCCTCAAGGTGCAGCCGCTCGGCGGGGTCCGTGCCGCGCTGCGGGTGGCCGAGGCGCACGGGCTGCCGTGCGTCGTCTCCTCGGCGCTGGAGTCCTCGGTCGGGATCGCTGCCGGGGTGGCGCTCGCCGCGGCGCTGCCCGAGCTGCCGTTCGCTTGCGGTCTGGCCACCGTCGCCCTGTTCACCGAGGACGTCTCCAGCACGCCGCTCTTGCCGGTCGGCGGGCACCTGCCGGTGCTGCGCCCGGAGCCGGACCGGCTGGAGGCGGTGGCCGCCGACCCGGAGACCGATGCCCGCTGGCGGGCCCGGCTCGCCGCGGTGCGCGGATGAACCCCTCGACCGCGTTCGCCCGCGTGCTGGTCGACGAGCTGGTCCGCGGCGGCGTCACCGACGCCGTCCTCGCGCCGGGCTCCCGCTCGGCCCCGGTCGCGCTCGCGCTCGCCGCCGCGGAGCGGGCCGGCCGGCTGCGGCTGCACGTGCGCATCGACGAGCGGACGGCGGCCTTCCTGGCGCTCGGCCTGGCCAAGGCCTCCGGGCGGCCGGTGCCGGTGCTGACCACCTCCGGGACGGCGACCGCACACCTGCACGCAGCGGTCCTGGAGGCCGACGCGAGCGGGGTGCCACTGCTGGCGCTGACCGCCGACCGGCCGCCGGAGCTCCGGGGCACCGGGGCGAACCAGACGATCGACCAGCCCGGGCTCTACGGCGGCGCGGTGCGCTGGGCGGCCGACGTCGGCGTGCCGGAGGCCGGCCGCGAGGCGACGCAGAACCGCTACTGGCGGTCGCTGGTGGCCAAGGCGCTCGTGGTCGCCCGCGGTGCCGTATCGGCCGACCCCGGCCCGGTGCACCTGAACCTCGCGCTGCGCGAACCGCTCCTGCCCGAGGACGACGACGCCGACCTTCCGGGCCCGTGGTCGGGCCGGGGCGACGGTGCGCCCTGGACGGCGGCGGCGGAGCCCGCGCCGGCCGCGCCGCGACCGGTAGGTGCCGACGGTCGGACCCTGGTCGTCGCGGGGGATGGACCGTTCCGTCACATCGACCTGTCGGGTCTGCCGCTGATCGCCGAGCCGAGCAGCGGGATCTGGGGCAGCTCCGTCCGCGGCGGCGCACTGCTCCTCGGAGCCGCCGACTGGCTGGCCGCGCACCGGCCCGACCGGGTGGTCGTCGTGGGCCGCCCGACGCTGTCCCGGCCGGTCTCCGCGCTGTTGGCCGACCCGTCCGTGCGGGTGGAGACGGTGACGGCGTCCCCCCGCTGGGCGGATCCGGTGCGCAGCAGTGCCCTCGTGAGCCGAGACGCTGCGTCGCTCCCGGCAGCGGAGGCCGCCGGATGGACCGAGAGCTGGCAGCAGGCGGCGGCCCGCGTCGGCACCGCGATCGACGCGGTGCTCGACGCGTCCCCGGTGCTCACGGCTGCCCGGTTGGCCCGGGACACGGTCGCGGCGCTGCCGTCCGGCGCGCTGCTCGTCCTCGGCTCGTCCACCCCGGTGCGGGACGTCGACCGGCTGGCGGTGCCGCGGGCCGATGTCTCGGTGCTCGCCAACCGTGGCGTGGCGGGGATCGACGGAACGATCTCCACGGCGGTGGGCGCCGCGCTGGCGCACGGGGGGCCGGCGTTCGCCCTCATGGGCGATCTGACGTTCCTGCACGACCTCACCGGCCTGCTGCTGGCCGAGGGCGAGGCGGTTCCGGACCTGACGGTGGTGGTTCCGGACAACGACGGGGGCGGGATCTTCGCCCAGCTGGAGCCGGGGGAGGACCGCCATACCCGCGACTACCGGCGCGTGTTCGGCACCCCCCACGGCCGGGACCTCGTCGCGGTGGCGCAGGGGCTCGGCTGGGCGGCGTCCTCGGTGCGGTCGGCCGGTGAACTCACGGCGGCGCTGGCGCTGGGCGGGCCACGGGTCGTCGTCGTCCGGACGGACCAGCGGGCCGAGGCGGAGCTGACGCGGGAGCTGCGGGCCGCGGCCGGCCGCGCCCTGACCTCCTGAGCGGGGCTTTTCACCAGTTCTGATCTCTTGCGGTTCTCTTGCGGTTTCCTGGAGGGAGGCCTGCGGAAGGGCCTGCATCGTCGTCCTTGTCACCGGGACCGCCCCGGTCCCGGCAAGTCAAGGAGACACCCGACATGATCACGACGATCACCCCTCTCCGCCGTATCGCGGTGACGCTGGCAATGACCGGCGTGACCGCTTTCGGCGCCGTCGCCATCGCCCCCGCCGCTTTCGCGGATGACACCATCACCGTCACCGAGGAAGCGCCCGTCACCGAGACCGCTCCTGAGGTCGTCGTTCCCGAGGCAGCTCCCGTCGTCCCCGAGGCCACCCCGGTGGTCCCGCCGACTGCCCCCGTGGTCCCGCCGGCCGCCCCGGCCCCCGTGGTCGAGACCGCTCCGGCCCCCGCGCCGGTCGTGACCCCGCCGCCCGTCGTCATCGGCAAGGACGGCAAGCCCGTCAAGGCGCCGAAGGTCTGCACGAGCAAGGACCTGTCGGACCTCGCGTCCAAGGTCGCCAAGGCCACCGCCCAGGCGACGCAGCTCAACAAGACGGCTGCCGCGCTCCGTCAGGTGTCCGCCGCGCTGCGGACCCAGGCCGCGAAGATGACGAACGTGTCCCAGGCTCGCCTCACCCTGGCGCTGGCCGCGCTCGGTGACCTCGCTGCGAACAAGCTCGAGGCCCAGGCTAAGTCCGTCGTCACGAGTGCGAACCAGATCAGCTGCATCGTGGTCACCGCGCCCGGTGGGCGCTGGTAACCCTCGCTCGATCCGCACGAACGGTCGAAGGCGGCGTCCCGGTTCTCCGGGGCGCCGCCTTCGTGCGTTCAGCCCTCGAGTGCCGCCTGGAACGCCGCGAACTTCGACTGGGTCTCGGCCAGCTCGGCGGCCGGATCGGAGCCGGCCACGATGCCGCAGCCGGCGAACAGCCGGGCGCTGTCGTCCCCGACGAGTTCCGCGCAGCGCAGGGCCAGGCCGAACTCGCCGTCGCCGTGGGCGTCGAGCCAGCCGACCGGACCGGCGTAGCGGCCCCGGTCCATGCCCTCGAGCTCGGCGATGACGGCCGCGGCGTCCCGGGTCGGGGTGCCGCAGACGGCCGCGGTGGGGTGCACGGCACCGATCAGCTCCAGCAGCCCGGCCGCGCCGCGGGGGCCGCGGCTGCGCTGGGTCCCGGTCACGTCGCTGGCGAGGTGACGCACGTTGGCCAGGGTGAGCAGGTCCGGCTCGGCCGGTGCGTCCAACGTCGTGCAGAAGGGCTTCAGCGCCTGGACCAGCGAGTCGACGGCCAGGGCGTGCTCGGCGCGGTCCTTGGCCGAACCGATGAGTGCGTCGGCGAGGCGCTGGTCGTCGGCTCCCGCCCCGCGCGGGGCGGTGCCGGCGAGGACGCGCGCGGACAGCCGGCGTCCGCTGCGCCGCAGGAGCAGCTCCGGGGTGGCGCCGAGCAGGCCGTCGACGGCGAAGGTCCAGCAGTCGGGGAATCGGTCGGCCAGCCGGCGCAGCAGCCGCCTCGGGTCCAGCGGCAGGTCGGCAGAGACCAGCAGGTCGCGGGCCAGCACGACCTTGGCGAGTTCGCCCGCCCCGATCCGCTCCACCGCGGTGGCGACGGCGGCGCACCAGGTGGCCGGGTCGAGCGCACCGTCGGCGTAGCGGAGCCGGGGAGGGGCGGCGTCGTCCCAGGTCGGGGACGCGGCGGGCACCTCGCGCGGGTCGACGTCGCCGATCGTGGTGATCCAGCCGACGCCGTCCCGCCGTCCGACCACGACCTCGGGGACGACGAAGACCGACGTCCCCGCCACCGGGTCGAACGCGATGCTGGCGAAGACCACGGGGCCCGAGCCGGTGATCCCGAGGTCGTCGTCGATGTCGAGGCCGTCGGTGTAGGACGCCCACCAGTCGGCGGCCTCATCGAGGGCGTGGGGGCCGGTGACCTCCAGCCGGGCGGCCTCGCCGCGACCGACCAGGCCCTCGCCGCGGCGCACCCACGACAGCTGGCCCTCGGTCGCCAGGTGGTCGAGCAGGGCGCCGGCGTCGTCGGACCGGACGGTCGTGACCATGCGTGCGGCGGCTGCCGGAGAGGTCAGGGCCGCCGCTGTCATCTCCCCAGCGTAAGAGGCCTTGTAGCGTCGCCGCTGTGGGAGACCGGCGAGATGACGCACACACAGCCGGCGTCCGGGCGCACCTGGACAAGCAGCCGGCCGAGGTCGCGGCGATGTTCGACCGCGTCGCGCGCCGCTACGACGTCACCAACACCGTGCTCTCGGGCGGTCTCGACGCCTCCTGGCGCCGCGCCACCAGGGATGCCCTCGGGGCCCGGGCGGGCCAGACGGTCCTCGACGTCGCAGCCGGGACGGCGGTGTCGACGGTCGAGCTCGCGGCCGGTGGGGTGACCGCGATCGCCTGCGACTTCTCCCAGGGGATGCTCCGGGCCGGAGCGGCGCGGCCGGTGCCCAAGGTGGCCGGCGACGCGATGGCGCTCCCGCTCGCCGACGAGAGCGTGGACGGCGTCGTCATCTCCTTCGGGCTGCGCAACGTGGCCGACCCGGATGCCGCGCTGCGGGAGTTCCGGCGGGTGACCAGGCCCGGCGGCACCCTCGTGATCTGCGAGTTCTCGAGCCCCACCTGGACGCCGTTCCGCACCGTCTACACCGAGTACCTGATGCAGGCCCTCCCGCGGATCGCCCGCGCGGTGAGCAGCAACCCCGAGGCATACGTCTACCTGGCCGAGTCGATCCGGGCGTGGCCCGACCAGGCCGAGCTGGCCGGCCGCGTCCAGGACGCCGGCTGGGCGGACGTCGCATGGCAGAACCTCACCGGTGGGATCGTCGCGCTGCACCGCGCCCGCAAGCCCTGAGGTCCCCAGCCAGGGCACCGCACCGAGCTTGCGAGGGGTGGGGGGAAGCGGATCCTTCTCACCATGACGACCCCGCCGCCTCCGCCGCAGCCGCCGGGACCCGCGCCCACCCCGACGGATCCGATCCCGCCGCCCGTGCCCGATCCCTACCCGGCCCCGGATCCCATCGAGCCGCTCACGCCCCCGCCCGACCCGCTCTGACGCGGTGCGGTCGACGGCACCCCGGGGGCCGGTGTTCCCTTCCTCACAGCCGGGCCTAGACTCGGACCGAACGACTTTGTGAACTGATTCACAAGGTCCGGACGGGTGTGCGGAAGGGGGCGCGGACGTGCCTGGGACCACGACCGAGCTGCCCGCCGCGGACGTCGTGGTGGTCGGGGCGGGCCCCGCCGGTTCCAGTGCCGCCTACTGGCTGGCGCGAGCCGGCATCGACGTCGTCGTCCTGGAGAAGTCCGCCTTCCCGCGGGAGAAGGTCTGCGGCGACGGGCTGACCCCCCGCGGCGTCAAGGCTCTCGAGGACCTGGGCGTCGACACCTCCCCGGCGGCCGGCTGGATCCGGCACAAGGGGCTGCGCGTACAAGGCGGCGGGCAGGTCATCGAGGTCGACTGGCCGCAGCTGGACCGCTGGCCCGACTTCAGCCTGGTCCGCCGCCGCAGCGAGCTCGACGCCCTGCTGGCTGAGCACGCGCAGGCCGCGGGCGCCCGGCTGCACACCGGTGTCACCGTCACCGACCCGATGCTCGACGAGGCCGGCCGCGTCGTCGGTGTGCACACCCAGACCGGCCCGGACAAGGAGCCGGGCGGCTGGCGGGCGCAGCTCGTCGTCTCCGCCGAGGGCCTCTCCGGTCGCCTGGCCAAGTCCCTGGGGCTGGTCCGTCGGGAGGACCGCCCGCTGGGGGTCGCCGTCCGCCGCTACGTCCGGACGCCGCGCACGCACGACGACTACCTCGACATCTCCTTCGACCTGTCCGCCGACGGGCCGACGGCCGCGTCGATGCCCGGCTACGGCTGGGTCTTCGGCATGGGCGACGGGACGGCGAACGTCGGGTTCGGCCTGCTGGACACGCGCCGCGGCGACGGCGGCGACCACCGCGAGGTCCTGCGCCAGTGGCTCGACACCTTCCCGGCGGAGGACCAGCTGGACGAGGAGCACGCCGTCACCCCGCTGCGCGGCGCCGGCCTGCCGATGGCCCTGCACCGCGGCCCCGCCTACAGCCGCGGCCTGCTCCTGGCCGGCGACTCCGCCGGTACGGTCAACCCGTTCAACGGCGAGGGCATCAGCTACGCCATGGAGACCGGCCGGATGGCCGCCGAGACCGCGGTCGACGCACTCGCCCGGCCCGAAGGCCCGCAGCGCGAGACCGCCCTGCGTCGCTACCCGGACCGCCTCAGCGCCGACTACGGCCGCCACCACCGCCTCGGCATGGGCTTCCTCGCGCTCCTGAGCCGACCGGACGTCGTCCGCTTCGCGACGGCGCACGGCCTGAAGCGGCCCGCTCTGGTCAACGCGGCACTGCGGCTGATGGGCAACCTGACCGACGGCCGGGACGGCGACCGGGTCGACCGCGCCATCGCTGCGATCACCCGATTGGCGCCGGCGGTATGAGCGTGGTCGACATCACAGCTAGAACACAAGCCGACACGGAGGGTGAGGCATGACGCCTGTCCGGAACGTGATCGTCCTCACCGTAGGGTGCCGCTGATGCTCTCGAACTACGTCCCGATCATCGGGCTCTTCGCGCTGGCCGCGGGGTTCGCGCTGTTCTCGGTGACCGCCGCGCCGTACGTCGGCCCGCGCCGCTACAACCGCGCGAAGCTCGACGCCTACGAGTGCGGCATCGAACCGGTGCACCAGCCGCTCACCGGCGGCCGCTTCCCGGTCAAGTACTACCTGACGGCGATGCTGTTCATCGTCTTCGACATCGAGATCGTCTTCCTCTACCCGTGGGCGGTCTCCAACGACGCGCTCGGCGTCTTCGGTCTGGTCGAGATGGTCGTCTTCATCGGCACGGTCTTCATCGCGTACGCCTACGTGTGGCGTCGCGGCGGATTGGAATGGGACTGACGTGGGACGGGCGATCTAGTTATGGGACTCGAAGAGAAGCTGCCCAGCGGCGTGCTGCTGACCAGCGTGGAGAAGCTGGTCAACTGGACGCGGAAGTCGTCCCTGTGGCCGGCGACCTTCGGCCTGGCCTGCTGCGCGATCGAGATGATGGCGTCGGGCGCCGGCCGCTACGACCTCGCCCGCTTCGGCATGGAGGTCTTCCGCGCTTCGCCGCGGCAGGCCGACCTGATGATCGTGGCCGGTCGGGTGAGCCAGAAGATGGCCCCGGTCCTGCGCCAGATCTACGACCAGATGCCCGAGCCGCGGTGGGTGCTCGCGATGGGCGTCTGCGCCAGCTCCGGCGGCATGTTCAACAACTACGCGATCGTCCAGGGCGTCGACCACATCGTCCCGGTGGACATGTACCTGCCTGGCTGCCCGCCGCGGCCGGAGATGCTCATGGACGCGATCCTCAAGCTGCACCACAAGATCCAGAACGAGCCGCTCGGTGCCAAGCGCGCCCGCCAGCTGGCCCGCGCCGAGGCCGACGGGACGGCGAAGGACCTGCACGTCGAGATGCCGTCGACGATCCGGGTGAACAAGGCCGACCGCCGGGCCTACGAGGAGGCGGCCGCCGAGGGGCGCACCGGTCAGTTCCTCATCGAGCAGCGCGGCGGCAACGCCGTCCTGCTGCCGGGGGAGCGGGGTGGACGGCGATGAGCAACGCGAACATGACGGGGGAGCGAGCATCGCAGGGAGATGCCGGGAGCCGACAGGAAGTGAGCATCGCAGCGAGCGCCAGCGAGCGAGGAGCGGAGCGACCGCGGAGGCGACCGATGTTCTCGACCGAGGAGCGGAACGAGCCCGGAGTGGAGCAATGAGCAACGACGGCGGCGAGGTCGTCCCCTCCCGCGAAGAGGCGGGCTACGACGCGGCCACGGCCCCCAGCGGTGGCTTCCGCAAGGGCTCCTTCGGCGTCACCGGCAGCGGCGACACCTCCGGCTTCGGTGGTCTCGTCCGAGTCGAGCCCGGCGGCGCGGTCGCGCTGCACTCCACCGACCGGCCCTTCGGCGGCTACTTCGACGAGGTCACCGACGCGCTGATCGAGGCGGTCGGGCAGGCCACGTACGACGCGGCGGTGCAGCGCGTCCTGGTCGACCGGGGCGAGATCACCTACTTCGTCGCCCGCGAGCACCTGCTGGTGCTGGTGCAGGCGCTCCGCGACGACGACGCCCTGCGCTTCGAGCTGTGCAGCAGCGTCTCCGGCGTGGACTACCTCGACAGCGGCGGCCCGGCGGCGACGCCGGACCGGCCGCGACTGCACGTCGTCTACCACCTGACGTCGATGACCTACCGCCGCCGGATCCGCCTCGAGGTCGCCGTCACGGCCGAGGACGCGCACGTGCCGTCGGTCGTCGGCATCTACCCGACCGCTGACTGGCACGAGCGCGAGACCTGGGACATGTTCGGGATCGTCTTCGACGGCCACCCGGCGCTGACCCGCATCCTCATGCCCGACGACTGGGACGGGCACCCGCAGCGCAAGGACTACCCGTTGGGCGGCGTCCCCGTGGAGTACCACGACGCGACGATTCCTCCGCCCGATACGCGACGGAGCTACCGATGAGCACCACCTACAACCCGGCTGATCCCTACGCCGGCTCGCGGGAGACCACCGAGGGCCGCGTCTACACCGTCACCGGCGGCGACTGGGACCTCACCTTCGCCGACCCGCACGGCGAGGAACGGCTCGTCGTCAACATGGGGCCGCAGCACCCCTCGACGCACGGCGTCCTCCGGCTGATCCTCGACCTCGAGGGCGAGACGGTGACGAAGGCCCGGGTCACCATCGGCTACCTGCACACCGGCATCGAGAAGAACACCGAGTACCGCAACTGGACGCAGGGCACGACCTTCGTGACCCGCATGGACTACCTGGCCCCGCTGTACAACGAGGCCGGCTACTGCATGGCCGTCGAGAAGCTGCTCGGGGTGGAGATCCCGCAGCGCGCCGCGACGATCCGCGTGCTCGTCATGGAGATCAACCGGATCGCCTCCCACCTGGTCGGGCTGGCGACCGGCGGCATGGAGCTCGGCGCGCTCACCGCCATGACCAACGGCTTCCGCGAGCGGGAGATGTGCCTCGACCTGCTCGAGGAGATCACCGGCCTGCGGATGAACCACGCCTACATCCGCCCCGGCGGCCTGGCGCAGGACCTCCCCGAGGGCGCGGTCGAGTCCATCCGCGAGTTCCTGAAGATCATGCCGAAGCGGATCGCGGACTACCACCGCATGCTCACCGGCCAGCCGATCTGGCAGCGGCGCCTGAAGGACGTCGGCTACCTTGACGTCACCGGCTGCCTCGCCCTCGGCGTCACCGGCCCCATCCTGCGGGCCGCCGGCCTGCCCTGGGACATGCGCAAGACCGAGCCCTACCTCGGGTACGAGACCTACGACTTCGAGGTGCCGACCGCGGACACCGCGGACGCCTGGGGCCGCTACCTGGTCCGCATGGCCGAGATCGGCGAATCGTTGAAGCTGATCGAGCAGGCACTCGACCGGCTCGAGCCCGGCCCGGTGATGGTCGAGGACCGCAAGATCGCCTGGCCCGCGCAGCTCTCGCTCGGCGCCGACGGCATGGGCAACTCCCTCGACCACGTCCGGCACATCATGGGCCAGTCGATGGAGGCCCTGATCCACCACTTCAAGCTGGTCACCGAGGGCTTCCGGGTGCCGGCCGGCCAGGTCTACGTGCCGATCGAGTCCCCCCGCGGGGAGCTCGGCTACCACGTGGTCAGCGACGGCAGCACCCGCCCGTGGCGCGTGCACGTGCGCGACCCAAGTTTCGTGAACCTGCAGGCCACGGCCGCGATGAGCGAGGGGGGCATGATCGCCGACGTCATCGCCGCGGTCGCCTCGATCGACCCCGTCATGGGGGGAGTGGACCGGTAATGAGCGAGCTTGCGAGCTCATCGATGAGCAGAGCAGTGCCACGAACGGCTTCGACGAGCGCCAGCGAGGAGACGTCGTGAGTGCCCTTCCCGGATCCCCCGAGGGGACGGCGGTGACCGGGCTCGACTCGAGCCCGGTGGAGCCCGCTCCGCTCGACCTCCCCCCGCTGACCGAGCAGACCCGGCTCGAGGCACGCGAGATCATGGCCCGCTACCCGGTGGCCCGCTCGGCGCTGCTGCCGATGCTGCACCTGGTCCAGTCGGTGCAGGGCTACGTCTCGCCCGAGGGCGTCACCCTCTGCGCGGAGGAGCTCGGCCTGACCAAGGCCGAGGTCGGCGCGGTCGCGACGTTCTACACGATGTACAAGCGCCGTCCGACCGGCCGGCACCTGGTCAGCGTCTGCACGAACACGCTGTGCAGCGTGCTCGGCGGCCAGCGGATCATGGACGCGCTCAGCGCCGACCTCGGCGTGCACCACGACGAGACCACCGCCGACGGCTCGATCACCCTCGAGCACGCCGAATGCCTGGCCGCCTGCGACTACGCGCCGGTGGTCACCGTCGACTACGAGTTCTACGACCAGCAGGACGTCGAGAGCGCACGTGTTCTGGTCGAGGCCCTGCGCCGCGGCGAGAAGCCCATGCCTGACCGCGGTGCGCCGCTGACCGACTTCAAGGGCATCTCCCGGCAGCTGGCCGGCTTCTCCCAGTACGGGAACGACGACGCCGCCGCACGGGCCGCCATCGACGCGCCCGGTGCGCTCGGCCCCACCCTCGTCGGCCTGCGGCTGGCCGAGGAGCGCGGGGAGTCGGCCCCGCCGATGCCCCGGCCGGCCACTCCCTCGGCGGCCGCCGACGAACCCCGGGAGACCGTCCGCCCCTCCGGGCGGACGGGCGAGACTCCTGGCCGCGAGGCCGCCGACGCGCGGGTCGCCGCCGCCGACACCCCTGCGGAGAAGGCCGGCGCGGCCGCCAGTCACCCCGACGCACCCGAGCCCGCCGGACGGCGACTGCCCGACGGCCGCGAAGGCACCGACACACCTGCGGGGACCGAGCCGGGCACGTCCGGTCAGGGTCCCGGAAAGGCCTGACCGATGCCCCTCACTCCTGTCCTCACCACGCGGTGGGGCGCCGAGAAGTCCTGGCGGCTCGAGAGCTACGAGCGCCTCGAGGGCTATGCGGCCCTGCGGACGGCGCTGTCGATGACGCCGGAGCAGCTCGTCACGCTCGTCAAGGACTCCGGGCTGCGCGGCCGCGGCGGCGCCGGCTTCCCGACGGGCATGAAGTGGAGCTTCATCCCACAGCCCAAGCCGGGGGAGACCCCGACCGGTCCCGCGGCGATGCCCAAGTACCTCGTCGTCAACGCCGACGAGGGCGAGCCGGGCACCTGCAAGGACCTGCCGTTGATGATGGCCGACCCGCACTCCCTCATCGAGGGCGTGATCATCTCGGCGTTCGCCATCCGCTCGCACTTCGCCGTCATCTACGTCCGCGGCGAGGCCGTGCACGCCCACCGCCGCCTGGTCGCCGCCGTCGAGGAGGCCTACGCCGCCGGTTACCTCGGCAGCGACATCCTCGGCACGGGCTACGACCTCGAGCTCGTGGTGCACGCCGGTGCGGGCGCCTACATCTGCGGTGAGGAGACGGCGCTGCTGGACTCCCTCGAGGGTTACCGGGGTCAGCCGCGGCTCAAGCCGCCGTTCCCCGCCGTCGCCGGTCTGTACGGGGCCCCGACCGTCATCAACAACGTGGAGACCCTGGCCAGCGTGCCGTTCGTCGTCCGCGGCGGCGCCGACTGGTTCAAGGAGTTCGGCCCGGAGAAGTCGCCCGGCCCGAAGATCTACTCGCTGTCCGGTCGCGTCGTCCGCCCGGGTCAGTACGAGGCCCCCATGGGGACGACGATGCGCGAGCTGCTCGAGATGGCCGGCGGCGTCCGCCCCGGCCACGAGCTGAAGTTCTGGACGCCGGGCGGCTCCTCGACGCCGTACTTCACTCACGAGCACCTCGACGTCCCGCTCGACTTCGACTCGGTCGCGGCCGCGGGATCGATGCTCGGCACGACCGCACTGATGGTGTTCGACGAGACCGACTCGATCGTCGAGGCCACCCTGCGGTTCACCGAGTTCTACGCGCACGAGAGCTGCGGCAAGTGCACCCCGTGCCGCGAGGGCACCTACTGGCTGGTCCAGATCCTCGAGCGCCTCGTGCACGGCAGGGGCACCGCGCAGGACCTCGACCTCCTGCTCGACACCTGCGACAACATCCTCGGCCGCTCGTTCTGCGCGCTGGGTGACGGCGCGACGAGCTGCATCGCCAGCTCGCTGAAGTACTTCAAGGACGACTACGTCGCCCTGCTGCCCCCGGAGGAGCAGGCCCGGCTGGGCCGCACCCTACGCATCGAGCCCGTCGGAGTTGCCTCGTGACGTTGACGACCCCCGGCCCGGCGCCCGCGGTCCCGCCCGGTACCCCTGGGCCGCACACCCCGCCGGACGCGGTCCGCTGCACCATCGACGGCTTCGAGGTCGCCGTTCCCAAGGGGACGCTGATCATCCGGGCCGCCGAGCAGATCGGCGTCCAGATCCCGCGCTTCTGTGACCACCCGCTGCTCGAGCCCGTGGGCGCGTGCCGGCAGTGCCTGGTCGAGGTGGAGGGCCAGCGCAAGCCGGTCGCCTCCTGCACCATGCCGGTCACCGAGGGCATGGAGATCAAGACCCAGCTCACCAGCGAGGTGGCCGACAAGTCCCAGCAGGGCACGATGGAGCTGCTGCTGATCAACCACCCGCTCGACTGCCCGGTCTGCGACAAGGGCGGCGAGTGCCCGCTGCAGAACCAGGCGATGAGCAACGGCCGTACCGAGACCCGGTTCGTCGACGTCAAGCGGACCTATCCCAAGCCGCTGCCGATCAGCAGCGAGATCCTGCTCGACCGCGAGCGCTGCGTGCTCTGCGCCCGCTGCACCCGGTTCTCCCAGCAGGTGGCCGGCGACCCGTTCATCGAGCTCTTCGAGCGCGGCGCGCTGGAGCAGGTCGCGATCTACGAGGACGAGCCGTTCGAGTCCTACTTCTCCGGCAACACCACGCAGATCTGCCCGGTGGGGGCGCTCACCAGCGCGCAGTACCGCTTCCGCGCCCGCCCGTTCGACCTCCGCAGCGAGCCGAGCGTCTGCGAGCACTGCGCGTCCGGCTGCGCCCAGCGGACCGACTACCGCCGCGGCAAGATCACCCGCCGGCTCGCCGGTGAGGACCCCGCGGTCAACGAGGAGTGGAACTGCGACAAGGGCCGCTTCGCGTTCCGCTACGTCAACGCGAACGCGCGGCTGACGACGCCGCTGGTCCGCCGGGACGGCGAGCTGCAGCCGGCGTCCTGGCCGGAGGCGTGGGCCGCCGCGGCGGCCGGGCTGCTCGCCGCGCGTGAGCAGGGTGGCGTCGGAGTTCTCCCCGGCGGCCGGCTGACCGTCGAGGACGCCTACGCCTACGCCAAGTTCGCCCGCGTGGCGCTCGGCACCAACGACGTCGACGCCCGCGCCCGCGCGCACTCGGCCGAGGAGCTCGCGTTCCTCGGCGCCGTCGTCGCCGGCACCGCACCGGGCGCCGGTGGGGTCACCTACGACGAGCTGGCCGAGGCGCCGGCGGTGCTCCTGGCCGGCTTCGAGCCGGAGGAGGAGTCGCCGATCGTCTTCCTGCGGCTGCGCAAGGCGGTCCGTACCCGCAAGCTCCCGGTCTTCGACCTGGCCCCGTTCGCCACCCGCGCCGCGGAGAAGCTCTCGGCCACCGTCCTCACCACCCTGCCCGGCGCCGAGGCGCAGTCCCTGCGGGCTCTCGCCGAGGGCAGCTGGGGTGGACCGGCCATCGAGGCGCTGCGCGCCCCGGGGGCCGTCGTCCTCGCCGGTGAGCGGCTCGCCGAGGTTCCGGGAGCCTTCTCCGCGCTCGTGGCCCTCGCCCGCGCCACCGGTGCCCGCGTCGCCTGGATCCCGCGACGGGCGGGGGAGCGCGGGGCCGTCGAGGCCGGCGCGCTGCCGACCCTGCTCCCCGGTGGACGGGCCGTCGCGGACGCCACCGCGCGCGCCGAGGTCGCCGCCCTCTGGGGGGCCGAGCTGCCGGCCGCACCGGGGCGCGACATCACCGGCATCCTCGCCGCCGCCCGGGACGGGCAGCTCGGCGGACTGCTGGTCGGTGGGGTCGACCCCTACGACCTGCCGGACCCGGCGCTGGCCGAGGCCGCCCTTGCCGGCACCGGCTTCATCGTCAGCCTGGAGATGTTCCCCTCGGCCGTGACCGAGTGGGCCGACGTCGTCCTGCCGGTCGCCGCCGCACCGGAGAAGGCGGGCACCTACCTGGACTGGGAGGGCCGCTCCCGCACGTTCGACGCGACGCTGCACGGCACCGGGCAGCTGCCCGACGGCCGGGTGCTCCAGGGGATTGCTGACGCCATGGTCGAGATGGGTAGTGGCATGGCAGACCTGCGGCTGCCCACCCCCGAGGCGGCCCGCGCCGAGCTCGCCGCACTCGGCACGTCCCGCCGGACGGGTGAGGGTGCCGGCCTCGACGTCCGCCCGCCCGCCGCCCCGGAGCTGACCGACGGTCAGGCCGTGCTCGCCTCCTGGCGGCAGCTGATCGACGCCGGGACGCTCCAGCGGGACGAGCCGGAGCTCGCCGCCACGGCCCGCCAGTCGGTGGTGCGGATCGGTCCCGGGACTGCCGGTGCCCTCGGCGTCGCCGACGGGGAACGGGTCACGGTGAGCGGGGCGACCGGCTCGGTGAACCTGCCCGTCCGGATCACGCCGATGCCCGACCGGGTCGTCTGGCTGCCGATGAGGTCCCCGGGCAGCGAGATCCGCGCCGACCTGGGCTCGGGTCCCGGTGGCGTGGTCCGGCTCGCCCGTACGACCGACACCGCGGGGGAGCTCCGATGATGCTGCTGGCCACCCGCGACCAGCCGACGCTCGAGGACTTCGGTTCCGACGTCTGGTGGATCGTGCTCATCAAGATCGTCGGCATCTTCGCCGTGCTGGTCTTCATGACGCTGTTCGCGATCGTGTTCGAGCGCAAGGTCGTCGCCCGGATGCAGCAGCGGATCGGCCCCAACCGGGTCGGCCCCCGCGGCTACCTGCAGAGCCTGGCCGACGGCCTGAAGCTGGCGTTCAAGGAAGACATCATGCCGGCGCTGGCCGACAAGCCGGTCTACTTCCTGGCGCCGGTCATCGCCACGATCCCGGCCTTCCTCGCCTTCTCCGTGATCCCGCTGGGCCCGTCGGTCAGCATCTTCGGCCAGGTCACCCCGCTGCAGCTCACCGATGCCCCCATCGGTGTCCTCATCGTCCTGGCCTGCTCGGCAATGGGCGTCTACGGCATCGTGCTGGCCGGCTGGGCCTCGGGCTCGACCTATCCGCTGCTCGGCGGCCTGCGCAGCGCGGCCCAGATGGTCAGCTACGAGATCGCGATGGGGCTGTCGATCGTCGCGGTCTTCCTCTACGCCGGCTCGATGTCGACCTCGGAGATCGTCGCCGGGCAGGCCGACGGCAACCAGCTGTCGTTCTTCGGCTGGGAGTTCACCGGCCCGAGCTGGAACGCCATCCTGCTGCCGGTCTCCTTCATCATCTACGTGATCGCGGTGGTCGGTGAGACCAACCGGGCGCCCTTCGACCTCCCCGAGGCCGAGAGCGAGCTCGTGGGTGGCTTCCACACCGAGTACTCGTCGCTGAAGTTCGCGCTCTTCTTCCTCGCCGAGTACGTCAACATGGTCACCGTCTCGGCGCTGGCCGCGACGCTGTTCCTCGGCGGCTGGCGGGCTCCCTGGCCGATCTCGATCTGGGACGGCGCCAACACCGGCTGGTGGCCGCTGCTCTGGTTCTTCCTCAAGGTCGTCATCGCGCTGTTCGTCTTCATCTGGCTGCGCGGCACGCTGCCCCGGCTGCGGTACGACCAGTTCATGCGGTTCGGCTGGAAGGTCCTCGTCCCGACCGCGCTGCTGTGGATCCTCGTCGTCGCCACCATGCGCACCGTGTCCCGGGAGGCGGATCTCTCCACCGGTGAGGTGGCCCTCTACGTCGGCGTCCCGGCCGCCATCGTGGTGCTGGCCGGCCTGCTCCTCGCCAGCCGGTCGGCGAACCGGGACACCCGGCTGATGGCCGAGCAGGCCAGCGCGGGGGAGATCCACGCGACCGATCCGGAGCCCGACGTCCTGCCGCCGGCCGGACCGCGGCGCCGTGCGACCGGTGCGCCCAAGCGGGCCGAGGGCGGTTTCCCCGTCCCGCCGATGGACCTGCGCGTGCCGCCGTCCCCACGGATCCGGCGCCAGCCGGTCGCCAGCGACGGGGCGACCGTCGTGAGCACCGGACGACGCGGCTCCACGACGATGAAGGAGGACGGCGATGTCTGACCGCACACCCGCCCGGCGATCGGGCGGCGACGTCGAGCGCTCGTCGGGACGCCCGAGCACCCGACCGGCGGTGCGGGACAGCCTGCTGGCCGCCCCGGCCCAGGGCTTCGGCGTCACCTTCGCGCAGATGTTCCGCAAGGTGACCACCGAGCAGTACCCGTTCGAGCCGAAGGTGACCAAGCCGCGCTACCACGGGCGGCACGTGCTCAACCGGCACCCGGACGGCCTGGAGAAGTGCGTCGGCTGCGAGCTCTGCGCCTGGGCGTGCCCGGCCGACGCCATCTACGTCGAGGGCGGCGACAACACCGACGAGGCGCGCTTCTCGCCCGGTGAGCGGTACGGCGCCGTCTACCAGATCAACTATCTGCGCTGCATCTTCTGCGGGCTGTGCATCGAGGCCTGCCCGACCCGCTCCCTGACGATGAGCAACGACTTCGAGCTGGCCGACGACAACCGCCAGGACCTGATCTACACCAAGGAGCAGCTCATGGCTCCGCTGCTGCCGGGCATGGAGCAGCCGCCGCACCCCATGCGTCTCGGCGACGACGAGAAAGACTACTACCTGCGGGTGCCGGGATCGTCGCCGAACGAGCCGGTCGCCGGGGAGCGGGTATGACGCAGACCCTCGGCGGTGGCGAGACCGTCGTCTTCTGGGTGCTCGGGCCGATCGCGCTGGCCGGTGCGCTCGGCATGGTGCTGAGCCGCAACGCCGTCCACTCGGCGCTCTGGCTGGTCAACACCATGCTGGCGTTCGGCGTCTTCTACGTCGTCCAGGAGGCGCCGTTCCTCGGCGCGGTGCAGATCATCGTCTACACCGGCGCGATCATGATCCTCTTCCTGTTCGTGCTGATGCTCGTCGGCCGCGACTCCTCGGACTCGGTCGTGGAGACGCTGCGCGGGCAGCGGGTCGCCGCGATCATCCTGGGCGTCGGCTTCGCGGGCCTCGTGGGTGCGGGCATCGCCCGGGCCACCCAGGACCTGCCGACGGACGGTCTCGACGGCGACACCGGCGGCACGGGCAACATCCCGGCGATCGCCGAGCTGCTGTTCACCAAGTACCTGCTGGCCTTCGAGGTCACCAGCGCTCTGCTGATCACCGCCGCGGTGGGTGCGATGGTGCTCGCCCACATCGAGCGGGAGCCCGGCAGCCGGCGCAGTCAGAAGGAACTGTCGCGGGCCCGCTTCCTCACCGACCGGCAGGGGACCCTGCCCGGCCCGGGTGTCTTCGCGCGGGCCAACTCCGTTGCCGTCCCGGCGATCCTGCCCGACGGGCGGGTGGCCGAGGACTCGCTCGCCACCGGCCTCGAACCCCAGGAGCCCGACCAGATGCCGCGACCCACCGGCCGGGAGCAGCTCGGCAGTCCGGACGCCGCCCTCGGCACGCTGGACCCGGCGCCGCTGGACGGGGGAGACCGATGACCCTCTCCTGGTACCTGGTGCTCGCCGCGATCCTCTTCACGATCGGCGCCGTCGGGGTCCTCGTCCGCCGCAACGCCATCGTCGTGTTCATGTGCGTGGAGCTGATGCTCAACTCGGTGAACCTGACGCTGGTCACCTTCGCCCGCGCGAACGGCACCGTCGACGGTCAGATCATGGCGTTCTTCGTCATGGTCGTCGCCGCCGCGGAAGTCGTCGTCGGTCTCGCGATCATCATGTCGATCTACCGGACCCGCCGGTCCGCCTCGGTCGACGACGCCAACCTGCTGAAGTACTGACGGGGACGGAATGGACACGCTGCCCGCCGAGGGCCTGCTCGCTTCGTCCTGGCTGCTGATCGCGCTGCCGCTCGCCGGTGCCGCGGTGCTGCTGCTGGGTGGTCGTCGCACCGACCGCTGGGGCCATCTGCTCGGGACGGCGACCGTCGTCGCGTCCTTCGTGCTCGGCCTGCTCTGCACGTTCCAGCTGGCCGGGCTGGAGGAGAAGTCGGCCGGCGTCGACCTCTTCACGTTCATCTCCGCCGGCGACCTCGACGTGCGGGCCGGGCTGCTCTACGACCCGCTGTCGGCGATGTTCGTGCTGCTGATCACCGGCGTCGGCTCGCTGATCCACATCTACTCGATCGGCTACATGGCGCACGACCCCGGTCGCCGCCGATTCTTCGCCTACCTGAACCTGTTCATCGCGGCGATGCTGCTGCTCGTCCTCGGCAACAGCTTCGTGGCCCTCTACGTGGGCTGGGAGGGCGTCGGTCTCGCGTCCTACCTGCTGATCGCGTTCTGGTACACCCGCCCCGCGGCGGCCACGGCAGCGAAGAAGGCCTTCATCATGAACCGGGTCGGCGACGTCGGCCTGGCCCTGGCGATCTTCCTGATGTTCAGCCAGCTCGGGACGACGTCCTACGAGGGCGTGTTCGGCGGGGTCGGCACGCTGGCCGGTGGCACGATCACCGCCCTCGGGCTGCTGCTCCTGCTGGGCGCGTGCGGCAAGTCCGGCCAGTTCCCGCTGCAGGCATGGCTCCCCGACGCCATGGAGGGCCCGACCCCGGTCTCGGCCCTCATCCACGCCGCGACCATGGTCACGGCCGGGGTCTACCTGATCGCGCGCTCGGCACCGATCTACGACCTGACGGAGACGGCCCGGACGGTCGTCATGCTGATCGGCGCGCTCACCCTGCTGATCGGTGCGATCGCCGGCTGCGCCTACGACGACATCAAGAAGGTGCTGGCCTACTCGACGGTCAGCCAGATCGGCTACATGTTCCTGGCCGTCGGGCTCGGACCGGTCGGCTACGTCGCGGGCCTCGCCCACCTGCTCGCGCACGGCTTCTTCAAGGCCGGGCTGTTCCTCGGCGCGGGCTCGGTCATGCACGCCATGGACGACCAGGTCGACATGCGCCGCTTCGGCGGGCTCTGGAAGAAGCTGCCGGTCACCTTCGTCACCTTCGGCCTCGGCTACCTCGCGCTGATCGGCTTCCCCTTCCTGTCGGGGTACTTCACGAAGGACGCGATCATCGAGGCCACGTTCGACCGTGGCGACACCCTCGGGTACGCGACCGGCGGGATCGCCGTCCTCGCCGCCGGGCTCACCGCCTTCTACATGACCCGGCTGATGTTCATGACCTTCTTCGGCCGCGCGCGGTGGGAGGACGGCGTGCACCCGCACGAGTCGCCGTCGGTCATGACGGTGCCCATGATCGTGCTCGCGATCGGGTCGGTGTTCTCCGGTGCCCTGCTGGTGTCGTTCTTCCCCCTGTCGGACTGGCTCGAGCCGGTCTTCGGCGAGCCGGAGGAGGCCGAGCACGTGATCGCGCCGCTCACGATCGGCATCGCCCTGACCGTCGTCATGCTGATCGGGGTGTTCCTCGCCTGGCTGTTCGTCGGCCGCCGCGAGGTGCCGGTGACCGCCCCCGTGCGCGTCTCCCCGGTGACCCGCGCCGCCCGCAAGGCGCTCTACGCCGACACGATCAACGAGTCGCTGTTCATGCGCCCCGGCCAGTGGCTGACCCGGGCGCTGGTCTTCTTCGACAACCGTGGCGTGGACGGCGCCGTGAACGGTCTCGCGGCGACTCTCGGCGGGTCCTCCTCGCGCCTGGGTCGCGCGCAGACGGGCTTCGTGCGCACCTACGCCCTCGGGATGCTCGGCGGCGCCGTGCTGGTCGCGGGTGCACTGCTGGCGGTGACGGCGGGATGAGCCGGCTCCTGACCTTCCGAGAGGGACCCCGATCGTGAGCTGCCGAGCCGAAGCTTGCGGAGGCGCGCAATGAACTCTTTCCCGTTCCTGCTGGTGATGATCGCGCTGCCGGCCGTCGGTGCCGCGGTCGTCGCCGCGCTGCCCCGCGGGCGCGACCTGCTCGCCAAGCAGCTGTCCCTCGGCATCAGCCTCGTGGTGCTGCTGCTCGCCGTCCTCGCGACCGTGGCGTTCGACACCGGCGGTGACCGGTTCCAGCTCACGACCGAGTTCGCCTGGATCCCGGACTTCGGGGTGCAGATCGCCCTGGGCGTCGACGGCATCGCGCTGGTGATGCTGCTGCTCATCGGCGTGCTGGTGCCGGTAGTCGTCGGCGCCTCGTGGCGCGACGAGTTCCCGGGCCGGTCGATGAAGGCCTACTTCGCCTGGCTGATGCTGCTCGAGGCGATGATGGTCGGCGTCTTCGCCTCGACCGACATCTTCCTGTTCTACGTCTTCTTCGAGGCGATGCTCGTCCCGATGTACTTCATCATCGGGAGCTTCGGCGGCCCGCGCCGGCAGTACGCCGCGGTGAAGTTCTTCCTCTACAGCCTGGTCGGCGGCCTGATCATGCTGGCCGCCGTCATCGGTCTGTACGTGGTGAGCGCCAGCCAGCTCGGCGAGGGCACGTTCGCCTTCGACGCGCTGCGCCAGCTCGAGATCACCCCCGGCGTGCAGAAGCTGCTCTTCCTCGGCTTCTTCGTCGCGTTCGCGATCAAGGCGCCGCTCGTGCCGTTCCACACCTGGCTTCCCGACTCCGGTTCCGAGGCCCCCATCGGCGGTGCGGTGCTGCTGGTCGGCGTCCTGGACAAGGTCGGCACGTTCGGCTTCCTGCGCTACTGCCTGCCGCTGTTCCCCGACGCCTCGCGGTACTTCGCGCCGTACGTGCTGGTCCTCGCCGTCGCCGGCATCCTGTACGCCGCCCTGCTGGCGATGGGGCAGAGCGACATGAAGCGGCTGGTGTCCTACACGTCGATCTCCCACTTCGGCTTCATCGCCCTGGGCATCTTCGCGTTCACGACCGAGGCCGCCACCGGTGCGGTGCTCTACATGGTCAACCACGGCATCGCGACCGGCCTGCTGTTCGTCGTCGTCGGCATGCTCATCGCCCGCGGGGGGTCGCGGCAGATCCGCGACTACGGCGGGGTGGCGGCGAAGGCGCCGATCCTGGCCGGCGTCTTCCTGCTGGCGGGCCTCGCGTCGCTGGCGCTGCCGGGCACCAACAGCTTCGTCAGCGAGTTCCTCGTGCTGATCGGCTCGTTCCCGTCGCAGCCGGTCTTCACCATCATCGCGACCGTGGGCATCATCCTGGCCGCCCTCTACATCCTGCTGATGTACCAGCGCACGATGCAGGGCCCGCCGGCGGGCGTGCTCATGGTCGAGGACGACGACGAGCCCGTCCCCTCCGACGGCGGCTCCACCGCCGTCCTGACGGCGCCGCGCCGCACCCTCCGGGTGCTCGACCTCGACCGTCGTGAGCTGTCGGTCGTGGCGCCCCTCGTCGCCCTGATCATCGTGCTGGGCGTCTACCCGCAGCCGCTGCTGAACTTGATCGAACCGGCCGTCAGCGCCACCATGAGCGACCTCGGAGGGTCCGACCGATGATCGAGGCGCCCGACCTCTCCCTCGCCGCGCTCACACCGCTGCTGTTCATCTTCGGCGCGGCCTGCGTCGGCGTCCTCGTGGAGGCGTTCGCGCCCCGCGAGGCACGGCACCCCGTCCAGGTCGCCCTCGCGCTGGTGGGCACCCTCGGGGCGCTGGTCTCCACGCTGCTGCTCGCGGGCAGCCGCGAGGTCACCGCGGGTGGCGCGCTGGCCGTCGACGGCGCGGGGCTCTTCCTGCAGGCGACGATCGCCGGCCTCGGTGCCCTGGCGATCCTGCTGTTCGCCGAGCGGTCCCTGGACCCGGCCCGGTCGTCGTTCGTCACCTCTGCCGCAGTCCCGGCCGGGAGCCCGCGCGACCGGGAGCTGCTGACCTCGGAGCGGGTCCAGACCGAGGTCTACCCGCTGGCCACGTTCGCCATCGGCGGCATGATGCTGTTCGTCGCGTCGAACGACCTGCTGATCATGTTCGTCGCGCTCGAGGTGCTCAGCCTGCCGCTGTACCTGATCAGCGGCCTGGCCCGCCGTCGCCGGCTGCTGTCCCAGGAGGCGGCGGTGAAGTACTTCCTCCTGGGTGCCTTCGCCTCGGCGTTCTTCCTCTACGGCCTGGCCCTGGTCTACGGCGCCACCGGCAGCATCCGGCTCAGCGACATTCGCGCCGCCGCGGTCGAGGACGGCGGCGACGTGCTGCTCGTCCTGGGCCTGGCCCTGCTGATCGTCGGCCTGCTGTTCAAGGCCAGCGTGGCGCCGTTCCACACCTGGACGCCGGACGTCTACCAGGGCGCCCCGACGCCAGTGACGGCGTTCATGGCGGCCTGCACGAAGGTCGCCGCGTTCGGCGCGATCCTGCGCCTGCTCTACGTCGCCTTCGGCACCAGCGAGTGGACGTGGCGACCGCTCATCTACGGCGTCGCGATCGTCTCGATGATCGTCGGCGCGATCCTCGGCCTGACCCAGACCGACCTCAAGCGGATGCTCGCCTACTCCTCGATCGCGCACGCCGGTTTCCTCCTCACCGGCGTCATCGGTCTCGGCAGCAGCGGCGACGGCTCCGGCCTGGCAGCGACGATGTTCTACCTGCTGACCTACGGCCTGACGACGCTCGGCGCGTTCGCGGTCCTGACCCTCGTGCGGGACGGCGACGGCGAGGCGAGCCATCTGTCGCAGTGGGCGGGGCTGGCGTCACGGTCGCCACTGACGGCCGCGGTCATGAGCCTCTTCCTGCTGGCGCTGGCCGGCATCCCGCTCACGGCCGGGTTCACCGGGAAGTTCGCGGTGTTCCGGGCGGCCATCGAGAGCGGCGCCTGGCCGCTGGCGCTGGTCGCGCTGCTGGCCAGCGCGGTGGCAGCGTTCTTCTACCTGCGGGTCATCGTGCTCATGTACTTCTCGCCGCCGGCTGCCGACGGTCCGACCGTCGGCGTGCCCGGCCTCCCGACGACGATCGTCCTCGCGATCACCGCCACGGCCACCCTGGCGCTCGGCATCGTGCCCGGGTCGGTGCTCGACCTCGCCGAGCGGGCGGCTATCTTCGTCGGTTGATGACCGGAGCCCGTGCCGCAGTCGAGGGCACTTCCACCGAGGTCTGGCACCGGGGCTCCACGCCGGCGTCGACCATCGGCCCCTGGCTCCCCGAGGGAGCACTGGGTGCCTCGCTGGCCGAGGGCCTGATCCGCGTCGAGTCGGCGCTGACCACGGCCGTCGGCAGCGAGCACCCCTTCGTACGCGAGGCCGCCGGCCACCTGATGTCCGCGGGGGGCAAGCGCTTCCGGCCGATGCTCGCGCTGCTGGCCGCCCAGCTGGGGAATCCGCAGGCCCCGGAGGTGATCCGCGCGGCCGTCGTCTGCGAGCTGACCCACCTGGCGACGCTGTACCACGACGACGTCATGGACGAGGCGGTCGTGCGGCGCGGCGCTCCCAGCGCCAACAGCCGCTGGACGAACAGCATCGCGATCCTGACCGGCGACCTGCTCTTCGCCCGGGCGTCGGACCTCCTGGCCGACCTCGGCCCGGACGCCGTACGGATCCAGGCACAGACGTTCGAGCGGCTGGTCACCGGTCAGATCAAGGAGACCGTCGGCGCCCAGCCCGGCGACGACCCCATCGCCCACTACCTCGACGTCCTGGCCGACAAGACCGGCTCGCTGGTGGCGACCTCCGCCCGCTTCGGCGCGAGCTTCGCCGGGGTCGAGGAGACCCTCGTGCAGGCACTCACCGCCTTCGGCGAGGAGGTCGGGGTGGCCTTCCAGATCTCCGACGACCTGCTCGACATCGTCAGCCAGGACGGCGCCTCCGGAAAGCTGCCCGGCACCGACCTGCGCGAAGGCATCGCGACCCTGCCCGCGCTGTTCGCGCTCGCGGGGAACGACCCGGCCGAGGCGCGGCTGCGGGAGCTCGTGGCCGCTCCCATCAGTGACGACGCCGACCACGCGGAGGCGCTCACCCTGCTGCGCTCGTCGCGCTCCCTGGCCCGCGCCAACGAGGTGCTGGCCCAGTACGCCGACCGCGCCCGCGTCCGGCTCGACGAGATTCCCGCGGGCGACGTCCGCGACGCGCTCTCGGCGCTGTGCGACTACGTGGTCACCCGCACCAGTTAGAGAGAGGACCAGCATGCCCCCCACCCCTCGCAGGCTCGCGGTGGGTGCCTGCATGGTGGCCGCACTGCTGGCCGGGTGCTCGGCGGCGCCCGAGGAGGACGCCGGCGAGGAGCCGGCCGTCACCGCCTCCCCGTCGGGCGCACCGGCGCTCGAGGTCGTCGTCGTCGCCGACGGGCTCGACCACGCCTGGGACGTCGCGCAGGCGCCCGACGGCACGCTGCTCGTCGACGAACGGGCCGGCGGGTTCACCGCCGTCCTGCCCGACGGCACGGTCCAGGAGGTGGAGGCCGACTTCGGGGACCTCTTCGCCCAGGGTGAGACCGGCCTGATGGGCCTGGTGCTCGACCCCGCCTTCGACGACAACCGGCGGTTCTACAGCTGCCAGGGCATCAGTGCGGGATCGAGCCCGTCGATCGCGGTCGTCGGCTGGACGGTCTCCGACGACTGGCGCACGGCCACCCGCGTAGCGGATCCGCTGATCGGCGGGATCCCGGTGAATCCGGGCTCCGGCCGGCACGGCGGCTGCCGGCTGCGGTTCAGCCCCGACGGCGCGCTGCTGATCGGGACGGGCGACAACGCCGTCGGCAGCAATCCGCAGGACCGCACGACGTGGGCGGGCAAGGTGCTGCTCGCCGACCCCGCGACCGGCGAGGTGGCTGTGTGGACGTATGGGCACCGCAATGTCCAGGGCCTCGCCGTCCGGCCGGGCACGGGCCAGGTCTTCTCCGTCAAGCAGGGCTCGAGCCGGGACGACGAGGTGAACCTCCTGCGGCCCGGGGGCAACTACGGCTGGAACCCCGACGGCGCCGACGGTGGCTACGACGAGAGCGTCCCGATGACCGATCCCGGGATCGCCGGAGCCATCCCGGCCGTCTGGTCCTCCGGGGCGCAGACGATCGCCACCAGCGGGGGCACGTTCCTCGACGGCGAGGACTGGGGGGCCTACGACGGCCTCATGCTGCTCGGCGTCCTCAAGGGGCAGGGCGTGCTCGCCCTGCGGCTGGACGACGACGGCGCGCTCCAGGAGCAGTTCCGGCTGCCGGAGCTCGAGGGCGCGTACGGCCGCATCCGGACCGTCCAGCAGGGCACGGACGGCGCCTTGTACGTGACCACCGACAACGGCGGCGACGGCGACAAGCTGCTCCGCGTCACGCCCCGCTAGCCGAGTACTCGCCGCACCTCGTCCGCTACGGACGGGCTCAGCAGCGGCGCCCACTCGGCGGTCAACCGGCGGATGAAGTCGCTGTGCTGCGCCAGGAACTCGGGGGCGTGCTCGGCGATGTCGAGTTCGTTCACGATGCTCAGGTCGGCGAAGTCCCGGAGATCCTCGGCGTCGAGCGCCTCGCACGCGCCGGTGAACCGGTCCCAGACCTGGCGGGTCTCGGCCAGGCCGTGCCACGTCCTCGACCGGTCGCAGGCGCCGTAGCGGTAGACCAGCCGCTCGACGTCCTCGCCGGCGATGTCGGCCAGGAGCGGGCGCTCATCGAGAGTCAGGAGTGCCACGTCGAAGCCGTCGGTGCCGTAGACGGCGTGCGCCCGACCGGCCAGTTGCAGGCGCCGCGACGCCCCCAGGTCCGCGAGCTTGTGCTGCACCCGCTCCAGGTGGGCGCACAGCGTTCCGCCCGGGTGGTCGATCGCTTCCGCGCCGCGAGCGCGCAGCAGTTCAGCGACCCGGTCGGCGTCCGTCACGAGGCTCTCAGCCCCCCACCACCCAGTTGTCGTTGCCGTTGAGCAGGGCCGCGAGGTCGGCCGGTTCCTCGGTGCTGGCGACGTCGAGCTGCTCGGCCATCATCGCGTCGTAGGTCGGCTTCCGGATCGACCGGAAGACGCCCATCGGGGTGTAGCGGAGATCCTGGGAGGACAGCCGCGACAGCGCGAAGGCGTAGGCCGGGTTCTCCCGGTGCGCGTCGTGGACGACGATCTCGCCGGCGTCGACCTGGTTGGTCTCGCCGATCCGCAGCCCGCCGAAGTCGTCGCGCACCACGCACGAGGCGCCGTCGGGACCGAAGACCAGGGGCTTGCCGTGCTCGAGCGGGATCGACCACTGGGTGCCGGTGGCCGGGTCCTTCAGCAGCTCGAAGGCACCGTCGTTGAAGATGTTGCAGTTCTGGTAGATCTCCACCAGCGAGGTGCCCTTGTGCTCCGCGGCCTGCCGCAGCACGTCGGTGAGGCCCTTGCGGTCGGAGTCCATGGCCCGTCCGACGAACGTGGCGTCGGCGCCGAGCGCCAGCGACAGCGGGTTGAACGGGTGGTCCAGCGAGCCCATCGGCGTGGACTTGGTGACCTTGCCGATCTCGGACGTCGGCGAGTACTGGCCCTTGGTGAGGCCGTAGATCCGGTTGTTGAACAGCAGGATCGTCAGGTTCACGTTGCGGCGGAGCGCATGGATCAGGTGGTTGCCGCCGATGGAGAGCGCATCGCCGTCCCCGGTGACGACCCAGACCGACAGGTCGGGACGGGACGTGGCCAGCCCGGTGGCGATCGCCGGGGCGCGACCGTGGATGGAGTGCATCCCGTAGGTGTTCATGTAGTACGGGAAGCGCGAGGAGCACCCGATGCCGGACACGATGACCATGTCCTCGCGGGCGATGCCGAGGCTGGGCAGGAAGCTCTGGACGGCGTTGAGGATGACGTAGTCACCGCAGCCGGGGCACCAGCGCACCTCCTGGTCGGTCTTGAAGTCCTTGGCCTTGAGCTCGGTCTGCTTGGCGCCGTTCGCCTCGATCGACCGCGCGATCGCGGCGTCGATCGGGCTGGGGCCCTCGGGCATGCCGAGGTCGTGCACATGTGGAGAGGTCGCAGTCACAGCAGTTCTCCGTTCGCGGGGGCGCTGACCGAGGTCTCGGGGGTGCCGGCCCGGTCGATGACCTCTTGGATGACCGCGGCGAGCTCGGCGGCCCGGAAGGGCAGCCCGCGCACCTGGGTGTGGCTCTCGACGTCGACGAGGTACTTCGCGCGCAGCAGCATGGACAGCTGGCCGAGGTTCATCTCCGGGCAGACCACCCGGTCGTAGCGCCGCAGGATCTCGCCGAGGTCGTTGGGCATCGGGTTCAGGTGGCGCAGGTGGATCTGCGCGATGGAGCGGCCCGACCGGCGGACCCGCCGGCAGGCGGCACCGATGGGCCCGTAGGTCGACCCCCAGCCGATGACGGCGACGGTCGCGTCGCCCTCCGGGTCGTCGACCTCGGTGGGCGGCAGGCTGTTGGCGATCCCGTCGATCTTCGCCTGGCGCGTGCGGGTCATGAAGTCGTGGTTGGCCGGGTCGTAGGAGATGTTCCCCGTCCGGTCCGCCTTCTCCAGCCCGCCGATGCGGTGCTGCAGCCCGGCGGTTCCCGGGACGGCCCAGGGGCGGGCGAGGGTCTCCGGATCGCGCAGGTAGGGCAGGAACATGCCCTCTTCGCCGTCCTCGGCCCGTCCGTTGGGCTCGCTGGCGAACTCCACCCGCAGGTCGGGCAGGTCGTCGACGTTCGGCACGGCCCAGGGCTCGGCGCCGTTGGCCAGGTAGCCGTCGGACAGCAGGATCACCGGTGTCCGGTAGGTGAGCGCGATGCGGGTGGCCTCCAGGGCTGCGTCGAAGCAGTCACCGGGGGAGCGCGGGGCGATCACCGGGACCGGCGCTTCGCCGTTGCGGCCGAACAGGGCCTGCAGGAGGTCCGACTGCTCGGTCTTGGTCGGCAGGCCCGTGGAGGGGCCACCGCGCTGGACGTCGACGATGACCAGGGGCAGCTCGGTCATGACGGCGAGGCCGATCGTCTCGGCCTTGAGCGCGACGCCCGGCCCGGACGTCGTCGTCACCCCGAGGGCACCCCCGAAAGCGGCGCCGAGTGCGGCGCCGATGCCGGCGATCTCGTCCTCGGCCTGGAAGGTCCGGACGTTGAACGACTTGTGCTTGGACAGCTCGTGCAGGATGTCCGACGCCGGCGTGATCGGGTACGCGCCGAGGAAGAGCGGCAGGCCCGAGCGCTGACCGGCGGCCACGAGCCCGAGGGCGAGCGCCTGGTTGCCCGAGATGTTGCGGTAGCGGCCCGGTGCCATCGGCGCCGGCTTGATCTCGTAGGAGACCGCGAACGCCTCGGTCGTCTCGCCGTAGTTGTAGCCGGCCCGGAAGGCGGCGATGTTCGCCGCGGCGATCTCGGGCTTGCGGCGGAACTGCCGCTCCAGGAAGCGGATCGTGCCCTCGGTGGGACGGTGGTACATCCACGACAGCAGGCCGAGCGTGAACATGTTCTTGCTCCGCTCGGCCTCCTTCTTGCCGAGTCCGGAGTCCTTGAGCGCGTCGGTCGTCATGCTCGTGAGCGGCACGGAGACCAGCTGCCAGCCCTCGAGCGAGCCGTCCTCGAGCGGATTGGTCGCATAGCCGACCTTCGCGAGGTTCCGGGGGCTGAACTCGTCGGAGTCGGCGATCAGCAGTCCACCGCCGGGCAGGTCGGAGATGTTCGCCTTGAGCGCTGCCGGGTTCATCACGACCAGGACGTCGGGGGCGTCACCCGGCGTCATGATGTCGTGGTCGGCGAAGTGCAGCTGGAAGGAGCTGACGCCCGGCAGCGTCCCCGTTGGCGCTCGGATCTCGGCGGGGAAGTTGGGCAGCGTCGAGAGGTCGTTGCCGAAGCTGGCCGTCTCGCTGGTGAACCGGTTGCCCGTCAGCTGCATGCCGTCGCCGGAGTCACCGGCCAGCCGGATGACGACGCGGTCGAGCTCGACGACGCTCTTCACGAGGCCGCCGGGGGCGGAGCTGGGCGGGGTGATGCCAGTCATCAGTGGTGTACCTCCACCGGCCGAGGTTACGTGCGTGTGTCCGCGGCCGGGATGTGGATCCGGACACGATGATCTGCACACGCCAGCAACCTGCGGTGCTCGTGCGTCATTCCGAGGGGGGAGCGGCGCCGCTCCGGGAGGGAACGGCGGCCAGCACGGTCGCGTTGGACGGGTCGTGCAACGCTGGAACAACGGACTGAAGACCGCCCTGCTCCTCGGGCTCATGGGGGGCCTGATCCTGGCCGCCGGGGCCCTGATCGGCGGCCGGGGTGGTCTCTTCATCGCCCTCGTGATCGCGCTCGGCATCAACGGCTACGCGTACTTCAACTCCGACAAGCTCGCGCTGCGGGCGATGCGGGCTTTTCCCATTACCGAGACGCAGGCCCCACAGCTGTACTCGATCGTCCGCGAGCTGGCCACCGACGCACGTCAGCCGATGCCCCGGCTGTACGTCAGCCCGACCAACCAGCCCAACGCCTTCGCCACCGGCCGCAACCCCCGCAATGCGGCGGTCTGCGTCACGCAGGGCATCCTCGAGCTGCTCGACCGCCGCGAGCTGCGCGGGGTCCTCGCCCACGAGCTCTCCCACGTCTACAACCGCGACATCCTGATCAGCTCCGTCGCCGGCGCGATGGCCACGGTGATTACCTACCTGGCGCACATGGCGATGTTCGCGTCGCTGTTCGGCGGCCGCTCCGACGACCGGGGCGGCGGCAACGCCCTCGGGGGGCTCCTGCTCATCATTCTCGGCCCGGTCGCCGCCGGCCTCGTGCAGCTGGCGGTCAGCCGCAGCCGGGAGTTCCAGGCCGACGCCTCGGGTGCTCAGCTCTCCCAGGACCCGCTGGCCCTCGCCAGCGCGCTCCGCAAGATCGAGCGCGGCGCCTCGGCGCTGCCGCTGCCGCAGGACGACCGGCTGGTCACCCAGAGCCACCTGATGATCGCCAACCCGTTCCGCGGCCAGGGGCTGGCGTCGATGTTCGCCAGTCACCCCCCGATGCCCGAGCGGATCGCCCGGCTCGAGGGCATGGCCCGCGAGCTCGAGCAGCGCTGAGAACGTCCCGCTCAACTCCCGGACGGCCGCAGCGGCTCGTGGAGGTAGCGCTGGATGGTCGCCCCGACGTTCGCTGCGATCAGGTTCGGCGGCATCGCGTCGAACGGAGGGAGCTCGAGGACGGATCGAGCCAGCGCTAGGCCGAGGATCTGACTGGCCAGGAGGGCCGCGCGCTGCGGCACCTCGGACTCGTCGGGAATCAGGCGGCGCAGCGCGGGCACGAGCTGGGAGGCGAAGAGCTCGCGCATGGCGGCTGCCGCGTCGGCGTCACTGGCGGCGGAACGAAGCAGGCTCAGGAGAACCTGACCCTCCAGCGTCCCCGCATCCCAGCGCGAGAGGAAGTGCTCGACCAGGCTGTTCGCCTACCTGGTCGTCATCGCCCTGGCGCAGCACGCGTTCGTGCGCAGCTACGAGGAACCCACGCTGAGCGAGGTCTACGGGCCGTCCTACGACGAGTTCTGCGCGAACGTGCCCCGCTGGCTACCGCGCCCGACTCCCTGGCGGGGAGCCACCAGACGCCCCGATCTGAGCGTCGATCAGCGGTAGTTGTCGAACTGCAGGGCGACGTCGAGCTCGGCGCCGCGCAGCAGCTGCTGCACCGCTTGCAGGTCGTCCCGCTTCTTGCCGCTGACCCGCAGCTGATCGCCCTGGATCTGCGCCTGGATGCCCTTGGGGCCCTCGTCGCGGATGAGCTTGGCGATCTTCTTCGCGGTGTCGGACTCGATGCCCTGCTTGATGCGGGCGGAGATCTTGTACGTCTTCCCCGAGGACTGCGGCTCGTCGGCGTCCAGCGACTTCAGCGAGATCCCCCGCTTGATGAGCTTCTCCTTGAAGACGTCCAGCGCCGCGACGACCCGCTCCTCGGTGTCGGCCTGCAGCGTGACGCCTTCGTCGCCGGCCCACGCGACGGTGGCATTGACGCCCCGGAAGTCGAATCGCTGCGACAGCTCCTTGCCCGCCTGGTTGAGGGCGTTGTCGATCTCCTGGCGGTCGACCTTGCTCACGACGTCGAAGGACGCGTCTGCCATGGCTCATCCCTTTCACTGCGCGGGGCGTCCCCCCGGGGTTCGGGAACGCCGTCCACGGTTCTTGTACTCTTCTCCGGTACCACCGCACGGCGGGTTGCCCGAGTGGCCAATGGGAGCGGACTGTAAATCCGTCGGCTTAGCCTACGAAGGTTCGAATCCTTCACCCGCCACGCCTCGGTACGACGGCCCCCGACCCTTCTGTGGTCGGGGGCCGTCGCTGTTCTAGAGGGTGGGGGCGCGCGCGCTCGCAGTGGCGGTGCGCTCGAGCTGCTCGCCGCCGAGGAACAGCCAGCCGAAGGCGATGTCGACGTACCGCGTGCAACGGACGGTCACCTCGGCGCCGTCGGTCTCCGCCGCCCAGGAGTCCAACTGCATGCCGCCGTCGCCGAGCTGGTCGGCGACCGCGGCCTGCGCCGTCGCCCGCGTGAGCGGCAGCTCGGTGCCGACGCCGCTGGTGTAGACGACCGCTTCGTCGGTGCGGTTGGCGGCGGCGAGGGCGGCGCCGTCGCACACCGACTGCACCTCCTGCTGTTCGAGGAAGGCGTCGGAGGCGGCGATCGCGCCGAAGGCCATGAGGGCCGCCACGGTCCAGCAGACGAGCACGAAGGGCAGCGTCGATCCCCGCTCCGCCGTGTCCGCATCCCTCCGCACGCCGGGCAGCGTAGGCGGAGACAGCCCTGTCCACCGCCTGTGGACAGCACCTGTGGACACTGTGGACACCCGATCGGGTGGCGGCCTACCCCGCCAGCGAGCCTGTGGACGACGCCGGCGGGCACAGCGTCCGCGCCGACACACTGCCCGGCATGTCGATCGATGTGCCCGTGGCCGAGGTGTACCGGCTGGCCAACTCCCTGCGCGGTGCGGCCGGCGACGCCGAGGAGATCGCCGTCCGCCTCCAGGACACCGCTCCGGTCGGCAGCGGCCTGCTCGGCGACACGACCGCCGCGGTGGCCAACTCGTGGCTGCGGCTGGACGGCGCGCTGCAGGAGCCGCACGGACGGGCGAGCGCCGAATGAGCACCGAGATGCCCGATCAGATCCCGCTGGACATGCCGCCGGGCGACCCCGACGCGCTGGCCGACCTCGTCCGCGCCATAGCCGGCGCCGGCGTGTGTGTCGCCGCCGTCGACGACCGTCTCCTCGGAGCCGCCGACGCCGCGCCAGGGTGGCTGGGGGACGACGCCGCTGCGGCCGCCGCGCAGGTGGTCGCAGTCACCGCGCTGGTCCGGGAGGTCTCCGCCGCCGTGCTGCCGGCGAGCGGTCGGCTGAGGACCCACGAGGAGCGCCTCCGGGAGACCCGGCGCCAAGTGGCCGCGCTGGGGGCCGAACAGAGCGAGCAGTTCGCCGAGGCATGGCGGCGCCTCGGGCAGGTCGAGGACCTGCGGCTGCAGGTCATGTCCGGCGGCGCCGACGTCCGGGCGATTGTGGCCGACGTCGAGGCCGGGGAGGGGCGCCGGCGACGACGGCACACCGCGCTGCTGGAGGAACTCGAGGACGACGCGGCCGCGACGGCGCGCGTGCTGGACGACGCATGGGCCGCGGTCGGGGGCCGCAGGGCGCCGGGTGACGCGAACCGGGTCGTTGCGTACCTGGCCGCTCAGCTGCCGGGCTGGGGTGACCTGGAGCTCGCCCGCCGTGGCCGCGCGCTCGCAGACGGGTTTGGTCAGTTCATCAACCCGGAAGACCGGGAGGATCTGGCGCGCGACGCGTTGGCCTTCGCGGGGTCCGTGTCCTTCGCCGGCGCCCTTCTGGCCGGCCTGGGACCGGTCGGGACGAGGGATGCTCTGGAACACCTCGGCGGTGGTGACTACGGACCGCAGAGTGCCCTCGCCCGAGTGGTCGCTCTCGCACTCGGCGCCGCCGCTCGGAACGACGGAACGGGGCCGGTCGCCGAGGTTCTGGCGGCCGAGTACACGTCGGCCGACGATCCCGCCGGCCTCGACGACCTCGGTGTCCTGGGCATGGGCACCGTCCTCGCCGCGAGCCTCGCGCTGGGCCCGCGCGGCCTCGACCCGCAGACGGTCGCCGCGTGGGGGCGGCAGATCGCGCTCCGCGAGCGGGTGCTCGGGGCGGCCTCCGTCGATCGGATCAATCCACTGAGCGACGTGGCGGCACCGGTCGACGCACTCGTCGCCGTCGTGGCGATCCTCGGCGAGGGCACCGATCCGGCAGCCGGGGCCGCCTTCCTGAACAGGCCCTGGGTGTGGGGCGTTCTTCTCGCGCGTACCTGGGAGGACTGCGGAACGTCGCTGCAGGCACTCGTGGCGTCGGCCGGGGCGGTGGAGGGTCCAGCAGGCGAGGCGGTCGTGCGTGGTGGGCTCGAGGCCCTGGGTGCGCCTGGAGGACGGGAAGGCGGACGACTGGCCGGTCGCCCGGGCTGCGGCGAACGCGGTGTCGACCGCGCTGGCCGACGGACGGCCGTGCACGTCTCGCTCGCCGGAGAGGTGCTCATGTCCGGGGTGGATGGTTCTCTCCCAGCCGCCGACGCCGCGCTGTTGCGCGGCCTCGGCTACGTGACCTTGGACCGGAGCGCCTCGGCAGTTGTGGAGGAGGCCTTGCAGGGCTGGGTGACCGCCCAGCCGGTCGACATCAGCGGCGGCAGTTCGCTCCCGCAACTACCCGCGGTCGTGGTCCCGAATGCCTACCTCGCGGTGCAGAACTACGGCCAGGAACTCGCGTACACGTTGCATGGCCTCGAGGAGCAGAGGGAGGCGCAGGACCGCGCATTCTTGTGGACCATGACTGTCGATCTCGCCGTATCCCTGGCGCCTGGTTCTGCGGGCGTGGTTCTGGGGCTGCTCGCGGATTATGCCGCGATGGGGCTCGGCTACGACGGCACTTGGGACAACGGGGGGTTTCACGGGCTGACGTTCGAGCCGACGGCCGAGATCGCAGCGCTGACCCCTGACGAGGGGCTCGCGGTCCTCGGGATCGCGGAACAGGCCCGCGACTCCTTCGAGCGGACGGCCGGTGTGCTGGGGCATCCCGCCCCGCCCACGTCGCCGCAGTCGCACTGGTACGACCCGATTCTGGATGCCGTTGCCCCCGGGCCTGCGGACCGCATCGAGCAGATGGAGGAGCGACGCGGCGGCCGGGTACGGCTGCCGAGGTGAGTTACGGATCGACGGAGGACCTATCCGTTCACCCGTTTGGTGACAAGTCGCTTAATTCTGACTACGGAGCGCTACGACGCGAGGGACCGTCACCCCGTCGTGATCTTCGAAGCTTGTCCAGACGAGTGACGGGAAGCAATGTCTCCAGCGCGGTCCGTACTGAACGACGCTCTGCCCCCGCGCGTAAGTGGCTGCCGCATGCCGCAGTCAGTCATGCCGAGGAGGCAATCATGGGGATCAACAACGTCCAGTCTGGTCAGAGCGCAGTTCGCGGAGCCAAGTGGGGCCGCGGTGCCAAGTGGGGTCGCGGTGCCAAGTGGGGCCGCACGGTCGCTGTCTGATCAACGCATCTGATTCATAACGCGCTGCTCAGCGCGTGAACTCAGGGCAGCCGGTCTTACGACCGGCTGCCCTGAGTCGTTTCACCAGCCGTCCGACGCGACTGCCAACAGCCTTCGTGAGGGCCGATCCGCTGTTAGCCTCGGCGCCGCCCGTCTTCCCCACGAAATGCAGGTATCAGTGGCCGAGCAGGACGACCGCGTGCCACGTCGGCCGCTGACTTTCTTGAGTCAGTGGACGGTGGCCTGGATCGGGATCGCCGTCGCGGTCCCGATCGCTCTCTGGGCGCTCGTCCCGATGAACAAGCCCGTCGACGTCCCACTGCTGATCGCCGCATTCCTGGGCTTCCTCGCCGCCGAATCGTTCAACGTCCAGTTCGAGTTCCGCAAGCAGAGCTTCTCCTGGTCGCCCAGCGAACTCGCCTTCGTGATGTCGCTGGTCGCCATCGGCGGGTCCTGGACGGCGGTCGCCTGGGCCCTGGGCATCGGGGTCAGCGTCGTGGTGCAGGGCTACCCGCGGCCGAAGGTGGTCTTCAACGTCACCGTCGTCGTCCTCGAGGTGTGCGCGGCCGTCGGCGTGCTCCGCCTGCTGCCGGCCGGGGACATCGTCGATCCCTCGACCTGGTTCGCCTACCTCGTCGCCGTCCTGGTTGCGAGCATGGTCGGCGCCGCGCTCATCGCCGGCGCCATCTGCGCCACGCAGGGCTACCCCGGCCGCACGCTGTGGGCCAGCCTCTTCGTCCCGGTCGTGCTGGTCGGGCCGGTGTCGGTCCTCGTCGGCCTGGCTGTCCTGCTGCTGGTCAGCGTCACCCCGTGGGCCTGGTTGCTCATCGCGCCGCTCCTCGGCGCGCTCGCGCTCGTGTACCGGCGTTTCGGGTCGGTCACCCGCGAGGGCCACAGCGTGGAGCGGGTCTACGACTTCGCCCGCCGGGTCGAGCAGGTCTCACCGGACGAGGCCGGCACGCGGCAGATCGTGCAGGCCGTGCGGGAGCTGCTCAACGCCGAGCGGGTGGCCCTCTGGCTGCCGCCCTACCTGGACGAGGAGCCGCGGCTGGTCGTCTCCGCCGAGAACGGCGCCGTCTGGTACGACGGCCCCGGCGACCCGGACGACGTCTTCCGCCGGCGGGCGGTGACCTCCGACGGGGGACCGCTCCTGGTCTCCATGGGCCGGGCCGACAGCGAGGAGATCGCCGCCCTCGCCCGGCGTGGCGTCTCCGACCTGATCGGTGCGCCCGTGATGACCGCCGCGGGGGAGCCGGGTTACCTGGAGGTCTGCGACCGCCGCAGCGACATCGTCTCCTTCGCCGACAGCGACCGTGCCGCGCTGGACTCCATGCTCACGCACGTCAACGCGGCGATCCGCCATCAGCAGCTGCTCACCCAGATCCGCTACGACGCCGACCACGACCGGCTGACCGGCCTGCCCAACCGCCAGCGGCTGGCCGCCGAGATCGACCAGCTGCTCGCCGAGGACCCCGTCGGGGCCCGCGCCGGCCTGATCCTGGCCGCCCTCGGCAACTACACCGAGGTCACCGACACCCTGGGCCACGCCGCCAGCGACGAGCTGCTCCTGGTCACCGCCGGGCTGTTGCGCGAGCACGCACCCCCGCAGGCACTGCTGGCCCGGATGGAGGGCGAGCAGTTCGCCGTCCTGCTGCCCGGGCTGTCCCTGGCCGCCACCGAGCGGGCCGCACGGCGCCTGCGCGAGGCCGCCTCGACCCGGTCGCGCGTCGCCGGCCTGGACCTCGAGGTCACGCTGACCATCGGCGTCGCCGCAGCACCGGTGCACGGCACTGACGCCGGGATGCTCATGCAGCGCGCCGACGTCGCCCTGCTCGCCGCGGCCGATTCCGGCGGTGTCGCGAGCTACCACCCCGTCCTCGACCAGCAGAGCCTGCGCCGCCTGCAGCTGGGCACCGAGCTCGAGCAGGCGATGGCCGACGGGCAGATCAGCGTCGTCTTCCAGCCGATCATCGACGCGCAGACCTCCGACATCGTCTCGGTGGAGACGCTGGTGCGCTGGGCCCATCCGCGCTACGGCTCGATCCCGCCCGACGACTTCATCCACCTGGCCGAGCAGATCGGCCGGATCGGCGCCGTGACCGACCACGTGCTGGACCTCGCGCTGGCCCGCTGCCGCCGATGGCTGGACCAGGACATCGCGCTCTCGGTCGCGGTGAACCTTTCGGTGCACTGCCTGACCGAGCCCGACCTGGTCTCGCGGGTGCGGCGGGCACTGCAGCGTCACGGCGTGCCCGGGGAGCTGCTGACCCTGGAGCTGACCGAGGGCAGCGTCGTCGACGATTCGGTGCGCGACAGCAGCGTGCTGGGCGACCTGCACGCGCTCGGGCTGCGGCTGTCCATGGACGACTTCGGCACCGGGTATTCGTCGCTGTCCCAGCTGCGGCAACTGCCGATCGATGAGGTCAAGATCGACAAGTCCTTCGTGCTGGGCATGTCGACCAGCCAGGGGGAGTCCTTCATCGCCCGCTCGATCATCGAGCTGGCGCACAACCTCGGGCTGCGGGTCGTGGCCGAGGGCGTCGAGGACGAGCTGACCCGCAACCTGCTGGCCGAGATGGGCTGCGACAAGCTGCAGGGGTTCCTGGTCAGCCGGCCGCTGCCCGACGACCGGCTCGAGACCTGGCTGCTCGCCCGCACCGGCGTCCGGTCCGCGGGGCCGGGCGCCACGCACCGCCGGCTGTTCGTCCGGGCCTGACGCGGCGCGCCGACCCCCTGGCGGGCCACGCGGCGACGGCGAGGTAAAGTCTCCGACGGCTCTTCGAGCACGCCCCTTTAGCTCAGTCGGCAGAGCGTCTCCATGGTAAGGAGAAGGTCTACGGTTCGATTCCGTAAAGGGGCTCTAGCATGAACGCCGACCTGCCGGTCCTGTCGAGAGACCGGGCCGCGTGGTCGTCCTGGCGGTGTAGCTCAGCCTGGTAGAGCAAGCGGCTCATAATCGCTGTGTCACCGGTTCAAGTCCGGTCACCGCTACTCCCGACGGACCCCGGCTCTCCGGGGTCCGTCCGCACGTACGAAGACACCGCGTCGGCATCCGCCGCCGCGGACGCACAAGGCTAGGAGCACTCACGTGGCAGCCACCGACGTCCGACCGAAGATCACCCTGGCGTGCCAGGAGTGCAAGAACCGCAACTACATCACCCGCAAGAACCGTCGGAACGACCCCGACCGGCTCGAGCTGAAGAAGTACTGCCCCAAGGACCGCAAGCACACGGTGCACCGCGAGACCCGCTGACCTAGTCAGCCACAGACGCGAGAGGGCGGGAGCATGGCGCTGGACCGGGAACTGGTCGGGCGCAGCTACCCGCCCTCCGCCGTCTACGAGGTCGGCCGGGCGAAGATCGCCGAGTTCGCGCGCGCCATCGGCTCGGACGATCCGCTGCACCGCGACACCGAGGCCGCCCGGGCGGCCGGCCATCCCGACGTCATCGCCCCGCCGACGTTCGCGATCGCGCTGACCCTCGAGGCCGCGATGGTCGTGCTCGACGACCCGGATGTCGCACTCGACTACAGCCGCGTCGTGCACGGCGAGCAGCGCTTCACGCACCACCGGCCGATCCGGGCCGGTGACCGCCTGGTCGCGACCACGACGATCGAGGCCGCCCGGACCGTCGCCGGCAACGACCTGCTCACCGCTCGGGTCGACGTCGCCACGGAGGACGGGGAGCCAGTCTGCGCCTCCACGTCGATGCTCGTCGCCCGGGGTGAGGCATGACGCTCCGTCTCGCCGACGTCCAGGTCGGCACCGAGCTGCCGGAGCGGACCTTTCCGGTCACCCGCGCCGACCTCGTCCGCTACGCGGGCGCGTCCGGTGACTTCAACCCCATCCACTGGAACCAGCGGGTGGCGACCTCCGTCGGCCTCCCCGACGTCATCGCGCACGGCATGTTCACCATGGCGCTGGCCGGCCGCGCCGTCAGCGACTGGACCGGTGATCCCGGGGCCCTCGTCGAGTACAACGTGCGCTTCGGGCGCCCGGTCGTCGTCCCCGACGACGACGCCGGTGCCGAGGTGACCGTCCGCGGCAAGGTCGGGGCACTGCTCGAGGACGGCGGGGTGCGGGTCGATCTCACCGTGACCGCCGGCGGCGAGAAGGTGCTCTCCCTGGCGCGCGCGATCGTCCGCCTGGCATGAGCGCGGCGCGGCGGGCAGCCGTGGCCGGTGCGGCGGTGCTGCTCCTCGGCGGCTGCACGTCCTTCGCCGACACCGTGACGACCGGGACGGCGCCGAGCGCGGCCCCCACCACCGAGGCCCCCGACGAGGTCGAGGCGGGCGGCTGTCCCGCCGAGCGCGCCCGGCCCGATCCCGAGCGGCCGGTGGTCACGCTGGACTACCGCCTCGAGGACGACCTCGTCACCGTCACCGGCACCGAGACGGTCGTCTTCACCCCGGACCGCCGCGTCGACGAGCTCGTCTTCCGCCTCGTCCCGAACGGCCCCGACTCCGCGCCCGCGGGCAACCGGCTCGTCGTCGACGACGTGCGGGGCGACGACGTCGACGCCGGCCGCTACGAGGAGGCCGCGGCGGCCGACCCCGGCGGCCTCTACGTCGTCACTCTCGAGGACGACCTCGACGCCGGCGACTCCACCGAGGTCGAGCTCGATTTCACCCTGACCCTCGGCAGTCGCGGCTTCGACCGCTTCGGCACCGACGAGGGCGTCTCCTGGTGGGCCAGCGGTGCGCCGCTGCTCGCCTGGGAGCCCGGCGTCGGCTGGGCGGAGGACCCGTTCGTCGACCTGGGCGGGGAGACCACGACCAGCCCCGCCATGGACACCTCCGTCAGCGTCTCGGCCCCGGAGGCCCTCACGGTCCTGATGACCGGGGCGACCGCCGAGCCCTCGCCGGCGCGGGACGGCCGCCGCACCTGGACCTCGACGGAACCGGTCGCCCGCGACGTCGGTGTCGCCGCCGGCCTGTTCACCACCGAGCGGGTGACCACGCCCGGCGGGGTGGCCGTCACCGTCGGCGTCCTGCCCGACGGCGAGCTACCGGCCCCACAGCTCGCCGAGTGGACCAGTGCCGCGATCACCCATCTCGAGGCGCACGTCGGGCCCTTCCCGTACCGCACGCTGACGGTCGCCCTGCTGCCCGACTACGGCGGCGGGATCGAGTACCCGAGCATGATCTTCGAGGCCACTCCGAGCCGCCTGGTGCTCGTGCACGAGGTCGCGCACATGTGGTTCTACGGAATGGTCGGCAACTCGCAGTTCCGCGACCCGTGGCTGGACGAGGCGTTCGCCACGTGGGCCGAGGCCGTCGTCGACGAGCAGTCGGCCTTCGGCTACCAGGCCGCGCTGGGGATGCCCGGTGAGGTCGGGGGGGCGATGACCGACTTCCCCGACGACAACACCTACTTCGACGTCGTCTACGGGAAGGGCGGGGCGGCGCTGCTGGCCGCGCGCGAGGCCGCCGGCCCGGAGGCCTTCGACGCCGCGATCCGCTGCTACGTCGACGCCACCGCGTGGTCCATCGCCACGCCGGGGGACGTCGCCACCGCGCTGGCCGACCTCCCCGGCGCGCTCGCTGCGCTCACCGAGGCGCAGGCGCTCGGGAAGGACGACCTACCCCGCTAGGACGGGGGTCCTTACTCCGCCGAGCCGAGCAGTCGCTGCATGCGGGTGACGCCCTCGACCAGGTCCTCGTCGCCCAGCGCATAGGACATCCGGACGTAGCCCGGGGTCCCGAACGCCTCCCCGGGGACGACGGCCACCTCGGCCTCCTCGAGGATGAGCGTGGCCAGCTCGGCACTGGTCTCCGCCGTCCGCCCGGCGATCGGCCGGCCCAGCAGGCCCTTCACCGACGGGTAGACGTAGAACGCGCCCTGGGGCTCCGGGCAGGCGATGCCCGGGATCTCCCGCAGCATCGACACGATCGTCTGCCGCCGCCGGTCGAAGGCCTCACGCATGGTCGCCACCGCCGAGAGGTCGCCGGTCAGGGCAGCGACAGCCGCGGCCTGGGAGACGTTCGCGACGTTGGAGGTCGCGTGTGACTGCAGGTTGGTCGCGGCCCGGACGACGTCGGCGGGGCCGACCATCCAGCCCACCCGCCAGCCGGTCATGGCGTAGGTCTTGGCCACGCCGTTGACGACGACGCAGCGGTCGGCCAGTTCGGGCACGACCACCGGCATCGACGGGGCCGTGACTCCGCCGTAGGTGAGGTGCTCGTAGATCTCGTCGGTCAGCACCCAGAGGCCGGCGTCCAGCGCCCAGCGGCCGATCTCCTCGACCTGCTCCGGGGGGTAGACCGCCCCGGTCGGGTTGGACGGCGAGCAGAACAGCAGGACCTTCGTCCGGGGCGTGCGGGCGGCCTCGAGCTGGGCCGCCGAGACGAGGTACCCGCTCTGCTCGTCGGCGACCACGGGCACCGGCACCCCGCCGGCCAGCTGGATGGCCTCCGGGTACGTCGTCCAGTAGGGGGCGGGCACGAGCACCTCGTCGCCCGGGTCGAGCATCGTGGCGAAGGCCTCGTAGACCGCCTGCTTGCCACCGTTGGTGACCAGCACGTTCGCCGCCGTGGCCTGCAGCCCGGAGTCGCGCACCGTCTTGGCGACGATGGCCTCCTTGAGGGCGGGCAGCCCGCCGGCGGGCGTGTACCGGTGCATGGCCGGCTGCCGGCAGGCGGCCACCGCGGCCTCGACGATGTAGTCCGGCGTCGGGAAGTCCGGTTCGCCCGCGCCGAAGCCGATGACCGGCTTGCCTGCGGCCTTCAGGGCCTTGGCCTTGGCGTCGACGGCCAGGGTCGCGGACTCGCTGATCGCGGCGATGCGGCGGGAGATGCGGCGCTCGGCGGGCGGGAGGGTGGCGGACGGGGCGGACTCCGAGGAGACGGCGGTCATGGCCCCATCGTGTCAAAGACGGCGCGTCAGTGACGAAGGCGTACATGGGCCACGGCGTCCGACGGCGCGAACTCCACGCACGTCAGTCGTCGAGGGCCTCGCCGAGGTCCTCGAAAAGCCGCTCCTCGCTCCCCAGGAGCACCGGGACGACCTCGAGATGCAGTTCGTGAGCAGGCCGGCCCGGAGATACTCCTGCACCGTGGCGGACCCGCCGCCGAGCCACACGTGCCGGCCGCCGGCCGCGGCGCGAGCCTGGTCGAGCGCGGCCTCGATGATCGTCGCGCCGACGTCCCGCCGGCCGAGCTCGATGAACCGGTCATGCAGGGAGGACCGCGGCGGGTCGGGCAACTCATCGGCCCCGGCGCGGGGACCGGTGGGACGTTGGCTGTGGGCAGGTGCGGTCCCGTACACTCGCAGACCTGGGGCAGCTGACCCCGCCACCGGCGTGCCCCGGAACCTTCCTGAGGATCCGCGCTGCCGTGGTGAGGCGGGCCGTCCCGGGCCCCGGCCAGGGCATAGGGGTGTAGCTCAATTGGCAGAGCAGCGGTCTCCAAAACCGCAGGCTGCAGGTTCAAGTCCTGTCACCCCTGCCACCCGCACAGCAGTAACCGACCACCCGGCCGCTCACCCGAGCGGCCACCACCACGAGGCGAGCGAGGCGCAGTGAGCGACGAGAAGCCGGGACGCGAGGACGACGCTCGCGATGCCGAGCTGACCGACGAGCAGCTCGACGCCGAGGCCCCCGGGGTCGACGACGCCGGTGAGCTCGAGGCGGCCGAGGACGAGATCGCCGCGGAGGCCGAGGCCGACGAGGACAAGGTCGTGGCCACCCCGTCGCGTCGCCGGCGTGGGCGCATCACCGCCCCTGACGACGACGAGGACGAGGACGACGAGGAGCCCGCGGCGACGCGGCGGGCCGCCCGGTCGGCCTCCCGCCCGGCGCGCACCGGCGAAGGCACCCGCTCCCGCGCGGCAGCCGAGCGGGCCCGCGCCGACGGCGTCCGGCAGAAGCGCTCCCTGGCCCGGTTCCTCCGCGAGGTCGTGGCCGAGCTGCGCAAGGTCATCTGGCCGGGCCGCCGCGAGCTCATCACATACACCACGGTGGTCATCGTCTTCGTGGCGTTCATCGTCGCGCTGGTGGCCGGCCTGGACCTGCTCTTCGCCAGGGGCGTGATCGCCGTCTTCGGCTGATCCCCCGCCCCGCTGCAACGCACCATGACAAGGAAGAGATTTCTGTGACCGACCCCCGCGAGCCCAACGAGCGCGACAGCCCGGTCGAAGGCGGCGCTGCCACCGACCTCGACGACGCCCGCCTGGGCGAGCCGGGGGCGGTCGACCTCGACACCGGTGCCGGCGAGACCGGCGCGGCCGAGGGCTCCATCGACACCGCTGACCAGGACACCGACACCGAGGTCGCCGACGTCGTCCCCGAGATCGAGAGCGGCGACACGGACAGCCTGGTGAGCGACCCGCTCGTCGAGCCCGCTGCCGACTCCGACGTCGCGGTGGAGGTCGAGGAGGACGAGGACCCGGCCGAGGCGATGAAGAAGGCGCTGCGGATCGCTCCCGGCGACTGGTACGTCGTGCACTCCTACGCCGGCTACGAGAACAAGGTGAAGACCAACCTCGAGGCGCGGATCCAGTCCCTGGACGTCGAGGACTACATCTATCAGATCGAGGTGCCCACCGAGGAGGTCACCGAGATCAAGAACGGCAAGCGCGCGCAGGTCAACCGGAAGGTCCTGCCGGGCTACCTCCTCGTCCGCATGGAGCTCAACGACGAGTCGTGGGGCGCCGTCCGGAACACCCCGGGTGTCACCGGCTTCGTCGGCGCCACCTCGCGCCCGTCGCCGCTGACCCACGACGAGGTCGTGAAGATCCTCGTCCCGGCGATCACGCCGCAGGCCGCCCGCGCCGCCGGTGGCGAGGCCGCCACCGGAGCCGCCGCCGCACCCGCTGCCGTCGTCGACTTCGAGGTGGGGGAGTCGGTGACCGTCATGGACGGTCCCTTCGCGACCCTGCCCGCCACCATCAACGAGATCAACGCCGAGCAGCAGAAGCTGCAGGTGCTGGTATCCATCTTCGGCCGCGAGACGCCCGTCGAGCTGTCGTTCAGCCAGGTCCAGAAGTTGTAGGACCCCGGTGCCCCCCGACCCTCGCTCCGCTCGGGTCGGGACCCTGCACCGGGGCCTTCCAGACAAGACCACGAAGGAAGAAGAGAGAAAGAGATGCCCCCCAGGAAGCGGTTGACCGCGGTCATCAAGCTCCAGATCAACGCCGGTGCGGCCACCCCCGCGCCGCCCGTGGGTCCGGCGCTCGGCCAGCACGGCGTCAACATCATGGAGTTCTGCAAGGCGTACAACGCCGCGACCGAGTCGCAGCGCGGCAACGTCATCCCCGTCGAGATCTCGGTCTACGAGGACCGCTCGTTCACCTTCGTCACCAAGACCCCGCCGGCCGCGCGCATGCTGCTCAAGGCCGCCGGTGTCGACAAGGGATCGGGCGAGCCGCACAAGACGAAGGTCGCCACGGTCACCCGTGACCAGGTCCGCGAGATCGCCACCACCAAGATGGCCGACCTCAACGCCAACGACCTCGACCAGGCCGAGAAGATCATCGCCGGCACCGCCCGGTCGATGGGCATCACGGTCCAGTAGAAGGACCCCGGTGCCCCAGGCCCTCGCTCCGCTCGGGCCGGGACCCTGCACCGGGGCCGTTCCAGCACGTCACCAGTGGGAGGGCCTTCGCCGGCCCGCGAAACCACGCGATCGGGGCGCGAGCGTCCCGCGAGAGGAAACATCATGGCGAAGCACGGCAAGAAGTACCGCGCAGTGGCCGACAAGGTCGACCGCGACAACCTGTACAGCCCGCTCCAGGCCGCCACGCTGGCCAAGGAGACGTCGACGACGTCCTACGACGCCACCGTCGAGGTCGCCATGCGCCTGGGCGTCGACCCGCGTAAGGCCGACCAGATGGTCCGCGGCACGGTCAACCTGCCCCACGGCACCGGCAAGACCGCCCGCGTCATCGTCTTCGCGACCGGTGACAAGGCCGCCGAGGCCGAGGCCGCCGGCGCCGACGTCGTCGGCTCCGACGACCTGATCGAGAAGATCCAGGGCGGCTTCCTGGACTTCGACGCGGCGATCGCCACCCCCGACCAGATGGCCAAGGTCGGTCGCATCGCCCGCATCCTCGGCCCCCGTGGCCTGATGCCGAACCCGAAGACCGGCACGGTGACCCCCGACGTCACCAAGGCGGTCAACGACATCAAGGGCGGGAAGATCAACTTCCGCGTCGACAAGCAGGCCAACCTGCACCTGGTGATCGGCAAGACGTCCTTCGGTGAGACCCAGCTGGTGGAGAATTACGCCGCCGCGCTGGACGAGGTCCTGCGGGCCAAGCCGTCGTCGGCCAAGGGCCGGTACCTGAAGAAGGTCACCGTCTCCACGACGATGGGCCCGGGCATCCCGGTCGACCCGAACCGCACCCGCAACATGACGGTGGACGAGCCCACCGCCTGAGCAACACCGTTCGCTCTGCGTTCCGCCGGACGGGGGCCGGAGGCCTCCTCCGGCGGAACGCGCAGCGGCTCAGCTCAGCTGGGGGACGGCCGTTGGCCGCGGTGCGGCGCGGAGCGTCGCGGGGGTAATGGCAGGAAGCCGCTGGTGCGGCTGACGTAGTCGGCGTAGCCGCGCCGCGAGCTGGACATCCGCTTCTCGGTCAGCGGCGCTCCCGTGCCCTTCGCCAGCGTCCAGGTCATGAGCACCGGCGAGAGCACGAACAGCAGCCCCGACCAGTGCGAGGCGGCCAGCAGGAAAAGCCCCCACCACACGCACGCGTCGCCGAAGTAGTTCGGGTGCCGGGTGTACCGCCACAGCCCGCGGTCGTTGACGACGCCGGCGTTCGCGGGGTCGGCCTTGAACCGCTCGAGCTGCCAGTCGCCGACCGCCTCGAAGAACAGCCCGAGCGCCCACACCGCGATGCCGAGCACGGTCACGATCAGCGAGGCGCCCGACCAGAGCGGTCCGCGCTGGTACATCGCCACCTGCACCGGGAGCGAGACGAACCACAGGGCGGCCGCCTGGGTCACATAGACCCGGCGGTACATGTGCATCGCCGGGCTGCCGGTCGCCCGCGCCTGGATGTCGGCGTACCGCGGGTCCTCGCCCTTCCCGGCGTTGCGCCGGCCGATGTGCACGGCCAGCCGCAGTCCCCAGATCCCGGTCAGCGCCAGCACGAGCAGGCCGCGGGCCGGGTTGCCGGCGTCCTGGGCCCGGGCGAGCAGCAGGCTCGCCGCCGCCACGACGACGAACCCGCTGCCCCAGACGACGTCGACGACGGCGTGCCGCTGCACCCGCAGGGCCACCAGCCAGGTCGCCGTCAGCAGTGCCCATACGACGGCCAGGCTGATCGCGGCGTTGAGCCCGAAGGCCGACCAGTCGACACCTGCCCTCACGTCGCGGGGGTCCAACCTGCGCGGGTCGCCGGCATGCCGCTGGCACCGGTGTCGCCGGGCCGCACGAACAGCAGTTGGTCGACCCCCATCCGGTTCTCGGCGAAGGTCAGCCCACCGCCGGCGAGGTAGAGCCGCCAGATACGGGCCCCCGCCTCGCCGATCAGGCCGACGATCTCGTCCCAGCGCTGCTCGAGGGTGTCGGCCCAGGCGCGCACGGTCCAGGCGTAGTGCTCGCGGATGCTCTCGACGTCGCGCAGCTCCAAGCCCGGCCGGGCGAGCATCGCCGCGGTCTCCCACACCGGCCGCATGTGCATGTCCGGTGCGACGTAGCGCTCGATGAAGGCGCCGCCGCCGGGGGCACTCGGGTGGCTCATCGCCTGCAGGAGCACCCGCCCGCCGGGGCGCACGAGCCGGTGCAGGGTGGCCGCGTACTCCGGGTACTGCTCTTGCCCGACGTGCTCGCTCATCTCGATGGAGGCGACCGCGTCGTACGGGCCGACGGCAGGGACCGGCACCTCCCGGTAGTCCTGCAGCCGGACGGCGACGCGATCGGCCAGGCCCCGTTCGGCGACCAGCTTCTCCACGTGGTCTCGCTGCTGCGCGGAGATGGTGACCCCGGTGGCGTGCACGCCGTGGTGCTCGGCCGCGTAGAGGATCAACGACCCCCAGCCGCAGCCGACGTCCAGCAGTCGCATGCCCGGCTGCAGTCCGAGCTTGCGGCAGACCAGCTCCAGCTTGTCCCGCTGCGCCTCGGTGATCGTGTAGCCCGCGTCCCCGTTGTCCGCCGGGTCGGCACGGAAGTACGCGCAGGAGTAGGCCATGTGCTCGTCGAGCAGCGCCGCGTACAGCTCGTTGCTCTGGTCGTAGTGGTAGCTGATCGCATCGCTGTCGCGGTCGGTGCTGTGCTTCTCCCCGGAGAGCACCGCCTCCTCGGCCGGCGGTGGCGGGCGCCGTCCCACGACGCCGAGGCGCAGGGCGGTGCCCGCCCAGCGCAGCCGGTCCCGCCACCCGGGCAGTACCGGCGGCCGGGCCCGGACCAGCGTCCAGACACGGGACAGCCCCTCGGCGAGATCGCCCTCGACGTCGATCTCCCCGGCAACGTAGGCGCGGGCCAGGCCCAGCTCGTCCGGGTTCCACAGCAGCCGACGCAGCGCCGTCCGCGACCGGAGGACGACGACGGGTGCGTCGTCCGGTCCGGACTCGCTGCCGTCCCAGGCCCGGATGCGGACGGGGACCATGCCGAGGACGTCGCCGACCACCCCGGCGAGGCGACCGGCGATGGAACGGTCGGGGGAGGGGATCGTGCGCACGGCGGCTCCTGACGTCGAGGGAGGATCCTCCGGTCTTCGCATCGCGGGCGCTCCCCGGATGCGCCGGTACCCGGCCCGGCGGAGGTCTCGTCCCGCATGGCGTATGCTCGGCGCTGTTCCCCCCAAGACCGCAGGTCGTCGCACGTCCGCGTGCGATCGAAGGCTCCGGATTCCGGACGACCAGCGCAGGAGGACGGTTCGATAGACGAGCGGTTGCGCTCGTTCCTCGCCCCGTGCGCCCTGCGCCGGGGCGTTCCTCGTCTCCGGGCCCGGCTGATCGCTCCAGTGCACCGGCCGGTGGTCGCCCGACAGACGAGAGGAGGCCCATGCCCACCCAGGCGAAGGCCGCGGTGATCGACGAGATCACCGAGCGGTTCCAGAACTCCAGTGCGGCCGTGCTCACCGAGTACCGCGGGCTGACCGTGGCGCAGCTGACCCAGCTGCGCCGTTCCCTCGGTGCGGGCAGCAGCTACGCAGTCGTCAAGAACACCCTGACGAAGCGGGCGGCGGACTCGGTCGGATTCTCCGACCTCGGCCCGCTGCTCAACGGCCCGACCGCGATCGCCTTCATCGAGGGTGACCCGGTCGAGGCGGCCAAGGCCATCCGTGACTTCGCGAAGGCGAACCCGGCCCTGATCGTCAAGGGCGGCGTCGTCGAGGGCCGCACGGTCGACGCCCGCGAGGTCACCCGCCTCGCCGACGTCGAGAGCCGTGAGGTGCTCCTGGCGAAGCTGGCCGGCGCGATGAAGGGCAACCTGACCAAGGCCGCCGGGCTCTTCCAGGCCCCGCTGTCCCAGATGGCCCGCCTCGCCGCCGCGCTGCAGGAGAAGAAGGCCGCCGACGCTCCGGCTGCCGACGCTCCTGCCGCCGAGGCTCCCGCTGCCGACGAGACGGTTGCCGACGACACGGCAACCGACGCTGCTGCTGCTGACACCACCCCCGAGACCGAGACCGACACCGCTGCCGCCGACGCGGCCAGCGACGACTGACCCAGAAGGAGACCGACATGGCCAAGATTTCCAGCACGGACCTGCTCGACGCGTTCAAGGAGATGACCCTCCTCGAGCTGTCCGACTTCGTGAAGCAGTTCGAGGAGACGTTCGACGTCACCGCTGCTGCCCCCGTGGCCGTCGCGGCCGCCCCCGCCGCCGGTGGCGGCGGCGGTGGCGACGAGGCCGCTGCCGAGCAGGATGAGTTCGACGTCATCCTCGAGGCTGCCGGCGACAAGAAGATCCAGGTCATCAAGGAGGTGCGCACGCTGACCTCGCTCGGCCTCAAGGAGGCCAAGGACCTGGTCGACAACGCGCCGAAGCCGGTCTTGGAGAAGGTCGCCAAGGACGCCGCCGAGAAGGCCAAGGCCGCTCTCGAGGGCGCCGGCGCCACCGTCACCGTCAAGTAAAGGACCCCGGCGCCCCCCAGCCCTCGCTCCGCTCGGGCCGGGTCCCTGCGCCGGGGCCGTTCCATCGCGTCACCAGGGGCCGTTCCTCATTCGGGGGAACGGCCCCTGTTCTGTACCCCCACCAGGCGTAATAGCGGCCCGCGCGGGGCATTCGTGGAGACGCGGGTCACGGTAACCGCGTGACGCACGTAACCTAGGGCGAGCGTTGTCGTTACTCGTCAGTAGAAGCGGCTCGTGGGCGTCCGGATGCGGACCGGCCTGCGACGTCGCACACTGCCGGGGCTCGTCAATGCGACGGGGCGGGGAACCGGCAATGAAGCCGGAACGGAGGGGCAGGCAGTCGTGGGCGTCGCAGTAGAGGTCGAGGGTCTGTCGAAGTCGTTCGGCAGCCAGAACATCTGGAGCGATGTCACGCTCACCCTGCCGCCGGGCGAGATCTCGGTGCTGCTCGGCCCGTCGGGTACCGGCAAGTCGGTGTTCCTCAAGTCGCTGGTCGGTCTGCTCAAGCCCGAGAAGGGCTCGATCGTCATCCAGGACACCGACCTCGTGCGGACGAGCGAGCACAAGCTCTACGAGATCCGCAAACTCTTCGGCGTCCTGTTCCAGGACGGCGCCCTGTTCGGCTCGATGAACCTCTTCGACAACATCGCCTTCCCGCTCCGCGAGCACACGAAGAAGAGCGAGTCGGAGATCAAGCGCATCGTCCTCGAGAAGATGGACATGGTCGGCCTCCAGGGCGCCGAGGGGAAGCTCCCCGGCGAGATCTCCGGCGGTATGCGCAAGCGCGCCGGCCTCGCTCGCGCCCTCGTGCTCGACCCCGAGATCATCCTGTTCGACGAGCCGGACTCCGGCCTCGACCCGGTCCGCGTCGCCTACCTCAACCAGCTGATCGTCGACCTCAACGCCCAGATCGACGCGACCTTCCTGATCGTCACGCACGACATCGGCACGGCGCGCACGGTGCCGGACAACCTGGGCCTGCTGTTCCGCCGGAACCTGGTCATGTTCGGTCCGCGCGAGCAGCTGCTCACCTCGCAGGAGCCCGTCGTCCGCCAGTTCCTCAACGGGCGCCGCGAGGGCCCGATCGGGATGAGCGAGGAGAAGGACGTCGCCCAGGTCGAGGCCGAGATGGCGGCGCTGGAGGCCCGTGGCGGCGACGCGCACAACGGCGTGGGGCCCAAGGGCGCCAGCGGTGGCGACGCAGTCCCGCCGCAGCTGACGCCGACCGAGGGCCTGCCCGAGCGCAAGGCGGAGCGTCGCCGGCAGGAGCGGGTCGCCCGCATGCTGCACGAGTTCGACGAGGAGACGCAGGAGGCCATCCGCGCCTCCCTCCCCGAGGATCTCCTGGCCCAGGCCGACTCCGGCGCCTACGAGTCCACCCAGGGCTCCGGCGGCCGGCACTGGGCGCCGGAGCCCGACGCCGTCGGGTCTACCGGCCGGGGTGCCACCGCGACGCTGCCCCGTCAGGGTGGTGAGGCGTGACGGCGACCGACAAGCCGAAGGCGCCGGGGCTGCTCGACGGCAAGTTCTCGCCGACCCGCCCGCTCGCTGCCAGCGGCAACCTCTTCGCCTTCGCCCTGGATGTGCTGAGGGCGCTGCCCAAGCGCCCCTTCCAGATCCGCGAGTTCATCCAGCAGACCTGGTTCATCGCCAGCGTCACGATCCTGCCGACCGCGCTGGTCGCGATCCCCTTCGGCGCGGTCATCGCGCTGCAGCTGGGGTCGCTGACCCGACAGCTGGGCGCGCAGTCCTTCACCGGCTCGGCGTCCGTGCTCGCGGTGCTCCGTGAGGCGAGCCCGATCGTCACCGCGCTGCTCATCGCCGGGGCCGGCGGCTCGGCGATCTGCGCCGACCTCGGCGCCCGCAAGATCCGCGACGAGATCGACGCGATGGAGGTCCTGGGCATCAGCCCGATCCAGCGTCTCGTCGTGCCCCGCGTGCTGGCCTCGATGCTGGTCGCCGTCCTGCTCAACGGGCTGGTCAGCGTGGTCGGTGTCGCGGGTGGCTACTTCTTCAACGTGATCCTGCAAGGCGGGACACCGGGCGCCTATCTGGCCTCCTTCAGCGCGCTGGCACAGGTCGCCGACTTCTGGTCCGGGGAGATCAAGGCGCTGATCTTCGGCCTGATCGCCTCCGTGGTCGCCTCGTACAAGGGGCTGCGCGCCGGAGGTGGCCCGAAGGGCGTCGGCGACGCGGTGAACCAGTCCGTCGTCATCACGTTCCTGCTCCTGTTCGCGGTGAACTTCGTGATCACGGCGATCTACTTCCAGCTCGTTCCGCCGAAGGGGCAGTGATGGCGCTGCTCTCGACCACCGACCGCGTCAAGGTCGGCATGCGGAAACTCAAGAAGGTCTACCGCCAGCCGATCGGGGCCCTCGACGACCTCGGCGATCAGCTCGGGTTCTACGGCCGGGCGCTCGCCTGGACCCCGCGCACGCTCAAGCGCTACAAGAAGGAGACCTTCCGGCTGCTGGCCGAGGTCACCTTCGGCAGCGGCGCGCTGGCCGTCATCGGCGGCACGGTCGGCGTCATCGCCTTCCTGTCGTTCTTCACCGGCACCGAGGTCGGCCTCCAGGGCTACGCGGCGCTGGACCAGCTGGGCACCTCGGCGTTCACCGGCTTCCTCTCGGCGTACTTCAACACCCGGGAGATCGCGCCGCTGGTGGCCGGGCTCGCCCTGTCGGCGACCGTCGGCTGCGGGTTCACCGCCCAGATCGGCGCCATGCGGATCAACGAGGAGATCGACGCCCTCGAGGTCATGGGCGTGCCGTCGCTGCCGTTCCTCGTGACCACCCGGATCATCGCCGGCTTCATCGCCGTGATCCCGCTGTACGTGCTAGGGCTGCTGACCAGCTACTTCGCGACGCGGACCATCGCGACGCAGGCGTACGGGCAGTCCACCGGCACCTACGACCACTACTTCAACCTGTTCCTGCCACCCCAGGACGTCCTGTGGTCGTTCCTGAAGGTGCTCGTCTTCGCGGTCGTGATCATCCTGACCCACTGCTACTACGGCTACCGCGCCAGCGGCGGTCCGGCGGGCGTCGGCCTGGCCGTCGGCCGGGCGGTCCGGTTCTCGATCGTCGCGGTGAACATCATCGACCTGTTCCTGTCGCTGGCCATCTGGGGTTCGACGACGACCGTCCGGATCGCGGGGTGAGCGCGCGATGAGCAAGAAGATCCGGATCCGGATCCAGGGGCTGGCGTTCCTCGTCGTCCTGGCGCTGCTCCTCGGGCTGGCCGTGGCCACCTACCAGAAGGCGTTCACCGAGGTCGCCCGCGTGACGCTGGAGACCGACACCGCCGGCAACCAGCTGCAGGAGGCCTCCGACGTCAAGGTGCGCGGCGTCATCGTCGGCGACGTCCGCGAGGTGAACGCGAGCGCGGACGGCGCCACCATCGAGCTGGCCATCAACCCCGACTACCTCGACCAGATCCCCGCGGACGTGAGTGCGCGGCTGCTGCCCAAGACCCTGTTCGGCGAGCGCTTCGTCGCCCTGGAGATGCCCGACAACCCCGGCGACGAGCGACTGGCCGACGGCGACGAGATCGGTCAGGACCGCAGCGAGAACGCCATCGAGCTGCAGCGGGTCATCGACGACACGCTCCCGCTGCTGCAGGCCGTGGCTCCGCAGGACCTCGCCTACACGCTGGGGGCCATCGCCGACGCGCTGCGCGGCCGGGGGAACTCGCTCGGGGAGAACCTCGCCACGACCGGCGAGTACTTCGGCGAGATCAACACTGTGCTCCCGCAGCTACAGGACGACATCTCCAAGCTCGCCGACTTCGCCGACACCTACGACGCCGCCGCCGACGACCTGCTCGCCGTCCTCGACAACCTGTCGGTCACCAACACGACGATCGTCGACCAGTCCGAGCAGCTGCGCCGCACGTTCACCGTGGTCGACGCCTCCTCGAACGTGACGGCGGGCTTCCTGGAGACCAACGAGCAGAACCTGATCTCGCTCGCGGCCACCTCGCGCCCGGTGCTCGGCGTGTTCGCCAAGTACTCGCCCGAGTACCCCTGCCTGCTCAACGGGCTGACCCGGTTCAACCCGATGATCAGCGAGGCCTTCGGTGCCGACGGCGACCCGGCGCTGAACCTGAACATCACCGTCAGCCTGCCGCCGCGCAATCCCTACGTGCCGGGTGACCAGCCCGAGTACATCGACACGAGCGGCCCGGACTGCCGGGGGCTCGTCGACATCGACGCGATGATCGCCGCCGCGGCCAACAACGAGTACTACTGCCCGACGCCTCCGGCCGACGGCGTGGACTCCGTGGACAACCCGACGACCGGCAACCCGAACTGCCTGGGCGGCCGCGGGCCGAACGACATCCCGCCGGGGGCGGGCGAGCCGAGCGCCGGGAACTCCCTGCCCTACAACCTTGCCGGCTCGACAGCAGAACTGGACTTCGTGCGCAGCATCCTCGCGTATCAGACCGGCGTGGACCCGGACCAGATCTCCGACCTGGCCGCCTCCTCGATGGCTCCGTTGCTGCGGGGGACGCAGGTGATGCTCCGATGAAGGGCCAGTTCCGCGGGCTCGCGGCGCCGATGGTCAAGCTCGTGATCTTCGGGCTGGTCACGGTGCTGGCCAGCTACGTGCTCATCAGCACGATCACCAACGCCGGGTACGGCGAGCAGCTCGCCTACCGCGCGGAGTTCACCGACGTCGCCGGCCTCGTGGAGGGCGACGAGGTGCGCATCGCCGGTGTCCGCGTCGGTCAGGTCACGGGCATCGGGCTCACCGACAAGCAGGATCGGCCGACCGCGGTCGTCGAGCTGGAGGTCAGCGCGGACATCCCGGTCCCCGCCGCCGTCCAGGCGACCATCAAGTACCGCAACCTGGTGGGTCAGCGGTACATCTCGCTGACCGAGGGAGAGGGCTCGGGCGGCGAGACCCTCGAGGAGGGCGGGGTCATCCCGCTGGCCCAGACCAAGCCCGCGCTCGACCTGACGACGCTGTTCGGCGGCTTCCGGCCGCTGCTGCAGGCGCTGTCGCCGGCCGACATGAACCGGGTCTCCTTCGAGATCATCCAGGTCTTCCAGGGCGAGGGCGGCACGGTGGAGAGCCTGCTGTCCCACGTCGCGTCCCTGACCGACTCGCTCGCGGACAAGGACGCCGTCATCGGCAGCGTGATCGACAACCTGTCCACCGTGCTGGGCAGCGTGGCCGCCCGCGACGAGCAGCTGTCCGGCCTGATCGTGAGCCTGCAGCAGTTCGTCACCGGCCTGGCCGGCGACCGCGACGCGATCTTCGACTCGCTGCAGACCATCGACACCCTGGCGACGACGACCAGCGGCTTCCTCGAGGACGCCCGGCCGCCGCTGGCCGCCGACATCCAGGCGCTGGGCGACCTCTCCACCAACCTCGCCGACACCGGCGACGTCCTGGAGAGCTTCCTCCAGCTCGCCCCGATGAAGATCGACCTGATCACCCGCACCGCCATCAACGGCAGCTGGTTCAACTTCTTCATGTGCTCCGCGTCGGGCTACGTCGTCCTCCCGGTGACCGGGGCCGACGGCACCGAGACCGGCGTCCAGGTCCCGGCCGGCGACGGTCTCGACAACGGCGAGCGGGGGTGCAACTGATGGCCCGCGAATCCAAGCCGTTCCGTGACCGCAACCCGGTGACCATCGGGGCGGTCAGCCTGACCGTGATCGCCGCCCTGGTCTTCCTCGCCTTCAACGCGCAGTCGCTGCCCCTGATCGGTGGCGGCACGGTCTACCGCGCCCAGTTCTCCGAGGCGGCCGGCCTGCAGCCCGACGACCCGGTGCGCGTGGCCGGCGTGAAGGTGGGCAAGGTCGAGAGCCTGGCCCTGGAGGACGGCGCGGTCACCGTGGAGTTCCGGGTGACCGACGCCTTCGTCGGCGACCGCTCCGAGGCAGCCATCAAGATCGAGACCGTGCTCGGCGCCAAGTACCTCGCGCTGGTGCCCCGCGGTAGCTCGGAGATGGACGCCGACCAGCCGATCCCGCTGGAGCGCACTGCCTCGCCCTACGACGTGGTGGAGGCCTTCGCCGACCTGTCGACGACGGTCGACCAGATCGACACCTCTCAGCTGGCCAGCTCCTTCGAGGTGCTGTCGGAGACCTTCAAGGACACCCCGGAGGAGGTGCGGACGTCCCTGGAGGGGCTGGCCCGGCTCTCGGACACCATCTCCTCCCGTGACGCACAGCTCGGTCAGCTGCTCACGGCCACCCGGCAGGTCAGCCAGGTGCTCGCCGACCGGAACGGGGAGTTCACCCAGCTGATCGTCGACTCCAACACCCTGCTCACCGAGGTGCAGGAGCGGCGGGAGCTGATCGACTCGATCCTCACCAGCACCCAGGAGCTCTCGCGGCAGCTGTCCGGCCTGGTCGCCGACAACCGTGAGGCGCTCACCCCGGCGCTGCAGCAGCTCTCCACGGTCACCGACATCCTGTCCCGCAACCGGGCGGCGCTGGGGCAGACGATCAACAACCTGGCGCCGTTCGTCCGGGTGTTCACCAACACCCTCGGCAACGGCCGCTGGTTCGACAGCTTCGTCGACAACCTGCTGCCGGCCGTGGTCGGCGGGGTCATCTGCAGTGGCGCTCCCGAGCCGTTGCCCGTGGGCTGTTCGGAGGGCAACTGATGAGCGGCTCGATGCAGCGCGGTGTCGCCCTGGCGGCCACCGTCGTGCTGCTGGCGGCACTGGGCTGGACGATCCTCCGCCCGGTCGGCCAGTACGGCGTGACGGCCTGGTTCACCCAGACCGTCGGCCTCTACCCGGGGTCCGACGTCCGCATCCTGGGCATCGCCGTCGGCGAGATCACCGACGTCATCCCCGAGGGCGACCGCGTCCGCGTGGAGATGCTGATCGACGACGACTACGACATCCCGGCCGACGCCGACGCCATCGTCCTGGCGCCGTCGCTGGTGTCCGACCGGTACGTGCAGTTCGCGCCGGTCTACGACGGCGGGGCGACGATGGAGGACGGCGCGGAAGTGCCGCTGGACCGCACCGCGACCCCGGTCGAGCTGGACCAGGTCTACGGCGCCCTCGACGAGCTGTCCTCGGCGCTCGGCCCGACAGGGGCGAACAAGAACGGCGCGCTGTCGGACCTCATCGACACCGGTGCGGCCAACCTCGACGGCAACGGTGAGCTGCTCAACCGGACGCTCACCGGGTTCTCCCAGGCCGTGGAGACCCTCTCCGACCACCGCGAGGACCTCTTCTCCTCGCTGGACAACCTGCAGGCGTTCACCAGCGCGCTGGCGACCATCGACGCGCAGGTGGGGCAGTTCAACACCAACATGGCCGCGGTGGCCGACCTGCTGGCCCAGGAGCGGGCGGACCTCGCCGCGGCGATCTCCCTGCTCAACCAGGCGCTGTCCGACGTCGCCGGGTTCGTCCAGGACAACACCACCCTGCTGACCACGAACGTGAACCGGCTGGCCGACGTGACCCTCGCGCTCGTCCAGCAGCGGCAGGCGCTGGCCGAGGTCCTCGACGTCGCCCCGGCGGCGCTGGGCAACCTGGCCCACGCCTACAACCCCGACTACGGGACGCTGGACACCCGCGACAACTCCGTGGGCTCCACCGCCCCCGAGGTCATCGTCTGCCAGATCCTCGCCGCGACCGGGCGGGTCACGATCGCCGACCTCCCGGTCCAGGTCCCGCAGCTGCCCGTCCCGCTGCCGACGACGCCGGAGGGCATCTGCGCGCGGCTGCTGTCCGGTGACGCCGACGCCAACAACATCCCCGACGACGCGAACGGCAACGGCGTGCCCGACCTGCAGGAGCTGTTGACCCTGCTCGGCGGCGGGGGTGCCGGCAGCGGTGCCAGCGGCCGCTCGGTCGCCGGACTCCCGTCGATCCCGGGGAGCCAGGGATGAGCGCGACACCGATGAGGCGGCGCCTGCAGCAGCTGGCCGCGCTCGGCACGGGCGTGCTGCTGCTCGCCGGCTGCGGATTCCGCGGCGCCTACTCCTTCAGCCTGCCCGGCGGTGCCGACGTCGGCGACGACCCCTACACCGTCCAGGTGGAGTTCCTCGACGTCCTCGACCTGGTGCAGCAGTCCGGCGTCCGGGTCGCCGACGTCCCGGTGGGCCGGGTGGACAAGATCGAGCTCGCCGACGACTGGACGGCGCTGGTCACCCTGACCGTCGACGGCGACGTCGACCTCCCCGCCAATGCGGTCGCCATGATCCAGCAGTCGTCGCTGCTGGGGGAGAAGTACATCGAGCTGGCGGCTCCCGGCGACGAGGACCCACAGGGCGACCTCCGCGAAGAGCCGCGCATCCCGCTCGAGCGCACGAACCGCAACGTCGAGGTCGAGGAGCTGCTCGGCGCGCTCTCGCTGGTCCTCAACGGCGGCGGCCTCGCCCAGCTGCAGACGATCAACCGGGAGCTCGGCGAGGCGCTGCAGGGCAGGGAGTCCGCCGTCCGCAGCACCCTCACCGAGCTCGACACGTTCATCGGCGGCCTGGACGACCAGAAGTCGGAGATCAACCGGGCGCTGGACAGCGCGAACGCCCTTGCCAGCACATTGGCCGCCCGCACCGGCACGATCGAGACCGCGCTGGACACCATCGGCCCGGGCCTCGACGTCATCAACCAGCAGCGCGACCTGCTCGTCTCGATGCTGGAGAGCCTCGCCCGCCTCGGCGACGTCGGCACCCGGATCATCAACCAGTCCGCCGCCAACACCGTCGCCGACCTGCAGCTGCTCCAGCCGATCCTGACCCAGCTGGCCGCGGCCGGTCCCGACCTCGCCGGGTCGCTGGACCTGCTGCTGACCTATCCGTTCCCGGCCAGCTCCGTCATCGGGGCCGGCGACGGCGGGCCCACGCCGCTGAACTACCGCCAGGACCAGCGGACCGGCGGGTTCGCGCTGTTCACGAACATGACGGCCACGGTCGAGCTCGACCTCACCCAGACGCTGTGCCGGTACGTGATCGATCCGGCCACCGGTGCACTGGAGCAGCTGGAACCGCAGGACCTCGTCGGTGACGAGTGCGGCCAGTCCGGCACGTCGCCGGCCAACCAGGGGGGCAACACCGGGGGTTCCTCCCCGAGCACCTCCACCCTGAGCCTGCCCGGACTGCCCGGTGACCTCGTCAGCCGGCTCCCGGGCGCGAATCCCCAGACCGGGCTGCCAGGCCTGCCCCAGCTCCCGGGAGTCCCGCAGTGATCACCCGACAGACCAAGCTCCAGCTGCTTGCCTTCGCGGTCGTCGCGGTGCTCGGCATGTCCTACCTCGGCTTCAAGTACGTCGGGCTGGACCGGCTGGTCCTCGGCAGCGGCTACGACGTCGCGGCGGACTTCACCGACTCCGGCGGCATCTTCGTCAACGCGGAGGTGGTCTACCGGGGCGTCGCCGTGGGCCGGGTCACCGACATGAAGCTGGTCGACGACGGCGTGCGGGTCGTCCTGACCATGGAACCCGACGCCGACAAGATCCCGGCCGACACCCGGGCAGTCGTCGCCACGCGCAGTGCCGTCGGCGAGCAGTACGTGAACCTGGAGCCCGACGACAACGAGGGCCCCTACCTCGACGACGGCGCCGTCATCCCGCAGGACAAGACCTCGATCCCGGTCCCCGTCGAGCAGTTGCTCCTGAACCTGGACTCGCTCGTGAACTCCCTGGACCAGGAGAACCTGCGGATCGTCGTCGACGAGCTCGGGCAGGCCTTCGCCGGCTCGGGAGACGACCTGGGCCGTCTGATCGACAACGGCAACCTCCTGCTGGCCCGCGCGGAGCAGTCCCTGCCGCAGACCCTCCGGCTGATCACCGACGGCCAGACCGTCCTGGAGACCCAGATCGACAGCCGATCGGCGATCCAGCAGTGGGCCTCGGACCTGCGGCTGGTGACCGACACCCTGGTCGACATCGATCCCGATCTGCGCTCGCTGGTGGTCAACGCGCCCGACGCGGGAGCCGCCCTCCAGCAGCTGGTGCAGGACGCCGGACCGGGGCTGGGCTCCCTCGTCCGCAACCTGGACATCCTCAACAAGGTCACGATCCCGCGGCTGGACGGCGTCGAGCAGCTGCTCGTGACCTATCCCGACGTCGTCTCCGGTGGCTTCACCGTGGTCCGCAACGACAGCGGCGTCATGCGGGCGCACTTCGGGTTCGTGCTCAACGCCAACGATCCGCACGCCTGCCTCACCGGCTACACGTCGACGGCGGAAACCGGCAGCCCGGGCGCGGTCGCGAACACCGATACCCGTAGCGTCGCCTGCGACGTGATCAACGGCGCCGACCCGAACCCGGGCGACGAGACGAACGAGAGCGGCTCCAACATCCGCGGCGAGCAGAACATCGGCCGGTCCGGGGGAGTGGCCAGCACGGGCCCGCAGAGCGGCGCAGGTGCCGGTGGCCCGATCCTCGGGGTGCTGGACGACGTGCTCGGCGGACTGCTGCAGGCCAACCCCTTCGCCCGCACCGTCGGCTGAGCGCGGCATGCCGCCGGCCGGGAGCACGAGACCAGAAGGAGAATGGCGCGGGTGACCAGCGACGCGCGGGCGATCCCGCGGGAGGAGGACGACGCCGCACCGACGGCGACGTCCCCCGATGAGACGACGTCCCCGGACGAGACCACGTCCCCGGTGGTGACGACGAAGTCCGGCACCGGCACACCCGGCTCCGACCTTCCCGACCCCGACGAGCCCGCCGACGTGCCCTCCTCCGACGACGACACCGTCGCTGAGGACACCGTCGCTGAGGACACCGCCGCTGAGGACACCGCCGCTGAGGACACCGCCGCTGAGGACACCGCCGCTGAGGACAAGGCCGCTGAGGACACCGCCGCTGAGGACAAGGCCGCCCGGCGACGTGCCCGCCGGGCCGCGAGGGGCGACGACGGCGGCGACGGCGACGACGGCGGCGACGGCGGATCCGAACCGCGCACGCGGGCCTCGCTCCCGCTGGTGCCGGTCCTGGCCGTGCTGCTGGTCCTGCTGCTCGCCGGCGTCGGCTTCCTCTGGTTCACCCGGCCCGGGGCGTCCTCGGTTCGCACCGACGACTACGTCGACGCGCTCCAGGCGGCCCGCTCCGGCGTCGTCGACATGACGTCGTTCGACTACCTGACCCTCGACGACGACATCCAGCAGATCCGCGGGGTCACCACCGGTGACCTGCGCGACGAGGCGGTCGAGCAGCTCAACAGCCGTCGCCAGCAGATCGTCGACACCCAGGCCACCGTGAACACCGAGGTGGTCGGCGCGGGCGTCACGCGCGCGGACGCCGACGACGCCACGGTCGTCCTGGTCATCCAGTCGACGCAGCAGAGCACCGCCAGCGAGCAGGCCCAGGTCGTCCGCTACCGGATCCGGGTGGAGCTGCAGAAGCCGGACGACCGGTGGCTCCTCTCCGGGATCGCAGGAACGGAGTCGTCCGGCGATGAGTGAGACACCCGACGAGCGGCCCCGCCCCACGCCGCGCCCCCGCCCGGGCGCGGTCTCCCGCCCCACCCCGCGCCCCCGGGTCGCCGGCAGCCGGCGCGAGCGGGAGGAGGCTGCGGAGGCCGCCGCGCGTCCCGCCCGGCCGACGGCCACCGCGCGCCCCGTCACGCGTACCCAGACGAAGACCGCTCCGGCCGCACGTCCGGTCGTGTTCACGAAGGGCGCGACGGGCGGGTCGAAGGGGGCGGCGGCGTCCGCCACAGCGCGCCGCCGGGCCCCGGTGCTGGTCCTCGTGCTGGCGCTGCTGTGCCTGCTCGCCGCCGCCGGCGGCGGTCTGCTCCTCTGGCAGCGGCTGAACCCGAGCTACGTCGACTCGACGATCTTCTCGGCGGCCCGCAGTGGCGTCCAGGCGCTCTACGCCTACGACTACCGCGACTCCGACGGCAGCGTGCAGCGCAAGCTCGACGTCCTGACCGGTGACCTGCGCGACCAGTACGAGGAGGACCTCGGCCAGGGCGGGATCATCGACACCTACGAGCAGGTGTCGGCGACCACCAGCTACGAGGTGCTCGACGTCGGGCTCCAGCAGGTGAACGAGGCCCAGGACACCGCGACCGTCGTCGTGTTCGGCGAGTACGTCGTGAAGTCGGTGAACACCGGCGACCAGGCCGCGCCCGAGGGGTCGGAGTGCACGGTGACCGCCGACGGCGGGCAGTCCTGCACCCAGACGGTCCAGGTGCGCATCACCAGGGTCGACGGGGACTGGAAGATCAGCGAGCTCACCCTGCTCACCAGCTCGTAGCAAGAGGCCCCGTCCGCCGACGGCGTGGCAGTTCCACGAGGGTCGAGCGGCTGGCATCATGCTCGCGTACGCCCGCTGTACCCCGTGCTCGCAGGACCGTCCGTCCCGCGGATGTGGCGCCCGTCGCACCGGCGCCCCCCGCGTGGACATCGCGCTCGAGCAGGGGTAGGGTCTCCTGTTGCGCTGCCCTCTGACTGCCTGCCCGCCGAGACGGGTCACCAGGGGTGCCCGGGATCCGTCCCGGTCGCCCTGTTGATCGGCCCCTCCGGAACGTTCGGACAGACCAGGTGGACAGCTCCGCCATTACCGACGACGACCCCGCACAGTCCCGCCCGCACGTCGTGAGGTCCTTGGAAGGACGCATCTTGGCAGGCTCTCGCCCCACCAGCACGCCCACCAGCACCACCGAAAAGAACATTACGAGCGGCCCCCGAACCGGTGAGGCCGACCAGCAGAAGATTCCCGGCGCGCCGCTGCGCGTCTCCTTTGCGAAGATCCAGGAGCCTCTCGAGGTCCCGGACCTGCTCGCCCTGCAGACCGCTTCGTTCGACTGGCTCATCGGCAGCCCCGAGTGGCGAGCCACCCTCGCCGCCGAGGAGCAGGCCGACGCCGTCGGCGGTCTCGCCGAGATCCTCGAGGAGATCTCCCCGATCGAGGACTTCAGCGGCTCGATGTCGCTGTCCTTCTCCAACCCGCGCTTCGAGGACGTCAAGGCGTCCCTCGAGGAGTGCAAGGACAAGGACATGACCTACGCGGCGCCGCTGTTCGTCACGGCCGAGTTCATGAACAACACCACCGGCGAGATCAAGAGCCAGACGGTGTTCATGGGCGACTTCCCGATCATGACGAACAAGGGCACGTTCGTGATCAACGGGACCGAGCGCGTCGTCGTGTCCCAGCTGGTCCGCAGCCCCGGCGTCTACTTCGACAAGACCCTGGACAAGACGTCGGACAAGGACGTCTTCAGCGCCAAGGTCATCCCCAGCCGCGGTGCGTGGCTGGAGTTCGACGTCGACAAGCGCGACACCGTCGGCGTCCGCATCGACCGCAAGCGCCGTCAGCCGGTCACCGTGCTGCTCAAGGCGCTCGGCTGGGGCGAGGACCGCATCCGCGAGCACTTCCAGTGGTCGCCCACGGTCCTGGCCACGCTGGAGAAGGACCACATCGCCGGGCAGGACGAGGCGCTGCTGGACATCTACCGCAAGCTGCGCCCGGGCGAGCCGCCGACGCGTGAGTCCGCTCAGGCGCTGCTGGAGAACCTCTTCTTCAACCCGAAGCGCTACGACCTCGCGAAGGTCGGCCGCTACAAGGTCAACAAGAAGCTCGGGGTCTCGGTGCCGCAGAGCACCAGCACGCTGACCGAGGACGACATCGTCGCCACCATCGAGTACGTCGTGCGTCTCCACGCCGGCGAACCCGAGCACGGCACCGACGACATCGACCACTTCGGCAACCGTCGCCTGCGCACCGTCGGCGAGCTGATCCAGAACCAGATCCGGGTCGGCCTCTCCCGCATGGAGCGCGTGGTCCGCGAGCGGATGACGACCCAGGACGTCGAGGCGATCACGCCGCAGACCCTGATCAACATCCGGCCGGTCGTCGCCTCCATCAAGGAGTTCTTCGGCACCAGCCAGCTGTCCCAGTTCATGGACCAGACCAACCCGCTCGCGGGCCTGACCCACAAGCGCCGCCTGTCGGCGCTGGGTCCGGGCGGTCTGTCGCGTGAGCGGGCCGGCATGGAGGTCCGCGACGTGCACCCCAGCCACTACGGCCGGATGTGCCCGATCGAGACGCCGGAAGGCCCGAACATCGGCCTGATCGGCTCGCTGTCCTCCTTCGGCCGGGTCAACGCGTTCGGGTTCATCGAGACCCCGTACCGCAAGGTCGAGAACGGCACCGTCACCCCGCAGATCGACTACCTCACCGCCGACGAGGAGGACCGCTTCGTCGTCGCGCAGGCCAACAGCCCGCTCGACGCGCAGGGTCGCCTCGCCGAGGAGCGCGTCCTGGTCCGCACCAAGGGCGGTGAGGTCGACTACCTGGCGCCGGAGAACGTGGACTACATGGACGTCTCGCCGCGGCAGATGACCTCGGTCGCGACGGCGATGATCCCGTTCCTCGAGCACGACGACGCCAACCGCGCGCTCATGGGCGCGAACATGCAGCGTCAGGCCGTCCCGCTGCTGCGCAGCGAGGCGCCGCTGGTCGGCACCGGCATGGAGCTGCGTGCAGCTGTCGACGCCGGCGACGTCGTCATCGCGGAGAAGGCCGGTGTGGTCGAGGACTCCACCGCCGACTACGTCACCGTCATGGCCGACGACGGCACCCGGCAGACCTACCGGCTGCTGAAGTTCCGTCGCTCGAACCAGGGCACCTCGATCAACCAGTCCCCGGTGGTCGAAGAGGGCCAGCGGGTCGAGGTCGGTCAGGTCATCGCCGACGGTCCGTGCACCGACCAGGGTGAGATGGCGCTGGGCAAGAACCTGCTCGTCGCCTTCATGCCGTGGGAGGGCCACAACTACGAGGACGCGATCATCCTGTCGCAGCGCCTCGTGCAGGACGACGTCCTGTCCTCGATCCACATCGAGGAGTTCGAGGTCGACGCCCGCGACACCAAGCTCGGCGCCGAGGAGATCACCCGGGACATCCCGAACGTCTCCGAGGAGGTCCTCGCCGACCTCGACGAGCGCGGCATCATCCGTATCGGTGCCGAGGTCGTCCCCGGCGACATCCTCGTCGGCAAGGTCACGCCGAAGGGCGAGACCGAGCTGACCCCCGAGGAGCGGCTGCTGCGGGCGATCTTCGGTGAGAAGGCCCGCGAGGTCCGCGACACCAGCCTCAAGGTCAAGCACGGTGAGTCCGGCAAGGTCATCGGCGTCCGCGTGTTCTCACGCGAGGACGGCGACGAGCTGCCCGCCGGCGTCAACGAGCTGATCCGGGTCTACGTCGCCCAGATGCGCAAGATCTCCGACGGCGACAAGCTCGCCGGACGCCACGGCAACAAGGGCGTCATCTCGAAGATCCTGCCGCAGGAGGACATGCCGTTCCTCGAGGACGGCACCCCCGTGGACATCGTCCTCAACCCGCTCGGCGTCCCCGGCCGCATGAACGTCGGCCAGGTCCTGGAGACCCACCTCGGGTGGGTCGCCAAGCAGGGCTGGCAGGTCGAGGGCACCCCGGACTGGGCGAAGAACCTGCCCGACGCCGCCCGTCAGGCCGGCCCGGGTACCCGCACCGCCACGCCGGTGTTCGACGGCGCCAAGGAGGACGAGATCATCGGCCTGCTCGGCTCGACGACGCCGAACCGGGACGGCGACCGGATGGTCAAGGAGACCGGCAAGGCGCGGCTGTTCGACGGCCGCTCCGGGGAGCCCTTCCCCGAGCCGATCTCGGTGGGCTACGTCTACATCCTGAAGCTGCTGCACCTGGTCGACGACAAGATCCACGCCCGTTCGACCGGCCCGTACTCGATGATCACGCAGCAGCCGCTGGGTGGTAAGGCGCAGTTCGGTGGCCAGCGCTTCGGTGAGATGGAGTGCTGGGCGATGCAGGCCTACGGCGCCGCGTACGCGCTGCAGGAGCTGCTCACCATCAAGTCCGACGACATCCTCGGCCGCGTCAAGGTGTACGAGGCGATCGTCAAGGGCGAGAACATCCCCGAGCCGGGCATCCCGGAGTCGTTCAAGGTGTTGCTCAAGGAGCTCCAGTCGCTCTGCCTGAACGTGGAGGTTCTCTCCAGCGACGGCAACGCGATCGAGTTGCGCGACACCGACGACGAGGTCTTCCGGGCCGCGGAGGAGCTGGGTATCGACCTCAGCCGCCGCGAGCCCTCCAGCGTCGAGGACGTCTAAAAGTTCCGCGCCGGGTTTCTCTCCGCAAGCTCCGAGAAACCCGGCGCGGCCAGAACTCAAAGACAAAAGCAAAGGCATTACTAGCCCCGGAAAGGGGTCATCACGTTGCTCGACGTCAACTTCTTCGATGAGTTGCGCATCGGCCTTGCCACTGGCGACGACATCCGCCAGTGGTCGCACGGTGAGGTGAAGAAGCCCGAGACCATCAACTACCGGACGCTGCGTCCGGAGAAGGATGGTCTGTTCTGCGAGAAGATCTTCGGTCCCACCCGGGACTGGGAGTGCTACTGCGGCAAGTACAAGCGCGTCCGGTTCAAGGGCATCATCTGCGAGCGCTGCGGCGTCGAGGTGACCCGGGCCAAGGTCCGCCGTGAGCGGATGGGCCACATCGAGCTGGCCGCTCCGGTCACCCACATCTGGTTCTTCAAGGGCGTCCCCTCGCGCCTGGGCTACCTGCTCGACCTGGCGCCCAAGGACCTCGAGAAGATCATCTACTTCGCGGCCTACCTGATCACCGTGGTGGACGACGAGGCGCGGCACCGCGACCTCCCGACCATCGAGGCCGAGATCAGCGCCGAGAAGTCCAACCTCGAGGGTGCGCGGGACGCGAACGTCGAGGCCCGTCAGCAGAAGCTCGAGGCCGACCTGGCCGAGCTCGAGGCCGAGGGCGCGAAGTCCGACGTCCGCCGCAAGGTGCGCGAGGGCGGCGAGCGCGAGATGCGCCAGCTGCGCGACCGCTCCCAGCGGGAGATCGACCGCCTCGAGGAGGTGCTCGACACCTTCCGCAAGCTGGAGGTCAAGCAGCTCATCGCCGACGAGGGCCTCTACCGCGAGCTGCGCGACCGCTTCGGTGAGTACTTCGAGGGGGGCATGGGCGCCGCGGCGCTGCAGAAGCTGCTGTCCGACTTCGACCTCGACGCCGAGGCCGTCTCGCTGCGCGACACCATCCGCAACGGCAAGGGGCAGCGCAAGCTGCGCGCGCTGAAGCGGCTCAAGGTCGTCGCGGCGTTCCTGCAGACCCGCAACTCGCCCATGGGCATGGTGCTGGACTGCGTGCCGGTCATCCCGCCGGACCTGCGCCCGATGGTGCAGCTCGACGGTGGGCGCTTCGCGACCAGCGACATGAACGACCTGTACCGCCGCGTGATCAACCGGAACAACCGGCTGAAGCGTCTGCTGGACCTCGGCGCGCCCGAGATCATCGTGAACAACGAGAAGCGGATGCTCCAGGAGTCCGTGGACGCGCTGTTCGACAACGGCCGTCGCGGCCGGCCGGTCACCGGCCCGGGCAACCGGCCCCTCAAGTCCCTGAGCGACCTGCTCAAGGGCAAGCAGGGCCGGTTCCGCCAGAACCTGCTCGGCAAGCGCGTCGACTACTCCGGCCGCTCGGTCATCGTCGTCGGCCCGCAGCTGAAGCTGCACCAGTGCGGTCTGCCCAAGCAGATGGCGCTGGAGCTGTTCAAGCCCTTCGTCATGAAGCGGCTGGTCGACCTCAACCACGCGCAGAACATCAAGTCCGCCAAGCGGATGGTCGAGCGCGCCCGCCCCGTCGTCTGGGACGTGCTGGAAGAGGTCATCACCGAGCACCCGGTCCTGCTGAACCGGGCGCCGACGCTGCACCGCCTGGGCATCCAGGCCTTCGAGCCCCAGCTGGTCGAGGGCAAGGCCATCCAGATCCACCCGCTCGTCTGCACGGCGTTCAACGCCGACTTCGACGGTGACCAGATGGCGGTGCACCTGCCGCTGTCGGCCGAGGCGCAGGCCGAGGCCCGGATCCTGATGCTGTCGTCCAACAACATCCTGAGCCCGGCCGATGGTCGTCCGATCACCGCGCCGACCCAGGACATGGTGCTGGGCCTGTACCACCTGACGACCCTCGTGGCCTCGCCGGCCGAGGCCGACGGTGGCCACCCGCACGCGTACTCCTCGGCCGCCGAGGCGGTCATGGCCTACGACAAGGGTGTGCTGGGTCTGCAGGACCGGGCATGGATCCGTCTCGACGAGGTCTTCGGCGTCGACAACGGCTCGGTGAACGAGGCCTGGGAGCAGCCGGAGGACTGGGAGCCGGGCGCTCCCGCGCGCGTCCTCACCAGCCTCGGTCGGGTGCTCTTCAACGAGGCCCTGCCCGAGGACTACCGCTTCGTCAACTACCAGGTGCCGAAGAAGGAGCTCGGGGCGATCGTCAACGACCTCGCCGAGCGCTACCCCAAGGTGCAGGTCGCGGCGACGCTGGATGCGCTCAAGTCCGCCGGGTTCCACTGGGCCACCCGCGCCGGCATCACGATCGCCATCGACGACGTCGTCACGCCGCCGTCGAAGCAGGCGATCCTGGACCGGCACGAGGCCGAGGCCGCCAAGATCGAGAAGCAGTACGAGCGCGGTGTCATCACCGACACCGAGCGTCGTGGCGAGCTCATCGAGATCTGGACCCGCGCGCGGGCCGAGGTCAGCCAGGCGATGGTGGACAACTTCCCGACCACCAACCCGGTCTGGGTCATGGTCAACTCGGGCGCCCGAGGCAACATGATGCAGATCAGCCAGATCGCCGGTATGCGTGGTCTGGTCGCCAACCCGAAGGGCGAGATCATCCCGCGGCCGATCAAGGCCAACTTCCGGGAAGGTCTGTCGGTGCTGGAGTACTTCATCTCCACGCACGGTGCCCGTAAGGGCCTCGCCGACACCGCCCTGCGTACCGCCGACTCCGGGTACCTCACCCGTCGTCTGGTGGACGTCTCGCAGGACGTCATCATCCGCGAGGAGGACTGCGGCACCGACCGCGGCGTCGTCATGCCGATCGGCACCGTCGTCGACGGCAAGGTCACGCGGGACGCGCACGTGGAGACGAGCGTCTACGCCCGCGCCCTGGCCACCGACGTGGTCGCCGCGGACGGGACGGTGATCGCCGAGGCGAACGCCGACCTGGGCGACGTCCTCATCGCCGCGCTGGTCGACGCCAACGTCTCGGAGGTGAAGGTCCGTTGCGTCCTCACCTGCGAGTCGCTGCTCGGCACCTGCGCCACCTGCTACGGCCGGTCGCTCGCGACCGGCAAGCTCGTGGACGTCGGCGAGGCGGTCGGCATCATCGCCGCACAGTCCATCGGCGAGCCCGGCACCCAGCTGACGATGCGCACCTTCCACACCGGCGGTGTCGCGGGTGAGGACATCACCCACGGTCTGCCGCGTGTGGTGGAGCTCTTCGAGGCCCGCGTCCCCAAGGGCAAGGCCCCGATCGCCGAGCTGGCCGGCACCGTCCGCATCGAGGACGGCGAGCAGTTCCGGAAGCTCACGATCACCCCGGACGACGGCTCCGACGAGGTCGTCTACGACAAGTTGTCGCGTCGTTCGCGGCTGCGCGTCGAGGACGGTGCCCACGTCGAGGTCGGCGAGCAGCTCACCGAGGGTGCAGTCGACCCGCACGAGGTGCTGCGGATCATGGGCCCGCGCGAGGTGCAGCTGCACCTCGTCCGCGAGGTCCAGGAGGTCTACCGCTCGCAGGGCGTGTCGATCCACGACAAGCACATCGAGGTGATCATCCGCCAGATGCTGAAGCGGGTGACCATCATCGACTCGGGCGCCACGGAGTTCCTGCCGGGTGCGCTCGTCGAGCGGACGCTGTTCGAGACCGAGAACCGCCGTGTTGTCGCCGAGGGCGGCGAGCCGGCCTCGGCCCGACCGGTGCTCATGGGCATCACGAAGGCCTCGCTCGCGACCGAGTCGTGGCTGTCGGCCGCCTCCTTCCAGGAGACGACCAAGGTCCTCACCGACGCCGCGATCCAGGGCAAGAGCGACAGCCTGCTCGGGCTCAAGGAGAACGTGATCATCGGCAAGCTGATCCCGGCCGGTACGGGCATCAGCCGCTACCGGAACATCACGGTCGAGCCGACCGAGGAGGCCCGCGCCGCCGTCTACACGATGGCCGGGTACGACGACGGGCAGTACTACAGCCCGGATGTCTTCGGTCAGGGCTCCGGCGAGGCCGTGCGTCTCGAGGAGTACGACTGGCGGGGCTGATCCCCGATAGGCAGTGACGAAAGGGCCCCCAGGTCGCCAGACCTGGGGGCCCTTCCGTTCACTCGGGTTCCCTGATGATCAGGTCTCCTGATCATCAGGGGTCCTGGCTCACGGTCGACGGTGAGCCAGGACCCCATACGGTGAGCCAGGACGGACGAGGACGTCAGCCGGCGAGGCGCTTCATCGTCTCGACGGTCGTCAGCCGGCCTTCGCGGGTGCCGTCGAGGGGCTGCAGCATGAGGGTGTTCACGCCCGCCTCGGAGAACGCCGCGATCCGCTCGGCCACGTAGGACTCCGGGCCGACCAGGGACGCCGCACGGATCAGCTCGTCGGGGACGGCCGCGGCCGCCTCGTCCTTCTTCCCGTCGAGGTAGAGGTCCTGGATCGTCTTCGCCTCGGCCTCGTAGCCGTAGCGGACGGCGAGGTCGTTGTAGAAGTTCTTGCCGCGCGCACCCATGCCGCCGATGTACAGAGCGAACGCGGGACGCACGAAGTCCAGCAGCGGCTCGACGTCGTCCCCGATGGCGACCGGGACGCCCGTGATGACCTGCAGATCGCCCAGTTCCGGGTCCCGCTTGGCCTTCCCGGCCGCGAGGGAGTCGCCCCACACGGACGCCGCCTTTTCCGGCACGAAGAAGATCGGCTCCCACGCCTCGGCGATCTCGGCGGCGAGCTCGACGTTCTTGGGGCCGAGCGCGGCCAGCATCACCGGGATGCGCTCGCGGACGGGGGTGTTGATGAGCTTCAGCGGCTTGCCCAGGCCGGTGCCCTGGTCGGCCGGCAGCGGGATCGTGTACTTCTTGCCCTGGTGGTCCAGGCGGTCGCGGCGCCACACCTGGCGGCAGATCTCCACGATCTCCCGGGTGCGCTGCAGGGGTGCGTCGTAGGGGACGCCGTGCCAGCCCTCGATGACCTGCGGGCCCGAGGCGCCCAGGCCGAGGGTGAAGCGGCCGCCGGAGACGAAGTCCAGCCCGGCCGCGGTCATGGCCGTCAGCGCCGGCGTCCGGCTGTAGATGGGGAAGATCCCGCTGAGCAGCTCCACGCGCTCCGTGACCGCCGCCAGGTAGCCCAGCTGGCTCACCGCGTCGAACGTGTAGACCTCGGCCACCATGGCCAGGTCGAGACCGGCCGCCTCCAGGTCGCGGATCTCCGCCGCGGTCTCCTGGAACCCACCGCTGTAACTGGCCTGGATGCCGATGCGCACGTGCCCTCCTCGCTGTCGCGGCGCCCTCGTCGGCGCTAGTCGGCACGCTAGCGGCTGGCGGTCCGGCCGGAGTCGTGCGCCCAGGGCCCGGGCGATCGCGCTCGGATCCCTCGTGTCGCGCCGTCCTACTCCCGGAGGCGCCCTTCGACGGGTACCGTCGCCTGAGCTACCGGGGCCCCCCGGGAAGCGGTGCGCCGGCCGGGAGAGAACCGGGTGACGCCTCGTTGACCTGGGTGTCGTCCGCCCCGGTGGACGATCGCCGGCCAGTGGCCGCGTATGTGAGGGACCCGGCTTTGACCGGTCTCCGAGGCGCGGGTATCGTGGTCAGCTGTGCCCAGGGTGCCCTGGGCCTGCTCCCGTTCGCGGTGCGCCTGGATGGCCTTCTGGTCGTCGGGGTCCACCTCCTGGCCATCGCACGAGATGGTGGTCCGGAAGGTGGCGGCGCCGAGTCGCGAGGGGCAACCGAGTTCGGTCCGACATCGGGCCGGTCCCGGGTAGGGCGACACGCCCGACCTCGGGGGCCGGACGGAACGTCGCGGCCGGAGCCGGGAAGTCCTCCAGCAGGACCGGCACCCAGGTACGACCAGCAGAGCACCACGACGTCAGCAATACATCGAAAGCAACACCCCAGCGCAGGTAGGAGATCCAGGCCACCCATGCCCACGATCAACCAGCTGGTCCGCAAGGGCCGCGAGGACAAGGTCGAGAAGACCAAGACTCCGGCGCTCAAGGGTTCGCCCCAGCGCCGCGGAGTCTGCACGCGCGTCTACACGACGACGCCGAAGAAGCCGAACTCGGCGCTGCGCAAGGTCGCCCGCGTCCGGCTGACCAGCGGCATCGAGGTGACCGCCTACATCCCGGGTGTCGGCCACAACCTGCAGGAGCACTCGATGGTGCTCGTGCGTGGTGGTCGCGTGAAGGACCTCCCCGGCGTGCGTTACAAGATCATTCGCGGCTCGCTGGACACCCAGGGTGTCCGCAACCGCAAGCAGGCTCGCAGCAAGTACGGCGCCAAGAAGGAGAAGAGCTAATGCCGCGCAAGGGCCCCGCGCCGAAGCGCCCGCTCGTCGTCGACCCGGTCTACCAGTCGCAGCTCGTCACCCAGCTGGTGAACAAGGTGCTGGTCGACGGCAAGCGCTCGATCGCCGAGGCGATCGTCTACGGCGCCCTCGAGGGTGCCCGCGCCAAGAGCGACACCGACCCGGTCGTCACGCTCAAGCGCGCGCTGGACAACGTGAAGCCGTCCCTCGAGGTCCGCAGCCGCCGTGTCGGTGGTGCGACCTACCAGGTTCCGGTCGAGGTCCGCGCCTCCCGCAGCACCACGCTCGGCCTGCGCTGGCTCATCCAGTACAGCCGCGGCCGCCGCGAGAAGACGATGACCGAGCGCTTGATGAACGAGCTGCTCGACGCGAGCAACGGCCTCGGTGCCGCTGTGAAGCGTCGCGAGGACACGCACAAGATGGCCGAGTCGAACAAGGCCTTCGCGCACTACCGCTGGTGACATCCGTTCACCTGCACCCGCTGCCGGCGGGAAGCCCGGGCGACCCCCGGAACCCGCACGCGGACACGAACGAAGAGGAGTAAGTGATGGCCAACGCGGCCCAGCTCGCCAAGACCCGCAACATCGGGATCATGGCGCACATCGACGCCGGCAAGACCACGACGACGGAGCGCATCCTCTTCTACACCGGTATCAACTACAAGATCGGTGAGGTCCACGACGGCGCGGCCACGATGGACTGGATGGAGCAGGAGCAGGAGCGCGGCATCACCATCACGTCGGCCGCGACGAAGTGCGTCTGGAACGGCTTCGACATCAACATCATCGACACCCCCGGGCACGTCGACTTCACCGTCGAGGTGGAGCGGTCGCTGCGGGTGCTCGACGGTGCCGTCGCCGTCTACGACGGTGTCGCGGGCGTCGAGCCGCAGACCGAGCAGGTGTGGCGGCAGGCCGAGAAGTACGGCGTCCCGCGCATGTGCTTTGTCAACAAGCTCGACCGCACCGGGGCGAACTTCTTCCGCTGCGTCGACATGATGGTCGAGCGGCTGAACGCCAACCCGCTGGTGCTGCAGCTCCCGATCGGCGCCGAGGCCGACTTCGTCGGCGTCGTCGACCTGGTCACGATGAAGGCCCTCACCTGGCGCGGCGAGACCAAGCTCGGTGAGGACTACGCCATCGAGGAGATCCCCGCCGAGCTCGCCGAGCAGGCCGCGGAGTACCGCGAGAAGCTGCTCGAGGGAGTCGCCGAGAACGACGACTCGATCATGGAGTCCTACCTCGCCGGCGAGGAAGTCTCGGTCGAGACGATCAAGGCAGCGATCCGCAAGGCCACGATCGCCGGCCAGGTCAACCCGGTCGTCACCGGTTCCGCGTTCAAGAACAAGGGCGTCCAGCCCATGCTCGACGCGGTCACCGACTACCTGCCCAGCCCGCTCGACATCGAGGCGATCGTCGGCACCGCGCTGGACGGCGAGACCGAGGTCCTGCGGCACGCCGACGAGGACGAGCCGTTCTCGGCGCTGGCCTTCAAGATCCAGACCGACCAGCACCTCGGCAAGCTGACCTACATCCGCGTGTACTCCGGCAAGCTGGACGCCGGGTCCCCGGTGCTGAACAGCACCAAGGACCGCAAGGAGCGGGTCGGCAAGATCTACCAGATGCACGCCAACAAGCGCGAAGAGCGAGGTGGCGTGGGCGCCGGCGAGATCGTCGCCGTCAACGGCATGAAGCAGACGACGACGGGTGACACCCTCTGCGACCCGCAGAAGCCGGTGATCCTCGAGTCGATGACCTTCCCCGCGCCGGTCATCTCGGTCGCGATCGAGCCGAAGACCAAGAGCGACCAGGAGAAGCTGGGCACGGCCATCCAGAAGCTGGCCGAGGAGGACCCGACGTTCCAGGTCCGCCTCGACGAGGAGACCGGTCAGACGGTCATCTCGGGCATGGGTGAGCTGCACCTGGAGATCCTGGTCGACCGGATGCGGCGTGAGTTCAACGTCGAGGCCAACGTCGGCAAGCCGCAGGTGGCCTACCGCGAGACGATCCGCAAGGCCGTCGAGCGCTACGACTACACCCACAAGAAGCAGACGGGTGGCTCGGGCCAGTTCGCGAAGGTGCAGATCGCACTGGAGCCGCTGGCGATGAGCGGGGACTCCGCGACCTACGAGTTCGAGAACAAGGTCACGGGTGGGCGCATCCCGCGCGAGTACATCCCCTCGGTCGACCAGGGCATGCAGGACGCCATGCAGTACGGCGTGCTCGCCGGCTACCCCATGGTCGGCGTCAAGGCATCGCTCCTGGACGGCCAGTACCACGAGGTCGACTCCTCGGAGATGGCCTTCAAGATCGCCGGCTCGATCGCCTTCAAGGAGGCCGCACGCAAGGCCAGCCCGGCCCTGCTCGAGCCGCTGATGGCCGTCGAGGTCGTCACCCCGGAAGAGAACATGGGCGACGTCATCGGCGACCTGAACTCCCGGCGCGGAACCATCCAGGCGATGGACGAGCGCTCCGGCGCCCGCATCGTCAAGGCGCTGGTCCCGCTCTCGGAGATGTTCGGCTACGTGGGTGACCTGCGCAGCCGCACCCAGGGACGGGCGAGCTACACCATGGTGTTCGACTCCTACGCCGAGGTCCCGTCCAACGTGGCCAAGGAGATCATCGCCAAGGTCATGGGCGAGTAGCCCGGCATCACCTGAGCACGTCCCGTACCCCCTAGACACGCGCACGACTGCGAAAGACACGGAGAGAGGAACCCAGTGGCCAAGGCCAAGTTCGAGCGGACCAAGCCGCACGTCAACATCGGCACCATCGGGCACATCGACCATGGGAAGACGACGCTCACCGCGGCGATCACCAAGGTCCTGCACGACAAGTTCCCGAACCTCAACGAGGCGTCGGCGTTCGACCAGATCGACAAGGCGCCCGAGGAGAAGGCTCGTGGCATCACGATCTCGATCGCGCACGTCGAGTACCAGACGGAGAAGCGGCACTACGCGCACGTCGACTGCCCCGGTCACGCCGACTACATCAAGAACATGATCACCGGTGCGGCGCAGATGGACGGCGCGATCCTGGTGGTCGCGGCGACCGACGGCCCCATGCCGCAGACCAAGGAGCACGTCCTCCTGGCCCGCCAGGTCGGTGTCCCCTACATCGTCGTCGCGCTGAACAAGGCCGACATGGTCGACGACGAGGAGATCCTGGAGCTCGTCGAGCTCGAGGTCCGCGAGCTGCTCAGCGAGTACGAGTTCCCGGGCGACGACCTCCCCGTGGTCCGCGTCTCCGCGCTCAAGGCGCTCGAGGGCGACAAGGAGTGGGGCGACAAGCTCATGGAGCTCATGGACGCGGTCGACACCGCGATCCCCGAGCCCGAGCGTGAGATCGACAAGCCGTTCCTCATGCCCGTCGAGGACGTCTTCACGATCACCGGTCGCGGTACCGTCGTCACCGGTCGCGTCGAGCGTGGCATCGTCAAGGTCTCCGAGGAGATCGAGATCGTCGGCATCCGCGAGAACTCGACCAAGACGACCGTCACCGGCGTCGAGATGTTCCGCAAGCTGCTCGACCAGGGTCAGGCCGGCGACAACGTGGGCCTGCTGCTGCGCGGCATCAAGCGCGAGGACGTCGAGCGCGGCCAGGTCGTCGTGAAGCCCGGTTCGATCACCCCGCACACCAACTTCGAGGGTTCGGTCTACATCCTCTCGAAGGACGAGGGTGGCCGTCACACGCCGTTCTTCAACAACTACCGTCCCCAGTTCTACTTCCGGACGACGGACGTGACGGGCGTGGTCACGCTGCCCGCCGGCACCGAGATGGTCATGCCCGGCGACAACACCGAGATGACGGTCGAGCTGATCCAGCCCATCGCCATGGAGGAGGGCCTCCGGTTCGCCATCCGTGAGGGTGGCCGCACCGTGGGCGCCGGTCGCGTCGTCAAGATCAACAAGTAGTACCCCTGACGGGCGGCGGCCTGCAACGGCCGCCGCCCGTCACCCGGGTCAACAGACCCATTCAGCTACTCGAACACCGATCGGCAGGAGCAGAAGACAGCGATGGCGGGACAGAAGATCCGCATCCGGCTGAAGGCCTACGACCACGAGGCGATCGATGCCTCGGCGCGACGCATCGTGGAGACGGTCACGAAGACCGGAGCACGAGTGGTCGGCCCTGTGCCGCTGCCGACGGAGAAGAACGTGTACGCGGTGATCCGTTCGCCGCACAAGTACAAGGACTCGTTCGAGCACTTCGAGATGCGCACGCACAAGCGGCTCATCGACATCCTCGACCCGACGCCGAAGACGGTGGACGCGCTCATGCGCATCGACCTGCCGGCCTCGGTCGACGTCAACATTCAGTAAGGGCAGTCAGCAGACATGGCGAGCACATTTCGCGGTCTCCTCGGCGAGAAGCTGGGGATGACCCAGGTTTTCGACGAGAACAACCGCCTCGTGCCGGTGACCGTCGTCAAGGCGGGCCCGTGTGTGGTGACCCAGGTGCGCACCCCCGAGGTCGACGGCTACTCGGCCGTCCAGCTCGGTTTCGGTGAGATCGACCCGCGCAAGGTGAACCGCCCCGAGGGCGGACACTTCACCAAGGCGGGCGTGACGCCGCGGCGGCACCTGGTGGAACTGCGCACCGAGGACGCCGGCGAGTACACGGTCGGCCAGGAGCTCTCCGCCGAGGTCTTCGACGGCGTGGCCAAGGTCGACGTCATCGGCACCAGCAAGGGCAAGGGCACCGCCGGCGTCATGAAGCGTCACGGCTTCAAGGGCCTCGGCGCGTCGCACGGCACCCAGCGCAAGCACCGGTCTCCCGGTTCCATCGGTGGCGCGTCGACCCCCGGTCGCGTGTTCAAGGGCCTCAAGATGGCCGGCCGCATGGGCCACGTGAGGACGACGACGCTGTCGCTCGTCGTCCACAAGGTGGACACCGAGCGCGGGCTGCTGCTCATCAAGGGTGCTGTTCCCGGCCCGAAGGGTGGCCTCCTCCTCGTCCGTTCCGCGGTCAAGGGCGGCCCCGTGGGGAGTGACAAGAAGTGACGCTTTCATCCACCGAGACGCGTACCGACCGCCAGGTCGACGTCCGCACCCCGGCAGGGGAGACCTCCGGCAGCGTGACGCTGCCCGGTGAGCTCTTCGACGCCAACGCGAACGTCTCCCTGATGCACCAGGTCGTCATCGCCCAGCTGGCCGCGGCCCGCCAGGGCACGCACTCGACGAAGACGCGTGGCCAGGTCAGCGGTGGTGGCGCCAAGCCGTACCGCCAGAAGGGCACCGGCCGCGCCCGTCAGGGCTCGACCCGCGCGCCGCAGTTCGCCGGTGGTGGTGTCGTGTTCGGCCCCACCCCGCGTGACTACACGCAGAAGACCCCGAAGAAGATGAAGGCCGCCGCCCTGCGCGGTGCCCTCTCCGACCGGGCCCGCGAGGGCCGGGTGCACGTGGTCACCGCGTTCGTCGACGGCGACGCCCCCAAGACGAAGACCGCCCTGGCGACGCTCACCGCGGTGACGCAGGCCAAGCGCGTCCTGGTCGTCCTCGACCGCGAGGACGTCCTCAACTGGGTGAGCCTGCGCAACGCGCCGCAGGTGCACCTGATCGAGGCCGGTCAGCTCAACACCTACGACGTCCTGGTCTCCGACGAGGTGGTCTTCACCGAGACCGCGCTCGCCGAGTACGTCGCCGGGCCGGCCAAGGGCAAGGGCCGCGGAGTCGAGAAGCCGGACCTCACGACGCCGGACATCCCGGGTGCGATCCCGTCGATGGAGCTCGACCACGGCACGACCGACCTGGACCTCGCCGCCGAGGCGCCGGCCAAGAAGGCCGCCGCCACGAAGGGTCCGGCCAAGAAGGTCGCTGCCAAGAAGGCTCCGGCCAAGAAGGCCGCTGCGGCCGAGGCGCCGGCGAAGAAGGCCGCTGCCAAGAAGGCTCCCGCCAAGAAGGCGGCGGCTGCTGACGAGACCACCGAGGAGAAGGCATGAGCGTCCGCGACCCCCGGGACGTTCTGCTCTCCCCGGTCATCTCCGAGAAGAGCTACGGCCTGATCGACTCCGGGCAGTACACGTTCATCGTGCTGCCCGAGGCGAACAAGACCCAGATCAAGATCGCGGTCGAGCAGATCTTCAACGTGAAGGTCCTCGGCGTGAACACGATCAACCGCCAGGGCAAGCGCAAGCGCAGCCGGGGCACGCAGATGGGCAAGCGCAAGGACACCAAGCGCGCCATCGTCTCGCTCGCCCCTGGCGAGCGCATCGAGATCTTCGGGGGCCCGGGCGCCTGACGCGCTCGGACCACTGACCGGACCAGAGAGAACAGACAGGGACTCTGAGGAACCATGGCCATCCGTAAGTACAAGCCGACGACGCCGGGCCGCCGCGGCTCGTCCGTCGCCGACTTCGCCGAGGTCACCCGCGACCATCCCGAGAAGTCGCTGGTCCGGCCGTTGCACGGCCGCGGTGGACGCAACGTCCACGGCAAGGTCACCGCTCGCCACCAGGGCGGCGGTCACAAGCGCGCCTACCGTCTCATCGACTTCCGTCGGGCGGACAAGGACGGCGTGCCGGCGAAGGTCGCGCACATCGAGTACGACCCGAACCGCACCTCGCGGATCGCACTGCTGCACTTTGCCGACGGCGAGAAGCGCTACATCATCGCGCCGGCGAAGCTCAAGCAGGGCGACACCGTCGAGTGCGGTCCCTCGGCCGACATCAAGCCCGGCAACAACCTGCCGCTGCGCAACATCCCGGTCGGCACGGTGATCCACGCGATCGAGCTCCGTCCCGGTGGCGGTGCCAAGATCGCCCGCTCCGCGGGAACCAGCGTCCAGTTGGTCGCCCGTGAGGGCCGGCTGGCTCAGCTGCGCATGCCGTCGGGCGAGATCCGCAACGTCGACGTGCGCTGCCGCGCCACCGTCGGCGAGGTGGGCAACGCCGAGCAGTCCAACATCAACTGGGGCAAGGCCGGTCGCATGCGCTGGAAGGGCAAGCGCCCGACCGTCCGCGGTGTCGCCATGAACCCGGTCGACCACCCGCACGGTGGTGGTGAGGGCAAGACGTCCGGTGGACGTCACCCGGTGAACCCGAAGGGCAAGCCGGAGGGCCGTACGCGCAAGCGCAAGGCCAGTGACGCCATGATCGTGCGCCGCCGGCGCGCCAACAAGAAGCGCTGAGCGGGAAGAGGAGTCCGACAGACATGCCACGCAGCCTGAAGAAGGGCCCGTTCGTCGACGACCACCTGCTCAAGAAGGTGGACGTCCAGAACGAAAAGGGCACCAAGAACGTGATCCGCACCTGGTCGCGTCGCTCGACGATCATCCCCGACATGCTCGGGCACACGCTCGCCGTGCACGACGGCCGCAAGCACGTCCCGGTCTTCGTGACCGAGGCGATGGTCGGGCACAAGCTCGGCGAGTTCGCGCCCACGCGCACCTTCCGTGGGCACATCAAGGACGACCGCCGCTCGCGGCGGGGCTGACCAGGTAGAGAGAGATTTCGATGACTTCCCAGTTGGGACAGGAGGCGCCGGTCGCCCGGGCTACGGCCCGGTTCGTCCGCGTGACTCCCATGAAGGCCCGCCGGGTGGTGGACCTGATCCGCTACCTGCCGACCGATGAGGCTCTGGCTCTGCTGCGCTACGCACCGCAGAGCGCCAGCGAGCCGGTGGCCAAGGTGGTCGCCAGCGCGGTGGCCAACGCCGAGCACAACCTGCAGCTGGACCCGGCCGCACTGGTCGTCAGCGCTGCCTACGTCGACGAGGGCCCGACGCTGAAGCGGATCCGTCCGCGTGCGCAGGGGCGTGCGTTCCGCATCAACAAGCGGACCAGCCACATCACCGTCGAGGTGAGCGAGGTCGCCTCCAGCGACGTCCTCGCGCAGAAGTCGCGCAAGGCTCGCCGGGACACCGGCCAGTCCGGCCCGGCGACCCAGCAGACCGGCAATCAGTCAGCCACTTCCAGGCAGAGCAACACGAGGGGAGGGACCCGCTAGTGGGTCAGAAGGTCAACCCGCACGGTTTCCGACTCGGGATCACCACCGACTACAAGTCCCGGTGGTACGCGGACAAGCTGTACGCCGACTACGTCAAGGAAGACGTCGCGATCCGCAAGCTCATGTCCAAGGGCATGGAGCGGGCCGGCATCTCCAAGGTCGAGATCGAGCGCACCCGTGACCGGGTTCGCGTCGACATCCACACCGCCCGGCCGGGCATCGTCATCGGCCGTCGCGGCGCGGAGGCCGACCGCATCCGCGGCGAGCTCGAGAAGCTCACCGGCAAGCAGGTGCAGCTGAACATCCTCGAGGTCAAGAACCCCGAGTCCGATGCCCAGCTCGTCGCCCAGGGCGTGGCGGAGCAGCTCTCCAGCCGCGTCAGCTTCCGCCGTGCCATGCGCAAGGCCATGCAGTCGGCCCAGCGCAGCCCGCAGGTGAAGGGCATCCGGGTGCAGTGCTCCGGGCGTCTGGGCGGCACGGAGATGAGCCGGTCGGAGTTCTACCGCGAGGGCCGGGTGCCCCTGCACACGCTCCGCGCGAACATCGACTACGGCATCTACGAGGCCCGCACGACCTTCGGCCGCATCGGTGTGAAGGTCTGGATCTACAAGGGTGACGTCAGTGGCTCGCGCGCCGAGCGTGCGGCCCTCGAGGCGCTCGCCGACCGTCAGCAGCGTCGTGAGCGGGCCCAGCGCCCGCAGCGTCGTTCGGGCTCGTCGGGCACCACCGCCGGCGGCACCGAGGCCGGGCGCGCAGCGGTCGAGTCGTCGACCGGTCCTGTCGCGGAGGCTCCTGAGGGCACCACGCCCGACAGTGTCATCGCGGTGACCTCCGGCGAGGTCGCTCCCGAGACCACCGTCGCCGAGGTCGCCGGTCCGGAGGCCACTGCGGCCGCCGAGACCACGGCCACCGAGAGCGCGGCCGCCGAGACCACGGCGACCGAGCCCACGGCGACCGAGAACACGGAGAGCTGAGCCATGCTCATCCCACGGCGCGTCAAGCACCGCAAGCAGCACCACCCGGACCGCGGCGGCAAGGCCAAGGGCGGGACGGCGATCAACTTCGGTGAGTTCGCCATCCAGGCCCTCGAGCCCGCCTACGTGACCAACCGGCAGATCGAGTCCGCTCGTATCGCCATGACCCGTCACATCAAGCGTGGCGGCAAGGTGTGGATCTCGATCTACCCGGACCGTCCGCTGACCAAGAAGCCTGCCGAGACCCGCATGGGTTCGGGTAAGGGCTCCCCGGAGTGGTGGGTCGCCAACGTCAAGCCCGGCCGGATCATGTTCGAGCTGTCCGGTGTGGCCGAGCCCGTGGCCCGCGAGGCCATGCGCCGCGCGATCCACAAGCTCCCGATGAAGTGCCGCTTCATCACGCGTGAAGGAGAAGTGTGATGGCCGCCGGTCTGACCGCTCCCGAGCTGCGCGAGCTCTCTGCCGACGAGCTCGCCACGCGGCTGCGTGAGCACAAGGAAGAACTGTTCAACCTGCGGTTCCAGGTGGCCACCGGCCAGCTGGACAACAACCGGCGACTGCAGACCGTCCGCCGCGACATCGCCCGGATCTACACGATCATGCGCGAGCGCGAGCTGGGTCTCTCGGTCGCCCCGAATGAGGGTGTGGCATGAGCGAGACCCAGGAAGCGTCGGGCCCCGGCCTGGCCGGTCGCGGGTACCGCAAGGTGCGCGAGGGCCTGGTCGTCAGCGACAAGATGGAGAAGACCATCGTCGTCGAGGTCGAGGACCGTGTGAAGCACGCCCTCTACGCCAAGGTCATCCGTCGTACGACGAAGCTCAAGGTGCATGACGAGCAGAACGTCGCCGGCATCGGCGACCGCGTGCAGATCATGGAGACCCGTCCGACGTCGGCCACCAAGCGGTGGCGGCTCGTGACGGTCGTCGAGAAGGCCAAGTGAGCGGCGGCCCTCCGGGGCCGTAGCACGAAGCCAGAGCGGTACGCGTACTCTGGACGACTGGCGCGCATCGCACCCTCATCGGGGGTGCGCGCCGCATCCCGGTACCTCGTGCTTCGGACGCACCGGTGGCACTCGCCGCCGGTGCGTCGGCACGCGGGTTCCGGACAGCCGGTTCACCGATCCGGCCCGGCTGTCACAACAAGAATTGGGAGTTGGACGTGATCCAGCAGGAGTCGCGACTGCGAGTCGCCGACAACACCGGTGCGAAGGAGATCCTCTGCATCCGGGTGCTCGGCGGTTCCGGGCGACGCTACGCGGGCATCGGCGACATCATCGTCGGAACCGTCAAGGACGCGCTGCCCGGTGCCGGCGTCAAGAAGGGCGACGTGGTCAAGGCCGTCGTCGTCCGCACCGTGAAGGAGCGCCGTCGTCCCGACGGTTCCTACATCCGCTTCGACGAGAACGCCGCGGTCATCATCCGCGACACCGGCGACCCGCGCGGTACGCGCATCTTCGGCCCCGTGGGCCGCGAGCTCCGCGACAAGCGCTTCATGCGGATCATCTCGCTCGCACCGGAGGTGCTGTGATCATGGCTACCCACACGAACGGCGGCACCAAGAAGAGCGCCGGCAAGACGCCGTCGATGAAGGTCAAGAAGGGCGACACCGTCCTCGTGCTGTCCGGCAAGGACAAGGGCGCCAAGGGCCGTGTCATCGCCTCCTTCCCGAAGGTCCAGCGCGTGCTGGTCGAGGGAGTCGGCCGGGTCAAGAAGCACACCCGCATCAGCTCCACCCAGCGCGGCGCCCAGCAGGGCGGGATCGTCACGCAGGAGGCTCCCATCCACGTGAGCAACGTGATGGTGATCGACTCCGAGGACAAGCCCACCCGCGTCGGCTACCGCAAGGACGACAACGGCCGCAACGTCCGCGTCTCGCGGCGAACCGGTAAGGACCTCTGAACGTCATGAGCGCACCCACCCGCGAGCTGCCCCGCATGCTCGCCAACTACCGCGAGAACATCGCCCCCGCGCTGCAGTCGGAGTTCAACTACGACAACGTCATGCAGATCCCGCGGCTGACGAAGATCGTCGTCAACATGGGCGTCGGCGAGGCCACCCGCGACGCCAAGCTGATGGACGGCGCCGTCCGCGACCTCACCGCGATCACCGGTCAGAAGCCGGCCGTCGTCCGGGCCCGCAAGTCCATCGCGCAGTTCAAGCTGCGCGAGGGCATGCCGATCGGCGCGAAGGTCACCCTCCGCGGCGACCGCATGTGGGAGTTCCTGGACCGGCTGCTGTCGCTGGCCCTGCCCCGTATCCGTGACTTCCGTGGCCTCAACGCCAAGCAGTTCGACGGCCACGGCAACTACACCTTCGGTCTCAACGAGCAGTCGATGTTCCGCGAGATCGACGTCGACCGGATCGACCGGCAGCGCGGCATGGACATCACGCTGGTCACCACCGCCACGAACGACGACGAGGGCCGCGAGCTGCTCCGCCAGCTGGGGTTCCCCTTCGCCGGTCAGCCCGTCGTGGCCACCATCCGCTGAGCCGGTAGGAGAAACCAATGGCCAAGAAGGCTCTGATCGAGAAGGCGAACCGCAAGCCGAAGTTCAAGGTTCGCGGCTACACCCGTTGCCAGCGGTGCGGTCGCCCGCACTCGGTCTTCCGCAAGTTCGGCCTCTGCCGGATCTGCCTGCGGGAGATGGCGCACGCCGGGGAGCTCCCGGGCGTCCGCAAGTCCAGCTGGTGAAGGACCCCGTCCTCCGGACGGGGCCGATCCAGCACGTCACCACCGGCCGGGGCACTTGCCCGGGCCGCACCACAGCTCCACCGTTCGCCGATAGGCCCACGACCACCGTCTCACCGGGAAACGTGCGGAACCGCGGCGAGAGAGGCACCACACCATGACGATGACCGACCCGATCGCGGACATGCTGACGCGGCTGCGGAACGCCAACCAGGCGTACCACGACGCAGCGGCCATGCCGTCGTCGAAGTTGAAGACGAAGATCGCCGAGATCCTCCAGCAGGAGGGCTACATCGCCGGCTGGACCGTCAACGACATCGAGAAGGACGGCAGCACCTTCAAGCAGCTCGTGATCGACCTGAAGTACGGCCCCAACCGTGAGCGGAGCATCGCCGGTGTCCGGCGGGTCTCCAAGCCCGGTCTGCGGGTGTACGCGAAGTCCACCGCACTGCCCAAGGTGCTCGGCGGTCTCGGCGTGGCGATCATCTCGACCTCCACCGGGCTGCTGACCGACAAGCAGGCGAACAAGAAGGGCGTGGGTGGGGAAGTCCTCGCCTACGTCTGGTAACGGAGCGAGCGAAGATGTCACGAATCGGACGACTCCCGATCCCCGTGCCCACCGGCGTGGACGTCGCCATCGACGGTCAGACGGTCAACGTCAAGGGCCCCAAGGGCTCGCTGAGCCACACGGTCGCCGCGCCCATCACGGTGGAGCGCGACGAGGACGGCACGCTGAAGGTTCAGCGGCCCAACGACGAGCGGCAGAGCCGGGCCCTGCACGGCCTCTCGCGCACGTTGATCGCCAACATGATCACCGGCGTCACCGAGGGGTACACCAAGACCCTCGAGATCGTCGGTGTCGGTTACCGCGTCCAGGCACGCGGCTCGGACCTCGAGTTCGCCCTGGGCTTCAGTCACCCGGTGCCGGTGAAGGCCCCCGAGGGGATCTCCTTCGCGGTCGAGTCCCCGACCCGCCTGCGGGTGACCGGGATCGACAAGCAGCAAGTCGGCGAGGTCGCCGCCAAGATCCGCAAGATCCGCAAGCCCGACCCGTACAAGGGCAAGGGCGTGCGGTATCAGGGCGAGGTCGTCAAGCGCAAGGTCGGGAAGACGGGCAAGTGATGGCTCAGGCAGCTAAGAACGAGAAGGCCGGGGCCCGCAAGCCCGTCGGCACCGACATCAGCACGGCGCGCCGCGTCTCGCGGCTGCGTCGCCACAACCGGCTGCGCAAGCGCGTCTCCGGTACGCCGGAGCGTCCGCGCCTGGTGGTCAACCGCAGCGCGCGGCACATCCACGTGCAGCTGGTGGACGACACGGCCGGCCGCACGCTGGCCAGCGCCTCGACGATGGACGCCGGCCTGCGTGGTGCCGACGGCGACAAGTCCGCTCTGGCCCGCCAGGTCGGCGCCCTGATCGCCGACCGGGCCAAGGCCGCCGGCGTCACTGCGGTCGTCCTCGACCGTGGCGGCAACCGGTACGCCGGGCGGATCGCCGCCCTGGCCGATGCGGCCCGCGAGGGCGGGCTGGACTTCTGATGACTGACAAGCTGATCGAGAGGGACGTCTGATGCCAGGACCACAGCGACGCGGCGGTGGCGCCGGCGGTGCCGGTGGCGCCGGCGGCGGCAACGACCGCCGCGACCGCCGCGACGGCGGTCGGGGCCCCGGAGGCGCGCCCGCCGAGAAGAGCAACTACATCGAGCGCGTGGTTGCCATCAACCGCGTGTCCAAGGTCGTCAAGGGCGGTCGGCGCTTCAGCTTCACTGCCCTGGTGATCGTGGGTGACGGCGACGGCAAGGTCGGCGTCGGCTACGGCAAGGCCAAGGAGGTGCCCGCGGCGATCGCCAAGGGCGTCGAGGAGGCCAAGAAGCACTTCTACAACGTGCCGCGCATCGCCAGCACCATCCCCCACCCGGTGCAGGGTGAGGCGGCGGCCGGTGTGGTGCTGCTCAAGCCGGCCAGCCCCGGTACCGGCGTCATCGCCGGTGGCCCGGTGCGTGCCGTGCTCGAGTGCGCCGGGATCCACGACGTGCTCTCCAAGAGTCTCGGGTCCTCGAACCCGATCAACATCGTGCACGCCACGATGCAGGCGCTGAAGGACCTCGTCCGCCCCGAGGAGATCGCGGCCCGCCGTGGTCTGCCCCTCGAGGACGTCGCCCCGGCCGCCATGCTCCGTGCGCGTGCCGGCCAGGGAGCCTGAGATGGCACAGATCAAGGTCACCCAGATCAAGTCCGGGATCGGCACCAAGCCGAACCAGCGTCAGACGCTGCGTTCGCTCGGCCTGAAGCGGATCCACGACTCGGTCGTGCAGGAGGACCGTCCCGAGATCCGCGGGATGGTCGCGACGGTGCCGCACCTCGTGCGCGTCGAAGAAGTATGAGGGATTGACACACCATGACTCTGAAGGTTCACCACCTGCGTCCCGCCCCCGGCGCCCACACCCCGAAGACGCGAGTCGGGCGTGGTGAGGGCTCCAAGGGCAAGACCGCCGGTCGCGGCACCAAGGGCACCGGAGCGCGCGGCAACACCTCCGCCCGCTTCGAGGGTGGGCAGACCCCGCTGCACATGCGGCTGCCCAAGCTCTCGGGCTTCAAGAACAACAACAAGATCGTGTTCCAGGTCGTGAACCTCGACCGGATCGCGGCGCTGTTCCCGCAGGGCGGTTCGATCAACCCGGACAGCCTGGCCGAGGCCGGCGCCGTCCGGCGCAACCAGCCGGTCAAGGTCCTGGGCACCGGCGATCTCGGCGGTGTCGAGGTCCACGTGCACGCGCACGCGTTCTCCGCGTCCGCCGCCGAGAAGATCGGCGCGGCCGGAGGCAGCACGACCCGCATCTGAAGGACCTCTGCCCCTCACCACAGGCAGGATTGACGGCCGCCCTGCAGGGGCCCGCCGCGAGCCTGCGAGTGGTGGGGGGCAGGGTGGTCCTTACACTCACTCGACCGATAAGGGGAGGGCACGTGCTGCAGGCGTTCGCCGCGGCGTTCCGGACGCCAGACCTCCGGCGCAAGCTGCTGTTCTCCCTGGCGATGATCGCCGTCTACCGGCTGGGTGCGTCAGTCCCCGGGCCGGGTGTGTCGGTCGAGGCGATCAACAACTGCCTCGAGCAGGCCCAGGCCTCCGACCAGCGCGACATCTACTCGCTGGTGAACCTGTTCTCCGGCGGTGCGCTGCTGCGCCTGAGCGTCTTCGCGCTCGGGATCATGCCGTACATCACGGCCAGCATCATCGTGCAGCTGCTCGTCGTCGTGATCCCGCGGTTCGAGCAGCTGAAGAAGGAAGGGCAGTCGGGTCAGGCAAAGCTGACCCAGTACACCCGCTACCTGACGATCGCGCTGGCGATCCTGCAGAGCACGGGCATCATCGCCCTGGCCCGCAGCGGCCAGCTGTTCCCCGGTTGCCCCGACTCGATCATCCCGTCGGAGTCGGTGTGGACGACGGTGGTCCTCGTCATCGCCCTCACCGCCGGCACAGCCATGATCATGTGGCTCGGCGAGCTCCTGACGGAGAAGGGGATCGGCAACGGCATGTCGTTGCTGATCTTCACCTCGATCGCGGCACGCATCCCGGCCGAGGGCGGTTCGATCCTGCAGACCCGCGGCGGCGTCGTCTTCGCCGTCGTCTGCGTCATCGCGGTCCTGATCATCGGCGTCGTCGTCTACGTCGAACAGGCCCAGCGGCGGATCCCCGTCCAGTACGCCAAGCGGATGGTCGGCCGCCGCATGTACGGCGGCACGTCGACCTACCTGCCGCTGAAGGTCAACCAGGCCGGCGTCATCCCGGTCATCTTCGCCTCGTCGCTGCTCTACCTGCCGCAGCTGATCACCCAGCTGCAGGGGAACGAGACGGGCCCGGTGCGGCAGTTCTTCGAGAACTACATCATCGACCAGAGCAGTCCCGTCCACGTCGCCTTCTACTTCGGCCTGATCGTCTTCTTCACGTACTTCTACGTGTCGATCACGTTCAACCCGGAGGAGCGGGCCGACGACATGAAGCGCTACGGCGGCTTCATCCCCGGCATCCGTCCCGGCCGCCCGACCGCGGAGTACCTGCAGTACGTGCTGTCGCGGATCACGCTCCCGGGTTCGCTGTACCTCGGCACGGTGGCCGTCCTGCCCAACCTGTTCCTGTCGATCACGCAGTCGGGGCAGAACCAGAACTTCCCGTTCGGCGGGACCGCGGTGCTGATCATGGTCGGAGTGGGGTTGGAGACGGTGAAGCAGATCGAGACGCAACTCAATCAGCGCAACTACGAAGGGTTCCTGAAGTAGTGCGCGTCGTGCTGCTGGGCCCCCCCGGAGCAGGCAAGGGCACCCAGGCGCAGATCATCGCCGGCAAGCTGAACGTGCCGGCGATCTCCACCGGCGACATCTTCCGGGCGAACGTGAGCGGCAAGACCGAGCTCGGGCTGAAGGTGAAGGAGTACCTGGACGCCGGGGATCTCGTGCCCGACGAGATCACCGTGGCCATGGTCAAGGACCGGCTCGCCGAGCCCGATGCCAAGGCCGGGTTCCTGCTCGACGGCTTCCCCCGGTCGATCCCCCAGTCGGAGCAGCTGCGCGAGTCGCTCGCCGAGCTCGGCCACTCCCTCGACCGGGTGCTCGAGCTCGTGGTCGACGAGGACGAGCTGGTCCGCCGGCTCTCCGGCCGCCGGATGCTCGTCGACGGCGAGATGATCCAGCGCGACGACGACAAGCCCGAGACCGTGCGGCATCGGCTGCAGGTCTACCGGGAACAGACCGAACCTCTCTCCGGCTTCTACGAGGCAGCAGGCCTGCTCTCCCGCATCGACGCGATCGGTGAGGTCGAGGAGGTCACCGCCCGGGCGCTGAAGGCGCTGGGCGTGGACGACGCCGGGCAGCCGAGCGCGGACTGAGGGGCGGGCCAGTCGTGGCCGGACGCTATCCCGGTCTCCGCGCCCGTCTCCCGCTGCTCGCGAAGTGGAGTGGACGCATGATCCAGATCAAGACCGCGCACGAGATCGAGCTGATGCGGGCCTCCGGGCTGGTGACGGCGGGAGCCATCGCTGCGGTCAAAGCGGCAGTCCGCCCGGGTGTCAGCACCGGCGAGCTGGACGCGGTCGCCGAGGACCACATCCGGTCCAAGGGCGCGATCCCGAACTTCCTCGGCTACCACGGGTTCACCGGCACGATCTGCGCGTCGATCAACCACGAGATCGTGCACGGGATCCCCGACCCCGACCGCCGGCTGGCCGAGGGCGACAACATCTCCATCGACTGCGGGGCGATCCTGCAGGGCTGGCACAGCGACTCCGCGGTGACGGTGACGGTGGGGGAGTCGTCGGCCCAGGACGCCGCGCTGCTCGAGGTCACCGAGCGCTCCATGTGGGCGGGCCTGGCGAAGGCGATCGCCGGCGGCCGGCTGACCGACATCAGCGCCGCCGTGGAACAGACGATCACCGCCGAGTCCCACCCGTACGGGATCGTCGACCACTACGGCGGCCACGGCATCGGCACCGAGATGCACCAGGACCCGCACGTGCTCAACTACGGGCGTCCCGGCCGCGGGCCGAAGCTGGTCCCCGGGCTGGCCCTGGCCATCGAGCCGATGGTGACCGTGGGCGACCCGGCGACGGTCGAGCTCGAGGACGGCTGGACCGTCGTCACCAAGGACGGGTCCCGCGCCGCACACTTCGAGCACACCGTGGCCATCACGCCCGAGGGTCCCTGGGTCCTCACCGCCGAGGACGGCGGCATCGCGGGCCTCGCCCCGTTCGGGGTCACGGCCCGCAGCTAGCGGCCATGACGGCCGTCACCCGGAGGCGGGTTGGTGGCCGGTGAGAGGCCGGGGTACAGTGAACGACGGCGTTCGCGCCGTTCCGTGGTTGTGCTGTGGCCGCATGACCTGGAGCGCCCTCGCGAGAGCGTCTGCACCATCTGTTCTGCAACCACCGACTGCGTCCGTCCGGGTTCTCCCGTGGGCGCAGGCGGAACGAGTACCACCGAGTCAGGGAGCGCGTACAGGGCATGGCGAAGAAGGACGGGGCCATCGAGGTCGAGGGTCGCGTCGTCGAGCCGCTCCCCAATGCGATGTTCCGGGTCGAACTGCAGAACGGGCACCGGGTGCTCGCCCACATCAGCGGCAAGATGCGGCAGCACTACATCCGCATCCTGCCCGAGGACCGCGTGGTCGTGGAGCTCTCGCCCTACGACCTGACCCGCGGTCGCATCGTCTACCGCTACAAGTAATCGCTCGGTCCGCGTCTGCCCAGGGCAGACCAGCGGCCGGCACACGATCGACAGGAATGAGGGGCGGCACCGGTGAAGGTCCAGCCGTCGGTGAAGAGAATCTGCGACAAGTGCAAGGTGATCCGCCGGCACGGCCGGGTCATGGTCATCTGCGACAACGCCCGGCACAAGCAGCGCCAGGGCTGAGGGAGTACCTGAACATGGCACGACTGGCCGGCGTCGATCTCCCCCGCGAGAAGCGGATGGAGGTCGCGCTCACCTACATCTATGGCATCGGCAAGACCCACGCCAAGGAGACCCTTGCGGCGACGGGCGTCAGCCCCGACCTGCGCGTCAAGGACCTCGGCGACGAGGACCTGCTGAAGCTGCGTGACTACATCGACGAGCACTTCCGCGTCGAGGGTGACCTGCGCCGTGAGGTTGCTGGCGACATCCGCCGCAAGGTGGAGATCGGCTGCTACCAGGGGATCCGGCACCGTCGCGGACTGCCCGTCCACGGTCAGCGCACCAAGACCAATGCGCGCTCGAGCAAGGGCCCGCGCAAGACGATCGCGGGCAAGAAGAAGGCTCGCTGATCTCAGCACGTCGGCGTTCCTCTCGCTGAGTCCGTAGGGCCGGACCGACGGGGCGCCCTAGCACCACCTGCACGACCTAGGCCACGAACACAGACACAGACCGGAGAGACATGCCTCCCAGGGCTCGCACCGCGGCTGGTGCCAAGAAGGTCCGCCGCAAGGAGAAGAAGAACGTCGCCCACGGCGCCGCGCACATCAAGAGCACGTTCAACAACACGATCGTGTCGATCACCGACCCGAACGGGAACGTGATCAGCTGGGCCTCCGCCGGCCACGTCGGCTTCAAGGGCTCGCGCAAGTCCACGCCGTTCGCGGCGCAGATGGCTGCCGAGAGCGCCGCGCGCAAGGCGCAGGAGCACGGCATGCGCAAGGTCGACGTCTTCGTGAAGGGCCCGGGCTCCGGTCGCGAGACGGCCATCCGGTCGCTGCAGGCCACTGGCCTCGAGGTCGGCCAGATCCAGGACGTGACGCCGCAGCCGCACAACGGCTGCCGCCCCAAGAAGCGCCGCCGGGTCTGACCGGTCCTTGACGAGACGATCTAGGAGTATTTGACGTGGCCCGCTATACCGGAGCCGACTGCCGCCTGTGCCGGCGCGAGAAGATGAAGCTGTTCCTCAAGGGCAGCAAGTGCGAGTCCCCGAAGTGCCCGATCGAGATCCGGCCCTACCCGCCGGGCGAGCACGGCCGTGGCCGCACCAAGGACAGCGAGTACCTGCTCCAGCTTCGCGAGAAGCAGAAGGCCCGCCGCATCTACGGCGTGCTGGAGAAGCAGTTCCGCGGTTACTACGAAGAGGCCAACCGCAAGACCGGCAAGACCGGCGAGGTTCTGCTCCAGATCCTGGAGTCGCGCCTCGACAATGTGGTCTACCGGGCCGGCTTCGCCGAGTCCCGTGACATGGCGCGCCAGCTGGTGCGTCACGGCCACATCCGGGTCAACGGCCGCAAGGTCGACATCCCGTCCTTCCGCGTGAGCGAGAACGACATCATCGAGGTGGCCGAGAAGTCGCGCACGATGCTGCCGTTCGAGATCGCCCAGGCCCGGGCCGGCGAGCGTCCGATCCCGGCGTGGCTCGAGGTCGTCAGCAGCCAGCTGCGGGTGCTCGTGCACAGCATCCCGGCGCGTCAGGTGATCGACACCCCGGTCCAGGAACAGCTGATCGTCGAGCTCTACTCGAAGTAACGAAAGGACCCCCTGCCCCCCACCGCTCGCACGCTCGCGCTGGGACCCTGCAGGGGGCCAGAGACTGCACGACGGCGGGGCGGGCGGACAGATGTCCGCCCCGTCGGCACCACCACCTCACGGCGTCATATGGCGGGTGCCGGAGGACCTGAAGGAGAACCACCATGCTCATCGCTCAGCGCCCCACCCTCACCGAAGAGACGATCACCGAATCGCGTTCGCGTTTCGTGATCGAGCCGCTCGAGCCGGGCTTCGGCTACACGCTCGGCAACTCCCTGCGCCGCACGCTCCTCTCCTCGATCCCCGGCGCTGCTGTCACCAGCATCCGGATCGAGGGCACCCTGCACGAGTTCACCACCGTGCCGGGCGTCAAGGAGGACGTCACCGAGATCATCCTGAACCTCAAGGGCCTGGTCGTCAGCTCCGACTCCGACGAGCCGGTGACCATGTACCTGCGCAAGCAGGGCCCCGGCGAGGTCACCGCCGCCGACATCGCGCCCCCGGCCGGTGTCGAGGTGCACAACCCCGAGCTGCACATCGCCACGCTCAACGGCAAGGGCCGGCTCGAGATCGAGCTGGTCGTCGAGCGCGGCCGCGGCTACGTGCCGGCGCCGCAGAACAAGCAGCCCGGCCAGGAGATCGGCCGGATCCCGGTGGACTCGATCTACTCGCCGGTCCTCAAGGTCACCTACGCCGTCGAGGCCACCCGCGTCGAGCAGCGGACCGACTTCGACCGCCTCGTGGTCGACGTCGAGAGCAAGCCGTCGATCGCGCCGCGTGACGCGATCGCCAGCGCCGGCTCCACGCTGGTCGAACTGTTCGGCCTGCTGCGCGAGCTGAACGTCGACGCCGAGGGCATCGAGGTCGGGCCCAGCCCGGCCGAGGCCGCCGACATCGCGAACTTCTCGATGCCGATCGAGGACATGGACCTCACCGTCCGGTCCTACAACTGCCTCAAGCGCGAGGGCGTGCACACCGTCGGTGAGCTCGTCACCCGCTCCGAGGCCGACCTGCTGGACATCCGGAACTTCGGGGCCAAGTCGATCGACGAGGTCAAGATGAAGCTGGCCGCCATGGGCCTCGCGCTCAAGGACAGCCCGCCCGGATTCATCCCCACGTCGATCGAGAGCTACGACGAGGGCTACGAGACCGACGCGTACCAGGGAACGCCTGAGTACTCCGACGTCGAGTACAGCGACACCTCCTTCCAGGAGACCGAGCAGCTCTGAAAGAGGGCCCCGCTGCCCCCACCGCTCGCAGGCTCGCGGCGGGAACCTGCAGCGGGGCCAGCCGGGCGGCGGGGGAACCCGCCGTCCGGCACCGCCCTCCGGGCAGCCACACTGAACGGAAGCAGTACCGCACGACCCGGACGACGCACCACCACGGAAGCAGCCGCGCAGCCATTGCCGGCGGCCTGAGGAAGGACCGACATGCCCACCCCCACCAAGGGCCCCCGTCTCGGCGGGTCCCCTGCGCACGAGAAGCTGATGCTGGCCAACCTGGCCACCTCGCTGTTCGAGCACGGGCGGATCACGACCACCGAGACGAAGGCGAAGCGCCTGCGTCCCCTGGCCGAGAAGCTCGTCACCTTCGCCAAGCGCGGTGACCTGCACGCCCGCCGCCAGGTGATGACGACCATCCGTGACAAGGACGTCGTCCACACCCTCTTCGCCGAGATCGGTCCTCGCTACGAGAACCGCCCCGGTGGCTACACCCGCATCACCAAGGTCGGTCCGCGCAAGGGCGACAACGCCCCCATGGCGGTCATCGAGCTGGTCGAGGCGCTGACCGTGAGCCAGCAGGCCGTCGGTGAGGCCGAGCGTGCGCGCGGCACGAAGTTCGCCGCCACGGGTGCCGGCGCGTCCGCCGCCTCCGGCGAGGTCACCGCCGACGCCGTCGAGATCGCCGAGACCGACACCGAGGCGGCCGCGCCGGCCGCCGGCGACGACGAGCCGCAGGAGGTCGTCACCGACGTCTTCGTGCCCGACGGCGAGCGCCAGGACGACGGCGACGTCACCCCGGAGCCGAACGCGCAGCACGGTGTCGTCGTCGAGGGCGACAACGTCTCGCCGGAGCTGGCCGAGGCCGCTGCGGCCGAGATCAACGCCGCGGAGACCGGCGACGCCGCCACCGAGAGCCTGAACGCTCCCGGCGGCGAGGCTGCGCCCGACCCCAAGTAAGACCCTGAAGGACCTGCACGTCCCGGACGAGCCCGCCACCGACGACGGTGGCGGGCTCGTCCGTCTTCGTCTGGACGTCAGCTACGACGGCACGGCCCTGCACGGCTGGGCCCGCCAGCCCGACGAGCGCACCGTGCAGGGCGACCTCGAGCGGGCCCTGAGCACGGTGCTCCGGACCGACGTCGACCTGACCGTGGCCGGCCGTACCGACGCCGGCGTGCACGCGACCGGCCAGGTCGCCCACTGCGATGTCCCGCGCGAGCTGTGGCAGGAGCAGGAGCACCGCCTCGTCCGCCGTCTGCGGGGGGTGCTGCCCCCCGACATCGCCGTACCGGCCGTGACGAAGGCGCACCCGGACTTCGACGCCCGCTTCAGCGCGCTCGGGCGCCACTACGTCTACCGCCTGACCGACGACCCGGCCGGCCCGGCGCCGTTGCGCCGTGCGGACACCGTCGGCTGGCCGCGGACGCTGAACTCCGAGGACATGGCGCTGGCGACGGGCCTGCTGCTCGGCGAGCACGACTTCGCCGCCTTCTGCCGCCGCCGGGAGGGTGCCACGACCATCCGGACGTTGCTCGCCCTCGACGTCGTCCGTTCCGGCGGCCTGATCGAGGTGCGCGCGTCGGCCGACGCGTTCTGCCACTCGATGGTCCGCAGCCTCGTCGGCTCGCTGCTGGCCGTCGGGGAGGGCCGTCGGCCCCTCGAGTGGCCGGCCGGGCTCCTCCCGCGGACCGAGCGGGCCAGTGACGTGCCCGTGGCGCCCGCCCACGGGCTGACGCTGGTCGCCGTCGACTACCCGGCGGAGCACGACCTGGCGGCCCGCACGCTGGTCACCCGCGCCCGCCGCGGCTGACAGGTCACGGCAGGTCGGCGACAGCCTCGGCGATCGGGGTCGGGCCGCTGGTCAGTTCTACGACGTCGTTGATCTTGCCGGCGCGCAGGATCTCCGCGAGCACGGCCGCCACGTCGTCGCGCGGGATCTCCCCGGACCCGATGCCGTGCCCCAGCGTGACCCGGCCGGTGCCCGGGTCGTCGGTGAGGCTCCCGGGGCGGACGATCGTGGTGTCCAGGCCCGGGCGGGGCAGGATCTGGTCCTCCGCGCGCAGCTTGGCCTGCAGGTAGACGGCGAAGACCGGGTCCATCCCGCGAGGAGTCCCCAGCCGCGCCTGCTCGACGCCCATCGAGGAGACCAGGACGTACGGACGGACCCCGGCCCGTTCGGCGGCGTCGGCCAGCAGGACCGCGGCGCGGTGGTCCACGGTGTGCTTGCGCTCCACGCCGCTGCCGGGACCGGCACCCGCGGCGAAGACGACCGCATCCGCGCCTTCGAGGACCGGCGCCACGTCGTCCACCGAGGCCGTCTCGAGGTCCAGCACCACCGGGGTGGTGCCGTCCTCGGTCAGATCGGCCGTGTGTGCCGGGTTGCGGACGATGCCGACGACGGTGTCCCCGCGGCCCGACAGGAGGCGGCCGAGACGGCGGGCGACCTGCCCGTGGGCCCCGGCGATGGCGATGCGCATGCGAGAGATCTACCCGCCGGGGGATCTGCGCACCAGTGCCGGGCCGCTCATCCGGCCGGCTTCACGTCGATCACGATCCGGCCCGGGTCGGTCAGCGCGAACGCGCGGAACGGCGCCTCGCCCCCGCGGACGCCGATCAGTACCTCCTCCACGCCCTCGAAGAGGCCGGTCGTCACGACGCCGGCAATGGTGCCGGGCGGGCCGAGGGTGGCCCGCGAACTGCCCTGACCGCCCGGTTGTGCCCCGGTCTGCAGCGACAGCCGCAGGAAGGCGTCCCCGTCGATGTCGACCGGTCCGCCGCCGGGACCGGATGCCTCGGTGTACCGGACGGTCCACGCGGGGACGCCGTTGGTGTTCAGGTCGATGACCAGCCGGTCGTACCCGTCGTGGGTCGCGAGCCGGATCCCGAGACCGCCACCCTGACCCGCCGGGTCGGGGTCGGACCCGGCCTGTGCGGGACCGCCGTCGTCGGAGGTGTCCGCGGGGAACGAGGCGTCGCCGGGCAGTTCCTCGTCCGTCGGGGCGGCGCCGGTCGACGTCGGGGGGCTCGGCGAGGGCGACGTCGTCGTCGCGGCCGACGACGAACTGCTGCTCGACGCGGACGGCTCCTCGTCGTCCCCTCCGGAGCAGCCGGCCGACAGCAGGAGCGGGCCTGCGACCAGCAGTGCGGCGATACGGCGTCGCTGGCGCATCAGGGCCCTTTCTCCGGCGGGGACGTCGAAGATATCTCCCGCGCGGTCAGTCCGGGGGGCTCAGGAAGCGCGGGATCAGGGACGGGGGCTGCGTCGGAGGTGCCGGCGGGGTCTCGGCCGTTGGGGGAGCGCCGTGCCGTGTCGCGGCCAGCGCCCGGGCGCGGGCGAGGTCGGCGGGGGTGTCGCAGTCGGTCCACGGCGGAGGGGTTCCCGGCTGCACGACGGGGCGGTAGCGGTCGACCCGCAGGGGTGCCATCACCCGCCGCAGGGACGTCGGCCCGCCGGCCCCCGCCACCGCAGCGAGCAGCGCCGCCGTCCGCCACATCCCGAGCAGGTACTGGTCCCTCCCCCCGTCGTCGACCACGAGGACGCCGTCACGCGTCAACCGTGCCCGGAGCTCGCCGACGAGGGCGTCGGTGAGGAAGGGCAGGTCGCCCGCGAGGACCGCCACCACCTCCGTGGGCACCTCGGCGAGCCCGGCACGCAGGGCGGCGACCGGGCCGCCGCCGGGCGGCTGCTCGCGAACCCGACGCACGTCGTCCGGAACCGGCTGCGGGGGCCCGACGACGATCCGGTGGTCGGCGTCGGCGACGGCGGTCAGCACCGTGGCGAGCATGGTCCGCCCGCCGACCTGCAGCTGCGGCTTGGCCTGTCCGCCCAGCCGGGCCGCCTTACCGCCGGCGAGCACGACGGCCGTGTACAGCGGCAGCGGATCCACGGCGACACCGTAGAGCGGAACGCGTGGGTACCGTCCTCCGCGTGGGACGAGTCACCAGCCGGACACCGGTACTGCGCATCCGCGGGGCAGTGCACACCACGCGCCCCGACACCGTCGCTGCCGAGGAGCCGCTGGAGATCCGTCTCGACGGCACGCCGCTGGCGGTCACGATGCGGACGCCGGGCGACGACTTCGACCTCGTGCACGGCTTCCTCGCCACCGAGGGGGTCATCACCGGGCCGGCGGACATCGGCGGGCTGCGGTACTGCGACTCGGTGGACGCCGACGGCCGCAACACCTACAACGTCGTCGACGTCGACCTGGCGCCCGGTGTGCCCATCCCCGACACCGGCCTGGAGCGGAACTTCTACACCTCCAGCTCCTGCGGGGTCTGTGGCAAGGCCAGCATCGACGCGATCCGCACCAAGACGCGCTTCGACGTGGTCGCCGATGACCTCCGGCTGCCCCTGGACGTGCTGCTCGGCCTGCCCGACAAGCTCCGGGCCGCCCAGCAGGTGTTCGACAAGACAGGCGGACTGCACGCGGCCGGGCTGTTCACCGCGACCGGGGAGCTGCTGACGCTGCGCGAGGACGTCGGCCGGCACAACGCCGTCGACAAGGTCATCGGGGACGGCGTCCGCGAGGGGCGGCTGCCGCTGGCCCGACAGGTCCTCATGGTGAGCGGGCGGGCGAGCTTCGAGCTCACGCAGAAGGCGGCGATGGCCGGCATCCCGGTGCTCGCGGCTGTCTCTGCCCCGTCCTCGCTGGCGGTGGAGCTCGCCCGCGAGGTCGGCATCACGCTGGTGGGCTTCCTCCGCGGCGACGGATGCAACGTCTACACCCGCCAGGAAAGACTGGTCCTACCCGAATAGCTGAGCCGCCCCGCGTGGCTGCCCTTCCGGAGCCGCCCTGCGAGGCGACGAGACGAGTGGGGGCCGGAGGCTCCCGCGAGGAGCGGCGGGGTGGGCTCAACGCAGGCCGGGACGGCTCCTGGCCGCGGTGGGAGCGCGGGAGCGCGACAGAGTGCGGAGCGTCGCAATGTGCTCAAGCATGGTCCCCCCCGCGCAGCTGGCTGACGACGTGCGGGAGCAGCGGACCCAGCACGGCCAGGGCGTCCTTCACGCCGCCGGTGGAGCCGGGCAGGTTGACGATCAGCGTGCGGCCGGCCGTGCCGGCCAGCCCGCGGGAGAGCACCGACGTCGGCACACCGTTCTCGGCGCCGTACCGACGGATCGCCTCGGCGATGCCGGGTGCCTCGCGCTCGATCATCGACCGCGTCGCCTCCGGTGTGACGTCGGTGGGGGACAGCCCGGTTCCCCCGGTCGTCAGGACGACGTCGAAGCCGGCGTCGACCGCCGCGCGCAGCACAGCCTCGAGCTCGTCGACGTCGTCCGGCCGCACGTGCGGTCCCTCGACGTCGAACCCGAGCGCGGCCATGCCCTCGGCGAGGGCCTTGCCGCTGCGGTCGTCGTACACGCCCGCGTACGCCCGGTTGGAGGCCGTCAGCACCATGGCGCGGGCGTCGGGAGGCAGCTCGGAGTGATCGGACGGTGCGCTCATCGGACCCAGTCCCCGCTCTTGCCGCCGCTCTTGGTCAGCAGCCGGACGTCGGTGATCGCGGCCCGCGGGTCGACGGCCTTGACCATGTCGATCATCGTCAGCCCGGCGACCGCGACCGACGTCAGCGCCTCCATCTCCACGCCCGTCCGGTCGGCAGTCCGCGCGGTCGCCGTGATCTCGACCGCCTCGTCGGTGACCTCGATGTCGACGGTGACCCCGTGCAGGGCGATCGGATGGCAGAGCGGCACGAGGTCCGGCGTCCGCTTGGCCCCGGCGATGCCGGCGATCCGGGCGACGGCGACGGCGTCGCCCTTCGGCACCCCGGAACCGCGCAGGAGCGCGACGACCTCCGGGCTGACCGTCACCCGCCCGGCCGCCGTCGCCACGCGGACAGTGACCGCCTTCTCGCTGACGTCGACCATCCGGGCCGCGCCCGACTCGTCGACGTGGGTGAGCCGCGGTTCCGTCATTGCAGCGCTCCTTCGATCAGCACGACGTCGACCTCGGCGCCGGCGGGCAGTTCGGTGACGTCCTCGGGGACGATCACCAGGCAGTTGGCGCGCGCCAGATGGGCGACCAGGTGCGAGCCAGGACCGCCGACCTGGGACACGTGACCGCCGTCGTAGCGGCCGCGCAGGAACTGGCGGCGCCCGGCGGGGGAGCGCAGGGCACCGGACAACCGGGCCGGGGCGTGCAGCCGCTCCGGGGACGCGTAGCCGAGCGCGCGCCGCAGCGCCGGCCGGACGAAGACCTCGAAGGAGACGAACGCGCTCACCGGGTTGCCCGGCAGGGTCACCACCGGGACGCCGTCGACCGTGCCGGCCCCCTGCGGGCCACCGGGCTGCATGGCGACCTTGGCGAACTCGACGGTGCCCAGACCCCGGAAGGCGTCCTTCACGACCTCGTAGGCCCCGGCGCTGACGCCGCCGCTGGTGATCAGCAGGTCGGCGCCGGCCAGCTCGCTCCGGACCGTGGTGAGGAACTCGTCGACGTCGTCGGGGACGAAGTGCAGCCGGCGGGCCTCACCACCGGCTTCCTCGACCGCCGCGACGAGCAGCTGGGAGTTCGACTCGTAGATCTGGCCGGGCAGGAGCGGCTGCCCGGGCGCGACGAGCTCGCTCCCGGTGGACAGCACGAGCACGCGCGGGCGGCGCCCCACGGGGAGGGTCGTGACGCCGACGGCTGCTGCGAGCCCGAGCTGCGCTGCGCCCAGCGGAGAGCCGGCCGTGAGCGCTATCGCCCCGGCCGCGATGTCCTCGCCGGCGGCCCGGAGGTGACTGCCGGCGGGAAGGATGTCGCGGATCTCGACGACGTCGGTACCCCCGTCGGTGAGCTCGACGGGGATGACGACGTCGGCGCCGGCCGGGAGCGGTGCGCCGGTCATGATCCGGTGAGCGGTGCCCGGCGCCAGCGGGACGACGTCGGTGCGGCCCGCGGGGATGTCCTCGGCCACGGGCAGCCGGACCGGGGAGCCTGAAGCAGCGGTCGACACCTCCGCCCAGCGCAGGGCGTAGCCGTCCATCGCGGAGTTGTCGAAACCGGGCAGGGCGACCGCCGCGGCGACGTCCCGGGCGAGCACCCGGCCGTGCGCGTCGGCGAGGGCGACCTCCTCCACGGGCAGCGGCGTCAGCAGTGCGGCGACCACTGCCTGGTGTTCTTCGACGGTGCGCACCGTCACATCCTCTCCGATCGGTCCGACGGTCACCGTCGGAGGAGCCCCGATATGGTCGGCTGGCGTCGCAGACCTGGAGGTAGGAGTGGCCGAGATCGACCGGATGCTGGTGGCGAACGAGGAGTGGGCGCGGCGGTTCCCCGGCAGCAAGCCGGTGCGGCCGGCCCGCGCCGTCGCCGTCGTCGCCTGCATGGACTCCCGGATGCCCTTGTTCGGCCTGCTCGGCCTGGACGTCGGCGACGCGCACGTGATCCGCAACGCCGGCGGGGTCATCACCGAGGACACCATCCGGTCGCTGACCATCTCCCAGCACCTGCTCGGCACCCGGGAGATCGTGCTCGTCCACCACACCGAGTGCGGGCTGCAGGCGACCGACGACATCGCCTTCGCCGACCTCGTCGAGCAGTCCACCGGGCGGCGTCCACCGTGGGCGGCGCGGGCGTTCACCGACGTCGACGACGACGTCCGCGAGTCCGTGCGGCTGATCCAGGAGAGCCCCTACCTCCTGTCCAAGGAGGTCCGCGGGACCGTCTACGACGTGGAGACCGGGCACCTGCGCGAAGTCGTCTGACAGAGGACCTCCCTGCCCCACCACTCGCAGGCTCGCGGCGGGACCCCGCAACAGGGCCGAGAGCCGGGGGCTCAGCTCCCGCTGGTATCGTGGCCGACTGGCGCGCGCAAGCTGGCTGGTGCCCGCGCGTCGCAACGTCTCCCGTGCTCGGTGAGGCGACAACACCAGCCTCCCGACGACGACGGAGGACACGAGCGCCGTGCGCACGTACTCACCCAAGCCCGGAGACATCACCCGGGCCTGGCATGTCATCGACGCCACTGACGTGGTGCTCGGTCGACTTGCCACCCAGACCGCGATCCTGCTGCGCGGCAAGCACAAGCCCCAGTACGCCCCGCACGTGGACGTCGGCGACTTCGTCGTCATCGTGAACGCCGGGCAGGTGGCCCTCACCGGCTCCAAGCGCGAGAACAAGGTCGCCTACCGCCACTCGGGTCACCCGGGCGGTCTCAAGACGATCAACGTCGGCGACCAGCTGCGCACGCACCCGGACCGGGTCGTCGAGCGCGCGATCAAGGGGATGCTGCCGCACAACAGCCTCGGCCGGCAGATGCTCTCCAAGCTCAAGATCTACGCGGGTCCTGAGCACCCCCACGCTGCGCAGCAGCCCCAGACCTTCGAGATCAAGCAGGTGTCCCAGTGACGAGCGCACAGACCGTGACCGACGCCGACGGGCGTCCCATCCAGACGGTCGGCCGTCGCAAGCAGGCCATCGTCCGGGTGCGTCTGCTCCCCGGCACCGGCCAGTTCAAGCTCAACGGCCGCACGCTCGAGGACTACTTCCCGAACAAGGTGCACCAGCAGCTCATCCGTGAGCCGTTCGTGACCCTGGAGAAGGCCGACCAGTACGACGTCGTGGGCCTCCTCAAGGGTGGCGGTGTCACCGGTCAGGCCGGTGCCCTGCGCCTCGGCATCGCCCGCGCACTCATCGAGATCGAGATCGAGGACCGTCCGGCCCTGAAGAAGGCCGGCTTCCTCACTCGTGACCCGCGGGCCAAGGAGCGCAAGAAGTACGGGCTGAAGAAGGCCCGCAAGGCTCCCCAGTACTCCAAGCGCTGACCCGCACGGCTGCCCCGCCCATGGGGGGGAGACTCTTCGGGACCGACGGCGTCCGGGGTCTGGCCAATGCCGACCTCACGCCGGAGTTGGCCTTGTCGGTGGCGCGCGCCGCTGCCGGTGTCCTCGCCGACCGCGACGGGACTCGACGTCCCGTCGCGGTCGTCGGCCGTGACCCCCGCGCCAGCGGGGAGATGCTCGAGGCCGCGGTGGTCGCCGGGCTGACCAGCGCCGGGGCCGAGGTGCTGCGCGCCGGCGTTCTCCCGACGCCTGCGCTCGCCTACCTGACCGCCCGGACCGACGCCGATCTCGGCGTCATGATCTCGGCGAGCCACAACCCGATGCCCGACAACGGCATCAAGCTCTTCAGCCGGGGTGGGCAGAAGCTGCCCGACGCGGTCGAGGCCGCGATCGAGCGCACCGTGGTGAGCGGTGCCTCCGCCGACCACCGGCCGACCGGTGCCGGTGTGGGCCGGGTCCGGGACCTGCCGGACGCCGCCGACGACTACGTGGCCCATCTCCTCTCGACGGTCGACCGGCCATTGACCGGGCTGTCCCTCGTCGTCGACGGAGCGCACGGCGCGGCCGCCACGATCGCCCCGGAGGTCTACCGCCGCGCCGGTGCCACCGTCCACGCCATCGGGTGCGATCCCGACGGCTGGAACATCAACGACGGGATCGGGTCCACCCACCTGGGCCCGCTCATCGACGCCGTCCGGCAGCAGGGTGCCCACCTGGGTCTTGCCCACGACGGGGACGCCGACCGGTGCCTGGCCGTCACGGCAGAGGGCGACCTCGTCGACGGCGACGCCATCCTGGCCGTCTGCGCGCTGGCGCTGCACGAGCGGGGCGAGCTGGCCCAGGACACGGTCGTCGCCACCGTCATGAGCAATCTGGGGTTCCACCACACGATGCGCGACGCCGGCATCGCGGTGCACACCACCGCCGTCGGCGACCGCTACGTCCTGGAGGCCCTGCGCGCCCGCTCGCTCAGCCTCGGTGGCGAGCAGAGCGGACACCTGGTGTTCCTCGACCACGCCACGACCGGCGACGGGCTCCTCACCGGCCTGGCGCTGATGTCGCGGATGGCCGCGACCGGCGCCTCGCTGGCCGACCTGGCCGCCGTCGTCCAGAAGCTGCCGCAGATCCTGATCAACGTCCCCGTGACCGACCGGCTGGCCGTCGCCGCGAGCGACGAGGTCGCCGAGGCCGTCAACGCCGTCGAGGCGGAGCTCGGGGACACCGGGCGGGTGCTGCTGCGCCCGTCGGGGACCGAGCAGCTCGTCCGCGTGATGGTCGAGGCGCCCACCCAGGAACAGGCCGACGAGGTCGCCGCCCGCCTCGCCGAGGTCGTCGCAGCGGTCGGCTGAGCCGGGGCCACCCATCGGGGGGCCCACACCGGTCGCCTGAGCCGGGTTGTGCCCCTTCCCCCGGTACTCTCGGTGCAATGTGCGGCATCGTGGGTTACGTCGGTCCTCAGGACGCGCGGGACGTCGTCCTGGAAGGGCTGCGCCGGCTCGAGTACCGGGGGTACGACTCGGCGGGCATCGCGGTCGTCGCCGACGGTCGGCTGAGCTCGGCGAAGAAGGCCGGCAAGCTGGCCAACCTGGAGAAGGTGCTGGCCGAGCACCCGTTGCCGCCCGCCACCGTCGGGATCGGCCACACCCGGTGGGCCACGCACGGCGGTCCCACCGATCGCAACGCGCACCCGCACCTGTCCGCCGACGGCTCCGTCGCCGTGATCCACAACGGCATCATCGAGAACTTCGCCGCCCTGCGCGCCGAGTGCGAGGCCGGGGGGGTCGAGTTCCGCTCCGAGACCGACACCGAGGTCGCCGCGCACCTGCTTGCCGCCGCCTACGCCCGGACGCCCGAGGGCCCCGGACGGCTCGCCGAGGCGATGCGCCTGATCTGCCGCCGCCTCGAGGGTGCCTTCACCCTGGTCGCCACCGCCGCGACCGAGCCGGACACGCTCGTCGCCGCCCGGCGCAGCAGCCCCCTCGTGGTCGGCCTCGGCGAGACAGTCGACGGTACTGCTGAGTACTTCCTGGGCTCCGACGTCGCCGCGTTCATCGCGCACACCCGTGAGGCCCGCGAGCTCGGCCAGGACCAGGTCGTCGAGATCGACCGGACCACCGGCCTCACCGTCACGGACTTCTTCGGAGCAGCGGTCGAACCGAAGGCCTACACGGTCGACTGGGACGCCGCCGCCGCCGAGAAGGGCGGATACGACTGGTTCATGCTCAAGGAGATCGCCGAGCAGCCCCAGGCGATCGCCGACACCTTGCTGGGCCGCCTCGGTCCCCAGGGCGAACTCGTGCTCGACGAGGTGCGCCTCTCCGACCAGGAGCTGCGGGACATCGACAAGATCTTCGTCGTCGCCTGCGGCACGGCGTTCCACGCCGGCCTGATCGCCAAGTACGCCATCGAGCACTGGACCCGCATCCCGGTCGAGGTCGAGCTGGCGAGCGAGTTCCGCTACCGCGACCCGGTGCTCGACCGCTCGACGCTGGTCGTCGTCATCAGCCAGTCCGGCGAGACGATGGACACCCTGATGGCGCTGCGTCACGCCAAGGAGCAGAACGCCCGGGTGCTGGCCATCTGCAACGCCAACGGCTCCACGATCCCGCGCGAGTCCGACGCCGTCCTCTACACGCACGCCGGGCCCGAGGTCGCCGTCGCCTCGACCAAGGGCTTCCTCACCCAGGTCGTCGCGTGCTACCTCGTCGGGCTGTTCCTGTCCCAGATCCGCGGCGTCAAGTACGAGGACGAGGTGGCGGCCATCGTCGCCGACCTCCGCCGACTTCCCGAGGCCGTCGCGCAGGTGCTGACGACCATGGAGCCGGTGCGCGAGCTGGCCCGGTCCCTGGCCGACGCGAACACGATCCTCTTCCTCGGCCGCCACGTCGGGTACCCGGTGGCCCTGGAGGGCGCGCTGAAGCTCAAGGAGCTCGCCTACATCCACGCCGAGGGCTTCGCGGCCGGCGAGCTGAAGCACGGCCCGATCGCCGTCGTCGACCAGGGCACGCCGGTGATCATCGTCGTGCCGTCGCCGCGCAGCCGCGAGTCGGTGCACGGCAAGGTCGTCTCCAACATCCAGGAGGTCCGCGCCCGCGGTGCCCTGACGATCGTGATCGCGGAGGAGGGCGACGAGGACGTCGTCCCGTACGCCGACCACCTGATCCGGGTTCCTCGGACGCCGACGCTGCTGGCACCGGTGGTCACCACCGTGCCGCTGCAGGTGCTGGCCTGCGAGATCGCCGACACCCGGGGTCTGGACGTCGATCAGCCGCGGAACCTGGCGAAGAGCGTCACCGTCGAATGAAGGACCCCGACCTCCGGTGATCATCGGGATCGGTATCGACGTCGTGCCGGTCGAGCGGTTCGCCGAGTCGCTCACCCGCACCCCGGGTCTGCGCGACCGGCTGTTCACCGCTGCCGAACAGCGCACCCCGTCGGGCGCGGAACGGTCGGGTGAGTCCCTGGCCGCCCGGTTCGCGGCCAAGGAGGCGCTCGCCAAGGCGCTCGGCGCTCCCGGTGACCTGCACTGGCACGACGCCGAGGTGATGGTCGGCGAGCACGGCCGGCCGCATCTGGAGGTCCGTGGATCGGTCGCCGGCCGGGCCGCCCAGCTCGGCGTCTCCTCCTGGCACATCTCCCTGAGCCACGACGGCGGCATCGCCTCGGCGATGGTGGTGGCGGAGGGCTTCCCGCGGGACAGTGATCTGTGATCGGGCTGTACACGGCCGCGGAGATCCGCGTCGCTGAGGCGCCGGTGCTCGCTGCGACCCCCGACGGCGCTCTCATGCAGCGAGCCGCCACGGGCCTGGCCACGGTGTGCCTGCGGCTGCTCGGCGCGGTGTACGGACGGCGCATCGTGCTTCTCGTCGGCACCGGCAACAACGGCGGCGACGCCCTCTTCGCCGGTACGCACCTCGCACGGCGGGGCGCCCGGGTGAGCGCCCTCCTGCTCGATCCCGACCGGGCCCATCCCGCCGGCCTGTCCGCGCTGCGCCGGGCGCGCGGCCGGGTGCTGGCGGCGGGCACCGACGACGCCGCCGCAGCCATCAGCCGGGCCGACCTGGTGCTCGACGGGATGCTGGGCATCGGCGGCCGCGGCGGTCTGCGCCCGGACGCCGCGGAGCTCGCCCGGCTGGCCGGGGAGTCCGCGGCGCTCACCGTCGCCGTCGACGTCCCCAGCGGCATCGACGCCGACACCGGCGCCGTCGACGGAGCCGCGTTCCCGGCCATGCACACGGTCACCTTCGGCGCGGTGAAACCCGGCCTGGTCGTGGGGGAGGGGCGAGGGTACGCCGGCGAGGTCCACCTGATCGACATCGGCCTGGGTCCCCACCTGCCGTCGCCCACCGCCGTCCGGCTCACCGACGCCGACGTGGCCGCGCGCCTGGTTCCGCCGTCGGCCTCGGACGACAAGTACACGCAGGGCGTGGTCGGGGTCGTCGCCGGCTCGGCCACCTTTCCCGGTGCCGGTGTCCTGTGCACGGGAGCGGCGCTGCGCACGCGGCCCGGCCTGGTCCGGTACGCAGGCACGGCCGCGGACGGCGTCCGCGCGGCGTGGCCGGAGGCCATCGTCACCGACGGCCGACCCGGGGACGCCGGTCGCGTGCAGGCGTGGGTGGTCGGGCCGGGGATGGGCACCGACGACGACGCCCGCAGCGTGCTGACCGAGGTGCTCGGCACCGACGTCCCCGTGGTCGTCGACGCCGATGCCCTGACGATGCTGGCCGAGGATCCGTCGCTGGTGCGCGACCGGTCCGCGCCCACCCTGCTGACCCCGCACGACCGCGAGTTCGCGCGGTTCGGTGCCGAGCCCGGCCCCGACCGGATCGGGGCGGCACGCCGGCTGGCCGCAGACCTGGGCTGCGCCGTCCTCCTCAAGGGCGAGGCCACCGTCGTCGCGGACGCCGCCGGCACGGCGTTCGTCAACGCCACCGGGACGTCCTGGCTGGCCACCGCCGGCACGGGCGACGTCCTGGCCGGGATCGCCGGTGCGCTCCTGGCCACGGGCCTGGACGCGGCGGAGGCCGGTGCGGTGGCCGCCCATCTGCACGGCCGAACCGGCCAGCTGGCCGCCGAGCGCGGGCCGCTGGTGGCCGGCGACCTGATCCGGCGGTTGCCCGACGCGATCGGCCGGGTGCGAGGGGTTCCGGCCCGCCGCCTGGGAGACTCGGGAGCGTGAGCGCCCCCTCAGCACGAGCCGTCCCCCGCGCGGAGGTGGTCGTCGACCTGGATGCGATCGCCGCGAACACCGCGGTGCTCCGCGAGCGGGTCGGCCGTCCCCTCATGGCCGTGGTCAAGGCCGACGGCTACGGCCACGGCCTGCTCCCCGCAGCGCGCGCGGTGCTCGCCGGCGGCGCGGACTTCCTCGGCGTCGCCGTCCTCGAGGAGGCGCTGGCGCTGCGCGCGGGCGGCATCACCGCGCCGCTCCTGGCCTGGCTGCACGGGCCGGGCACCGACTACGCCGCCGCGCTGGATGCCGACGTCGAGGTCTCGGTGAACGCCGACTGGGCGCTGGCGGAGGTTCTGGGGGCGGTCCGCGCGACCGGTCACACCGCCCGGGTGCATCTCAAGGCCGACACCGGGCTCTCCCGGGCGGGGGCGACGCCGGCGGAGTGGCCCGCACTCGTCGGGGCGGCCGCCCGCGCACAGGCCGCCGGCGAGATCGACGTGGTGGGCCTCTGGAGCCACATGATCTACGCCGACGCGCCCACGCATCCCTCGATCACCGCGCAGGTCGGGGTCTTCGAGGAGGCCGTCGCGCTGGCCCGGCGTGCCGGGCTGACCGACGCCCGCCTGCACCTGGCGAACTCGGCGGCCACGGTCGCCCTCCCGAACACCTGGTACGACTTCGTCCGCCCCGGGATCGCGCTGTACGGGTTGGACCCGCTCGGCGGCGACCCCGCCGAGCACGGCCTGCGGCCGGCGATGACGGTGCAGGCCACGGTCGCCCTGGCCAAGCGCGTCCCGGCCGGCTCGGGGGTCTCCTACGGCCACACCTACGTCACCGACCGCGAGACCACGCTCGCCCTCGTCCCGGTCGGCTACGCGGACGGTGTCCCCCGGGCGGGCGGCAACCGGGCGCCGGTCCTGGCCGCGGGCGCGCAGCGGACCATCGCCGGGCGGGTCTGCATGGACCAGTTCGTGCTCGACGTGGGCGACGACGCCGTCGAGGCGGGGGACGAGGTCGTGTTGTGGGGCCCGGGCGACCGCGGCGAGCCCACGGCGCAGCAGTGGGCCGACGCCGTCGACACCATCCACTACGAGCTGGTCACGCGGGTGGGCGGCCGGTTCGCCCGGCGCTACGTCGGCTCGGCAGGGGCGGTCTGATGGCGGCCCGCCCGGCGAAGCGGAACGGCCTGACCGGCGCCGTCTCGCGGCACCCCGCCGCAGGCATCATCGGTGGGCTGGTCGGCCTGGCGGCCGCGGGGACGGCGGTCGGTGTCGCGGTCACCCGGAAGGCGGGCGGCCGGGTGCGGGCCGCCGAGCTGACCGACGAGGTCACCACCGCTACGGAGCAGACGGCCGCGGAACTCCGGACGGACGACCCGCTCGGTTCCGCGTCCCGGACGGCGGACCGGACGGCGGTGGTGCAGACCGACGACGGCGTCCCGCTCGCGGTGGAGGAGATCGGTCCGGCCGATGCGCCGCTGACCGTCGTCTTCGTGCACGGCTACACGCTGTCCATGGCCTCCTGGACCTTCCAGCGCAGGACCCTGGCCGCCGAGCTGGCCACCGCGAACGGCCACCGACCGGCCGCGCGGCTGGTCTTCTACGACCAGCGCGGCCATGGCGCGTCCGGGCGCGGGCACTCCGAGAACTCGACCATCGATCAGCTCGCGCGTGACCTCGACGCGGTCATCGAGGCGCGGGTGCCGCGCGGGCCGGTGGTCCTCGTCGGCCACTCGATGGGCGGGATGACGATCATGGGGCTCGCGTCGGTGAGTCCCGAGCTCTTCGGCCCGAAGGTGGCCGCGGTCGCGCTGATCTCCACGTCCAGCGGCGGCCTGGCCGAGCTGAACTTCGGGCTGCCCGAACTGCTCACCCGCGTCCGGGCCGCCGTCTTCCCGGTGGCGGCCTGGACGATGCGCCGCCGACCGGCCCTCGCCGAGCGGACGCGGCGGATGGCCGCGGACGTCGTGTCGGCCGCGACGCGGTCGCTGTCGTTCGCGTCCGGGAACGTGGACAAGGCGCTGGTCCACTACGTCGACGCGATGATCGCCGGCACCCCCGTCGACGTGATCGCCGAGTTCTACCCGGCGCTCGCGGGGCTGGACGAGACCGGGTCGCTCGAGCCGCTGCGCGCGATCCCGACGCTGGTCCTGACCGGCGACAAGGACCGGATGATCCCCAAGGAGCACAGCGAGCTGATCGTGGGCCAGTTGCCGGACGCGGAGCTCGTGGTCGTCCCGGACGCCGGGCACCTGGTGCTGCTGGAGAAGCCGACCGAAGTGAGTGCTGCCCTCACGGCGATGCTGCGGCGCGTCTCCGCGGAGCAGGGTGCGCGTACCGCCGGCTGAGCCGTGTGCGGGGAACGTAGCCCGGACGTAACCCCGGGGTTCGAGCAGCGGTAACAGGCCAGCGGTTCGCTGTCCGCGACCCGGTGCCACGCCGGGGCGCACCTAGGGTTCCGCTGCCGTCCGGGCGCACGACGGGCGACAGGCCTGGTCCGAGAGGTGCATGCACGGACGTCGTCCGATCTGGCCGGCCCCGTGTTCCACGGCGGGACAAAAGCCCGGGAGGTCGATCGCGGCCGCGCGCGCGGCGCTGTCCCTCCGGAGGCACCGGTGTCCCACTCCCATCCGCACGGTCCGCCGCTGCACGACAACTACGGGCCGGAAGCCCGCTTCGCGGTCGAGGCGGAGGCGCGGCTGCCCACGACGGTCCACGAGCGGGAGATCGCCCGTGGCCTCGAGCTGGGCCTGCAGGGTGCCGACTCCATCGTCGACCGCACCATCCCGACCTTCTCCCGCGGGGAACTGCCGCACTTCGCCGGCATCAACACGTTCCTGAAGGCGCCGTACGTCGAGGACGTCCGTCGGGCGGGCGAGTACGACGTCGCCGTCCTCGGTGTCCCGTTCGACGGCGGCACGACCTACCGCTCGGGCACCCGCTTCGGCCCGCAGGGCATCCGCAAGATCTCCGCGCTCTACGGGCCCTACAGCTTCGAGCTCGGGGTGGACCTCCGGGAGTCGATCACGATCGCCGACCTGGGGGACGTCTTCACCATCCCCGGCAACATCGAGAAGACCTTCGACCAGATCACGAAGGCCGTCAGCCACGTCTACGAGAGCGGGGCCTTCCCGGTCGTCCTGGGCGGCGACCACTCGATCGGCTATCCGACGACCCGCGGTGTCGCGCCGCACCTGAACGGCGGCAACCTCGGGATCATCCACTTCGACCGTCACGTCGACACCCAGGAGACCGACCTCGACGAGCGGATGCACACCACGCCGTGGTTCCACGCCACGGACATCCCGAACGTGCCGGCCAAGAACCTCGTGCAGATCGGCATCGGCGGCTGGCAGGCCCCGCGGCCGGGCGTGAAGGTCGGGCGCGAGCGCGGCACGACGGTCATGACCGTCACCGACTGCGTGGAGATGGGCATCGAGGAGGCCGCGCAGCGGGCGCTCGACGTCGCCTGGGACGGCGCCGAGGCCGTGTGGCTCTCCTTCGACGTCGACTGCCTCGACGCCGCTTTCGTGCCCGGCACCGGATGGCCGGAGCCCGGCGGTTTCCTGCCGCGCGAGGTCCTGAAGTTCATCCAGATCATCGCCGACGCCCGGCCGCTGGCGGGGATCGAGGTCGTCGAGTGCGCCCCGCCCTACGACAACGCCGAGATCACCGCGCTCATCTCGACCCGCATCATCTGCGACACCCTCGGCTGCCTCGTCCGCTCCGGTCACCTGCCGAAGGGCACCACCCGGTGATCCCTTTCCGCACCCTCTCCGCCGTCCCCGAGGAGTTCCTGATGGCTGCCGAGACAACCACTGTCGCCGCTCCGTCGACACACTCGTCCGCCGACGAGAGGACCGACCTCAGCGGCTTCGGCTACCAGCAGGAGCTGCACCGGGGCGTCGGGTACTTCGCCTCCTTCGCCGCCGGCTTCTCCTTCGTCTCGATCCTGACCACGGTGTTCCAGCTCTTCGGGCTGGGCTTCAGCTTCGGCGGCGCGGCGTTCTTCTGGACCTGGCCGGCTGTCTTCGCAGGACAGCTCCTCGTCGCCCTCTGCTTCGCGGAGCTCGCGGCCCGCTATCCCATCTCCGGCTCGATCTTCCAGTGGTCGAGCCGCCTCGCGGGGACCGACTTCGGCTGGTTCACCGGCTGGGTCATGATCGTCGGACAGATCCTCACCGTGGCCACCGCCGCGATCGCCCTCCAGGCCGTGCTGCCCTCCATCTGGTCGGGGTTCCAGCTCATCGGCGGTTCCTCGGCGGACTCGGCGCCGACCAGCCCGACCGGTGCGCAGAACGCCGTCCTCCTGGGGCTGCTCCTTCTCGTCGTCACGACCGTCATCAACATCATCGGCGTCCGCCTCATGGCCATGCTGACGTCGGTCGGCGTCGTGATCGAACTGCTCGGCGTGGCCGCACTCGTGGTCGCGCTCTTCTTCCAGGCCGAGCGCTCACCGTCGGTCGTGCTCACCACGGAGGGCGCCCCCGAAGGCTCCTACCTGCCGCTGTGGCTCGCCTCGTCGCTGATGGCCGCCTACGTCATGGTCGGCTTCGACTCCGCCGGTGAGCTGTCCGAGGAGACGCACCGGCCGCGCCGGACGACGCCGCGGACGATCATCCGGGCGCTCGTCGTGTCCGGGCTCGGCGGAGTCCTGCTGCTCCTGGGCGGCCTCGTCGCAGCCCCCAGCCTCACCGACGGGACGTTGGCGACGGGCGGTCTGGCGGGCGTGCTGACCAGCCAGCTCGGCGGGGTCGGTGGACGCCTCCTGCTGGCCGCCGTCGCCGTCGCCGTGTTCGCCTGCACCCTCGCGGTGCAGACCTCCGGCGCCCGGATGATGTTCTCGATGGCTCGCGAGCGGTCGCTGCCGTTCCACCGGGTCCTCGGCAAGGTCTCGCCCCGCACCGGCACCCCGATCGCCACCTCGCTCGTCGTCGGCGTCGGGGCGGCCATCGCCCTGGCCGTGAACTGGAACCAGAGTGCGGTCTTCACCGCGCTGGCCTCGCTGTGCATCGCGATGCTGTACCTGGCCTACCTCGGGGTCACGCTCCCGCTGCTGCTCAAGCGGCTGCGGCTCCGCCGCTCCGGCGGCCTGGAGTCCGGCATCGCCGAGGACGGCAGGCCGCTGTTCTCCCTCGGCCGGTGGGGCATCGCGATCAATGTGGTCGCCGTCGCCTACCAGGTGGTCATGGTGGTCAACCTGGTCTGGCCGCGCCCGGAGATCTACGACCTGACCGGCGACACGTGGTGGCTGAAGTGGAGTGCGTTGCTGTTCATCGGGCTCACCCTGGTCGTCGGCGCCGTCATCCACTGGCGCAACCGGGTCCGCCACGACGGGGCGATCATGCTCGGCGCACTGCACACGTCCGCCGAGCCGCAGGAGGCGGCGGCGTAGGGCCCGGCCGACGGGCTCGGCGTCCCCGCCTCGTCATCGGCGGCGGGACGGGTTGCGGGGGGCGGTCGGACCGCCCGGCGCCACCCACTCGTTGAAGGTGCCGTGGATGACGTTCGGCGTCCGGGAGGCGGCCTCCGCGGCTTCCGCGGCCGCCTCGATCCGGTTGCTGCTGCGGCTGCCCCGTCGGAACGGGGTCACCGTCCGGGTCGTCGCGAAGATCGCCGCGTGGAACTCGTGATCGGGCAGCCGGTCGGCGCCGCACAGGGCCACCAGCATCGCGTCGGTGTCGGGGGCGATGTCGTCGGCGGGCGGCTGCGCCTCCAGCCGGTGCAGGACCCGCCGTCCCTCGCCGGTGGGGGCGGGCGACGAGCGACCGCCGGACAGGTGCGGGACGAGCCGGTGCGCGTGGCCGAGCAGCCCCTCCCGCTGGAGGCGGCGGGCGACGTCGAGCAGGCGGTCGTCGGTCGCCAGCCGCCAGCGGATCGTGTCCACCGAGCGGTGGCCGGTCGGGCCGACGGCGTCCAGGACGGCGGCCTCGACGGGATGGCGGCGCGACAGCGTGACGGTCGCCAGCTGCCCGGGGCGGTGGATGCGCACGCGCCCGGACTGGATCAACGCGACCAGTGCCGTGTCGACCATCCGATCAGGCCCGCCGGCGAGGCAGGCGATGTCGTAGACGTCGAGGATGCCGGCGTTGCCGGATGCCGTCATGACCGCCGCCCTTCGAGGCGCAGACGTGGGCTGGAGCCGCAGTGAAACGGTCCCACGCCGGGGCGGACGACGGAAGCGGGATTCCGCCGCCCGGTTAGGGTGCCGGGCGTGGCAGCACTCCGACCGCCCCGGCTGGACGCTGCCCCGGACGAGGTCGCCCGCATCGCCGCGGCCGCGCCCGACTGGGCCACGCTGGCCGCGACGGCGCGTTCCTGCGTCGCCTGCCCCGAACTCGCCGCCGTCCGGCAGCACGTCGTCGTCGGCGACGTCCCGGCCTCCGGCCGTCCGCTCGTCGCGTTCGTCGGCGAGGCGCCCGGCGCCACCGAGGACGAGACCGGCCGGCCGTTCGTCGGGAGGTCCGGCGCCCTCCTCGACCAGCTCCTGGCCGAGGCCGGCCTCGACCGTGCCGAGTGCGCAGTCCTCAACGTGGTGAAGTGCCGTCCGCCGGGCAACCGAACGCCGAAGGCCCCCGAGGTGGCGCGGTGCAGCGGCTGGCTGCACCGGCAGATCGACCTCCTGGACCCTCCGGCCATCGTGGCGCTGGGGCTGTCTGCGGCGAAATGGTTCCTCGGGCCGAAGACGGTGCTGGGCCGCGCCCGCGAGCACCCCCACCCGTGGAACGGGCGGGGCCTGTACGTCACCTATCACCCCTCCGCGGCGATCCGGTTCGGACCCAACGGTGCACCGCGCGCGGCGCTGGCGGCCGACCTGCGGCAGGTCGCCCACCTCGTCGGGAAGCGGGATCTCCCGTGAACCGCGAGCACGTCCTGCCGACACCGGAGGACACCCACGCGCTCGGGCGCTCCCTCGCCGAGGTGCTGCGGGCCGGTGATCTCGTCGTCCTGGTCGGGCCGCTGGGAGCCGGCAAGACCGCGCTGACCCAGGGAATCGGTGCGGGCCTCGGCGTCCGCGAGCCGGTCACCTCGCCGACGTTCGTCATCTCCCGCGTCCACAACGGCGGGCGCGTGCCCCTGGTGCACGTCGACGCCTACCGGCTGGGCGGCGTGGCCGACGTCGACGACCTCGACCTCGACGCGTCGACGGACGAGTCGGTCACGGTCGTCGAATGGGGGCAGGGTCTGGTCGAGCGGCTGGCGGAGGAGCACCTGGAGGTGCGGCTCGAGCGGCGGGACGACGACGTCCGGACCGCCGTGCTGGTGCCCCACGGCCCCGGCTGGGAGGAACGCCTCCGGCCGACTCGGTAACGTGGTCGGACGTGCTCGTCCTCGCTCTCGACACCGCCACCCCGACGCTGGTCGCCGGGCTGGCGAACTGGTCGCAGGACGGGGCGACGGAGGTGCTGGCCGAGCGCGCCGTCCCGTCGGGCACCCGGCACGCCGAGCTGCTCACCCCCGCGATCGCCGGCGTCCTGGCCGACGCCGGCCTGACGATGGGGAACCTCGAGGCGGTCGTCACAGGCCTCGGGCCCGGACCCTTCACCGGGCTGCGGGTCGGGGTCGTCACCGCGGCGGCGCTCGCCGACGCCCGGGGCCTGCCGGTGATCGGGGTCTGCTCCCTGGACGCGATCGGCTCCGGCGCTCGCACCGTCGTCACCGACGCCCGGCGCAAGGAGATCTACTGGGCGACCTACGCGGCCGACGGCAGCCGCCTCACCGGCCCCGCCGTCGACAAGCCGGCCGACGTGACCCTGCCGGAGCCCGCGGTCGGGGATCCCGCCTTCGCCGAGCGCCTGGGGATCGCGGTCGCGTCGGCCGATGTGACGACGGCGGGACTGGTGCGCGCCGCTGCGGCCCAGCTCGCCGATCCGTCGTCCGCCGGCCCGCTGGTGCCGCTGTACCTCCGCCGTCCCGACGCCACCCCGCCGACGGCGATCAAGGCGGTGACGAGGGCATGATGGTGCGGCTGCGTGCCATGACGCCCGACGACCTTCCCGGGGTCATGGTGCTGGAGGAGGAGCTCTTCGCCCCGGACACGTGGACGGAGGCGATGTACCGCGACGAGCTCTCCCGCGGCGACACGCGCTTCTACGTCGTGGCCGAGTTCCACCTGGAGGGCGAGGACGACGACGAGGAGGCCGGCACCGGGGCGCCGGTGATGGTCGGTTACGGCGGGCTGATCGCCTACGACGACGAGGCCCACGTCGCCACCCTCGGCGTGACCAAGGCGCTCCAGGGCGAGGGGGTGGGCTCGCTGCTGCTCGACGCGCTGCTCGCCGAGGCCGACAAGCGGAGCCCCGTGGTGCTGCTGGAGGTGCGGGCCGACAACGACGTGGCCCAGCGCCTCTACCAGCGCCGCGGCTTCACCGAGATCGGCCGGCGGCGGGGCTACTACCAGCCCAGCGGCGCCGACGCCGTCGTCATGAAGCGCAAGCGGGTGCGGTCCTTGAGCCGGGCGCCGGGAGGAAACCGTGCCTGAGGAGCCACTGGTCCTGGGCTTCGAGACCTCCTGCGACGAGACCGGCGTCGGCCTCGTGCGCGGCCGCACGCTGCTCGCCGACGCCCTGGCGACCTCGATGGCGGAGCACGAGCGGTTCGGTGGCGTCGTCCCGGAGATCGCGTCGCGCGCGCACCTGGAGGCCATGGTGCCGACGGTGCACCGCGCGCTGGCCGAGGCGGGGGCGACCGTCGACGACGTCGACGCGATCGCGGTGACCTCCGGGCCCGGGCTGACCGGCGCGCTGCTGGTCGGCGTCGCCGCGGCGAAGGCGTACGCGCTGGCGCTCGGGAAGCCGCTGTACGGCGTCAACCACCTGGCCGCGCACGTCGCCGTCGACGAGCTCCAGCACGGCCCGCTGGCCGAGCCGTCGATCGCCCTGCTGGTCTCCGGGGGGCACAGCTCCCTGTTGCTCGTGCCCGACCTCGCGAGGCACGTCGAGTCGCTCGGCCGCACCGTGGACGACGCGGCGGGGGAGGCCTTCGACAAGGTCGCGCGGGTGCTGGGGATGCCGTTCCCGGGTGGCCCGCCGATCGACCGGGCGGCTCGCGAGGGCGACCCCTCGGCGATCGCCTTCCCCCGCGGTCTCACCGGACCGCGCGACGCCCCCTACGACTTCTCGTTCTCCGGGCTGAAGACCGCCGTCGCTCGCTGGGTGGAGGCCCGCGAGCGGGCGGGCGAACCGGTGCCGGTCGCCGATGTCGCCGCGTCGTTCCAGGAGGCGGTGGCCGACGTGCTGACGGCGAAGGCGGTGCGGGCCTGCCGCGACCACGGCGTGGACCACCTCGTGCTCGGCGGGGGGGTGGCGGCCAACTCCCGGCTGCGTGCCCTCGCCGAGGAGCGCTGCGGGAAGGCCGGGATCGTGCTGCGGGTGCCGAGCCCGAAGCTGTGCACAGACAACGGGGCGATGGTCGCCGCGCTCGGCTCACGGCTGGTGGCGGCCGGCGTCGCGCCGTCGGCGCCCGACCTCGGCGCGGACAGCTCGCTGCCGATCGAGACGGTGAGCCGCTGAACGACGATCGTGGGTCCTTCACCCGCTGAGCGGCTCGCAGACCAGCACGGTGGGGGCCCCTGCCACACGGGTGACCACGACGACGGCTGAGCCGGTCCCGGGGCCTCTCAGCTGCCTGGCCAGGGTCTCCGGCTCGATCGGCGAGCCCCGCTTCTTGACGACGACCCGGCCGACCCCGCGCGCCCGGAGCAGGGCCTTCAGCTTCTTGAGGTTGAACGGCAGCACCTCGGTGACCCGGTAGGAGCTGACCCACCGGGAGTCCGCGCGGGAGTCGGAGGTCAGGTACGCGATCGTCGGGTCCACCAGGGTGGCGTCCAGCTCAGCCGCCACGAGGGACATCAGCCCGGACCGGATGAGTGCCGGGTCGGGCTCGTGCAGCCAGCCGCGCACGGGTGCGACCGGCGCCGGGCCCGGGTCCGCGCCGGCCGTCAGCTCGAGCACCGCGCCGTCCCGGACCAGGGTGGCCCGCCGCCAGGTGCGCGACGGCTCCCGCCCCCACAGGAGCGCCTCGACGATCGACCCGCCGACGGACACCCACTCGGCCTCGATCCCGTCCGGCACCCGGTCGTGGTCGAGGCCCGGGGCCACTTTCACCACCGCGGCCGGCACGCGGTCGAGCAGCGCGGTCACGGTGGACCAGGGCGGCGACCAGCGGTCGGGGTCCAACTGCCGGCGCCCACCCGACCGTCTCGCGGGATCCAGGACGGCGGAGTCGCACCCGGCCACCCGGCCGTCCGCGGCTGCGGCCACCAGGTCGACGACGTCGGCGTCGAGCACCTCCACAGCGGTCAGCCCGAGTGCGGCGGTGTTGAGCCGGGTGAGCTCGCGGGCCACCGGGTCGCGGTCGACCGCGACCACCCGCGCGCCGGCCCGGGCCAGGGCCATCGTGTCGGTGCCGGCCGCGCAGCCCAGGTCGGCGACCGACGTCGCGCCGCCGGTCAGGAGCCGGGCGGCGCGACGGTCGGCCAACGCGGGGCGGCCCGCCTGCTCGAGGGCGTCCCCGGTGAACAGCAGCCGCGCGGCTTCGGCACCGAACGAGGCCCGGGCCTTGTCGCGCTGCCTCGCCACACCCCACGCCGGACCGGCGAGGTCCGCGCCCACCTCGGCACGCAGTCGGCTCAGCGCGGTCACCGCGTCGGTCCGGCCGGCCAGCAGTTCGCCAGCCCGGGACAGAGCCGCCGCGCCCTCCGGCGTCGCGAGGGACCGGAGCTGGCGCACCGTCTCGGCGGCCTGCTCGTCGGGTTCCCGGTCCACCGGCCCAGCCTGGTGCACGTCTCGTTACGCCCTGAGAGGGACCCGGTTGAGTGGCTGGCACTCTCGTGGGTAGAGTGCCAACCGACACGGGCTGGCGCCCGACCCCCGCGACGGCGGGTGCCCGGATCCCGTGCCACAGCATTGCAGTACATCCCCAGCCGTCTCATACCGAAGGGGGCGTCACGACGTGACGACCGCTACCAAGGTCAGCATCAAGCCGCTGGAGGACCGTGTCGTGGTCCAGGCCAACGAGGCCGAGACCACCACCGCCTCCGGTCTGGTCATCCCGGACACCGCCAAGGAGAAGCCGCAGGAGGGCACGGTCATCGCCGTGGGCCCCGGCCGCATCGACGACAACGGCAACCGCGTTCCGCTCGACGTGAACGTGGGCGACGTGGTCATCTACTCCAAGTACGGCGGCACCGAGGTCAAGTACGCCGGTGAGGACTACCTCGTCCTCTCGGCCCGCGACCTGCTCGCCGTCGTGGAGAAGTAGAAGGACCCCGTCCTCCTCATCCCTCGCACGCTCGGGACGAGCCTCTAGACGGGGCCGTTCCAGCACCTCACCACCGACCGCCCCGGGCGACCCGATCTCGGGTCCCGGGGCGGTCGTCTTTCCCCGCACCACTGATCGAGAGGTCCGGCATGGCCAAGATCATCAAGTTCAACGAGGACGCCCGGCGCGCCCTCGAGCGCGGCGTCGACAAGCTCGCCGACGCGGTCAAGGTGACGCTCGGCCCACGCGGCCGCAACGTCGTCATCGACAAGAAGTTCGGCGCACCGACGATCACCAACGACGGCGTCACCATCGCCCGCGAGATCGACCTCGACGACCCGTACGAGAACCTCGGCGCGCAGCTGGCCAAGAGCGTCGCCACCAAGACCAACGACGTCGCCGGTGACGGCACCACCACCGCCACCGTCCTCGCCCAGGCGCTCGTCCACGAGGGCATGCGCAACGTCGCCGCCGGCGCGAACCCGATGGCCCTGGGCCGGGGCATGCGCGCCGCCGTCGACGCCGTGCACGCCGCGCTCGACAAGGCTGCCATCCCCGTCTCGGAGCGCTCGGCCATCGCCGGCGTCGCCACCATCTCCGCGCAGGACACCGAGGTCGGTGAGCTGATCGGCGAGGCGTTCGAGCGCGTCGGCAAGGACGGCGTCATCACCGTCGAGGAGAGCAACACGATGTCCACCGAGCTGGACGTCACCGAGGGCGTCCAGTTCGACAAGGGCTACCTGTCCCCGTACTTCGTCACCGACCAGGAGTCGATGGAGGGCGTCCTCGACGACGCCCTGGTGCTGCTCGTGCAGGGAAAGATCGGCGCGCTCGCCGACCTGCTCCCGCTGCTGGAGAAGGTGCTGTCGCGCGGCGGCCAGCCGCTGCTGATCGTGGCCGAGGACGTCGAGGGCGAGGCGCTGTCGACCCTCGTCGTCAACTCCATCCGCAAGACGATCAAGGTCATCGCGGTGAAGTCGCCGTACTTCGGTGACCGCCGCAAGGCGTTCATGGCCGACCTCGCCGTGGTCACCGGTGGCCAGGTCGTCAGCGAGGACGTCGGGCTGTCCCTGGACTCCGTCGGCCTCGAGGTGCTCGGCACCGCCCGGCGGGTCACCGTCGACAAGGAGACGACCACGATCGTCGACGGCGGCGGCACCTCCGAGGGGATCGGCGACCGCGTCGCCCAGATCAAGCGCGAGATCGAGTCCACCGACTCCGACTGGGACCGCGAGAAGCTCCAGGAGCGGCTGGCGAAGCTCGCCGGCGGCATCGGCGTCATCCGGGTCGGCGCCGCCACCGAGGTGGAGCTCAAGGAGCGCAAGCACCGCATCGAGGACGCCATCGCCGCCACCCGCGCGGCTGTCGAGGAGGGCGTGATCCCCGGCGGCGGTTCCGCGCTGGTGCACACCGCCGCGGCGATCGACGCGCTCGACCTGAGCGGTGACGAGCTCACCGGCGCCCGCGCGGTGCGCACGGCGCTCGACGCGCCCCTTGCCCGGATCGCGGAGAACGCCGGCTTCGAGGGCCGCGTCGTGGTCAACAAGGTCCGCGAGCTCGGCGCCGGTCAGGGCTTCAACGCCGCGACCGGTGAGTACGGCGACCTGGCCGCTCAGGGCGTCATCGACCCGGTCAAGGTCACCAAGGCCGCGCTCGGCAATGCCGCCTCCATCGCGGCGATGGTGCTCACCACCGACTCCGCCGTCGTGGAGAAGCCGGCCGAGGAGGAGCACGAGCACGCAGGTGCCGGGCACCACACCCACGGTCACTCGCACGGCGGGCACGGCCACAGCCACTGAACGAGGCGGCCCCCGCACGGGGGGCCGGGAACGACAGAGAGGGCCGGTCCAGATCAACTGGACCGGCCCTCTCTGTGCCTCGCTCTGCTCCGACGTCGGCGCCGTCTCAGGTCAGACACCGACGCCGAGTCGTCAGACCCCCGCGGCGACTGCTGCCGGCTCGGCCGCGATCAGCCGCGCCCGCTCTTCCTCACTCATCCCACCCCAGACCCCGTACGGCTCGCGAACCGACAGCGCGTGCTTGAGGCACGCATCGAGTACCGGGCACCGGGCGCACACGGCCTTGGCCGCCGTCTGCCGCCTGGCGCGTGCCGGGCCACGCTCGCCGTCGGGGTGGAAGAAGAGGGACGTGTTCTCGCCACGGCATGCGCCGTGGAGCTGCCAGTCCCAGACCTCGGCGACGGGTGTCGGGAGCCTGCGAATGTCGGCCATCTCTCCTCCAGGGCTCTGCGAGCCGGAGGGGGCTGTCCGGCTGCTGCAAGGCCCCGGTGCCCGAGCCCTGACATGGTCAAACACGTCGCGATCGCAACTTTTTGCTTCGAGTTGCGAAATCGCGCTCCTCACCCCCGGGGGTGAGGGCGGGTGTTGTAGCCCGATCGTGTCGATCAAGCTCGGAACAGGTCGTGCCGGAACCGGGAGGGGGAGAAACCCGATTCCGCGCCGCGACCCGTGCAGCGGTGGGGGCTCCCCGGTTCCGGAGGGCCCCCACCGACGCACCGCCGGCCGGGTGTTCCCCGGTCGGTCGGGACCCGGCGGCTCGTTCACCGGGGAGAGCGAGGAGCAGGCCTTGATCGACGACAGGATGCGCGGCCCTGGACACGGCACCACCACCGTCTGGGTGTACGACGAGCGGCGACGCGTCCGGGACGACGTCGCCTCCCGCCTGGTCGCCCTGCCCTTCGTCGGCCGGGTCGAGGTGGTGGCTGACGCCGCCTCCCTCATGTCCCGGCTGGCCACCCGCACGCCCGACGTGCTGATCGTCGGCACCCAGCGGGCCGTCGACACCGGCCTGAGTGCCGCGACCCAGGCCCTGCGGGCCTACCCGGGTCTGCCGGTGCTCGTGCTCGGTGCGCCGGACGACGCCGAGAGCGTCCGCGCCGCCGTCGCCTTCGGTGCCCGCGGTTACCTCCGGTGGGACGCCAGCCCGATCGAGATGGGCCTGGGCCTGTCCCGCCTCGGCCTCCGCGCCGAGGGCGGCCGCATCCCGCAGCAGGTCGGCTCCGTGCCGGCCTGGAGCGGTGCCGCCCCCCTGGCCGGTTCCGCGCCGACCACGGTGCGCTCGACCGTCCGTGAGGCCACCCCGCCCGCCGCGCTCTCGATGCGCGAGATGCAGGTGCTGACCGGCATGAGCCAGGGCAAGAGCAACGCCCAGATCGGGCGCGAGCTCTACCTGTCCGAGGACACCATCAAGACCCACGCCCGCCGGCTGTTCCGCAAGCTCGGCGCCAAGGACCGCGCCGAGGCCGTCGCGACGGGTTTCCGCCGCGGCATCATGACCTGAGGCTCGTTCCCACCGATGTACGCCTGAGGGCGGTTCTCCCACCTGGGGGAACCGCCCTCACGCGTACGCGGGCTGACGGCGTCAATGGTCGCTCGCGACCGGGTTGTCGCGTACGGGGAGGGCGGCGGCCTGCGCGACGACGTGGTCGACGAGGCCGTACGCCAGCGCCTCGTCGGAGGTGAACCAGCGGTCGCGGTCGGAGTCCTTCTCGATCTGGGCCACGGTCTGCCCGGAGTGCTGCGACTGCAGTTCGTTGAGCTCGCGCTAGAGTCGGCCGAAGAGGTCGGCCTGGATGGCGATGTCCGACTGCGTGCCCCCGACGCCGGCCGAGGGCTGATGCATCATGATCCGCGTGTGGGGCAGCGCGAATCGCTTGCCCGGCGTACCGCAGGTGAGCAGGAACTGCCCCATCGAAGCGGCCATGCCCATGCCGTAGGTGGCGACGTCGCAGTCGATGAACTGCATCGTGTCGTACACCGCCATCCCGGCGCTGACGGAGCCGCCCGGTGAATTGATGTAGAGATGGATGTCGCGGCGGGGATCGTCGGCCGACAGCAGCAGCATCTGGGCGGCGAGCTGATTGGCGATGACGTCGTCGACCTCGCTGCCGAGGAAGATGATCCGCTCCCCGAGCAGCCGTTCGTAGACGGAGTCCTTCAGACTCCCCGGCGAGACACCCCCGTCCAGCAGTCGTGTGGTCTCGCTGGTGGACGCATCGGGGTGCATGGTTTCAGACCTCCGCAGAGCAGGGATTGACGTCGCGGAAAGTCTGGCGGGAATGGTCGGAAAAAGCGCCGCGGAATGGCGCATTGCGCTGACTGCGCAATTGTTGCGCCAGTCGCGAAAGCGCGTTGACAGGTGTCGAGCGGTCAGGGCGGCACGTGGCCGCGTGTGGTCCGGAGGACGAGAGGTCTAGTCGTCGCGGGCGTGGCGGCCGCCGGCCGCGCCGTGCTGGCCGCTGGGCTCGTCCTGCTCGGCCGTCGCGGCAACCCCGTCGGCGTATCCGCTGGCGTAGTCCCAGCTGACGTAGTCGTCGGGATCGGGGTCGAACGGCGGCTCGTGCCGGCCGGTCTGCCCCTCCTCCAGCAGCTGCTGGAGGTTGGCCTGCATGAGGGCCCAGTCGACGTGGTGCTCCTCGTCGCAGTCGGGGCAGTCCACGACGATGCCCTTGATGCCGGTCGGTTCCAGGAGCGTGCGGAACACCTCGAGCTCGGCCAGGTCGTCGAGGACGCCGGCTCGCTCCTCCATGGTGAGCGGGGGAGGACCGGTGGGGTCGCCGGGCCCGAAGTCGGGTCCGGAGGCGTCGTCGAACGGAGTCACGCCCTCCACGGTAACGGCCGAACAGGCGGAGCACCGTGCCATCTGCACCGCCGCCTACGATCGGGTGCGGTCTTCCGGCGCCCGGCGGGTGCCGACCGGAGTCCTACGCGATCAGCTGAAGGGTGGCCGTGCACATGCAGCCTGACGACCGAGCCCAGGAGCTGCCGGCGAAGTTCGCCCCGCTCGGGCTCACCTACGACGACGTCCTGCTCATCCCGGGCGCGTCCGACATCGTCCCGGCCGAGGTGGACACCAGCACCCGGCTCACCCGCCGCATCCGTCTGGCCGTGCCCCTGGTCTCCAGCGCCATGGACACGGTGACCGAGGCGCGGATGGCGATCGCGATGGCCCGCGTCGGCGGCGTCGGCATCCTGCACCGCAACCTGGCCGCCGAGGAGCAGGCCGGCCAGGTGGACCTCGTGAAGCGGTCCGAGGCCGGCATGGTCACCAACCCGATCACCTGCTCGCCGGACAACACCCTCGCCGAGGTCGACGCGCTCTCGGGCCGGTACCGGATCTCCGGTGCCCCCGTCGTGGACGCCGACGGCGTGCTCCTCGGCATCGTCACCAACCGCGACATGCGCTTCGAGACCGACCAGCACGTGCTCGTCCGTGACGTGATGACGCCGATGCCGCTGGTGACCGCGCCGGTCGGCGTCGACCCGGACCAGGCGCTCGAGCTGCTGAAGCGGCACAAGATCGAGAAGCTGCCCCTCGTCGACGGCGCGGGCCGGCTGCGCGGCCTGATCACGGTCAAGGACTTCGTCAAGCGCGACCAGTACCCCCACGCCACCAAGGACGACGACGGCCGGCTCGTCGTCGGCGCCGCCCTGGGCGTGGGCGAGGACGCCTACAAGCGCGCCGGGCTGCTCGTGGAGGCCGGCGTCGACGTGCTGATCGTCGACACCGCGCACGGCCACCAGCTCGCGGTCCTCGACATGGTCGCCCGGGTGAAGAAGGACTTCGGCGGGGACGCCGGGGTCGAGGTCATCGGCGGGAACGTCGCGACGCGGGCCGGTGCGCAGGCACTGATCGACGCCGGGGTGGATGCGGTGAAGGTGGGCGTCGGGCCCGGCTCCATCTGCACCACCCGGGTCGTGGCCGGCGTCGGCGTCCCGCAGGTCAGCGCGATCTACGAGGCATGGCTCGCCGCGGGTCCGGCGGGGGTGCCGGTCATCGCCGACGGCGGCCTGCAGTACTCCGGTGACATCGCCAAGGCCCTCGTGGCCGGCGCCGACACCGTGATGATCGGCGGCCTGTTCGCCGGGGTCGAGGAGGCTCCGGGCGAACTCGTCTTCGTCAACGGCAAGCAGTACAAGACCTACCGGGGCATGGGCTCGCTCGGCGCGATGCAGAAGCGCGGCAACCAGTCGTTCAGCCGCGACCGCTACTTCGCCGACGACGTCCTCTCCGACGACAAGCTCGTCCCCGAGGGCATCGAGGGCCAGGTGCCCTACCGCGGCCTGCTCGCCGGGGTGGCCCACCAGCTCGTCGGCGGCCTGCGGGCCTCGATGGGATACGCCGGAGCCGCGACGATCACGGACCTGAAGGAGCGCGGACAGCTGACCCGGATCACGTCGGCGGGACTCGTCGAGAGCCACCCCCACGACATTCACATGACCGTCGAGGCACCGAACTACAGGGGTCGCTGACATGAGTGCACGCGACACCGTCGAGATCGGCCTCAACCGGTTCGCCCGCCGTGGCTACGACCTGGACGACGTCTCCATCGTCCCGTCCCGCCGCACCCGCGACGTCGACGACGTCTCCACCGCCTGGCAGATCGATGCCTTCCGGTTCGACATCCCGCTGATCACCAGTCCGTCGGACGCGGTGGTCAGCCCGGCGACTGCGGTCGCGGTCGGCAACGCCGGAGGGCTCGGCGTCCTCAACGCCGAAGGTCTGTGGACCCGCTACGAGGACCCGGAGCCCGTCTACCGGAAGCTGCGTGACGCCGCGGGCAGCGGCGCCCCGTCGGTGGCCCTGCTCCAGCAGGTCTACTGCGAGCCGGTGAAGCCCGAGCTCATCACCGCCCGGATCAAGGAGATGCGGGACGCCGGCGTCACCACGGCCGTGCGCGTCTCGCCGCAGCACACCGAACAGCTCGCGCCGGCAGCGCTGGCCGCGGGTGTCGACCTCCTGGTCATCCAGGGGACGATCGTGTCCGCCGAACACGTCACCACCCAGGGCGACGCGCTCAACCTCAAGCAGTTCATCGCTGACCTCGACGTCCCCGTGATCGTCGGCGGCGCGGCCAACTACACGACCGCGCTGCACCTCATGCGCACCGGCGCGGCCGGCGTGATCGTCGGCGTCGGCGCCGACAGCTTCTCCACGGGTGACGCCGTCCTGGGCATCCGCGTGCCGCTGGCCAGCGCCATCGCCGACGCCGCGGCCGCCCGCCGCGACTACCTCGACGAGACCGGCGGGCGGTACGTGCACGTCATCGCCAACGGCCGGATCGAGACCAGCGGCGCGATCGCCCGCGCCCTGGCCTGCGGCGCCGACGCCGTCCAGCTCGGGGAGCCGCTGCGGATCGCCGCCGAGGTACCCGGCGGCGGCATCTGGTGGGACTCCGTGGCGGCCCATCCCCGGCTGCCGCGCGGCGGCGCCTCGGCGCCGGTGCCCCCGGTGGGGTCGCTGGAGCAGGTGCTGCTCGGCCCCGCGGAGACCTCCGACGGACGCACCAACCTCTTCGGTGCGCTCGCCCGGACGATGGCGAAGACGGGCTACCGGGACCTCAAGGAGTTCCAGCGGGTGGACCTGGTCATCGGTGGAGCGATCGGCGACGAGAGCCGTTGATGGACTTCCCGACCGTCCTCGTCGTCGACTTCGGTGCCCAGTACGCGCAGCTGATCGCCCGGCGGATCCGCGAGGCCGGCGTCTACTCGGAGATCGTCTCGTCCGACGTCCCCGCCGAGGAGATCGTCGCCCGCAAGCCGGCCGCCATCGTGCTGTCCGGCGGCCCGTCGAGCGTCTATGCCCCCGGTGCCCCGCAGGTCGACGCCACGCTGTTCGAGTCCGGCGTCCCGGCGTTCGGCATCTGCTACGGGTTCCAGGCCATGGCGCAGAGCCTCGGCGGAACGGTCGCCCACACCGGCGACCGCGAGTACGGCGGGACGCCGCTGACGCTCACCACCGGGGGCCGGCTGTTCGGCTCACTGCCGATCGAGCAGAGCGTCTGGATGAGCCACGGGGACGCCGTCAGCGAGGCGCCCCCCGGGTTCACCGTCACCGCGACCTCGACCGGTGCGCCGGTCGCCGCGTTCGAGGACGTCGACCGCAAGCTCGCCGGGGTGCAGTTCCACCCCGAGGTGCGGCACACCGCGCACGGGCAGACGGTGCTCGAGCACTTCCTCTTCGACATCGCCGGGCTCGAGCCGACCTGGACGATGGCCAACGTCGTCGAGGAGCAGGTCGAGCGGATCCGCGCCCAGATCGGCGAGGGCCGCGCCCTGTGCGCCCTGTCCGGCGGTGTGGACTCCGCCGTCGCGGCCGCGCTGGTGCAGCGCGCGATCGGCGACCGGCTCACCTGCGTCTACGTCGACCACGGGCTGATGCGCGAGGGCGAGACCGAGCAGATCGAGCGGGACTTCGTCGCCGTCACCGGGGTCGACCTGCGGGTGGTCGACGCCCGCGAGCAGTTCCTGACCGCTCTGGCCGGGGTCTCCGACCCCGAGGAGAAGCGCAAGATCATCGGCCGGGAGTTCATCCGGGTCTTCGAGCAGGCCGCCCTCGACGTCGTCGGCGACGCGAAGGAGCACGGCGACACCCTCGACTTCCTCGTGCAGGGGACGCTCTACCCCGACGTCGTCGAGTCCGGCGGCGGCAGCGGGACGGCGAACATCAAGAGCCACCACAACGTCGGCGGGCTGCCCGAGGACCTCCAGTTCACGCTGGTCGAGCCGCTCCGGACGCTGTTCAAGGACGAGGTCCGCGAGGTCGGCATCCAGCTCGGGCTGCCCGAGGCGATGGTGTGGCGCCAGCCGTTCCCGGGCCCCGGCCTCGGCATCCGGATCGTCGGCGCCGTGACCCAGGAGCGGCTGGACATCCTGCGCAAGGCCGACGCGATCGTCCGGGCCGAGCTCACCGCCGCGAAGCTGGACCGCGAGATCTGGCAGTGCCCCGTCGTGCTGCTCGCCGACGTCCGGTCGGTCGGCGTCCAGGGGGACGGCCGCACGTACGGGCACCCGATCGTGCTGCGGCCGGTGTCCAGCGAGGACGCGATGACCGCCGACTGGACGCGGCTGCCCTACGACGTGCTGGCGAAGATCTCCACCCGGATCACCAACGAGGTGCCCGAGGTCAACCGGGTGACCCTCGACGTGACCAGCAAGCCGCCGGGCACCATCGAGTGGGAATGAATCAGCCTGCGCGGTAGACGAGGCCGCGGCCGTCGGGGGCGGTGAGGGTGAGCCGGTCCTCGGAGATCTCGACCGCCGGCCCGCTCGACAGGACTGCCGTCACGTGCGCGTCCTGCGGTTCGACGTCGGGCGGGCAGGTGCCGGTGACGAGCAGGTCGTCGATGACCAGGGCGCCGTCCTCGACCAGCCAGGTGCCGGTCACCGCCCGGCAGCCGGTGGACGCGTCGGCCGTGCTGTCCGGCTCGAGCAGCAGGACGGCGGGCTCGCCCAGCGTGGAGCTCGCGACATCGCCGTCCACGAGCGTGTCCAGCACCCACCGCGTGCCGGCCAGCTCGCGGTCGGGCACCGGCGGGACGAGGGAGAACCGCAGCCGGACGCCGTCCCCGGTGAGCAGGAGATCCTCACCGTCACGCGCGACGGTGTCCGCCCGACCGAGGGCGCCCAGGTACGCGGCCTCGGCCGCCATGACGGCGGGCTCGCAGCCCATGTCGGTACCGCCCAGGCCGTCGACGGCGAGGGTGGTGCCGTCGAGTGAGTAGGTCGAGCTGTAGTGGTTGCAGAAGCTCCGGCCGCTCAGCTCGTCGGGCCCGACGGTCAACGTCGCGCCGGCCCCGGCGGGCTGCGGGAGCGCGCCGCCGTCCGCACTGCCGTCGACGAGGAACCACTCGCCGCTCAGCTCGGAGGCCGTCCCCGCGCGCTCGGCGCAGCCGGCGACCAGCAGCGCAGCGACGAGGACGAGCAGGGCGCGGGGCACGTGCAAGGGACGCGCTGACGGGGCCAACGGTTCCGCCACGGACGCGAGAGGACCCGGGGAGCGATGCTCCCCGGGTCCTCTGCCCTCCGCCCCCGGCGTGTGCCGCCTACCGCCGGCGGCGGGCCTTGCGGAGCTCGGAGATCAGCAGCGCGATGCCGCCTCCGATGAGAAGCACCCAGACGAACCCGCCGTCCCGCCACAGCCCGAACGGGAGGTCCACGCCGGTCATCAGGACGATGGCCAGGACGCTGAACGCCACGCCGGGGATCAGGGCGCCGAGGTCGACCCGCCGACGTGGTGGGTCGGCGTCCTCGGTCTCCAGCGGGGTGACGGTCTGCCAGTCAAGGGCCTGCCGCTCCTGCCAGGCCGTCGGGGTGGTCGGGAACTCGCTGTAGTCAGCCACGGGACACCTCCACGTCTCCGAGACCGGAGTCGATGGTCAGGACGAACTCGGGCTCGCCGTCGTCGGTCCACGGCCGGGACCCGGTTCCGGCGAAGAAGCCGTCCGCGTCCGCCCCCCGGTCGAAGACATCCAGGTCGCCGATCCCCTGCTCGACGACCAGTTGCACGTCCGCGGACCGCGGAACGATGACCGTCAGATCCCCGACGCCGTGCTCGACGCTCGTGGTGATCGGGTCGCCGGAGATCCCCTGGTCGAGCCGCGAGAAGTCGACGGTCATGTCGCCGGCGCCGTTGCGGTAGACGTCCCGCACCTCGGCGACCGCGGCCGGCCGGTACGTGCGGTCACCGACGCCGCCACGGAGACCGCTCCAGGGCAGCGTCGACACCGCCACCAGGGCGATGGAAAGGACGACGCCCAGGGCGATGAGTCCGCCACGGGCCGTGCGGCCACCGCTGAACGCCGCGGCGACCAGTCCGAGCCCGACGACGAGCAGGGCGGCGCCGAGGAAGCCGCGCGGACCCAGGTCCCAGTTGCTGAACCGGGTGATCAGGACGAGCAACCCGACGACGATGAGCAGGCCGGCGATCGTGAGGCCCGGAATCGGTGATCGCGGCCCGACCGGTGCCTTCGCCTTCTGCTCGGCCGGCACTCCGTAGGTCCCGTAGGCGGGCGGGCCGGCCGGCATGAGCAGCCACAGCAGCAGGTAGACGATGATGCCGGTGCCACCGGCGAGGGTCAGGGCCACGAAGCCGACCCGCCACAGCAGCGCGTCGATGCCGCTGTAGTCGGCGAGGCCGCCGCTGACGCCACCGAAGATCTTGTCGGTGCGGCTGCGGCGCAGCTGGGGGCGGACGGGTGGGCCGGGAGGCGGCGGCGGGGGCTGCCACACGGGCGGCTCGAGGGGCGGCGGGCTCGGCGGCGGCGCTGCGGGGGGCGGAGCGGTTGTCATGGCGAGAAGCCTGCCGATCCGCGTCCCGGGAATCCATCAGGGAACGCCCCCATCCGACCCTGGTTCCTCAAGGGGGGTGATCACCGGTGTCGGCCGGGGGCTGGGCGGTGCGACGATCGATACCGTGACCACCACTCCGACCCGGGCGCCGGCCCGCGTGACCGCCCCGCGGCCGCCCCTCGTGCGTCCCCGGTCGGGGCGCCTGTTGGCCGGCGTCGCCGCCGGCACGGCCGCGCACCTGCGGCAGGACCCGCTGGTGGTGCGCGTCGCGTTCGCCGTCCTGGCGACCGCCGGGATCGGCATCGTCGCCTACGGCCTGCTCTGGCTGACCATGCCCGTCGCCGCGCCGGGCGAGGACCCCGAGCCGGGGGCGGTGCACCTCGGTGCGACGACCGGCCGCCGCCAGCTGTTCATCCTCGTGCTGCTGGGCCTGGCCGCGTTCGCCCTGCTGGGTCAGGTGGCCCAGTGGAGCGGCGCGCTGGCGGTGCCGCTCATCCTGGTCTCGGTCGGCCTCGCCGTCATCTGGCGCCAGCTGGACACCGACCGGACCCTCGCCGTGCCCGGCGTCCGCTGGGCGCTGGCCGGTGGCGTCGTCCTGGCCGCCGGTGGAGTGATCCTGCTGCTGGCCACCACCGGCCAGCTCACCGCCGCCCGCAACGGGTTCGCGGCCACGCTCGTCATCCTCACCGGCGTCGTCCTCGCGACCGCGCCCATCTGGCGGCGGCTGCTGGACTCGCGGGCCGAGGAACGTACGGCCCGGATCCGCTCGGAGGAACGTGCGTCGGTGGCCGCCCACCTGCACGACTCGGTCCTGCAGACGCTGGCGCTCATCCAGCGGCACGCCGACGACCAGCAGGCGGTCGGCCGGCTGGCGCGCAGCCAGGAGCGTGAGCTCCGTGCCTGGCTCTACGACCCGAAGGTCGTCCGCGAGGGCGGCACCTGGGCCGGCATCGTGGCCGGGATGGTCGCCGAGGTCGAGGCCGACCACGCCCTGATCGTCGACCCGGTCGTCGTGGGCGACGCCCCGATCGACGACGGGCTCGCCGCGCTCGGTGCGGCCACCCGCGAGGCGCTGGTCAACGCGGCCAAGCACTCCGGTGCCACGGCGGCCGACCTGTACACGGAGGTGACCCCGGAACAGGTGTCGGTCTTCGTCCGCGACCGCGGCAAGGGGTTCGATCCGGCGACGGTGCCCGACGACCGGCGTGGGCTGCGTGACTCGGTGAGCGGCCGGCTCGCCCGGCTGGGCGGGACGGCCGAGATCCGGTCGGCGCCAGGTGAAGGGACCGAAGTGGAGCTCGTGCTGCCGAGGGTCGCGACGTGAGCGGACAGGGGCGTGAGCATCGCAGCGAGGAACGAGCGAGGAGCGGAGCGCCCCGCGGGAGCGAACCGAGGAGCACGTCATGACCGGCCCCCGCGTCTTCGTCGTCGACGACCACGCCATGGTCCGCGCCGGCGTGCGCGCCGAGCTCGGGGACGACGTCACGTTCGTCGGCGAGGCCCCCGACGTCGCCACGGCCGTGGAGGGCATTCGCGCGACCGTGCCCGACGTCGTCCTGCTCGACGTGCATCTGCCCGGTGGCGGCGGGCGGACGGTGCTCGAGACGCTGCGCGCGGAGCTGCCCGAGGTGCGCTGGCTGGCGCTGTCGGTGTCGGACGCCGCCGAGGACGTCATCGCCGTCATCCGGGCCGGCGCGAAGGGCTACGTCACCAAGACGATCTCCGGGCCGGACCTGCTCGACGCCGTCCGCCGCGTGGCCGAGGGCGACGTCGTCTTCAGCCCCCGGCTGGCCGGCTTCGTGCTCGACGCGTTCTCCGCCGCCGGTGCTGCCCCCGAGCCCGCCGAGGAGGCGGTCGATCCCGGGCTGGACCTGCTGAGCGCCCGCGAGCGCGAGGTCATGCAGCTGCTGGCCCGCGGCTACACCTACCGCGAGATCGGCTCCCGCCTGTTCATCTCGGTGAAGACCGTGGAGTCGCACGCCTCGAACGTGCTGCGCAAGCTGCAGCTGTCCAACCGCAACGAGCTCACCCGCTGGGCGGCGACCAACCGCCTGCTCTGACCTACCGCTGCTGCGCCTCGACGTGGGTGCGCGCCTCGCCGACCAGCTCGTCCCAGTCGGCAGCGGGGGCGACGACCAACCAGCCGTTCATCCGGCGCCCCTCCATCGGCTCGAACGGCTGGCCGTCGCCGGCCTCGACGAGCTCGGTCAGCCGGGCAGGGGGCAGTTTCACGACCAGCTGCTCGTGCCACCAGATGGCGAAGAACTTGGTGCCCGTCCGCAGGCCTTTCGAGCCGAACATCGTCCCCTGGGTGACGTGGCCGCCCTCGGCCGCCTCGACCAGGTCCAGCCACCGCTCGTCCGTCATGCGGAAAGCATGTCAGCGACCGCCGACGTCACGGTCGCGCCGAGTGGGCCCCGGAGGGGTCCGCGCAGGCGCGACGGAGCGGCTCAGCACCGCACGGGTCGGCAGGTGGCCGCGGTTGTCGTCCGGAGGACGACAGATCACATCGCCGCGAATCACATGGTGTGGACGACGTGGAAGGCCTCGGCCAGCCGTCCCTCGGGCAGGCCGAACCGCTGCGCTGTCTGGGCCATCCAGCCGGTCACGAACGTCTCGAGATCCGGGTTGTGGCTCACCTGCGTCACGTGCGACCGCAGCGCCGCGAACTTGCGGTCGACGACGTCGGTCACGTCGACGGCGTGGTCGGCCTGCGGGCTGGCGCTGAGCCACACCTCCGACACCGTCCAGGCCTCCAGTCCCTCCGCGGCGAGCTCCGGGAAGGCGAAGGGGTTGCGGGCGTCGGGGTAGACGGCCCGCAGGGTCGACTCGCCGACCGTCATGTGATCGGGGTGGCTGGCGCCGATCCGGTCCCAGAACCGTTCCGGCGACGTGGTGAGCACGCGCTGCGGACGTACCTGCCGGATCACCCGGCTGATGTCGCGGCGCAGGTCGAGCGTCAGTTCCAGCCGGCCGTCGGGATAGCCGAGGAACCGGACGTCGGAGACGCCGACCTCCTTGCCCGCCGCCCGCTGCTCGGCTCTGCGCAGGGGGCCCATCTGGTCGCGCGGGGTGTCGTCGAAGCCGCCGGCGTCCCCGTCGGTGATGACGCAGTAGGTCACCTCGGTGCCGGCCGCCGTCCAGGTGGCGACCGTGCCGGCGCTGCCGAAGTCGACGTCGTCGGGGTGGGCGACCACGCAGAGCACACGCTCCACGCGCTCCGCCGGGATGACTGCAGCTGGCTGGGTCACGTCGGCTCCTCGCCGGGGCGCAGGACGAGCAGCGCGATGTCGTCGTCGTTGATGTCCATGCCCACCTCGGCGAGCAGCCGGTCGCACAGCTCCTCCGGGTCGAGCGCCCCTGCCCGTGACAGCGCGTCGGCGAGCCGGTCGATGCCCTGGTCCAGGTCGGCCTTCCGGCGCTCGACCAGCCCGTCGCTGTAGAACAGGACGGTGTCGCCGGCCACCAGGTCGACGACGTGCTCGCTCCGGGAAGCGCGGGCGTCGAGGCCCAGCAGCAGCTCGGGTCGGCCGGCGAGGACCTCGACGGTCCCGTCCGGACGACGCAGCAGCGGCGGCAGGTGTCCGGCGTTGCCCCACCGCAGCCGCCAGGTCCGGTGCCCCGCCGCACCGTGCAGCTCGACCCGGCCGAGCACCGCGGTCGCCAAGGTGCCGACCTGCAGACCGTCCATGGCAGCGTCGAGCCGGCTGAGCAATTCCGCCGGGCTGTCGTCGGAGTCGTAGGCCAGGCCGCGCAGGAGGTTGCGGAGCTGGCCCATCGTCGCCGCCGCCGTGCGGTCGTGACCGGTGACGTCCCCGACCACCAGCATCGTGGCGCCGGAGACCGTCCGGAACGCGTCGTACCAGTCCCCGCCGACGTGGGCTCCCTGGGAGGCGGGCTGGTAGCGCACCGCGATCTGCAGCGACTCCGGTGTCGGCGGCTGGGTCAGCAGGCTGCGTTGGAGGGTCTCGGACATCTTCTGCGCAGTGACAGCGGCAGCCCGTTGTGCGGCCGTGGCCCGGATCCGCACCAGCACCTGGGCGCACTGCGCGGCGAAGACGCGCATCAGCTCCAGCTCGTCGGCACCGAACGGGTGCTCCTCGGCCCACGCCACCGCCAGGCTTCCGACGCACATGTCGTTGACGCTCAGCGGCAGGAACGCCCAGCCGTACCGGCCGATGTCGGCGTACACACCGGCCATCGACTCGCGGTCGAACGCCAGGCCCGACTCCCGGGTCGGCAGCAGCTTCTCCTGGCCGGTCCGAGCGACCCACGGCGCTGGGAGCGGGCTGTCGTAGGGGACGTTGCCGTAGGCGAGCTGGACGTCCTCACCGAGGGCGTCGCTGAGGGTGGCCCGCCAGCCACCGTGATCGTCGGGGGAGATGATCCCGCCGCCGTCGGCCCCCAGGACGGCGAGCCCCCGGCTGACGACGACGCGCTCGAGGTCCTCCACCGTCTCGGCCGTGGTCAGCTGGATCGCCACCTCAGCGAGGCTGGACAGCCGTCGGGCAGCGGTGTCACGCGCCTCCTGAGCGATCCTCAGCTCCTGCACCCGGGCATACAGATCGGCCTCCACCGCCTCGACATCGCGGTGCCCGTTCATGCCGTGCATCGGCTCGACCTGCTGGCCCGACCGTTCCCTGACGTAGGCCGACACGTCCTCCGTCCGCTGCAGGACCAGGACGGTGCGGCCGGCGGCATCGAGCACCGGGGCGCTGATCAGCGACCAGTACCGCTCGCCGAGCTTCCCGGTGACCGGGTCCAGGACGTCGTACTTCGCGATCGGCATCGGGTCGACCACGCCGGTGTCGCGAGCTCGCTCGAAGGAGATCTCGATCGGGTTCCGGCCGCTCTCGTCGAGCGCGTCCGGCGCGGGTGGGAACGCCTCGAACACGGGCCGGCCGACGATCTCGTCCCGCCGACGACCCACCAGCTCCAGGTACGCCGGGTTCGCCTCGACGATCACCAGGTCCGGGTCCATCACCAGGAACGCCGTCGGGAGCGCGGTGAACAGGAGCTGGAAGTCGACGGGCACCGTGCCGATGGGGTTCGGCTCCGCTGCCGACATGCACGCCTCCGCATCCCTGGTGCCGCCCGCGAGTGGGCGGCACCCCCCGTGTACCCAGCATGCCGACGTGAACCGGATGGTACCGAGCCGCTCATGGGGCTGCCGCCGTCAGGTCGGTCCGCCGGTGCCCTGGCCCTCCTCTCCGGACGGCACGACGAGGCCGGCGAGCTTGTCCGGGTTGACGACGACCAGGACCTGCTCGATCCGGCCGTCGACCACGGCGAGGGAGATCGACCCGAAGGGCTCGACCCCGGACCATCCGACGATCGCGGGCCACCCGTTGACCTCGGCGACCTCGATCCGCAGGTCCGGGATGCCCGCCCCCTGCTGCGCGATGGCCACCAGCCAGCGGGCCACCTTGTCCGAGCCGGTGATCGGCCGGAGCGCAGCCCTGGTCTTGCCCCCGCCGTCGCTGATCAGGACGACGTCGGGTGCCAGCGCGGCGAGCAGCGCCTCGACGTCGCCGCCGGCGACCGCGGCGAAGAACCGCTCGGTCACCTCCCGTTGCGCCCGGCGGTCGGCGTCGAAGCGCGGCTGTCGCGCCTGCACGTGCTGCCGGGCGCGGTGGGCCATCTGCCGGACGGCAGCTTCCGTCCGGTCCAGCGCCCCGGCGACCTCCGCGAGCGACATGCCGAAGACCTCGCGGAGCACGAAGACCGCCCGCTCGGCCGGCGACAGCGTCTCGAGGACGACGAGCAGGGCCAGGGACACCATCTCGCCGAGTTCGGCGGCGTCCTCCGGGTCAGGTGCCGGAGGACCCGAGGCGACCGCAGCGGCCCCGGTCAGCAGGGGCTCGGGCAACCACGGTCCGACGTAGGTCTCCCGCCGCGCCCGCGCCGAGCCCATCCGGTCGAGGGCCAGCCGGGTGGTGATCTGCACCAGGTAGGCCCGCTCGTCGGTGACATCGGTGCGGTCCGCCGCCGACCACCGCAGCCAGGTGTCCTGGACGACGTCCTCGGCGTCCGCGACGCTGCCGAGCATCTGGTACGCCACCGAGAACAGCAGCCGTCGGTGCCGGTCGAACGCGCCGAGCGCGGCCGTCACGAGCGGGCCGGGATCTCGCAGCGGTCCGTGAAGCCCTGGCTCGTGAGCCCCAGCGAGCTGTTGAACCGGGACCGGACGTTCTCCACAGCCACCATCATGGTCAGCTCGACCAGCGCCGCGTCGTCCAGTTCGCGCCGGAGGCGGGCCACCATCTCGTCGGTGACGGCCGGCGGCGTCGCCGTCACGGCCTCGGCGTAGGCCATGACCTGCCGCTCCAGGTCGGTGTACACGTCGCTGTCGCGCCAGTGCGGCACGTCGCGCATCTTCGCCGGGTCGGTCCCGTGCCGGGTGGTCTCCCAGTAGCCGAAGTCGACGCACCAGCTGCAGCCGATCGCCACGGCCGAGGCCATGGCGGCGAGGTTCTTCAGGGTCGGGTCGAGCTTGTTCCATCGCGCCGCGGACGTCTCGAACCGGAGGTCGGAGACCAGGACACGCATGTTGTGGGCCATCGCCGGGAGCGGGTCGGGGACCACGCCGTAGCTACGACGGGCGTACCACTCGGCGAGGCGGTAGAGCGGGGTGCGGGGCGGGTCGAGCGGGATGCGGCTGGTTGCGCTGCGGGTCATGTCGGGTCCTCTCCGTCGGGGGAACGCCCATGTGACGGAGCAGGGGGACCTGACGTGACATGCCGAAGCCGGCCGGGTCCTCCCCCTGGCGACCCGGCCGGCTCCCGCTGACCGGCCCTGGCCGGTCCCCGGCCTCGTCGTCGACAGCCCGCGGGGTCACGGCGGGCGGGTGTCGGACGGGCCGGACGACGGTGATCAGCAGCGGTCGTTCTCGACGCGCCGCTTCGGCGGCGGAGCGGTGGCCCTGATGCGGTCGGCGACCTCGGCGGGCAGCTGACGGGACAACGGCGGAACGGGGGTCGGCTCGGGCATGGGGGTCACGTCTCTCCGGTTCCGGTGCTGTGGACGTGGGGAAGAGGCGGGCCGGACCTCCGCGGATACACGGCGCTCGACGAGGAGGTCGTCGCGGTGGACGACGAACGGCAGCTGGTCCGGCGGGCGAAGCCCTGACTCAGAGCCGGCCGCGGCCCTGGCGGAGCAGCATCATGCCGAGCGCGGCGCCGTCCGGCCCGAGCGCGGCCTGGAAGCGGGAGAGGACCTGCTGCTCCCGGGACAGCGACAGCCGCGTCCCGCCACTGGCGGCGCGGAGGGCGCCGATCTCGTGCGAGATGGCCAGCCGGCGCTGGACGAGCTCGATGATCTCGGCGTCGCAGGCGTCGATCGAGCTGCGCAGCTCACCGATCCGCGCCGACGGGTCGTCGACGGCGGAAGCGGGGGAGGCGGTGACGGTGCTCATCGGATGTCCTTCGGGGTGCTGGTGGACCGTCGACCCCGGAAACAGAAAAACGCCCCGGGGCTCTTCGGGCCCGGGGCGTCTGTTGCGGCGGTTGCTCAGCCAGCGGTGACGGACACCGGATCCCGGTGACCGTAGTAAAAGCTGACCGTGGCGAGCACGGCGCCGAGTCTGCCACAGCGCCCGGCGCGACGCCATGACCACCGCTGGGGCGGGTGTGGCAGGGGGTCCCTCGCCGGGGAGGTCTGTCACCCGTCCGGCTTACAGTGAGGAGGACATGAGCAGCGTCCAGCAGGCCCTCTCCGGTGCCCAGAGCAGTCTTCCCGGCACGGAGACCCTCCAGCGCACCGCTCCGGGGTCCGTGGGCCGGGAGCTCGACCGCATGCTGGCCGGCCTCAACGGCCCGCAGCGGCAGGCCGTCGTCCACGAGGGCGGCCCGCTGCTCATCGTGGCCGGGGCCGGATCGGGCAAGACCCGCGTGCTCACGCACCGCATCGCCTACCTCCTCGGCGCCCGGCACACCCAGCCCGGCGAGATCCTCGCGATCACGTTCACCAACAAGGCCGCCGGTGAGATGAAGGACCGGGTGGCCTCCCTGGTCGGCCCGCGCGCCCGCGCGATGTGGGTGTCGACGTTCCACTCGATGTGCGTGCGCATCCTGCGTGCCGAGGCGGCCAAGCTGGGCCTGAAGTCCTCGTTCACGATCTACGACCAGGGCGACTCGGTGCGCCTGATGACGATGGTGGCCCGCGACCTCGACCTGGACGCCAAGCGCTATCCGGGTCGCAGCCTCGCCGCCCAGGTGTCCAACCTGAAGAACGAGCTGATCGACGAGGAGAGCTACGCCCCGCAGACGGCGCCCGAGAAGGTGCTCGCCGAGGCCTACAAGCTCTACCAGCAGCGGCTGCGCCAGGCGCACTCCATGGACTTCGACGACCTGATCATGAACACGGTGCACCTGCTGCAGGCGTTCCCCGACGTCGCCGAGCACTACCGCCGCCGGTTCCGCCACGTGCTGGTCGACGAGTACCAGGACACCAACCACGCGCAGTACATGCTGGTGCGCGAGCTGGTCGGCACGGGCGAGGGTCCGGTTCCCATGGCCGAGCTGTGCGTCGTCGGCGACGCCGACCAGTCGATCTACGCCTTCCGGGGCGCGACGATCCGCAACATCGACGAGTTCGAGCGCGACTACCCGCAGGCCACCACGATCGTGCTGGAGCAGAACTACCGCTCCACCCAGCGCATCCTCCGCGCGGCCAACACGGTCATCGCGAAGAACACCGGCCGTCGTCCCAAGAGCCTCTGGACCGACGCCGGTGACGGCGAGCTGATCGAGGGCTACGTCGCCGACAACGAGCACGACGAGGCCGCGTGGGTCGCCGAGCAGATCGATGCCCTGGTCGACGAGGGCGTCGCCCAGCCGAAGGACATCGCGGTCTTCTACCGGACCAACAACGCCTCGCGTGTGTTCGAAGAGGTCTTCATCCGGGTCGGCATGCCCTACAAGGTCGTCGGCGGGGTGCGGTTCTACGAGCGCAAGGAGGTCCGCGACGCGCTGGCCTACCTGAAGGTCGTCGCCAACCCGGCCGACGTCGTCAGCCTGCGGCGGATCATCAACACGCCCAAGCGCGGCATCGGTGAGCGCGCCGAGGCCTGCGTGGAGAAGTTCGCCGACCGCGAGCGGATCGCGTTCGCCAGCGCGCTGCGCCGCGTCTCCGAGGTGCCCGACCTCGCCACCCGCTCGCTCAAGGCGCTGCAGGAGTTCGTGGCGCTGCTCGAGGAGTTCGAGCAGTTGGTCGAGACCGGCTCGGGGCCGGCCGCGCTGCTGGAGAGCATCCTCGACCGCACCGGCTACCTGACCGAACTGCAGGCCAGCACCGACCCGCAGGACGAGGGCCGCGTCGACAACCTCAACGAGCTCATCTCGGTGGCCGCCGAGTTCGAGGCGGCCAACCCCTCCGGAACCGTGACCGACTTCCTGGAGCAGGTGTCGCTGGTCGCCGACGCCGACCAGATCCCCGTCACCGGCGACGACGCCGGCGTCGTCACGATGATGACGCTGCACACGGCCAAGGGACTGGAGTTCCCCGTCGTGTTCCTGACGGCGCTCGAGGACGGCGTCTTCCCGCACCTGCGCGCCCTCGGCGACCCGCGGGAGCTGGAGGAGGAGCGCCGCCTGGCCTACGTGGGCATCACGCGGGCCCAGCAACGCCTGTTCCTGTCCCGGGCACAGGTGCGTACGAGCTGGGGTCAGCCCTCCTACAACCCGCCGTCCCGGTTCCTCGACGAGCTGCCGGCCGACACCGTGCACTGGTCACGGCTCGAGGCGGCCCCGGCCTCCACCGGCTACGGCTCGGCGCAGGCGCGGGTCGCCGCGACCGGGCTGTCGACCGGGGGACTGCGCGGCGGCATCGGCAACCGTGCGGTCATCTCCGTCGCCGTCGGCGACCGGGTCAGCCACGACGCGTTCGGGCTGGGCACCGTCGTCGAGGTGACCGGGGCCGGCGACAAGGCCCAGGCCACCGTCGATTTCGGCTCGGGCGGCACGAAGCGCCTGGTCCTGCGCTACGCACCGCTCGTCAAGCTCTGACGTCGGTCGTCGGGGAACCCTGCGGGTTCCCCGACTCCGGCCTAGATCTCGACGCCGCGCTCGGCGAGCCAGTCCTCGGGGTCCAGCGGTCGGCCGTCGATCCCGCCGCGATGGATCTCGTAGTGCAGGTGGGGGCCGGTCGACTGGCCCTGGTTGCCGACCTTCGCGATCGGGTCGCCCGCGTGCACGACGTCCCCCGCCTGCACGTCGTAGTAGCGCATGTGCCCGTAGATGTGGACGTTGCCGTCCGCGTCCTGGATGTAGAGGGCGTTGCCGAAGCCGGACGCGGGGCCGGCCCGGAGGACGACGCCGTCGGCGGCGGAGATGATGGGGGTTCCCAGCGGGGCGGCCAGGTCCAGGCCCCAGTGCATCTGCCCCCAGCGCATGCAGTAGCAGGTGGTGAGCCGTCCCTGGGTGGGAAGGAAGGTCTTCGGCTCGCGGGCGGCGCGGGAGGCGGCCAGCTCGCCCAGGCGGGCCTGGGCCTCGGCCTCGGTGATGCTCCGGCGGACGCCGGCGTCGTCGATCTCGCCGCCGAGGCCGAGCTCGGAGGCGGCACCGAGGCCGTAGTCCGACGCCGCAGCCTGGGGTCCGGCAGGGCTGCCGATCACGCTGGGTGTGGCGGCCAGGAGGGCACCGGCCACGAGGGCGGCGAACCACAGGTGTGCGCGCCGGCCGGGCGGGTGGGGGACGCGCCGGCGGCGGGGCCGATCGGCAGCCGCCGGTCGGACGTCGACGACGGGCTCGGCGGGAGGTGCCTGGGTGGTGACGGCCTCGACCGCGGGGCGCTCGAGGACCTGCGGTGCACTGCTGCGAGACAAGGCGCACCTTCCCGGTCGAGCGCTTCCCTGCCGGGCGCCGCGAGGCGCTCCGCCGGGGGAGCGGCGGCGGCCTGAGGGCTCCCCATGGGTGCCCGCCGGTTGTCACCGACGCCGTGATCGAACCGTAACGATGCGTGAGAACGCGTCCAAGCACCGCACACGACGTGTCGCGATGCGTGCGGTGCGTGCGGGACGAGTGGTGCGTGGACGAAAGGTGCGTGGCTCAACCGACGCTCGCACGGGGGTACGACAGGGGGCCCCGTCTGCCGAGCGTCGCGGCGCAGGACTGCCCCCGCCCAGGGACCCGACCCGAGCGTGCGAGGCGTGGGGAGGGAGGGGGTCTTGTCTCAGGCAACGGCGGAACGCGATGCGGGAGCGTCTGCGATGCCGCGGACACCTGCCAGCGTCGCCGCCACCTCGTCCACGACGCCCCGGTGCCGGGGGAGAGACATGTGCCCGATGCCGCGGAACAGCACGTTGCGCGCCTGGAGGTCCGGGTGGTCGCACCGCCCGGAGCTCGTGGGCACGACCACCTGGTCGAGGTCGCTGTAGATGGCGGTCACCGGCGTGCGGCAACCCGGCGCCGGCTCGTCCAGCTTCTGGATCACCGGCGATCCCGGCCGGAGCTGGCGGATCAGCGGCGTGGGCACCACGTGCGCCCAGACCGAGCCGTGATGCGGCGTCCCCAGGGTGACCAGGGACTCCACCCGACGGTCGCCGCCCTGCCGCTGCACGTAGTAGCGGGCGATCAGCCCGCCGAGGCTGTGCCCGACGACGTGCACCCGGTCGTGGCCGGTCTGCTCGCAGATGCGGTCGATGTGCGCGCCGAGGTCGGCCGCACCGCGGGCCACGTCGGTCAGCAGCGGGCTGTAGTTCCAGGTACCCACCTGGGCGAAGCCGCGACGGCGCAGGCTCCGGTTCATCACGGAGAAGACCGATCGGTTGTCGACGAGGCCGTGCACGAGCAGTACCGGGATCCGGGCGGCCAGGGGGTCGGAGGCGAAGAGGGCCCGCACGGTGGCGGGCTGGACGCCGGGCCGGTGCCGAGGATCGGGCCGCAGCACAGCGGTGCGCGTGCCGAGCGGATACATGAGCACGTGGGCGCCGACCCAGGCCAGCTCGGTGAGCCCGCCGGTCAGTGTGGACGCGCTGCACAGACCGCGGAGACCACCTCGTGGCGCGGCCTCCGGCCGGGGCTCGGTGTGCGACTCTGGACCGGAACCCGATCCGCCCGAATCACGCATGTCCTGCGATTCCTTCCCCGGCTGTCCTACCGACGGCGGCACGGGTTTCGGCCCCGGCGGTACCCGGCTATGTGCTCCGTTCACCGGACGGTAATGCCCGCGTGTGGCGGACGTCACATGGGCGTCACCAACGGGTGGCGGATCGACGCCGGTTCGTGACCAAGTCAGCTGAAAGGGGAACCGTGTCCCGCGACGCCCGCTCCGGGTCCGGCCGCGACCGGGGCACCCCGGCGACGGCCTCCGGGAAGGCCCGCCGCAGCGCCGCAGCTTCCCGGGCCGGCGCCTCCTTCAGTGCCCCGGCGCTCGCCCGACGGGGTGCCACGGTCGGCACCGTGGACGGCGGCGGTCCCGACGCCCTCGTCGTCGGCACGATCCCCACGACGGCTCGCCTGACCGGCGTCCTGCTCGTTCTGGCGGCGCTCGCGGGCGTTGCCGCGCTGTTCCCCACCTACCTCGTGGTCGGCGGCGCGGAGCTCTCGACCGTGAGCGGGTTCGGCAGCCTGCTGGCCGCGCTGCCCGTCCCGCTGGTGAACCTCGCGGTGGGCATCGTCCTCGTGCGAGGCGCCGTCCCGAAGTTCGGTCTGGCGTACGCGGGCGTGGCCGGGGCGCTGGCCCTCGGCCAGCTGCTCATCGAGATCTACCGCGGCAGCAGTTCCACCACGCGCCCGGCCGTGGAGGTGATCGCGGGCGAGCGGGTGCTGACCAGCGGTGTCGACGTCGGCACGGGCTGGGTCCTGGGCGTCGTGGCACTCGCGCTGACGGTGCTCGCGGGCATGGGCGCCGTCGCCGCGTGGGGCCGCACGGTGATGGAGGACGGCGGCGCGCTGGACCCGGCCCGTTCGGGACTGGCCGGGGCAGCGGTCCTGCTCGGTGTCGCGACCGTGCTCTGCCTCGCGCTGCCCGCCGCGGACGTTCCCGACCAGCTGGTGACCGACCCGACGACCGGACTGGAGACCGTGGTGACCCGCGAGGGTCCCCAGGCGCTGCTCGAGCGGCCGGGGATGGCGTTGCTCGGCGGGCTGCTGCTCGCCGGCGCGGTCGTGCTGTGCTCGGTGGTCGCGCCGTCCCTGCGGCCCCGGCTGGCCACGGTCGGAGGACTGCTGGCGATCACCGTCACCGTGCTCGCCGCCGCGATGACCGGCCTGCGCGACGCCACCTCGTCCGCGGACCTGGAGTGGACGGTACCGGGGGCCGGCCTGGTCGTCACCGGTCTGGGGTACGCCGTCCTCACCGTGCTCGCGTGGCGACTGCGGCGCAGCCCCACCTGATCGGGGCCACGCTGCATAAGCTGCCTGTCGTGGACGAACGCATCCGGGTGGTCATCGCCAAGCCGGGCCTCGACGGGCACGACCGCGGCGCCAAGATCGTGGCGCGTGCGCTGCGCGACGCGGGCATGGAGGTCGTCTACACCGGCCTGCACCAGACACCGGAGCAGATCGTCGAGACCGTCGTCCAGGAGGACGCCGACGCCGTCGGGCAGCGCCAGGACGGTGACGGTGCTGCCGTCGAGGAGGGCCCCGACCCAGCCACCGCGCCAGCCGTCGACTCCCAGGACCGCCATCCCGGCAGCCTGTCAGACTTGCCGCCATGCGCGTCT
>NZ_SPQK01000007.1 GCF_004570875.1 Blastococcus sp. CT_GayMR16 | reverse complement strand
GTCGGGGCCGCGGCGGCGGATCTCGCCGCCGTCGAGTGGTACTCGCTGCCCGCGGCGGCCGGGCTGCTGGTCGGCGCGGGCCCGCACCTGGGGCGCGGCGCGTCCTGGCCTGCCTGGGGGCCGGGCCTGCTGGTGGCGGCCGTGCCGTCTGCGGTCCTCGCCGTGTTCACGTCCGACGGCACCCGGGCCGTGGGGGTGCTGGTCGTGGCGGCGGTCGTGCTGGTCGCGGGCGCACGCACCGGCATCCGGGCACCCCTGCTGATCGGTGCGGGCACCGCCCTGGCGCTGGCCCTCGGGTTCACCGTCCGCGCGCTCCCCTGGCCGCTGGCCACCGCGCTCGTGGTTGGCGCCGTCCTGCTCACCATCGGGACGCTGCGGGAACGACGTCCGGTCGCGGGCTTCGGCGCCCGGCTGGCCGACCTCCGCTGAGCGGATGTCAGGGACCGAAGGGGACCTCGGCGCCCACCGGCCGGTAGCCGGCGGGGCCCGCCGCGAGCTAGCGAGTGGTGGGGGGCAAGGGGTCCTTACTCAGACGCGGAAGCCCAAGGCGCGCAGCTGCTCCCGGCCGTCGTCGGTGATCTTGTCCGGGCCCCACGGCGGCATCCAGACCCAGTTGATGCGGATGTCGTCGACCAGCCCGGGACCGGGGCCGCCGGTCAGCGCCTGCCGGGCCTGGTCCTCGATGACGTCGGTCAGCGGGCAGGCCGCCGACGTCAGCGTCATGTCGAGGATCGCGATGTTGGACTCGTCGACGTCGATGCCGTAGACGAGGCCGAGGTCGACGACGTTGACGCCGAGCTCGGGGTCTACGACGTCGCGCATGGCCTCCTCGAGGTCCTCGAGAAGTGCCGACTTGTAGGCCGGCAGCTCGGCGGGGGTCTCGTCGGCGGCAACGGTCGGGTTCTCGGTCATGACTGGGCTCCCAGTGCTCGGGCGCTGGCGTCCTTGAGGGCCATCCAGCTCATCAGCGCGCACTTGATGCGCGCGGGGTACTTCGACACACCGGCGAACGCCACGGCGTCCTCCAGTTCGTCCTCGAGCTTCTCGGCGACCGAGAGGTCGCCCTTGGCCTGCATGAGCGTCCTGAAGTGCTCACCGGTCTCCAGCGCCTGCTCCACGGTCTTGCCGATGATCAGGTCGTACATCGCCGATACCGAGGCCTGGCTGATCGAGCAGCCCATGCCCTCGTAGGAGACGTCGGCGATCGTGTCGCCCTCGAGGTGCACGCGCAGGGTCACCTCGTCGCCGCAGGTCGGGTTGACGTGGTGCACCTCGGCCTCGAACGGCTCACGAAGACCGCGGCCGTGCGGATTCCGGTAATGGTCCAGGATGATCTCCTGGTACATGTTCTCCAGCTGCATCAGCGGCTCGACCTCACACAGGTCCGAAGAACTTCTGGGCCGCGCGAATTCCGTCGGCCAGGGCGTCGATGTCGTCGTAGCCGGAGTGCACGTAGAACGTGGCCCGCGTCGTCGCCGGCACGCCGTAGCGCCGGACGACCGGCCACGCGCAGTGGTGGCCCACCCGGACGGCGATGCCGAGGTCGTCGAGCACCTGGCCGACGTCGTGCGGGTGGATGCCGTCGACGGTGAAGGAGATGGCTCCCCCGCGCGCGACGGTGTCCGGCGGGCCGATGACCGTCACGCCGGGGATCTCGGCGAGCTTGTCCAGCGCGTAGCCGGTGAGCGCGTGCTCGTGCGCCTCGACCTTGTCCATGCCGAGCGCCTGCAGGTACTCGACGGCGGCGGCCAGACCGATCACCTGCGCGGTCATCGGGACGCCGGCCTCGAACCGCTGCGGCGGGGCGGCGAACGTGCTGCCCTCCATCCGCACGACCTCGATCATCGAGCCGCCGGTCAGGAACGGCGGCAGCTTGTCGAGGACGTCGTAGCGGCCCCAGAGCACGCCGACACCCGTCGGCCCGAGCATCTTGTGGCCGGAGAACACGAGGAAGTCCGCACCGAGCTCGGCGACGTCGATCGGCGAGTGCGGCACCGACTGCGCGCCGTCGACCAGGACCAGCGCCCCGACCTCGTGCGCCCGGGCGATGATCTCGCCGAGCGGGTTGATCGTGCCGAGGATGTTCGACTGCTGGGTGACCGCGACAAGCTTCGTCCGCTCGTTGACCACCGTCGTCAGGTCGGCGAGGTCCAGCCGGCCGTCGTCGGTGAGCCCGAGCCAGCGCAGGGTCGCGCCGGTGCGCTCGCACAGCTGCTGCCAGGGCAGCAGGTTGGCGTGGTGCTCCATCTCGGTGACGACGATCTCGTCGCCCTGGCCGACGGCGTAGGTCCGGAGCTCCGACTCCTTCGCCGTGACGGCGTTGGACAGCGCGTAGGCCACGAGGTTGATCGCCTCGGTGCTGTTCCGGGTGAAGACGATCTCCCGCTCGGGCGCACCGATGAACGCGCCGATGGTGGCGCGGGCGGCCTCGTAGGCGCCCGTCGCCTCCTCGGCGAGCTGGTGGGCCCCCCGGTGCGGAGCGGCGTTGATGTTCTCGTAGAACCACCGCTCGGCGTCGAGCACCTGGCGGGGCTTCTGCGAGGTGGCCCCGGAGTCCAGGTAGACCAGCCGCTTCCCGTCCCGCACGGTGCGGGACAGGATCGGGAAGTCCGCCCGGATCGCCTCGACGTCCAGGGGCAGGGCCTGCTGCGCCCCCTCGGGACGCGAGACGGTCACGGTCATGCCGATGCGACCTCCGCGGCCGCCTTCTCGGCGCTGGCCACCTCGTTGGAGTCCTTGACGTAGGCGGCGTAGCCCTCGCTCTCCAGCTTGTCCGCGAGCTCCGGACCACCCTCCTCGACGATCCGGCCGGCCACGAAGACGTGCACGAAGTCGGGCTTGATGTAGCGCAGGATCCGCGTGTAGTGGGTGATCAGCAGAACCCCGACGTCCCCCTCGGCCCGGGTGCGGTTGACGCCCTCGGAGACGATCCGCAGGGCGTCGACGTCGAGGCCGGAGTCGGTCTCGTCGAGGATGGCGATGCGCGGCTTGAGCAGGCGCATCTGCAGGATCTCGTGGCGCTTCTTCTCACCGCCGGAGAAGCCCTCGTTGACATTGCGCTCGGCGAACGTCGGGTCCATCTCCAGGCCGGCCATCTCGGTCTTGACGTCCTTGACCCAGGTGCGCAGCTTCGGCGCCTCGCCCTTGACCGCGGTGGCGGCGGTGCGCAGGAAGTTCGACACCGAGACCCCGGGGACCTCGACCGGGTACTGCATGGCGAGGAACAGGCCGGCCCGGGCGCGCTCGTCGACGGTCATCGCGAGGACGTCCTCGCCGTCGAGGGTCACCGTGCCGCCGGTGATCGTGTACTTCGGGTGGCCGGCGATCGAGTAGGCCAGGGTGGACTTGCCGGAGCCGTTGGGCCCCATGATCGCGTGGGTCTCACCCGACCGGACGGTCAGGTCGACACCGCGGAGGATCTCCTTGGCGTCATCACCTTCTCCGACCGTGACGTGCAGGTCGCGGATCTCCAGGACGGACACTCGTACTCCTCAGTTGCTGGCCGCGGCGGGGAGGCTGTCGTCGATCGAGACGTCGACGAACACGTCCTCCCCCTCCACGCGGACCGGGTAGACGGCCACCGGCTCGGTGGCCGGCAGGTTGGTGGGCTCGCCGGTGCGCAGGTCGAAGCACGACCCGTGCAGCCAGCACTCGATGGTCGGGGCGCCCTTGAACTCTTCGACGTCGCCCTCGGACAGCGGGACCTCGGCGTGCGAGCAGAGGTCCTCGATCGCGTAGACGTCGCCCTCGAAGCGGACGACGGCGATATCGACGTCGTCCAGCTCGACCCGGAGTGACCCGGGCTCCTTGATGTCGGAGAGCGCGCAGACCCGCTCGAAACTCATGCCGGCACCTCCACCGGCTGCTCCTCCAGGCCCGGGAGGGCGCCGAGGCGTGCCTCGATGGTGCCCATCAGCCGGTCCTGCAGCTCGGGCAGGCCGATGTGCTGGACGACGTCGGCGAAGAAGCCGCGCACCACGAGGCGGCGGGCGGTCTCGGCGTCGATGCCGCGGGAGCAGAGGTAGAACAGCTGCTCGTCGTCGAACCGGCCGGTGGCGCTGGCGTGGCCGGCGCCCACGATCTCGCCGGTCTCGATCTCCAGGTTGGGCACCGAGTCGGCGCGGGCGCCGTCGGTGAGCACCAGGTTGCGGTTGAGCTCGTAGGTCTCGGTGCCGACCGCCGCGGGACGGATGCGGACGTCGCCGATCCAGACCGTGCGGGCGTCCTCGCCCTGCAGGGCGCCCTTGTAGAGCACGTTGCTGCGGCAGTGCGGCACCGCGTGGTCGACCCAGAGGCGGTGCTCCTGGTGCTGGGTCTCGTCGGCGAAGTAGACGCCGTAGAGGTCGGCCGAGCCGCCGGGGCCGGAGTACTGCACGTTGCTGACCAGCCGGACGAGGTCGCCGCCGAGGGTGACCACGACCTGCTTGAACGTCGCGTCCCGGCCGACGACGGTGTCGTACTGACCGCCGTGGACGGCGCCGGGCGCCCAGTCCTGGACCGAGACGAGCGTGACCTGGGCGCCGTCCCCGACGAGGACGGCGACGCCACCGGAGTAGCGGGCCAGGCCGGTGTGGTCGAGCACGATCGTGGCCTGCGCGAAGGCGCCGACCTCGACGACGAGCTGGCCCCAGACGACATCGTCACCGGCAGCGCCGGAGAACCCGAGGGTGACCGGGCGGTCCAGCTGCGCCTCTGCTGCGACACGGACGACCGTGGCGCCGTCAGCGCGCTGCCGGGTGAGGGCCGCGAGCCGGTCGACCGGCTCGGGCAGACCCTTGAGCATGGGGTCGTCGGCCTCGACACGGCTCAGCTCGGCGCCGTCCGGGAGGTCGGCGTCCCACGAGGGGTGCGCGTCCGACGGGGCCCCGTCGAGCAGTACGCGTACCCGCTTCATGGGCGTGAAGCGCCAGGTCTCCTCGCGGCCCGTGGGGACGCCGAAGGCGTCCGGGTCGGTGGAGGTGAGCCGCTCGGCCGGCGAGCCCGTGCGCGCGGGCCCGCCGTGCGAGTGGGACCCGGGCGTCGCCTGACCGGCGCTGCCGGTGCCGGCGGCCGGGGTGGTCGGTGGTCCCGCTTGGGCGCCGACGCCGGGAGCGAAGAGCTCGCCGGCGAGGGTGGTGGTCGTGTTCTCTGCCGACATCAGCCGACGGCACCTTCCATCTGCAGTTCGATGAGCCGGTTCAGCTCGAGGGCGTACTCCATCGGCAGCTCGCGGGCGATCGGCTCGACGAAGCCGCGGACGACCATGGCCATCGCTTCGTCCTCGGTCATGCCGCGGCTCATCAGGTAGAAGAGCTGGTCGTCGCTCACGCGGGAGACCGTCGCCTCGTGACCCATCGACACGTCGTCCTCGCGGACGTCGACGTAGGGATAGGTGTCCGACCGGCTGATCGTGTCGACCAGGAGCGCGTCGCACTTCACCGTCGACTTGGAGCCGTAGGCGCCCTCGTCGATCTGGACCAGACCGCGGTAGGACGTGCGGCCACCGCCACGGGCGACCGACTTGCTGACGATCGTCGAGGAGGTGTGGGGGGCGGCGTGCACCATCTTGGCGCCGGCGTCCTGGTGCTGACCCTCGCCGGCGAAGGCGATGGAGAGGACCTCGCCCTTGGCGTACTCGCCGGTCATCCAGACGGCGGGGTACTTCATCGTCACCTTGGAGCCGATGTTGCCGTCGACCCACTCCATGGTCGCGCCCTCGTGGGCCACGGCCCGCTTGGTGACCAGGTTGTAGACGTTGTTCGACCAGTTCTGGATGGTCGTGTACCGGCAGCGCGCGTTCTTCTTGACGATGATCTCGACGACCGCGGAGTGCAGCGAGTCGCTCTTGTAGATCGGCGCGGTGCAGCCCTCGACGTAGTGCACGTAGGCGCCCTCGTCGACGATGATCAGCGTCCGCTCGAACTGGCCCATGTTCTCGGTGTTGATCCGGAAGTAGGCCTGCAGCGGGATCTCGACGTGCACGCCCTTGGGGACGTAGATGAACGACCCGCCGGACCAGACGGCGGTGTTCAGCGCGGCGAACTTGTTGTCGCCCGACGGGATCACCGAGCCGAAGTACTCCTGGAAGATCTCCGGGTGCTCCTTCAGAGCCGTGTCGGTGTCCAGGAAGATCACGCCCTGGTCCTCCAGCTCCTTCTGGATCTGGTGGTAGACGACCTCGGACTCGTACTGCGCCGCGACACCGGACACGAGGCGCTGCTTCTCCGCCTCGGGGATGCCGAGCCGGTCGTAGGTGTTCTTGATGTCGTCGGGCAGGTCCTCCCACGAGGCGGCCTGGGCCTCGGTGGAGCGCACGAAGTACTTGATGTTCTGGAAGTCGATGCCGGAGAGGTCCGAGCCCCAGTCGGGCATGGGCTTGCGGCCGAAGAGCTTGAGGGCCTTGAGGCGGCGCTCGAGCATCCACTCGGGCTCGCTCTTGCGGCGCGAGATGTCCGCGACGACGTCCTCGTTGATCCCGCGACGGGCCGAGGCCCCGGCGGTGTCGGCGTCAGCCCAGCCGTACTTGTAGCGGCCGAGCTGGTCGATCTGCTCGTCCTGCGTCAACGGCGTGCTGGTCACCGGCTGCTGGGTGCTGGTCATGCGGGCGTCCTCTCCCGGTCGTTCGTGGGGATCGTGCGTGTGGACGTGCGGCTGGTGGGCGCGCTGGCGGGCGCTGCTCGCTCACCTGGTACAGGGCGTGCGGGGGTCGATCTGTTCCCCGGGCGCAGCGGTCCGGGGATGTGTGTGGTGCAGATCCCGTCGCCGTGGGCGATGGTGGCCAGCCGCTGCACGTGGGTGCCGACCAGCCGCCCGATCACCGCGGTCTCGGCCTCGCACAGCTGCGGGAACTCCGCCGCCACGTGCGCCACCGGGCAGTGGTGCTGGCAGAGCTGTCCGCCGCCGGAGATCGCCGAGGCCGTGGCAGCGTAGCCCTCGGCCGTCAGGGCGACGGCGAGCGCCTGGGCGCGGTTCACCGGGGCGCCCTCGGCAGCGCGGACGGCGCTCTCGACAGCGCTCGACGCACGGGCCTCGAGTCCGGCCAGCTGCTGCTCGGCCACGGCCCGGACGGCGTCCGGACCACCGGAGGCGGCCACGTAGCGCAGCGCGGTCAGCGCCAGGTCGTCGTAGGCGTGCGGGAAGGACGAGCGCCCGGCGTCGGTGAGGTGGAACCGGCGGGCCGGGCGGCCACGGCCGCGGTGCGCGTCGCGCGACAGCCGCTCCTCCAGCCGGCCGGCGCCGACGAGGGCATCGAGGTGGCGGCGGACGGCGGCCGGCGAGATGCCCAGGCGGGTGGCGAGCTCACTGGCGGTCTGCGGACCGTGCTCGAGGAGCAGCGCGCTGACGCGGTCGCGGGTGCGGCCGTCGTCGGCTGTCACCGACGCGCGGGGGTGCACTGCAACGCTTTCCACAACACAAGTGTGTCCTATTTCGGCACGCTCGCAACCAAGGTCAGCCTTACTCCTTGCGTGACCCCCGCCGCGGCGTGATGCGGGTCACGCCACATGCCTCCCGCCTAGCATCGGGTCCGTGCCGGCCCTGCCCACTGCCTTCTCTTCCGCGACCGTTTCCCGCGTCGCTCTGGCCAACGCGATCGCCAACGGCCTCATCGTCGTCACCGGCGGCGCGGTGCGGCTGACCGGGTCCGGACTCGGCTGCCCGACCTGGCCGCGGTGCACCGACGAGAGCTTCGTGGCCACGCCGGAGCTGGCCGGCCACGGCGTCATCGAGTTCGGCAACCGGCTGCTCACCTTCGCGCTCACCGCGGTCGCGATCGCCACCGTCGTCGTCGTGTTCCGGTCGGTGCGCCGGGACCTCCGGACGCTTGCCGTCATCGGGTTCCTGGGCATCCCGGCGCAGGCCCTGCTGGGCGGCGTCACCGTGCTGACCGGCCTGAACCCGTGGACGGTCGCCGCCCACTTCCTGGTGTCGATGGTGCTCGTCGCGGTGGCCACGATCCTCTGGCAGCGCTCGCGCGAACCCGGTGTGGGGCAGCCACTGGTGCGCCGTCCGTTCGTCCTGCTCGTCACCGGCATCGCCGCGCTCACCGCCGTCGTCCTCGGAATCGGCACGGTCGTGACCGGCAGCGGTCCGCACAGCGGCGACCCGGAGGCCGGGCGCACGGGCTTCGACCCCGAGCTGGTCAGCCAGCTGCACGCCGACGTCGTGTTCCTCCTCATCGGTCTGACCGTCGCGCTGCTCGTGGCGCTCTACGCGATCGACTCCCCCGGCCGCGTCCGCCGGGCGGCCCGCGACCTGCTGATCGTTCAGCTCGCCCAGGGCGTCGTCGGCTACGTGCAGTACTTCACCGACCTGCCGGTCGCCCTCGTGCTCGTGCACATGCTCGGCGCGGTGCTGATCACCGCGTTCACCGCGCGCCTGGTGTGGTCCGTCCGCGGCCCGGCGTCGGAACTCCCGCTAAGCTCCGCCACAGAGCCCGCTACCGCCATTCGCTGACTACCGCGGTGTTGTCCGGAGTGCCGCGCTACAGCACGGCACCGGCCCCCACACGGCGGACTTCTGTCAGGCGCTCCAGATCAGGACGACGGCCGCGGGGCCGTCCGGTGACTCCCAGCGCCCAGCCGTCACCGACTCCTGGGCGCCGCGGGCGTCGGCCCAGGCCGGCCACGCGTCGTCCTCGTCGTGCCAGACGAGTCGCCCTCCGGCGAAGTACGTGACGACTGGGCACCCGGACTCGATCAGCGACTCGACCTCGGCGGGCTCGATCCGCGTCGCACCGAGCGAGTAGGTCCGGCCGTCCGCCCCGACCAGTTGCCCCATCCGGGCGTTCGCGAGATCGCGGCGCACGGCAGCTCCTTCAGGGGGAATGTCCCCGGGTCGGCCATCTCGGGCGCCGGAACGGCCGCTGGAGGGACAACGCCCAGCGCGGCGAGCTCAGATCAGGACGTCGACGATGATCGCGATCGAGAGCAGGGCCAGGTACGAGATCGAGACGTGGAAGAGCTTCATCGGCTTGGTCTCGGCGTCGCTCCGGATGCGACGCAGCAGCCGGTGCGCCTCGAGGACGAACCACGCGCCCAGGGCGACCGCGGCCGCCGTGTAGAGCCAGCCGATGCCGAAGTCCGCGGCCACGGGCCAGAGCAGGAGCGAGACCGCGACGGTGACCCAGCTCCAGGCCACGGTCTGCCGGCCGACCGACAGCTCGGACGTGACCACTGGGAGCATCGGGACGTCGGCCCGCGCGTAGTCGGCCTTGAACCGCATGGCGAGCGCCCAGAAGTGCGGCATCTGCCAGCAGAAGACGACCCCGAAGACGACGACGGCCGGCCAGTCGAGGGAACCGGTGACCGCGGCCCAGCCGATGAGCACCGGTGCCGCCCCGGGCACGCCGCCGAACTCGGTGCTGCGCCGGGTGTGCCGCTTGAACACCATCGTGTAGAGGACGGCGTAGTAGAAGATCGCCCCCGCCGCGAGCGCCGCGGCCAGCAGCGTGGTGGTGGCCGCGAGCAGCGCGATCGAGGAGACGGTGAGCACCGCGCCGAAGATCAGCGCCGCCCGCGGGGTGATCTGCCCCATCGGCAGCGGCCGCTTCTGGGTGCGGTGCATCAACCGGTCGATGTCACGGTCGAAGTAGCAGTTGAAGACGTTCGCCGCCCCGGCCGCGAGAGTTCCGCCGACCAGGGTGGCGAGCAGCAGAGTCCAGGACGGCCAGCCGCGAGCGGCCAGCATCATCGCCGGCACCGTCGTCACCAGCAGCAGCTCGATGATCCGCGGCTTGGTCAGCGCCACGTAGGCGCCGATCCGCGTGCGGAGGGCGCTGGGGAGGCGACGAGCGGGATCGGTGCGGCGCTCGCTCAGCGCCGTCACCGGGTGCCCTCGTGCGCGGAAGCGCGCGGGCAGCAGGGCACCACGGGGTCCCTTCGAACCGGGGATGGGAACGGCAGTCACTGTAGCCCGGGGCGCTCCGGGCATCGGCGCGGCATGAGCGCGGATGACTAGGGTTGACCGCGTTGATGCGGCCCGTCCAGCGGGTAGGGCCGACGTCGACGACGACGACGTGCCCCGGTCCAGCGCCGGCCCGGGGGCGCGCCGCCGGGTCCGCGGTTCGAGCCCGGTCGCCGCCCACGACCGGCGCGCCCCGCTCACCCGGCGGACAGCACGGCCGCACGACCGCCCACGAACCAGGGCCTACCCCGAGGGAGCACTCACCACATGACGCAGAGCACCGGGTCCGAGGCCCCCGCCGAAGCCGCGACCGACGCCCCCACCGGTAGCCCGGCGCAGCCGAAGCCGACCCTCCCCGACGGTTTCGGCGAGCTCGACCGCCGCGCCATCGACACCGCACGGGTGCTCGCCATGGACGCCGTCCAGAAGGTGGGCAACGGCCACCCGGGGACGGCGATGAGCATGGCCCCGACCGCCTACCTGCTCTTCCAGAAGTGGCTGAAGCACGACCCGAGCGACCCGAACTGGGTCGCTCGTGACCGGTTCGTGCTCTCGATGGGGCACTCGAGCCTGACGCTCTACGTCCAGCTCTACCTCTCCGGGTACGGCATGGAACTCGCCGACCTGGAGGCCCTGCGCACCTGGGGCTCGAAGACGCCCGGCCACCCCGAGGTCAACCACACGCCCGGCGTGGAGACGACGACCGGCCCGCTCGGTCAGGGTGTGGGCAACGCGGTCGGCATGGCGATGGCCGCGCGCCGCGAGCGCGGCATGCTCGACGCGGACGCCCCCGAGGGCGAGAGCTTGTTCGACCACACCGTCTGGGTCTTCGCCTCCGACGGCGACCTGGAAGAGGGCGTCAGCGGCGAGGCGTCCTCGCTGGCCGGCACCCAGCAGCTGGGCAACCTCGTCCTCGTCTACGACGACAACAGGATCTCGATCGAGGACGACACGAACATCGCCTTCACCGAGGACGTCGGCAAGCGCTACGAGGCCTACGGGTGGCACGTGCAGCACGTCCACGACGGCGAGGACCTGGCCGCGGTCGACGCCGCACTGGCGGCCGCCAAGGCAGAGACCGGCCGCCCGTCGATCATCGTGCTGAAGACGATCATCGGCTGGCCGGCGCCCAACAAGCAGAACACCGGTGCCGCGCACGGCTCGGCGCTCGGTGAGGACGAGGTCAAGGCCACCAAGAAGATCCTCGGCTTCGACCCCGACAAGAGCTTCGACGTCGCGCCCGAGGTCATCGAGCACGCCCGCGGCGTCGTCGGCCGCGGCCAGGAGGCGCACGCGGCGTGGCAGCCGCGGTTCGGCGCCTGGAAGCAGAGCAACCCCGAGGGCGCCGCCCTCCTCGAGCGGATGACGACCCGCACGCTGCCCGAGGGCTGGGCGGACAAGCTGCCCAGCTGGGACGCCGACCCGAAGGGCGTCGCCACCCGCAAGGCGTCGGGCGAGGTCCTGGCCGCGCTCTACCCCGCGCTGCCCGAGCTGTGGGGCGGCTCGGCCGACCTCGCCGAGAGCAACAACACCGCCGTGAAGGGCGAACCGTCGTTCCTGCCGGCCAACCGGCAGACGAAGATGTGGTCCGGTGGCCCCTACGGCCGCACCCTGCACTTCGGAGTCCGCGAGCACGCGATGGGCTCGATCATGAACGGCATTGCCCTGCACGGCGGCACGCGCGTCTACGGCGGCACGTTCCTGACGTTCTCCGACTACATGCGCGGCGCGGTCCGGCTCGCGGCGATCATGCAGCTGCCCGTCACCTACGTCTGGACCCACGACTCCATCGGCCTCGGCGAGGACGGCCCGACCCACCAGCCGATCGAGCACCTGGCCGCGCTCCGGGCAATCCCGGGTCTCGACGTCGTCCGGCCCGCTGACGCCAACGAGGTGGCGGTCGCGTGGCGGACGATCCTCGAGCACAACGACCGGCCCGCCGGGATCATCCTGTCCCGGCAGAACCTGCCCGTCTTCGACCGCAGCGAGTTCGCGTCGGCCGAGGGCGTCGCCCGCGGTGGCTACGTGCTCGCCGAGGCCTCGTCGGGCACCCCCGAGGTGATCCTGATGGGCACCGGCTCGGAGGTGCAGATCGCCGTCGCCGCCCGCGAGGCGCTCGAGGCCGACGGCGTCCCGACCCGTGTCGTCTCCCTGCCGTGCGTCGAGTGGTTCTCCGACCAGGACGACAGCTACCGCAACGAGGTGCTGCCGTCCTCGGTCCGGGCGCGGGTCAGCGTCGAGGCCGCGGTGCCCATGGGCTGGCGCGAGTTCGTCGGTGACGCCGGCCGGATCGTCGGGCTCAACCACTACGGCGCCAGCGCCGCCTACACCGTGCTCTACGAGGAGTTCGGCCTGACCACGGAGGCAGTCGTGGCCGCCGCCCGCGAGAGCCTGCAGGCCGCCGCGTCCGACGCCGCGGTCCCGGCCGGGCCGGGAGCGTCCCACGGCGGACTCGACAGCCCCACCGGCGACAAATGAAGGACCCACTGCCCCTCACCACTCGCAAGCTCGCGGCGGGCCCCTGCAGCGGGGCCGCTAGGCCCTAACCGAAAGGCACCAGTCATGGCACAGAACGAGAAGCTTGCCGAGCTGTCCGCGGCGGGGGTCGCCGTCTGGCTCGACGACCTGTCCCGCGACCGCATCCGCAGCGGGAACCTGCAGTCGCTGGTCGACGAGCACTCCGTCGTCGGCGTGACGACGAACCCGACCATCTTCGCCGCGGCGATCAGCGGGTCGGACTCCTACGACGACCAGCTGCACGCCCTCGCCGTCCGTCAGGTGAGCGTGGAGGAGGCACTGCGGACGATCACCGGCGCCGACGTCCGGGACGCCTGCGACCTGCTGCGGCCCATCCACGACCGCCAGCCGGGAGACGGCCGCGTGTCCCTCGAAGTGGCGCCGGGTCTGGCGCACGACACCGACGCCACCGCCGCCGAGGCCGGGCACCTGTGGTGGCTGGTGGACCGGCCGAACCTCTTCATCAAGATCCCGGCGACCGAAGCGGGCCTGCCGGCCATCACCGAGACCATCGCGAACGGGATCAGTGTCAACGTCACCCTGATCTTCAGCCCGGACCGGTACCGGGCGGTCATGGAGGCATACCTGGCCGGCCTGGAGAAGCGGGTGGCCGAGGGTGGCTCCCTGGACGGCATCGCGTCGGTCGCGTCGTTCTTCGTCTCCCGCGTCGACACCGAGATCGACAAGCGGCTGGACAAGGTTTCGGATGCCCCTGAACTAGACATCGCCTCGCTCAAGGGGAAGGCGGGCATCGCCAACGCCCAGCTGGCCTACCAGGCCTACGAGGAGGTCTTCTCCTCCGACCGCTGGCGGGCGCTCGAGGCGAAGGGTGCGGTGCCGCAGCGCCCGCTCTGGGCCTCGACCGGCGTCAAGAACCCCGAGTACTCGGACACGATGTACATCTCCGAGCTCATCGCTCCCGGCACCGTGAACACGATGCCGGAGAAGACGATGATGGCCTACGCCGACCACGGCGAAGCCGGCACGCCGGTGCAGAAGTCCTACGACGACGCCGCCGCCGTCATGAAGGCCGTCGGTGACGCCGGCGTCGACCTCGACGACGTCTTCCGCGTGCTGGAAAAAGAAGGCGTGCAGAAGTTCGTCGACTCGTGGGACGAGCTGACCGACTCGGTGCGCAGCGAGCTGGAGGACAAGAAGTGAGTTCCGCGTTCTCCGTCGCCCTGAACGGGCTGGACGTCCCCGACACCCTGCGGACCCAGCTCGTGGACGACGGCGTCGCGGCCCGGCTGGTCCAGAAGGACGCCACGCTGTGGGGCCCGGAGGCCGAGGACGAGTCGGCGGTCCGGCTCGGCTGGCTGGACCTGCCGGCGAGCTCGCGTCAGCTGGTCAGCCGCCTGGCCGATCTCCGCACCGAGCTGGCCGGCGAGGGCCTCGACCGCATCGTCCTGTGCGGCATGGGCGGCTCGTCACTGGCACCGGAGGTCATCTGCCGCACCGCGGGGGTGCCGCTCGTCGTCCTCGACACGACCGACCCCGGTCAGGTGTCCGCGGCGATGACCGACCTGCACCGGACGGTCGTCGTCGTCAGCTCCAAGTCCGGCGGCACGGTGGAGACCGACAGCCACCGGCGGGCGTTCATCGCCGCGTTCGCCGCGGCCGGCCTGGACGAGAAGCGGATCGGCGGGCGCTTCGTCGTCGTCACCGACCCCGGCTCCCCGCTGGCCGACACCGCCGCGGAGATGGGCGCGCGGGCGGTCTTCCTCGCCGACCCGACCGTCGGTGGGCGGTACAGCGCGCTCTCGGCGTTCGGCCTGGTGCCCTCTGCCCTGGCCGGCGCCGACGTCGGCGCCCTGCTCGACGAGGCCGAGGAGCTGGCCGAGCGCCTGGCCGCATCCGACAACGCCGCTCTGGAGCTCGGTGCCGCCCTAGGCGCCGCGTTCCGCAGCGGGCGGGACAAGCTGGGTCTGGCCGACGGCGACTCAGCGGAGCTGGGCACATCGATCAAGGGCTTCGGTGACTGGGCCGAGCAGCTGATCGCCGAGTCCACCGGCAAGGAGGGGCGCGGCATCCTGCCCGTCGTCCTCGAGTCCGACGAGGCACCGGGAGCGAGCGCGCCCGACGTGCTGCTCGCCGTGGTCGGCTCCGGCACTCCCGCGAAGCAGCCCTCCGTCGGTGTCAGCGGGCCGCTCGGGGCGCAGTTCCTCGGCTGGGAGTACGCGACGGCGGTGGCCGGACGGGTGCTCGGGATCAACCCCTTCGACCAGCCGAACGTGACCGAGAGCAAGGACAACACCAACCGGATCCTCGACGAGGGGCTGCCGGACGAGCGGCCCGAGGCGACCATCGGCGCCATCGAGGTGCGGGGCAGCGGCGGTGTGCTGGACGGGGTCGACCTGTCCTCGCACGACGGCGTCCGCCTGGCGCTCGACGCGCTGCTGAACTCGATCCCCCCGCGTGGCTACCTGGCCGTCATGGCCTATCTGGACCGGGAGCGCGACGCCAGCGCGCAGGACCTCCGGGGTGCTCTCGCCCGCCGCACCGAGCACGCCGTCACCTTCGGGTGGGGTCCGCGCTTCCTGCACTCCACCGGCCAGTACCACAAGGGCGGGCCCCAGGTCGGTGCGTTCCTGCAGGTGACCGGGGCGGTGGCCGAGGACCTCGCCGTCCCGGAGAAGCCGTTCAGCTTCGCCACCCTGCAGGCCGCGCAGGCCGCCGGGGACCGCAAGGCCCTCGCCGACCGCGGCCGTCCGTTGCTGCACCTGCACCTGACCGACCGTGCCGCCGGCCTGGGCCAGCTCCTGGAGGCGCTGGGCTGACCGCCCCGGGAGTACAGCCGCACGACCCGCTCCCTGTTCCACCCCGCCGTCCGGTCCCCCGCCGGTCCGGGCAGCGGCCCCCTCCTACCTCGAGGACGGACCATGCATCTTTTCCCCGCTGCGCGGCCCCCGATGGCTCTTTCCCCGCTTCGCGGCCCGAGATGAACCCCAACCCGCTGCGCGACCCGCGGGACCGGCGGCTACCCCGGGTACCTCAGCCGTGCGCGCTCGTCGTCTTCGGCATCACCGGCGACCTGGCCCGAAAGAAGCTGCTGCCGGCGGTCTACGACCTGGCCAACCGCGGGCTGCTGCCGACCAACTTCGCGCTGCTCGGCTTCGCCCGCCGCGACTGGGGTGACACCGAGTTCGCCGAGCTCTCGCGCGAGGCGGCCCGGCAGCACGCCCGCACCCCGTGGCGGGAGGAGGTCTGGGAGCAGCTGGCCGCCGACATCACCTTCGTGCAGGGCTCCTTCGACGACGACAACGCCTTCGACCAGCTCGCCGCGACCCTCGGCGAGCTCGAGGGCAGCCATGGCATCGGCGGCAACGCGGCCTTCTACCTGTCGATCCCGCCGTCGATGTTCCCGACCGTGCTCAAGCAGATGCAGCGCACGGGCATGGCGGAGAGCACGGCGGACCGGTGGCGGCGGGTCGTCGTCGAGAAGCCGTTCGGTGAGGACCTGCCCTCGAGCCGCGAGCTGAACGCCCTCGTCGACTCCGTGTTCAGCGCGGAGGACGTCTTCCGCATTGACCACTACCTGGGCAAGGAGACCGTTCAGAACCTGCTGGCGCTACGGTTCGCCAACACCCTGTTCGAGCCGATCTGGAACGGCCACCACGTCGACTCGGTCCAGATCACCATGGCCGAGGACGTCGGCATCGGCGGGCGGGCGTCGTTCTACGAGAAGACCGGCGCCGCCCGCGACGTGCTGCAGAACCACCTGCTGCAGCTGCTCGCCCTCACCGCGATGGAGGAGCCGGTCGAGTTCTCCGCCGAGGAGATCCGGACGGAGAAGCTCAAGGTGCTCCGGGCGATCTCGGTGCCAGAGGACATGGAGACCTTCGCGATCCGCGGCCAGTACGAGCAGGGCTGGCTGGCCGGCGAACGGGTCAAGGGCTACCAGCAGGAGGAGGGCGTGGACCCCAAGTCCGCGACCGAGACCTTCGCCGCCGTCCGCCTGGGCGTGGAGACCCGCCGCTGGGCAGGCGTGCCGTTCTACCTGCGCACCGGCAAGCGGCTGCCCCGCCGGGTCACCGAGATCGCGCTGATGTTCAAGCGGGCGCCGCACCTGCCCTTCGCCGAGACCGACACCGAGGAGCTCGGCAACAACCAGCTCGTCGTGCGCGTCCAGCCCGACGAGGGGGTGACCCTCAAGTTCGGGTCGAAGGTGCCGGGCAGCGTCATGGAGGTGCGGGACGTGTCCATGGACTTCCTCTACGGCGAGCAGTTCACCGAGTCCAGCCCGGAGGCCTACGAGCGGCTGCTGCTCGACGTCCTCCTGGGCGACGCCACGCTGTTCCCGCGCAACGCCGAGGTGGAGGCCTCCTGGGCGGTGATCGACCCGCTCGAGGAGTTCTGGGCCGGGACGACGCCGCACGCCTACCGCGCCGGCGAGTGGGGACCGCGCGCGGCCGAGGAGATGCTGGCCGCCGAGGACCGCAGGTGGCGGCGTCCATGACGGGCGTGACCGTGACTCCCTCCCGCATCCGAACAGAGGACACCACGTGACGACGCTCTGGGACACGACCGGCTCGGCCGTGGTGAAGGAACTGGCCGCGCAGCGGCGCACCGGCGGCGCGGTGCTCTCCGGGGTCGCCCTCACCCTGGTCGTCGTCGCCGACGAGAGCCGCGTGTCCGACGCCGAGGAGGCGGCCACCCACGCGGCCGAGATGCACCCCTGCCGGCTTCTCTTCGTCGTGCGCCGGCAGATCGAGGCACCGGCTCCCCGACTGGACGCCGAGGTCCTGATCGGTGGGCGGCTGGGCCCCGGCGAGGCCGTCGTCATGCGGATGTACGGCCGCCTGGGCCTGCACGCGGAGTCCGTGGTCCTGCCGCTGCTGGCCGCCGACGCCCCCGTCGTGGCCTGGTGGCACGCTGCACCGCCGGACCGGCTGGCCACCGACGCGCTGGCGGTCTTCGCCGACCGACGGATCACCGACAGCTCGATCGCCGACGACCCGCTGGCCGCGCTGAAGACCCGGGCGGCGGACTACGCCCCCGGCGACACCGATCTCGCCTGGACCCGGAGCACCGCGTGGCGGGCCATCCTCGCCTCCAGCCTCGACTCCGTCTCCGGCCGCCGCGGTGAGCCTGTCGTCGTCACCGCCGGCCGCGTCGAGGGCGATCCGGCCAACCCGACAGCGCGGTTGCTCGCCGGCTGGTTGTCCTCCCGGTGCGGCTGCCCGGTCGCCGTCGAAGAAGGCACCCGCAAGCCCGGGGAGAGCGGCGTCGAGTCCGTCGTCCTCACCCTGGACCAGAAGGAAGAGGTGCGGATCCACGCCGACCGCAAGGGTGGGGCGGTCATCAGCCAGCCGTACCGCCCCGACGCCGCCGTGGCCCTTCCGGAGCGGGTGCTCGGGGACCTGCTCAGCGAGGAGCTGCGGCGGTTGGACCCCGACGAGCCCTACAGCGACGCACTGGAATCGGCGACCGGGGTCAGCGACCTGGCCGACCGTTCCCCGATGCGGGAACACGTGTGGTTCGACCCGGCCGAGGAGAACGGCAACGGCTCGCGGACGAAGAAGCGCGCCGCCGCGAAGACCGGCGACTCGTGACCGCTCCCACTCCTGACGTCGTCGTCGAGCCGGACGCCGAGCACCTGGCCCGTGCGGCCGCCGAGGCGATGGTCGCCCGGCTGGCCGCGGCCCAGGCCGTGCACGGGTCGGCCGCGGTCGTGCTGACCGGGGGTGGGATCGGGATCGCCGTCCTCGAGCACGTCGCCGCCCTGGCGGCCGAGCCAGTGCGGGAGCGCGTCGACTGGACGGCGGTGGACGTCTGGTGGGGTGACGAGCGCTTCGTCCCGGCGGGAGACGACGACCGCAACGAGAAGGCCGCCCGGCGGGCGCTGCTCGACGCGGTGGGCGTGCCGGCCGAGCGAGTGCACGCCATGCCTGCCTCCGACGGAGAGTTCGCCGAGCCCGAGGACGCCGCCGCCTGGTACGCCGGGGAGCTGGCGGCCGCGGCACCCGACGGCCGACCGGTCCCCCGGCTGGACCTGCTGCTCCTCGGGATGGGCCCGGAGGGGCACGTGGCGTCGATCTTCCCGGACTCCCCGGCCGTGGCGGACGAGCGGACCGTGCTGGCCGTCCGTGACTGCCCCAAGCCGCCGCCGACCCGCGTCAGCCTGGGGTTCGCCGCGATCAACGCGGCCGAGGAGGTCTGGCTGCTCGTCGGGGGCGCGGCGAAGGCGCCAGCCGTGGCGCAGGCGCTGTCCGGCACGGACCCGGCGCAGCTCCCCGCGGCGGGGGTGCACGGGGTCCGGGCCACCCGGTGGTTGCTGGATGCCGCCGCGGCAGCAGAACTTCCCGGTCGCCCGGCCTGAGCCGTATCCGCTGTGGACGGCGGGGTCTCTCCTGAGTGCGAGCGAGCTCGTACTCAGGAGTCCGATCAGGCAGGAGCCCTCCGATGACCGTTCACGACACCCGCAGCGCCCAGCGGACGACGTCCATCCCACAGCCGCGCCCGCCCCGGGACGACGCCCTCGAACCGGAGGCGCCCGCCGGACAGGCAGCCGAGCCGGCGCCGGTCGGTGAGTTCCCGTGGCCGGAGCCGTGGCACTACTCGCGCGGCGCCCGTCCGCGGTCGGAGTACTGGGACGTGGCGACGGCCAGCTGGCGCTCGCGGGGCCCGGTCGTCCCGCCGCGCCAGACGTGATCCTGACCAGGACGATCAGACCCGGCCGGGGTCAGGAGCCGGCCGGGTCGACAGCGGGTGGGGTCAGGCGCCGCGACGCTGGTGCAGCCGGGTGAGCGCCTCTTCCAGCAGTGCGTCACCGTCGGCGTCGCTGCGCCGCTCCCGGACGTAGGCCAGGTGGGTCTTGTACGGCTCGTTCCGCGGTGCCGCGGGCGGGTTCTGCTCGTCCTGCCCGGCGGGGAGCCCGCAGCGGGGGCAGTCCCAGAACTCGGGGATGTCCGCGTCACTGGCGAAGGCGACCCGCGTCTCGTGCCGGTTCGCGCACCAGAAGGGGATGCGGTTGCGGGGCGCAGCTTCGCCGCGCTCGGCCTCACCCATCGGACCTGCTCCGACCCGGGTGCCCCGAATCGCGTTGCCACCAGCCACGAGCGCCCCCTGATCGAGTCCAGGTCGTGCGGCAACTGACTCACGGCCGCGCGGGCAGTCTAGAGCCTGGACGTGCGATCTCCGGTCACGTTTTCGCGCGGATTGCGGCCAGTCGTGTTTCGCAAACCGGTGGCCGGGAGGGGCGGCCCCTTCTCAGTTGACCTTGAGCAGGATCCCCAGCCCGACGATGCAGACGGCCCAGACGATCGCGCAGAAGACCGTCAGCCGGTTCAGGTTCTTCTCGACGACCGAGGAGCCGGCCAGGGAGGAGGAGACCGCGCCACCGAACATGGAGGACAGACCGCCACCCTTCCCCCGGTGCAGCAGGATCAGCACGATGAGGAGGGCGCTGGTGAGCACCAGCACCACGTTGAGGACGAGCTCGATCATCACTTCTCCTGCGTTGGGCTGCCGGCGGCACGCACCGGGCTCTTGCCCCCGAGCCTAACCGAAAGGGTCAGCGCACTCTTCCGTCAGTGCGCCTCCGCGCCCCGGTCCGCTCCTCGCTCGCCGGCGCTCACTGCGATGCTCGCGGGGCTGTCAGCGCACCCCGGCGGTGGCGAGGTCGTGCCCGCTGTAGGGCTGCATCACGACGCCGTTGCGCAGCCGCTGTCCCGCCAGCAGCTGGATGCGCGTCTCGGCCAGCGGCACGTACACCGACGCGGCGGACACGGTGCCGGCCACCTCGCGCCACGCGTCCGGGCCGCCGGCCGCCCGGGCCTGGTCGATGAGTGCATCGACCGCGGGGTCGGCGAGCCGGGCGTAGTTCGTGTTGCCGACGGAGCGGATGCTGCGGCTGTCGACGAGGGGCGCGAGGAACGACGCGGGCGTCGGGAAGTCCGCTGTCCAGGTCGCCAGCACGATGCCGTACCCGTTGGCCGTGACGTTGCCGGGGCTGCCGACGTCCGTGGCGTAGAAGGAGCTCGCGCTCAGCGGCCGCACCTCGGCCTCGATGCCGACCTCGCGGAGCTCCGCGGAGACCTCCTCGGCGACGTCGACCCCGGTGGGCGTGTCGGCGACGGCGAGCACCGTGGCGAACCCGTCGGGCATCCCGCAGGCCTCGAGGGAGGCCCGCGCGGCGTCGAGGTCGGCGCGTGGATCGCGGTCCTCCGGACCACCGGGGAGACCGCGAGGCCACAGCTGGGAGCGGCGCACGACGTTGACCGCTCCCCCGAGCTTCTCCTGCACGTCCCGCCGGTCGATCACCGCGGCGACCGCGGCCCGGCAGTCGGGATTGTCCATCGGGGCGACGTCCGTCGGCAGGGCGAGCAGCCGGACGGCGCCCGTCGTGACGTCGTCCACCCGGTCGCGTACCGGGTTCTCCTCGTCCTCGGCCAGCCGTGCCGTGGTCAGGGCCTGGACGCCGGTGCCGGTAATGTCGAGGTCGGCGGACCCGGCCAGCAGCGCCTGGTCCCGCTCGACCCCGGACAGCCCGGTCCGGACGATGACCTGGTCCGGCAGTGCGTTGCGGACGTCGTCGGTGGCCGGGTCCCACTGCGGGTTCCGGTCGAGCAGGATGCCGGTCGCGGGGTCGACGGACGTGACCGCGTAGGGGCCCGAGGACACCGGGTCGCTGCCGTAGCCCGCGCCGCTGTCGGCCTCGATCGGCACGGGGCTGCTGGAGGGCAGCGCCATGACGAACGGCAGGTCGGGCTGGGGCGCCCGGAGCCGGAAGATGATCGTGCGCTCGTCGGGGGTCTCCACGGTCGGCAGGCCCAGGCGCTCGGGCGACTCGTCCTGGTACGGGCCGGCGTACTGGTTGCCGGGATCGTCGAAGAGGTCCACCACGTAGGTCGGGCCCCCGACGATGACGTCGGAGGCGAACGACCGCTCGATGCCGTACTTCACGTCCTGGGACCTGATGGCCCGGCCGTTCTCGAACCGCACGCCCTCGCGGAGCGTGAAGGTCCAGCTCAGACCGTCCTCGGACGGCGTGCCGAGGTCGGTGGCCAGGTCGGGCACCAGTTCGTCGGTGTGCCCGGGCTCGGAGCTGTACGTGACCAGGGTGCGGGCGTAGAGCCGCATCAGGTTCCAGACGCCGGGCAGGTAGGAGCGCTGGGGGTCCAGGCTGTCGATCTCGGCGGAGACGACCCGCAGGGCGCCGCCGGTGCGGCCCGAGGGTGCCCGGACGCCGTTCACCCCGGCGTCGGCGCTGCCCTCGACCACGGGGACGTCGGCCCGGCCGTCCGCGCCACCCCCGCAGCTGACCGCGAAGACCACGACGAGGACGACGACCGCCGCGACCGCGAGGATGCGCCGGCGTGACCAGCCCCGGGCCCATGCGGGGAGCCGGCTCGCCACACGTTCCAGCGTGGTGTTCTCCACGTCCTGCTGCCCGCCCCCACCCGTGTCGGCCGGCGGCGGCAGTGGGGCTCAGCTGCCGCCGGCGGCGTTCTGACAGATCTGCGCGAACTCGTCGGCGTCCAGGCTGGCGCCGCCGACGAGTGCACCGTCGATGTCCGGCCCGGCCATGATCCCGGCCGTGCTCGCGGCCTTCACCGACCCTCCGTAGAGGATACGGACGGTTGCGGCCGTCTCCGGGCCGAACCGCTCGGCGAGCCGCGCCCGGAGTGCCCCGCAGACCTCCTGCGCATCCTCGGGGGTGGCCACCTCGCCGGTACCGATGGCCCAGACGGGCTCGTAGGCGACGACCACGCCTGCGGCCATCTGCTCGGCGGTCAAGCCCTCCAGCGACGCGTCGAGCTGGTCGGTGCAGTAAGTGACGTGCCCCCCGGCCTGCCGGGTCTCCAGCCCCTCGCCGACGCACACGATCGGAGCGAGCCCGTGCCGCAGCGCCGCCTGCGCCTTGGCGGCCACGACGGCGTCGTCCTCGGCGTGCATCGCCCGCCGCTCGGAGTGGCCGACGGTGACGAACTGGCAGGCCAGCGCGGCGAGCATCCCGCCGCTGACCTCGCCGGTGTAGGCGCCCGAGTCCTGGACGGAGAGGTCCTGGGCGCCGTAACCGACGTCGAGCTTGTCACCGGTGACCAGCGTCTGGACGCTGCGCAGCGCGGTGAAGGGAGGCAGCACGACGACCTGCACGTCGTCGAGCACCCGCGCGGGGATGGTGAACGCGAGCTTCTGCACCAGGCCGATGGCCTCCAGGTGCGTCATGTTCATCTTCCAGTTGCCGGCGATCAGCGGGCGGCGGCCCTCCCGCTTCGCCGGCGTGCGGTCCTTGCGAGCCATTCTCGGTCCTCTGATCGGTCGGCTGGTGGTCAGTCGGCGAGGACCGCGAGGCCGGGGAGTTCCCGGCCCTCGAGGTACTCCAGCGACGCGCCGCCGCCGGTGCTGATGTGGCCGTAGGACGCCTCGTCGAGGCCGAGCTGCCGGACGGCGGCGGCGGAGTCCCCACCGCCGACGACGGAGAGACCGTCGACGGTCCCGACCGCCTCGGCGACACCGCGGGTGCCGGCCTGGAACGGGGCCAGCTCGAAGACGCCCATCGGACCGTTCCAGAAGACGGTGCGGGCGTCGGCGAGGTCCGCGGTGAACAGGTCGACCGTCAGGGGACCGACGTCCAGGCCCATGAGGTCGTCCGGGACCGCGTCGGCCGGCGTCACGCTGACCTCGGCGTCGGCGGCGAACCTGTCGGCGCACACCACGTCGACCGGCAGCACGATCTTGTCGCCGGCCTCGGTGAGCAGCCGGCGGCAGGTGTCGACCTGGTCGGCCTCCAGCAGCGAGCTGCCCACGCCGTGGTCCTGGGCGGCGAGGAACGTGAAGCACATCCCGCCACCGATCAGGAGGCGGTCGACCTTGGGCAGCAGCGCCTCGATGACCGCCAGCTTGTCGCTGACCTTCGAGCCCCCGAGGACGACGACGTAGGGGCGCTCGGGGTCGGCGGTCAGGCGGGTGAGCACCTCGAGCTCGCGGGCGACCAGCCGGCCCGCGTAGTGCGGCAGGCGCTCGGCCACGTCGAACACCGACGCGTGCTTGCGGTGCACGGCCCCGAACGCGTCGTCCACGTAGACGTCGGCGAGGGCGGCCAGCCGATCGGCGAGCTCCCCCCGGGCCGCGTCGTCCTTCGAGGTCTCGGCGGCCTCGAACCGGACGTTCTCCAGCAGGAGGACGTCGCCGTCGCCCAGCGCCCCGGCCTTGGCCGTGGCGTCCTCGCCCGCGACGTCCGCCGCGAGCGCCACGGGCACACCGAGCAGCTCGGACAGCCGCGCAGCCACCGGGGCGAGGGAGAACTGCGGGTCGGGCGCACCCTTCGGGCGGCCGAGGTGGGCGGCCACGATCACGCGGGCACCGGCGTCGCGCAGCGCCTGCAGCGTAGGCAGGCTGGCCGTGATCCGACCGTCATCCGAGATGACTGGCGATCGCGTCGACAGATCCAACGGGACGTTCAGGTCGGCGCGCAGCAGGACGCGCCGACCCGAGACGCCCTCGGCGAGGAGGTCGTCTACCGAACGCATCAGAGGGACTTGCCCACCAGCGTGGTGAGGTCGACGAGCCGGTTGGAGTACCCCCACTCGTTGTCGTACCAGCCAAGCACCTTGACCATCGGGCCGAACACCTTGGTCAGCTGCGAGTCGTAGATGCAGGACGACGGGTCGGTGACGATGTCGGAGGAGACGATCGGGTCGGCCGTGTACGTCAGGTACTTGCCGAGCGGGCCGGCCGCGGCCTCGCGGTAGGCGGCGTCCACCTCGTCCGCGGACGCCTCGCGGGTGACCTGGACGGTGAGGTCGGTGGCCGAGCCGGTGGGCACCGGTACGCGGATCGCGTAGCCGTCGAGCTTGCCCTTCAGCTCGGGCATGACCAGGCCGATCGCCTTCGCAGCACCCGTCGAGGTGGGCACCATGTTGAGGGCGGCGGCGCGGGCGCGGCGGAGGTCCTTGTGCGGGCCGTCCTGCAGGTTCTGGTCGGCGGTGTAGGCGTGGATCGTCGTCATCAGGCCGCGCTCGATGCCGAACGCGTCGTGGAGGACCTTGGCCAGGGGCGCCAGGCAGTTCGTGGTGCAGGACGCGTTGCTGATGATCGTCTGCGAGCCGTCGTACAGGTTGTCGTTGACGCCCATGACGATCGTGATGTCGTCGTCGCTCGCGGGCGCGGAGATGATGACCTTCTTGGCGCCACCGGCGTCGACGTGCTTGCGGGCGTCGGCGGCCTTGGTGAAGAAGCCGGTCGACTCGATGACGACGTCGACACCCAGGTCGCCCCACGGCAGCGCGGCCGGGTCGCGCTCGGAGAGGACCTTCATGGTCGTCCCGCCGATCTTGATCCCCTCACCGTCGGCGGCGACGTCCTCCTTGAGGACACCCAGGATGCTGTCGTACTTGAGCAGGTGGGCCAGGACCTCGTTGCTGGTGAGGTCGTTCACCGCCACGATCTCGATGACCTGGCCGCTGGCCGCCGCGGCCCGCCAGAAGTTGCGGCCGATGCGGCCGAATCCGTTGATGCCCACCCGGACCGTCAAAGCAGCCTCCACGTCGCTCGGGGGCCGCGCGTCGGAAGATGCGGCCTCGCTCGCGGGAAACCCTATCGGTCCGCGCGTGACGCGGCTCCCGCCCGGCCCCCTCGCAGGGCCCCGCCGCGAGCTTGCGGCGGTGGGGGGCGAGGGGGTCCTTCACCTACTGCGCCAGCATGTCGTCGGTGACGACGGACTCCGTGTCCGGGATGCCGAGGTCCTTGGCGCGCTTGTCGGCCATGGCCAGGAGTCGCCGTATGCGGCCGGCGACGGCGTCCTTGGTCATCGGCGGATCGGCGCGCTGACCGAGCTCCTCCAGAGAGGCCTGCCCGAACTCCAGCCGCAGCCGGCCGGCCACCAGCAGGTGCTCGGGAGCGTCGTTCGCGAGGATCTCCAGCGCACGCTCCACCCGGGCGCTGGCCGCCACGGCCGCGCGGGCGGACCGGCGCAGGTTCGCGTCGTCGAAGTTGGCGAGCCGGTTCGCGGTGGCCCGGACCTCGCGGCGCATGCGCCGCTCCTCCCAGGCCAGGACGGCGTCGTGCGCGCCCATGCGGGTCAGCAGCGCGCTGATCGCATCGCCGTCCCGGATGACCACCCGGTCGGCACCGCGGACCTCGCGCGCCTTCGCCGGGATGCCCAGCCGCCGGGCCGCGCCCACGAGAGCCATCGCGGCCTCCGGGCCCGGGCAGGTGACCTCCATCGACGAGGACCGACCGGGCTCGGTGAGCGAGCCGTGGGCGAGGAACGCGCCCCGCCACGCGGCCTCGGCGTCGTTGATGCTGCCCGAGACGACCGACGGCGGCAGCCCGCGGACCGGCCGTCCGCGCTGGTCGACCAGCCCGGTCTGCCGGGCCAGGCCCTCGCCGTGCTTGGCGATCCGGACCAGATAGCGCACGCCGCGGCGGATGTTGCCGCCGGCGAGCACGCTCACACCGCTCGTGTAGCCGTACACCTCGCTGATGTCGCGCCGCAGCCGCCGGGCCACCGAGCCGGTGTCCAGCTCGGCCTCGATCACCACGCGACCGCCCACGATGTGCAAGCCGCCGGAGAAGCGCAGCAGCGCCGTGACCTCCGCCTTGCGCTCGGAGGTCTTCGTGCACTCCACGCGTGAGAGCTCGTCCTTGACCATTGCGGTCATCGCCATGTGCGGCGTCCCCTTCCCCCTCGTACCGACCGCCCAGGATCGAAAGCTGTCGTCAGTTCCGATACCCGATCGGACACCCGCACTCCCTCAGCGTGCACCGACCACGGAGGCCAGTGCGGCGGAGAGGCGCACGGGATCGTGCCGTGGCGAACCATCGAGTTCGGCAACCGGAGCCAGAACGAGCTCGGCGCCGCACTCGCGTACCGCAGACAGGAGACCACGACGGTCAACCACCGACTCAGCATCAGCGATCACGGTGTGCAACGCCACTCCGCCCAGATGCGCCTGCAACACGCTCAGATGCTCCTCCGGAGAGAAGCCGTCGGTCTCCCCTGGCTGCGGTTCCAGATTCAGTACCACGACCACCCGGGCCTGCGTGGCAGCCAGTGCGGCGGCCAACTTCGGCACGAGCAGGTGCGGCAGTACAGAGGTGTACCAGGATCCCGGACCGAGCGAGACGACGTCCGCCGTCGCGATCGCCTCGAGCACCGCTGGGTTGACCGGCGGGTCCGGCGGAGAGACGAGGATCTCCCGCACGTGCCCCGGGGTCGCGGCGATCGCGACCTGCCCGCGGATGGTGCGGACCCGCGCCGGGTCGTCGGGATCCACGGTCTCGACGCGGGCCACGAGGTCGAGCGGGACGTCGGCCATCGGCAGCACCCGGCCGCAGCAGTCGAGCAGCTCGGCGACCTCGTCGAGGGCGCGGACGGTGTCGCCGTCGTGCATCTCGGCCAGCCCGGTCAGCATCAGGTTGCCGACGGGGTGCCCGGCGAGGACGCCGGTGCCGCCGAGGCGGTGCTGCAGGAGGGCCGCCAGTTCCTGCGAGCGCTCCCCGTCGCCCGCCAGGGCGGCCAGGGCCATCCGGAGGTCGCCGGGCGGCAGGACGGGCATCTCACGCCGGATGCGCCCGGAGGAGCCGCCGTCGTCGGCGACGGTGACCACCGCGGTGAGGTCCGGAGTGATCCGGCGCCAGGCGGCGAGCGCAGCCGCGAGACCGTGGCCGCCCCCGAAGGCGACCACCCGGAGGTCGTCCGCGCCCACTACTCGCGACCCAGGTCGCGGTGTCGGGCCGTGGCGGTGAGCCCCTCGGCCTGGAGACGACGGGCGAACTCCTCGGCGATCGCGACGCTGCGGTGCTTGCCGCCCGTGCAGCCCACGGCGAGGGTCAGGTAGCGCTTGCCCTCCCGCCGGTAGCCGGGGATGAGCAGCCGCAGCACGTCGGTGTAGCGGTCGAGGAACTCCCCGGCGTCGGGCTGGCCGAGGACGAAGTCGCGCACCTCGGCGTCCTGGCCGGTGCATGCCCGCAACTCGGGGATCCAGTGCGGGTTCGGCAGGAAGCGGGCGTCGACCACGAGGTCGGCGTCCAGCGGCAGGCCGTACTTGAAGCCGAAGCTCATCACCGTCGCGGTGAGCGGCGGCGTGCGGCCCTCGCGGGCGAAGGCGTTCTCGAGCGTGGCCCGCAGCTGGTGCACGTTGAGGTCGCTCGTGTCGACCCAGAGGTCGGCCTCGCCGGCGATGCCGGTGAGCAGACCGCGCTCGGCCGAGATGCCGTCGATCAGGGTGCCGCTGCCCTGCAGCGGATGCTCCCGGCGGTTGGACTCGTAGCGGCGGACCAGCACCTCGTCGCGGGCGTGCACGTAGACCACCCGGGGTCGGTGCCCGGCCTCGGACAGGACGCGGATCGCCTCCTGCAGGTCGCTGGAGAACGCCCGGCTGCGGACGTCGACGACCGCGGCGAACCGGCGGAGGTCACCGCGGGCACCCAGCTCCACCATGGGCAGCAGCAGCGCCGGCGGCAGGTTGTCGACGACGAACCAGCCGAGGTCCTCGAGGACCCGGCCGGCGCTGTTCTTGCCCGCCCCGGAGAGCCCCGTGACGACGACGACCTCCAGCGGCTGGGGATCGCCACCGGCCAGGTCCAGGTCGTCGGTGACGGCGCCGAGGGGGCCGGGATCCCCGGGCGACCCCGTCGTGCCGGCCTCGTCGACCGTCACGAGGCCACCAGGCCGACCTCGGCGGTGTCGCCGGCGTCCGGGCGGGGAGTGCCGCGCTCGGCCGGTCCCTGCGGCGCGGTGGTCGACTCCTCGGCCCCGGCGGCGTCGGTCGCGGCACCCGACGGGTCGGCCGGCTCCGTGATCGCGGCCTGCACCGCCTCCGCCGTCCGCCGGCCGATGCCGGGCACCGCCATGAGCTCCTCGACCGTGGCGGCCCGCAACCGCTTGAGCGACCCGAACTGCTTCATCAGCGCCTTCCGCCGTGTGTCCCCGAGGCCCGGGACATCGTCCAACATCGAGACCAGCATGCTCGTCGACCGCTTCTGCCGGTGATAGGTGATGGCGAAGCGGTGCGCCTCGTCCCGGACCCGCTGCAGCAGGTACAGCGCCTCGGAGGTGCGCGGCAGGATCACCGGGTCGTTGTCGCCGGGCAGCCACACCTCCTCCATCCGCTTGGCCAGGCCGCAGACCGCGACGTCGACGATGCCGAGCTCGGCGAGCGAGCGGCTCGCGGCGGCGACCTGCGGCGCGCCGCCGTCCACCACGAGGAGGTTGGGCGGGTACGCGAACCTGCGGGGCCGGCCCTCCTCGGCCGACACGCCCTGCTCGTCGAGCCGGTCCTGCTCGTCCTTGAGGTGGCGGGCGAAGCGCCGGCGCACGACCTCGGCCATGGCAGCCGTGTCGTCTGTACCCGCAGCCACGGAGAAGCGGCGGTAGTCGGACTTCTTCGCCAGGCCGTCCTCGAACACGACCATGCTGGCCACGACGTTCGTGCCCTGGACGTGCGAGACGTCCATGCACTCGATGCGCAGCGGGGCGTCGGGGAGCTCGAGGGCCTCCTGTAGCTCGGAGAGCGCGAGCGAGCGGGCGGTCAGGTCGCTGGACCGCTTCACCCGGTGTCGCGCGAAGGCCTCCTTGGCGTTGCGCTCGACCGTCTCCATGAGGTTGCGCTTGTCGCCGCGCTGGGGCACGCGCAGCGACACCTTGCCGCCCCGCAGCTCCTCGAGCAGCTCGGTGTAGACGTCGGCGTCCTCCGGCAGCTCGGGAACCAGCACCTCGCGCGGCACCGCCTCCCCCGCCTCGCCGAGGCCGGTCTGCTCGTCCACGCCGCCGTACACCTGCAGCAGGAACTGTTCCACCAGCTCGCCGGTGGTGACCGCCTCGACCTTGTCGACGATCCAGCCGCGCTGGCCGCGCACCCGGCCGCCGCGCACGTGGAAGACCTGGACGGCGGCTTCCAGCTCGTCCTGGGCGAAGGCGACCACGTCGGCGTCCGTCCCGTCGCCGAGGACGACGGCCTGCTTCTCCAGCGCCCGCCGCAGCGCCCCGAGGTCGTCGCGCAGCCGGGCGGCCTTCTCGAACTCCAGGTTCTCCGACGCCGCGGCCATCTCGCGTTCCAGGCGCTTCATCATCGACTCGGTGCGGCCGGCCATGAAGTCGCAGAAGTCGTCGACGATCCGACGGTGCTCCTCGGCGTCGACCCGGCCGACGCACGGTGCCGCGCACTTGCCGATGTAGCCGAGCAGGCAGGGGCGGCCGATCTGGCCGGCGCGCTTGAACACGCCGTTGGAGCAGGTGCGCGCCGGGAAGACACGCGTGAGCGTGTCGAGCGTTTCGCGGATGGCCCAGGCGTGGGCGTACGGGCCGAAGTAGCGGACGCCCTTCTTCTTCGGGCCGCGCATCACCTGCAGCCGCGGGTACTCCTCGTTGAGGGTCACCGCCAGGCTCGGGTAGCTCTTGTCGTCGCGGTAGCGGACGTTGAACCGCGGGTCGAACTCCTTGATCCAGTTGTACTCGAGCTGGAGGGCCTCGACCTCGGTGCCGACGACGGTCCAGTCGACGCCCGCCGCCGTCGTCACCATCTGCCGCGTGCGCGGGTGCAGGCCGGCGACGTCGGCGAAGTAGCTGTTCAGCCGCTGCCGGAGGCTCTTGGCCTTCCCGACGTAGATGACCCGGCCGCTGGGGTCGCGGAACCGGTAGACCCCGGGCGACTCGGGGATGCTGCCGACCGCGGGGCGATACGTGGACGGGTCGGCCATGGCTCCAGGTTAGGTCGGGATGCCGACAGATCGTCGGCGGCCTCGGCCCAGCCGGGTCAAGCTCGTGGTGTACCGGGCACACGGTCCGGCCTGCCACCACACTGAACGTTCGCCGGCCTCTAACATTTGGACCCTCGTTCCGACCGCAGGGAGTCCCATGCTCGTTGCTCTTGCGGTCGCGGTCACGGCTGCCTTGTTTCTTCATGCCCTCTACCGGGTCGTACAAGTGAACTGGCCGAACAGCTACTTCAGTCAGTCGAGCGAGCTGGAGCTCAAGACAAGCAGCGGCCGCGTGCGATACGCCTGCTTCCGATTCGGGCCGGTCTTCGTCGCCGCGGCATTCGCGGCCGTCACCACGGCGCGAGCAGATGAGTCTGCTCTGCTGAGCGTGGTCGCACTTTGGGCGCTCCACACGGGAGACACCTCCGGGCGAACCTTGCTCAACTTCCTTAGGCGCAAAGCCCGCGGTCTCGCCGCGTCGGTCTCGCAGGCTGCCTTGGCCATCGCAACAGGTCTCGCACTTGCAGCCGTCTGCGTGCTCGCATGGACGTTGCGGAACCCTGTCGACGGACTAATCCCGGAGCCCGAGGTGCTCGTCGAGGCGCTCTGGACCGCCGCGTTCGCAGGAATCGTCGCCGCCTTTCTCCTGAGAGCATCCGAAGGATCTGCCGATGTCTCGGCGGTTGTGACTTCAGAACTCTCGAAGCTTCGGTCAGGGGGCCTGGTCGCGACACTCCATGGCGAAGCGGACGAAAACGGCGTCAGCCGGGAGTTTCTCGAGACGTTGATGATCGCTGAGTCCCTCGAGCGTCCCCGGTGGTTTCGACAGCTTGAGCGCCTCTTCGCCTTCACCCGAGCGCGAGCAACGTACGGGGTGATGCAGGTGTCGTCCGCTCGCGCGCTCACGGACGAAGAGTCGATCGCAGCGACTGCCGCTGCCTACCGGGGCTACCGTCCTGCCCACACCTCCGCTGGCCCTATCGAGCCGTATCTTCGCGCGGCCCTAGCGAGACACAACCCAGACGCGGCCTTCATCGAACTCGCGTACGACATCTACCTCGAGCTTGTCCCGCCGGGCATAGCCGCGACGAGGGCGCTTGCAACGGATGGACGACCAGTCGTTGAGGTTGCCGAGGCGCAGCAAGTCATCGACCAGTGGCAGATCACCGGAACGGCCAGCGCAAGCGAAGCGACCTTGCTGAGCACCTTTGACTCAGGCGGTGGTGCGCCAATCGTTGTTAGCGTGGACGCCGCGGCGCCGGGGCGCGGCGGATGGCGACTGTTGGCGCCCCTGCATGTACGGGAAGTCCGGATCTGGGAGCCGGATGAGATGCGCAGCCAGGAACTTCCGGATCGCAGCGTCACAGTAACGACGCACTACGTGTTCTAGACGCGGCGTCGGTGGCTGGGGCAAAGAGGGGCGGAGTGGGGTCGATTCAGGCGGTCGCGAGCCGCTGGTCGAGCCAGGCGAGCAGGTCGTCGACGACCTCGTCCCGGTTGGTCTCGTTTAAGACCTCGTGGCGGGCGTCGGGGTAGACGTGCTGCTCGACCGGCAGCCCCCGCTCGGTGAACAGCTGGGCGAGGGCCGTGACCTGGACGGCGTCGTTCCCGCCCACGGGGTCCCGCTCCCCCGACAGCAGGAGCACCGGGAGCCCGTCGGGCAGTGCCGCGACTGCTTCCGGGGTCGCCGCCCGGACCGCCAGCGCGAACACCCCGGCCGCGTAGGCCACGGTCAGTGGCATCTCGTCGCCGCTGAGCGGATCGGCGATGTAGGCGTCGACCTCGGCGGGGTCGCGGGACAGCCAGTCGTAGCGGGTACGGGCGGGTTCGAACGCCTCGTTGAAGGCGCCGAGCGCGTCGAGCGCGTGGTCGGCGGCGCCTGCGGTCACGGCCTCTTCGAGCGCGGTGACGCTGTCCGCCAGGTGCGGAGCCACCCCGATCGGCCCGGACAGGGCGAGCCCGGCGAGGCCCGCGCCGTCCCGTTCGGCACTGGCCAGCGCGATGATCGAGCCCATCGAGTGCCCGAGCAGGATGCGCGGCACCGCGGGGTGCCGCTCCTCGATGACCAGGTCCAGCGCCCGGACGTCGTCCAGGACGGTGTCGACGCCGAGCCCCCCGAACCGGCCGATGCCGGTGCTCTCCGCCGTCCGTCCGTGCCCGCGCAGGTCCATGGCGTAGACGGCGAAACCGCCAGCGGTCAGCGCTCCCGCCACCCGGCCGTAGCGGCCGGAGTGCTCGGAGGCGCCGTGCACGATGTGCACGGTCGCCCGCACGTCGCCGTCCGGGAGCCACCGCCGGTAGTGCAGGCGGTAGCCGCCCGGGGCCTGCAGCATCGCCGCGTCGCCGGAGCCCGTCATGGCACGTCCTTTCCAGCAGCGGGGTGCGTCCGGACGACCCGCCCCAGGGGGCGACAGCCGACCCGGTCCCGGGCTCGGCCGGCCCCTCCCGGCAGCTTCGCACGATCGGCGCGGTAGCCGCACAGCCGAGTCCAGCACCGATCCCCTCACAGGCCCGTGCCAGGTCGCAGCCCCGTCGTCGCGTTCTGTCCCGGACACCCTGGACGGGGTCCCCGGGAGGTCCCAGGAGGTTGACCGCGACCGTCGCACGCCCGAACGTCTGCGCTACTGAGAGGAGGCCGGACCATGGGCCGGCACATCCGTGCGACAGACCACGGCATCTGGACCGAGCAGGTCGGCGAGGGACCGGACGTCCTGCTGATCGGCGGCCTCGGCGACACCGTCGAGTCGTGGCAGTTCCAGCTCGACGGGCTCGCCGATCGATATCGCCTGACCGCCTTCGACAACCGGGGCGCGGGACGCACGAAGATGCCGGACGACCCGGCGACCGTCGAGGCGATGGCCGACGACGCCGCCGCTGTCCTGCGCGCTCTCGACATCCCCTCCGCGCACGTGGCGGGCTTCTCGGGCGGCAGCATCATCAGTCAGGAACTGGCGCTGCGGCACCCTGAACTGGTGCGCAGCCTGGTGCTCCAGAGCACGTGGGGCGCGATGGACGGCCACTTGCGCTCCTGGGTGAAGTTCATCCGTTGGCTCGCGGAAGCGGCCCCGAGCGAGCGCGACTTCCTGGAGGACTTCTTCCTCGTCATCTACACCGCTCGCGCCCACAACGACGGGACCGTCGACGCGATCATCGACGAGGCGCTGGCGTTCCCCTACAAGCAGTCCCCGGAGGACACCCAGAGGACCCTGGACGCCTTCGCCGTGCACCGGACCATCGACCGCCTCGACAGGATCTCGGTTCCCACCCTCGTGCTGGCAGGAAGCATCGACCCGACGGCCCGACCTGCACTCGGCAAGGCCGTCGCTGCAGCGATAACCGGCGCGGTCTTCGAGGTGCAGGAGGGCCAGTCGCACCAGCCGTTCCAGGAGGTCCCGGACCAGTGGAACGCCCGTGTCGACGCGTTCTGGCGGGACGTCGACGATCGGGCCCGTTCCGCACCGCGGCCGAGGGAGACCTCCGAACGCGAGCGGACGAGCGCACCGGCCCACAGGTCGACGTCCTGACGGCCGGGTAGGTCCTCAGCTGGCCTTCTTGCGGGCCCGCTTCTTCGGCGCGGCCGCGGCGGACACCGCGTCCTGGTCGAGGATCTTGGCCAGGTAGCGGCCGGTGTGGCTCTCCGGCACCGTGGCGATGAACTCCGGCGGCCCCTCGGCCACGACCGTGCCGCCCCGGAATCCGCCCTCGGGCCCCATGTCGATGAGCCAGTCGGCGCTCTTGATGACGTCGAGGTTGTGCTCGATGACGATGACCGAGTTGCCCTTGTCGACCAGGCCCTGGAGCACGAGCAGCAGCTTGCGGATGTCCTCGAAGTGCAGGCCGGTGGTCGGCTCGTCGAGGACGTAGATGCTGCGGCCGTTGGACCGCTTCTGCAGCTCGCTGGCCAGCTTGACCCGCTGCGCCTCGCCGCCGGAGAGGGTGGTCGCCGGCTGGCCGAGCCGGACGTAGCCCAGGCCGACCTCGGTCAGGGTGCGGAGGTAGCGGGCGATCGCCGGGATGGCGGCGAAGAAGTCGGCCGCCTCCTCGATCGGCATGTTGAGGACCTCGGCAACCGTCTTGCCCTTGTAGTGCACCTCGAGGGTCTCGCGGTTGAACCGGGCGCCGTGGCACACCTCGCACGGCACGTAGACGTCCGGCAGGAAGTTCATCTCGATCTTCAGCGTGCCGTCGCCCGAGCAGGCCTCGCAGCGCCCGCCCTTGACGTTGAAGGAGAACCGGCCGGGCAGGTAGCCGCGCATCTTCGCCTCGGTAGTGCTGGCGAACAGCTTGCGGACGTGGTCCCACACACCGGTGTAGGTGGCCGGGTTGGACCGCGGGGTGCGGCCGATCGGCGACTGGTCGACGTGCACGACCTTGTCGAGGTGCTCCAGCCCGGTGATCGTCCGGTGCCGGCCCGGCACCATGCGCGCACGGTTCAGCTCGTTGGCCAGCGTCGTGTACAGGATGTCGTTGACCAGGCTGGACTTCCCCGACCCGGAAACCCCGGTGACGGCGACGAGGACGCCCAGCGGGAACGTCACGTCGACGCCCTTGAGGTTGTGCTCGCGGGCGCCCTTGACCACCAGCTCGCGCCCCGGGGTCAGCTCGCGCCGCTCCTTGGGGATCTCGATCTGCATGCGGCCGGAAAGGTAGGCGCCGGTGAGCGACCGCTCGGAGGCCATCAGGTCCTCGAGGCTGCCGCTCACCACGATCTCGCCGCCGTGCTCGCCGGCGCCCGGGCCGATGTCGACGATCCAGTCGGCGATCTTGATGGTGTCCTCGTCGTGCTCGACGACGATGAGGGTGTTCCCCATGTCGCGCAGCCGCACGAGGGTCTCGATCAACCGGCTGTTGTCGCGCTGGTGCAGGCCGATGGACGGCTCGTCCAGCACGTACAGCACGCCGACCAGGCCGGAGCCGATCTGGGTGGCCAGCCGGATGCGCTGAGCCTCGCCGCCGGCCAGCGTCGCCGCGGGGCGGTCGAGGGACAGGTAGTCCAGGCCGACGTCGACCAGGAAAGAGAGCCGCGCCTGGATCTCGCGGAGCACCCGGTCGGCGATGGCCCGTTCCCGCTCCCCCAGCTCCAGGGAGTTGAGCCACTCGGAGGCGTCGCCGATCGAGAGGTTGGTGACCTCGGCGATCGATCGGCCCATGAGCTTGACCGCGAGGATCTCCGGCTTGAGCCGGGTGCCGTGGCAGACGGGACAGGGCACGTCACGCATGTAGCCCTCGTACTTGTCCCGGGCGTAGTCGCTGTCGGTGTCCTCGTGCCGCCGCTCCAGGAAGGGCATCACGCCCTCGAACGCGGCGTAGTAGCTGCGCTCGCGCCCGTACCGGTTCTTGTAGCGGACGTGCACCTGGTCCGGCGAGCCGTGCAGCACGGCCTTCTGGACCTTGGCGGGGAGCTTCTCCCAGGCGGTGTCCATCGAGAAGCCGAGCTGCTGGCCGAGACCGGAGAGCAGGCGGAGGAAGTACTCGTTGGTCATCGAGCTGGCCCACGGGGCGACCGCGCCCTGCGCGAGGCTCTTCTCCGGGTCGGGGATGACCAGGTCGGGGTCGACCTCCTTGCGGGTGCCGATCCCGGTGCACTCGGGGCACGCGCCGAACGGTGAGTTGAAGGAGAACGACCGCGGCTCGAGCGCCTCGAACGACAGGCCGTCGTCGACGCACGCGAGGTGCTCGGAGTAGGTCCGCTCGCGGTGCGGGTCGCCCTCGTCCATGTCGACGAAGTCGAGGACGACGAGACCGCCGGCGAGCCCGAGGGCGGTCTCCACCGAGTCGGTCAGGCGGCGCTTGGCGCTCTCCTTGACCGTCAGCCGGTCGACGATCACCTCGATCGTGTGCTTCTCCTGCTTCTTGAGCTTCGGCGGCTCGGTGAGCGGGTGCACGACGCCGTCGACCCGGACGCGGGAGAAGCCCTGGGTCTGCAGCGAGCTGAACAGGTCGACGTACTCGCCCTTGCGCGCGCGGACGACGGGGGCGAGCACCTGGAACCGGGTGCCCTCCTCCATGTCGAGCACCTGGTCGACGATCTGCTGCGGGGTCTGCCGCGAGATGGGCTTGCCGCAGTTGGGGCAGTGCGGCTGACCGGCGCGGGCGTAGAGCAGCCGGAGGTAGTCGTAGACCTCGGTGATGGTGCCGACGGTGGACCGCGGGTTGCGGTTGGTCGACTTCTGGTCGATCGAGACGGCCGGGGAGAGACCTTCGATGAAGTCGACGTCCGGCTTGTCCATCTGGCCGAGGAACTGCCGCGCATAGGCCGACAGCGACTCGACGTAGCGCCGCTGGCCCTCGGCGAAGATCGTGTCGAAGGCGAGGCTGGACTTGCCCGACCCGGAGAGCCCCGTGAAGACGATCAGTGCGTCGCGGGGCAGGTCGAGGTGGACGTCCTTGAGGTTGTGCTCTCGGGCGCCGCGGACGACGAGCCGGTCCATGTGATCCCTGTCAGTCGCTGTGGCCAGATGCATCATTGGAGGCCAAGGCCCCCGATCGGGGAGCTGTTCCCGCTCCCCCGCGTGCCCCGCTGTCGCGCCCGTCATGCATGCCGGACGGCGTGCCCGCCGCTCCGGGACGAGCGCTCAGACGGGTGCCGGGGCCGACGAGGCAGTGGGGTCGAAGACGGGTGCGTAACGGCGCCAGGGCTGCAGGCGCTCGAGCTCTCCTGCCAGCCAGAGTAGTCGCCCTTCGGCACCCGGGGGGCCGACGAACTGGACGGCCACGGGCAGCCCGTCGGGCTGACTGCCGGCCGGCAGTACCACTGCCGGGAGGCCGGCCAGGTTCCAGGCCGCGGTCCACGGCGCCCACCGGGCATTGGCCACGACGTTGGCCATGAACGAGCGCTCGTGCCACGGCCGGGCCGCCAGCGGGGGCCCCGTCGTGACCGGGCTGAGCAGCACGTCGACGTCGGCGAAGAACCCGACCATCCGCTCCCGGAACCGCTCGGCGGTGGCGGGTCGCACGAGCCCGGCCCGGTGCACCATCCGGCCGATCCGGGCGTGCGTGCGGCTGCGCGGCTGCAGCGCCGCCCGGTCGAGGCCCAGGTGCTCGGCGTCGTTCTCGGCGCCGATCATCCAGCGGGTCATCGCACCGGCGGCCGCACCGGGGGTGATCGGCGGGTCCTTCCGGACGACGGTGTGCCCGGCCGCCGTGAGCTGGGCGACGACGGCGTCCACGGCTGCACGGGTGGCCGCGTCGGCGCGGACCCCGGGCACCGGCGAGCGGGTGGAGATCCCGATGCGCAGCGGCCGGCCGGGATCGGCGAGGGGGCCGGGCTCATCCCCCGCCATCACCGCATGGGCGACGGCGAGGTCGGCCACGGTCGTCGCCAGCGCGCCGTTCTCCGCCATCCCCGACCAGCTGTCGTATCCGATCTCGGCCGGCACCACGCCCCTCCCGGGCTTGAGCGTGACCAGCCCGCACGCGGCGGCCGGCAGCCGGAGCGAGCCCATGCCGTCGTTGCCGTGGGCCAGGGGCACCGAGCCCGAGGCGACCGCCGCGGCGCTGCCGCCGGAGCTGCCCGCCGGGGACCGGGCGGTGTCCCAGGGATTGCGGCTCACCGTCCCCGGACCGTCGGTCGTGCCGTACAGGCACAGCTCGGGCGCCCGCGTGATGCCGACGACGATGGCCCCGGCCTTGCGCAGGCGCGCCACGACGGGATGGTCCTTCGTCTCCGGCCCCTTCGTACACGCCGGCGAGCCGTCGGTGCAGACCTCCCCGGCCACGGCCACGTTGTCCTTCACCGCGATGGGCACGCCCGCGAGCGGCAGGGCGAACCGGGTGAGCGCGGTGTCGATGGCGTGCGCCTCGGCGAGCGCCATGTCGCGGCGGACCACCCGGAACGCGCCGACCCGGGCGTCGACCGCGTCGATGTGGGCCAGGTGCGCGCGGACGACGTCCACCGCCGTCACCTCGCCCGAGCGAACCAGCCGGGCGATCTCGGTGGCGGGCAGGCCGACCGTCCCGGCGGCGACCTGAGCAGGGTCGGCAGCTCCGCTAGCGTCCATGCAAGGACCGTAACGGCGGTCGCTGACACTTTCCGATCGGAGTCCTGGATGAGCGCCTCCCCGTACACCGGCGACGTCGAGGTGGGTGGTCCGGCCGACGTGCGCGAGCTGCCCGGGCTGACGATCAGCAAGCTGGCCGTGAGCGAGATGGCGAACAACGCCTACCTGCTGCGCGACACCGCGACCGGGGACGCGTTGCTCATCGACGCCGCCGCCGAGCCCGCGGCACTCATGGCCCTGATCGGTGACGCTCCGCTGCGCACGGTCGTCACGACACACGGCCACTGGGACCACCACCGCGCGCTGTCCGACGTCGTCCTGGCCACCGGGGCGAACACCGTTGCGCACCCGGCCGACGCTCCCGATCTGCCGGTGTCACTGGACCGGAAGGTGGAGCACGGCGACACCGTGACGTTCGGCGGGCAGACGCTCGAGGTGATCCACCTGCGCGGTCACACGCCCGGGAGCATCGCCCTCGTCTGGCGCGGGCCGGGCGACGCCGGCGTGCACGTCTTCACCGGCGACAGCCTGTTCCCCGGCGGGGTCGGCAACACACAGAAGGACGCCGCCCGGTTCGCCAGCCTGATCGACGACGTCGAGGAGCGGCTGTTCGGGACGCTGCCCGACGAGACGTGGGTCTACCCCGGCCACGGCAAGGACACGACGCTGGGCACGGAGCGCCCGCACCTGGCCGAGTGGCGCGCCCGCGGCTGGTGATCCGGCTCGGGACCGCCTTCACCGCGATGAGTTCCGGTCCGGTCGCGGGTCTGTTCTGGTGTCGTAGGACATCGGCCAGCAGACACGCGGAGGACACCATGACCACGCCGAGGGACCCGACCACCGCGCTGCCCGGCCGACCGCCCGTCGTCGACCGGGCCACCTGGCACTCCGCCCGGGACGAGCTCCTGGTCCGCGAGAAGGCCCACACCCGCGAGGGCGACGCCCTCGCCGCGGCCCGCAGGCGGCTGCCGATGGTGGAGCTCGACGGGACGGTCGAGGTCGTCGGACCCGACGGCCCGGTCCCGTTCCGAGACCTGTTCCAGGGCCGCGACGAGCTCGTGGTCTACCACTCCATGTGGTACGACGGCGCGCCGCACCAGGGGCAGTGCGAGGGCTGCACCTTCAACCTCTGGCACATGCGGGACGCCGTCTACCTCAACGCCCGCGGCGTCTCGTTCGCCGTCCTGACCTCGGGCCGGTGGGACGAGGTCGCTCCCTACGTCGAGTTCATGGGCTATCCCCAGCCCTGGTACTCGGTGCGGGGCGTGGAGGCGCCGATCGCCACCGAGGAGGGGCACATCCTCTGCTACCTGCGCGACGGCGACCGCGTGTTCCTCACCTACTCCACGACGGGCCGGGGCAACGAGCCGGCCGACGGCTCACTCGGGCTGCTCGACATGACGCCCTACGGCCGCCGCGAGGGGTGGGAGGACAACCCCGAGGGCTGGCCCGAGGCGCCCCAGGTCGGCGCGCCGGTCGGTGGACACGGCTCGCCGATCTGCTGGTACTGGCGCTCGGACGCCGACGGCGCCGCGGCCTGGGGCCCGACCAGCCGACCCGTGCCGCAGTGGACCCGCCCCGGCGCGACCCCGCTGGAGACCCTCGGCCGGCAGGGCCACCACCACTGACGCGCCGTCGGCACGGGGGTCGGCTGCGTCGGAACGTGACCTCGCTAGGCCAGGGGGCGCTCGAAGGTGATCAGCACGCCTTCCACACCGCCCGGGCCGATCCGGCCCTTCACCTCGACGGAGGTGATCGCCCGGAGCTGCCAGCCCTCACGAGCGCGCTCGTTGAGCACCTTCTCCAGCTTGTTGCCGGACATCTTGCCGCCGATCATCCCCTCCCGGATCTCCTCGACCTTGTACTCGAAGCGCCCTGCCATCGCCTGCTCCCCTCGCCGGTGCTCGAACGGCCAGCCTGCCGGGCCGGGCAGCCGGTGTCGACGGCCGACGACGCCGTGACGGGCCCTCGGGTGGGCTGACCGCGGCGGTGCCAGACTCGGCCGGTGCAGCCGCGCCGACTTCTCCTGGTCCGTCACGCCCAGGCCGCGGACGCCCCGGTCGACGCCGACCGGCCGCTCACCGAACGGGGCTCGCAGCACGCCTCGGCCATCGGGTCGTGGCTGAAGCGGGCCGGCCTCGCGCCCGACCGGGCGGTCGTCTCCCCCGCCGTCCGGGCGGCGCAGACCTGGGAGCGGGCGGGGGCCGGGGTGGCACCGGGCCTGCCGCCGGTCGTCGACGCGCGGATCTACGAGAACACCGTCGAGGCGCTGCTCGCGGTGATCCAGGAGATCCCGGACGACGTGGCGACCCTGGCCGTCATCGGCCACAACCCGTCGATCGGGGTGCTGGCGAGCATCCTGGACGACGGCGAGGGCAGCCCCGCCGCCCGGCGCGACCTGAGCACCGGGTTCCCGACCGGCGGCGTCGCGGTGTTCGTCCTGGCCGCCGCGTTCGCCGCTCTCGCACCGGGCACCGCGACGCTGACCGACTTCACCGTTCCGGGCGGCTGACGAACGGGACCGCTAGTTGTACTGACCACGGACGTTGGTGACGGCGTCTGGTGACAAGGGGAAGACCTCCGAGTGAGGTGTGGAGCTGTCTAGGAACCGCTCCTCAACCCGGAGGTCTTCGTGTCCCACGCTAATGCCCTGCTGACTCCGCGGGGGCGCCTGCAGCTGGCTCGCTGTGTCGTCGATCAGAACTGGCCGCTGCGGCGCGCGGCCGAGCGGTTCCAGGTCTCGGCGACCACCGCCGCCCGGTGGGCCGGCCGCTACCGGCGGCAAGGCCCGGCCGGCATGTATGACCGCTCCAGCCGTCCTCAGCACAGCCCGCGCCGGACCCCGACCCGGCTCGAGCGGCGGATCATCAAGGTCCGGGTGACCCGCCGTTGGGGTCCGGCCCGGATCGGTTTCCTGCTCGGCCTGCACCCATCCACGGTGCACCGGGTGTTGTCTCGCTATCGCCTTGCCCGACTGGCCTGGCTCGACCGCACCACCACACGGGTCGTGCGCCGCTACGAGCACGCCGCCCCCGGGGACCTGGTGCACCTGGACGTGAAGAAGCTCGGCCGGATTCCCGACGGGGGCGGTTGGAAGATCCACGGCCGCGCGGCCCGTCCCCACCGGCACCGCGCCGGGCTGGGCTACGTCTTCTTGCACACCGCCCTGGACGACCACTCCCGATTGGCCTACTCCGAGCTCCTCACCGACGAGCGCAAGGAGACCGCCGCGGCCTTCTGGACCCGAGCCAACGCCTACTTCACTAGCTGCGGAATCACCGTCACGCGGGTGCTCACCGACAACGGCGCCTGCTACCGCTCACACCCGTTCCGCGACGCATTGAGCGAGATCGCGCACACGCGGACCCGGCCCTACCGGCCGCAGACCAACGGCAAGGTCGAACGCTTCCACCGAACACTGACCGAGGAATGGGCCTACGCGGACGCCTACGGCAGCGACAACGAGCGCGCTCAGACCTACCCCGCCTGGCTGCACCGCTATAACCATCACCGCGGCCACACCGCTCTCGGCGGCCGACCTCCCGCCAGCCGCGTCACCAACCTCTCAGGTCACTACAGCTAGTCCTCCTCGAAGAGGGCGATGATCTGGTCGGCGGGCTCCGCGATGTAGAGCGGGACCACCGACACCGTCCACTCGGGCCGCTTGTCGACGATCTCGACGGCGAGATCCCACGCCATGCCGGCGGCGAGCGGGCCGAAGCAGGCGTCGTCACCGTCCTCACCGACCGCGACCTCGACCAGCCACTGGTCGGAGAGGTCTGCGGCGAGTTCGGCGACGTCGGGCGTCGACCCCTCCTCCGGCTCCGGGGAATCGGCCAGGACGGGATAGATGAGCGCCATGGGCAGACGCTATTGCCGCGGAGGGGTGTCCGCGCAGTCAGGCCGTCCCGAAGCCGACCCGATGCTCCCGGCCGGCGGCGAGAAAGCCCAGCAGCCGCTCGCCCTCGGCCAGGACCTCCGACCGCTCGGGAGACGACAGCTGCCCGGACGGCCGCACGGTCAGCGCGGTGACCGCCCCCTCGCGGCGCGCGGCCCAGGTCGCCCGGAGCAGGCCGTCCACCAGGACGGTGCCGGTCCAGCCCCCGGCGCCACCGGGCAGGAGGACGTGGTCGCCCTCGGCGACGACGCGGGACCGGTCCGCGTGCGACAGGACGACGTTGTCGTACTCGGCGAGGAAGCGGACGGGTGAAGGGGTCTCCGGGTCGGGCAGCGGCGCATCGGGGACGTCGAACAGCTCGATCCCGTCCTCCGTGCGGAACCGCCGCAACCCCGGGCCGATCCGATCGACCACCTCGCGGAGCCGGGTCAGCCCGCACCAGGCCTGGACGTCCCGGACACTCGCCGGTCCGAAGGCCGCGAGGTAGCGGACGACGAGATCGTCGAGCGAGGTCGCGCGAGCCGGCACGGCACCGAGCTCGGCTGCGACCGTCGTCATCACCGCGGCGCCGGAGGAGGTCCAGAGGCCCCGTGGCGGCGACTGCACCCACGGCACCCAGTAGCTGACCCCGAAGGCGACCGCCTCCGCGTCGAGACCCGGATGGCGGCCGGCCAGCTCCCGCTGCAGCTGGGCGCGCCCCATCGGCCGTTCCGTCAGCAGGTCGGCGGCCTTCGCCACCACCGCCGCGAGATCCTGCCCGCGCAGCCGCTGCCCCCAGGCGGTGCCGGCGAAGGTGCGGTCGAGCACCGGTTGCAGCAGGGGGCGCAGCGCCAGCGCATCGGCGGCGGTGACGGTGTGGATCGTCGTCCTCATGAGCTGCGTGCGGACGACGGCGCGCGACGTCATGAGCCCGTCGAGCTCGGCCGGGTCGTAGTCGGCCAGCCGGTCCCACAGCGCCAGGTGCGGCACGCGCGGCACCTGCGCCTGCAGACCGACCAGGTGCTCCAGCGTCTCGGCCACCGGCCGCCGGACCCGCTCGAGCAGCAGCTGCCGGGCGAGGGTGGCCCGGCCGAGCGCGCGGCGACTCAGGAGGTCCGGCATCGGGGGCTAAGGCACCCGGGTGGCGCGCACCGTCAGCGGCTCGGCCGCGGCCGGTTCACCTTCGGGAGGCTCGGGCGTCGCCGCCGGCAATTCCGCCGGCCGGTCCGCCGGAGCGGCGCCGGAGTTCTGCGGCGTCGGCAGCCAGCGCGCCCACCACCGCAGCACGTGCTCCAGTCGCGCGAGGCGGTGGCGTGGCCGTCCCGAGCGGGACAGCTCGTGCCCCTCCCCGGGGAACAGCAGCAGCTCCGACGGGACGCCGCGGCGCTTGAGCTCGACGTACAGGCGGGCACCCTGCTCGAGCGGACACCGCCAGTCCTCCTCGGAGTGGATGACCAGTGTCGGCGTGGTGATCGCCGGCGCGCCGATCATGGCGCTCTGCGCGGCGAGGCGTTCCGGGTCGGTGCCCAGGTACTGGTCGGGAAAGGCCCAGCCGATGTCGGAGGACCCCACGAAGCTCACCGGGTCGACCAGCGCCCGCTCACTGATGGCAGCGGCGAACCGCGACGTGCGGCCGATGAGGAACGCGGTCAGGTAGCCGCCGTAGGAGCCGCCCATGACCCCCACCCGGTCGGCGTCGAGCGTCGGATCGGTCAGCGCCGTGTCCAGGAAGGCCAGCACGTCGGCGGCGTCGAGCTCGCCGAAGCCGCCCTTGATCGCCCGCCCGTGCGCCTCGCCGTAGCCGGAGGACCCGCGCGGGTTGCACTGCACCACGGCGTAGCCCGCCGAGACATAGGCCTGCGTCTCGTCGAACAGGCTCCAGCCGTACTGGGCGAACGGGCCGCCGTGGATGGTGAGCAGCACCGGGTGCGGGCCAGGTCCGGGCGGGGTCGTCACCCAGCCGTGCACGGGATAGCCGTCCGGGGCGGTGGCCGTCCGTTCACGCATCCGGTGCACCCGGCCGGTCTCCCCCAGCCGTCGTCCGAAGGCGGTCAGCAGCCGACGTCGTCCCGGGGTCACCGCGATCAGTTCGCCGGCCGACCGGTCGTGCGCCACGACGGCGACGACCACCTCCCCGGCGGCCGCGAATCCCCGGACGGTGAACGATCCGTCGACCAGCACCTCGGGGGCGCCTCCGTCGGCCGGCACCCGCAGGAGTTCGACCGCACCCTTGCGCTGCACGCCGACCAGGACGGCGCCGTCGACCACGATCGTCCCGGGGGTCTCGTCCCCGCGATGGTGCTGGGCCGGATCCAGCAGCGGCTCCAGCGGACCCCCGTCGGCGTCGACCCGGCAGGGCACGGCCTGCCGAGCGACGAAGTCCAGCCCGTCCGGTCCGAGATCGGGGACGGCGGTGACGTAGAGCGTCCGGCCGGTCGGGTCGAAGGCCGGCAGGGCGCAGTCGCCGCGGGACTCGGTGACCCGCCGCAGCCCGGAACCGTCGGGGCCGATCGCGTAGACGTCCCGGACGAGGTCCACGTCGGCCCGCGGGTGCCGCGCGGAGACGAAGGCGAGCTCCGCGCCGTCCGGACGCCACGTGACGTCGACGCAGTCCGGCGTCCCCGTGGTGACCTGGACCGGCTCCGGCGGCGGGGCCGTGTCGTCCTCGAAGTCCGCGGGGAGGTCGAGCACGAAGACCTGGCTGGGCCGGTCGCCGAGGAAGCCCACGGCGTCCCGGCGGTACTTCAGCGTGGTGATCAGCCGCGGCGGCTCCGCGGCCGGCCCGACACCGTCGACCGTGCCGTAGCGCCCGTGCTCGGGGACTCGGGCGACGTAGGCGAGCCGCCGCGAGTCCGGCGACCAGACCGGAGCCCCGGCCCCCAGGTGGTGCTCGGTGAGCCGGCGGGGTGCTCCCCCGGCGGTCGGCAGCAGCCAGACCTGCGGGCGCTCTCCGGGCTGGGCGCTGAGGTAGGCCAGCCAGCGACCGTCCGGCGAGAACGCGGGGGCGCTGTCGAGGTGGCCGGAGGTCAGCGGCCGCGCGGCCGCCGACGCGTCGGTGGGCACGGCCCAGAGCTGACTGCGGTACTCGTCGGCCTCGAGGTCCGGGCGCGTGACGGCGACAACCGCCATCCGCCCGTCGGGAGACAGGGCCGGGACACCGGGGGTGCGCAGGAGCGCGAGGTCGTTCGGCCGCATGACCGCCGACGCTAGCCGAGACCGCTGACGGGACCGGCCGGCGGCGGGGACGACGTCAGACGACGGGCATCCAGTGGTCGGCCCACGTGATCCGGTCGTACCCGAACGACCGCGAGACGTCCCGCGCGGCGCCGGCCACCTGCTCGCCCTCTGCTCGCAGGACGAACTCACCGTCGATGTTGTAGAGCGACATCAGGGCGACCGGGCCGTGGTGGCCGCCGAAGTCCAGCGGGAGTTCCACGCGAGCCCCGCCGAAAGTGCGCGTGACCAGGGTTCCCCCCCACTGCAGCGGGCGTCCCGATGCGGAGAATGCATAGACCAGCAGCCGTTGCAAGGTTCGGGTCTGCCGCAGATCGACGTGGATCTGTTCGAACTCCTCGCGGGACGCGGTGAGGATCGGGCTCCGCGAACGGGGTGGCCCCGCGACGAGGCCCGTCGTCCGCTGCACGATCGAGGACGCGCCGTCCGTCAACTCGTACAGCGCCCCGATGGCGAGGTCGCCGACGGCGGGCGAGCACACGGCTTCGACGGTCAGGGCCCCCACGCCGCTCTGCAGCCGGTTGAGGGTGACCGTGGGGTCCAGTGGCGTCAGGATGACGCGGCCGCGGGGGCCGAGCCTCGGCACCGGGGGCCTGGCCGGTGGACCCGACGCCGGCCGGGAGCCCGAAGGAGTGGCCGGGGCGCCCGAGAGATCCGAGCCGGACGACGGCTCCGGGGGTGCGGGCGCAGCGGCCGGCGCCGACGGGAAGAGGTCCAGCGATCCCGATGTCGCGGCGGGTGCCGGAGGAGCTGCCGCCGCCGGTGCCGGAGCAGCCGGCGCGGCAGGCGCCGACAGGTCGAGGTCCGCGGAGTGGGAACGCGCCCGGGGTGGATGCGGCAGCCGGCCCGCGATGAGGTCCGCGACCGCCGACGTCGAGGGATGGGTCGAGGCGGTGGGAGGCCCGTGGCGGAGGGTCCGATGCCGGATCCAGCCGAGATCGGTGCGCTGACGTGCCGAGGAGGGGTCGCGGCTCGTCACAGGGGCAGGCCGTAGTCCGACGCGATGCCGGCGATCCCGCTCGCGTAGCCCTCGCCCACGACCTTGAACTTCCAGTCCGACCGGTTGCGGTACACCTCGGCCAGGACGAGTGCCGTCTCGGCCGACAGGGCAGGCGCCAGGTTCTCGGAGCGGACCAGTTCACGGTTGTCGGTCGCGTCCCGCACGGCGACGCTCAGCTGGCGGAGCTGGCCCAGGGTCCGCCGCGCCGCCGTCCCTTCGTTCACGTAGAGCACGAAGGCGATGCGGGACACCTCGGGCGGCACGTCGGGGAGGTCGATCTCGACCTGCTCCTGGTCGCCCGCCAGCGCCTTCTCGATCTGGCTCACCGACAGGTCCGGCGACGTCAACTGGTTGAAGAAGACGAAGTGCTCGGCCGAGAGCGCCTTGTTCGACTCGTTGCACAGGATCGCGGCCATGACCAGGTTGTCCTGGAGCACCGGCTCGGCACCGGCGTTCCATGCCACCCCGATCACGAGGTGCTTCAGACCGGGGATCTCGCGGGTGAGGGGCACGTTCGCGCCCCGACTCATGACTGCCATCAGAGGTCGAGGTCCGATCCGGAGAATTTCGTGCGCAGGAAGCTGCCCTGGGTCATCAACGCGTCGACATCCTGCGCCTGGGCAGCCTGCAGAACGGCGAAGGCTGAGCCCTCCAGTGCGTCCAACTGCTCCATCAACGACTCGGTCGGCGTGAACCCGGACGGCCGCTGCACGGCCACCAGGTCCTTGTCGACGGCGAGAAAGGTGCGCAGCGTCGTCGGCAGGTAGTCGTTCACCGCGCCACGGACGGAGATCGTGGCGTAGACGTCCAGGGGTCGGACGTCGGAGGTGTTCACGATCTCGGCCAGCACGTCGGTGATGCGCCGGGCGGCGACGACCGCCCTCAGGGGCAGCCGCCCCGCGTTGCTGTTGATCATGCGGTTGACCGCCACGATCGACGCCCGCAGCGCCTCGGGGCTGTCCCCGGCGTCAGGCGCAGGTGCGGCGGCCGTAGGAGGGGACGGCACGGCCCGTCGGAACCACGCCACGGCCTTCCCACCTTCCTCGTCCTGCCTCCACAGCATGCCGTGTCATGAGCGGGCCGCCGGTCAGTTCCCGGCGATCTCGTTCCGGCGGGCGCGCTCCAGGTAGGGCTTCGCCCGCTCGATCTGACCCTCGAGTGCCTGGACCGTCTGGGCCATCGAGTCGACGGCCTGCGCCCGGAAGGTGTCCACGGCGTCCATCGTGGCGAACACGTTGTCGAAGGCCGCCTGGAGCTTGGCGACGTCGATCGTGGACGAGGCGGCCTGCTGGTTGATCTGCCCGCCCTGGATCTTCAGCTGCTCCGACGTCGACTCGATGAGGTTCGACGTGACGGTGTTCAGCGCGGTGATCTGGTCGAGCACCAGCTTCTGGCGGCTGAGGGCCTGCGAGACGATGACCGCGGTCCGCAGGGCGGCGATCGTTGTGGTCTGTGCCCGGTCCACGCCGCGGATGAGCTCCAGGTTGTTCCGCCGGATGAGGTCGAGCGCCATGTAGCCCTGAACGGCGACCGCCATCTGGGTCATGATGTCCTGCCGTCGCTGACGCACGGGGAACAGCGCGTCGGACCGGACTACGTTCGCGTCCTCGGCCCGACCCGCGGCCTCCAACTCGGCCACCTTGTTCTCGAGCGCTGCATCGAGGGCTGCCGCGAGCTCGTTGTACTCCCGCAGCTTCCCCATCATCGACCACATGTTGGCCTTCTCGGTCTCGATGGCTGCGTTGTCCTTCCGCAGCTCGTCCTGACCGGAGTCCAGTGCCTTGATGATCGTGTTGAGGTGCGACTGCGCCGACTGGTACTTGGCGAAGTACCGGTCGATCTTGTCGCCGCCGGGCAGCCACTTGAGGACCCGCTTGACGCCGGTCAGGTCCGCCCGATTGGGGTCGAGGTCGGTGACGGTGGTCCGGAGATCGACGAGCGTGTTCGAGACGCGGGTCTGCGCATCCGCCCCCTTGCCCTTCCCCATCGCCGCCGCCGGGCGCTCCAGCATCCGGTTCGACACCGCAGCCGACGACCGCATCTCCCGGTCACCCAGCGTGGTGATCGAGGCGACCTTCTCCGCGAACGCCGGCGACTTCGTGTCGAGCGAGACGAGATCGGAGACGAAGGCGGTGGCCTTGCTCCGCAGCTCGACCTGCTTGGCGTCGTCGAGCGGAACCGCATCGGAGGCCTGTTCGGCCGCAACGACGACGACCGCCTGCGGCGGCGCGAGGACGAGCGCGCCGGAGGCGGGCGCCGCACCGGACGTCGCGACGTTGGGGGTGGAGGTCGAGCCGAGGTCCAGCTCAGACATGGATGTCACTCCTCGTGGGGCGCGTCGGGTGCCGACGGGCGATGCGGGCCGAGCCACCGTCGACAGGAGACCGCGGAAGGCGGTCCGGTGCGCATCGGAACGACCCGATCCGCAGGCGTCTGTCTAACACGCGGCATGGACGATTCGAACAATTCTGGTATCGATCCACCCTATGTCGCCGGTCGGCGAGAATCCCAGGAGATCGAGCGTCCCTCGATCAGATGTTGACGCCGAAATCGCGGGCGATCCCGGCCAGACCGGCGGAGTAGCCCTGCCCGACGGCGCGGAACTTCCACTCGGCGCCACTCCGGTACAGCTCCCCGAAGACCATGGCCGTCTCCGTCGATGCGTCCTCGGACAGGTCGTAGCGGGCGATCTCCGCGTTCCCGATCTGGTTCATCACCCGGATGAAGGCGTTCCGCACCTGCCCGAAGTTCTGCCCGCGGGTCTCCGCGTCGTAGATCGACACCGGGAAGACCACCCGGTCCAGGCCCGCCGGCGCCCCGGTCAGGTCGACGACGATCTGCTCGTCGTCGCCGGCTCCCTCGCCGGTCACGTTGTCGCCGCTGTGCTCGATCGCGCCGTCCGGACTGCGGACGTTGTTGAAGAACACGAAATGCTGATCGGAGACCGCCTTGCCGTCGGCGTCGCAGCCGATGGCCGACGCGTCCAGGTCGAACGGCTGCCCGTCGGTGGTGCGCGCGTCCCACCCGAGTCCGACGGTCACCTTCTGCAGACCGGGCGCCTCCTTGGTCAGCGAGATGTTGCCACCCTTGATCAGGCTGACTGCCACGCGATCACTCCGCTTCTCGGGCACCAGGAAGTGCCCGGCATCTGGGAATTCCGGCCGTCCTCGAATCTAGTCGGCGCCTCGCACGGGTGTGTCTCGCGGCGTCCGGGACCCCCTGGCGCAGGTAGCTTCGGTCGTCGCTCGATCGGTTGAGGAGTCATGGCACGTCGTTCTCCGTCCCGGTGGCGCCGCAGGGTCGCCACGGTCTTCGCCGCGCTCGCCCTCCTCCTCGTCGTCGCGGGCATAGTCACCCGGGGCCGGTCCGGCGGACTCGTCATGGCCGGACTCGTTCTCCTCGTTCTCGGCGCCGGCGCGATCGTCGTGGGTCGCGCCCGATGGGCCTTCATCGGCTCGCGAGCTGCAGCAGCAACCGTCGCAGCGGTCGGCGTGGCCGCACTCCTCCTGGGCGGCGCCACCCTGCCGCGCCCCGCGCCGGACGCGTCGTCGGCCGGCGCCGGCCCGACGGACTCCTCGCCACCCAGCGGGTCCCGGAACGAGGTGGACGCAGCCGCCGCCCGAGCCGCGATCGACGCAGCGCCGGAGTCCTCGGCACTGGCCGCGCTGGCTGCCGTCGAGGTCAAGGGGCGAGCACCGCGGACCGGATACGACCGCGACCTGTTCGGCGAAGGATGGGTGGACGTCGACCGCAACGGCTGCGACACCCGAAACGACGTCCTCGCCCGCGACCTGACCGACGAGACGTTCAAGCCGGGCACCAATGACTGCGTCGTCGCCACCGGGATCGTGGCCGACCCCTACTCCGGGCGGACGATTCCCTTCCAGCGCGGGCAGGACACCAGCGACGACGTGCAGATCGACCACGTCGTCGCCCTCTCCGACGCCTGGCAGAAGGGCGCCCAGTCCCTGGACACGACGCAGCGCACGGCATTCGCGAACGACCCGCTCAACCTGCTCGCTGTCGACGGTCCCCTGAACCAGCAGAAGAGCGACGGGGACGCCGCCACCTGGCTCCCGCCGAACCGCTCCTACCGGTGCGCCTACGTCGCCCGCCAGGTCGCGGTCAAGATCCGCTACGACCTCTGGGCGACCCAGGCCGAGAGCGACGCCATCGCCACCATCCTCACCAGCTGCCCGAACGAGCCGCTCCCGGATGGCGTCGTCGTCCCGGAACCAGCCGCGCCCCTGCCCCCAGCTCCAGCGCCGGGCGCTCCGTTCGAGAACTGCGCCGCGGCCCGAGCCGCCGGAGCCGCTCCGGTCCACCGGGGGCAGCCGGGCTACGGGCCGCACCTCGACGGCAACGACGACGGGGTCGGGTGCGAGTCCTAGGTACTCAGTTCGTCGGCGGCGGGCCACAGTTCTCGAGCGTGTACGCGTCGACCCGCTGCGACGCACCGCTCGTCGACATTCCCGCAGCCAACGAGCCCAGAGCGGTCCCCAGCGGATTGCTGAACATTCCGGCGGCGGTGTCGCCCATCGAGTCGGCCTGCTGCTGGAACGCATCACGCAACTGCGCCACGTCGGGCTGGATGTCGTCCGGGGCCACCTTCTCCAGGCGGTCGAAGAAAGCAGCCAGGTCCCGGGGTGCCGAGAAGATCGTGCCCATCGCCGCGAACGGGTCCTCGGTGTTCCCCGCGTCGATCCACTGCTGGCGCAGCTCCTGGCCCTCGCCGTAGAACGTCTCGCAATAGGCCTCGACCGACCGCCCACCGCACGCAGCGAGCAGCGAGAGCAGCAGTGCCACGGCGGCGCTGCGCGTGATCACGCGGAGCGCCCGCGTCATGCCGCGCCCGGTCGTGCTCGTCCCCATGGTTCCCCCGCGTCCCTGAACGTGGGGGCAGTCAAGCGGGTGCCGGGGGTGATGAGAAGGGGAACGGGCACGGTGGTGGCTCGGATACCCGGGGGTGGACGCGCCACGGCGTCACGTCCGCGCCGCCCGTTGTTCACCCGTCGAGCCCCTGGCACGGGAACTGTGCGCCCGTACTGTCCGTCCGGAAGTGGTGACGGCACGGTCTCGCATGCGTGCGTCAGTTCTTCACGGCGACTGCCGAGATGCGCGCGACGAAAGGACCCCCGGTGCGTCATTTCAGTTTCCTGACGCCTGAGCAGGGAGAGGCGTTGTTCCAGCACCTCCCGCAGGCCTTCGACGCCACCTCGGACCGGCGGACGCTCGCCGTGGGCCTGGGCGCGACCCTGTACACGCCGGGCACCCGGCAGAACTACGCGCGACAGATCGGACGGCTGGTCCGCGAGGGCGTCGCCTCCAGCGTGCTGTGCCTGGAGGACGCCATCTCCGACGACGCCGTCGCCGACGGGGAACGCAACGTGATCACGCAGCTGAGGGCGCTGCATGCGAGGGGTGGCGAGGCGCCCCAGGTGTTCGTCCGGGTGCGTCATCCCGATCAGGTCGCCACCATCGTCAAGGAGCTCGAGGAGTCGGCCGCGGCGCTGACCGGGTTCGTCTTCCCGAAGTTCACCGCTGCGACCGGCGGCGACTACCTCGAGGCGCTGGCCGACGTGCGCAGGGGCACCGGTCTCCCGCTGTACGGCATGCCGGTCCTGGAGACCGGGGAGGTGCTCTGGTCCGAGACCCGCGTTCCCGAGCTCCTCGCCGTGCGCGCCCTGCTGGCCGACCACGAACAGGCCGTGCTCGCGGTGCGCATCGGCGCGACCGACCTCTGCGGCCTGTACGGGCTCCGGCGCAGCCCCGACCTCACCGTGTGGGATCTCGCCCTGATCCGCGAGGCACTCGCGGACATCGTCAACATCTTCACCCGGGACGACGCCTTCACCGTCACCGGCGCGGTCTGGGAGTACTTCACCGCGACGCAGCGCCTCTTCAAGCCACAACTGCGGCAGTCACCGTTCGGCCGGCCCGACCTGCCCGGCGCACCGGCACTCCGCTACGACCTGATCCGCCACGACCTGGACGGCCTCATCCGCGAGGTCGTCCTCGACAAGGCGACCGGGATCGTCGGCAAGACGGTCATCCACCCGTCGCACGTCCGTCCGGTGCACGCCCTGTACGTCGTCACGCACGAGGAGTTCACCGACGCCCAGACGACGCTCGGGATGACCGGTGGCGGCGTCACCGGCAGCACGTACTCGAACAAGATGATCGAGAGCCGGCCCCACGCGCGCTGGGCCGCGCACACGCTCCGCCGCGCCGAGGTGTTCGGGGTGCTGCGGGACGACCGGACCTTCGTCGACCTGCTCCACGTCGACGAGGCCTCCCCATGACCGCCGCCCCGGGCCCTCCCGGTCTCGCGCGCCCGCACGCCGGCGCGGAGACGGAGAACTGGGTCAGCACCCGGCTGGGCATCGACCTCGTCGTCCGGGCCTCGGCGGATGCGCCCTCCGCGACCCTCCTCGAGAGCGTCGAGCTGGGTCTGCGACGCAACCCACGACGCGCCCAGCTCCTGGTGTCCCGGCTGCTCGGCAAGCACATCCCGGCCCCGGTCGAGGACGTGCTGGGTGCAGCCCACGCCCTGGGCGGTCTCGTCCGCGGCGTCTGCCGCGATCGGACGCCGGTCGTCGTCGGCTTCGCGGAGACCGCCACGGCCCTCGGCCACGCGGTCGCCGCCGTCTCCGGGGCCGAGGGCGGGGCCGCTCCCTACGTCCACACGACCCGGCGGCCGGCGCCGGAGGGTGCTCGGCCGGTGCAGTTCCTGGAGGAGCACAGCCACGCCACCGACCAGACGCTCGCACTGCTGCCGGACGGGGTCGTCGGCGACGCCGCCATGGGCGCCGACGTGCCCCTGGTCCTGGTCGACGACGAGATCAGCACCGGCACGACGGCCATGAACGCGATCCGTGCGCTGCACGCGGTCTGGCCACGGAGCCGCTACGTCGTCGCCAGCCTGCTCGACTCCCGGACCGGCGGGCAGCGTCGGCAGCTCGAGGAGTTCGGCGCCGACCTGGGCGCGGAGATCACGAGTGTCGCGCTGCTGGCCGGGACGGTCACCACGCCCCCGGACGTGCTCTCCCGCGCGGCGCTGCTGCTGGACGCGCTGCCCTCCCCCACCGGCGCCCGGGGGACACCCGTCCCCGTCGTCCGTTCCATGGTTCCGCTGCCCGACGGCGTCCCGACGTCCGCGGCCCAGGGCTGGGGCTCCCGCTGCGAGTTCCTGCTCGCCGGGGCGATGGAGACGCTCGCGGGCGCCCTACCCGTGTTCCGGGACGGCCGCACCCTCGTCCTCGGCGACGAGGAGTTCATGTACGTCCCGCAGCGCCTGGCGGCAGCCCTGGGCGGGCAGGTGCGCACCTCCACCACCACGCGCAGCCCGGCCGCCGCCGTCGACACCGGGGGCTACCCGCTGCGCACCGTGCTGGGCTTCCCGGCGACGGAGGACCCCGGCCGCGCTGCGTTCGCCTACAACGTCGCGCCGAGCGCGCAGGTGGAGCCCGGCCACGCGCCCGGGTTCGACGACATCGTGTTCGTGACGGATACGCCGGTGACCGCCCACGTCGACAAAGGCCTCCTGCGCCTGCTGGCGGCCAGTGCCCGGCGCAGCGTCCACGTCGTCCAGGTGCGCGCCGGGCAGGGCTCGGCCTCGTGACCGCCCTGCCGCGGACCGACGAGCCCGTGCTGCTGCGCAGCAGCTACGACCCCTCCGAGGTGACCTTCCTGCTCACCGACGTCTCCTCCGCTCGGCTCGAGCTGAGCGTCTCCGAACGGGAGGCCCGGATCCAGGCCGGGCGCAACTACGCCGAGATGCTGCCGGTGGAGTACAGCCCGGACGAGGCGTACCTGCAGTTGTTCGAGGCCGTGCTCACCGACACCGCGGCCGAGGTGGCCGAGCACGTGGGCGTCGTGACCGAGATGGCTCTGCAGGCCCGCCAGGGCCGGCCGGTCCTGGTGTCGCTGGCCCGCGCCGGCACGCCGGTCGGCATCCTGATGCGGCGCTGGGCGCAGCACGCGCACGGTGCGGACCTGCCGCACTACTCGGTCAGCATCGTCCGCGGCCGCGGGATCGACACCGTCGCGCTCGACCACATCGTCGCGCGCCACGATCCGCGGGACGTGCTTTTCGTCGACGGCTGGACCGGCAAGGGAGCCATCACGACCGAGCTCGCCGGGGCGCTGGATGCGTACGAGGCGGCCGGCGGTCCGGTTCTGCCGCGCGATCTGGCCGTCGTCGCCGATCCGGGCTCCGCCGCGACCATGTTCGGCACCCGGGAGGATGTGCTGATCCCGTCGGCCTGCCTGAACTCGACGGTCTGCGGTCTGGTCAGCCGCACGGTGCTGAACGACGAGCTGATCAAGCCGGGGATGTTCCACGGCGCGAAGGTGTACCGCGAGCTCGCCGACCAGGACCGTTCGGCGCACTTCCTCGACACGATCACCCGCCGGTTCGCCGAGGTCACCCCGGCGGTCGCGGCCAGGTGGCCGCTGGAGTACGCCGCCGACCGGACGCCCACGTTCGCCGGCCGAGCGGTCGTGCTGCGACTGCAGGCGGAGTTCGGGCTGCCGAACTGGCACCTGGTCAAGCCGAGCGTGGGCGAGACGACGCGGGTGCTCCTGCGGCGGCTGCCGTGGCAGGTGCTGGTACGCCCGGACCGCCGCGCGGCCCTCCGGCACGTGGTGCTGCTGGCCGAGGCCCGCGGCGTGCCGCTGGTCGACTACCCCGACATGCCCTACAGCTGCGTGGGACTCGTCCAGCCGCTGCCCGGGGCCGACACGTGACCGGGCCTGCTCCCGGGCCGGTCATGGTGACGACCGACCTCGACCGCACGCTGATCTTCAGCCCCCGGGCGACCGCCCAGCTCGGCGGCGCGCTCCCCCGGTCCGTCGTCGAGGCGCTGGACGGGCGGGTCATCAGCGAGATGGCGGACGTCGTGCGGGACGAGCTGGCACAGCTCGCCCGGCTGCCCGCCGCCACGCTCACGATCGTGCCGACGACGACCCGCACCGTGCGCCAGGTGCAGCGCATCGACCTGCCGTTCACGCCGCGGTTCCTGATCGCCAGTTCCGGCGGGGTGGTGCTCGAGGACGGACGGGTCGACCAGGTCTGGGCCGCCACCACCACTCACCGCCTCCGGGAGTGCGCGCCGGTCGCGGAGGTCCGGGCCCTGCTCGACGCGCTGGTCACCGAGGGAACTGCGCTGCGCGTCCACACCGCCGACGACCAGTTCTGCTACGCGATCGTCGACCCCGACCGGTTCACCGCCGATCACGTCGACGAGCTCGCGTCCGCACTGGTCCCTGGGTCGTGGCGGGTCGCCCACCAGGGAAGCAAGGTGTACGTGCTCCCCGACGCACTGCACAAGGCCCACGCCATCGGCTACGTCCGCGCCCGCCTGACCGACGAACTCGGCGAGGTCCCGACCCTGCTGGCTGCCGGCGACACGTGGCTGGACGCCGAGATGCTCGAGCTGGCCGATTCCGGGTGGGTCCCCGCGGGCAGCGAGATCACCCGCTCGGGAGCCCCGCCCTGGCCACAGGTGACGGTCACCGACGCCCCGGGACACGCGGGCGCGGCCGAGATCGTCCGCGCGTGGGTCGGCCAGGTGTCCGGTACGACGACGACCGCCGGCAGGCGCGCCTGACAGGAGCGCCGGCGCGGGGCCCGGCCGGGGACGGTCCTGGCACGATGCGCGGCATGACGACGATGAGCAAGGGCTCGAACCTGCCGGTGTCCACAGCGCGGGTGCGAGCAACGCTGGGCTGGTCCTCCGACGTCGAGGTCGACGCGTCCGCGCTGCTCCTGACGTCGTCCGGCAAGGTCCGGTCCGACAACGACTTCGTCTTCTACAACCAGCCGCGGAGCGCTGAGGGAAGCGTCCGGCACGCCGCCGGGGCGGCACGGGAGGACTCGGTCGAGGTCGATCTCTCGGACATCCCGGAGGAGATCGAGAAGGTCGTGGTCGCGGCCAGCGTCGGCAACGGCACCTTCGGACACATTCCCGGGTTGCACCTGCGGTTGACCGACGTCGCCGGCAACGCCGAGATCGCGCGGTTCGACATCAGCGATGCGACCACGGAGACGGCCTTCCTCTTCGGCGAGCTCTATCGCCGGAACGGGCAGTGGAAGTTCCGGGCGGTGGGTCAGGGCTACGCCTCCGGCCTCGCGGGACTGGCGACCGACTTCGGCATCAGCGTGGACGACGAGCCCACGGCCGCGCCCGCCGCTGCCACGCCGACCCCGGCGACCCCCGCGCCGTCGTCCGTGTCGTTGAAGAAGCAGAAGCAGATCTCGCTGGAGAAGCGGGCCGCCACCGAAGCACCGCAGCTCGTGAGCCTGGTCAAGAAGGCCGCCATCAGCCTGGAGAAGCGGGGCCTGGGTCAGCACACCGCACGGGTGGCGCTGTGCCTCGACATCAGCGGCTCGATGGCCAACCTCTACCGGTCCGGGAAGATCCAGCAGCTCGCCGAACGGATCCTGGCTCTCGGCCTGCGCTTCGACGACGACGGTGAGGTCGACACGTTCCTGTTCGGGGGCTCCGGTCACCAGGTCGAGTCGATGAACCTCTCGAACGTCCGGCAGTACACCGCCGACGTCCTCCGGCGGCACCCCCTGGAGGGCAGCACCAACTACGCGGCCGCGATGAAGCTCATCCGCAGGCACTACTTCGGGGCCGATACCCCGCGCAACGGCCCGCACCTCGACCAGTTCCCGGTCTACGTCATGTTCGTCACCGACGGCGCGACCTTCGACGAGGACGCCGCCCGCGAGCAGGTCCGGTCGTCGAGCTACGAGCCCCTGTTCTGGCAGTTCATGGCCATCGGCAAGTCCTCCCGGGCGCTCGGCAGCGGCGGTGGTGGCCGTCGGCGTGGCTTCTTCGGGGGCGGCGGCTCTCCGTCGGGAGGGTCCCGGGAGTTCCGCTTCCTCGAGGAGCTCGACGACATGGGCGGCAGGTTCATCGACAACGCCGACTTCTTCAGCGTCGAGGACCCGACGCAGGTGAGCGACGACGAGCTGTTCGACCTGCTCATGACGGAGTACCCGGGCTGGCTCGTCCTGGCCAGGGAGCGGGGCCTGCTACCCCCGCACTGACGCACTGGCCGGCCGGCTACTTACGACCGGCCGCCCACTGCATTCCCCATCCGTAGGCCTTGTCGAGGACGTCCTGGCCGCCGTGGATGTAGCGCACCTCGCGGTTCACCGACAGGTCGTTGCCCGTGTTCGTCAGCAGCGCGATCGCGCACAGCGGTGCCTTGGGGTCCGACTCGTCCAGGCGGACCTCGATCGGCGCCCCGTTCGCCGGGTACATCGTCACGACGCCGTCGGCCGCGGCCCAGTTCGGGACGCCCTGGTAGATGAACGCGAAGACCAGGATGCGCCGGATCTCGTTCACCCGGGACAGGTCGATGCGCAGGTTCTCGCCGGCGGTGTTGGTCCCTGACCGGTCATCGCCGTCGAGGCTGACGATCGGCGAACCGCCCTGGTTCTTCGAGGCGAAGGCGTTGCCGAGCGCCTGGACGACGCCCTTCGAGCCGTCGGTGAACTCGTAGAGGCAGGCGAGGTCGAGGTCGATACCGCTCTGCGCAGCAGCGGCCATCCGCTTGAGGAACCCGCCGCCGGCGGGGGCCGCCGGCCGGGCGTTCCAGTTGAGGTTGACGCGCAGCTCTCCGGTGGCCGCCCCGCTCTTGGTCAGCGACACCCGTGGCGCGCTCTTGGTCAGGGTGACCTTGCTCAGGTTCACCTGACCGCTCCCGCCCGAGGGATCTCCGCCTCCCCCTGCCGAGGGCCGCTTGGTGTAGTCGATTCCCATGCCGGTACGCCTCTCCGTCGCGTGCGGTGCGCCCCCGAGCCTCCGCCGGGAACGAGACCGGCCGGCGTCCTTGTCGGGACGCCGGCCGGATGCATCAGACCCGCTGGTGCTCTGCGCCGATCTGCACGTGGTCGCCGTCGCCCGAGGAGTTGCCGTTGCGGCGGCGGCGCAGCGAGCCGATGAAGGCCGCGCCGATGAAGGCCACCCCGATGAGCCCGGTGATCAGCTCGGGGATCTCCCACTCCAGGCTCAGCAAGAGGATGACCGCCAGCGCCCCGATGGCCCAGTGCGCGCCGTGCTCGAGGTACACGTACTCGTCGAGGGTGCCCTGCCGCACGAGATACACCGTGATGGACCGGACGTACATCGCGCCGATCAGGCCGAGCCCGAGGGCGATGATGACCGGGTCGGAGGTGATGGCGAATGCGCCGATGACGCCGTCGAAGCTGAACGACGCGTCCAGGACCTCGAGGTAGAGGAACAGGAAGAACGCCGCCTTGCCCGTGGCCTTGGCCACGGCCGTCGGGCCGCCCTTCCGCGCGGGGACGCCGTCGTTGCCGGCCGCCGTGGCCGCGCGCTCCGTGTGCTCACCGTCGGCGGGGTCGTCGTCCAGTCCGCTGGACTCGAACAAGGAGCCGAGACCGTTCACCGCGAGGTACGTGATGAGGCCCAGGACCCCCGAGAGCAGCACCGAGGACCGCTCTTCCTCCGCCACCAGGAGTTCGGCGGCGAGAACCAGCGAGATCAACGCGATGATGACCGACAGGGCGTCGAGCTTGCCGATGCGCGCCAGCGGGCGCTCCAGCCAGCTGAGCCATGCGATCTCGCGCTCCTCGAACAGCCAGTCGAGGAAGAGCATCAGCAGGAAGAGACCACCGAAGGCCGCGATCAGCGGGTGCGCCTCGTTGAGCAGGTACCCGTAAGTGCCGGGCGCTTTCGGGTCACCCTTCTCCATCGCGAGCTGGACGGCCTCGATCGGGCCGAGGCTCGCGGTGATACCCACGATCAGCAGCGGGAAGACCAGTCGCATGCCGAAGACGGCGATGAGGATGCCGACGGTCAGGAAGATCTTCTGCCAGAACGCGCTCATGCGCTCGAGGACCTTGGCGTTGACCACTGCGTTGTCGAAGGACAACGAGACCTCGAGGATCCCGAGGATCAGACAGAGGGCGACGGCGGACCAGCCGCCGTACAGAAGGGCCGCGGCAAGACTGGCGATGGTGACCCCGAAGGACCATCCGAAGGTGCGCAGGATCACGTGATTCCTTGGTGTCGTGGTGGCAGTGGCGGGCTGCCATGTCGCAGGCCGGGACTGGGGATGGGCTCTCCCGGGAGATCAGCCGACGTTCACACCGAAGTCGACGGCGATGCCCCGCAGGCCCGAGGCGTAGCCCTGGCCGACGGCGCGGAACTTCCACTCGGCGTTGTTGCGGTACAGCTCACCGAACACCATCGCCGTCTCGGTCGAGGCGTCCTCGGACAGGTCGTAGCGCGCGATCTCGGCACCGCCGGCCTGGTTGACGACACGGATGAAGGCGTTGCGCACCTGGCCGAAGCTCTGGCCCCGCTGCTCGGCCTCGTAGATGCTGACCGGGAACACGATCTTCTCGCACTCCGCGGGCACGGCGACGAGGTCGACCTTGATGGCCTCGTCGTCGCCCTCTCCTTCGCCGGTCAGATTGTCACCGGTGTGCTCGACCGACCCGTCGGGGCTGGTCAGGTTGTTGAAGAAGATGAAGTGCGAGTCCGAGAGGATCTTGCCGGACGCACCGAGCATGAGTGCCGAGGCGTCCAGGTCGAAATCAGCACCGGTCGTGGAACGCGCGTCCCAGCCCAAGCCCACGAGGACCGCAGTCATGCCCGGGGCCTGCTTGGTGAGCGAGACGTTGCCACCCTTGCTGAGACTGACGCTCACGATGCTCCTCCTCGAATGACTGCACGATATCTCGGCTCGCGGCGGCGGCGGTCGTGGCAGCCCCGTCGAGCGAGACGGACAGTAGTGCTGCGGGCCGACGATGTCTCGTAAAGCCCGGCGGCCGCCACCGGCAACAGGGCGCCGGTCGCGCAACCGCCCCCAGCCTCGGCCGGGGGCGGTTGCGGCGATCGAGCGATGCGCTCGCGTCAGCCGACGCTGACCCCGAAGTCCTGCGCGATGCCCTTCAGGCCGGAGGCGTAGCCCTGACCGACCGCCCGGAACTTCCATTCCGCGCCGTTGCGGTAAAGCTCGCCGAACACCATCGCCGTCTCCGTCGAGGCGTCCTCGCTCAGGTCGTAGCGAGCCAGCTCCTCGTTGTTGGCCTGGTTGACCACCCGGATGAAGGCATTCCGGACCTGACCGAAGCTCTGACCACGGCCCTCCGCCTCGTAGATGCTGACCGGGAAGACGATCTTGTCGACCTCGGCCGGCACGCTGCCGAGCGTGACCTTGATCTGCTCGTCGTCACCCTCGCCCTCACCGGTCAGGTTGTCCCCGGTGTGCTCCACCGCGTTCTCCGGGCTCTTGAGGTTGCCGTAGAAGACGAAGTGCTGGTCGGACAGGACCTTGCCGTCCGCCTTGGCCAACAGCGCGGACGCGTCCAGGTCGAACTCGGCACCAGTCGTGGTGCGCACGTCCCAGCCGAGCCCGACGGTGACGGCGGACAGGCCGGCCGCTCCCGCCTGCTTGGTGAGAGACACGTTGCCGCCCTTCGAAAGGCTGACGCTCATCTGATTTCTCCAAGGGACTCGAGCGAGCGTTGTGCCCGCGGATGTCTGGGAAGGGTCGAGAAGTCGTGCTGGACGCCGCACGTTCGCGGCGCGGAGTGCTGACGAGAGCTCAGAGACCGGGTGCCCGGCCGCTCACAGGTGCTGGGTGACGGTCGGCAGCAGGTCCTTGAACGTCCGGCCGTTGGCGATGGCGCCGATCGCGGTCATGGTCCATCCGTTGCCGGAGCGCGAGAGCTTCGCCATGACCTGGCTGTTGTGGCTCCCGGAGCCGGTCAGCTCGTACCGCGCCAGCTCGGCGTCGTTCGCGGTCGTGTCGACCAACCGGCAGAAGGCGTTCTCGATCTGGCTGAAGTTCTGTCCCGTGAACGAGTTCACCACGAACACGATCTGGGAGACGGTGGCCGGGACTGCCTGCAGGTCTACGAGGATCGACTCGTCGTCACCCTCGCCTGCGCCCGTGAGGTTGTCGCCGGTGTGCTGTACCGAACCGTCCTTGCTCTTCAACTGCTGGAACCACACCTGATCGACCAGGCGCCCGCTGCTGTCGAAGAGGAGAGCCGAGGCATCGAGGTCCACTGACTGATCCTTCAGCTTGCCGAACATCCCCTTCTTCTTGATCGCATCCCAGCCGAGTCCCATGCGGGCGCGCGTCAAGGTGCCGCCTCCTCGCTTCTCGAGCGAGACGGTCTGACCCTTGCTGAGACTCACCACGTCGTGTTCCCCGTTCGTCGAATGTGCCCGCGCCGTTCCTGGACTGACCGGCCAGGTGACCGTAGCGAAGGTCCCGGCGGATCGGGTACCGGTCCGTCGCCGGGCTCCCGACGGGAGCGCAGCCCGCGTCAGACGCGCGGTCGCGGCGCTGTAGTCGATCGGCATCGGCTATCCCTTCTCGGCGACCCGGCGGCCGCGGTCCCGCTTGTTCTTCGCCAGGCTGGCCACCGTCGTCACCGCGAGGGTCGCCAGGATGACCAGCAGGGAGAGCCAGGTCGGGATCTCGGGGATCACCGTGATGTGCTCGCCGCCGTTGATGAACGGCAGCTCGTTGGTGTGCAGCGCGTGGACGACCAGCTTGGCCCCGATGAACCCCAGGATGACCGCGAGCCCGTAGGCGAGGTAGACCAGCCGGTCGAGCAGTCCGTCGATGAGGAAGAACAGCTGCCGAAGGCCGAGGAGCGAGAAGGCGTTCGCGGCGAAGACCAGATAGGTCTCCTGGGTCAGGCCGAAGATGGCCGGGATCGAGTCGACGGCGAAGATGACGTCCGCAGTACCGATGGCGATCAGCGCGATGGCCAGCGGGGTGATGAACCGCTTCCCGTCGAGCTTCACGGTCATCCGGTCGGAGTGGTACTCCTCCGTCGTCGGCAGGATCTTCCGGGCGAACCGGAGGGCGGCGTTCTCCTGGTAGTCCTCCGCGCCGTCGTGTCCGCCGGACCGCGCCTGCACCCAGGCGGTGTAGATGAGGATCGCGCCGAACAGGTAGAAGACCCAGCTGAAGTTCTCGATAGCCGCGGCGCCGACGAGGATGAACACCGTCCGGAGCACCAGGGCGAACGTGATGCCGAAGAGCAGCACCTTCTGCTGCAGTTCCCGGGGGACGCCGAACCCGGCCATGATCAGCACGAAGACGAAGAGGTTGTCGATCGACAGGCTCTTCTCGGTGATGTAGCCGGCGAAGTACTCCCCGCCGAACTCAGCCCCGTAGAACCAGAAGATCAGCAATCCGAAGACCACCGCGATGCCGACGTACACGGCCGACCAGATGGTGGATTCGCGGAGCGTCGGCGCGTGCGGTGTGCGCACGTGACCGATGAAATCGAAGACCAGCATCGCCACGATCGCAGCGATCGTGAGAGCCCACACCCAGGACGAGACGTCCACAGCCCATACCTCCGGAAACTGGCAACTGTCAGTACCGGAGGTCTCTCCCGCCGCAGGCTGTTCGCCTGCGACCGACAGCACCGGAGGTCATGGGACCTCGTGATGACGACGCTGCCGCGGCCGGGATACTCCCCTCCACGCGCGAACCCCGGGTCGGGCAGCAAGCGTGACGGTCGCACCGCAACCCCGGGTCCACTCGCTACAACGGCGCTCTCGCGCCGAGGGTTCCCGAGCGACGCAACTTCCCGTCATCACGTGCCCGGCGACCGCGCACGACCCTCGGCGCCGGCCCGTGGAAACCGCCCCCGAATCAGCAGGCGCGGACCTCTGTACCCCTGGCACAGCCGTGGCTAGCCTGGCGCGGCGCCTCGGGCCCGACAAAACAGTTCGTCGGAACCGCAGCCCGCTTCATGGGGGAAATTGTGCTCTGGGACATCGCTGAGGCCATCTGGGAATGGGCGACCGACAACCGCAGACGCGCCGTCCGGTTCTTCGGCACGCTCGGGGTGGTGGTCGTCGCCGCAGGGGTGGCGGTCCTCGTCATCAGCACCCGGCCGGTCGCGCCCGAGGCCCTCTGCGGGACGGTGGCCGACCTCGAGGGTGAGCTGGCCGTGTCGTTCGGCAGCTCGACGAACAACGCCGTCTTCGACGGTCTCGCGGATGTCGCCAGCGAGAGCGACAGGCTCGACGACGAGGCCCCCGGCGCGGTCGCTGACGTGCACGGCTCGGCGCCCGCGCTGGAGGCGCTCGCCGACCGGGACAGCATCGGGTACGACGAGGTGATGTCGGCGCTGTACCCCGTCCAGACCTACTGCGGGAACCTGACCATCGCCGCGGCGCAGGAAGGGGCGGCCGTCCAGCCGCAGGTCGCCGAGCCCGTTCCGAGCGCGGACGCAGGCGCTCCCGTGACGACCTCACCTTCCACCACGACGTCGCGTTCCTCCTCGACATCGGCGGCGCCCACCTATTCCCCGGAGGACCAGGCCCTGCTGGAACTCTCGGCCGCGCGCTCGGACTCCCTGCAGGGGTTGGTCCTGGACGAGCGCTGGGTGGCGCAGGTCGCGTCGAAGAGCGTCGGCATCGTCGATCCGTTGCAGACCGCTCAGAACGGGACGCACACCTTCTTCGCGGTGGACATCCTCGCGGAGAGCGAGGCCGCCAGGTCGTCGGCGGGCGGTGCTCCGGTGCTCGTGCTCCAGTCGACGGACTTCGGGAAGTGGTCGGTCGCGGACAACGGTCAGCCGTACTGGATCACCGTGGTCGACGCCGGTTTCGCGAGCAGCGACGACGTCGACGCGTGGTGCGCCAGCACGTACCCGTCCCTCGATCCGGAGGCGCTGGCCAACGCGTGCGCGGCCAGGACGCTCGGCCCGTCGCACTCCTGAGCGGCCGACCGGTCAGTCGGTCCGCGGCCGCTTGCTCTTCGGCAGGGCGGCGACGGCCGCGTCGTAGGACGCGTCGAGCAGTTCACGCACCTCGTCGTCGGGCACCGGGCCGGTCCAGTCGACGGAGTTCCAGCCGTACCGCCCGACCTAGTGGCTCATGGTCACCGCGCCGGGGTACCGGTCCCGCCGCTCGGCGGCCTCGGCGGCGTCGCGGCCGCACTTCACGCTGACCGTGCCGCCGTCCAGCCCGATGAACGCGAAGCCCTTGCCGCCCACCTTGGCGACGAGCTCGCCCTCGCCCCACGGATAGTTGAAGGACCCCGTCCCCCTCCCCCCTCGCACGCTCGGGGCGAGCCTCTGGACGGGGCCGGATCCATCAGGCGTGCGCGGCGTCGAACTGCCGGAGTTCCTTCTTCAGCTCGTGCAGCTCGTCGCGTAGCCGCGCGGCCACCTCGAACTGCAACTCCCGGGCCGCCGCCAGCATCTGCTCGTTCATCTGGGTGATGAGGTCGGCCAGCTCGTTGCGCGGCAGGCCCTGCACGTCGATCGAGCCGGCCTTGGCCTTGGCGCCGGCCCGCTTCGACGACAACCCCGGCACCGGGGCCTTGCCGCGGGACTGCTGCCGGCCCGAACCCCCGATCAGCTCCGAGGACTCGGAGTCCTCGGCCTCGCGGTAGATGCCGTCGAGGATGTCGACGATCTTCTTGCGCAGCGGCTGCGGATCGACCCCGCGCTCGGTGTTGTAGGCGATCTGCTTCTCGCGGCGCCGGCTCGTCTCGTCGATCGCCTGCGCCATCGAGGGCGTGATCTTGTCCGCGTACATGTGGACCTGGCCGGACACGTTGCGCGCCGCGCGGCCGATGGTCTGAATGAGCGAGGTGCCCGACCGGAGGAAGCCCTCCTTGTCCGCGTCCAGGATCGCCACCAGCGACACCTCGGGCAGGTCCAGGCCCTCGCGCAGCAGGTTGATGCCGACGAGCACGTCGTACTCGCCCTGCCGCAGCTCCCGGAGCAGCTCCACCCGGCGCAGGGTGTCGACCTCCGAGTGCAGGTAGCGCACCTTGATGCCCAGCTCGAGCAGGTAGTCGGTGAGGTCCTCCGACATCTTCTTGGTCAGCGTGGTGACCAGCACACGCTCGTCCTTCTCCGTGCGCAGCCGGATCTCGTGGACGAGGTCGTCGATCTGACCCTTGGTCGGCTTCACCACGACCTCCGGGTCGACCAGGCCGGTCGGGCGGATCACCTGCTCGACGAACTCACCGCCGCTGCGGCCGAGTTCGTACTTCCCCGGCGTGGCCGACAGATAGACCGTCTGCTTGATGCGGTCGGTGAACTCCTCCCACTTCAGCGGGCGGTTGTCCATCGCCGAGGGCAGCCGGAAGCCGTGCTCGACCAGGGTCCGCTTGCGACTCATGTCGCCCTCGTACATGCCGCCGATCTGCGGCACGCTGACGTGCGACTCGTCGATGACCAGGAGGAAGTCGTCCGGGAAGTAGTCGATGAGGCAGCTACCCGCCGTACCGGGGGCGCGGCCGTCGATGTGCCGCGAGTAGTTCTCGATGCCCGAGCAGAAGCCGACCTGGCGCATCATCTCGATGTCGTAGGTGGTGCGCATGCGCAGCCGCTGGGCCTCCAGCAGCTTGCCCTGCTTCTCCAGTTCGGCCAGCCGCTGCTCCAGCTCGGCCTCGATGCCGCGGATCGCCCGTTCCATGCGCTCCGGACCGGCGACGTAGTGGCTCGCGGGGAAGACGAACAGCTCCTCCACCTCGCGCACGACCTCGCCGGTGAGCGGATGCAGGTAGTAGAGCCGCTCGACCTCGTCGCCGAACATCTCGATCCGGACGGCGAGCTCCTCGTAGACCGGGAAGACCTCGATCGTGTCGCCACGCACGCGGAAGGTGCCGCGGGTGAAGGACAGGTCGTTGCGGGTGTACTGCTCGGTGACCAGGGTGCGCAGCAGGTCGTCGCGGTCCCGGGTCTCCCCGAGGCTGATCTTCAGCGCCCGCTCGACGTACTCCTGGGGGGTGCCCAGGCCGTAGATGCAGGAGACGGTGGCGACGACCACGACGTCGCGTCGCGTGAGCAGGCTCTGGGTGGCCGAGTGACGCAGGCGCTCGACCTCGTCGTTGACCGACGAGTCCTTCTCGATGTAGGTATCGGTCTGCGGGACGTAGGCCTCGGGCTGGTAGTAGTCGTAGTAGGAGACGAAGTACTCGACCGCGTTGTTCGGCAGCAGTTCCTTGAACTCGTTGGCCAGCTGCGCCGCGAGCGTCTTGTTCGGCGCGATCACCAGGGTCGGCCGCTGCACCTGCTCGATCAGCCACGCCGTCGTCGCCGACTTGCCGGTACCGGTGGCCCCGAGCAGGACGACGTCCTTCTCCCCCGCGTTCACCTTCTCGGCGAGCTCCTTGATGGCCGCCGGCTGGTCGCCCGAGGGCTCGAAGTCGCTGACGACGGTGAAGTGCCCCTGGGTGGGCCGGATGTCGGTGGTCGTGCGCACGGGAGAACGGTACGTCGAGGGTGTGACAGAACGGGTGCGACAGCTTTCTGGGCCGACTGGGGTCCCCGGGACGGGAGGGACGCTCCCGCTACTTGTCCTCGCCGCGGAGCCGCCCTAGCGTGCCTTGTCGCAGAGCAGTTTCCACCACGGACCAGCGCCACCCGCGACTTCCCCGGGCGAGGTCGGTCCGTGGTCACCACCGGCCTCCCGGCCGACCTGCGCACGACGCCCCCCGCGGTCCGCCGCGGGGGGCGTCGTCGTCACCGGAGGTCGCCCCGGGCACCGTCCGGCTCCCCCCACGAGCGGCCCGACTCACACCATCCCCAGGTGTGCGGGACCCTCCACGGGGGCACCCGACAGCCGCCACCACCCGAACAGCCACGCAGCCCCCACCCGCCCCACCGATGAACCGACCCCCGCGCAGCCTGTGCGGCGGGCCACCGGCCCCCGTCCGACGGGGGCGCCAAGCAGAAGGAACAACCCAGGATGACGCAGGTCTGGCCCGGTAGCGCCTACCCCCTCGGGGCCACGTACGACGGCACCGGCACGAATTTCGCGATCTTCAGCGAGGTGGCCGAGAAGGTCGAGCTGTGCCTCTTCGACGAGGAGGGCAACGAGGAGCGCATCCGGCTCCCCGAGATGGACGGCTACGTCTGGCACGCCTTCCTGCCCGGGATCCATCCCGGTCAGCGCTACGGCTTCCGCGTGCACGGCCCCTACGACCCTGCCCAGGGTCTGCGCTGCAACCCGAACAAGCTGCTCCTCGACCCGTACGCCAAGGCCATCGACGGCACGATCGACTGGGACCAGTCGGTCTTCGGCTACGACTTCCAGACCAAGGAGCGCAACGACGACGACTCCGCACCCCACATGCCGAAGTCCGTCGTCACCAACCCGTACTTCGACTGGGGCGTGGACCGGCCGCCGAACACGCCGTACCACAAGACGGTCATCTACGAGGCGCACGTCAAGGGCCTGACGATGACCAACCCGCGCATTCCCGAGGAGCTGCGGGGCACCTACGCCGGCGTCGCGCACCCGGCGACGATCGAGTACCTGACCGATCTCGGCATCACCGCGATCGAGCTCATGCCGGTGCACCAGTTCGTGCAGGACGACACCCTCCAGCAGAAGGGGCTGCGCAACTACTGGGGCTACAACACGATCGGCTTCTTCGCCCCGCACAACGAGTACGCCAGCGACACCGCCGCCGGGCAGCACGTGCAGGAGTTCAAGGGCATGGTCCGCGCCCTGCACGAGGCGGGCATCGAGGTCATCCTCGACGTCGTCTACAACCACACCGCCGAGGGCAACCACAACGGTCCGACGCTGTCGTTCAAGGGCATCGACAACCAGACCTACTACCGGCTGGTCGAGGACGACAAGCGCTACTACATGGACTACACGGGCACCGGGAACACCCTCAACGTCCGGACGCCGCAGTCGCTGCAGCTGATCATGGACTCGCTGCGCTACTGGGTCACCGAGATGCACGTCGACGGCTTCCGCTTCGACCTCGCCTCCACCCTGGCCCGAGAGCTGCACGCCGTCGACCGGCTCGCCGCCTTCTTCGACCTCGTCCACCAGGACCCGGTCGTCAGCCAGGTCAAGCTGATCGCCGAGCCGTGGGACGTCGGCGAGGGCGGCTACCAGGTCGGCAACTTCCCGGCCCTGTGGACCGAGTGGAACGGCAAGTACCGCGACACGGTCCGGGACTTCTGGCGCGGCGAGGGCGACACCGTCGGGGAGTTCGCCAGCCGGATCACCGGCTCGGCAGACCTGTACCAGCACTCGGGACGTCGTCCGTTCGCGAGCATCAACTTCGTGACCGCGCACGACGGCTTCACCCTCAACGACCTCGTCTCCTACAACGAGAAGCACAACGACGCCAACGGCGAGGGCAACAACGACGGCGAGAGCCACAACCGCAGCTGGAACTGCGGGGTGGAAGGCCCCACCGACGACCCGGAGGTCCTCCACCTGCGGGCGCAGCAACGCCGCAACTTCATCGCCACGCTGATGCTCAGCCAGGGCGTGCCGATGCTGCTGCACGGCGACGAGCTGGGGCGCAGCCAGGGTGGCAACAACAACGGCTACTGCCAGGACTCCGAGCTCACCTGGATCGACTGGGCGAACATCGACGAGGGCCTGCTGGAGTTCACCAAGAAGGTCACCAAGCTGCGCACGGACCACCCGACGTTCCGGCGCCGCCGGTTCTTCCACGGGCGGCCGATCCGCCGCGGACACGGCGACCCGGTGCCCGACCTCGACTGGCTCACCCCCGCCGGCGAGCAGATGACCGACGAGGACTGGGACGCCGGCTACGCCAAGTCCCTGGCCGTCTACCTGAACGGTCACGGCATCCGGAGCACCGACGAGCGCGGTGAAGAGGTGGTCGACGACCACTTCTACCTGGCGTTCAACGCGTCGCACGAGCCGATCGAGTTCACCGTGCCCGGCGACGACTACGCGCCGGCCTGGACGACGGTCCTCGACACCGCCGAGATGGGCGAGGTCGAGGAGGTCGAGGTCAAGCCCGGTGCCACGGTGACCGTCCAGGGCCGCGCCATCGTCGTGCTCCACGGCCCGGCGGTCGAAGCCGGGGCCCAGTGAGCGAGCCGAAGGGCGTACCGGCGGCGACCTACCGCCTGCAGGTGCACGCCGGCTTCCGACTGCAGGACGCCGCCGAGATCGCCGACTACCTGGCCGACCTCGGGGTGACGCACGCGTACTCCTCTCCCCTGCTGCGCTCGGCCGAGGGCAGCAACCACGGGTACGACACCGTCGACCACACCCACATCGACGAGGCCCGCGGCGGCCGGGAGGGCTTCGACCGGTTCGTCGCCGCCCTGCACGAGCACGGGCTGGGACTCGTCCTGGACCTGGTGCCCAACCACATGGGCGTCGCCGACGCCGCGGCGGCGCCGTGGTGGTGGGCCGTGCTCCAGCACGGTCAGGAGAGCGCGCACGCGGCGGCCTTCGACATCGACTGGCAGTTCGGCGGGGGCAAGGTCCGCATCCCGGTGCTGGGCTCGGCGGACGACGTCGCGGAGCTGAAGGTGGTGGACGGGGAGCTCCACTACTACGAGAACCGCTTCCCGCTCGCCCCCGGTACCGACAGCGGGACGCCGCAGGAGGTGCACGCCCGGCAGCACTACGAGCTGGTCGACTGGCGGCGCGCCGACTCCGACCTCAACTACCGCCGGTTCTTCGCGATCAACACCCTCGCGGGGCTCCGGGTCGAGGACCCGGAGATCTTCGACGCCACGCACGCGCTGGTGCTCCAGCTGGTGCGCGACGGCGCGGTCGACGGCCTGCGGATCGACCACCCCGACGGTCTCGCCGACCCGAAGGGTTACCTGGCTCGACTGGCCGAGGCCTCGGACAACCGGTGGACGGTCGTGGAGAAGATCCTCGAGCCCGGCGAGGACCTGCCCGGGTCGTGGCGGACCGCCGGGACGACGGGCTACGACGCGCTCGCCGAGGTCGACGAGGTCCTGATCGACCCGGCCGGCGAGCCCGCGCTGACCGCGCTGGACACCGAGCTGGCCGGCCGCCAGGTGGACTACGCGGAGCTCGTGCGGATGAGCAAGCGCGAGGTCACCGACGGCATGCTCGGCTCGGAGGTCGCCCGGCTGGTCCGGGTGATCGGCGAGCTGCCCGGCATCGATGCGGCGCAGCAGATGGAAGCGCTGGCCGAGCTGCTGGCGACCTTCCCCGTGTACCGCAGCTACCTGCCCGACGGGCGCGAGCACCTCGACGCGACGGTGTCCGCCGTCCGCGATCGTCGTCCCGACCTGGTGGCGGCGGTCGACGCGCTGCACCCCGTGCTGGCCCAGGCCGGTTCGGAGGCGGCCACCCGGTTCGAGCAGACGAGCGGACCGGTCATGGCCAAGGGCGTGGAGGACAGCGCCTACTACCGGTGGTCACGGTTCGTCGCGCTCAACGAGGTCGGCGGGGATCCCGACCGCTTCGGCTCCACGGTCGAGGAGTTCCACGCCGCGCAGCAGCGCCGGGCCGAGCGCTACCCGGCGTCCATGACCACGCTGTCGACGCACGACACCAAGCGCAGCGAGGACGTGCGCGCGCGGCTCGCCGTCCTGGCCGAGATCCCGACCGAGTGGACCCGCCTGGTCCGCTGGCTGATGAATCGGCACCCCCTGGCCGACCGGCCGCTGGCCCACCTGGTCTGGCAGAACCTGCTCGGCGCGTGGCCGCTCTCGCGCGAGCGGGCGCACGCCTACGTGGAGAAGGCCGCCCGCGAGGCCGGCACGTCCACGACGTGGACCGAGCCGGACGAGGCGTTCGAGGGACAGCTGCACGGCCTGGTCGACGCCGCGTTCGATGACCCCGCCACGCACGCGGAGATCCAGGAGCTCGTCGACCGGATCGCGGCCTTCGGCTGGTCGAACTCGCTGGCGCAGAAGCTGCTGCAGCTGACGATGCCCGGGGTTCCCGACGTGTACCAGGGCACCGAGCTCTGGGACTTCTCCCTCGTGGACCCGGACAACCGGCGGCCCGTCGACTACGCGTCGCGCCGCAAGCTGCTGGCCTCGCTCGACGGCGGCGAGGTGCCTGCGGTCGACGAGTCCGGGGCCGCGAAGCTGCTGGTCGTCTCCCGGGTGCTGCGCGCACGGCGGGACAACCCCGAGTGGTTCGCGGGATACGAGCCCGTGGCCGTCACGGGGTCGGCGGCCGACCACGTGGTCGCCTTCGACCGCGGCGGGGTGGTGGCGGTCGCGACCCGGCTGCCGGCCGGTCTGGCCCGAGAGGGCTGGGGCGACACGGCGCTGCAACTGCCGAACGGCGCCTGGCGCGACCTGCTCACCGGTGAGCGGATCGTCTCCGACGTCGCCGGTGTCGCGGCCGACCGCCTGTTGGCCCAGCTGCCGGTCGCCCTGCTCGTCCGCGACTGAGCACATCGTCGTCCTCCGGACGACCCCGCGGCCAGGAGCCGTCCCCGAGCGAGCGGAGCCCCCTCGACCGCTCCTCGGGGAGTCTCCGGCCCCCGCTCGTCACGATCAGAAACGGATCGCGTCGATCACCTTCGCGCGGACGGCGATGATCGCGGGAAGCAGCCCGGCCAGTGCGCCCACCAGCGTCGCGGCGACCAGGCCCTCGACGGCCGAGGACACCGGGAAGCCGGGGGTGTCGGCCAGCGGGATGCCGTTGTTCAGGATCCGGTCCAGCGGCAGGTTCCGGACGAGCACGATCGACGCACCCACCGCCGCGAGCCCGGCCAGTGCGGTGGCGCAGACGCTCTCCAGCATCACGGCGGCGAAGATCCGCCCGGACGTCGCCCCGAAGCTGCGCCGCACACCGATCTCCCGGATCCGCTGCCGCACGGTGACCAGCCCGATGTTCAGCACGCCGAGCCCCCCGAGCAGCAGGACGAGCCCGCCGACCCCGCGGACGGCGAGCCGCAGCACCGCGAGCGCCTCCTCCATCCCCTGGGCGTCCTGCCGGTAGGTGTCGACCTGCACGCCCTCGAGCGCCAGCCCCAGGTCGTGACGCACCGTCTCCATGACCTGGTCGGCCTGTTCGTCAGGCACCCACAGCTCGAGCGAGGTCGGGCCGAACATCATCGGATCGGCCGTGGTCGTGTCCCAGGGGCCGGTCGACCGGTCGACCCGATAGGCGACCAGCTCCTCGCCGTAGCCGGCGCGCACGACCCCGACGATGGTGGCCCGCACCGGTGCCGGCCCGCCGATCACCACGGTCGGTCGGGCCGACAGGTCGGGGACACCGAGCGCGCTGAGGAACGCCTCGTTGACGACCAGCGCCGGGGAGAAGCTCTCCCGGTCGCCGTCGGTGAGCCAGCGACCTTCGATCGGCTCGATCCGGTGCAAGGTCCCGTAGGACGGCGACACCCGCTGGACCTGGATCGGCTGGGTGCCGCCCGGCATGCGGAAGAGTCCCTGCTCGTAGCCGATGTTCGCGGCCGACGCGATCCCGTACCGCTCGACCAGGTCGGCGACGGCGTCGTCCCACACCGCCGCGTCCGGGGGCAGGCCGGTCATCGGGTCGTAGGCGGTGACCGCGATGGTCGCCGGTCGGCCACCCTGCCGCTCCCCCTGTTCCTGCTGGACCTGGGCGACAAGCTGCCCCAGCGCCGAGACGGTCGTCATCGCGAACACCGCGAGGAAGACGCCGACCAGCGACAGCACGACGCGGCTCTTGTGCACCCGCACCTCGTCCCACGCCTCGGCGAGGGTGCCCAGCAGCCCCGTCACGAGGTCGCCTCGCCGGCGCTCGTCGACCACGTGCCGGGCAGCCGCGCTGTGTCCATGCGTGCCCTCGCAAGCTCGGTCACGTGTTGCTCCGGTCGGAGGTGGCTGCGCCGAGGGCACCTGCCTCGACCAGCGGCGACAACCGTCCACCGGACAGCCGGTACTGCCGGGAGGCCAACGCGGCGACGGACAGGTCGTGGGTGATCGTGACCAGAGCGGCCCCGTTCTCCGCGGTCGCCTGGGCCAGCAGCGCCATCACCTGCGCGCCGGTCTCGACGTCGAGGGCACCGGTCGGCTCGTCGGCGAGGACGACGCGCGGCCTCCGGACCAGCGCCCGGGCGATCGCCACGCGCTGCTGCTCGCCGCCGGAGAGCCGCTCCGGCACCTGATCGGCGCGGGAACCGAGGCCCACCCGGTCGAGCATCTCGCGCGCCGCGCGGCGGCGGGTCAGGTAGTCGCGGCCCCGGGCGTACAGGAGCGGCGCGGCCACGTTCTCCGCGGCGGTGCGCCGAGGCAGCAGGTTGAACTGCTGGAAGACGAACCCGAACACCTCACCGCGCATTCGTGACCGGCGGCGGGCGCGCAGCGCGTCGGTGGGCTCGCCGTCGAGCAGGTACGTGCCGGACGTGGGGGTGTCCAGCAGCCCGAGGAGATTCAGCAGGGTCGACTTGCCCGATCCCGAACGGCCGACGATCGAGACGTGCTCGCCGGGTGCGACGGACAGGTCGACGCCGGTGAGGATGGGCAGGACGGACTCGTCGGGCAGCCGCACCTCGCGGCTGATCCCGCTCAGCTCGATCAGACTCACGCCGCCGCCTCGCTGACGCTCGTCGGCCACGTCCGCCCGGCTGCTGTGTCTCTGGATGAGCTCGCGCGCTCGCTCATCCGTACGGCCCGCCCATCATCGGGTCCTCCACGGTGTCGTCGGGCACCGGGACGAACTGCATCACCTGGTCGCCCTCGCTGAGCCCTTCGCGGATCTCCACCAGCTCGCCGTCGGTCAGGCCGAGGGTGACCGCCCGTTCCTCCTGCGCCCCGTCGGCGCCGAGCACCCACACGTTGCCCTTCTGCACCGAGCCCTGGACGGCGGTGACGGGCACGACGAGCACGTTCTCCGCCAGCCCGGCCTCGATCCGCATCGTCGCGGCCATGCCCGAGAAGACGGTCACCCCCGCCGGCACCTGGCAGCGAGCCGTCGTCCCGGCTCCCCCGTTGGGCGCCTGCGGGACGGCGACGTCGTCCGGCGTGCTGCCGGAGTCCGCCGCAGCCGCACCGAGCACGAGTCCGGTGCAGGTGAACGGCGCCGGGCCGCCCTGGACCTCGACCTCGGCCGTGCCGGGCGGGGCGAGCAGCCGGAACTGGTCGGCCTGGGTCAGGGTCGCCGACAGCGAGAGGGTGCCGGGTGAGATCGCGCCGACCTTGTCGCCCACGGCGACGACCTGGTCGACGAGCACGTCGAGGGAGCTCAGCGTCCCCGCGGCCGGCGCCGGCACCGTCGCGGTGCGCACCCGCGGCGGGCGCGGCGTCGACGTGGGGTTCCCCTCGGCGTCGGTGCCGGCGATCGGGTCGAGCTCCTCCTCGTAGCGGATCTCGAGGAGGGCCTGTCCGGCCGTGACGGGTGAGCCGGCCGCGACCAGCAACCTCCGGACCGTCCCGGCCGCGGTCGCCTTGAGCGGTACCGCCGCGTCGGCCACGACGGTGCCGGTGACCGAGACGGTGTTGGCCACCGTGCCCCGGGCGACCGGGACCGCCGGCGAGGTCAGTTCGAGCGTCGGGGCGCCGGGCCCGGTCGCGGTGTCGACGGAGTTCCCGCCGCGGAACGCCAGCACGACGAGGGCGACGGCGATCACCGCCCAGACCAGCAGGCGCAGTGCAGGAAACACGATGGTGCGGATCACGGACATGCACGCTCCCTGTGCGCCCGGGTACCAAGCGGTACCGGTATCGCGGGACCGTAGTTGTTCCGAATGGGCGCTGTCGTCCCCCCGGGGACCGACGCGCCGCTACGACCAGGGGTTGACCGCTGCGCGGGCGGGCATGATCGACGCACCGTCCCACCCCACGCTGTTCCCTGGAGGCCCCTGCATGTCCGCTCCCGCCGAGTTCACCGTCTGGGCGCCCCTGCCCGAACGGGTGCGGATCCAGGTCGACGGCGACGTCCACGACATGACCCGTGAGGACGGCGGCTGGTGGCGGGCCGAGCTGGACGCGTCACCCGAGGCCGACTACGGCTTCCTCCTGGACGACGGCGATGGGGCGGGCGGGGAAAGACTTCGACCCGACCCGAGGAGCCGGCGGCAGCCCGAGGGCGTGCACGGGCTGTCCCGCCGCTTCGACCCCGACGCCCACGAGTGGGGCGACGGCGCCTGGACCGGGCGACCGCTGGCCGGCGGCGTCGTCTACGAGCTGCACGTCGGCACGTTCACCCCCGAGGGCACCCTGGACGCCGCCATCGGCCGGCTCGGCCACCTCGTGCGCCTCGGCGTCGACTTCGTCGAGCTGCTGCCGGTCAACGCCTTCAACGGACCGCACAACTGGGGCTACGACGGCGTGCTCTGGTACGCCGTCCAGGAGACCTACGGCGGCCCGGCCGCCTACCAGCGGTTCGTCGACGCCTGCCACCAGCAGGGCCTCGGCGTGATCCAGGACGTCGTCTACAACCACCTCGGGCCGTCGGGCAACTACCTGCCCGAGTTCTTCCCGATCTTCGCCGAGGGCGGCGCCAACACCTGGGGCAACTCGATCAACCTGTCGGGTCCCGACTCCGACGAGGTGCGCCGCTACGTCATCGACAACGCGCTGATGTGGCTGCGCGACATGCACGTCGACGGGTTGCGCCTGGACGCCGTCCACGCGCTGGTCGACGAGCGCGCCACCCACGTGCTCGAGGAGATGGCCCAGGAGGTCGACAAGCTGTCGGTCGCCGTCGGCCGGCCCCTCACGCTGATCGCCGAGAGCGACCTCAACGACCCACGCATGGTCACGCCCCGGGTGGCCGGGGGCATGGGCCTGACGGCGCAGTGGAGCGACGACTTCCACCACTCGCTGCACGCGGTGCTGACGGGCGAGGGCCAGGGCTACTACGCCGACTTCGCGGCGGGCGACCTCGCCGGGCTGGCCAAGGTGCTGAACGGCGCCTTCTTCCACGACGGCACCTGGTCGAGCTTCCGTCGGCGCCACCACGGGCGCCCGGTCGACACCGCGACCCTGCCGGGCTGGAAGTTCCTCGGCTACCTGCAGGACCACGACCAGATCGGCAACCGGGCGGTGGGCGACCGCATCTCCGCCACCCTCTCCCCCGGGCTGCTGGCCGTCGGCGCGACGCTCGTGCTGACCAGCCCGTTCACGCCGATGCTCTTCATGGGCGAGGACTGGGGCGCGAGCACCCCCTGGCAGTTCTTCACCAGCCATCCCGAGCCCGAGCTCGGCAAGGCCACCGCCGAGGGGCGGATCGGTGAGTTCGCCGAGCACGGCTGGGACGCCGACGTCGTTCCCGATCCGCAGGACCCGGAGACGTTCACCCGGTCCAAGCTCGACTGGTCGGAGCTGTCGCAGGAGCCGCACGAGCGGCTGCTCGCCGTGCACCGCTCCCTCATCGCGCTGCGCCACGCGCACCCCGACCTGCTCGACCCCGACCTGTCGGGCGTGCAGGTCACCTGGGACGACGGCGACCGCTGGATGGTCGTGCACCGGGGCTCGCTGCGCGTGGTGGTGAACCTCGCCGACGAGCCGCGGGAGATCGACCTGGACTCACCCGCGGACGACGTCCTGTTCGCGACCGGCGAGCTCCCCGTCCTCGACGGAACGACCGTGACGCTGCCCGCCGAGAGCGCGGCCGTGCTCACCACCCGCTGACGTGCGCCGCCTCCTCCCCGATCCGGCCGAGCTGGACGACGCCGGCCTGATCGAGGCCTACCGGGTGCCGGCCGGGCGGCACCTGCGGGTCAACTTCGTCGCCTCCCTGGACGGCGCGGTGACCGTCGACGGCCGCAGCGAGGGACTCGGCTCCCCGGGCGACCGGCGGATCTTCCGGATCCTGCGGGCGCTGGCCGACGTCGTCCTCGTCGGGCACGGGACGGCGAGCGCCGAGGGATACCGGCCCCTCACCGAGGACTCCCCGGTCGGCCGGCTGCGGACGTCGATCGGCCGGCCGGCGACGGCGTCGATCGCGGTCGTCTCCCGGCGGGCGTCGCTGGATCCCGCGAGCGGGCTGGTCACCGGCGCCGTCTCCCCCACGATCCTGGTCACCTGCGCAGCCGCCGACGCCGACCGCCGGGAGGCCCTGGCCGCCGCCGGGGTGACGGTGCTGGTGTGCGGGGACGACGAGGTCGACCTGCCCCTGGCCCTCGACCGGCTGGCGGCACTGGGCCACGAGCAGGTGCTCTGCGAGGGCGGTCCGGGCCTGTTCCGCGATGCGGTGACCGCCCGGGCGGTCGACGAGCTCGACCTGTCCATCGCGCCGGCTCTCGTCGGCGGCGGGAACCGGCTGCTGCAGGATCTGCCCGGCGCCGTCCGCCTCGCCCTCCGGCAGGTGCTGGAGGAGGACGGGATGCTGTTCGCCCGCTACGCGCTCGATGTCGCCGGAGCCCGGTAACCGACGCCCTGGGCTCGTCCCAGCGCGTCGATCGTCTCCTCGACGGTCAGCAGCACGGTCGTCTCGATCGAGCTGAGCGCCCCGCCGCCGCCGATGGCCAGCGCCACGGCGGCCATCGAGACGTTGTCGGGGGCTTCGAAGACATTGATCCCGTCGTACTCGCCGAAGGCGTACCAGAAGCCGTGCAGCTTCCCGCCGACCGACTCGATGTAGGCACTCGCCGCCTTCCGGCGGTCCTCCGGCTGGGCGATCATCATCGCCCAGGTCTCCGGCGTGTAGCTGAACCTGGTCAGGTACATGGGCATGGTCGCGCCTCCTGGGGAACCCCCCGCGCGGCGACGCTATGACCATCGGCCGTCCCCGTCGAGATCCCCCGGTGCGGCTATCGGACGACGGCGATCGGACCGCGGGCGGTCGTGCCGTCGAGCCGGGTCCAGTCGGCCTCCACGCGGCCGAGGTCGAGATCGTCGCCCGTCACCCGCTCCAGGCCGCGGACGAGATGCAGCGACCCGGACAGGGTCCGCGCCGTCGAGCCATCGGTCAGCTCGACCGCGACGGTGGTCCGCCCCGGCTCGGAGTTCCGGACCCGCAGCGGCGTGGCGGCGGCGAGTCGTCCGGCGGACGGCCAGTGCCGGCCGACGGACGGGTCGGGAGTGTCGCTCTCGCTCTGCTGCTGCGCGTCCGCCCGTCCGCAGATGAAGTCGAGCAGCTGGGCGATGGCGACCGGATCGTGCGCCGCGTCATAGACCCACCGCGTGCCGAGGACCCCGTGCTCGGAGGTGCCGATCAGGCCGTGCTCCGCACCGGGCAGCGGTGCTCCCCGGTAGGCCATCGGGACGGAGTACGTCGTCCCCTGCCCGTCGGTGACGAAGGCGAACTCGATGCCGACCTCGCCCGCGGGGTCGTCGAGCCGGAACCCGCCGGCGCGGCTCAGCGCGGGCAGCGCCCCGGTCGACCCGTACCAGGGTTGCTCCGGCAGCCAGCCGGCGAGCAGCTCGAGTTTGGTCGGCACCATCGTCGTCCGGTGGATCGTGGCCATGCGACCGATCATGATCGATCCCCCGGGGGGCTGCTTGACTGACGGGCATGGATCTCCCCGTGCTCCCGCCGGTGAAGCCGATGCTCGCGAAGGCGGCGACGAAGCTGCCCGTCGGCGACGGCATCTACTACGAGCCCAAGTGGGACGGCTTCCGCTGCGTGGTCTTCCGCGACGGCGACGAGGTCGAGCTGGGCAGCCGCAACGAGCGCCCGCTGACGCGCTACTTCCCGGAGGTCGTGGCGGCGGTGAAGGCCAACCTGCCGGAGAAGTGCGTCGTGGACGGCGAGATCGTCGTCCCCCGGGGCGACCGGCTGCACTTCGAGGACCTGCTGCAGCGCATCCACCCCGCCGAGTCGCGGGTCACCCTGCTGGCCGGGCAGACCCCGGCGTCCTTCGTCGCCTTCGACCTGCTGGCCCTGGGCGAGGAGTCCCTGCTCGAGACGCCGTTCGGCGAGCGCCGGGCGCGGATGGAGTCGGCGCTGTCCGGCGTCCGGGCGCCCGTCTACGTCACGGCGATCACCCAGGACGCCGACACCGCGCAGCGCTGGTTCGACACGTTCGAGGGCGCCGGGCTCGACGGCGTCGTCGCCAAGACCGCCGACCTGCCCTACGGGCCCGACCAGCGGCTGATGACCAAGATCAAGCACGTGCGCACGGCCGACTGCGTGGTCGCCGGCTTCCGCTGGCACAAGAGCGGCCCGATCGTCGGCTCGCTGCTGCTCGGCCTCTACAACGACGCCGGCGACCTGCAGCACATCGGCGTCGCCGCATCGTTCCCGATGGCCCGGCGCGCGGAGCTCGTGGAGGAACTGGCGCCCTACCGGGCGAACGCGCTCGACGGGCACCCCTGGCAGGACTGGGCCAACGCGCAGGTGAGTGAGGACGGCAGCGAGCACCGGATGCCGGGCGCGGTCAGCCGGTGGAACGCGAAGAAGGACCTCTCCTGGGTGCCGCTGCGGCCCGAACTGGTCGTGGAGATCAAGTACGACCAGCTCGAGGGACGCCGACTTCGTCACACCGGGCAGTTCCTCCGGTGGCGGCCCGACCGGGACGCGCTGAGCTGCACGTACGACCAGCTGGACGTCCCCGTGCGCTACGACCTGGCCGAGGTCCTCACGGGTCAAACAGCGGGCTGAGCGCCTTCGATCGGGAGTGATCGTCTGCGCCGCCGACCCCCGCCTCCTACGCTCGTGATCATGCGTTTGCACCGAGGCCTGGCGGCCGTCCCCTCGAGCCTGCTCGCCGTGGGCCTCGCCGCGACCCTGGCCCTGTCCGGCTGCACGTCGTTCTCCGACACCGTCGCCGACGACCCGACGCCGACGGCGACCACGACGGCCGAGCCCGAAGTCACGCCGATCGAGTGGACCGACTGCGACGAGCAGATCCAGCCGCTCATCGCCGACCAACCCGGCAGTGACCGGGACCTCGCGTTCGAGTGCGGGCGCACCGAGGTGCCGATCAGCTACGACGAGCCGCAGGGCGCCACCCTCCCGCTGTTCCTGGTCCGCGTCGTCATGGCCGGCCAGACGAACCGGATCGGATCGCTGGTGGTCAACCCCGGCGGCCCCGGGGCCTCCGGTGCCGACGCCGCGATCGGCCTCGCGCTGACGATGCCGCCGGAGGTGCTCAGTCGGTTCGACATCGTGGGCTTCGACCCGCGCGGGGTCGGCCTGTCCACGCCGGTCGAGTGCATCTCCGACGACATGAAGGAGCAGCTCGTCGCCTCCGAGCCGCGACCGACGACCGACGAGCAGCTCGACGACGCGTTCGCGCTGACGAAGGAGGTCGCCGACGGCTGCGCCGACGAGTACGGCGACGCCCTCGGCACGTTCAACACCGTCGACACCGCACGGGACATGGAGCAGCTCCGGCAGTCCCTCGGCGACGAGAAGCTGACCTACCTGGGCTACTCCTACGGCACCACGCTCGGCTCGACCTACGCCGAGCTGTTCCCGGACAAGACGCGGGCCCTGGTGCTGGACGCCGCCGTCGGCCCCGACACCGACGCGAAGACCGACGCGGAGACGAGCGCCCAGTCCTTCGAGGCGGGCTTCGACTCGTTCGGCGCCAACTGCGTGGGCCTGATCGCGGGCTGCCCCATCGGGCAGAACCCGCGACAGTTCGTGACCGACCTGCTGGCGCAGGCCGACGCGACCCCCATCCCCAGCAGCGAACCCGACACCGACGGCAAGGTCCGCGAGGCGACGCCCGGCGTCGTGATGACCGCGGTGCAGGCCGCCCTGTACGACACCGCGTCCTGGCCCCAGCTGGCGCAGGCACTCGCCGCCGGTCAGAAGGGCGACTCAGCCGGCCTCTTCTCCCTGGCGGACAGCTACGCGGGCCGCCTCGAGGACGGGACCTACTCCAACCTGTTCGACGCGAACCTCGCCATCAACTGCGCCGACACCGACGAGCAGTACGAGGAGGCCGAGGTCCGCGACCTGGCCGCGGAGTGGGGTGCGAAGTACCCGCTGTTCGGCGCCGGGTCGGCGGTGGGCCTGTACACCTGCTCGGTGTGGCAGGCCGACCGCACTCCCCTGCCCGAGCGGGACGCCGAGGGCAGCGCGCCGATCCTCGTCGTCGGCAACTCCGGTGACCCGGTGACGCCACTGCCGGGTGCCGAGGACATGGCCGAGGACCTCGACAGCGGCGTCCTGCTGGTCTGGCAGGGGCAGGGGCACACCGCCTACCCCAAGACCGACTGCATCAAGGCCGCGGTGAACTCCTACCTGATCGACCTGACCGTGCCGGTGGACGGCCTGACCTGTCCTGCGTGACACTCGGCGCCCACCCGCGGTAACGGAGATCATCTGATGGCCAGCAGCAAGGACGCCGTCGTCCTGGACGTCGACGGCCACGAGGTGCGCGTCTCCAACCCGGAGAAGCCGTACTTCGGCGACCGCGGGATTTCGAAGATCGACATCGTCGAGTACTTCGTCTCGGTCGGCGAGGGCATCCTGTTCGCGCTCCGGGACCGGCCGACGACGCTCGAACGCTGGCCCGGCGGGGTCTTCGAGGGCGCGCGGATCTCGACGCGGGTGGACAACACCGGCGACGCGTTCTACCAGAAGCGGGTGCCGAAGAACGCCCCCGAGTGGGTGCCGACCGCGCACATCACCTTCCCGAGCGGGCGGACGGCGGACGAGATCGCGCCCGACTCCGTGGCGGTCGTCGCGTGGTGCGCCAACCTGGGCACGCTGACGTTCCACCCGTGGCCGGTGTCGAAGGGCGACGTGGAGTCGCCGGACCAGATCCGCATCGACCTCGACCCGCAGCCGGGCACGGACTTCTCGCACGCCGTCTGGGTCGCCCCGCACGTGCGGGAGCTGCTCGCGGAGTTCGGCATGCAGGGCTGGCCGAAGACCTCCGGCGGTCGGGGGGTGCACATCTACGTGCCGATCCAGCCGCGCTGGACCTTCCAGGAGGTGCGCCGCTCGGTCATCGCCTTCGGCCGCGAGCTGGAACGACGGCTGCCCGACCAGGTGACGATGTCGTGGTGGAAGGAGGAGCGCGGCGAGAAGATCTTTCTCGACTACAACCAGATGGCCCGGGACCGCACGATCGCCTCGGCCTACTCGATCCGGCCCAAGCCGCACGCCCCTGTCTCAGCGCCGGTCGACTGGGACGAGCTGCCCGACGTGACGCCCTTCGACTTCGACGTCCTCACGATGCCCGAACGGTTCCGGCAGGTCGGGGACAAGCACGCGGGGCTCGCCGACCACGCGTTCGGCATCGAGCCGCTGCTCGAGCTGGCCGACCGCCAGGAGAAGGATCTCGGCCTCGGTGAGGCGCCCTGGCCGCCGGACTACCCGAAGATGCCGGGCGAGCCGATGCGGGTGCAGCCCAGCCGCGCCAAGCGCCCCACCAGCTAGAACAGCACCCCTTGAGGGTGCCGGGCCCGCTCACAAGGACCTAGGGGGCGTCGATCGGCAACCGGAACAGCGCTGCATCGTCGAACGCGGTTGTCCACACCGAGCCGAAAGCAACGACGATGTCACCACTGCTCTCCACGTCGGCGGCGACGCCGGCGACCGGCGCGGCCGAGTCCGGATCCAGCCGGATGAGGAACCGTTCCGCGCTCCGCACCCACACCCCGTCCGGCGCGATCGCCAGTCCGCCCTCCAGGCCTGCGCCGATATCCGTCGACGCCTGGATCTCACCGGTGTCCGGATCGATCCGACTGGTACCTCCCACCGAGCCGACCCAGACCTGATCCGTCACCGCCACGGCTGTCGGCCGGGGAAGTCCGGTGGCGCGGACGGCGACGGTGCCGGCCGGGTCGATGCGCAGCACCTGACCGTCGACCTGGCTGACCACCCAGAGGCCGGCTTCGCCGACCGCCACGTCCGTCCCCCGCGCACCGAGCGAAACGGTCGTGACCGGTTCCCCCGTCCGGGGGTCCACGCCGACCAGGGTGCTGCCGTCCCCGGTGAGGATCCACAGCTGATCGAAGGCAGTCACGAGATGACCCTGCGAGTACGTCTTGCCGACCGCCAGGGTCGCCATGACCTCCCCGGTCTGCGGGTCGATGCGCACGACGTCGGTGCCGGCGCATGCCCAGACGGCACCGAGGCCTGCCCCGAGGCCCTGGCAGGGTTCTCCGAGGACCTTCACCGTGACGGCGATCTCGCCGGTGTCCGGTGCGATGCGGTCCACCGTTCCGTCGTCGCGCTTGACCCACACCCCCTCGTCGTCGACCGCCAGCCAGTCGGGCCCGCCCGGCAGCCTCCACCGCTGCTCCTGGACGTCATCCGCCGCCACGACCGGGAAGCCCTCCGGTGCGCTGCTCGTCGACGGCGCCGGATCCGTGGACTCCGCGTCGGTCCCGTCGTCGACATCCGCCACCGAACAGGCGGCCAGCGCCAGCGCCAGCGCCAGCGCCGTCACCGGCGCCAGCCACCACCGTGCATCACGCGCGACCACACGTGTCCTCCAGCGGCCGCTCGGCCAGGGCCTGGTCACTGGGGGCGGTAGTAGTCGCGGAGGTCCGCATCCAACGAGGGATGGGGACCGCGGACATCGGACGTGTTCCCGGCCGGGTCGAAGTCGATCCGGCCGGCGTCCAGCAGGCGCACGCCGCCATCCGGCCCGATGAGCTGGACCGGCTTGCCGACGACGCGGCGGGTCCCGTCCGGCGCGATGAAGGTGGTCCCGGCCCCCTTCTCGACCGGCAGTCGCGGGTCGTCGGACACGAAGGTGCGGACGACGCGGACCACCTCGGACCCGTCCGCGCGCACCGTCGAGGACCAGCGCTGGGTCTCCGTAGTCTGCGTCCGGATGCCGCAGAGGTCGAAGATGAAGTCGTCGTCGAAAGTCTCCACGAAACTTCCGCGTTCCCTTCCCGGCGGAGCGGCGGAGGCGGTGGTGGCCGTCGTAGTGGCCAGACCGAGTGCGGTCGCGATCACGAGGCTGCAGGCCACGGTGCGAGTCATGGTTGTTCGTTCTCCCAGCGGCAGTGCGGACGCGCCGGACGCTAGGAGAGCGGCACGACGAGCAGCAGGGAGCCAGCCCGGGTCATGAGCCAGGGTTTTCCCTGGCCACATCGGCGGATCGCCATGCAATGCTGCCGTCGTGCTCGTCAGTGGGCCGTCGAGGCGCCGGCTGACAGCCGTGAGCGCGATCTCGTTCATCGCCGTCACCACGGCGGTCGGCGCGTCGCAGGGGGCCCCCGTCCGCTTCCTGGTGGTCGACACCAGCCTGGGTCTGTTGTTCGTCGCGGCCGGGGTGATCGCCTGGGAACGCCGGCCGGAGGTCCGGACCGGCCCGCTGCTCGTGGCTTCCGCCGTCCTGTGGTCCGTGGGCGCCTACGCCCCAGCCGGGCTGATGCCGTGGGCGGTGCTGGGCTTCGCATTCGAGCGGTACTACGACGTGTTGCTCGCCTTCCTCGTCCTGACCTTCCCCGACGCCCGCCTTCAGCGCTGGGACCGGATCGTGCTCGGCGCCCTCGCTGCCGGGTACGTGATCCGGACGTCGTCCCGGCTTCTGGTTGGCTGCCCGTGCACGGGGTCGGAGAACCCGTTCGCCGTCGTGGAGCAGCAGGCGCTCTTCGAACGAGCGCAACTGTTCACGAGTGTGCTCATCGCCGTCGCCGCGCTGGGCGTTGTCGCTCGGGCGTTGTCTCGCCTGCGCTCCAGCGCCCCCGCGGCCCGCCGGATCCTGCGGCCGGTCGTCCTGGCCGGGACGGTGGCAGCGATCGTGGCGGCGTACGACGCGGTGGAGATCGCCGCACTTGTGCTCGGTCGCAATGAGTTGCTGCCGTTCGGTGAGCCGTGGCTGGAAATCGTTGCCTGGAGCATCATCGGCGCCGTCGCCCTCGTGCCGCTGGGCTTCCTGGTCGGAGCGCTGCGACTCCGCCTCCGGCGCAGCGCGATCGCCCGGCTGGCCTTGGAGCTGGACCGGGGGACGGACCCCCAGCGGCTCCGGAACGCACTCCGCGTCGCGCTCGACGATCCGGGCCTGGACCTGTACCTGTGGTCCTCCGCCGGGATCTGGACCACGGCGTCGGGAGAGCCGGCCGACGTCCCCGCCGAGGACGACCGGAGGGCCCGGACGCTGCTGACCGGCGAGAACGGCGCCATCGCGGCCGTGGTGCACGACCGCGCCTTGAGGGAGGACCCGGGACTGGTGGCCGCTGCTACCGCCGTACTCCGCCTGGCCGTCGAGAACGAGCGCCTGACCGCTCTCGATCGTGCCCGCCTCGAGGAGGTGCGGGCCTCGCGGGCCCGGCTGGTCGAGGCCGGGGACCGGGAACGCCGGCGCATCGAGAGGGACCTGCACGACGGGGCGCAGCAGCGGCTCATCGGAGTAGCCCTGTGTCTCCGGCAGGCGAGGGACCAGGCAATGGCCACCGATCCTCGTGCCCGGTTCGTCGACGTCCTCGACGAGGCAGCCGAGGAGCTCAGGACCGCGGTAGTCGAGCTGCGGGAGCTGGCACGCGGAATCCACCCGACGGTCCTGACCGAGGAGGGGCTGCGCCCCGCGGTGGCCGGCCTGGCGCGACGGGCGGCCGTTCCGGTCGACCTCGACGTGCGATGCGGCCGGCTGGACCCTGGAGTCGAGGCGGCCGCCTACTACATCGTCGCGGAGGCGCTCACCAACGTGACGAGGCACGCCCATGCCAGCGGGGCAACCGTCTCGATCTCGCGAGACGACGGCCACCTCAGGGTCGAGGTCAGTGACGACGGCGGTGGCGGCGCCGACTTCGCGCGAGGATCGGGCCTCGAGGGGCTCGCCGACCGACTGGACGCCCTCTCGGGCCGGCTCGAGGTGGCCAGTCCTCCGGGCGGTGGAACGCGACTCCGCGCGGAGATCCCGTGCGAGTGATCGTGGCCGATGACTCCGCGGTCATCCGGGCAGGTGTCGTCCGCATCCTGGCCAGCGCCGGGATGGACATCGTCGCCGAGGCCCGGACGGCGGACGAACTGCTGACTGCGGTAGCCGACCACCGACCCGAGCTGTGCGTCGTCGACATCCGGATGCCGCCGCGGGACACGGCTGGGTTGCACGCGGCCGTGCAGATCCGGGACCGGTACCGCGGCTCCGTCCGCGTCCTGGTGTTGTCGCAGTACCTGGAGCCCGACTACGCGTTGCAGTTGCTCGGCTCCGGCGTCGGGGGCATGGGGTACCTGCTGAAGGACCGCGTCGCGGAGGGCGGCGATCTGGTCGAGGCCGCCCAGCGCGTGGGCGCCGGCGGAACTGCCATCGATCCGGCCGTGGTGGAGGAACTCGTCCGGGCTCGGCGGCGACACGACCGCCTCGTCCGCCTGACGAGCCGGGAGCGCAGGGTTCTGGCCCTCGTGGCGGAGGGGCGGTCCAACCGTGCCATCGCTGACCGCCTGGATGTGGCGGTCAAGACGATCGAGGGCGTGATCGCCGTCGTCTTCGCCAAGTTGGATCTGGAGCCGGGACCGGACGCCAACCGCCGGGTTCTCGCCGTCCTCGTCCATCTGAACCATGCCCAGCCGGCCACGGAGCGACCGTCCGCCTGGGGGTGACCATGAGCCCACACGAGTACCTCTCCAGGGAGTGCATCGAGCACGGTCCCCGGTCAGCTGACCGGCGGCGGCCGGCCGTCGGCGCTGTCGGCCAGCGCCTGGTCCCATTCGCACACCGCGCAGGCGTGCCGGAAGACCGAGCGGGCGAACTCCAGGGCGACCGCCCGCGGATCCGGGGCGGCGCGCACGTCGTCCCATTCGAGGAGGTACTCGCCCAGGGCATCGTCCCACCGTGCCGGGGCCACATCGGCCCGGGGGAAGTCCGCGGTGGCGGGGTGGGCGTAGGCGTAGAACGCGGCGGTCGGATGGCGGGCGTCACCGGGCCACCAGCCGACGGCGGCGGTCTGGGCGTCCCCGGAGTTGCGCTGGATGAAGCCGGCGGACGGGGGTTCGGCCGGGAGACCGGAGAAGAGGTCCACAGCCAGGTCGAAGGCCCCCCACCAGGCGAGGACCGGGGTCGACCGGCCGCGGTAGGGGGCGCGGAACGCCGCGAGAACGAGCGCCGCCTGCGTCGCCGCGGCGAAGTAGTCGGCGACCTGCTGCTCGTCGTAGGAGACGTGCTCGTCGTCCTCGTCCAGCGGGACGCTCCACGGCACCTCCTGCGGTGTCGGGTTGATCGTCACCGGGCCGACCAGGCTTCCGACGGCCGCGAGGACGTCCCGGGTCACCTCCCCGACCGCTCGGTGCGGCGCGAGCGGGATGCGTGCGGAGCGACCGTCGGTGTGCTCCACGACCGCCTCGTGGGCACGGAGATCCAGCGCGACCACCAGGGCACCCGACCCGTCGGGAGCGGGCAGCAGCAGCGTCTCCCAGCCGCGCGCCGTCAGCCGGAGCGCCGCGTGCAGCAGCTGCAGCTCGGGTGGGGCGAGCGCGACCGCCAGCTTGCCCAGCACCTGGGTGTGCGCGTGCAGCGTGTCGCAGGTGGCCTGCCACTGGTCGTACGCGACTGCAGGCCACCCCGACGGCATGCCGCACGCTAGCGAACGGGTCCCCCGAAGGGATGAGGTCGGGCTCCAGGTGAGCCCGCCGACGGTCGATCCACCCCGCATGAGGGTCTCGTTCCTGGTGTACGGCGTGCTGTACGTCGCCTTCGAGATCGTCGGTCATCACCTCGAGACCGTTGGCTGGCCCCGGATCACCCCCTTGGACGTCGCCTCTGCCCTGACCGACGCCCTGCTCGTCATCGTCATCTGCATCGCGCTGCTCGTCGGGTTCGACGTCGCTCGGCAGAAGTGGGGTCCGGCGCTCCGGGCCTGGAACACCGAGCGCCTCCGGCTGGCCGCAGAGGCGGAGCTGGAGGGCTCCTGGGCCGAGGTCACCTGGGACGACGACGAGCCGATCGGCGTCCGGTCGTGGCGTTCGGAGCCGCTCGCCCTCCCCGCTCCTGCGGCAGGCGCGACGTTCTACACGCCCAGTACCTACGGGCCTCCGTTCCCCGAGGAGCCCGGACCGCAGATCTAGCGGGTCCGGCCGGCGTTCAGCGGGCGAGCCGGGCGGCCTGCGCGTCGAGGTCGTGCGCGATCAGCGCGGTCCCCGCCGGCTCGCCGAGCAGCCGCGCCAGGGCGATGGCCATGTCTGCGGCGTCGTAGGCGTCGGCCAGCTTGTCGGCCAGCACCAGGTCGAAGTCGGCGAAGTGCAGGTCCTCGACGTCGCGCAGGGCGATGGGGGCCAGGTCGATGGTGGAGTGCTCGGACGCGACGAAGCGGGCGGACTGTGCGACGGCGTTCGTCATGGGGCATCTCCTGGTCGGCGGGCGCCGGGTCCTCCCCGGCTGAGAAGGACTCTCCGGGCCGGGCCGCACGGGGCCGCCGAGAAAGCCGCAGGAATTCCGCAAGACCGTCCGGCGCCGACTGCTCCTGAGAGGGGCACGGAATCCACGAATCACCGGTCACAACGCGCCGTCCACCTGTTCGGTAGCGCACATCTATGGCTAGGCTTTGGCTCGTCGGGAAGGCCCTGCGCTCTGGCAGGACCCCGATGCACCACCTCAGCAAGGAGCGAGCAATGCCCGAAGGAACAGTGAAGTGGTTCAACGCTGAGAAGGGGTTCGGCTTCGCCACCCCTGACGGTGGCGGACCGGACGTCTTCGTCCACTACTCGGCCATCCAGACCAGCGGGTACCGCTCGCTCGACGAAGGCCAGCGGATCGCGTTCGACATCGAGCAGGGCCAGAAGGGCCCGCAGGCTGCGAACGTCACGCCGCTCTGATCTCACGATCAGCACAGCGCCCCCGCCCGGTCTCCGGGCGGGGGCGCTGTCGTTCGTGCGGTCGGTGCTCGGTCAGCGGCGCCGGGGGACGTAGCCACCGATCAACGCCGACATGAGCAGCGCACCGTCGTCCGGGCCGACGGCGGTCGCGGCGTCGGAGAAGGCCCGCCAGCGCTGCCGCTCGACCTCGGTGGGCGCCTGCGCGGCACGGGCCGTCAGCTGCTCGAGCAGGCGGTCCCACTCCCCCTGCGGCGTCGGCCAGAGGCCGGACAGCCGCCGCGCCTCGGCCGAGATCGCGGTGATCCGCACGATGTCGCCGGCGTGGTTGGTCAACGGCTCGATGTAGCCCGCCGCCGCCAGGGCCTCTGCGGCGGCGACCACCTGCGCCTTCGGCAGGCCGCTCGCGGGCACGACGGCCCCGAGCAGGTAGGGCGAGCTGCCGTGGTCGGAGCTGTCCACCAGCCGGGCGATGGCCCGCAGCACCGGCAGGTCCCGGGTGAACCAGACGTCGGGGAGCGGCGCGTGCTGAGGGACGGGATCAGGCGAGGTCACGGTCCGAGTCTCCCCCAGTGTTCGCTGTCAGCCGCGTTCGCCGGTCAGCTCGGGGCGGACGGCGAGGATCAGACCGAGCATCGTGTAGCCGGCGAGCAGGTGCCCGGCCGAGATGAACGTGGTCGCCTCCTCGCTGACCAGTGCCATCGCGGGGAACATGACCAGCGCCCACGTCTCGGCGATCGCCGGCCAGACCCGGGCGGCACCCCGCCACCGGCCGGCGATCGCAATGCGGATGCCGATGGCCGCCATGCCCAGCATGGACAGCGGCCAGAACAGGTCCAGGGCCACGAAGAACGGGTTCTCGGACAGGGCGGGGGCGAGCAGCCACTGGAGTGACGAGACGATCGCCAGGCCCAGCAGCACGTGCTCGGCGTGCAGGAACCCGCGGGCCAGCCGGCCCGTTCCGGTCGCCCGGGTGCGCAGCTGGACGCCGACCAGCGCGACCAGGCCCACCTGGAACAGCAGCGAGCTCAGCTTGTAGACCCAGGAGAAGTCCTCGGTGACGGGATCGAGGTCGTAGGCCAGCGTGCCGAGGGCCCAGGCGGCCGCACCGGTCGCCATGGCCAGTCCGCCGGCGCGGACGAGCCTCGTCGTCGCGGGTCGTCTCGGGGTCTCCTCGACCGACGGCACGTCGGTGCGGGCGGGCAGTGGGGTGGCATGCAGGGACATCGATCCTCCGGAGGGGCGCGTCGCGATGCCCGGTGGCATCGCCGGCGCTCACCGTCCAGCGCCCGCGTCCCGGGCTGCCAGGGGCGGTCGTCGTCGACCGGGCCCGGATCGGTCCCGGCCCGGTCGGGACATCCAGCCTCTGTTGTCCGGGACGCCCGCCCCGGCATGATCCGCGCGTGGAGGTCCAGCAGCGGGGCGTCGAGATCCCACCCCTGGTCGCTCCTCCGGCCGCCGGCCGTCGAGCCCGGCTGATCCCGGTCCTGGGCTGGATCGGCATGACGGCCACCCTTGCCGCCTTCGCCGCAACCGCCGTCCTCGACGCGGTCACGCCGGCGGCCGCACGCGCGGCTGCCGAGTCCGGACCCGGCTGGGAGATCGGGTTGCCCGGCCTGCTGCTCGCCGTCCCCGGCGCGCTGCTGCTGCGCCGCGCCCCGCGGAACGCCGTCTCCTGGGTCGTTGCCGGGACGGGCCTGTTCTGGGCGGTGGACGGCCTGGTCTCGGCCTGGCTGACCTACGCCCTGCAGAGCGATCCGCCATGGGCGGGCGCCTCGGCCGCGTTCTGGTTCGTGCAGCGTTTCGGTGCGTTCCTGCTCCTCGGCCTCCCGTTGCTGCTGCTGCTCTACCCGGACGGCCGGCTCCCCGCCGGCCGCTGGCGCACGGTGTCGGTCGTCAGTCTCGCGTGCACCGCCGCGCTGCCCGTGCTGCTTCTCGTCACGCCGTCCGAGATCGCGGACCGCCGGGCGGACACGACCGTCCCTGCTGTCTACCGGGCCCTCGACCTCGACCCGACGAGCCTGCCGCTGCCCGAGGGCGTGCTGCTGCCGCTGCTGCAGCTGGCCTACCCGCTGGGGGCGCTCGGCGTCCTGGTGCCGCTGGCCGTCGTGGCCCACCGACTGCGCCACGCCTCCGGGGAAGGCCGGCGGCGGATGCGGTGGCTGCTGTGGGCAGGCGTCGTGGACGCGCTGGTCATGCTCGGTGCACTGCTCTTCCCCACGAGCACGGTCAGCTACGACCTGGCCCTGGCAGTCGGTCTGACCGGTCTCGCCGTCACCCTCGGCATCCTGCGGCCGCAGGCGGTCGACATCGACCGGCTCCTCGGCGGGACGCTCGTCTACGGCGGCCTGGCGATCGGCGTCGTCGTCCTCGATCTCGCCGTCCTTGCGGGTGCAGGTGCACTGCTCGGCGACCGCTTCGGCGAGGAGAATGCGACCCTGCTGACCCTCCTGCTGGTGGCAGGCGTGTACGTCCCGCTGCGGACGCCGCTGTGGCGGCTCGTCCGGCGCTGGGTGCTCGGTGAACGCGAGGACCCCTACCACGTCGTGTCCGGGCTGGCCTGGCGGCTGGAACGCTCCGGCGGCGCCGAGGAGCAGCTCCGAGCCGTCGCCGCCGCCGTCGCCGACGCCTTCCGGTCCCCCTACGTCGGGGTCGAGGTCGACCGCGTCGGCACCCGCCAGCTGGTGGTCGAGCACGGCGAGCGGCCCGTCACGGTGCAGTCGCTGCCGATCTCCTACCGCGGGGAGGAGATCGGCCGGCTGCTGCTCCCCCGGGACGGCGTGCGGGCCGCGCTGTTCACCCGGGACGAGCGGCTGCTGGCCGACGTGGTCCGCCAGGCCGCGGCGGCCGCGCACGCCAGCTCGCTCGCCGCGGAGCTGCAGCAGAGCCGCGAGCAACTGGTGACCGCCCGCGAGGAGGAGCGTCGCCGGCTGCGCCGAGACCTGCACGACGGGCTGGGGCCGAGCCTCGGCGCCGTCGTCCTCCGGATCGACACCGCCCGGAACCTGACGGCCGCGGGGAACGCGGAGGAGGCCGACCGCGTGCTGCGCCAGGCGCGCACCGACGTCGCCGCGGCCCTCGCCGACGTCCGGCGGCTGGTGAACGACCTGCGCCCACCGGCACTGGACGACCTCGGCCTGGCCGGCGCCGTCCGCCAGCAGGCCGAGCGGCTCCTCACCCCCCACACGACGGTGACCGTCACCGCCGATCGGGACGTCGAGGCGCTGCCCGCCGCGGTGGAGGTCGCCGCCTACCGGATCGCCTCCGAGGCGCTCGCCAACGTCGCCCGGCACGCGCACGCCTCCACCTGCCGGGTGGAGCTGCAGCGGGACGGTGACCGGGCACTCGTCCTGACCGTCACCGACGACGGCGTCGGCATCGCGCCCGCGGCGCCCCGCGGCGTGGGTCTGCTGTCACTGCGCGAGCGGGCGGCGGAGCTCGGGGGCAGTTGCTCCGTGCAGTGCCCTCCGGACGGCGGCACGGTGGTGCGGGCGGTGCTGCCCGCCGACGGAGGAGGCACAGGTGGCTGACCCCATCGAGGACGGGCCGCTGCGGGTCGTCGTCGCCGACGACCACCCGGTCTACCGCGACGGCCTCGCCATGCTGCTGTGCTCGGTGCCCGGGCTCACCGTCGTCGGAACAGCGGCGGACGGCGCGGCCGCGGTGGCACTCGCCCTGGAGGAGCAGCCCGACGTCGTCGTCATGGACGTGCAGATGCCGGAGCTCGACGGGATCGAGGCGACCCGCCGGATCACATCGGAGTCACCGTCGGTGGGCGTCGTCGTCCTGACCATGAGCGAGGACGACGGGACCGTCTTCGACGCCGTGCGCGCGGGTGCCCGCGGCTACCTGCTCAAGGGAGCCGACCAGGAGGAGGTCGTCCGGGCCATCACCACCGTGGCCAACGGCGGCGCCGTCTTCGGGGCGGCGCTGGCCCGCCGGATCACCGAGTTCTTCGCGGCGGGGCCGTCCGGTCCGGCGACCGCCTTCCCGCAGCTGACGGCGCGCGAGCGCGAGGTGCTCGACCTCGTCGCCGCGGGGCGGACGAACGCGCACATCGCGGCCACGCTCTACCTGTCGCCCAAGACGGTCCGGAACAACGTCTCCAACGTGCTGGCCAAGCTGCAGGTGACCGACCGCGCCCAGGCGATCGTGCGGGCGCGGGAAGCGGGCCTGGGCCGCTGAGGCTGCTACCTCACGGGGCAGCCAACCGCCACCGCTGAGGGGCGTTCGGGACGTCCGTGTCGGATGGGTTGCCGTTACTTAGCGAACCAAATTTCGTAACGGACTGTTCATTCCCAATCGCGGACAGCGATGTAACGATCCTCTCGTCCCCTTGCCCTCCACCGGGCCGCCCACGAAGCGGCCGAGGAGATTCGTGTCCACACCCAGAACCCCCCGCGCCGCCGTGCTCGGCCTGACCGTCGGGGCGCTCGTCGCCGGCGGCCTGGTCCTGGCACCCGCCGCGTCCGCCGCGCCATCGACGACCATCGTGATCAACGAGGTCTACGGCGGCGGTGGCAACTCCGGCGCCACCTACAAGAACGACTTCATCGAGCTGAAGAACATCAGCGCCGCGCCCGTCAGCGTCACCGGCTGGTCGGTGCAGTACGCCCCGGCGACCGGCAGCACCTGGCAGGTGACCGGTCTCAACGGGACCATCGCACCGGGCGGCCGCTACCTGGTCGCGGAAGCGGCCGGAGCGGCCGGCACCGCCGATCTGCCCGCCCCGCGCACCACAGGCACCATCAACATGTCCGGCACGGCCGGCAAGGTCGCGCTCGTGAACAACGCCACCATGTTGAACACCGTCTGCGGAGCAGCCTGCGCGGGCGGTGCCGGCGTCGTGGACTTCGTCGGGTTCGGCACCACGGCCAACAGCTTCGAGGGCACCGGACGTGCACCCGCGCCGTCCAACACCAACTCTGTGTCCCGCAACGCCGCCGGTGCGGACACCGACAACAACAACGCCGACTTCGTCGCTGGTGCGCCCACCCCGGAGAACGTCGACGTCACCGATGACCCGGCCGCCCCGCGCACCTGCCCGACCGGCCCGATCGCGATCGGCACGATCCAGGGCTCCGGCTCGGCCAGCCCCTGCGTCGGCGAGACGGTCACCGTCAGCGGCACCGTCGTCGGCGACCTCCAGGACGGCGGCTACCGCGGCTTCCACGTCCAGGACGGCGGTGACGGCGACGACGCCACGTCCGACGCCGTCTTCGTGTTCTCCTCCACCCCGGTGTCCCTGGGTGACCAGGTCACCGTCGCAGCCACCGTCGCGGAGTTCGAGGGGCTCACCGAGCTCGTCAGCGCCACGGCCACCGTCACGAGCAGTGGGGGCCCGCTCCCCGCCGCCGCGGTCCTGCCGCTGCCGTCGACCACCGAGCAGCGGGAGGCGCTGGAGGGCATGCTCGTCGCCCCGGCGTCCGACCTCACCGTCACCGAGGTCTTCAACCTCAACCGCTTCGGCGAGATCCTGCTCGCCCAGGGCGGTCGGCTGATCAGCCCGACCGAGGCCGCCGACACCGGTGGCCCCTCGGCGGCAGTGGCCGCTCAGAACGCCGCGCGCTCCATCGTCCTCGACGACGGCCGCACGACGAACTACAGCACCGCCCCGGCTCAGGCACCGCCGTACCTGACGGTGGCGGACCCGGTCCGCGTCGGTGACACCGCGCAGCTGCAGCCGCAGGTGCTGAGCTACGGCTTCGGTCTCTGGCGCCTGCAGCCGGCGGACGGCACGGCGGAGGGCAACGAGTTCGCCGCGACCAACCCCCGTCCGGCCGCACCGGGCCCGGTCGGTGGCGACCTGCGGATCGGCGACTTCAACGTGCTGAACTACTTCGTCGACTTCCCCTCCGAGTTCGGCGACAACGCCCGCGGCGCCACGGACGCCGAGGAGCTGGCCGAGCAGCAGGCGAAGATCGTCACCGCGATCACCGCGCTGAACGCCGACATCATCACGCTGCACGAGATCGAGAACTCCGCGGTGCTCACGCCGGAGACCCCGTACCGCGCGGTGGAGACCCTGCTCGCGGCCATCGAGCAGGCCGACGGGCACGACTGGAACTACGTCCAGGCCCACGAGGACACCGACGTCATCACCAACGCGGTCATCTACCGCACGGACAAGGCGACCCCCGTGGGTGCGCCGCTGGCCTACAACGGCCCGGAGTTCGACAACGCCCGCTCCCCCATCGGCCAGACCTTCCGCGCCGGGGACGAGACGTTCTCGATCATCGCCAACCACCTGAAGTCGAAGGGCAGCTCCTGCGGGGCGGCCAGTGACGACACGTCGGTCGGCGGGGCGGGCAGCTGCAACGGCGACCGGGTCGCCCAGGCACAGGCGCTCGTCGCCTTCGCCGAGACGGTGAAGACGTCGTCCGGCGACCAGGACGTCCTGCTGACCGGCGACTTCAACGCCTACCGGTACGAGGACCCGATCGACGTCGTCACCGGCGCCGGTTACACGGACATGGGCCCGGTGCTGGCCGACGGCCAGTACAGCTACGTGTTCGACGGTGGCTCCGGCTCCCTCGACCACGTGTTCGCGTCGCCGTCCATCGTGGCCAAGGTGACCGGCCTGGCGGTGTGGGACATCAACGCGGTGGAGAGCTTCGCCTACGAGTACGACTCGCCGTACGAGGGTCTCTACGCGCCGTACGCCTTCCGGGCGAGCGACCACAACCCGACCGTGTTCGGGCTGACCACGGACATCCCCGCCACGGCGGCGATCTCCGACCCCAAGCCCCTGCGGGGCGACCGGGTCACGGTCACCGGCACCGGGTTCGACGCCGGGACGACGGTGCAGGCGACCCTGCCCTCGCGCAACGGCGCCGTGCTCGGCACCGGGGTGGCCGACGCGAACGGCGCGGTGAGCATCACGTTCACCGTTCCGGTCCTGCTGACCCAGGGCGACTACCCGGTCGCGCTGACCGCGGTCGACGGCGAGAAGGCCCTGACGTCCTTCACGCTGCGGCCGGCCTACCAGGACGCGCTGCTGATCATCCTGCGGTTCCTCACCACGCACCGCTGATCTGACGGTTCGACCCACGCGGCGGCCGCGTCGCCCGGAGCTCTCCTCCGGGTGGCGCGGCCGCCGTACCGTGGAGGCATGACCACGTCCGCGGAGAAGCAGCCGACCGTCAGCAAGACAGACGAGGAATGGCGCGCGCAGCTGTCGCCCGAGGAGTACGCGGTGCTCCGGCAGGCCGGCACCGAGCGCCCCTGGACCGGTGAGTACGTCGACACCAAGACCGTCGGTGTCTACGAGTGCCGCGCGTGCGGCGCCGAGCTGTTCCGGTCCGAGACGAAGTTCGACTCGCACTGCGGATGGCCGTCGTTCTACGAGGCGTCAGCTGCCGACAACGTCGTCCTCCGCGAGGACCGCAGCCTCGGGATGCTGCGCACCGAGGTCCTCTGCGGCACGTGCCACAGCCACCTCGGGCACCTGTTCGACGACGCGCCGCAGACCCCCACCGGCGACCGCTACTGCATCAACTCGGTGTCCGTCCGGCTCTCCCCTTCGTGACCCTCCGGGTCACACCGCGACCAGGAGCCGTCCCCGGGCGCGCAGAGCCGATGCACGGCTCCCCGCCGGGAGGCCTCCGGCCCCCGCGCCGCGGCCCGTCCTACGCCAGGTCCTGGATCAGCTCTGCGATCGACTTCCGGACGCCGGTGTAGAACGGCACCTCCTCGCGGACGTGCCGCCGCGCCGTCGAGGCCCGCAGCTCGCGCATGAGGTCGACGATGCGGTGCAGTTCGTCGGCCTCGAAGGCGAGCATCCACTCGTAGTCGCCGAGCGCGAACGAGGCGACGGTATTGGCCCGGACGTCGGCGTACCCGCGCGCCAGCTTCCCGTGCTCGGCGAGCATGAACCGGCGCTCCTCGTCGGGCAGCAGGTACCACTCGTAGGAGCGCACGAACGGGTAGACGCAGACGTAGCGCCGCGGCTCCTCGTCGGCGAGGAACGCCGGAATGTGGCTCTTGTTGAACTCGGCGGGGCGGTGCAGCGCCATCTGCGACCACACCGGGTCCAGGTGCCGGCCGAGCGTCGTGCGGCGCAGGCGGGTGTAGGCCTCCTGCAGCGCCTCGGGCGTCTCCGCGTGCCACCAGACCATGACGTCGGCGTCGGCCCGAAGGCCCGCGACGTCGTAGACCCCGCGGACGACGACGTCCTTGCCGGCGAGCTCGTCGAGCAGCGCCGCCGCCTGGTCGGCCGCCGCGGACCGCTGGTCGTCGGCGAGCGGCCTGGCCAGCTTGAAGACCGACCACATCGTGTAGCGGATGGAGGCGTTCAGCTCGTTGGCCCGCTTTCCGAGGCTGCGTTCATCGGTGCCCTGCTCGCTCATGCCGCCATTGTCCCCTGCCGCCGGCCGACTCAGCGGGCGGAGGTGGGTGCGTGCGCCGCGCGCACGGGCGGCGGGGTGTGCGCCTTGCGGCAGTCGTCGCACGACGCCATGAACGGGCGGTGGCGCAGGCAGCGGAAGGGTCGGGGTGCGAGCTGGTGGATGAAGGGGTGGTGCGTGGTCACCCCGTTCTCAACAGCGCGGCCATGACCGTGATGCCCGCCGTCACGGTGTCCTCCGCCACGGTCCGGCGCCGGGTCACAGCAGGGCGTCGACCGCGCGATGCGCGTCGCGGATGCAGGCCGGGACGCCCACGCCCTCGAAGGCCGCACCGGCGATCGCCAGGCCCGGCACGTCGGCGACTGCCGACCGGATCGCCGCGACCCGCGCGGGGTGGCCGACAAGGTACTGCGGCAGTCCCCCGCCCCAGCGCACCAGCCGGGTCTCCAGCGGCGCGGGCCGCTCGAGGTCCAGCAGGTCGGCGACATCAGCGACGACCGCCGCGGTGAGGTCGTCGTCGGACCGCTGGAGCTCCGCCTCGTCGCGGAACCGGCCGACCGAGGAGCGCACCAGCACCGCGTCTCCGCCGGCCAGATGCGGCCACTTGGACGACGACACCGTCACGCCCTTGACCAGTCGCCCGGTGACCGGCGGCACGAGCAGGCCGGACCCGGCGTCGACGTCCTGCGCCGGGAACGCCATCGCGACGACCGCCATCGACGCGTACGGGATCCCCTGCAGCGGTTCGACCGCTCCTGGGGCCACCTGGGCCAGCAGCCGGGCGGCCTTCGGTGCCGGCGCGGTGACGATCACGGCATCCGCGGTCAGCAGCTCGGGTGCCGCCACCGGGCCGATCGAGAGCTCGAAGCCGGTCGCCGTCCGACGCAGGCCGTGCGCCGGCGTGCGCAACCGGACCTCCGCGCCCGAGGCCGCCACCAGCGCCTCCGGCAGCGCGCCGATGCCGTCCCGCACAGTGGCGAACACGGGTCCGTCGGCGTCGCCCCGGCTGCGCACGCCGGCATCGCGGGACGCCGCCGCAGCGCCCAGCACCGAACCGGCGGCCGGCAGCTGCGCGGTGAGGGCCGGCATCGTCGCCGCCAGGGACAGCTCGTCCGCCCGCCCCGCGTAGACCCCGCCGAGCAGCGGCTCGACCAGCCGGTCGACCACCTCGTCGCCGAGCCGTTCGCGCAGCACCGTCCCGACGGCGACGTCACCGTCCAGCCGCAGCGGCGGCAGCTCGCCTTCTGCCCGCACCCGCGCGACGCCGTCCGGGGACAGGAAGCCGTCGAGCCCGTCGGCCGAGGCGGGTACGCCCAGGACGGTGCCCGCCGGCAGGGGGTGCCGGCCGTCGGGCAGGACGACGGACGCCTGGGTGGTCGCCGGGGCGACGAGCCGGTCGCCGAGCCCGAGATCCTCGATCAGTTTCACGGCCTCGGGCACGCGGGCGAGCACGGCCTCGGGGCCCGTGTCGTACCAGTGCCCGGCCAGCTCGACGCGGTGCAGCTTGCCGCCGATCCGCTCACCGGCCTCGAGGACGACGATCTCGTCGTCCGGACGCCGGCGGCGCCACTCGAAGGCGGCCGCGAGGCCGGTGATCCCGGCCCCGACCACGACCAGCCGGCGGGTCATCCCGCGGTCAGCTCGTGCACCAGGTCGGCGACGTGGGTGAGCGCGCCGGGATCGGTGTCGGGCAGCACGCCGTGGCCGAGGTTGAAGATGTGCCCCCGCGCGGCGCGGCCCTGCTCGACGACGCGGCGCACCTCGCGGTCGACGGTCGCGCGGTCGGCGAGCAGGACGGCGGGGTCGAGGTTGCCCTGCAGCGACCGGCCGGGCCCGACCCGGCGTGCCGCCTCGTCCAGCGGCACCCGCCAGTCCACCCCGACCACGTCGGCGCCGGCGTTCCCGATCAGCGGCAGGAGCTCGCCCGTCCCCACGCCGAAGTGGATGCGCGGCACGTCCCGCGAGCCGATCGCCTCGAACACCTCGCGCGAGTGCGGCAGCACCAGCGTCTCGTAATCGGCGGCCGACAGCACACCGGCCCACGAGTCGAACAGCTGGACCGCGGCGGCGCCGGCGTCCATCTGGACCTTCAGGAAGGTGGCCGCGGACAGCGCGAGGCGCTCCATCAGCCGCGCCCACGCGGCGGGCTCGGCGTACATGAACGCCTTGGTGCGTGCGTGCTCCTTCGACGGACCACCCTCGATCAGGTAGGTCGCCAGCGTGAACGGTGCGCCGGCGAACCCGATCAACGGGATCGGCCCCAGCTCCCGCACGAGCGACCGCACGGCCGTGGTCAGGAAGTCGAGGTGGGACGGGTCGAGCAGCGGCAGCGCGTCGACGTCGGCCACCGAACGGATCGGGTCGGCGATCACCGGGCCGACGCCGGGCTTGATCTCGATGTCCAGCCCCGCGACGACGAGGGGCAGCACGATGTCGGAGAACAGGATCGCGGCGTCGACTCCGTGCCGGCGGACGGGCTGCAGGGTGATCTCGGTGACCAGGTCCGGGTCCTGGCACGCATCGAGCATCGCCGTCCCGGCGCGCAGTGCCCGGTACTCGGGCAGCGACCGGCCGGCCTGGCGCATGAACCAGACGGGCGTGTGGCTCACCGGCAGGCCGCGGGCCGCTCGGACGAGGTTCGAGTCGGAGGGCAGATCCGGTCGGACCGGGTCGGAGGCGGCAGTCACGACTGGCCATTCTCCCAGATGACGGCGGGCGACCGGACCGCCGTCCGGCGACACGCGTCCGGGACGCGTGCGGCGCGTCGGGAGCGGTGTGCTATCCGGCGGCCTACCCTGCGCACGTGGAGCCCACCAGCCTGGCCAGTGCCGGGGACCGAGGCAGGGAGACGGTGGGGGGCATGGTCGACGACGAACCCCCGGCCGCGTTCCGCGCCGCCCTGGAGGCCCTGGCCAGCGTCCGGGCCAGGCCCGAGATCGTCCTCGAGCACATCCCCGCCCCGCAGCGACTCGCCCCCTGGGCGCACGCCGTCGGCGCGCGGGTCGCCGAGCCCGGCACGGACGAGGACGACGACTTCGAGATCGCCAGCGCCCGCTTCATCGTGCTGTTCGACCCCGACGGGCACGAGGCCTGGAACGGCACCACCCGATGCGTGGGCTATCTGTCGGCCGGCACCGACGAGGAACTGGTGGACGACGCCATGTTCTCCGAGGTCGCGTGGAGCTGGCTCACCGACGCCCTGACCGACGCCGGAGCGACCCACCACAACGTCGGCGGCACGGTCACCCGCACCGCGTCCACCCGCTTCGGGGACCTCGCCGGACCCGAGCACACGGTCGACGTCGAGATGCGTGCCTCGTGGACGGCGGAGGACACCGACCTCGACCGGCACCTGTCGGCGTGGCTGGAGGTCCTCGGCAACGCGGCCGGTCTGCCGCCGCCTGGAGTGCATCTGCTGGGTCCCTCCGACCGCGGCGGCAGCGAGACTCTCTAACATCGGTACTGACAGTCGGGCGCCAGCCCGCTGAGCCGGTGCTCCCGCTTCCGGCGTCCCGTGCGGCTCCGGCACGGCGACGCACCCGGGGCCGGCGGGCCCGACCGACGAGGACCGGCAAGAAGGTGGACGGCAACTGAGCACCGAGCCCACTCCCCACCCGGCGGACGAACCGGTGGCGGAGACTGCAGCAGACCCCGCGCCCGAGGCCGTCGTCGAAGCAACTCCGCTCCTCGCTCCCCGCGACGGCTTGCCGCCGGTCATCGAGACCTCCACCCAGCTCGTGGAGTACGCCGAGGCGCTGCGGAGCGGCACCGGCCCGGTGGCCGTCGACGCCGAGCGGGCCTCCGGCTACCGCTACGGCCAGCGCGCCTACCTCGTGCAGATCCGCCGCAACGGCTCGGGCACCGGCCTGGTCGACCCCGTCCCCCTGCCCGACCTCTCGGTGATCCAGGACGCGATCGGCGACGCGGAGTGGGTACTGCACGCGGCGAACCAGGACCTCCCGTGCCTCGCTGAGATCGGGCTGGTGCCCAAGCGGCTCTTCGACACCGAGCTCGCCGCCCGGCTCGCGGGGCTGCCGCGGGTCGGCCTCGGCGCGGTCGTCGAGTCGCTGCTGGGCTTCTCGCTTCAGAAGGGGCACTCCGCCGCCGACTGGAGCACGCGCCCCCTGCCCGAGGAGTGGCTGGTCTACGCGGCGCTCGACGTCGAGGTGCTCGTCGACCTACGCGACGCGCTGGCCGCGATCCTCGAGGAGCAGGGCAAGACCGACTGGGCCCGCCAGGAGTTCGAGGCGATCCTGGCCGCCGGTCCCCCGGCCCCCCGGATCGACCCGTGGCGGCGCACCTCCGGCGTGCACGGCCTGCGCAGCCGCCGACAGCTGGGCATCCTGCGGGCGCTGTGGCAGGCCCGCGACGACATGGCTCGCAAGCGGGACATCGCTCCCGGGCGGGTGCTCCCGGACTCCGCGATGGTCTCCGCCGTCCAGGCCGATCCGGTGAACGAGGGCGCGCTGCTGGAGCTGCCGGTCTTCCGCGGCCGCGCCAACCGCCGGCTGGTGGGCATCTGGTTCGGCGCGATCGCCCGCGGCCGCGCTGTCTCGGAGACGGAGCTGCCGCTGCACAGCAAGCCGGGCGAGGGCCCGCCACCGGTGAACCGGTGGTCGGACCGCGACCCGGCCGCGGCGACCCGGCTGCAGGCCGCCCGGGCGGGTCTGGCCGAGATCTCGGAGAAGAACTCCGTGCCGGTGGAGAACGTCCTCTCCCCCGACCTCGTGCGTCGCGTCATGTGGAGCCCGCCGGAGCCGCGGGAGGCCTCGACGGTGGCCGAGGCCCTGCGGGCCGGCGGCGCGCGGGAGTGGCAGATCGAGCTGACGCTCGACGTCCTCGCCGACGCCGTCATCAAGGCCTGAGAGGGGCCCCGGCCTGCGCCGGGGCCCCTGTCGTGCCTCAGTGCCCGGTGGCGGCCGCCCTGCGCCGGGCGAGCGCGTCGACGCTGGCTGCGAGGAGCAACACCCCGCCGGTGATGATGAAGTTCAGGTACGCCTCGGTGCCCAGCAGACCCAGCCCGTTGGCGATGATCGCCACCACCAGGCCACCCAGCACCGCGTCGCGCGCCCGGCCCCGCCCACCGAAGAGGCTGGTGCCACCGATGACCGCCGCGCCGACTGCGTACAGCAGCGTGTTGCCACCACCGGAGCCCGGCGCGACCGACCCGAGCCGGGCGGCCGCGACGATGCCGCTGATCGCCGCCAGGGTCGACCCGATCACGAAGACCAGCACCTTGATGCGGGTCACGCTGATGCCTGCCCGCCGGGCCGCCTCGGCGTTGCCGCCGACCGCGTAGACGTGCCGGCCGAAGCCGGTACGACCCAGGACGAAGGTCAGGACGAGCAGCAGGAGGATCACGATCGGCACCGCGTACGGGATGCCGGCGAGCACGAACCCCGGGGCCGGAGCCCGGTCCACGCTGAGCACCGCGGTGACCAGGACGACCACCGCGGCGATCACCCCGATCCGGACGAGCACCACGGCGAGCGGCTGGTGCGCCAGCCCCTTCGCCTTCTGGGTGCGCCACCGGTTCAGCTGCAGCCCGGCGTAGAGCGCGATCACCACCAGGGCCAGGACCCAGCCGAGCACCACCGGCAGGTTCTTGTCGCTGATCGCGGAGATCACCGGGTCGCGGACCGGCACGGTGCCGCCCTCGCCGATGAGCCGCAGCGTGAAGCCCTGCCAGCCCAGGAAGAGCGCCAGGGTGACGACGAAGGACGGGATGCCGACGAGCCCCACCAGGCTGCCCGTGAACAGGCCGATGAGGACGCCCGTGAGGATCGCCGCCAGCACGGCGACGTACCAGGGTGAGCCGGCGTCGGCCAGGAGCTTCGCCATGACGGCCGCGCACACGCCGCTGACCACGCCCGCGGACAGGTCGATCTCCCCGAGCAGCAGGACGAAGACCAGTCCCATCGCCAGGATGATGATCGGCGCGGCCTGGTCCGCCAGGTTCGCCATGTTGCGCGGGGTCAGGAAGGTCTCCGGACGGAGGGCGGTGAACAGCAGGCCGAGGGCCAGGATGCCGAGGATGGCCGGCAGCGCGCCGAGGTCACCGCCGCGGACCCGGTTGACATACGCCCGGGCGGCACCGCCGAGGGAGTCGGTGCCCTGGTCGGCCTCGAAGCCGGACGGCGCTCCACCCGGCTCCTGGGAGCTGGTGGTCGTGGAGATCGTGCTCGACATGGCCTCAGACCTCCACTGCAGCGGCTTCGGCGGGGGCGATGCCGATCTCGCCGGACCGCCCGGCCGTGATGAGCTCGATCACCTGGCTGCGGTTCACCTGGGAGATCGGGATGTCGGCGGCCATGCGGCCCAGGTAGAGCGCGGCGACCCGGTCGGCCACCTCGAACACGTCGACCATGTTGTGCGTGATGAACAGGACCGCGTGGCCGGTGTCGGCCAGCCGTCGGACCAGATCCAGGACCTGACGCGTCTGCGCGACGCCGAGCGCGGCGGTGGGCTCGTCCAGGATCACGACCTTGGATTCCCACAGCACGGCCTTGGCGATCGCCACCGTCTGGCGCTGGCCACCGGAGAGGCTGGACACGAGCTGGCGCACGGACTTCAAGGTGCGGACGGAGAGCTTGGTCAGCGTCTCGCGAGCGGCCTGCTCCATCGACACCTCGTCGAGAAGCAAGCCGCGCTTGCGCTCGCGTCCGAGGAACATGTTCTGGACGACGTCGAGGTTGTCGGCCAGCGCGAGGTCCTGGTAGACGACCTCGATGCCCAGGGCGGCGGAGTCCCGCGGCCCGGAGACGGTGACCGGGCGGCCGTCGAAGAGAATCTCACCGCCGTCGATCGCGTGGATGCCCGCGATGGCCTTGATGAGCGTGCTCTTGCCGGCCCCGTTGTCGCCGACCAAAGCGGTGACCTGGCCGGAGAAGACCTTCAGATTGACGCCGTGCAGGACCTGGATGGCGCCGAAGCTCTTGTCGACGCCACGCAGTTCCAGGGTGGGGGTGCCGTCCTCGGGACGGCCGGTCGGTGCGGACACGCCGGGGCCTCTCGGTCGAGCTGTTACGGGAGCAGTGGGTAGCTGCCGGGGCGCCCATCATGAGCGCCCCGGCAGCCGCTGACCACTACTCGATGCCCAGCTCCGTGCACGCGTCGGCGAACTCGCCGGTGCACAGGTCCTCAGCCGTCACGAATTCGTCGTCGACGACGTCCTTGACGTTGTCGCGGAAGATCGCGACCGGCGTCAGCAGGACCGAGGGGACGTCGCGGCCGGCCTCGGTGTCCTCGACGGTGCCCGTGGTCTCGCCCTCCTCGCCGTTGATCAGCGCGGTGGCCAGCTCGGCGAGCGCGTTGGCCTCCTCGCGGATCGACTTGTAGACCGTCATGCACTGGTTGCCGGCGAGGATGTTCTGCAGACCCTCGACCGTGGCGTCCTGGCCGGTCACGTTGTTCGCCCCGGCGGCGTTGTTGCGCTCCAGGATCTGGATCACCGAGTTCGCCAGGCCGTCATTGGCAGCCAGGACTCCCTGGATGTTGCCGCCGGCCTGGGTGTACATCTGCTCGAAGATCGTCGCGGCCTGCTGGTTGTCCCACTCCGGCACCGCCTGCTCGGCCACCTTGGTGAAGTTCGTCATCGGGTCGAGGACGCTGTGCGCACCCGCGGCGAACAGGGTGGCGTTGTTGTCGTCGGGCGAGCCGTTGAGGAACGCGATGTTCGCGGTCGTGGTCTCGCCGAGGCACTGGGCCAGGCCCTGCCCCTGCAGCTCGCCGACCACGGTGTTGTCGAACGAGACGTAGTACTCGGCCGTGCCGCCCAGGGTGAGCCGGTCGTAGTCGATCGTCGCCACGCCCTCGGCGGACGCCTGCTCCTGGATCTGCGCGCCCGAGGCGGAGTCCAGGTTGACGATCGCCAGGACGGTGGCGCCCTCGGTGATCATCTGCTCGGCGATGGTGGCCTGCCGCTGGGCGTCGCCCTCGGCATTCTGGATGTCGAACTCGACTCCGGCGTCCTCGAAGGCCGCCTCGAGGTACGGGCGGTCGAAGTTCTCCCAGCGGACGGAGGACTCGGTGTCGGGGAGGATCACGCCGACCTTGCCGGCGGACTCGCCGCCGCCACTGCCACTGCCGCTGTCGCCGCCGCCGTCGTCGGAGCCGCATGCGGCCAGGCTGAGAACGAGGGCGGCTCCGAGAGCCGTCATCAGGGTGCGCCGTCGCGCCATGACTGTCCTGCCATTTCGTTGGGGTTACAGAGGAATTCCAGCGGCACATCTTGCGCGCCCCCGGCCTGTGACTGCAAGCACACCCCTCGTCCGTTGCCGGACCGTGACCGTTCGGGTGACCGGCGAAGGCGATGCTGGGCTTGGCGACTTGGTTACCGACGGGTAACTTTGGGCCCGCCGTGCCCTGTGTCCGGGCCGCGGTCCCGAACTCCTGCGGAGGTCCTGTGTCACTGGAAGAACGGCGGCCACGCTCGCTGCGTGAGGTCGTCTTCGTCGACGGCGTACGCACTCCCTTCGGCAAGGCCGGCCCGAAGGGCATCTACGCCGAGACGCGCGCCGACGACCTGGTCGTGCGCTGCATCCGCGAGCTGATGCGCCGCAACCCGGCGCTGCCGGCCGACCGGGTCGACGAGGTGGCCATCGCCGCCACCACCCAGATCGGCGACCAGGGCCTGACGCTGGGTCGCACGGCCGCGCTGCTGGCCGGGCTGCCGAAGTCCGTGCCCGGCTACTCGATCGACCGCATGTGCGCCGGCGCGATGACCGCGGTGACCACCACCGCCAGCGGCATCGCATTCGGCGCCTACGACGTCGCCATCGCCGGCGGCGTCGAGCACATGGGCCGCCACCCGATGGGTGAGGGCGTCGACCCCAACCCGCGGATCATCAGCGAGAAGCTGGTCGATCCCTCCGCGCTGGTCATGGGCTCGACGGCGGAGAACCTGCACGACCGCTTCCCGCACCTGACCAAGGAGCGCGCCGACGCGTTCGCCCTGGCCAGCCAGCAGAAGTACGCCAAGGCCGTGGCCAACGGGCAGATCGGCCCGGAGCTGGTCACGGTCGCGACCCGATCGGCCGAGCACGGCTGGGGCGTCGCCACGGTCGACGAACCGCCGCGTCCGCAGACCACCCTCGACGGGCTTGCCTCGCTGAAGACGCCGTTCCGTCCGCACGGGCACGTGACCGCCGGCAACGCCGCGGGCCTCAACGACGGGGCGACCGGCTGCCTGCTCGCCGCCGAGGACGTCGCACTCGAGTTGGGCCTCAACGTCGGCATGCGCCTGGTGGGCTACGGGTTCGCCGGCGTCGAGCCCGAGGTGATGGGCGTCGGCCCGGTGCCGTCCACCGAGAAGGCGCTGGCCCGCACCGGCCTGTCGATCGAGGACATCGGGCTGTTCGAGCTCAACGAGGCCTTCGCCGTCCAGGTGCTGGCGTTCCTCGACCACTTCGGCATCGCCGACGACGACGACCGGGTGAACCCGTGGGGCGGCGCCATCGCCGTCGGCCACCCGCTGGCCTCCTCCGGCGTCCGGCTGATGACGCAGCTGTCGCGGCAGTTCGCCGAGCGGCCCGATGTCCGCTACGGCCTCACCGCCATGTGTGTGGGTCTCGGCATGGGCGCCACCGTGATCTGGGAGAACCCGAGCTGGGAAGGGGCGTCGAAGTGACGACCGCAGTGTTCGAGAACGAGGTCGTGACGGCCGCCAAGGTCCGCTACCTGACGCTGCCCGGCCTGGCCGGTGAGTTCGCGCTCATCACGATCGACAACGGCCACGACCACACCAAGCCGTCCACGTTCGGCCCGGGCGGCATCGCCTCGCTCGATGCTGCCCTGGACGAGATCGCGGCCCACTCCCCCGCCCCTGTCGCGATCGGCGTGACCGGCAAGCCGTTCATCTTCGCCGTCGGCGCGGACCTCTCCGGCGTCCCGTCGGTTCCCGACGCCGCGGCGGCCCGGGAGATCGCCGAGACCGGGCACCGCGTGTTCCGCCGCCTGAAGGACGCCGACGTCCCGACGTTCGCGTTCGTGAACGGCGTCGCCCTCGGTGGTGGGCTCGAACTGGCGCTGCACTGCCAGTACCGGACCATCAGCGGCGGCGCGATGGTCGCCTTCCCCGAGGTGTTCCTCGGCCTGGTGCCGGGCTGGGGCGGCACCCAGCTGCTGCCGAACCTGATCGGCATCGACGCCGCGGTCACCGTGATCGTCGAGAACGCCCTCTCCCAGAACAAGATGCTCCCCGCGCCGAAGGCCGCGAAGCTCGGCATCGCCGACGCGGTCCTGGAGCCGGCCGACTTCCTCGAGCGCTCCCTGGAATGGGCGGTCGGCGTGCTCGGCGGCGACGTTCCCGTGACGCGTCCCGAGGTCGACCGCTCGGCCTGGGACGAGGCGATCGCACGGGCCACGGCGATCGTCGCCGCCCGCACGCGGAATGCCTCCCCGGGTGCGGTGCGGGCCGTGGAACTGCTCCACCTGGCGCGCAACGGCGTCGAGGCCGAGGCGTTCACGACCGGCACGGCGGCCGAGGACGACGCGCTGGCCGACCTGCTCATGAGCGACGAGCTCCGGGCGTCGCTCTACTCCTTCGACCTCGTGAACAAGCGGGCCAAGCGCCCGGCCGGGGCGCCGGACAGGAGCCTGGCCCGCCCGGTCACCAAGGTCGGCGTCGTGGGCGCGGGTCTGATGGCCAGCCAGCTGGCGATGCTGATCGTCCGTCAGCTCGAGGTGCCGCTCGTCCTCACTGACATCGACCAGGCACGGGTCGACAAGGGTGTCGCGTACGTGCACGGCGAGCTGGACAAGCTGGCCGGTCGCGGCCGGCTCACACAGGACAAGCTCAACCGGCTCAAGGGCCTGGTCACCGGCTCGCTGACCAAGGACGCCTTCGCCGACGCCGACCTCGTGATCGAGGCCGTCTTCGAGGAGATGTCGGTCAAGCAGCAGGTGTTCGCCGAGGTCGAGGCCGTGGTCTCGCCGGAGTGCGTGCTGGCGACCAACACCTCCGCGCTGTCGATCACCGAGATGGCCTCGAAGCTGGAGCACCCCGAGCGGGTCGTCGGGCTGCACTTCTTCAACCCGGTCGCGGTCCTGCCGCTGCTGGAGGTCGTGCGTGCCGAGCAGACGGACGACGCGGCGCTGGCCACCGCGTTCGCCGTCGGCAAGGCGCTGAAGAAGAGCTGCGTGCTCGTGGCCGACGCCCCGGCGTTCGTGGTCAACCGGCTGCTCACGCGCTTCCTCGGCGAGGTCACGGCGTCGGTCGAGCAGGGCACCCCCGTGGCCGTGGCCGACCGGGCGCTGGACCCGCTGGGCCTGCCGATGAGCCCGTTCGACCTGCTCACGCTGGTCGGGCCGCCGGTGGCGCTGCACGTGGCCGAGCGGATGCACGAGGCGTTCCCCGACCGGTTCGCCGTCGGCGAGGGCCTGAGGAAGATGGTCGAGCTGGGCAAGTCGAGCGTCTACAGCGAGCCCGGCGTCATCGACCCGGAGCTCGAGGGCATCGACGCCGGCGACTCCCCGCTCACCGAGGACGAGGTGCGGTCGCGGGCAGTGAACGCGTTGGCCGAGGAGATCCGGCTCATGCTCGACGAGGGCGTCGTCCAGGCGGTGCAGGACATCGACCTGTGCATGCTCCTGGGCGCGGGCTGGCCGTTCTGGCTGGGCGGCATCTCCGCCTATCTGGACCGCTCCGGCGTCTCGGAGAAGATCACCGGCGAGCGGTTCCTGCCGCCCGGGGTGGCCTCGCTCCCCGCGTAGATCGCGGCCGCACAGCCCGAGGGCCCGGGCCCCTCAGCGGAGAGGGGTCCGGGCCGTCGTTTTCGGCCCCGTCCGGAGGCTCGCCCTGAGCTTGCGAAGGGTGAGAGGGACGGGGTCCTTACTCCTTGGGGAAGGCGTCGCCGGTCTCGAGGAGGCTCTTCAGGTCGCTGAGGATCCACGGCCACCCGCCGCCGCCCATCTCGCCGAACGCGTTGTTGCCCGACGTCATGGCGTACAGGCTCGGCATGCCGGCCAGCTCGTGGGTGACGGTCAGGCGGCAGACGCCGTCCTGACCCGGTCCCTCGATCTCCCAGGTGAGCCGGCTGAAGCCCTCGGCTGCGGCGGTCGGGTCCATGAGCATCCGCCAGGTCTGCACCAGCCGGCGGGGCGGGTCGGCCTCCACCACCTCGCCGTCGACGATGACCTCGGGGATCTCCCAGCCCATCGCCGCCGACGCCTGCTTCATCTCGTCGGTGGCGAACGACCGGTAGCTGCCGCCCGCCCGCAGCTCGTACTCGGCGGGCGCGGAGTAGCCGTACCGGCCGTTCCAGTCCTTGTCGGTGATCGCCTGCCAGATCCGCTCCGGCGTGGCCTTGATGTAGATCCGGTGGACCTGCGTCGTACCGGTCGCCTGGTCGGTGCCGGTCGTCTCGGTGCTGGTCATCGTTCGCTCTCCAGTTCGTTCTTGAGGTCGATGAGCGCCGCGACGTGGCGCTCCGTGTACTTGTCGATCCACCGGTCGTGCACCTCGCGGATCGGCACCGCGTTCAGGAAGTGCAACTTCTCCCGGCCCGACCGTCGGGTGACGACCAGGTCGGCCTCCTCCAGGACCTTCAGGTGCTTCATCACGCCGTAGCGCGTCATGGCCACCGCCGACTCGAGCTCGGTCAGCGTCTGGCCCTCACGGGCGAACAGCAGGTCGAGCAGGAACCGGCGCGTCGGGTCGGCGAGCGCCTTGAACACGCGGTCGTCGTCCGTCACATGCGGGACGATAGGTGACCAAAAGGTCACATGTCAACTACTTCGGCGCCGGGTCGAACCTTGGACAGCGGACGCGAGAATCGGAGCGTGACCGTGACCTTCCGCGAGAGCGTGCGCGGAGCGCCCTTTCTGGAGCTGCTGGACGTGATGGTCGGCAAGGCCGCGACCGTCGGCCTCGTGGCCTCACCCTTCGAGCAGAAGCACGCCCTCCCCTACGACCTGCACCTGGCCGACGCCGGTGGGCAGACGATCATGGGCTCGATCACGTCCGAGGACGACGCCTGGGTGGAGATGTCGAAGCCGGAGTGGCGCGAACTCGTGAGGGGGACTCGCCGGTTGCGACGGATCCGCGTGCGGGCGGACCGCAGCTAGCTGCACAGCGTTGCGCACGGGACGGCCATTCGGGATGCCGTCCTGGCCGCTGGAGGGACAACGCCTCCGCTGCCTCAGCGGAACTTGGCGGTGAGGCTGTCCATCGATCGGTTCACCGAGGCGACCTTGATGTGCGAGATCCCGCCGGTCGCGCCGGCGGCCAGCATCGCCTCGTGCCCTGCACGGAGCGTGGCCCAGACGAGGTCGTCGTCGCCCTCGACCGTCGTGCCGAGCGCCCCGACCTCGTAACGCAGTCCGGACGCCTGGAGGACGGCGATCGCGGCCTCTACGTGCGCATGCGGGTTCTCCGCAGTACCCGGCGGCGAGGGCGCCACCTGGATCTCCGCGATCACGCCTTGTCCACCGGCGAGACGACATGGTTCTCGGCCCGGTCGGCGAGCTTCGCCGTCCATTCGGCGATGCGTCGCGCGACGTCCTGCTCGGTGAGCCCCACGTCGGCGAGCACCTGACCGCGGCTGCCGTGGTCGAAGAACCGCTGCGGCAGCCCGACCGCGCGCACCGGCACGTCGCACTCCCGGTCCTGCAGCGCCTGGGTCAGCGTGGTGCCGACGCCCCCGGCCCGGCCGCCGTCCTCGACGGTGACGACCAATCGGTGCCCGGCCGCGAGGTCGACGAGCTCGTCGGCGACCGGAAGGACCCAGCGGGGATCCACGACGGTCACCTCGATGCCGTGGTCGGCGGCCCGCTCGGCGACGGCGAGGCCCATCGGCACCATCGACCCGACGGCGACCAGCAGCACGTCCGGGCGGTCCCCGCGGCGCAGCACGTCGACCGGCCCGCGCCGCTCCAGCGCCGGGATGTCGACCGGCGGCACGCCCTTCGGGAAGCGCACGACCGTGGGTCCGTCGGTGACCGCGACCGCCTCGCGCAGGGCCTCGCGCAGCGTCGCCTCGTCGCGGGGCGCGGCCAGCCGCAGGCTCGGCACCACCGAGCAGATCGACATGTCCCACATGCCGTTGTGCGAGGCGCCGTCGGTACCGGTCACGCCGGCCCGGTCGAGGACGACGGTCACCGGCTGCCTGTGCAGCGCGACGTCCATGAGCAACTGGTCGAACGCCCGGTTCAGGAACGTCGAGTAGACCGCGACGACGGGGTGCAGGCCGCCCATGGCCAGGCCGGCGGCCGAGGTGAGCGCGTGCTGCTCGGCGATGCCGACGTCGAACGTCCGCTCGGGAAAGCGCTCGGCGAAGGCGGCGAGCCCGGTCGGGTGCAGCATCGCGGCAGTGATGGCGACGACGTCCGCCCGTTCGGTGCCGATGCGCACCAGCTCGTCGGAGAATGCCGCCGTCCAATCGCGGGCCGCGGCCGTCGACGCCCCGCTGTCGGGGTCGAAGACGCCGGTCGCGTGCCAGGCGTCGATCTGGTCGGTCTCGGCCGGCGGATAGCCGAAGCCCTTGGTCGTGACGGCGTGCACGATGACCGGCCCGCCGAAGGACCGGGCCCGGCGCAGCGCCGACTCCATCATCTCGACGTCGTGGCCGTCGACCGGGCCGACGTACTTGAGGCCGAGGTCCTCGAACATGCCCTGCGGGGAGAGGACGTCCTTGAGGCCCTTCTTGATCGCATGCAGCGCGTCGTACAGCGCCGTCCCGACGACCGGGGCCCGCTGCAGGGCCTGCCGGACGGCGTTGAGCGCGTCCTCGTAGCCCGGCCGCAGCCGCAGGGTGGCCAGGGCGTCGGCCACTCCCCCGATGGTCGGTGAGTAGGAGCGGCCGTTGTCGTTCACCACGATGACGACGGGGCGGTCGTCGGCCGCGGCGATGTTGTTCAGCGCTTCCCACGCCATCCCGCCGGTGAGCGCGCCGTCGCCGATCACGGCCACGACGGGCCGCTTGTCACCGCGGACGGCGAAGGCCTTGGCCAGCCCGTCCGCGTAGGACAGCGACGTCGACGCGTGGCTGTTCTCCACCCAGTCGTGCTCGCTCTCGGCGCGGCTCGGGTAGCCGGACAGTCCGCCGCGCTGGCGCAGTCGCTCGAATCCCTCGACCCGGCCGGTGAGCATCTTGTGCACGTAGGCCTGGTGGCCGGTGTCGAAGACGATCGGCTCGCGCGGGGACTGGAAGACCCGGTGCAGAGCGATGGTCAGCTCGACGCAGCCGAGGTTGGGGCCCAGGTGGCCGCCGGTCTTCGCGACGCTGGAGACCAGGGCGCCACGGATCTCCGCCGCGAGGGCGGGGAGCTGATCTGCCGCGAGAGCCCTGAGATCGTCAGGGCCCCGGAGCGATTCCAGGAGCGGCACGGCTCGGCGGTGTCCTCTCTCCGGCGGGAGCGCGGCGGTGGCACGGTTGTGGCCGTCGGACCACTGTAACCGCGCGGGACCGGCCCGACCGCGTGAGCAAGATCGCCGGCCCCGCCGGGGTCAGAGCCGCGGCACCCAGCGCTCGCCCCGCAGCGCGCCCGCCACGACCTCGACGCCGCGGGCCGCGGCGGCCAGCCGCGCGCCCTCCCGCTCGTAGGCCACCATTGCCGCCTCGATGGCGTCGGGAGGCAGCTGGTCGGCGAGCTCGACCCGAACGGTGCGCCAGCCAGTGCGGGCGGCCTCGAGCCCCGCGGCCACGTGGTCACCGGCGAAGCGGGCCAGCAGGACCGGATAGCGGCGCAGCACCTCGTGGGTGCGGTAGTCCGGCGGCACCAGGTCGTAGAGCCAGGAGACCGCCGTCCGCTCCCAGTCGGGCGCCCCGGGGGGCCACACCTGTTCCGGCCACCCCGGCGGCACCGTCGCGTCCACGCCGACAGTCTGCCCTCGACGGCTGACGGTCAGGCCCGGCCGAGGTCCGTCCCGAGGTCAGTCAGCGGACTGGCGCTTGAGCCAGAACTGCTCGAAACCCCAGGTTCCGGCGCCGCTGGAGTGATAGCTGACCAGCTCCCAGCCTTCCGCGCCGAGCTTGTTGAGCACCGAACTGGTGTCGCCTTGCTGGCGTTCGGACGCTCCGCCGGGGAGCTTGATGCTGACGCCGGCGCGCTGCGACTCTGCGTCGTTGGCCGTGATGACGGAGGCGTATTCCCACGTGGGCACACCGAGACGGTAGCCCGGGCCCTCCGGCCACGGCGCAACGGCTCAGGCTCCGACCAGCCCCCGGAGCAACGGCGCGAGCCGCTCGGCGATGCGCGCGTGAGCCCGGTCGTCGGGATGGCTCGGGTCCGCCCAGATCGTCGGGTCGGACGGGTCTGTCCACTTCTGCCCGGCGATGTCGATGAACGTCACACCCGCGGCGGCGGCCCCCAGCTGCCACGGCAGCGTTGAGCCCTCGACCGCCGGGGACGCGAGCCCCGGCGTGTAGGAGCCCCCGAGCACCAGGATGTCGGTGTCCGGATCGGCCTCGGTGCGCAGCCTCGTGAGGGTCGAGCTCGCGGCGGAGGCGAGCGAGGCCGGGTCCTGCGCGTAGTCGTTGGTGCTGCCCTGGACGACGATGACGTCGGGGTCTGCGGCGAGCGCGCGCGGGATCCGCTCCGCGAAGGGAGCGCCCAGACCGGTGGACAGGTACCCGCTCCCGGCGACCCCCAGGACGTGGCACTCCCAGCCCAGGCGCTCGCAGGCCTGCACCGCGTGACCGTCCCAGTCGGAGGCGCCGGTACCGGCGGTCCACGAGTCCCCGATGAACGTCACGACCGGGGGCTCGGCCGCCGTGGCGATCATCGCCCAGCGCTGCGTCCGTCTCCCCACCCGTGCCACGGCACCACGCGCTGCAGCGCCCCCGACGCTGTCACATCGTGTCCACGGTCGGGAGACACTCCGTCAGCGGGTCGTGCGCGTCCGTGCCGGCACCCGGCTGGTCACCGTCGCCGTATAGGTCAACCACACCCGGCCGCGGCCGTCCACGGTCCGTACCGGCGACTGGACGACGAGACTGTCCCAGTCGAGCGTCTCCGGCGTTCCCGCGCCGAGAATCCGGTTGCGCAGCCCCGTGCGCAGACCGGCGGTCGCCCGCTCGAGGTGCTCGTACGGCAAGGCCGTCGTCGCCGAGTACATCGTCACCGGCTCATCATCGAGCCGCTCCGACGGTCCGCAGTCTTCGCGCGGGCGGCTTTCACCCGCACGGGTCGGCCGGACTGCGCCCTCGGCGGGGTTAGGCAGCCGGCACGAGCAGGGCGACGCACTCCACATGGGCAGTCATCGGGAAGGCGTCGAAGCTCCGCACCGCCGCGAGCCGGTACCCGGCCGCCCCGAAGGCGGCGACGTCCCGGGCCAGCGCCGCGGGATCGCAGGCGACGTAGACGACGGCCCGCGCGCCGGTGGCGGCGAGCAGCCGGCTGACCGCCGGACCCGCGCCGGCCCGCGGCGGGTCGAGGACGACGACGTCGGGGCCCGCGCCGAGCTCCGGGAGCAGCTCGCTGAGCCCCTCGGCATCTACCTCGCCCTGCCACACCTCGGCCTGCGGCAGATCGGCGAGGTTCGCGTCGGCCGCTGCACACGCCGCCTCGTCGGACTCCACGCACACCACCCGCCCGGCGGGCCCGGCGGCGGGCGCCAGCGCTCCCCCGAACAGCCCGACCCCCGCGTAGAGGTCCAGCACCGTCTCCCCCGCGCGCACCTCCGCGAAGCCGGCGACGGCGGCGACCAGCGCGTCGGCGGCCCCCGGGTGCACCTGCCAGAAGCCGGTGCCCTCGACCTCCCAGTCGCGGCCGCCGGCGTGGCGCTCGGCACGCGCGGACGGTTCTCCGTGGAGCTCGCCGCCCGGGCGGAGGACCCGGCTCGAGGTCGGGTTCCCGCGGCGGTCCAGCCGCGTCGTCGTCACCGCACCGGTGGAGTCCACCGACACGTCCACTGCCCCGGCACCGGGCCACCGTTGCCGCAGCACGGCCTGCGCGGCCGGCGCCACGGTGATCGGGCAGTCGTCGAGGACGACGACGTCGTGCGAGCGGTGCCGGCGCAGACCCGCGGCACCGGACCGGTCGACGGCGAACCGCGCGCGGGAGCGCCACCGCAGCGGTCCCCCCGGCAGCTCCTCGACGGTCAGGTCGACGTCGTCGAGCCCGGCCAGCCGCGCGAGCTGCTCGCGGACGACGGCCGCCTTCAGCTGCCGCTGCGCGCCCGGGGCGACGTGCTGCCAGTCGCAGCCCCCGCACCGGCCGGGTCCGCTGAAGGGGCAGGGCCGTTCGACCCGGTCGGGCGAGGGTTCCAGGATCTCGACGGCGTCGGCGCGGCAGAAACCCGCGTGGCGGTCCTCGGTCACCCGGACGACAACCCGCTCGCCGGGCAGCGAGTGCCGGACGAAGACGACCCGTCCCTCGTGCCGCGCGACGCAGTGCCCGCCGTGGGCGACGGGTCCGACGGTGACCTCGAACTCGGTCCCGGTCCAGCCGAGGCCCCGCTGCAGGGACCCGCCGCGAGCCTGCGGGCGGTGGGGGGCAGCGGGGTCCTCAGCCATACGGAGTGGCGTCGTCCGGGTCGCCGGTGAACCCTCGCCGCAGGGCGCCCGGCACGGCACCCGGACCGTCGCCGTCGCCGCGGCCGACCGAGCTCTCCAACTGCCACGGCACCGTGGTGATCATCACCCCGGGCTGGAACTGCAGCCGGGCGCGCAGCCGCAGCGCGCTCTGGTTGTGCAGGACGTTCTCCCACCAGTGGCCGACCACGTACTGCGGCACGAAGACGACGACGATCTCCCGCGGGCTGGCCCGGCGGACATCCTTCACGTACTCGACGACGGGCCGCGTGATCTCGCGATACGGCGAGTCCAGGACGGTCAACGGCACCGGCAGGTCGTAGCGCTCCCAGTCGGTCTGCAGCGCGCGGGTCTCGGCGTCGTCCACGTTGACCGTCAGGGCGGTCAGGTGGTCCGGCCGGGTGGCCCGGGCGAACGCCAGCGCGCGCAGGGTCGGCTTGTGCACCTTCGAGACCAGCACGATGGCGTGCACCTTGCTCGGCAGCATGCGGGCGTCGGTGTCGGGGATCAGCTGCTCTGCGACGTTCGAGTAGTGCCGGTTGATCGCCTTCATCAAGAGGAAGATCAGCGGCATCGCGACCAGGACGAGCCACGCGCCACGGGTGAACTTGGTCAGGACCACGACGACCAGCACCGCGGTGGTCAGGGACCCGCCCACCGTGTTGATCACCTGCGAGCGGCGCATCCGGCGGCGCACCTGCGGATCCCGCTCGGAGGCCAGCTCGCGTTTCCAGTGCCGCACCATGCCCCACTGGCCGATGCTGAAGCTGGTGAACACCCCGATGATGTAGAGCTGGATCAGCCGCGTGACGTCGGCCTGGAAGGCCACGATGAGCAGGATCGCGAACCCGCTCAGCAGCAGGATCCCGTTGCTGTAGACCAGCTTGTCGCCGCGCGTGTGCAGCTGACGCGGCAGGAACCGGTCCTGCGCCAGCACCGATCCCAGCAGCGGGAATCCGTTGAAGGCGGTGTTCGCGGCGAGGACGAGGATCAGCGCCGTGGCCGCCTGGATGTAGAAGAAGCCGAACGAGGTGTCGCCGCCGAACGTGGCCGCCGCCAACTGGGCGATGACGGTGCGCTGGGGGTCGGTCTCGCAGTTGCCGGCGAAGCCCTGCAGGTCGCAGGTGACCTCGGTGTACTTCACGTCGGCGAGCAGGGCGAGCGCGGTCACGCCCGCGAACATCGTGGCCGCGAGCCCGCCCATCAGCGCGAGCGTCGTGGCGGCGTTCTTACTCTTCGGCGGCTTGAAGGCGGGCACCCCGTTCGCGATCGCCTCGACGCCGGTCAGTGCCGTGCACCCGGAGGCGAAGGCCCGCAGTGCGAAGAAGATCAGCGCCAGCCCCGCGAGCTGCCCGTACCCCTCCTCGGGGACGACGGTGTAGGAGGCGCTCTCGGCGATCACCGTGTTGCCCGTGACGAAGTCACGGATGAACCCGGTCACGATCATGATCATGATCCCGGCGATGAACAGGTAGGTGGGCACCGCGAAGGCGCGCCCCGACTCCCGGACACCTCGGAGGTTCGCCGCGGCGAGCAGCGCCACCAGGCCGATCGCGATGAACACCCGGTTGTCGTTCAGAGCCGGGAACGCCGAGATGATGTTGTCGGTCCCCGCCGAGACGGAGACCGCCACGGTGAGCACGTAGTCGACCAGGAGCGCGCTGGCCACGGTCAGGCCGGCGAACTGGCCGTGGTTCTTCATCGCGACCTCGTAGTCGCCGCCACCGGACGGGTAGGCGTGCACCACCTGCCGGTAGGACAGCACCACGGTGACCAGCAGCAGGACCACGGCGACCGCGAGCCAGGGCGCGAGGTAGAGGAAGGCGGTCCCGGCGAGAGTCAGCACGATCAGGATCTCCTGGGTGGCGTAGGCCACGGAGGAGAGCGGGTCGCTGGCGAAGATGGGCAGCGCTAGCCGCTTGGGCAGCAGCGACTCACCCGCCCGGTCACTGCGGACCGGGCGACCGAGGACGAGGCGTTTCGGGAGTTGTCCGAGGTCGGACAGGCTGGGCACGGCGGCGATCGTACGGTCGCCGTTGCGGGGGGCGGCGATCCGAGTCGGCGCGCCCCGCCCGGGAGAGGGATGTCGGTGGCCGCAGCGCCTGGCGCCGCCGTGCCGGGTGTAGCTTCGCGCCGATACGCGCGGCGGACGGCGCCGGCGCGAACGAGGCCTGCAGGGAGTTCTTCGTGCACGTGGTCGTGATGGGCTGCGGACGCGTCGGCTCCGCCATCGCCCGCCGGCTGGAAGAGGTCGGGCACAGCGTCGCCGTCATCGACCAGGACCCGGAGGCGTTCCGGCGGCTGGGCCCGGAGTTCAGCGGCCGCCAGGTGACGGGGCTCGGTTTCGACCGCCAGACGCTGCTCGACGCGGGGGTCGACTCCGCGGGCGCCTTCGCCGCGGTCAGCAGCGGGGACAACTCCAACATCATCGCCGCCCGCGTGGCCCGGGAGACCTTCGGCGTCCAGCACGTCGTCGCCCGGATCTACGACTCCAAGCGGGCCGAGGTCTACGAGCGCATGGGCATCCCCAGCGTGGCCACCGTCCCGTGGACGGTGAACCGGCTGCTCCGGGAGCTGCTCTCGGTCAAGGTGAGCGAGCTGTGGCGTGAGCCGACCGGGAAGGTGCTGCTCATGCGGATCACGGTGACCGAGGGCTGGGTGGGGCGGAAGCTCGCCGAGCTCGAGTCGGTCTCCGGGGCCCGGGCCGCCTGGCTGGTCCGCTTCGGGGAGGCGCAGCTGCCCACGGCGAGCTCCGTGCTGCAGGACGGCGACCAGTTGGTGGTCGCCGTGACCGACGACATCGCCAGCCGTGTGCACGAGGTCGTCGAGCAGACCCCCCAGCGCGGAGGCGAGCACTGATGCGCACGGCCCGACGGAACCGATCATGAGAGTCGCCATCGTCGGAGCCGGCGCCGTCGGCCGGTCGATCGCCGGGGAGCTGCTCGCCAACGGCCACCAGGTGATGCTCATCGAGAAGGACGGCCGCAAGGTGCGCACCCGCTCGGTGCCGGGCGCGGAGTGGGTACAGGCCGACGCCTGCGAGGTGACCTCCCTCGAGGAGGCCCAGCTCGCCACCTGCGACGTCGTGGTGGCGGCCACCGGCGACGACAAGGCGAACCTCGTCGTCTCGCTGCTGGCCAAGACCGAGTTCGCGGTCAACCGGGTGGTCGCCCGGGTGAAGGACCCGCGCAACGAATGGCTCTACACCGACGCCTGGGGTGTCGACGTCGCCGTCTCCACCCCGCGCGTGCTCGCGGCACTGGTGGAGGAGGCGGTGACCGTCGGCGACGTCGTCCGGCTGATGAGCTTCCGGAAGGGGGCGGCCAACCTGGTCGAGATCACCCTCGCCGAGGACACCCCGTGGGTGGGCCGCCCGCTCCGTGACGTACCGCTCCCCCGCGAGACGGTCCTCACCGCGATCCTCCGCGGCGAGCGGGTCATCAACCCCTCGCCCGACGAGCCGCTCGAGGCCGGTGACGAGCTGCTGTTCATCACCCACGCCGACGTCGAGGATCAGCTCAAGTCGGTGCTCGCGCCCGAGACGGCGGCCGGTCGCAGCTAGGACGCCGGGTTGGCGTCCGTCTCCGGCGGGCAGCGGTGCCGGTGCAGGCGGGACACGACCCAGAGGGTCACGACGATGTCGACCGCCGTCAGGGGCAGGCCGAGGACGATGGACATCGTCCCCAGGAGGCCGACCTCGTTGGCCTGGTAGAGCAGCCCCTGGACCAGGACGCGGAGCAGGAACGTCACCCCCCAGAGAACGGTCAGCCAGCTGTAGGCGCGCACCAGCCGCGGGTCCTCGCGCCAGGGACGCTCGGGGTCGGGGTCCGGTGCGCGGCGGCCGGTGGCCGGGTCGACCTGCGGGTCGCCGGGCACCGTGTGGTGCAGCGTCGCGCGCGCCCGGTCCAGCCGGCTGCGCAGGCCGGGCAGCGAGTGCGAGGCCATGGTCCCGAGATGGCTGGGCGCGAGCCATTCCGCGACGACCCCCACCAGCGGCCGGCGGACGGCGATGGACCCGAGCAGCACCACGCCGATGACGGCGTTGCGCACGATGCCGAGGACGAAGAAGTCGCGGGCCTGACCCGAGACCGCCGCGATGGCCACCGCGATACCGACCGCGAAGAGCCCGCTGACGGCCTGCTGGACGCTCTCCCGGCGGACCAGCCGGAGGAGGAAGACCAGGACTGCCGCCCCCACGGCGGCCCAGATCCCGGTCCGGAGCCCGTTCACGGCGTTCGCCACGATGAAGGCCACCGTCGGCAGCGTCGCGTCCACCATGCCGCGCCAGCCGCCGAGCTGCTCGAGCACGAGGTGCCGGTCGAAGGTGAACCCGGTCGGGCCGTCCGGGGCGACCGTCACCGGCTGATGGCCCTCGTCGGCCCGGCTCTCGTCGGCCCGGCTCTCGTCGTCCATCGCGCTCACCCGTGCCTCCCCCGGCCCGTCGCTTCCCGGGGTGCTCCGCCCGGTCCTGTCCACGGTCGGCGGCGGATCAGCCGGCGCCGAGCTCGTACCAGGGGTTGTAGATGACCCGTTTGCCTTCCACCGCCGCGAACCGGCCGCGGGCGGTGACGGTGCGACCGGGCTCGATACCGGGGATGCGCCGCCGGCCCAGCCAGACGAGCGTCACCGACCCCGACCCGTCGAACAGCTCCGCCTCCAGGGTCGGCACGTTCTCGCGGGGGGTGTAGACCACCGACTTGAGACGACCGGTCACCGTCACGACGGCACCCTTGCGGCAGGAACTCACCGGCTCGCAGCCGGCGCTCGCTGCCTCCGCGCGCAGTTCCTCGGCGTCGATCGTCTGGTCGTCCGCGGTCAGACGCTGGAGCGTCCGCGACAACCAGCCAGTGGGACGGGTCTCGGTCACGGCCCCAGCGTACGGCGGTCAGGCGCCGGGGGCGGGGGAAGCCGGCGGAGGTTGTGCCGCGGCCTGCTGCTGCTGCCGCGCCAGCTGGGCTGCGGCCTGGGGCGGCAACGTCAGGGGCAGCTGTTCGCGGACCGGCATGGGCTCGGTGCCACGGACGACGATGATCGAGCGGAACGCATCCTCCAGCGCGGCCGCGGCTTCCGCGCTCCCGGCCGCGGGGCCGCTGATCATGCCCCGGAGGAACCAGCGCGGGCCGTCGACGCCCAGGAACCGGGCCGGACGGCGCACCGGCTGCGGCGCGGACTGTCCGGGCGTGGCCGGCGGGGTGGCGACGATCGTGCCGGCGAGCTCCGGGCCGAACGGGCCGTCCACCTCGCGGAGCGAGCCGCCCTGGCCCGAGGCGCTCTTCGCGAGGTCCTCCCGGACGCTGTCCCAGATGCCACCGGCCCGCGGGGCGGCGAACACCGAGACCTGCAGGAGCGACTCCCCCTCGCGCAGGGTCGCGGCGATCACCTTCTGCTGGGCGTTGAGCTCGACCCGGAGGTCCATCCCGGCCAGGGCCGGCAGCCGCAGCGCACCGAGGTCGATGCGGGCGAGGCCGTCCTGCGGTGCGTCGGTCTCGTCCCAGGGACCGGACGTCTCGTCCATGTCGCGCTCGCGGTGCTGCGGCTCCGGGGGCACACCCCGCTCCCGCAGACTGCGGTCGATCCGGTTGCGCCGCCGTCCCAACGGCATGTCAGATCCGCCCTTCGAGAACTACTGGTCCGGCCGGTCCGTGACCGCCGGTGGAACCGTGCCCCGCGTGCCCGCGCTCACTGCCCGGGAGTTCCGCCACCGGCACGAAGCGCGCCCGCACCACCGGCTGGACCACCAGCTGGGCGATGCGGTCGCCGCGACGCAGGGTCAGGGGTGTCGTGGGGTCGAGATTGATCAGGTTCACCTTGATCTCGCCGCGGTAGCCCGAATCGATCGTTCCCGGCGCGTTCACCAGGCTCAGCCCGATCCGGTGGGCCAGACCCGAGCGCGGGTGCACGAATCCGGCGTATCCCTCCGGGATCGCGACGGCCACGCCGGTGCCCACGAGGGCCCGCTGGAAGGGCGCGAGCTCGACGTCCTCGGCCAGCGAGAGATCGGCGCCCGCGTCGCCGGGCAGGGCATATCCGGGGAGGACGGCCTCGGGAGAGGTCAGCCGGACGGGGACGTCCAGCTCGGGCTTCTCGGGCACGTCGGCGACCCTATAAGGGCCCCCCTGCCCCCCACTGCTCGCACACTCGCAGCGGGCCCCTGCAGGGGGGCCATGAACAAGCGTCATCAGGCCGGCGGTGTTCGGAGGTCGGTGAGCACCTGGTCGGCGAGGGTCTCGGTGGCCCGGCGGTTGCCTCGGCCGGCGATGGCCGCACCGATCAGGAACGGGGCTGCGCCCGGCACCGAGCGGGCAAGTTTCCGCGTCATCCGCCGGCTCAGTGCCCGGACCCCGGCGCTGCCGAGCAGGGCGCCGAGCCCGGCCGCGCCGGCGCCGTCCACCGACCGCTGGGCCGACCAGCTCGCCAGATAGGCGGTCGCGCGGGTGCGGGCGTCGCCGGCGACCGGCCGGCCGTACAGCTCGTGCAGTTCCCCGATGAGGACCACCTCGACGCCGCCGATCAGCACGGTCTCGGCGCCGAACTCCAGCGGCAGCGCCAGCAGCGACGCCGGCGCGAACCAGTGCGCGGCGGCCAGGCCACCCGCGGCCGCACCGATGCCGGACGTGACGCGGGCAGCCCGCGCCACCAGCGCCTCGGCGATGGCGTCCTCCGAGGCACCCGGATATGCCTGCCGCAGCCGGGCGGCGTCCCGGATCGGGAGCCGCGGGGCGGCGGTGGACAGCAGATCGCCCAGCAGTGCGCCGGGAGAGCGCTCTCCACTGTTGGTGTCCGCGGCAGGCGTGTCGTCCTGCGACGGCGCGAACGCAGCGGCGACCGCGCCCGCCACGCTGCCGATCACGTCCTTGAGGCCGGAGGCGGCCGAACGGGTCGCCTCCCCTGCGGGCGAGCCGCCGTCGGTGGACGGACCGATGAGGCCGGCGACGGCGTCCGCGACTGCGCGGGCGGCGCGGGCCAGTCCGGCGTCCTCGACCGGTGCCGCCGACACCGACGGGGGAACCGGGCGCGGCGGCGGGACGTCCCGCGCCGCGCCGGTCCGGGAGCCGTTCTCCGTCATCGGTCCCCTTCTCGTCGTCCGCCTCGTCGGCGGTACCCCGTCGCGACTAGGCGCAGTCGCGGCAGAGCATCTGGTCGCCGCGGGTCGAGGCGAGCCGGGATCGGTGCTGCACCAGGAAGCAGCGCGAACAGGTGAACTCGTCCTCCTGCTTGGGCAGGACGCGGACGGTGAGTTCCTCGCCCGACAGGTCGGCGCCGGGGAGCTCGAGGTTCTCGTTGAAGTCGGTCTCGTCGACGTCGACCGAGGCGGACTGCGCCTCGGCTCGACGGGCCTTGAGCTCCTCGAGCGAGTCCTCGCCGAGCTCATCGGCCTCGTTGCGGCGCGGGGCGTCGTAGTCGGTGGCCATGGGGTGCCCCTCCTCCGGGGTTCTAGCGGGCGTCGTGCCCGCTCGTCTGACGCCGGCGCTGGGTGTGCACCGTCGTCGTGGCCGGCCGCGGTGGCGACCGGTGGTTCAGGGGACCGGCAGCCCGCTGCTGGGGCTCCCGATACCGGTGGTTCCGTCTCCCGCGGGGGCGGGTCGGCCGGATCTGGCCGGTCCGGACCCCCTCCCGTCGCCCGGGTGGACGGCGGGCGGGAAAGGACCAGCGAGCCCCCCAACGCCGCGCGGTCCCCGTTTGTGCCCGCCCCCGGAAAGAGGCTCGGCACGAGACCGCTCCGCGGTCCGGAGCCGCGGAGCGCCAGAGGTTACCCTGCCGCCGTGGCGACTCCCGTGGGTGCTGATCCGACCGTCGTGGGCCCGTACCTGGCTTCGGCCCTGAACGACGAGCGCTGGCGCTCGGTGGACATCGAGCTGATCGCGGCCGGCATGTCCAACCTCACATACATCGTGACGCCGTCCGGCGGGTCCGCCGACGACGCGGTGATCCTGCGCCGGCCGCCCACGGGTGCCGTCCTGGCCACCGCGCACGACATGGCGCGCGAGCACCGGGTCATCTCCGCACTCGGAGCGACCGACGTCCCGGTCCCCCGCACGCTGCACCTCTGCACCGACGAATCGGTGCTGGGGGCGCCCTTCTACGTCATGGAACGCGTCGTCGGCATCCATGTCGTGCAGGAGTTCCCGCCCGGCTACGCCGACGAGCCCGCGCAGCGCCGGGTGATCGGGGAGGCCCTCGTCGACGTCCTCGCCGACCTGCACACCGTCGACTACGACGCCGTCGGGCTGTCGGAGTTCGGCCGGCCGGACGGCTTCGCCGCGCGGCAGGTACGCCGCTGGACCAAGCAGTGGGACGCCACCCGCGACCGCGACCGTCCCGGGTTGGACGCCCTCGGCGCGCGCCTGGCCGAGACCGTCCCCGAGAGCCGGCGGTCGAGCGTCGTCCACGGCGACTACCGGCTGGACAACTGCCTGCTCGACCCGATGACGCCCGGGCGCATCAAGGCCGTCCTCGACTGGGAGATGTCGACCCTCGGCGACCCGCTGACCGACCTCGGGATGATGTTCGTCTACTGGCCGGAGGCGGGTGAGGACCGGGCGACGACGCTGAGCCCGGTGACCACGCTGCCCGGATTCCCGACCCGCCGGGAGATCATGGAGCGCTACGCGGACCGCACCGGTGCCGATCTGTCCGATCTGAACTGGTACGTCGGCTTCGCCTTCTTCAAGTTCGCCGCGATCATGGCCGGGATCGTCGCCCGGTCGGCCGCGGGGGCCATGGCGGGTAAGGACACCTCCGGTTACGGCGAGCGCATCGGCCCGGTCGTCGAACTGGGACGCGCCGCACTGGACGACGGTGCGATCTAGGGCCCCTTTCCGGCCTTAAACTTCGCAGCGACCGACCCCCACCCGCTCGCGGCGCCGGAACGGTCCCCAGCCGGGGACCCTCCGACCATCACCGTCCCGTCGGGTCTCGCCGAGGAGATGACCGTGACGCTGCGTACCGAACGCCCCCCGGTGCGCCCCCGCAGCGGCCGCCGCCCGCTCCCGCCGCTGATCTTCCTGCTCGTCCTGGCCGTGGCCGCCCTCGCGGTCTGGTGGTACGTCATCCGCCAGGAGAAGCAGCAGGAGGAGGAGCAGCAGGCGGCCTGCGAGACCGTCGAGGCCGCACCCCCGTCGCTCGACCCCGCCACCGTGAACCTGCGGGTCTTCAACGCCACCGACACCCCGGGCCTGGCCCAGACGGTCGCCAGCGCCCTGCAGGAGCGCGGCTTCGTCGTCGACGAGATCGCCAACGACTCCAGCGGCCGTGAGGTGACCGGCGTCGGCGAGCTCCGCCACGGTCCGCGCGGTACCGACGCCGCCGACTACATGCGCCTCGTCATCCCCGACATCGGCGACTACCCCGACACCCGGGCGACCGCGCAGGTCGACGTCGTCGTCGGCCCGGAGTTCACCACCCTCGCCACGCCCGAGGCCATCGCCGCGGCGCTCGCTCCGGTGGAGGACGCCGCAGCCGCCTGCTGATCGCCCGCTCGCGGGCTTCAGCCGGCGTGGAGCTCCACGAGCAGGTCGATGAACGGCGCGGCGATCGACGCCGCCGCCGCGATCGCCATCGGCTCGCCGAACGGGCTGCCGGGCAGGCCGGTCACCACCAGGCCTGCCTCTGCCGCCACCAGTGCGCCGGCCGCGTGGTCCCACGGCTTCAGATCCAGCTCGTAGTAGGCGTCGGTCCGGCCAGCCGCCGTGGAGCAGAGGTCGAGGGCCGAGCTCCCGTGGCGCCGGATGTCGCGGACCAGCGGCAGCAGCTCGGCGACGACGGCGCCCTGCGCCCGGCGCTGCTCGACCCGGTAGCCGAACCCCGTGGCGACGAGGGTCTGCTCCAGCGACACCGGCGAACTGCCGGCCAGACGCACCGGTTCCGGGCGGGCCGGGGACGACAGATGCGCGCCCCCACCCCGCGTGGCCGTGAACAGCTCGCGGGTCGCCACGTTGAGGACCACCCCGGCCACCACCTCGCCGCCCACCTCGGCGGCGATCGACACCGCGTACGCCGGCAGGTCGTAGAGGAAGTTGACGGTGCCGTCGATGGGGTCGACCACCCAGCGCACCCCGCTGATGCCCTCGCGGGCGGCCCCCTCCTCGCCGAGGACGCCGTCGTCGGGCCGGCCGGCGAGCAGCCGCCCCACGATGAGCTCCTCGCTCGCCCGGTCGACGGCGGTGACGACGTCGACCGGGCTGGACTTGACGTCCACGTGCTCGGCCGCCGTGGCCCGGCCGCGGGCCACCAGTTCCGCGGCCTCCCGGGCGGTGGCGACGGCGACCTCGAGCAGCGCTCGAGGGTCCGGCTGGAGGGCGGGAGAGGACGTCACGGAGACGATCCTGCCGCAGGCAGTACGACACGGGCGCGGGCTCACCTACCCTGTCCGGCGTGCAGGGCTTCGGTGTGGACATCGGCGGCAGTGGCATCAAGGGATGCCTGGTCGACCTCGAGATCGGCCAGCTCATCGGTGAGCGCCTGCGGATCGAGACCCCGCAGCCCTCGCTGCCCGATCCCGTGTACGGGGTGGTGGCGAAGATCGTCGAGTCCTTCGGCTGGTCCGGGCGGATCGGGGTCACGTTCCCGGGCGTGATGAAACACGGGGTCGCCCACACCGCCGCGAACGTCGACAAGAGCTGGATCGGCACCGATGTCGACGCCGGCCTCGAGCAGCTGATCCCGGGCAGCGTGGTCACCCTTAACGATGCCGACGCGGCCGGGATCGCCGAGATGCGTTACGGCGCCGGCCGCGACCAGGGCGGCGTCGTCCTCATGCTGACGTTCGGCACCGGGATCGGCAGTGCCCTGTTCGTCGACGGGCACCTGGTGCCCAACACCGAGTTCGGGCACATCCAGGTCGACGGCGAGGACGGCGAGCGGCGGGCCTCGGCGGCCGCCCGTGAGCGCGAGGACCTCGACTACCCCACGTGGGCGCACCGGGTGGACCGCTACCTCGACGTCCTGGAGGCCGGCCTCTGGCCGGATCTGATCATCGTCGGCGGCGGCGTCAGCAAGAAGGCGGCCAAGTGGGTGCCGTTGCTCACCACCCGCACGCCGGTGGTGCCCGCCCAGCTCCAGAACGACGCCGGCATCGTCGGCGCTGCCCTGGCCGCGCACGAACGCGACAACTGACGCGCGCCCGTACGGGTGAGGCTGGAGTGATCGGAGGGGCGGATACCTTCAGTGCAGGCCCTCCGCGGCCGATGCACCACGAAGAGTGATCGACCACCCGGATCAGCCGGAACGCCTCGACGGAGCGAGGCCTTCGGATCCGGGACGGTGGAATACAGCCGACACGCCGTTACAATGAGAGAGCCCCAGCCCGCCGCCCTCCAGCCGGGAGGGATCCCCCGCCCGTCCAGCGGCCAAACGCTGCGCCGGTCCACCGGGACCTCTCCCTGTGAGGCGCGCGGACCGGAGCCGCTGCCCGGGGACCACACGGCCCCCGGGGAACGCACCCAGCACGGGAAGGAACCTGAGTGCCCGCCGACCAGCCAGCACCGGAAGCAGCCGAAGCGAGCACTCCCCAGCGCTCGAAGACGGCCGCCACCGGTACCCGGGCTCCCCGCACCAGCGCCGCGGCCGCCAAGCCGGTCAAGACCGTGACGGCCGATGCGGGTCCGGCCGGCGCTGCGCCGCCGGCCCGGAAGAAGGCCGCGGCGAAGACCGCGGCCAAGGGCACCCGCGCCAAGCCCACGATCGCCTCGTCGCCGGGCGCCGGTGAGGGCACCGTCCTGACCGCGGTCGCCAGCGACGGTTCGGCGGTTGCGGTGGTCGATGCCGGCTCCGAAGGTCTCAAGCTCGACGAGACGGTCGTGGCCGGTCCCGACGGCGTCGCCGTCGAGGCCGAGGAGGAGACGCCCGCCGAGGGGGGCACCGACTTCGAATGGGACGACGAGGAGGAGTCGGAGGCGCTGCGGCAGGCCCGCAAGGACGCCGAGCTCACCGCGTCGGCCGACTCCGTCCGCGCCTACCTCAAGCAGATCGGCAAGGTCGCGCTCCTCAACGCCGAGGAGGAGGTCGACCTCGCCAAGCGGATCGAGGCCGGGCTCTACGGCGCCGAGCGCCTGCGCCAGGTCGAGGAGGAGAACCAGAAGATCTCGCCGCAGATGCGCCGCGACCTCAACTGGATCGTCCGCGACGGCGAGCGCGCCAAGAACCACCTGCTCGAGGCCAACCTGCGCCTCGTCGTCTCCCTCGCCAAGCGCTACACCGGCCGTGGCATGGCGTTCCTGGACCTGATCCAGGAGGGCAACCTCGGTCTGATCCGCGCGGTCGAGAAGTTCGACTACACCAAGGGCTACAAATTCTCCACGTACGCCACCTGGTGGATCCGTCAGGCCATCACCCGCGCCATGGCCGACCAGGCCCGCACCATCCGCATCCCGGTGCACATGGTCGAGGTCATCAACAAGCTCGGCCGCATACAGCGTGAGCTGCTCCAGGACCTGGGCCGCGAGCCCACTCCGGAAGAGCTGGCCAAGGAGATGGACATCACCCCGGACAAGGTGCTGGAGATCCAGCAGTACGCCCGGGAGCCCATCAGCCTCGACCAGACCATCGGCGACGAGGGCGACAGCCAGCTCGGCGACTTCATCGAGGACTCGGAAGCCGTGGTGGCGGTCGACGCGGTGAGCTTCACCCTCATGCAGGACCAGCTGACCAGCGTGCTGCAGACGCTGTCCGAGCGGGAGGCCGGCGTCGTCCGGCTGCGCTTCGGCCTGACCGACGGCCAGCCGCGCACGCTGGACGAGATCGGCCAGGTCTACGGCGTGACCCGCGAGCGGATCCGTCAGATCGAGTCCAAGACGATGTCGAAGCTGCGGCACCCCAGCCGCTCCCAGGTCCTCAGGGACTATCTCGATTAGCAGCCCTCCGGGCTGCTGACGCGGCCAGGAGCCGTCCCCAGGCGGGCTGAGCCGCTTCGTCGTGCCTCCGCGGGACCCTCCGGGCCCCACTCGGCGCGACAGCTGTGGTCGCGACCCGTCATCCCTCACCCGGAGGAGCGACGGCGGGTGTGCGACGTCATCTGTCGGGTAGACGGCGTAGCGTGGGGCACAGCAAGGCAGCAACGAGAACAGCAGTGGACCCACGGTCGGTCCGGTACCTCACCGGTCCGGCAGACAACGACCAGCACGCGCACCACCCGTTTCACACCAGTGACGTCCCCTGCTGAACCCGCTCCACCAGCACCTTCGCATCACGGACTCATCTCTTTCGGCGAGTCGGTGGTGATCGGGGGTCGGAACGGGAACACGAGGGGTCATCCTGGCGCTGTGCAGGAGGCCGATCCGCAGCCGCGGATCCGTGCGGTAGAGAGCGAGTGATGAGCCAGATGACCCAGACGCTGACGACGACCCCGCCCACCGATGACCTCATCGTTCCGTTCCACTGCGACCGCTGTGGGGCTCTGGCCAAGGTGCGCGTCGTGCTTGCGAGCGGCAGCGATCTCGTCTTCTGCGGGCACCACGCTCGCGAGTACGAGAGCAAGCTTCGCGATATCGCTGTCGACATCATCGACACGGACGGCGAGCAGCACGTGACTGCCTGACGGAGGCGATATCGTCGCGCCCGCGATGACCGCCATACCCGACGACGCCGCCGCGTCCTCCGTACCGCCTCGTGCGGACGGAGGGCCGGCGGCTCCGTCGTTCCCGGGGACCCCCGGTCGACGACCCCCGGAGGACCCCGCCATGTCCCAGCGCCCCACCCTGTCCGATGACACGGTGCAGCACGATCCCGTGCCGGACGAGACCGTGCGCATGCGCAGCGACGGCCCCGCACCCGACGGAGGGCCGCAGCAGCCGGTCGACGCCGCCGACGACACCCGCCCGGTGACGCGCGACTGGCTCCTCGGTGCCCCGGACGGGGGCCCGATCGCCACCCCAGCTCCGGCTCAGGCCGCGTCCGACGACGACTGGAGCACGCAGACGTTCGACCGGGCCTCGGACGACGACTTCGCGACGTCCACGTACTCCGCCCCGACCGCCGACCCCGACGCGACGGCTGCCCTGGGCGCCGTCCCCGCCGACGACCGGGACGAGCACCGGGACGGGCACCGGGACGGGCACCGCGACGACCACGATGGCTGGGACGACGGCACGGACACCCCGGGCGGTCCCCCGCCCGGCGACGAGCCGCCCGCGGGCGGCCCCCGCACACCCTGGTGGCGCCGCCGAGCCGTGCTGGCCCCCGCCGGTGCCGTCGCCGTCCTGGCGGCCGTCTACGGCGTCGACCTGCTCGTCTCCTCCGGCGACATCCCTCGCTCCACCGTCGTGGCCGGCGTCGACATCGGTGGGCTCTCCACCGCCGCGGCCGCGGACGCCCTGGAGGAGAAGCTCGCACCGCGCGTCACGGCCGACCACACCGTGGTCGCCGATGACGTGCAGACCGTCCTCTCCCCCGCCATCGCGGGCATCACCCTCGACATCGAGGGCACCGTGGACGCCGCGGACGACCAGCCGCTGAACCCGTGGACGCGCCTGGTGACCCTGTTCAGCGACCGCGAGGTCGCCCCGGTCATCACCGGCGAGGAGACCGCCCTCTCCGCTCAGATCGACGCGATCGCCACCGAGGTCGACCGGCCGCCGGTCGACGCCACGATCACCATCGAGGGGACGACGCCGAGCGTCGTGGATCCGGCCGACGGCCGGGCGCTCGACCGCGAGGGCTCCGCCGAGGCGATCACGGACGCACTCGCCTCCGGCGGGGACCCCAGCACCCCGATCGAGCTGCCGGTCGACGTCGCGGCGGTGCGCGTCGACCGCGACGAGGCGCAGCGGGTCCTCGATGAGACGGTCACGCCCGCCCTGTCGGCCCCCGTCGGCATCGAGGGTTCCGACGGCACGTCGGCCGAGGTGTCCGTCGCCGCCATCGCCGCGGCGCTGACGTTCACGCCCCAGGAGGACGGCACCCTCGCCGTGGCCATCGACCCGGCGGCGCTGCAGACGGAGCTCGGGGACGAGCTCTCGGTGTTCGGCAGCGGCGCGGAGGACGCCCGCTTCGAGGTGTCCGGCGGCGCGGTCACCGTCGTCCCGTCGGTCGACGGCGTCGGGATCGCCCCCGATCACCTCGCCGAGCAGCTGATGACCGTGATCACCCAGCCGGCCCCGCGCACGCTCAACGCGGAGCTGGGCCCGGTGCCGGCCGACTTCACCACGGAGGAGGCCCAGGCCCTCGGCGTCAAGGAGGAGATCGGCAGCTTCACGACGAACATCGGCAACGCGGCGAGCGGGGAGAACATCCGGGTCGTCGCGGCCGAGGTGGACGGTGCGCTCGTCATGCCGGGCGAGACGTTCAGCCTGAACACGTTCACCGGCCCCCGCGGGACGGCGCAGGGCTACGTGCCCGCGGGCGTCATCAGCGGCGGCAAGTTCACCCAGGCGGTCGGCGGCGGGATCAGCCAGTTCGCCACCACGATGTTCAACGCGGTGTTCTTCTCGGGCCTCGAGGACGTCTACCACAAGCCGCACAGCTACTACATCAGCCGCTACCCGGCCGGCCGCGAGGCGACGGTCTACGAGGGCCAGATCGACCTGCAGTGGAAGAACGACAGTGACACCGGGGTCTACATCGACACCGCATGGACGCCGGGCACGATCACCGTCACCTTCTACGGGACCAAGCGCTTCGAGATCGAGTCGATCAGCGGGAACCGCACGAACGTCCGGGAGCCCGCGGTCCAGGAAGTGGCCGACGACGGTTCGTGCAAGTCGCAGGCGGGGGCACAGGGCTTCGACATCACCGTGACCCGGGTGTTCAAGGACCCCAACTCCGGTGCTGAAGTACGGCGGGAGAACTTCCAGACCCACTACGCCGCCGAGCCGATCATCCGCTGCATCCCGGTCCCCGGCGCTCCGGCGCCTCCCGGCTGAGTCCTGCCGCGACCCTGCCGCCGGTCGTCGGCCCGCCCGGCTCCTCCCCCGCCTGGGGGAACGCTCCCGCGTCGAACCGCTGACCGGCTCCGGAGCGAACTTCCGGCGTGCACACTGGTCGAATGAGCACCGTCCTGCCCTCGGGATCCCCGGCGCGCGCCGGGGACCCGGAGGCGGTCGACGACGCGATCCCCGCTCCCGACCCGCCGGCCGCTCCGGCGCAGCACCACACGACCGACGCCCCGGCCGAACGGACGGGGCGACTGGCGAGCTGGCCGACGCCGTTACGGGTTCCCCTCCAGGTGCTCGGGCGCGCGCTGGCGAAGGCCTGGCAGGACCGCATCCTCGGGCTGTCCGCGGAAGCGGCCTTCTGGCAGATCCTGTCGGTCCCGCCGCTGCTGATCGGGCTCCTCGGGTCGCTGGGCTACCTCGCCGACGTGATCGGCGGCGCGTCGGTGGCCCAGATCGAGGACCGGCTGCTCGACGCCTCGGCCCAGGTTCTGACCCCCGACGTCGTCGACTCCCTGGTCCGGCCGACCCTGGCCGACATCCTCGGTTCCGGCCGCCTCGACGTCGTCAGCCTCGGCTTCCTGCTGTCGCTGTGGGCGGGCTCGTCAGCGACGGCCACATTCATGAACACGATCGTCATCGCCTACGACCAGCGGGACGTGCGCGGGCCGATCCGCACACGGCTGAAGGCTTTGTGGCTGTTCATCGTCGGCATGGTGATGGCTGTCCTGACCCTGCCCCTGCTGGTGCTGGGCCGCGGCGTCCTGGTGGACCTGCTGCCGGACGACTGGCAGGCGACGGCGACGGTCCTGGTCAACGCCGTCTACTGGCCGCTCGTCCTCGTGGGCCTGCTGCTGGCGCTGACGAGCTTCTATCACGTGGTCCTGCCACACCGGCTGCCGTGGCGCCGGCACCTCCCGGGCGCGATCTTCGCCTGGGCGTTCTTCCTCGTGGCCGCGTTGGTGCTGCGCGCCTACGTGGCCGACATCCTCACGACCGCACTGCCCTACGGGGCTCTGGCGGCCCCCATCGGCGCCCTGCTGTTCTGCTTCTTCTTCGGGATGGCCGTGCTCCTGGGCGCCGAGCTCAACGCGACGATCCAGGACCGCTGGCCGGCCCCGCTCCGCCGGCACGACAAGCGGCGCAGGGAGCGTCGGGCCGCCAAGCTCGAGGCCGAGGCCCGCAAGCTCGGCTTGCTCTAGAAATCAGCTCTTCTTGAGCTGCTGGTAGATCTCCTTGCAGGCCGGGCAGACCGGGCTGCCGGGCTTCGGGGTCTTGGTCACCGGGAAGACCTCGCCGCACAGGGCCTCGACCATCGTGCCCATGACGGCGCTCTCGGCGATCTTGTTCTTGCGGACGTAGTGGAAGACCTCGTTGGCGCTGCCGGTATCGGCGTCGCGGACGTCCGGCCGCTCGAGGATGTCGGAACTGCTCACGCTGCTACTCCCCTGCTCGGCGGCCATGGTGCGCCCTCCATGATGACAGGGTGCATGCCACTGCTCCCCCGCCCGCCCGCACCGTCCTGTCCCCCGAGGTCGCCGAGGCGCTGAGCGCCGGCCGTCCGGTCGTGGCCCTGGAGAGCACGCTGCTCGCGCACGGGCTCCCCCGACCCGACAACCGCGCTGCCGCCGACGACGTCGAGGCCGCCGTCCGCACGGGTGGGGCGGTACCCGCGACGATCGCCGTCCTGGACGGCGTGCCGCACGTCGGCCTCACCGCGGAGGAGGTCGATCGGGTCTGCGCCGATCCGGACCTCGCGAAGCTGGGGGTTCGTGACCTGCCCGTGGCGGCGGCGCTGGGCCTGAGCGGGGCCACAACGGTCTCCAGCACGGCTCTCCTGGCCGCGGCGGCCGGCATCGGCGTCTTCGCCACAGGCGGTCTCGGCGGCGTGCACCGGCAGGCGGTGGACACCTTCGACGAGTCGGCCGACCTCACCGCGCTGTCGCGCACCTCGCTCGTGGTCGTCTGCGCAGGGGTGAAGTCGATCCTCGACGTCCCGGCGACCCTGGAGCGGCTGGAGTCCCTCTCGGTCACCGTCGTCGGCTACCGGACGACGACCTTCCCCGGCTTCTACGTGGCGGACTCGGGCTCGACGCTGGACTGGTCGGTGGCCGACCCGGCGCAGGCCGCGGCGGTGTTCGCCGCGCGCCGCGCGCTCGCCCCTGGCGCTGTGATCATCGCCAACCCGCTGCCCGTGGACGAGCAGCTGGATCCGGCGCTGCACGACCGGGTGATCGCCGGTGCCCTCGCCGCGGCCGAGCAGGCCGGTGTCCGCGGCAAGGACGTCACCCCGTTCGTGCTCGACCACCTGCACCGCGCCAGTGAGGGCGCCACGCTCGTGGTCAACGTCCGGCTGGTGCTGCGCAACGCCGAGCTCGCCGGGCAGATCGCCGCCGCGCTGGCGGAGGACGTGCGCTGACCACCGACATGCGGGTCGTCGTCGTGGGCGACGTGGCGACCGATGTCGTGGTCGTCCTCGCGGGCGATCCGGCACCCGACTCCGATCGGCCGGCGTCCATCCACACCCGGGGCGGCGGTGCGGCCGCGAACGTCGCCGCCCACCTCGCCCGGCTGGGCACCCCCGTCGTCCTGGCCGGCTGTGTTGGCGACGACCACTCGGGTGCGGGGCTGGCCGCCGAGCTCGCGACCGCGGGGGTCCGGCTGGCCCTGCGCACCGTCCCGGGGGCCCCGACGGGGACGATCGTGAGCCTGGTCGAGCCGGACGGGCGGCGCAGCATGCTCGCCGACCGCGGGGCCAACCTGGAGCTGCGGCAGGGCGACGTGCCCCTCCCGGCGCCCGGCGGACACGTGTACGTGTCGGGCTACACGCTGCTGGACCCGCGGCCGCGCGATGCGGGGCTGCGGGCGATCCAGGACGCCGCAACCGGCGGGTGCTCGGTCTCGGTCGACCCCGCCTCGACCGGTCCGCTCGCGCGGTACGGGGTGGACCGGTGGCTGGCCGACACGGCCGCGGCGACGCTGCTGCTGCCGAACGCCGACGAGGCCCGCCTGCTGACCGGCTGCGACGACACCGAGGACGCCGCGCGGGCGCTCGCCGGCCGGTACCCGATCGCGGTCGTGAAGCTGGGAGCCGACGGCGCCCTGTGGGCCTCCGGCGACGTGCTGGTGCACCGTCCGGCGCACCCGACGACCGTCGTTGACACCACCGGAGCCGGGGACGCGTTCGCCGCAGGGCTCCTGGCGGCCTGGCTCGGGTCTCCCGACGTCGACCCGGCGGCGGCGTTGGACGCGGGGCTGGCGCGGGCGGCGGACGTCGTCCGGAGGCCAGGAGGGCGCTGAGCCGTCAGCCGTCGATGACGCGCGCCGGACGCGGGCCCTCGAGCTCGCGGTCCGGCCGGTGGGTGTAGTGGTGCGGGTCGACACGCTTCTTCGGCGGCCCGTCGTTGGCCATGACCACGGCGACCCAAGGCAGCACGGTGCCGAGGAAGGCGAGGATCAGCATCAGCCACACGATCTGGTAGAAGACCGCGGCGAAGACCAAACAGACCGCGCGGATCCCCATGGTCAGCGCGTAGCGCTTCTTCCTGGCGGCGTGCTGCTCGGCCAGGCTGGGCTGAGCCTCGGTGATCAGCACCGGCTCCGGCCGGCGTGACCGCGGGAACTGCTGGCTCGAGGCCACGGACATCCATCCCCTCGCTGCCCGGGTTCGCCGGGCACCGCCCGGCCCGTTCCGGGTCCTGGTCCCATCGTGCCACCGCGACCGGGCTCGACGCTCGTGCCTGCGGTCGACTACTTCCCGGCCGGCTCCGTGGCCGCCTTGGCTGCCTGCTTCTGCTCCTGCTTGAAGGCCCGGACCTCCACCAGCGTCTCCGGGCCGGTGATGTCGGCGACCGACCGCCGCGAGCCCTCGAGGCCGTAGTCCCCGGCCGCCTCGCGCCAGCCGGGCGGTGTCACGCCGTACCGCTTGCCCAGGAGCGCGAGGAAGATCTTCGACTTCTGCGCGCCGAACCCGGGCAGCTCACCGATGCGGCGGAGCAGCGTGACGCCGTCCGGGACGTCGGCCCAGAGGTTGTCCGCGCGCCCGTCGTAGCGCTCGACCAGCAGCCGGCAGAGGTCCTGGGTGCGCCCGGCCATGGAGCCCGGGTACCGGTGCAGCGCCGGCGGACCCTGGAACAGCCGGGTCAGCTCCTCCGGGTCCATGGCCGCGAGCGCCGCGGCGGACAGCTCGCTGACCCCCAGCCGGTCGGCGAGGAGCCGCGGGGAACCGAAGGCGCGCTCCATCGGGAACTGCTGGTCCAGCAGCATCCCGATCAGCAGCGCGAGTGGATCGCGCCCGAGCAGCTCGTCGGCCGCGGTGTCCTGGGCGATGCGGAGGGTCGGCACGCGCGTGATCTTGCCCTACCGCCGCCGTGGCGGTACACGCGTCGAGGATCAGTCCGCAGCTGCGTCAGGGGGGTCCGCCGGCCCTGCGTCCGGCTCCGGCCGCGGGAAGACGGTGTCGATACCCGCCAGCTGCAGCGCCCGGTTGACCGGATGGGACGCCGCGCGCAGGACCGGGCTCCGGCCGGCTGCGAGGGATGCCTCGACGCAGAGCAGCATGAGGGCGAGCGCGGAGGAACTGACGAACGTCACGTCCCCGGCGTCGATCGCGTCCACCACGACCCGCTGCCGCTCCTGCTGGCTGGTGAACCGCGTCGCGACCGCGGTGTCCACGTCCCCGCGCAGGCACAGGACCCAGCGGTCGGGCCCCTCGCGCTCGATCGTGATGTCCCCCGCGAGAGGCCGCAGGCCCTCCAACGCGTCCATGTGCGCTCCCTCGCCCGGCGACCGCGGCCGGCGACAGGAGGAAGCCGCCGGCATTCGGTCCACACCACGGGTCCCGGTCAGGACGTTACGCCGCGCATCAGCCCGGATGGAGCCCGCCGGTCCTGCCGATTACGCACCGGGCCTGGACGGCGGCACCCTGCCGGGCCGCCCGGACCGGACGAGTGAAGGATGTGCAGGTGCGCGCCGTGGTGAGCCGGGTCAGTACAGCCGCTGTAGTCGTACACGGCGACACCGTTGGCGAGATCGGCCCGGGCCTGCTGTCACTGGTCGGAGTGGGCCGCACGGACGACGAAGCGGCGGCCCGGGCGCTCGCGCGCAAGATCCACGAGCTGCGCATCTTCCCGACCGAGGACGGCGCCCGGTCTGCCGCGGACCTGGCGCTGCCGGTTCTCGTCGTCAGCCAGTTCACCCTCTACGCCGACACGCGGAAGGGACGCCGTCCCTCCTGGCAGGACGCCGCGCCCGGCGAGGTGGCGGAACCGCTGGTCGGAAGCGTCGTCGACGAACTCAGGCAGCGGGGCTGCACGGTCGCGACCGGGGTCTTCGGGGCTCGCATGCAGGTCAGCTCCGTCAACGAGGGCCCGATGACGGTGCTGCTGGAGACCTGAGACCGGGCGCTGAACTACATCGACGCTATTTCCGTGTTGTAGGGGGAGCGCGCACGGGTAAGGGGGCGTGACGGAACACACTCCCTGTCGGTTTGCTGTGAACGGCCGAATTGTGGAACACAGAGCCACGTCCGAGCCGTTGTGCAGTGCGTACCACATCGGACAGAAGAGCAAGGGGCGGTCCCCTCCCGGAGCCCCCGCACTTGACGCCTGGATGGGTCGCCGCCGCCATCGACGACGCGGTGAATGCATCCGAACTGAAGGCAAGGACGAAGACACATCGTGACGCTGCTGCAGTCTTCCCCCAACGACACTCTCGGGACGCGCGCACCGCGCCGTGAGCCCGACACCAGTGGCCTGGTGTCGACCGACCTCGTGCGCGTGTACCTCAACACCATCGGCAAGACCGCTCTGCTGACCGCGGAGCAGGAGGTCGAGCTGGCCAAGCGGATCGAGGCCGGCCTGTACGCGGGGCGCCTCCTCGCGGAGAAGCAGGGCCTCTCCCCCGCCAAGCAGCGGGACTACAAGACCCTCGCCATCGACGGCAAGGCCGCCAAGGCGCACCTGCTGGAGGCCAACCTCCGGCTCGTCGTCTCCGTGGCCAAGCGCTACACCGGCCACGGCATGACGTTCCTCGACCTGATCCAGGAGGGCAACGTCGGCCTGATCCGGGCGGTCGAGAAGTTCGACTACACCAAGGGCTTCAAGTTCTCGACCTACGCGACCTGGTGGATCCGGCAGGCGATCACCCGCGCCATGGCCGACTCCGGGCGCACCATCCGGCTCCCCGTCCACCTGGCCGAGCAGGTCAACAAGGTGGTCCGGACCCGGCGGCGCATGCACCAGGAGTTGGAGCGCGAGCCCACGGCGGAGGAGCTCGGCCTCGAGCTCGACCTGCCCGAGGCCCGCATCGTCGAGCTGCTCGAGTACAGCCGCGACCTGGTCAGCCTCGACCAGACCGTGGGCGCCGACGAGGAGTCCCGGCTCGGTGACTTCATCGAGGACGCCGACGCCGCGGTCGCCGAGGACGCCGTCGCCTTCCAGATGATGAAGGGCGACGTCCGCACAGTGCTCTCCACACTGGAGGACCGCGAGCGCGACGTCGTGATCCTGCGCTTCGGTCTGGACGGCCACCAGCCGCGCACGCTGGAGCAGATCGGCAAGCAGTTCGGTCTCTCCCGTGAGCGGGTCCGCCAGATCGAGCGGGAGACGATGGCGAAGCTGCGCGACCCGCAGCGCGCCGACGCCCTGCGCGACTATCTGGCGTAAAGAACCGCAGCACGGCACGAGAGCCGGTCACCTTCGGGTGGCCGGCTCTCGGCGTTCTCAGACCGGCGAACGCATCCGGCGAGGGCCCGGATCGACCCGCGCGGTCGGCGGGCCCACGGTGCAGGTCCCGCCGGCGACGACCAGCGACCGGCCGCCGTGCCAGGGCTTGGCCGGCCCCACGATCACCGGCTCCAGCCGCAGCCGCAGCACCTCGGGCAGGTCGTCCGCCAGCCGGGCGACCCGCAGCAGCAGGTCCTCCAGCGCGGCGACGTCGACGGGCTCGGAGCCCCGGTAGCCGTTCAGCAACGGCCACGCGCGCGGGGCGCGGACCAGTTCCGCGGCATCGAGGTCGGTGAGCGGCAGCGTGCGGTAGGCCCGGTCGCCGAGCAGGTCGGTGGCCACTCCCCCGACCCCGAAGCTGACCAGCGCGCCGAACGAGGGGTCGTCGACGACCTCGACGACCGTCGCCACCCCCGGCGCCGCCATCTCCTGCACGATCACCGGGTCGCCGGAGGGGATCGCAGTGAACGCCGTCCGCACCGCATCGTCGTCGATCAGGTCCAGCCGCACCCCGCCCAGGTCCGCCCGGTGCCGGAGCCAGGGAGCGGTGGACTTGAGGACGACCGGGTAGCCGATCTCCTTCGCCGCCCTGACCGCACCGTCGGCGTCGCTGACCGTCTGGGTGCCAAGCAGGGGCACGCCGTAGGCGGCCAGCAGGGTGATCAGCTCGTCGTCGGTGAGGTCCCGGCCCGCCGGCGAGTCGCCGAGGGCCGCGCGCACGATGGCCCGCCCGGCCTCCTCGTCGACGTCGGGGAGTTCCGGCAGCTCGCCCACCGGGCGGCGCCGCCAGCGCGCGTACTCGGCGACCTTGGCCAGTGCGATGACCGCCCGCTCGGGGGTCGCGAACGACGGCACCGAGCCGCGGCCGGGCATGCCGTGCTCGTCGGGCACGGCGAGCTCCGGAGGGATGCCCTCGGTGGAGAGGAACGTGGCGACGATCGGCTTGGCCGACCCGACGGCCACCTCGCGGAGCGACGGCCCGTACTCCTTCGAGCCGGCCATCAGCGGCGGCAGGAACACCGCCACGACGGCGTCCACCTCGTCGTCGTCGACGGCGTCCTGCAGCGCGGCACGGAACGCCTCCGGCGAGCCGCTGACGCCGATGTCCACCGGGGCCTCGTGCGCGAGCTCGAGCCCCTCCTCGAGGACGGCGTCGGCCACCAGTTGCCCCATCGCGGTCGAGTTGCCGACGACAGCCACCCGGGACCCCGCCGGCAGCGGCTGGTGGGCGAGCAGCGATCCCACGTCGAGCAACTGCGCCACGGTGTCCACCCGGATCACCCCGGCGGATGCGAAGAGCGCCGCCACCGATTCCTCGGGCACGGCGACCGAGGTGCCGGCCAGGCCCGGCGTGATCCCCACGTGCCGGCCGCTCTTCACCGCGACCACCGGCTTCGTGCGGCCTACGATGCGGGCCAGCCGGGCGAACTTGCGGGGGTTGCCGAAGCTCTCCAGGTAAAGCAGCACGACCTCGGTGGCCGGGTCGGTCGCCCAGTACTGCAGCAGGTCGTTGCCGCTGACGTCGGCCCGGTTGCCCGCCGACACGAAGGTCGACAGGCCGATCTTGCGGCTGTGCGCCCGCTCCAGCAGGGCGATCCCGAGCGCTCCCGACTGGGCGAAGAACCCGACCCGGCCGCGGCCGGGGATCTGCGGCGCCAGGCTGGCGTTGAGCCGGACGGCGGGGTCGGTGTTCACGATGCCCAGGCAGTTGGGGCCGACGACCCGCATCCCGGAGGCCCGGGCCGCGGCGACCAGCCGACGTTCGGCGTCGCGCCCGTCGGGTCCGGTCTCCCCGAAGCCGCCGGAGATGACCACGAGCCCCCGGACGCGCTTGCGCCGGCACGCCTCCACCACGGCGGCGACCTCCTCGGCCGGCACCGCGAGGACGGCGAGGTCGACGTCACCGGGGATCGACTCGATGTCGGCGTAGGCGGGGACTCCGCGGACGTGCCGCGCCCCCGGATTGACCGGGTAGATCGGACCGTCGAAGCCGTAGGCGAGGAGGTCGGTGAGGACGGCGTTGCCGACCTTGCCCACGTCGTTGCTCGCACCCACGACGGCCACCGACGACGGGGTGAGCAGCCGGGCGATGGAGCGGGACTCGCTGCGCTGCTCGCGCTCGTAGGAGACGGCGAGGGCGTCCTCGGTCTGGTCGATCGGGAACGTCAGGTGGACCACGCCGTCCTCGTAGGAGCGCTCGGACTTGTAGCCGGCGTCCTGGAAGACCCGCACCATCTTGCTGTTCTGGGAGAGCACCTCGGCGACGAAGCGCTTGATGCCGCGCTCCCGGGCGGCTGCGGCGAGGTGTTCGAGCAGCACCGAGCCGAGGCCGCGGCCCTGGTGGGCGTCCTCGACGAGGAAGGCGACCTCGGCGTCGTCGGTGTCGGGATAGCGGTCGAACCGGCCCACCCCCACGATCTGGTCGCCGAGCAGCACGACGAAGGCCACCCGGTCGACGTGGTCGACGTGGGTGAAGCGGTGCAGGTCCTTCTGCGAGAGCCGCTTCATCGGCCCGAAGAACCGGTAGTAGCGGGTCTGGTCGCTGCTGCGGTCCATCAGTCCCGTGAGGGCGTCGGCGTCCTCGGGGCAGATCGGGCGCAGGTGGACCGTCCCGCCGTCGGCCGCCACGATGTCGGCCTCCCAGTGCGGGGGCGGGGTGGGGTTGTCGGCCGGGGGCCGGGTGGCCTGCTCAGTCACGGGGATCGTCCGGGTCCAGTCCGAAGTAGGGGAAGGAGGCCCGCCGGGTGCGCGTGATCGCGCGGTCGACGCGGGACTCGGTGAACGTGTCCCAGCGGGAGAAGCCGGTGTACCCACCCTCGGTCATGTGCGTGGGTGGCCGGGCCCGGAGGCCGCGGCGCGCGACGTCGTCACGCCAGGATTGCGGGATCTCCGTCGCCGGGTCGAGGGGGTGGCCGCTGACCTCGGCGAGCAGGTGGGTCCAGGCCCTCGGGACGCAGCGCACCAGGCCGTAGCCGCCCCCACCGAGGACCACCCAGCGGCCCTCGCAGATCTCGTGGGCGAGCTCGTGCATCGCGCGGTAGCTCGCGCGCTGGCCGTCGACGGTGAGCGCGAGGTCGGCGAGCGGGTCCTCGTGGTGGGCGTCGCAGCCGCACTGGGTGACGATGATCTGCGGCTGGAAGGCCCGCAGCACGCTCGGGACGACGGCGGAGAAGGCGCGCAGCCAGGCGGAGTCGTCGGTGCCGTTGGGCAGGGCGAGGTTGACCGCGCTGCCCATGGCCTTCTCGGCGTCGCCCGTCTCCTCCGGGAAGCCCGTTCCCGGGAACAGGGTGAGCGGCGTCTGGTGGACGCTGACGGTCAGCACCCGCGGGTCGTCGTAGAACGCCGCCTGGACGCCGTCCCCGTGGTGCACGTCGAGGTCGACGTAGGCGATCCGCTCGTAGCCCTGCCCCAGCAGCCAGGCGATCGCGACGGCCGCGTCGTTGAAGACGCAGAAGCCCGACGCGGCGTTCCGCATGGCGTGGTGCAGACCGCCGGAGATGTTGACCGCGTGCTGGGACCGCCCGCTGTGCACCTGCTGGGCGGCGAGCACGCTGCCACCGGTGATCAGTGCCGCCGCGTCGTACATGCCCTCGAAGATCGGGTTGTCGGCGGTGCCGAGGCCGTGGCCGACGCCGGGGTCCTTCGGTGCGCGGCGGACCGCCTCGAGGTAGGCCGGGTCGTGGACGAGGGTGAGCAGCTTCTCGTCGGCAGGGGTAGGTGTGAGGAGTTCGACCCGGTCGGTGGTGAGCACGCCCAGGGAGTCGGCGAGCCGCATCGTGAGATCGAGGCGCACGGGGTGCAGCGGATGGTCCCCGCCCATCGTGTAGCCGAGCAGGGAGTCGTCCCAGACGACGGCGACCGAGTCGCTCATGGAGCCCCCTCGCGCCGATGCCGGACCCGGACGCGGGCAGGCCCGCGCACGCGCCGGACGCTACCCGTTGACCGAGCGGTCGCGACCGTGCCCCGGACCACTCGTCCGGCTGACCAGGTGGGAGCCGGAACACCCGTAGACTCGTGTGCGACACGGAGGAGTACCTGTGAACGACCTCATCGACACGACCGAGATGTACCTCCGGACGATCTTCGAGCTGGAGGAAGAGGGGATCGTCCCGCTGCGGGCACGCATCGCGGAGCGACTCCACCAGAGCGGTCCCACCGTGAGCCAGACCGTGGCCCGCATGGAGCGCGACGGCCTGCTGACCGTCGAGGGCGACCGGCACCTGCAGCTGTCCGACGAGGGACGTCAGCTGGCGACGGCGGTCATGCGCAAGCACCGGCTGGCGGAGTGCCTGCTCGTCGACGTCATCGGGCTGGACTACGCCGATGTCCACGAGGAGGCGTGCCGCTGGGAGCACGTCATGAGCGAGGCGGTCGAGCGCAAGCTGATGACCCTGCTCGGCAACCCCTCGATGTCGCCGTTCGGCAACCCGATCCCGGGTCTGGAGGCGCTGCACGGCAACGAGCCGGTCGGCGGCGAGACCTCGGCGGTCCTCGACTCGCTGACGCTGCTCTCCACGACGGCGACGGCCGAAGGGCGCCCGGTCACCATCCGGCGGATCAGCGAGCAGCTCCAGGAGAACGCCGAGCTGCTCCGCGTGCTGGCCGAACAGGGCGTGCGACCGGGAGCCACGATGGACGCCCGGCTCGTGGAGGGCTCGGTGAGCCTCGACGGCCAGCCCCTGCCGAACGGCGTCGCGCACCACGTCTTCGTCACGGCCGCCGACGAGCGCCGCACGCCCCTCGAGGTCGCTCCCCTGCTCTGATCCGGTGGGTCGGGAGCACGCTGCCCGTTCGCGCGCACCCGGTTGCACCCTCACTACCGTGATGGGTCGACCGACGTTTCCGCGAGAGAAGGCCGACAGGTGAGCAAGCCCTCCGTTGCGTCCGAGCAGTCCGACAGCGCGCCGGCGCCCAGCCCGTTCTCCCGGTTGGCCGACTTCGTGGCCGTCCCCCGGCTGGGCGGGCTCGCCCTCTCCGACGACGGCGCGCGGCTGGCCGTCTCGGTGGCGACCCTCGACGCGGACAAGAAGAAGTGGCAGTCGGCCCTGTGGGAGATCGACCCCGCCGGTGAGCTGCCCGCCCGGCGGCTGACCCGCAGCGCCCCCGGGGAGTCCTCGCCGGCCTGGCTGCCCGACGGATCGCTGTTGTTCACCTCGGCCCGCCCCGTCCCTGGCACGACGGAGGAAGGTGACCCCAAGCTGGCGCTGTGGAGCCTTCCGGCGGGCGGGGGCGAGGCCCGCCTCGCGCTGACCCGGCCGGGGGGCGTCGCCGGGTTCCGGATCGCCACCGGGTCGGGGGACGTGGTGGTCGCCGCGGCGACGATGCCCGGCGCCTCCGACGCCGAGGCCGACGACGAGCGCCGCAAGCAGCGGAAGGACGCGGGCGTCACCGCGATCCTCCACGAGACCTATCCGGTGCGGTTCTGGGACCACGACCTCGGGCCGGCCGCGCCGCACCTGTTCTGGGCGGGACAACTCCCGGCCGACGAACCGACCGGTGCCGCGGCCGAGCCGCCGGCCCTCCGCGACCTGACGCCCGAGGCGCGGCCGCCGCACGGCGCGGGGGACGACTTCGCCCTCTCCCCCGACGGACGGCTGGCGGCGCGCTCCGAGGACGTGCCGGACGGCCCGGCGGGCCGCCGCTCCCGGGTCGTGCTGACCGAGACGGCGACCGGAGAGACCCGCGTGCTCGTCGACGACCCGCTGGCCGACGTGTACGCGCCGCGCTTCTCCCCCGACAGCGCATCGCTGGTGTGCGTCCGAGAGAGGCTCTCCACCTACGCCGACTGCCCGGACTACACGCTGCTGCTGGTGGACCTGTCCGGCGGGGCGGCGTCCGAGCTCACGCCCGACTTCGACCGGTGGCCCAGCGCCCCGCAGTTCAGCGCCGACGGCTCCGCGGTCTACTTCCTGGCCGACGACGACGGACGGCACGCGATCTTCCGGGTGCCGGTGACCGGCGGGGCGCCGGTGCGCCTCACCGCGGACGGCGCCTACAGCGACCTGCAGGTGGCCCGCGACGGCAGCGCCCTCTACGCGCTGCGGTCCGCGTACGACTCGCCGCCGCTCCCCGTCCGGCTGGACCCGGAGGCCCCGTTGCAGGATCCGGCGCAGCTGTCCACCCCGGGCACCGTCGGCCCCCTGCCCGGGACCTTGCACGACGTGGAGGCGACCGCGCCGGACGGCACGCGGGTCCAGTCCTGGCTCGTGCTCCCGGACGGCGCCTCGGCTGAGTCCCCTGCCCCGCTGGTGCTGTGGATCCACGGCGGTCCGCTCATGAGCTGGAACTCGTGGTCGTGGCGCTGGTGCCCGTGGGTGCTGGCCGCCCGCGGGTACGCCGTGCTGTTGCCCAATCCCGCGCTCTCGCAGGGTTTCGGCCTGGACTTCGTGCAGCGCGGCTGGGGTGAGTGGGGCGGGGCGCCGTACGCCGACCTGATGGCTGCCGTCGACGCCGCCGAGCAGCGGCCCGACATCGACGCCTCCCGCACCGCAGCGATGGGGGGCTCGTTCGGTGGCTACATGGCCAACTGGGTGGCGACCCAGACCGACCGCTTCCGGGCGATCGTGACCCACGCCAGCCTGTGGGACCTCGACGCCTTCACCGGCACCACGGACGCGGCCTACTACTGGGAGAAGGAGTGGGGCGACCCGCTGCGCGAGCCCAAGCGCTACGAGCAGAACTCCCCGCACCGCTACGCCGACGCGATCCGCACGCCGATGCTGGTGATCCACGGCGACAAGGACTACCGCGTGCCGATCGGGGAGGCGCTGCGCCTCTGGTACGACCTGCAGAAGCGCGGCATCCCCTCGAAGTTCCTCTACTTCCCGGACGAGAACCACTGGGTCCTCACGCCGGGGAACACGCTGGTCTGGTACGAGACGGTGCTGAACTTCCTGGCCGAGCACGTGCTCGAGGAGGAGTGGCAGCGGCCCGAGCTGCTCTGAACACCGGCCGGCGGCGGGCACCTCAGCCGACCGACGGGCAGGCCTCGGCGAGCAGCGCCCGCAGGTCCGCCGGGGTCACGCAGGCGGCCAGCGCGTCGCTCAGCAACCGCGCGAGGCTGTACCCGGGCTCGCTGGCCAGCGCCCGGCCGAGCGCCACGTTGGCCATCGCACCGTCGCCGCGCAGCCAGGCACACACGGCGAGCAGCGTGGCGGGTGCGGCGTCCAGCGGGGCCGGTGCCCGGCGTGTGCACTCGGTCCAGAGCTGCTCGGCCGCGGCCGGGTCCGCACCCAGCGCCAGTGCCAGCGCCCGGTCGCGCACCTCGCCGTCGCGCAGTCCCCACACGACGCGCGCCACCTCCGCATCCGTCAGACCCGTGGGCGCTCCGGGGCGGTAGCGGGCGGCCGCGGTGGTGACGGCCGACCACGATGCCGCCGCCACGGCGTCGGGGCCGGAGTCCAGGACGGCCGTCGAGCACTCGACCGCGATCCGGGCACAGACGGCCGCCATGGCACCGCGCTCGCCTCCCGCCGGCGGGGCGAGCCGGGCCGCGAGGTCGTCGCGGTCGCGCTCGACCACGGTCCCGGTCGCGATCGCCGCGACCTCGAGTTCGGTCACCTCGGTCGGCAGCAGCGTTCCCCCGGCGGGGCGGCAGCAGCTGAGCGTGCAGTCGTAGTCCCACCAGTGACCGTCCCGGACGAACAGGGTGTGCCGGACGCCCACGTCGCGGCGGGCCAGGGCGCGCGCCATCTCCCGGGCGAGGTGCCGGTGCGGCAGCTGCGGCTCCCCCGGCTGCCCCCCGTCGAGGGCGTCGGAGACGATCACGATCACCGCGCAGTCCGGGCGGTCGGTGCACAGACTCCGGGAGAGCACCCTCGCCAGCTCTCGGTCGTGCTCCGGCGGAGGGATGTCGGCCCGGACGGTCAGGCCGACCTGCTGACCCCCGTCGCCGGTCAGACTCACCAGGACGACCGACTCCCGCGGACGGAAGCCGAGCAGGTGGGGCAGGGCCGCGGCGATCTCCCCGACGTCCCGGATACGCACCCCGATGGGCTCCGGCGGCCATCCGGGGAGGAACTCGGCGGCCGGCGGGGGGTCTCCATCGGGGCGTGTGTCCATGCCCCGACCCTGTCCGCGCAGTGCCGCCGCGCAGGTCCGCGGCGGCTATCTGTGGACAGGGGTCCGGCGGCCGGCCCGGCTGTGGACGACGCGCGGACTGCTCAGTCGAGAGCGGCCGCCTGCGCGTCGTAGGCCTGGGCGAGCAGGTTGGCGAAGGCCGCCGCGTCCTGCGGCGTCGCCGGAGCCGCGCCGGGCGCCGCGCCGCCGGCGTCGAGGCTCATCATCACGAGCAGCCGGTCACCGTCCTCGACCGCCCCGATCAGCGCAGGGATCGTCACCTGGCTGCCGTCGGGCAGGCTCACCACGGTCGTGTACCGCAGCAGGGCGGCGCCGTCCCCGAGATCGTCGACCGGCAGCGCCTCGAAGGTGACGGTCGCCTGCCCGATCTGCGGCGAGGTGATCTGCGCCTGCGGGCAGCGCTCGGCCGCGGCGGACAGCTGCTCGACGGCGTCCTTGATCGGGCCGCCCCGCACCAGGACCTCGACGGTGGCCGCGGTCCCGATGGTCGCGCTCTCGGCGGCCACGTCGTCGAAGGCGTCGAACGACGGCTGCGCACCCTTGACCGCCGCGGCGCAGGCCTCGGGGGTGATCTGCAGGCCCTCCGCCCCGGCCGCGGCGATGCCGGTGCCCTGCTGCAGCTGCTCGAGCGAGATCGCCACGACGGCGGCCTGCGGGCCGAAGGCCTCGGCCGGCAGCAGCCCGGAGGTCAGGTCGGGAGCGCTCGTCTCCTCGGCGGAGGACGACGCGGCCGAGGAGCTGGCCGAGGTGTCCGTGCCGTCGTCCCCGCCACAGGCGGTGAGCAGCGCGGCGGCGGCCAGGCCGGTCGCCAGGAGGGCGCGGCTATGGCGGGCGGTGATCGACATGCACCTGAACCTAACCGTTCCGCTGCCGCCCGACACGCTCAGAACTGGTACTGGACGGCGCTGCGGCCGGCCAGCCACGGGCGGACGTGCTCGGCGATGACCGACAGGTGCACCGGGTCCTGCGCGTACCGGTAGAAGGCCTCGACGTCAGGGAAGTCGGCGATCAGGACCGTGTCGGCATTGCCGTCGGTGAGCCCGGCGTCCTCGGCGACCGCGAAGTAGGTCATTCCGCCGACGTCCTGCCGCAACCGGCGCAGCGCCTCGATGGTCGTCCTCCGGCGGGACGCGTCGGCCTGCGCTGACCAGGTGAAGACGACGACGTGACGGATCATGACCCGCACCCTGCCAGGCGCCGGGAGGGGTGCGCGAGGAGGCCGGTTACCGGCTGGTAGCCGCGGGCGTCGGCCCGCTCGTTAGAGTTCCGGCGCATGGGACGGTCGCTGCGCATCGCACTGCTGTCCTACCGCAGCAAGCCGCACAGCGGCGGGCAGGGCATCTACGTCCGGGCGCTCTCCCGGGAGCTGACCGAGCTCGGCCACCGCGTGGAGGTCCTCAGCGGCCAGCCCTATCCCGAGCTCGACGACGGCGTCGCGATCAGCCGGCTGCCGAGCCTGGACCTCTACCGCGAACCGGACCCCTTCCGCACCCCCCGCCCCTCGGAGTTCCGCGACTGGGTGGACGTGGCCGAGTGGGCCACCATGTGCACCGCCGGCTTTCCGGAGCCGATGACCTTCAGCCTCCGGGCGGCCCGGCACCTGCTCCCGCGGGCCGCCGAGTTCGACGTCGTCCACGACAACCAGTCGCTGGGCTGGGGGCTGCTGCGGCTGACCCGGGCCGGCATCCCCACCGTGGCGACCGTGCACCACCCGATCGCGATCGACCGCACGCTCGAACTGGCCGCCACCCCCTCGCTGCGGCGACGGCTGACGCTGCGCCGCTGGTACGCCTTCACCGGCATGCAGGCCCGCGTGGCCGCCCGGCTGGACGCCGTCACCACGGTGTCGGAGAACTCCCGACGCGACATCGCCACGCACATGGGTCTGTCCCCGGACGGCATCGAGGTCATCCCGGTCGGCATCGACCCCGACGAGTTCACGCCGCCGCCGGTGGGGCAGCCCCGCGACCCGGACTCGATCCTGGTGATCACCAGCGCCGACGTGGCGCTGAAGGGCCTCGTGCACCTGCTCGAGGCGCTCGCCAAGCTGCGCACCGAACGGCCGGTGCGGCTCACCGTCGTCGGCACGGCGCGCCCGGGCGGCCCGGCGGAGGCGGCGCTGGACCGGCTCGCGCTGCGCGACGCCGTCCGGTTCACCGGGTCCGTTCCGCAGGCCGAGCTCGTCGACCTGCTGCAGCGGGCCTCCGTCGTCGCGATCCCGTCGCTGTACGAGGGGTTCTCGCTGCCTGCGGTGGAGGCCATGGCGTGCGCGACCCCCCTGGTCACCACCGACGCGGGCGCGCTGCCGGAGGTCGTCGGCACGAAGGCGGGCCTGCGCGTGCGGGCCGGGGACGTCGGCGAGCTGACCGCCGCGCTCCAGCTGGTGCTGGACTCCCCCGGGCTCGCCGAGCAGCTGGGCCGCGCGGGGCGGCGCCGGGTGCTGGACTCCTTCACCTGGCGGGCGACGGCGCAGCGCACCGCCGATTGGTACGCCGAGACACTCGACCGCAAGGGAAGGCCGTGCTGACCGTCGACTACGACCGTCTCGACCTGCGGCCCGGCATGACCGTGCTCGACCTGGGCTGCGGCGAGGGCCGGCATGCGTTCGAGGCCTACCGCCGCGGCGCGTCGGTCGTCGCCGTCGACTGGGGGCAGTCCGAGGTCGAGACGACGAAGCGCTGGCTGGGGGCCATCGCCGAGGCCGGCGAGGCGCCGGACGGGGCCCGCTTCGAGGTGGTCCGGGGCGACCTGACCGCGCTGCCGGTCCCCGACGCGAGCGTCGACCGGGTGATGGCCTCGGAGGTGCTCGAGCACATCCCGGACGACGTCGCCGCCATGGCCGAGATCGCGCGCGTGCTCAAGCCGGGCGGCCGAGTCGCGGTGACCGTGCCGCGCTACGGCCCGGAGCGGATCTGCTGGGCGTTGTCGGACGAGTACCACGCCAACGAGGGCGGCCACATCCGCATCTACCGACGCGACGTCGTCCGGACGCGGCTCGCGTCGGTCGGGCTGGTGCCGGGGGGCAGCCACCACGCCCACGCGCTGCACGCGCCGTACTGGTGGCTCAAGTGCGCGGTCGGCGTGGAGCGCGACGCCGCCGTCGTCCGGGCCTACCACCGGATGCTCGTCTGGGACCTCACGAAGCGGCCGTGGGTGACCCGCACCGCCGAGCGCGTCCTCGACCCCGTCTTCGGCAAGAGCCTGGTCGTCTACGCCGACAAGCCCGCCCTCCCGCGGCGAGCCGGTGGATCGGCCGGTGGCGGCCCCACGGAGTGGGAGCGGACCGCTGCCGCGCGCTGACCCCGGTGGCCTCCTGCCCGAGCTGCCGGGGGTCCTGAGCGGGGACGCCGTCCGCACGACCGTCGCCTGGATCGCTTCCCAGCAGGACGCCGACGGAGCGCTCCCCTGGCTCACCGACGGGCAGCTGGACCCCTGGGACTCCGTCGAGGCCGCCATGGCCCTCGACCTCGGTGGCGAGCACGACCGCGCCCGTGCGGCCTACAGGTGGCTGGCCGACCGGCAGCGCCCCGACGGGTCGTGGGCCGCCGAGTACCGCGCGGGCCGCGAGTCCGCGCCGGCCACCGAGAGCAACCACGCGGGCTACCTCGCCGTCGGCGCCTGGCACAGCTGGCTGCTCACGCGTGACGAGGAACTGGTCGTCGACCTGTGGCCGGCCGTCCGCGCCGGACTGGATCTGGTGACCCGGATGCAACTGCCCGGCGGCGCGATCGGCTGGGCGCTGCGGCCCGACGGGACCCCCGACGGCACCGCGCTGCTGACCGGCAACTCCAGCCTCTTCCAGGCGCTGCGCTGCGGGATCGCGCTGGCCGGCCTGGTCGGGGAGACCCAGCCCGACTGGGAGCTCGCGGTCACCGACCTCGGGACGGCGCTGCGGACCCGGCCCGGGGACTTCGCCGACCGGTCGCGGTACTCGATGGACTGGTACTACCCCGTGCTCGGCGGCGCGGTGACGGGTGCGGCCGCGAACGACCGCCTGGCCGCCGACTGGGACCGGTTCGTCGTCCCGGGCCTGGGCGCCCGGTGCGTGGCCGACCGGCCCTGGGTGACCGGGGCCGAGACCTGCGAGCTGGCCCTCGCCCTCGCCGCCGCCGGACAGGCCGACGCGGCGGTCGAGCAGGTCGCCGCGATGCAGCACCTCCGGCACGACGACGGGTCCTACTGGACGGGCTACGTCTTCGCCGACGACGCCCGCTGGCCGGTCGAACGGACGACGTGGACCGCCGGCGCCGTGGTGCTGGCCGCCGATGCGATCTCCGGGGCGAGCGCGGCATCCGGACTGTTTCCCGACCCGGCCGCGCTGCCGGCGGCCGGGATGGCCGACGTCGACGACTCCACCGCGGACTGGCTCGCCGGCTGACCGGGTCAGCTCCCGAGTGCGCGGGCCAGGACTGACGGCCGGCTGCGCGTCCCGGTCTTCGTGAACACCGACTTCAGGTGGTCCTGCACCGTGTAGGCGGACAGGTACATGCGGGCCGCGATCTCCCGGGTGTCGCTCCCGGCAGCGAGATGGCCGAGGAGTTCCTGCTCGCGGTCGCTGAGCCCGCAGCAGCGGCCGAACAGGTCGACCCGTTCCGCGGGGGTCGACGCCTCGATCGTGACGGCGATGTCGCGTTCGATCCGCTGCGGGTCGTCGTCCATCCGGGCCGCCCGGAGGGTCATCCACTGACCCTCGGCCAGGTGCACCCGTGCCAGCGGAGGACTGCCGTCGACACCCGCCTCCGTGGCCAGCAGCTGCGCCGCGACGTTGTAGGCGCCGGCCGGTACGGGTGGCCCGCCGTCGTCCCGCGGGACCAGGAGCCGGAGCTGCTCACGCGTCCCGGGTGTCTGGCGCACCACCTCGAGATCCGGTGACAGGAGGAGCACCAGGGGCCCCGACGGCAGGCGGTCGCGGCCCGCCGCGGCGGCGAAGGTCCGTCCCTGGGCCTGCCGCAGTGCCGTCGTCACCGCCGGGACGACGGCCCGGAGGACGGCGACGTCGGCATCGCCGAAGGTGCGGCCGCCGGTCCGCCACAGCTCCAGGAAGGCCCAGCAGCCGTGCGCATCCCGGAAGACCACGGAGGCGACGTCGCTGACGTCGTGGCGGCGCAGCAGCTCGCGCCAGACGAGACTCCGGGAGAGGTTCCCGCCGGTCGCCTCGGACAGCAGCGCGACCGGCGGGTCGACAAGCGTCGTCCACCGGTTCAGCGGCGTGAGGTACCGGAGCCGGATCAGCCGGGGCAGTTCGGCGAGGGCGGGCACGTCGGCCAGCGGAGCCGAGCCCACCGACGTCGCCGGATCGGTGAGGACCCACGCGTAGGCGTCGAACGGAACGGCGCGGCCGAGCTCGGCGAGCAGGCGCAGCCGCAGCGTCCGGGCGTCGAGGCGCGACGCGCAGATCCGTTCCGCGCGCTCGCGGAGATCGACCACGCCCGGAGGATGACCCCAGCCTTCTGGGATGGGCAAGGCCGGACGGCCTCCCTAGCGTCGGGTTCCTGAGTCGATCCCCCAGCCCGAGGAGCCCGCGATGCCCACCCTGCACATCGAGCACCCCGTCACCGACCTCGCCGTGTGGCGCGCAGCCTTCGACCGGTTCGCGGAGCAGCGCCGGCAGGGAGGCGTGTCCGCCGAGCGGGTCCAGCAGCCGGTGGACGACGACCACTACGTCGTGGTCGACCTCGACTTCCCGACCCGCGAGGCGGCCGAGCGATTCCTCGGCTTCCTGGAGTCCACGGTGTGGGCGTCCCGGGACTCCTCCCCCGCCCTGGCCGGCACGCCGCAGACCCGCATCCTGGAAACGGTCTGAGCGCTCAGCGGGCGCAGTCGATGCAGGTACGCGCCGCGGGGCGGGCGGCCAACCGCTCCGGGGCGATCGGGCGGCCGCAGGTCTCACAGATCCCGTAGTCCCCCGCCTCGCGGTGGGCCAGCGCCGCGTCGACGTCGGCCAGCCGCCGCCGGGCCTGGTCGAGCAGCGCGACGACCTGCTGCCGCTCGAAGGCGATCGTGGCGCCCTCCGGGTCGTGCTCGTCGTCGGCGTTGGACGACCGGGAGGCGTCGACGACGCTGTCGAACTCCTTCGTCAGGGACTCGATCTGGGCGAGCGCCGCCTCGCGCTCGCTGAGCAGCGGATCGCTCATCGCAGCCTGCGGAGCAGTCGCAGCGACCCGGTGCCGGGCAGCTCCTCGAAGTCGCCGGAGTCCACGACCCGCGTGTACACGCCGTACGGCGCCTGACCGCCGTCGGCCGGGTCGGGGAAGACGTCGTGGATGGCCAGGGTGCCGCCGACTGCGACCTTGGCGACCCACGCGTCCTGGTCGCGGCGGGCGGACTCCTCGGTGTGGCTGCCGTCGAGGAACAGCAGCGCCAGCGGGGTCGACCACAGCGGCGCCAGCACCTCCGAGCGGGTGACGACGGCGACGACGACGTCCTCCGCCCCGGCGGCGGCGACCGTGCGGCGGAAGTGCGGCAGGGTGTCGATCCGGCCGACGTGCGGGTCGACCAGCGACGGGTCGTGGTACTCCCAGCCGGGCTGGTGCTCCTCCGAGCCGCGGTGGTGGTCGACGGTCACCACCTGGCGGCCGGTCTCGCGCGCGGCCGCGGCCAGGTACAGCGCCGACTTGCCCATCCAGCTGCCCACCTCGAGCAACGGCCCGGGGACGGCGACGGCGCGGGCGGCCTCGTACAACGCGCGGCCCTCGTCGTCGGGCATGAAGCCCCGGGCGGCCCGGGCGGCGGCGAGGAGGTCATCGGGCGGGACGGTGGGTAGGCCGTGGCTCACCTGCACAGCCTCGCTCATCGGGCGAAGCGGGCCCGCAGCGCGGTCATCCGCCGCTCGGTGGCGGCACCCGCCTCGGTGCTCGCCGCCTTGGCGAAGAACGCTCCCACCGCCGTCGTCAGGGGAACGGCCAGGACCAGGGCGATCGCGCCGACGAGGGTGCGGATGACCTCCTCGGCCACCACCGAGCTGAACAGCGTGACGAGGAAGGGCTGGGAGTAGAGCTCGAAGAGCAGCAGCAGCGGGAGGGCGGCGCCGGCGTAGGCGAAGACGATCGTGTAGACGGTCGAGGCGATGTGGTCGCGGCCGACCGCCATGCCACGCGTGAACAGCTCCCGCCAGGTGAGTTCCGGCGACACCTCGTTCAGCTGCCAGATCGCCGACGCCTGGGTGATCGTGACGTCGTTGAGCACCCCCAGCCCGGCGACGACCACCCCGGCGAGGACCAGGCCGGAGAAGTTCAGCGTCGGGTCGAAGTTGTGCAGGGTGGTCGTCTCCTCATTGGTGATGCCGGTCAGCCGGGCGACGCTGACGGCCACCGACCCCATGACGGCCACCAGCGTGAGCCCGAAGAGGGTGCCCACGAGCGCCGTCGTCGTCCGGGCGGTGAAGCCGTGTGCCAGATAGAGGACGACGAACATGATCGCCGCCGACCCGACCAGGCTCACCAGGGTCGGCGACTCCTCCGCCAGCAGCCCGGGCAGCACGAACTGGAACAAGATGAAGAACGCGAAGGCCAGGCCGACCAGGGACGCCAGACCCCGCAGCCGCGCCACCAGACCCACGACGACGGCGAACACGATCGCGAGGACGACGATCGGCGTCCCCCGCGCGTAGTCGAAGAACCCGTAGGACGCCCCGCCGTCCGCCCCGGCGTCCCGGGTGAGCACGAGAGTGTCGCCCTCCTCCACGCCGGCGGCGACGACGTCGGCCGAGAGCTCGATCTGCTGGAAGTCGCCCGCGCCTTCCCCGTCGAGCACCTCGACCACGACGGTCGCGCACTGCAGCTGGGCACCGGTCTCCCCGCCGCACGGGAGGGGCTCCACCGAGACGACCCGACCCTCCGGATAGGTCATCCCCGGTGGCAGTGCGATCTCGGCCGCCTGCTGCGCGCGGGTCGGCTCGCCACTGGGCCAGAGCAGGAACAGGCCGACGACGGTGGCCAGCGCCACCGGCACGAGGAGCAGCAGCATGAGCCAGACCGCCCGCCGCCGCAGCCCGAGGGTCTCGGGGCTCGGCGGCGGGGCGTCCGGATCCGGACCGTGGCTGTGATCGTGGCTGGGCGGCACCCGGCCAGGCTAGGAGGCGCCGCCGTCCGGCGCGGGAGCGACACCGCCGCCGGAGGCGTCCACGATCGGGAAGCGTCGCCAGAGCCCGCTGAGCTGGAGCGGGCGGAGCACGCCGTCCGGTGGGTCGAGCAGGGCCACCTCGATCGCGCGCGGGGACGCCATGCGCTCCAGCTGGACCAGGACGGCCATCCCGGCGGAGTTCATGAACGGCACGGAGCGGAGGTCGAGGACCACCCGGGCGAGGTCGTGCTCGTGCAGGAGCAGCTCCGTGAGCACCCGCACCAGGGGCCGGCGGGCGGCCTCGGTCAGCTCGCCGGCGAGGGTCAGGCGCACGGTGTCGCCCTCCAGGACGGAGGTGACCGTGGGCTCGGCTGCGGGGCTCGTCGTCTCCTCCACGTCGCTGATGCTCCCGCAGGAACGGCAGATCACGCCTGATCCGGACCGCGCCGGTGTCGTGCCTACAGTCGGGGGATGCCGAGCCGCTGGACAGCCACCGACATCCCCTCCCAGGCCGGACGGCGGGTCGTCGTCACGGGCGCGAACAGCGGTCTGGGTCTGGTGACCGCCCGGGAGCTCGCCCGCGCGGGGGCGCAGGTCACCCTGGCCGTCCGCGACCTGGCGCGCGGCGAGCAGGCGGCCGCGACCATCGACGGGACGGTGACCGTCGCCCGGCTGGACCTCGCCGACCTGGAGTCGGTGCGCGCGTTCGCCGCCGCGTGGTCGGGCGACCTCGATCTCCTGATCAACAACGCCGGGATCATGATGGTCCCGGCCGGCATCACGATCGACGGCTTCGAGCTGCAGTTCGGCACCAACCACCTGGGCCACTTCGCCCTGACGAACCTGCTGCTGCCGCACATCACCGACCGGGTCGTCACGCTCTCCTCCAACCTGCACCGGTCCGGCTCGATCGACCTCGACGACCTCAACTGGCAGCGCCGGCCGTACTCCGCGACCGGCGCGTACGCCCAGTCGAAGCTGGCGAACCTGCTGTTCACGCTGGAGCTGCAGCGCCGGCTCACCGCCGCGGGATCCCCCGTGCGCGCGCTGAGCGCCCACCCCGGCTGGGCGGCGACCAACCTGCAGGGCCGCACCGGGAGCTGGGTGGCCGACCGGGCAGCGAGGCTGGCCAACCGGGTGGTCGCGCAGTCCGACGAGCGAGGCGCCCTGCCCACCCTCGCCGCCGCCACACGCGACCTGCCCGGCGGGAGCTACCTCGGACCGGACGGGTTCCAGGAGATGCGCGGCCACCCCGTGCTCGTGGGCCGCACCGCGTCGGCCGGCGACCCGGAGCTGGCGCGTCGGCTGTGGGAGGAGTCCGCGCGGCTCACGGGCGTGGACTTCCCGGCGGTCGCACCGGCCTGAGAGCGGTGAGAAAAATTCTCCGCGTGGTGTTTATCTCCGTGCACGGCCGAGGTAATCTGTAGTCGCCAGTAGAGGTTTACACCTCGGGCACGAACTCCACAGAACCACGACAGGAGGTTGCCGAACCATGTTGACCGCCTACGACCCGTTCACCGGCCCGTCCGCCGCCTTCCGCGCCCTGGACCAGCTCACCAGCCGATCGGGCACCATGACCGCCCGCGCACTGTCCGGCATGCCGATGGACGCCTACCGGGTCGGCGACAACTTCGTCGCCCACTTCGACCTGCCCGGCGTCGACCCCGGCTCGATCGACCTGTCGGTCGAGGGCAACACGCTCACCGTCAGCGCGGAACGCTCGGTTCCCCAGCTCGAGAACGCCGAGTGGGCGATCGCCGAGCGCCCCTTCGGCAGCTACACACGCCAGCTGGTGCTCGGGCGCAGCCTGGACACCGACCGCCTCGAGGCGAGCTACCACGACGGCGTGCTCACGCTGAGCATCCCGGTCGCCGAGAAGGCGCGGGCCCGCAAGATCACCGTGTCCCGGGCCGACGCCCCCGCATCGGTCGAGAGCCGCACCATCGAGGGCGAGTCCTCCTCCGCCGAGACCCGCGCGGTCGAGAGCTGACCGACGGCAGCGCAGGGCCGGGTCCCGACGGACCCGGCCCTGCTGCGTCCCGCAGACGAGAGGCGCGGCGATGAGCCAGGACCCCACCGACCGGCTCGACGACCCGGACTTTCCCGCGCTCACCATGAGCCAGGCGGCGGAACTGCTCGGCGTCCAGCCGGCCTTCCTGCGCAGCCTCGACAGCTCCGGAGCGCTGGAGCCGTACCGCTCACCCGGTGGCCACCGGCGCTACTCGCGTCACCAGCTCGCCCTGGCCGCGCGGCTGCGCGGCCTGCTCGACGACGGGCACCCGCTCGCCTCCGCCGAGACCATCGTCGGCCTGCAGGACGAACTGACGTCCGCCCGCGCCGACGCCGACCGGCTCCGCAGCACCGCGACCCGGCTGCGCTCCGACGTCGACCGGCTCCGCCGGGACATCGGAGGCACGGGGTAGTCGTTAGACACCCTAGGGGGGTATAGTTCCTGCCGAGTCGCAGCGCCCGCGGCCGGCAGGAGGAATCGCGTGGAGACCGTCGAGCAGTCGAGCACTCCCGAGCACTCCCGAGCACCAGCACACGGCTACATCCACCGCAAGGACGACTACCTCAAGCACCTGCGGCGCATCGAAGACGGGGAGAACCGCACCCTCGGTGCGGACCTGGCCGTTCCCGGCGACTACCAGCCCGCCCCGCTGCCGGCGGAGTCCAGGACCGCCGAGGTCGACGGCTACAGCGTGACCCTGGACGGCGACCTGGTGTCCGGCGAGGAATGGGAGCTGACGCTGAGCGTCACCCGCGACGGCCGGCCGGTCACCGACCTGCAGCCCTACCTGGCCGCCTATGGCCACCTCGTCGTGCTCCGCACCGGCGACCTCGCCTACCTGCACGTCCACCCCTCCGGCGAGCCCGGGGACGGCGTGACCGAGCCGGGGCCCGACATCACGTTCTTCAGCACGGCGCCGTCGTCGGGCACCTACCGGCTGTTCCTGGACTTCAAGCACGGGGACGCCGTCCACACCGCCGCGTTCACCGTCTCGGCGACCGGGGAGACCGGGGCATGAGCACCGCGACCCAGACGTCGAGCTGCTGATCGGCGGGATGACCTGCGCCTCCTGCGCCAACCGGGTCGAGAAGAAGCTGAACAAGCTCGACGGCGTGACCGCGACGGTCAACTACGCCACCGAGAAGGCCAAGGTCAGCTTTGGCGACGGCGTCACCACCGACGACCTGATCGCCACGGTCGAGAAGACGGGCTATACCGCGCCGGCGCCGCGATGGCCTTCAGCTCGGTGTTCGTCGTGACCAACAGCCTGCGGCTGCGCGGCTTCGCGCCGCTGGCCGAGAACCGGGCAGCGACGACCGACGTCCCCTCGAGCCGGCCCTCGGCCGACCGCCCGGCGGAGGTCGCGCGGGGCAGAGGGTCCACGCGGAACCTCTGTCTCTGCTTCCACCTGTAAGCAGAGACGTAGGTTGCGGGCACCACCACGGCCGACGGAGGACCCGCATGACCGCAACCGACCGCCGCCGCCGACTCGCCACGCGCGCCCTCGCGGGTCTCGGGATGGCCTCGGGCATGGCGTTGCTCGTCCGGCCCCAGCAGGTGGTCGACCGCATAGGCCCGGCATTCCCCGCGCATCGGCTCTGGCTGGTGCGCGCCCTGGGAAGCCGACTGCTGGTGCAGCACGGCGCGGTGCTCCTGGTGCCCGACCGCGCGCTGGTCCGCGTCGGGTCGGCCGTCGACCTGCTGCACGCGGCGAGCATGGTGCCGTTCGTCGCCTCCCCGCAGTACGGCCGCGCCGCCCAGGTCAGCGGCGCGCTCGCCGCGATCTACGCCGCGGCCGCGCTCGCCGTCGCCCCGCGGCGGTCGGCGCACTAGCCACCGGGCTCAGAGTGCGGGGACGAGCAGCAGCGCCGTCGGCAGGAGCAGCAGCAGGCCGGCGGAGAGCAGTGCGACCCACCGGGCAGCTGCCGGGAGGGGCTGCGGTGGCTCGAGCAGCCGGACCACCCGGACCCCGGTCGCACTGCCGGTGACGGCGAGGGCGCCGTCCGGTACCCCCGCTCCGCCCGCCCCTCCTGCCGCCGCGACGATCGCGCGGGCCAGCGTGCGCCGCGGGACCGGTCCGGACAGCGAGGTCAGCGCCACGTCGTCGGCCCGCATCTCCACCAGCTCCCGCACCGCCGCGTGCGCGCGGGCCGCCGCCGGCAGCACCGGCAGCGCCGCCTCCCACGCGACGAACGGCAGCAGGAGCAGGTGATGATGCTCCCGCAGGTGTGCCCGCTCGTGCGCGACGACAGCGGCCAGCTGGGCCTCGTCGAGCTCGGCCACCATCCCGGACGACAGCACGAGCAGCGGTCGCGCTCCGGGGATGCAGAAGGCCACCGGCGCGGGATGGTCGAGCAGCCGGGTGTCCGGGAGCGCCGCCGACGGCTCGACGACGAGTTCGAGCAGCGCCCGGTGCCGCCGCCGGGTACGGGTCGTCCGGATCCACGAGAGCACCAGGACGCCGACCAGCTCGAACGCCAGGACGCCCGCGAGGGTCAGCGTTACCCAGTGATCGCCACGGACGGGATCGGCGGCGGCATTCTGCGTGAGCACCGACCACGCCGCCTCGGGCAGGGAGTGCCCCCACGGCGCCAGGCCGTGCACCAGCAGAGCGCCGATCATCGACAGTCCCCCGGCGAGCCCGACCGCCTGCCAGCAGACGAGCGCGACCAGCGGATCCCGGCGAGGCCAGTGCGCGCGGGACAGCAGCGCCGGCACCGGCCAGGCCAGCAGGAGCGCCAGGACGGCGAGCGAGACGGCGGTGGCGGGCAGCACGAGGGACGACGTCAGGTGCGGGCGTCGTCCGCCCCGGCGAGGAGCTCGCGCAGCAGGCGCGCCTCGTCGGGGTTCACGCTGCCGACGAAGCGGGCGAGCACCGCCTGCCGGTCGGCCGACTGGCCCAGCACCTCGTGCATGAGCTCGGCGGCGTGGTCCTCGCGGCTCGCGCGTGCGGTGAAGAGCCGGGGCCGGCCGTCGTCGTGGACGACGAAGCCCTTCTGCTCCAGCCGCGTCAGCACCGTGTGCACGGTGGTCAGCGCGACCCCGCGAGCGGCCAGTTCCTCGCGCAGGGTGGTGGCCGCGAGCGGCCCGTCGGCGGCCCAGAGCCGCTCCATGACGGCCCGCTCCAGCTCTCCGAGCGACGCCACCGCGCCTCCTGTCTCGCGTCTCACATCGCCGTCTTCTACGTGTCGTAGAAAAGTTCTTCTACCCAGCGTAGAAAGAATGTGTCGATCGTAGCTCGCCGAAGGGGAGACAGGCCGTGGACGTCCTGGACATCGCACGCTGGCAGTTCGGGATCACCACCGTCTACCACTTCCTGATGGTGCCGCTGACCATCGGTCTGGGGATCCTCGTCGCGGTCATGCACACGATGTGGGTGCGCACCGACAAGCCCGAGTGGCTGCGGATGACCCGGTTCTGGGGCCGCATCTACCTGATCAACTTCGTCCTCGGCGTGGCGACCGGGCTGGTCCAGGAGTTCCAGTTCGGGCTCGCCTGGAGCGAGTACTCCCGCTTCGTCGGCGATGTGTTCGGCTCGCTGCTGGCCATGGAGGCCCTGCTCGCGTTCTTCCTCGAGTCGACGTTCCTGGGCCTGTGGATCTTCGGCTGGGGCCGGATCCCGAAGCGGGTGCACCTCGCCGCGCTGTGGGCCGCGGTCATCGGCTCGATCGTGAGCGCGTACTTCATCATCGCCGCGAACTCGTGGATGCAGCACCCGGTCGGGGTGACGATGGATGGCGAGAAGCCGCGGCTCACGAGCATCGGTGCGGTGCTGACCAACAACACCGCGCTGGCCGCCTTCAGCCACGCGATCGTCGCGGCGCTCATGGTCGCCGGCGCCCTGCTGGTCGGCATCGGCCTCTGGCACCTGCGCCGGCGGAAGCTGGCGGGACGGTCGGACGCGGACGTCGACCACCAGGTGTGGCGCCGCTCGGTGCGGCTCGGCGGATGGGTGTCGCTCGCGGCCTTCCTCGCCGTCGCCCTCACCGGCGACTGGCAGGGCAAGCTCATGTACCAGCAGCAGCCGCTGAAGATGAGCTCCGCCGAGGCGCTCTGCGAGACCGAGGCGCCGGCGTCCTTCTCGATCTTCGCCTGGAACAAGCTCGGCTCCAACGAGTGCGACGACGTCCACTCGATCACCGTGCCGGGACTCCTGTCGTTCCTCGCCCACAGCGACTTCTCCACCGCCGTCCCCGGCGTCAACGAGCTGCAGGAGCGCTACGCCGAGGTCTACGGCGCGACCTACCCCGACGACCCGGCCCGCTTCGGCGACAAGGCCGGCGAACCGGTCGACTACCAGCCGGTGCTCGCCGTGACCTACTGGAGCTTCCGGCTGATGATCGGCCTGGGCGCGGTGTCGGCGGGGGTGGCCGCGTACGCGCTCTGGGCCACCCGCCGCGGCCGGGTGCCGACCTCGCGGCTCGGCGTCCACGGGTCGCTGCTCGCGATCGGGGCGCCCTTCGCGGCCAACGCGACGGGCTGGATCTTCACCGAGATGGGTCGGCAGCCGTTCGTCGTCGTCCCCAACCCGGACGTGCCGGTGGCCGACCAGATCTGGTTCTTCACCGCCCAGGCCGTGTCGCCGGGTGTCGGTGCCGGTGAGGTCCTGACCTCGCTGATCGTGCTGACCGCCGTCTACGGCGTGCTCGCGGTCGTCGAGATCGGGCTCATCGCGCGGTTCGTCCGCCGCGGCATCACCACGGGCGACGGGACGCCGACCCCGACCGGGACGCCGGACGGCCCCGACCGTGCCGACAGTCCGGACGGCGCTGTCGACGACGACGTCCTCTCCTTCGCCTACTGAGTCCCGGAGAACAGACATGGACCTGCAGATCCTCTGGTTCGCCGCGGTCGCGGTGCTCTGGACCGGCTTCCTGCTCCTCGAGGGCTTCGACTTCGGGGTGGCCGCGCTGCTGCCGGTGCTGGGTCGCCGCCCGGCCGACCGGCACCTGATGCTGCGCAGCATCGGCCCGCTCTGGGACGGCAACGAGGTCTGGCTGATCACCGCCGTCGGCGCGGTGTTCGCCGCCTTCCCCGGCTGGTACGCCACCTGGCTGCCTGCGCTCTACCTGCCGTTCGTGATCGTGCTGCTCGGGCTGATCGTTCGGGCGGTCGCGTTCGAGTGGCGGCACTCGTCGCACGACCCGCGGTGGGACGCGACCTGGACCCACGTCATCACCGGCGGTTCGCTGGTCGCCGCTCTGGGCGTGGGCGCTGCACTCGGCGCGACGACGCTCGGCCTGCCGATCGACGGCGACGGGAACCGGGTCGGCGGCGCGTTCGCCGGGGTGGGGTGGCCGGCGCTGCTCGGCGCGCTGGCGGTCGTCGCGTTCGCCGTCGTCCACGGGGCGCTGTTCCTGGCGCTGAAGACCGACGGGGACGTGCGGCTGCGCGCCCGCGCGCTCGCCCTGCGCTGGTCGCCGGTGGCGGCCCTGCCGCTGCTCGCCTGGGCCGGCCTGGTGCACCTGCGCCACGGGACGCCGGTCACCGCCGGGCTCTGGCTGGTCGCCGCGCTGGCCGTCGTCATCACCTGGACGCGGATCCGGCTCGAACGGGAGGGGCAGGCGTTCACCGCCTGGGCGGTCATGCTGGTGGCCTCGGCCGCGACGATCTTCGGCGCGGCGTTCCCGGTCGTCGTCCCGTCGACGATCGACGCCGCCTTCGACGTGACCGTCGCCGACGCCTCGGTCAGCGGCTACACGCTCACCGTCATGACGTGGGTGGCCGCGGTCGGGCTGCCGGTCGTGCTCGCCTATCAGGCCTGGACGTACTGGGTCTTCCGCAGGCGGCTCACCGCCGGGCCGCAGCACGAGCAGGTGTCGGTGTGAGCGGGCCGCTCGGCGCGCTCGCCGGTGTCCCCGGCCTGCGGGGCGCGATGGTCCGGGCCGCCCTGGCCGCGCTCGGCCAGACCGCCGGAGTCGTGCTGCTGGCGGCCGGCCTGGCC
>NZ_SPQK01000006.1 GCF_004570875.1 Blastococcus sp. CT_GayMR16 | reverse complement strand
CGGCTGCAGCTCGCCGTCCCGGCGGACCAGCGGCGTCGTCAGCCGCGCGTTCGCGTTGACGTAGCGGAACGCGAAGCGGCCCTTGTCGCAGTTCCACTCCTCGTTGACCGCGGGGTCCTCACCGGCGTTCCCGTGTACGCCGCGCTGAACCTGGTCTGGTCGCTGGTACCGGTCACCGGCGCGCCCGGGGCCGCCGACGTCGCCCTGCTGCTCGCACTCATGGCCGTGGGTGCACCCCTGGCGAGCGCCTGCGCGGCCGTGGTGACGCTCCGGCTGCTCACCTTCTGGATCCCCGCCGCGCTCGGCGCGCTGCTGTCCGCCGGGTTCGAGCACCGCCTGCTCACGTGAGCGACAGCGGGTTCGTCCACCGACGGGCCGACGTGTGGACGGCACTCGCCGCCGCCGCGGCCACGGCACTCGCCGCGTGGGCCGTGGCCGGCGGCACCGTCGGGCCCGTCGAGCGCGCCGTCTTCCGGTTCGTCAACGGCTGGCCCGACAGCCTGCGGCCGGTGCTCTACGTCTTCCAGCTGCTCGGCGTCCTCGGCACGCCGCTGGTCGTGGCAGCGGTCGCCCTGGTCCTGCGCCGCTGGCGGCTGGCCCTGGGGCTGGTATTGCTGGTCCCGGCCAAGCTCCTCGTCGAGAAGGAGGTGCTCAAGGCGCTGGTGCGGCGTGAGCGGCCCGGCACGACCATTCCCGGTGCCGACCTGCGGGACGTCCCGTCGGCCGGGCCGTCGTTCCCCTCCGGGCACGCGATCATCGCGTTCGGCATCGTCGTCCTGCTCGCGCCCTACCTGCGGCACCGCTGGCAGCTGCTGCTGGTCATCGCCCTCGCCGTCCTGAACTCGGTGGCCCGTGTGTACCTGGGCGCCCACGCCCCCCTGGACGTCGTCGGGGGCGCGCTCGCCGGGATCACGATCGGCGCGCTGCTGAACTTCGGGCTCGGCGTACCTCCCGGTTGCGGGAGAGCCCGGCGCCGCACACGGTAGGCACGCCGGGGGGCGCGTGCCCTCCGGCCCGGCCCACCCACAGGAGGAGCCATGGCGTCAGGATCGGCGACCGCGGACCAGGCAGCACCGGCGCGGCGGGACCGCACGCACTGGCTCTACATCGCGGTGATCGTCGCGGTGGTGCTCGGCATCGTGGTCGGCTTCGTCTTCCCCGACTTCGCCGTCGGCCTCAAGTGGCTCGGGACGGCGTTCGTCGGCCTGATCCGGATGCTGATCGCCCCGATCATCTTCTGCACGATCGTGCTCGGCATCGGCGCCCTCCGGAAGGCCGCCAGCGTGGGCCGGATCGGCGGGCTCGCCCTCGCCTACTTCCTGATCATGACGACGGTCGCCCTGGCGATCGGGCTCGTGGTCGGCAACATCCTGCACCCGGGGGCGGGGCTCGAGCTGTCCGACGAGCTGCGCGGCCAGGGTGCCGATCTCGCCGGCACCGCCGAGGAGAGCGGCGGCACCGTCGACTTCCTGCTCGGCCTGATCCCCACGACCCTGCTGTCCGCGCTGACCGACGGCTCGGTGCTTCAGGCGCTGCTGGTCGCCCTGCTGGTGGGGTTCGCCATCCAGGCGATGGGCAAGACCGGCGAACCGCTGCTGCGCGGGATCGGCCATCTGCAGCGGCTGGTCTTCCGCATCCTGGCGATGGTCATGTGGGTCGCGCCGATCGGTGCCTTCGGAGCCATCGCCGCGGTCGTCGGCGAGACGGGGCTCGACGCGCTCAAGAGCCTGGCCGTGATCATGATCGGCTTCTACGCCACCTGCGCGATCTTCGTGTTCGTCATCCTCGGGCTGATCCTCCGCATGGTCGCCCAGGTCAACATCTTCTCGCTCCTGAAGTACCTCGGCCGCGAGTTCCTGCTGATCCTGTCCACGTCCTCGTCGGAGACCGCCCTCCCCCGGTTGATCGCCAAGATGGAGCACGCGGGCGTGAGCCAGCCGGTCGTCGGGATCGTGGTGCCGACCGGGTACTCCTTCAACCTCGACGGCACCGCCATCTACCTGACCATGGCCTCGCTGTTCATCGCCGATGCGCTCGGCGACCCGCTGTCGATCAACGAGCAGCTGGGACTGCTGGCCTTCATGATCATCGCCTCGAAGGGTGCGGCCGGGGTCACCGGAGCCGGGCTGGCCACGCTCGCCGGCGGGCTCTCCGCGCACCGCCCGGAGCTGCTCGATGGCGTCGGCCTCATCGTCGGCATCGACCGGTTCATGTCCGAGGCGCGGGCGCTCACCAACTTCGCCGGCAACGCCGTCGCCACGGTGCTCGTCGCGACCTGGACCCACGAGCTCGACCGGGAGCAGCTGTCCGCGGCGCTGTCCGGTGAGAGCCCCTTCGACGAGGCCAAGATGATCGACGACCACGCCGAGGTCCGGATGCCCGACGACGACACCTCGAAGGACGTCGCCGGGGCGCCTCGCTGACCCCGGTTCGGGCCCGGCCCGCATCTCCGCACCCGCGGTCAGGGTTACATTTCGCGCACGTGGGAACGGCTCAGTCGTTCATTGGTGGCCCCGGACCCGGCGACCTCACCGAGGTGTGGGAGCTGCTGCCGTGGTCGACCGAATCGAAGCCGAGCCCATCGAGGGCCTCGCCGCCGAACGCACGGGTGCCGGTCCACCCCCGCCCCACGCCTCCCTCGTGGCCGGCCGGGAACGTCGGCGGGGCGCGTGGCGGTTCCCGTCCACAGGTGTGTCGGTGCGGGGAGTTCGTCAGGACCTGCGCCCTTTCCTCGCCCAGGCCGGACTCCCCGACCGGGACATCGACGACCTCGTACTCGCCACGTGCGAGGCCGCCGCCAACGCGATCGAGCATGCGCTGCAGCCGACGGAATTCTTCTTCGACGTACGGGCCGTGATCGAGGGGCCCGACGTGGTGATCGTGATCCGCGACTACGGACGCTGGAGAACCGGCCTGAGCACCCGGGGCAACCGGGGACGTGGACTGCACATGATGACGATGCTGGCCACCGTCACGCTCACATCCGGGCCCCGGGGGACGACCGTGACCCTGCGCCATCGGCGGAGCTGACTGCCGATCGTCCACGCTCACCGATAGCGTCTGCGCGGCCAGCGAACCGCCGGGGGCGCGGTCGGGCCGTTCTGGACGGCCACAGCTCGTCGGATGGCGTCGAATACGGTGGAAGGTGAGCGTGACGTCGGTCAGAGTCGCCGAGATCCTCTCCGCCGTCTGGGCGGATTCCCCTGACGGGTCCGGGCTGCCCACCGGCTTGGTCCACGCATGTGCCGGAGCCCTGCCGATCAGCGGCGTCGGACTCGCTCTGATGACCGAGCAGGGACCGGCCGGCACCGTCGCGGCCACCGACGGGGCGGCGCTCGAACTGGAGGAGCTCCAGTTCACGCTCGGCGAAGGTCCGTGCGTGGACGCCTCGAAGACTGGCCGCCCGGTGCTCCAGCCCGACCTCGCCTCGACCGCCCCCGGCCGCTGGCCGGCCTTCGCGAGTGGCGCGCTCGCAGCCGGAGTGGCGGCGGTCTTCGCCCTTCCGCTCCGGGTGGGTGCCATCCGCGTAGGTGTGCTGGACCTGTACCGGGCCTCCCCCGGCACGCTGGGCCCGGCGGAACTCACGGAGGCGCTGTCCTACGCGGACGCGGCTACGCTGCTCCTGCTGTACCTGCAGACCCGCGCCTCCGAATCCGAGCCGCTGCACGCGTTGGCCGTCCTGGACGACCGCGCGGAGGTCCACCAGGCGACGGGCGTCCTCTCGGTGCAGGCTGGAATCGGACTCGCCGAGGCGTTCGTGCTGCTGCGCGCCCGGGCCTACGCCGAGAACCGGCCGCTCGGCGAGGTCGCACGGGACGTGATGACCGGTTCCCTGGACCTCTCCGACGACCGCGACGACCGCGACGACCGCGACGACCATTCATGACACCGAGCGCCTCATCCGGACCGCACGCAGCTCGACCACACGGACAGCCCAGAACACGGGGCGGGCAGGAGCACACGATGGCGCGGGAACAACGCCTCGCAGAGGTCTTCGTCGAGCTGGCGGACACGCTGGTCGAGGAATTCGACGTCGTCGACTTCCTGCAGACGCTCACCGAGCGGGCGGTCGAACTCGTCGACACCGACGCCGCCGGTCTCATGCTCGACAACCAGCGCGGCGGTCTGCAGCTGGTCGCGTACACCGACGAGTCGAGCCGGCTGCTCGAGTTGTTCGAGCTGCAGAACCAGGAAGGGCCGTGCCTGGACTGTTTCGCGAGCGGGACGATCATCCCGAACATCCACCTGGACGGTGCCCGGACCCGCTGGCCGGTCTTCGCCGAGGCCGCGATGGGCCTGGGGTTCAGCACCGTGCACGCCGTGCCCCTCCGGCTCCGTCGTCAGGTGATCGGCGCCCTCAACCTGTTCAGCATCCGCCCGGCGGCGCTCACCGACGAGCACCTCGCCGTCGTCCAGGGCCTGGCCGACGTGGCCACGATCGGGCTGCTGCACGAGCGCGCCGTCCGTGACCAGGTGATCCTCGCCGAGCAGCTGCAGACCGCGCTGCACAGCCGCATCCTGATCGAGCAGGCCAAGGGCGTGCTCTCGGCCCGGGCCGGGATCGGCGTGGCGGCTTCCTTCCAGGTCATGCGGTCGCACGCCCGGCGGTCGGGTGTCTCGCTGACGACGGTCGCCGAGGGCGTCGTCGCGGGATTCCTCGGTCCGGCAGATCTGCAAGCGGCCGACGCCGTCCCCTGACCGGGCCGGCTCAGCCGCCGCCCGACCCGGCGCGCTCGTAGCGGAGCAGGACGACGCCGTTGCCGAAGGCCCGGGTCTCCAGCAGCCGGAGCCCGACCGGGCGCTCCGCCGGCCGGAACAACGGCGTCCCCTCGCCGAGCAGGACCGGGTGCACGTAGATCCGGTACTCGTCGATGAGGTCGAGCCGCCGGAAGGCATCGGCGAGCCGGGCACCGCCCACGGCCATGTCCCCGCCCGGCTGGGCCTGCAGGCGCCGGATCTCCGCCGGGTCGACGTCCCGGACCACGGTGGAGTTCCAGTCGGCGTGCTCCAGCGACCGGGAGAACACGACCTTCGGCATGTCCCGCCAGATGCGCGCGAACTCCGCCATCGGCGGCGAGCTGTCCGGGTCGGCGTCCGCGGTGGGCCAGAACTCGGCCATGAGCTCGTGGGTGACACGGCCGTCGAGGAAGGTGCTCATCGCGCCGAGCACGTCGTTGAACTCCTGGTGCACCTCGTCGTCCACCAGGTGCCAGTCGAGGTTGCCACCCGGCCCCTCGAAGAACCCGTCCAGGGACACCGACGTCATCTGCACGATCCGCCGCACCGTGGTCCTCCTTCGCACTCCGGGCCCCGACCCTAGGGGCAGTGCGAGGGGTCGACCGGCGGTGGCTACTGGACGGGCGCGTCCGGGGGCGGCAGCTGGTGGGTCAGCTGCTCGTCCACCGACGCGACCCCCTCGACCCCGGCCAGGGCCTCGCGGGCCCCGGCCGGCGCCGAGCCGGTGATCACGCCGATCCCGTCCAGGACCTGCGCGACCTCCATGCCGCGGGCCCGCAGGCCGGCGGCGACCTCCTGGATGGCGTGCTCGTCGTCGACGGTCACGCTGAGCTCGACCACGCGGTGAACGCTAGTCCGCCCGGCTCACTGGGGAGCCACGCAGAGACCGCTACCGACGTCGACCGACGGCTGCAGCAGCCGCTGGCTCTCCTGGCAGAGGGTGGCCCACAGTTCGAGACCTCGCCGCCCGGTCGCCTCGGCCCACAGCGCCGCGATCCCCGCCACGTGTGGCGTGGCCATGCTGGTGCCGCTGATCGTCCGGTACCTCGTGGGCAGCGGCCACGACGACAGGACCTGGAAGCCCGGCCCGGCGATGTCGACCTGTCCTCCGCGCGCCGGCAGGCTGCGGGCGGAGAAGAACGCCATGTTGAGCTGCTGGTCGAGGGCACCCACGGCCATGATCTCCGGGCTGTTCGCCGGCGTCCCGACGAACCCCACGTTGCCCGCGCGCCGGTCGGCGTTGTTGCCTGCCGCGGCGATGATCAGGCAGCCCTTCTGCAGGGCCCGGCGCCCGGCCGCCGAGTAGGGCGGGTGCGCCATCGCGACATCGGCGCCCAGGGACATCGACAGCACCGGGCACCGGTTCATGACCGCCCAGTTGATGCCGGCGAGGATGCCCGCGTCCGAGCCGCTGCCGGAGTTGCTGAGCACCTTGCCGGCGAAGATGTCGGCCTCGTAGGCGACTCCGTAGCGCGGCCCGGTCGACGGCGTCCGCGGGCCGCAGGACGTGCCGATGCAGTGCGTTCCGTGGCCGTGCCCATCCTGCGGGGGCTCCCCCGCGACGAAGGACTGCGCGGTGACGTTGCGGCCGGCGAAGTCCGGGTGGGCGGTGTCGAATCCGGTGTCCAGGACGGCGACCTTGATGCCCTTGCCCGACCGTGGCGACGAGGTGGCCTGCACCGCCTGGATGCCCCAGGTCGCCTGCGGGGTGTCGGCGAACATCGGCTGGGTCGCGTCGGCCATGAGAGCCGCGCTGTGCCCGTTGGTGTGGAGCAGGTGCTCGGCGAGGTCGGACACCCCGTCGCGGTAGGCCTGGGCGTACTCCAGGACGCTCTCGCGCAGCACGTGATGGATCAGCTCCGGGGACACCGAGAGCACCTGGCGCCCCGACGAGACGCCGGCCTGCAGCGTCGCCATCTGGGCGGCGTCGGCCGAGACGACGGCGATGCCGAGCTCGGCGAAGACCGTGGCGTCGGCCGACTGCAGGGTCTCGGCGGAGACGTCGCCGTCGGAGAAGTCGCGGGAGTCGGCGACGTTGGAGATGCCGGCGCCGCTCCAGTCGATGGCCGTGTCGTCGTCGGTGTCGGCGAAGACGACGATCTGTCGTCCGGTGGTCTCCGGCGGTCGCACCCCGCCCATCACGACGTTCCCGTTGTCCCCCGCAAAGCCGGTCAACCGTGGATCGATCATCGCTCCCCCTCATCGCCGAGATGCCGGATCCGCCCGGCGCGCCCCCGTCGACCGCCGGACAGGGCTGCCCGGCGGGACGAGCGTCTTCGCCCCCGTCGCCGGGCGCCAGATCCCAGCGTCCGCCGCGGAGCCGCGGCACCGGTACGCGGCGTTCCGTCACCGCACGGTCACGCGCGAGTGCGCTGCGGCGAGCGCTGCGTGACGGGCCGGTGACGCGGGCGGTCGAGAACCCGGAGGCGCCGCCGGACGGCGGTAGCTTCGCTGTCTGCGGACGACCAGGGAAGGCCGCGATGGGCGCTCGGAGAACCAGCCGATCGCGGGCCGCCGTGCGCAGCACGCGCTTCCGCCGCACGACCGGACGCCGGACGGCCGCCGTCCTCGCTCTGGCCGCAGCGGTGTGGACGGCGACCCTCCTCGTCACCGTCGCCCTGGACGACTTCCCCCGGGGCCTCCTCGTCCTCGTCTGCGGCCTGGTCGTCGCCGGCGGCGCCTGGGAGGGCGTGCTGCGCCGCGGCTGGGGCAGGGTCGCCGGGCTCGCCGTCGCCGGTGCGGCGCTGCTCGGCTTCGGGATCCTGCTCGTCGACGACGGTTTCCTCCGGGACCTGCTGCTCCTCGGGATCGGCGTGCTGATCTGGCACGCCGGGGCCCGGCTGGCGTTCCGGCCCGAGGTGGTGCTCCCCACCGCCGACCCGCCCCGGCGCCCGGTCTTGTTCATCAATCCGCGTTCCGACGACGGCAAGGCCGCCCGCGTCGGCCTGGCGGCCGAGGCCCGCGACCGCGGGATCGAGCCGGTCGAACTGCGGCCCGGGGACGACCTGGCGGCGCTGGTCCGCACGGCGGTGGCCGACGGCGCGGACGCGGTCGCCATGGCCGGCGGCGACGGGTCCCAGGCCGTGGCCGCCGATGTCGCGGCCCGCTGCGACGTGCCCTACGCCTGCATCCCCTCCGGCACGCGCAACCACTTCGCCCTCGACCTCGGCGTGGACCGGGACGATGTGGTCGGGGCACTGGACGCGTTCGTCGACGGCGGCGAACGCCGGGTCGACCTCGGCGAGGTGAACGGCCGGGTCTTCGTCAACAACGTGTCACTGGGCGTCTACGCCCAAGCGGTCCAGCGCACCGCATACCGGCAGGCCAAGGTCCGGACGCTGCTCGCCACGGTGCCCGACGCCCTCGGGTCACCGGGTGAGTCCGAGCTGACCTGGACGACCCCGGGAGGGCGGGAGCTGCGCGGCGCAGCGGTGATCCTCGTGGGCAACAACCAGTACCGCCTCGGCGGTGCCGCCGGCGCAGGCACCCGTCCGGCCGTCGACCAGTCGGTGCTCGGCATCACGGTCCTGGACCCGCCCAGCTCGCGGGGCCATCGCCGACGCCGGCCGTGGCGCCAGTGGTCCACCGCCGAGTTCCGTGTCACCGCGCCGGAGCCGATCCCGGTCGGGATCGACGGCGAGGCCGCCGTCCTCTCCTCCCCCGTGCTGTTCCTGATCCGGCCGGCCGTCCTGCGCGTGCGCATCGCGGCGCACCACCCGGGCGCCTCCCCCTCGGCGATCGAGCCCGTCGGGGCATTCGCCGCGCTGCGGGCCCTCGCCCGGATCGCCGCCGGCCGCGATCCCCGCCGACCGCTCGCTCCGGCGCGCGAACGGGTGGACGCCGGGGAGGTCCACGGCTGACCATGCGCAGATGGCCTCCCCCTCGTCGTCCCGCTGGTCCCTCTGGTCGGAGGACTCGCTGCTGTCCATCGGCTCCCGCGGGTCGGTGCTGTCGATCGGCAGCGTCGGCTCGGCCCTCTCGATCGGCAGCGCGGGCTCGTTCCTGTCGCTGTTCTCGATCGGCTCGGCCCTGTCGGTCGGCTCGGCGCTGTCCTGGTGCTCCCGCTGGTCGCTGATGTCCGACCGGTCGATCCGGGCCGTCCTGAGCTCCCAGGTCCGCCCGCCGGCGTGACCGGGCAGATCCCACGTCGGGGGCGCCGCCGGGGCGTGACGATCCGCCCCTTCCCGCCCAGCCGCCGGCTGGTCGTCGCCGCGGTCCGCGCCGGTCGGCGGATCCGGCCGATGCACGGCCTGCTCGAGGTCGACGTCACCGACGCTCGCAGGCTTCTTGCCGCCTCCGACCCGCCGATGTCCACGACGGCCTTCGTCGTGGCGGCCGTTGCGCGGGCCGCCGCGGCGCATCCGGAGGTGCACGCCTACCGCGACTGGCGTGGCCGGCTGGTGCAGCACTCCGCCGTGGACGTGCAGACGCTGGTCGAGGTGGAGACCCGGGAGGGCCCCTTCGGGCTCGTGCACGTCGTCCGGGACGCCGACGTGCGCAGCGTCGCCGACATCACCGCCGAACTCCGCGCCGCGAAGGACCCGGCGGCCACGCCCGCCGGCCGCGCGCTTCCCCGGCTCGCCCCGGCCGCCGGGCGCGTCCCCGGGGTCCTCCCCCTGATGTACGCGGTTCTGCGCCGGTCGGTGCACGCGCACCTCCGCACCGGCACCGTGCAGGTGACGGCGGTCGGGATGTTCGCCGGCGGCGGCGGTTTCGCGATCGCGCCGCCCACCCTGGCGTCCCTGGTCGTCGTGGTGGGCGGGCTGGACCGGCGCCCGCGGGCCGTCGGCGACGAGATCGTCGTGCGCGACGTCCTCGACCTGACCGTGACCGTGGACCACGACGTCGTCGACGGAGCTCCCGCGACGCGCTTCGGCGCCGAACTCCGGCGGCTGATGCAGGACCCGGCCGCTGTCGGGCTGACCGACGGGTTCCCGCCACCGCCCTGACTACGCTGCGCGCTCGGCAGAGGAGGCGGTGCGATGACCGGCAGCGGCACACTGTGGGCGCGGTTCGACGACCTCCGCAGCGGCACGGCGATGCGCTGCCCGCCGCCGTTCCGGGTGCTCACGGCCCGCACCCTCGAGGACGTCGTCCCGGTGCTGGCCGAGGTCGAGCGCGCCACCGCCGCCGGGCACTGGGCGTTCGGCTACGTCGGCTACGAGGCCGCGGCCGCCCTGGACGCAGCCCTGCCGGTCCACCCGCCCGATCCCGACGGCCCGCCGCTCGCCTGGTTCGGGCTCTGCGGGCCGCCTCGGCCCGTCGACCCCGTGACATCGGCCGGCACGTCAGCGCTGGACTGGCGGCCGGACTGGTCCGACGCCGAGCACCGCCTGGCGGTGGACCGGGTCCGCGCGTCCATCGCGGCCGGCGACTCCTACCAGGTGAACCTCACCGACCGGCTCCGGGCGCGGTTCGACGGCGACCCCGCGGACCTCTACGCCGCCCTGGCCGCGGCGCAGGGCGGTGCGCACCACGCGTACCTGGACCTGGGCCGGCACGTGATCGCCGGCGCGAGCCCCGAGCTCTTCTTCGAGTGGGACGGCGACCGGCTGCGGACCCGGCCGATGAAGGGCACCGCAGCCCGCGGGCGCACGGCCGACGACGACCGGCACCGGGGCGAGGACCTGCGGGCCAGCCCGAAGGAACGGGCCGAGAACCTGATGATCGTCGACCTGCTGCGCAACGACCTCTCCCGGGTCGCCCGGGTGGGCAGCGTCGACGTCCCGGAGCTGTTCGCGCTCGAGCGCTACCCGACCGTGTGGCAGCTGACCTCGGAGATCACCGCCCGGACGCGGGCCGACGTCGGCCTCGTCGACGTGTTCCGCGCGCTGTTCCCGTGCGGCTCGGTCACCGGGGCTCCGAAGCGGGCGAGCATGCAGCTCATCCGGGACCTGGAGCACGGCCCGCGCGGGGTGTACTGCGGCGCCGTCGGCCTGGTCGCGCCGCCGGGGGCGGCGTTCCGGGCGCGCTTCGGCGTGGCCATCCGCACCGTCGTCGTCGACCGGGCGTCGGGAACGGCCGTGTACGGCGCGGGCGGTGCCATCACCTGGGGCTCCGACCCGGCCGCGGAGCGGGCCGAGCTGCTGGCCAAGGCGGCCATCCTGGGCGGCCCGCTCATCCCGTGCGCAGGGTAGGAACTCTCGGTATGACCGACGCCGCCGCCGTGTCCTGGCCGTCCGTGGCCGATCTCGCCGCCGAGGAGGCCGAGCTGCAGTTCGGCTCCTTCACCAACGACGACGCCTGGGAGCTCGGGACGGCGCTCGCGGCCGTCGCCCGGCGCCAGGGCGCACCGGTGGCGATCGACATCAGCCGCAACCACCACCGGCTCTTCCACGTCGCGCTCCCGGGCGCGACGCCCGACAACGCCGCGTGGATCGAGCGGAAGGCCGCGGTCGTCGACCGGTTCGGCCACAGCTCGCTCTACGTGCGCCAAGCGAGCGTGGAGCAGGGGACGACGTTCGAGGAGGAGTACGGCCTGGACCCGCTGCGGTACGCCGCCCACGGCGGTGCGTTCCCGGTGATCGTGCGCTCGGTCGGCCCGGTCGGCTTGGTGGTGGTCTCCGGGCTGCCGCAGCTGGAGGACCACCGGCTCGTGGTGGCCGCGCTCCGCGCCCACCTGGGCTGAGCTCGGCCCACCCTCAGGCCGTCGCGTCCTCCGCGAGGGTGTCGGCCACCAGTGCGTTGGCGTGCCCGTGGCCCATCCCGTGCTCGGACTTGAGCCAGGCCACCAGCTCCATGTGCCTGGTGAGCGGCGACGCCCGGATCAGGTCCTTCCACTCCGGGATCGGCCGGCCGTACTTCTTCTCGATCGACGGGAAGTAGCTGGCCGGGCCCTTGGCGACGTCGCTCATGGGCCGCAGTCTGCAAGCGCGGGGGCCGGGGGTCCAGCCCGTCGGGTCAGCCGACGGGAGTGGCCCGGACCGGCCGGACCGCCCGCGGCCCCTCGACCGCGTGCCCGGCCTCGCAGCGCAGCTCCAGGTGCACCGGCGCGCCGCAGTCCTGGTGGCGCAGCTCGAGCGGCGCCGGCCCATCGGCCAGGTACGTGTCGCCCCACTGCATGAGGGCGACGAGGGTCGGATAGAGGTCGCGGCCCTTCGTCGTCAGCCGGTACTCGTGCCGCTGCCGCTCCCCCTCGGCCTGGTACGGGACCCGCGCGAGGATCCCCTGCTCCACGAGCGTGGCGAGCCGGTCGCTGAGCACCGCCTTCGGGATCCTGAGCAGGCGCTGGAAGTCGGCGAACCGGCGCACGCCGAAGAACGCCTCCCGCAGCACCAGCAGGCTCCACTTCTCACCGACGACGCCCAGCGTCCCGGCGACGGAGCACCGGGACCGGTCCCACGAGGCTTCACTCACACCGCCCAGCATAGAACTCCTGGGTTCACTTGACGAACCTGACATCGGAGGAGCACAGTTCATCCGACGAACCCAGGAGGCCGGACATGGACATCGCCGTCGCGACGAGGCCGGTGCGACCCGACGACCGGACGCTGTTCCGCCGGCTGTGGCCGCGACTGTCGCCCGACACGGTGTACCGCCGTTTCCATGCGCCGCTGCGCGGCCTGCCACCCGAGGCCGTCGACCGTCTCGTGACCGTCGACCACGACCTGCGTGAGGCCGTGGTCGGCCTCGTCGGCGGAGAGGTCGTCGGGGTGGCCCGGTACGACCGCTCCCCCGCTGACCCCGGCACCGCCGAGTTCGCGATCGTCGTCGAGGACGCCTGGCAGGGCGTCGGCCTGGGGCGCCAGCTCCTGGTCGAGCTCATCGACCTGGCCGCCCGCCGGGGCGTGCGCACGCTGACCGCGACCGTCCAGCGCGACAACGACCGCGTCCTCTCCCTCATCCGGCGCCTGCTGCCCGGCTCCGCGTTCACCCCGGACGCCGACGTCTTCACCGTCGCGAGCCCGCTCGCGCCGGCCACTGCTCCGACCCACTCCTGACACCGACAAGGAATCCGCCATGACCAGCCTGCGCACCGTCCTCGCCCGGCACCGCTCGACCCGGGCCCACCTGCGGGAGGAACGCGCACTGCAGCGCGCCTTCGACCTGGCCCCCACCCAGGAGTCCGCGCACGAGATCGCCTCCCTCGCCGCCCGCCGCTGACCCCTCCCCCCGCCTGTGGACGACGGCACGGTAAGGGGCACGATGAGGCGTGCTCGCCACCCTCCTCGACGCCGTCCGTGAGATCCACCTGACCGAGGTCCCCGACCCCCAGGTCCATCACCCGACGGACGCCGTCGTCCGGGTGACCGCCGCCTGCATCTGCGGGTCCGACCTGCACCCCTACCGCGGGAAGGCGCCGACCGCCTTCCCCAAGCGGATCGGCCACGAGTTCATCGGCGTCGTCGAGTCCGTCGGCTCAGCCGTCGCGACCCTCACGCCCGGCGACCTGGTGATCGCCCCGTTCGCCATCAGCGACGGCACCTGCCGGCACTGCCTGCGCGGCCTGCCGACGTCGTGCGAGCACGGGTCCTTCTGGGGCGCGCCCGACCGCACCGGGATACTCGCCGACGGCGGGCAGTCGGAGTTCGTCCGGGTGCCGCTGGCCGACGGCACGCTGGTCCGCGCAGGAGACGCAGGCGACGACCTCGTGCCCGATCTCCTGGCGCTCACCGACGTCATGGGCACCGGGCACCACGCCGCGGTCTCGGCGCGGGTCGCTCCCGGGGACACCGTCGTCGTGGTCGGTGACGGCGCGGTCGGGCAGTGCGGGGTCCTGGCCGCCCGCCGGCTCGGGGCCGAGCGGGTCGTGATGATGAGCCGCCACCCGGACCGGCAGGACCTGGCGCGGGCGATGGGCGCGACCGACATCGTCGACCAGCGCGGGGACGACGGGGTCGCCGCCGTCCGCGAGCTGCTGGGGCCCGACGGAGCCGATGCCGCCCTGGAGTGCGTCGGCTCCCAGGAGTCGATGGCCCAGGCGGTCGGCGCCGTCCGGCCGGGCGGCCGGCTGGGCTGCGTCGGCGCCCCGTTCGGCCAGCTCCCGCTCGGGCAGATGTTCGCGAGGAACATCGGCTATGCCGGCGGCGTCGCGCCCGTGCGTGCGTACCTGCCCGACCTGCTGGCCGACGTCCTCGCGGGCGACCTGCGGCCAGGACGGGTCTTCGACACCGAGCTGGCGCTGGCCGACGTGGCCGAGGGCTACCGGGCCATGGACGAGCGCCGGTCGATCAAGGTGCTGCTGCGACCCTGACCTGCGCCACCCCCCTTCCCTTCGGGGCCGTCGACTGATCTGCTCAGGCCATGTCGTTCCCTCTCCCGGAAGCCGTTCCACTCCATCCGCTGCTCGACCTGACCGGCAAGGTCGCGGTGATCACCGGAGGCGGAACGGGCATCGGCGCCCGCACGGCCCATCTGCTGGCCGAGCACGGCGCCGACGTCGTCCTCGCCGGGCGCAAGCCCGGGCCACTGGAGGAGACGGCCGCGAGCGTCGTCGCGACCACCGGCCGGCAGGCGATCACGGTCCCGACCGACGTCCGCAAGGCCGAGGACGTGACGGAGCTCGTGCGCCGGGCCGTCGAGCACTACGGGCGCCTCGACATCCTGGTCAACAATGCCGGCGGCGCGTACATGTTCCCGCTCAAGGACACCCCGCCCGACCGGTGGGCCAACGCCGTCGACCTCAACCTCACGTCGGCCTATCTCTGCTCCTGGGCGGCCCTCCCCCACCTGCTGAAGTCCGACTCGCCGGCGATCGTCAACATCTCCTCCGCCGCGGGCGTGCAGGGCGTCAAGGGCGGCGCCGCCTACTCGGCGGCCAAGGCGGGCCTGCAGATGCTCACCCGGGTGGCCGCCGCGGAGTGGGGTCCGCGCGGCGTCCGCTGCAACGCCATCGCCGTCGGCGGTGTGGCGTCAGAAGGGGCCGTGCGCTCCTGGGCCCGCTTCGGCGAGACCCCCGAGACGATGGGCGAGCACGTGGCGCTCCGGCGCGTCGGCTATCCCGCCGACATCGCCCAGGGCGTGCTGTTCTTCGTCAGCCCCATGAGCGGCTGGGTGAGCGGGCAGACCCTGCCGATCGACGGCGGACCGATCCTGGCCGGCGGCATGACCGACGAGGCGCTGTGGGCGGAGGACTGATCGACCGGGCGACCGTCGCCGACCGCATCGCACGCTTCCCCCGACACGCTGCGGACCGGCCGGACCTGAAGCAGGCGGCGGTCGCGGTCAGCATCACCGGGGACGGCGGCACGCTGTCGCTGCTCGTCACCCGCCGGGCCGCCCGGCTGCGCGCCCACGCCGGTCAGTGGGCGCTGCCCGGCGGCCGGCTCGACCCGGGCGAGACTGCGGTCGAGGGTGCGCTGCGCGAGCTCGACGAGGAGGTCGGGCTGCGGCTCGACGACGCCGCCGTCCTCGGACTGCTCGACGACTACGTGACGCGGTCGGGGTACGTCATGACTCCGGTGGTCTGCTGGGCCGGCGTCACCGGCGAGCTAGCCCCCGCGGAGGACGAGGTCGCCGCGGTGCACCACGTACCGCTGACCGACCTCGACGTCGAGCCGCGGTTCGTCCGCATCCCCGAGTCCGAGGCACCGGTGATCCAGCTCCCGTTCCTCGGCGGGCACGTGCACGCGCCGACCGCCGCGATCCTCTACCAGTTCTGCCAGGTGGCCTGTCGCGGCCGCGACACCCGCGTCGCCCACCTCGAGCAGCCGGTGTTCGCCTGGCGCTGAGTGCGGCGGCCGACCGTCAGTAGCTCGCCGGAACGAGCGCGCTGACGTCCTCCCCGGTCATCATCTTGCCGGGCAGGCTGGTGTCCCAGTAGTCGGTCCAGCGGACGATCTTCCCGTCGCGCACGACGAAGGTGCCCATCACCGGCACACCCTGCACCCCCGTCGGCGTGGCGATCATGTCGAGCCGCTCGGTGAGCACGACATCGCCGTCGGCGGCCAGGTTGATGGTCTTGTACTCGTAGGAGTCCGGAAAGGCCCCGAACTGGCCCGCCAGGTTCTCCACGATCGCCGCCGCTCCGACCGAGGCCGGCATCCCCGCGTTCTGGTAGATGGCGTCGTCCGCGAGGAACGCCCGCAGCGCCGAGGCGTCCCGCGTGACCATCAGGTCGCAGAACTGACGGACGACGTTCGCTGAGTCACTCATTCCGGTCTCCCCCTCGAGAGGTCCACATACAGGCTGTATGTGGAACATACTCACGGCATGGAGAAGGGGCAACGGACGACGGGCTCCGCGTTGCCGCTCCGCTCGGCCGCGGTCGCCGGCCGCGCTGAGGAGACGCGCACGGCACTGATCGCGGCGGCACGTCGGCTGTTCGTGGAGAAGGGCTACTTCGCGACCAGCACCGAGGAGATCGTCAGCGCAGCGGGTGTCGGAACGCGAGGGGCGCTCTACCACCACTTCGCGGACAAGAAGGCGCTGTTCCTGGCGGTGTTCGAGCAGGTGGAGGACGACCTGCTCACCTCCGCCGGAACGAGCGCCGGCGGCGCCGAGGATCCGCTGGGTCAACTGCGCACCGGGCTGCTGGGGTTCCTCGACGCCTCCCTGACGCCGGAGGTCCAGCGGGTCCTGCTCATCGACGGCCCGGCGGTGCTCGGCTGGGCGGAGTGGCGGGCGCTCGAGGAGCGCTACGGACTGGGGGCGATCCACCGGCTGCTCGCACGCGCGGTGGACAGTGGCCAGCTGCCCGACCAGCCCGTCGACGTCCTGGCGCACGTCCTGCTGGCCGCCATCGACGAGGCCGCCCTCTTCATCGCGAACGCCGCTGACCCCGCGGCCGCACGAGATCGGGCCGTGACGGCGATCGACCACCTGATGGCCGGGCTCGGCAGGGTGCGCTGAGCCCTGTCAGCGGGTCAGGCGGGCCTCGACGAAGCGCGCGCTCTCCCGCACCAGGTGCGCCGGCAGGTCCAGGTCGTCGGCGTCGTTGAAGTTCGCCTTCATCGCCCGGACCACGTGCGCCGGCGCCGCGGCCAGCCGCTCGGCCAGCACGGCCACAGCCGGCAGCAGTGCCTCGGCCGGCACCACCGCGCCGACCAGCCCGATGCGCAGGGCGGTCGCCGCGTCGATCCGCTCGTCGGCGAGGTACAGCTGCCGGGCCATCGCCGGCCCGACGACCCGGGGCAGCGTCCAGGTGCCGCCGTAGTCGCCGGGCACACCGGCGGAGAGGAACGCCGACTTGAAGACGGCACCCTCGGCCGCGTAGCGGAGGTCGCACGCGCAGGCCAGGGACAGGCCCGCCCCCGCGCACGGGCCGTTGATCGCCGCGATGGTGGGCTTCGGCATCTCCCGCAGCAGGGTCGCGTTGCGGGTCAGCCGCGCCATGGTCGCCTCGAGGTCCGCGGCGTCGCCCGGTTCGTTGCTCCCCGCCAGCGTGGACAGGTCACCACCGGCGCAGAACCCGCGCCCGGCGCCGGTGAGGACGACGGCCCGCACCGCGTCGTCCGCGGCCAGCACCTCGAGTTCCGCGCGGAGCAGGTCGAAGGACTCCCCGGTCATCGCGTTGAGCCGGTCGGGCCGGTTGAACGTGACGGTCGCGACCGCGCCGTCCCGGCGTACCTCGACGTCGGCCACGAGAGCCCCCGCCGTCAGGGTGCGGGGATCGTGGCGGTGTCGATGACGAACCGGTAGCGCACCTGGCTGTCGACCACGCGGTCGTAGGCGGCGTCCACCTGGTCGGCCGAGATGGTCTCGACCTCGGCGCCGATCCCGTGCTCGGCGCAGAAGTCGAGCATCTCCTGCGTCTCGCGGATCGAGCCGATGGCGGAACCGGCCAGGCTGCGGCGTCCGCCGAGCAGCGAGAACACGTTGAACGACTGGGCGTTCTCCGGAGCCCCGACGAAGACCAACGTCCCGTCGAGGCGCAGCAGGCCGAGGAACGCGTTCACCTTGATGTCGGCAGAGACCGTGTTGATGATCAGGTCGAACGTGCCCCTGAGCTCCTTGAAGGCGGCCCGGTCGCTGGTCGCGACGTAGTGCGCGGCGCCGAACCGGCGACCGTCCTCCTCCTTCGACAGCGTCTGGCTGAGCACGGTCACCTCTGCCCCCAGGGCGGCGGCGAGCTTGACCGCCATGTGCCCGAGCCCGCCCATGCCGACGACGGCGACCTTCATGCCGGGCCCGGCGTTCCAGTGCTTCAGCGGCGACCACGTGGTGATGCCCGCGCACAGCAGCGGCGCCGCCTCGTCGAGCGCGATGCCCTCGGGGATCCCCAGGACGTAGTTCTCGTCGACGACCACCGCGGTGGAGTAGCCGCCGTAGGTCACCTCGCCGGAGTAGTCCTTGCCGTTGTACGTCGCGACGTTGCCCTTGAGGCAGTACTGGTCGTCGCCGGAGAGGCAGTGCTCGCACTCGCGGCACGAGTCGACGAAGCAGCCGACGCCGACCCGGTCACCGACGGCGTACCGGGTGACTCCGGGGCCGACGGCGCTCACGACGCCGGCGATCTCGTGGCCGGGCACCATCGGGAAGATCGAGGCGCCCCACTCCTCCCGGATCTGGTGGATGTCGGAGTGGCAGATGCCGGCGTAGGCGATGTCGATCAGCACGTCGTGCTCCCCGACGTCGCGGCGCGCGATGCTGGAGCGCTCGAACTTCGCACCGGGAGCGGGGGCGACGAGGGCGGGGACTGTCGTGGGCATGGGGACCTCTCGGCGCAGGAGGTGACCGACCGGAGAGGGGACGGCACACGAGGACGAGGCCGCGGCGGGCGTCGTCGTAAGGCTTACCGGATACTCCGCTACACCGCCGAGCGGTGTCAACGGCGGCCCGATCCACAGGCCGGGCGGACGCCGACCTGTCATCCTGGAGCCGGTGAGCGGGGACAGGACCGGGGAGACATCCGGGGACACAGCCGGCGATCCCGGGGGCCCTCGCCGTCCACGGTCGGACCGCGTCGCCGAGACGGTCGCCGCCCAGCTGCGCGAGCGCATCCTCGGTGCCGGGGTCGGGACGCTGCCGACGCAGGAGTCGCTGATGGCGACGTTCGGGGTCGGCGCGCCGTCGGTCCGGGAGGCCCTGCGGATCCTGGAGGTCGAGGGGCTCATCACCGTCCGCCGCGGCAAGGTGGGAGGTGCCGAGGTGCACCGCCCCGACGGGGCCTCCGTCGCCCACGCGATCGGTCTCACGCTGCAGGGCGAGCGCACCCATCTGCGGGAGCTGGCCGAGGCGCTGCTGTTCTTCGAACCGGTCTGCGCCGCGGCCTGCGCGACCCGTCCCGACCGTCACCAGGCGCTGCTCCCGGCCCTGCAGGACAACCTGGCCCGCACCGCCGACGCGCTGGACGACGGCCCGGAGTTCACGCGGCTCGGCCGGGAGTTCCACGACCTGGTCGTCGACAGCACACCGAACACCGCCGTCCGCCTGCTGGTCCGCAGCCTGGTCGCCGTCTGGACGACGCAGGAGGAGACCTGGGCGAGCGAGACGTGGCAGACCGGGCGGTACCCCGATGTCGCCGGCCGGGAGCACCTGCTGGACGAGCACCGCCGGATGGCACGGGCCATCGGGGCCGGCGACGCCGCAGCCGCGGAGGACCTCGCCCGACGGCACGGGGAGGGCCGCCAGGAGCTGATCCTGGCGGGGCTCGGTGACCGGCTGATCGACGCGACCTCACCGGATGCGACCGCGGGATTCCGGCGCCTGTCGTTCCCCGCGGGCCGCAGCCGGGAGGAGACCGCCTGAGCCAACCCAGGGATCAGTACGGCTTCTTCGTGAAGCCGCCGTCCACGAGGATCGTCTGACCGGTCACGAAACTCGCCTCCGGCGAGCACAGCCAGAGGGCCACGTCGGCCAGGTCGGTCATCCGCCCGGGGCGCTTGATCATCTGCCCGGCCACCAGCGTCTGCTGGATGCCGGCCCGCTCGGGGTCGTTCATCCACTCGACCGCCGACTCGGAGTCGACCAGCCCCGGCGCGATGCCGTTGACCCGGATCCCGTCCTCGGCGAATGCCTCCGCCAGGCCCACGGTGAGCGAGTTCAGCGCCAGCTTGGACACCGAGTACGCCCCGCCGCCGAGGTAGGCGGCCATCGACGAGTGGTTGACGATCGCCGCACCGTCCCGTCCGGCCATGGCGGTGCGCGCGGCTGCCGAGCAGGTCAGCACCCCGAGGACGTTGACCTCGAGGACCTGCCGCCACTTCGGCACGGCCTCGACGGTGAACGGCAGCTGCGCGTGCTGCAGGTGGATGCCCGCGTTGTTGACGAGGACGTCGATCCCGCCGAACCGGTCGACCGCGCCCCCCACCGCCGCCTCGACTGCCGCCGCGTCGGAGACGTCCATCGTGACCCCGAGTGCCTGCGCCCCGAGGCCCTCGAGCTCCTCGACGACCCGGCCATGGGCCGCCGGGTCGAGATCGGCGATGACGAGGGACGCGCCCTCTGCGGCCCAGCGGTGGGCGTAGTGGCGGCCGATGCCCGCCCCGCCTCCGGTGATGAGGACGACCTTGTCCTGCCAGCGGGACATGGGTGCTCCTGTCTACCGACGAGGCATCGGTGCCTGCGGGATCCGGACTCGGTCATACGCGTGTGGCGTGGTCTACTGCAAGGGTCTCGATAAGCACCTTCGCACGGCCCTGCGGCCGACGTCGCAGCGGCGTTCCCCGGCACGGGCGGCTCTGAGCCGCATCGTGCCGGCGGCTGGACGGGAGCAGTGAGCTGTGGCAGATCCGGTGCAGCGGCGGTTCGACGCGGACGGTGTGGAGCTGGCCGCGGACGTGTTCGCCGCCGAGGACCCCCGCGGGACGGCGCTGCTCACCCACGGCGGTGGCCAGACCCGGCACTCGTGGAAGAACGCCGCCCGCACCCTGTCGACGCAGGGCTGGACGTCGGTCACGCTGGACACGCGCGGCCACGGCGACAGCTCCTGGGCGCCCGACCGCAACTACTCCATGGACGCCCTGATCGGCGACCTGGTCGCGGTGACCGCCGCACTCGACCAGCCGCCGGTCCTCATCGGCGCGTCGATGGGCGGGGTGACGTCGCTCGTGGCGGCCGGCGAGGGGCACCTGAAGGCTCGCGGGCTGGTCCTCGTCGACGTCGCCCCGCGCATCGAGCCGGTCGGCGCCGCACGGGTCAAGGACTTCATGACGGCCAATCCGGACGGGTTCGCGACCCTCGAGGAGGTCGCCGACGCCGTGTCCGCCTACAACCCGCACCGGGAGCGCTCGGCCAGTCTCGAGGGGCTGAAGCGCAACGTCCGGCTGCGGGACGACGGCCGCTGGCACTGGCACTGGGACCCGGCGCTCATGCGGCGCGACGACGGTGGCGACGACGACGAGACCCGCGGCGTGCTGAGCTACGAGCGGCTGAAGGACGCCGCCCGGTCGCTGACCATCCCGACCCTCCTGGTGCGCGGGCAGCAGTCCGACGTCGTCAGCCCCGAGGGCGCCGCCGAGCTCCTCGAACTCGTGCCCGGCTCGCGCTTCGTCGACGTCCGCGGCACCGGGCACATGGTGGCCGGCGACGACAACGACGTCTTCACCCGCGAGGTGCTCGGCTTCCTCGACGCACTCCCCCGCTGACCTCTTCCCTCCCGTCCATCAACGAAGAAGGACCGACCTCATGACCGAGATCCCCGCCCTGGCCGGCTACACCCCCGAGAAGCGCATGCTCATCGACGGCGAGCTCGTCGGCGCCTCGAACGGAGCCGAGTTCGACAACGTCAACCCGGCCACCGAGGAGGTGCTCGGCCAGGTCGCCGACGGCACCAAGGAGGACATGCGCCGGGCCATCGCCGCGGCCCGACGCGCCTTCGACGAGACCGACTGGTCGACCAACCACACCTTCCGCAAGCACTGCCTCGAGCAGCTCCAGGAGGCGATCGAGTCCGAGGTCGACCAGTTCCGCGCCGAGCTGGTCGACGAGGTCGGCACGCCGGTGGCGGTGACCTACTCCGCCCAGCTGGACTGGCCGCTCGCGGATGCCTTCCGCTGGCCGGCGAAGATGATCGAGGAGTACCCCTGGGAGCGCCGGCTCCCCGACAACGACCTGGCCGGGCTGACCTCGCACCGCGCCGTCCGCAAGGAAGCCCTCGGGGTGATCGGGGCGATCGTCCCCTGGAACTTCCCCTTCGAGGTGACGGTCAACAAGCTCGGCCCGATCCTGGCCACCGGCAACACCGTGATCATCAAGCCCGCCCCCGACACCCCGTGGAACGCCACCCGCCTCGGCCGGCTCATCGCCGAGCGGACCGACATCCCGGCCGGCGTGGTCAACGTCGTGACCTCCTCTGACCACCTGGTCGGCGAGGAGCTCACGCTCGACCCCCGCGTCGACCTGATCTCCTTCACCGGCTCCACCGCCACCGGCAAGCGGATCATGGAGAAGGGCGCGGCGACGCTCAAGAAGGTGTTCCTGGAGCTCGGCGGCAAGTCGGCGATGATCGTCTGCGACGACGCGGACCTCGCCGCCGTCCTCCCCTCGGCCGCCGCCGCGTGCATGCACGCCGGGCAGGGCTGCGCGCTGCAGACCCGCGTGCTGCTCCCCCGCAGCCGCTACGACGAGGGCGTCGCCATCCTCACCGCCGTCATGCAGAACATCCCCTACGGCGACCCGAAGGACATGAGCAACATCCAGGGGCCGCAGGTCAGCGCCCTGCAGCGGGACCGCGTCCAGGGACACATCGACCGCGCCGTGGAACAGGGCGCCCGGCTGGTCGTCGGTGGCGGCCGCCCGGCGAACCAGCCGAAGGGCTGGTTCATCGAGCCCACGCTGTTCGTGGACGTCGACAACTCGATGGCCATCGCCCAGGAGGAGGTCTTCGGCCCCGTCCTCGCCGTCATCCCCTACGACGACGACGAGGACGCGATCCGGATCGCCAACGACAGCCAGTACGGACTCTCCGGCGGGGTCTTCTCCGGCTCCCTGGAGCGCGGCATGGCCATCGCCGACCGCATCCGCACCGGGTCCATCTCCGTCAACGGCGGCATCTGGTACGGCGCCGACGCCCCCTACGGCGGCTACAAGACCAGCGGGATCGGCCGCCAGAACGGCATCGAGGGCTTCGAGCAGTACACCGAGACCAAGCTGGTCGGCTGGCTCTCCTAGCGCCGGTCCACCGCCCGGCCGCCGGCGTCCTCCGGGGCGCCGGCGCCGCGGGCGTCCTCCATCGCGGCGACGAAGCGCTCCGCGACCGCCAGGACGTCCTCCCGTGGCCGGCCGGCCATCGCCTGCCCGAGCAGGCCGACGTCCTTGCTCAGAGCTGCATCGGCCAGTGACGCGGCGAGCCCCGCCAGCGAGCCGACGTCGAAGCGGACGCGCGAGGCGGTGCCCGCGGAGCTGCTGGTCCCGAGGACCCTGGCCAGGCTCCCCGGATCCAGGCCGAGCACCTCCCCGATGCGGAGGACGTCGTCGGCGAGGACGAGCTGCGCCGTGAACAAGGCATTGTTCAGCAGCTTGGCGGTCTGTCCGGCTCCGATGCCGCCCAGGTGCACGACGTCGGTGGCGTAGGTCGCGAGGACCGGCCGCACCTGGTCCAGCGCCTGCCGGTCGCCGCCCACCATGACCGTGAGGGTGCCCTCCACCGCCCGGGCGTTGCCGCCACTGACCGGGGCGTCGAGCAACGACAGACCGGCGGCGGTCACCTCGGCAGCGATGTCGCGCACCTCGTCGGGCGACAGCGTGGTGTGCACGAGAACGATCCCACCGGGGCGCATCCCCTCGACCACCCCGCCCGGCCCCAGCAGCACCTCCCGGACGCCGGCCGCGTCGAAGAGGCAGACCCCCACCACGTCGGACCGCCGGCCCAGGTCCGCCGGGCCGGCCGCGATCTCGACGTCAGTGCCGGCGAACGGCTCCAGGGAGCGGCCGCGACGGGCCCAGAGCGTGAGCGGGAAGCCCCCGCCGTGGATCCGGGACGCGATGGGGCCGCCCTGATCTCCGAGCCCGACGAACCCGACGCGCATGCCGCACCCCCGGCTCAGTCGTCCAGTGCCGAACGGGCTCTGCCCACGCTCCGGTCGAGGTCCTGCAGCCGGCGGTGGACGTCGTCGAGAACGGCGCGCACGTGCGGCTTCAGGCCGGCGTCGGGCTCCCCCGCCGGGCGCAGCGCCGGCACCATGAAGCGCCGGACGTAGGAGCGCGCCTGCTCCTCGTCCAGCGCCAGCCGGACGACCACGTAGAGCTGCTCCACCTGCCAGGCGATCAGTTCCGGGGCGGAGACGTCCGTGCGGACCTGCCCGTCCTCCTGCCCGGCGCGGACCGCCTCCGAGAAGAGGTCGCCCGTCATGGCGCGCAGCGCCTCGTCGATGGCCTCGGCGCGGGGCGACCGGAGGAGCAGCTGGAGCAGCTCGTCGCCCGTCGTCTCCCGGACGGTGTAGGCGAACGCCTCCTCGAGGCGGTCGGCCACCGTGGCGGTGCGCGACAGGATCTCCTCGCAGCGCCCCATGTGCGCCTCGGCCAGCATGATCGCGGCGCGGTAGAGCAACTCGTCGCGGCTGCCGAGATACCGGTAGGCGGTGGCCCGCGAGACGCCCGCTGCCTGCGCGACCGCATCCACGCTGATCTCGCCGAGGGCGCCATCGCCGTGCACGGATCGGAGGTAGTCCAGCAATGCCTCGTCCAGCCGCACCCGGATCGTGCCGGCCACCTCGACGGTCTCAGTCATCGGCTCCCATTCCTTCGACACCGATGCCCCGCGGCGGTCCGGACCGGGCCGCCACGGGGCACTGTGTCAGAACGTCGGCTGCTGCGGACGGCTCTTGACGTAACCGCCGGCGTCCACGCGCATCTGCATGCCCGTGACGTAGCGCGACTCGTCGGAGACCAGGAACAGCACCATCGCGGCGATGTCCTCCGGCTCCACGAACGGGATGGGCATCGCCTGCATCGCGGGGAAGGCGACCAGTGCGTCGTCCCGGCTCGGGGATTCGATGTCCGGACGGAAGATCCCGTACATCTGGTCGTTGTTGAGCAGCATCGTGTTCACGTTCGTCGGGTGGACGGCGTTGACGCGGATCTTCTGCGGGGCCAGGACGTAGGCGAGGTCGTTGACGAACGAGGCGATGAACCGCTTCGCCAGCGAGTAGCCCAGGCCGCCGGAGCCGCTGCCCGGCGCGTCCACCGTGCCGGGCAGGAGCGCCGCGAGACTGCCGGTGGCGACGATCGACGCACCGTCCTCCAGGTGCGGAAGGGCGGCCTCGACGGCGTTCATGACCCCCGCGTAGTCCACCTGCAGGGCGTCGACGAAGGCCTCGCCACCCGTGGTGCCCAGGGGACAGATGCCGGCGTTCGCGACGACGGCGTCCAGCCGGCCGAGCTCGGCGACCCCGGCATCGAGGGCGGCCTTGACCGCCGCCCGGTCGCGGACGTCCGCGGTGCTGACGATCATCCGGCGGTCGAGCTTCTCGACCATCCGGACGGTCTCATCGAGCTCCTCCCGGGAGCCCATCGGGTACGCGTTGGTCGAAATGTCCTCGCAGATGTCGATGCCGATGATGTCGGCACCCTCCTCGGCAAGGCGCAAGGCGTGGGCCCGACCCTGGCCCCGTGCTGCTCCGGTGATGAAGACGACCTTGCCTTCGACACGGCCCATGCCACTGCCTCCTCGTTAGATGTGACGTGCATCGCATGCAAGCCATCCGCATGCAACCATCCCGTGCGACACCGTGGCAAGAAATCTCTGCCGGGAAACTCGACTGCTCGGAGGTCCCATGACAGCCCCCCGCTCGATCGTGGTCACCGGCGGTGGTCTCGCGGCCACGCGCACGGTCGAGGAGGCGCGGCGGCTCGGCCTGGACAGCCGCATCACCGTCGTCTGCGCGGAGGCGCACGCGCCCTACGACCGGCCACCGCTCTCCAAGCAGGTGCTGCGGGGCGAGCGGCCGGACGCCCCCCTGCGGGACGACTGGAGCGACCTCGACGTCGACCTGCGCCTAGGCAGCCGCGCCGTGGCCCTGCGCCCGGGCGAGCGGACCGTCCTGCTGGACGACGGCGAGCGACTGGACTACGACGCACTGGTCGTCGCGACGGGCGCCCGTCCGCGCACGCTGCCGGGCATCAGCGGCGCCGGCGCACACGTGCTGCGCACCCTGGAGGACTCGCGCTCGCTCGCGGAGGACATCCGGCGCACCGGGACCCTCACGATCGTCGGCGGTGGACTCATCGGGTGCGAGGTCGCGGCGAGCGCCCGCGCGCTCGGCGCCGACGTCACCCTCCTGGAACTCCTCCCCGCGCCGCTGGCCCGCATCCTCGGAGGGCAGGTGGCCGCCGAGGTCGCCAGGATGCACGAGGACGCCGGGGTACGCCTGCTGTGCGGCAGGTCGGTCGTCGAGGCACGCGGCGAGGGACCCGACCGCGAACTCCTGCTGTCGGACGGGTCCACCCTCTCAGCACCGGTCGTCCTGGTCGGCCTGGGCGTGCTGCCGGACACCGAGTGGCTCGACGGCTCGGGGATCGCGGTCGACAACGGCGTGGTCTGCACCGCCACCGGCCGCACCTCGGTGGACGGGGTCTGGGCAGCCGGCGACGTCGCCCGGTGGGAGCACCCGCTGTTCGGGACGCACCTGCGGATGGAGCACTGGACCAGCGCGGCCGACCAGGGCACCGCCGTGGCGCGGGACCTGGCGGGTGCGCCGGTCGCCCTGGCGGAGGTCCCGTACTTCTGGAGCGACCAGTACGGGTCCAAGCTCCAGATCCTGGGCATGCCGCACCCCGACGACCAGGTGACCCTGCTGCGCGTGGGCCCGGATGCCGACCGGCTGCTGGCCGTCTACGGCCGCGACGGCGTCGTCACCGCCGTGCTCGGAGCCGCCGCACCGAGGTGGGTCATGCGGATGCGGCCGCTGCTCCGGGACGGCGCACCCTACGAGGACGCCCTCGCCGCCGCCCGCGCCTGACGAGGGCGGGCGGCGGCGAGTCGACCCGACCAGCGCTCAGTTGTCGATGATGGCGACGGCCTTGGTCTCCAGGTACGTCTCGAACCCCTCGATCCCGTTCTGCCGGCCCACGCCGCTGGCCTTGTAGCCGCCGTAGGGCGAGTCCGCGGAGTACCACACGCCGCCGTTGACCCCGAGGGATCCGACCCGCAGCCGGCGGGCCATGGCCATGGCCCGCTCGTTGCTGGCGGAGAAGATGCCGCCCGACAGCCCGTACTCGCTGTCGTTGGCGATCCGGATCGCGTCCTCGTCGTCGTCGTACGGGATGACCGTGAGCACGGGGCCGAAGATCTCCTCCCGCGCGATGGTCATCGAGTTGTCGACGTCCACGAAGAGCGTGGGCTCGATGAACCAGCCCTTCGGCAGGTGGGCAGGACGTCCGCCACCGACGACGAGCTTGGCGCCCTCGTCGACGCCCTTCTGGATGTAGCCCTCGATGCGGGCCCGCTGCTTGGCGCTGATGACCGGACCCATCATGTTGTTCGGGTCGGTCGGGTCGCCGTAGGGCACCTGCTTCATCGCCGCGGTGATGAGCTCGACGCCCTCCTCGTAGCGGGAGCGGGGCAGGAGCATGCGGGTCTGCATGGAGCAGCCCTGGCCGGCGTGCATGCAGACCGACATGCCGCTCGGGACGACGGATGCGAAGTCGGCGTCGTCGAGCACGATCATCGCCGACTTGCCGCCCAGCTCCAGGAACACCCGCTTCAGGGTGGCCGCGCCCTTCTCCATGATCCGCTTGCCGGTCACGGTGGAGCCGGTGAACGAGATCATGTCGACGCGCGGGTCGAGTGTCAGCTCCTCACCGACCAGGTGGTCAGACGAGGTCACCACGTTGACGACACCCGCCGGGATGTCGGTCCGCTCGAGGATCAGCCGGCCCAGCCGGGTGGCGTTCCAGGGGGTGTCGGGAGCCGGCTTGAGGACGGTGGTGTTGCCGGTCGCGAGCACCTGCGCAAGCTTGTTGGCGGTGACCTCGAAGGGATAGTTCCACGGCACGATGCTGCCGACGACGCCCAGCGCCTCCTTCCAGACGAAGCGCCGGCTGGGCACGCCGAAGGGGGCTGCCTTCGGCAGCTCGCGCTCCCACTGGAACTCCTCGATGTGCTTGGCCGGCCAGGCAAAGGCGTCCGCGAGCGGCGCCTCGAGCTGGGCGATGCTGGTGACCATCACCGGGGTGCCGACCTCGGCCACGAGTTCGGAGCGGAACTGCTCGAGCTCGCCCTGGATCGCGTCCTGCAGCTGGATCAGGCAGCGGGCACGGAACGCGTGGTCGGTCTTCCACGACGTCTCGTCGAACGCCCGCCGCGCCGCGGCGATGGCTCGGCGCATGTCCTCTGCGTCGGCGTCCGCAACGTCCCCCAGCACCTCCTCGGTGGCCGGATTGATGTTGTCGAAGGTCTTGCCGGACGCGGCCTCGACCAACGTGCCGTCGATGAGCATCCGGCGCTCGGGGTCGTAGGGAACGAGGCCTGGGTCCGACATGAGTCCTCCAGTGGGTTGCGTCTCGCGAATGAGCCGTAGTGCCGGAAATTACGCGTGAGCCAGACCACACTCAAGGCTTGTATGTGACGCGCGACACTGATACACATCGGTCTGTCGTCTCAGGCGCGATACCGAATGCAGTTTCGTTCGCTCGCCGCGTGGCCGTGGCACCCGAGGCGACCCGGCAGCTGACGTGACCCGCCGCGCCACCGAGACGAGGACCCCCAGTGACCTACGTGATCACCGAGGCATGCATCGACGTCCTGGACCGCACGTGCATCCAGGAATGTCCCGTCGACTGCATCTACGAGGGCGCCCGGGCGCTGTACATCAACCCCGAGGAGTGCGTGGACTGCGGCGCCTGCGAGCCGGCCTGCCCCAGCGACGCCATCTACTACGAGGACGACCTGCCCGACGCGCTGCGCGTCCACCAGGCCGACAACGCACGCTTCTTCACCGACGTCCTACCCGGGCGCAACGCGCCGCTCGGCACGCCCATGGGTTCCGACCGGGTCGGCGTCGTCGGCCAGGACACCGACCTCGTGCAGGCCGCCGGCCCGCGCTCCGACTAGCTCCACCCGCTCGATCCGCCTGCCCAGTTCCGAGACAGAGGAGACGCCCATGGCTGCCCAGACCACCGTCGAGGCCGGACCCCCGGACGCCGAGCGGGAGGCCCGGCTCGAGCAGTTCATGCGCGAGCGGGCGAACGACCCGCGCGCCTACTACGCGCAACTGCGCGCCCGGTGCCCGGTCGACTTCGACGAGCACCGCGACGGCCCGGCGGCGCTCTCGCGCGCCGACGTCGAATCGGTCCTGCGCGACACCGACCTGTGGTCGAACGAGACGACGCCGATCATGGGCAGCGCCGAGCCGGTCATCCCGCTGGGCGTCGACCCGCCGCAGCACTCGATCTACCGCAGGGTTCTCGACCCGCTGTTCTCGCCGAAGCGGATGAAGGCGCTCGAGCCGGCGGTGACCGACCACGTGAACCAGATGATCGACGCGTTCATCGACACCGGCCAGTGCGACTTCTCCGCCGACGTCGCCGTCCCGCTGCCCTGTCTGACGTTCCTCACCCTGCTCGGTCTGCCCGAGGAGGAGCTCGACGACATGGTGCGCTGGAAGGACATCATGATCCGCCCGGAGATCGTCGCCGGCAGCCGCGAGGCCGGGCAGCAGCTGCAGATGCAGACCGTCGGGGAGATCTACCAGCGGTTCTCCCAGGAGCTCGCCGCGCGCCGGGAGCAGCCGCGGGACGACCTGATCACCTTCCTGCTCACCACCGACGTCGACGACGGCCGGAAGCTGTCGGAGAGCGAGATCCTCCGCATCCTCTTCCTGCTCCTGGCGGCCGGCCTCGACACGGTGACGATCTCGCTGGAGTGCATCTTCAACTACCTGATCGAGCACCCGGAGGCCCGCCAGCTGCTCGTCGACGAACCGGAGTCCATGGACGGACTCATCGAGGAGCTGCTGCGCTGGGAGAGCCCGGTCATGGGCGCCGCGGCGCGCCGGGCGACCCGGGACACCGAGCTGTCCGGCTGCCCCATCCCCGCCGGCACCCTGGTGCTGCCGGCTCTCGCCGCGGCCAACCTCGACCCCGACGTCCCGGGCTCCCAGCAGGTCGACCTGCGGCGCAAGGACAAGAGCCACCTGGCCTTCGGCGGCGGCCCCCACCGGTGCCTCGGCTCGCACCTGGCCCGGATGGAGCTGCGCGTGGTGATCCGCGAATGGCACCGGAGGATCCCCGAGTACCGCCTGAAGCCGGGGGTCGCCGTGGAGTGGACCCCGTCGTCCCTGCGCGGCATCGACCACCTGCCGCTGGTGTGGGACGTCCCTGCCGGAGACGCCCGATGAAGGTCGCCATCGACCAGGGCCGCTGCCAGGGCCACGGCCGGTGCTACGAACTGGCCCCGGAGGTCTTCACCGACGACGACAGCGGCTACGGCACGGTGATAGCACCGGACGTGCCGCCCGCCTACGCCGACCAGGCCCAGGACGCGGTCAACGTCTGTCCCGAGCGGGCGATCTCGACCGCCGAGTGATGCGATGCGGGTCCCGGGCCGGTCAGGCCCTGGACCCGCAACCACGAACGAAGGAGATCCGGTGAATCGTCCGATGGACGGCGTCCGCGTCCTCGAGGTCGCCCAGTTCACGTTCGTGCCGGCCTCCGGGGCGGTGCTCACCGAGTGGGGCGCCGACGTGATCAAGGTCGAGCACGCGGTCACCGGCGACGCGCAGCGCGGGCTCGTCCGGCTGCTGGGGCTCGACGTCGTCAACCCGACGACGACCTTCTTCCCGATCATGGAAGGCCCGAACCGGGGCAAGCGCAGCATCGGGCTGGACCTCGCGACCCCCGGGGGGAAGGCGGTCCTCGCCGAGCTGATCGGCCGCTCCGACGTCTTCGTCACCAACTACCTGCCGTCGGCCAGGGCGAAGCTCGGGATCGACGTGGCGGACGTGCGGGCGATCAACCCGGACATCATCTACGTCCGGGGCAGCGGCTTCGGCGCCCGCGGGGACGACGCCGACAAGGGCGGGTACGACAGCACAGCCTTCTGGGGCCGCGGCGGCAGCGCCGCGAGCGTCACCCCGCCCGGCGCCGAGCAGTTGCTCGGCATGCCCACCGGGGCGTACGGGGACTCGATGGGCGGGATGACCATCGCCGGCGGCATCGCCGCCGCGCTGTACGCCCGGAAGGTCACCGGCGACCCGTCGATCGTCGACGTGTCGCTGCTGGGCGTAGGTGCCTGGGCGACGCAGTTCTCGGTCAATCTCGCCCTGCTGGCGGGCGGGCCGCTCCCCCCGACCGTGGCACCGAAGCACGGGTCGGCCGGCAACCCCCTCGCCGGCGCCTACCGGACCGCCGACGGCCGCTGGGTGATGCTGACGATGCTGCAGCCGGGGAAGTACTGGCCGGAGTTCTGCGCCGCCGTGGGCCGTCCGGAGCTCGCCCGGGACGAGCGCTTCGACACCACCGCGAAGATCATGGCCAATGCCCTCGACGCCGCGGAGATCGTCGCGGAGATCCTCGGTGGCCTGAGCTATGACGAATGGGTCGCGCGGATGGAGGGCACGACGGGGCCGTGGGCGCTGGTCCAGAACACCTACGAGGTGGGGATGGACACCGCACTGCGGCAGAACGGGTTCATCGCGCAGGTCACCGACGCCGACGGGATCCCCCGCGAGCTCGTCGCGAACCCCGTGCAGTTCGATGAGACCCCGGCGACCAGTTCCCGTGCCCCGCAGTTCGCGGAGCACACCGACGAGATCCTCCGCGAGCTCGGGAAGACCGACGACGAGCTCCTCCAGCTCAAGATCGCCGGCGCCGTCACCTGAGAACTCCCCCGCCCTGTCCGCCGTCACCCCGAGGAGCACGCCACGAGCGAGATCACCACCGGCACCCAGCCCGATACCGACATCACCGGTGTCCGGGTCACCCGGGTCGACGGTGCCGCCGTCCGCGAGCTGCGCACCCGGATCGCCACGCACCTGGTCGGCAGGGAACGGGAACTGGACCTGCTGCTGGCGGCCATCGCGGCAGGCCGCGACGTCCTCATCGAGGGCCCGCCGGGGACCTCGAAATCCACCCTGCTGCGGTCGATCACCCACGAGTGGGGCATCCCCCTGCTCTTCGTCGAGGGCAACGCCGACCTCACCCCGGCGCGACTCGTCGGTCACCACAACCCGGCCCGGGTCCTGCGGGAGGACTACACCGAGGACAACTTCGTCGCCGGACCGCTGGTGACCGCCATGCGCAGCGGGGGCTTCCTGTACGTGGAGGAGTTCAACCGCGCGCCGGAGGACACGCTCAACACACTGCTCACCGCGATGGCCGAGCGACGCATCACCGTGCCGCGCCTGGGCACGGTGGAGGCCCGGTCGACCTTCCGGGTCGTCGCCTCGATGAACCCCTACGACAACATCGGGACGACGCGGCTGTCGTCGGGCGTCCTGGACCGCCTGTGCCGCCTCGCCGTCGACTACCAGGACCCCGCCGCAGAACGGGGCATCGTCTCCTGGCGGACCGAGGTGGACTCCGGCCGGCTGATCGCCGACGCGGTCGCCGTGACGAGGGCGACCCGGGAATGCGAGGCCGTCCGCCAGGGCAGCAGTGTGCGCGGCGCCATCGACGTGGCGCTGGTGGCTGCCCAGCTGGCCGCGCTGCGCGATGTCGCGCTGCCCGAGGTGGATTCGGAACTTCCGCCGCGCGACCTGCCCGGTGACTACACCGCCGTGGTGCTGGACGCCATGCTCGTGGCGCTGTCGGGTCGCATCCACCTCGACGAGACCCTCGCGGAGTCGCCGGAGGCAGTGCTCCGGGAGATCTGGGAGGACCACTTCCTCCTGCAGCCCGCCGCGGCCGACCCCGGTTGAAGGACAGTCGCTGCGGACTCGCCGGTCTCGCGGCCGGGCCGGCGCGGCACCGGACCACGCCGCCACCTCCAGCCGCTCCGCCGCCGGCCCAAGCAACTGGACACCGAGCCCGCACTCTTCCGCCCCGGCAGCGGCGGGCAGGCCCTCGTCACCACGACGAGTTCACCTCGCCGCGACGGCCCGTCGGGCCCGGCCGGCGGCACCACCCCGGCTTCCTCCGACGAGCAGGGCGAGGTGATCGCCCTCGCCGACCTCGACGCCTCCACGACGGACGGCGACGCGCTCGCACGACGACGGGCCCGGGAGATCGCCCGCCGGCTTGCCGTCGCCCGCCCCCGGAAGGACGACCGCGCCCGGGCCGCGGGTGGAGAGCTCACCAGCGTCCGGTGGCGCGCGGGGTCGGACGACATCGATCTCGACCGCACCCTGGATGCGCTGGCCGAGACGCCATTCCCCGACGACGACGACGTCGTCGTCCGGGAGCACCGGCGGATGCGCCGGTCGGTCGTCCTGGTGGTCGACGTCTCCGGATCCATGCGGGGCGAGCGGATACGCACGGCGGCCGCGGCCGTCGGCGCGCTGGCCGGCGAGCTGGCCCGCGACCGGGTCGCGGTGGTCGCCTTCTGGTCCGACGCCGCGGTCCTGCTGCGGCTCGGCGAGCCCGTCGACCCGACCGCTCTCCTGGACCTCCTGCTCCGGGTGCCCACCGGCGGGCTGACGAACGTGGCGTTCGCCCTCGAGGTGGCCCGCCGTCAGCTCGCCGGCGTCTCCCCGCGGGACGCTCGGGTGCTGCTCCTGTCCGACTGCGTCCACAACGCCGGACCCGATCCGCGGACGGTGGCCGCCGGCCTCCCGCGACTGGACGTGCTGGTCGACGTCTCCGGCGAGGTCGATACCGACCTGGGCCGGGATCTGGCCGCCATGGGCCGCGGTCGCGTCCGGCTGATCCGCACCCACCGGGACGTCCCCCCGGCGATGAGCGACCTGTTCGCCGACCGCCGCTGAACGGTGATATCGAAAGCCTTCCCGGAACGCTCTTGACGGCCGCCTCCCGATCGAAGAACATCGGTCGGGAGGGGACTTCGGCCTGGTGTTCGCCGCCCTCCCGACGACGAGGACGCGATCCGCATCAGCTCGCCACGTGCTTCCGGGCTCTCCGCTGCCACCGATGAGTCCGCCGGGGATGCCCGCCGCGCCCGGTGGCTGCTCGTCGCCTGCCTGATCGGGATCTTCTCGACCACGTTCCCGGCGACAATCCTGACGATCTCGCTGCAACCGATCGCCCTCGACCTCGACTCGATGCCCTCGACCATCGCCTGGGTGACGACGGCGCCGATGCTGGCCTCCGCGGTCGCGACACCCGTGCTGGGCCGACTGGGTGACCTGCGCGGTCACCGCCGGCTGTACCTGTTCGGCCTGATCCTCGCCGGCACCTTCTCGGTCCTCACCGCGATGGCCTGGGGCGCGCCCAGCCTCATCGCCTTCCGCACGCTGTCGCAGCTCGGGGCGGCCGCCACCGTGCCCGCGACCTTCGCCATCCTGTTCCGCGCGTATCCCGCCGAGCAGCGGGTGCGGGCGTCCTCGCTCGCCTCCGGGACCCTCGCGGGCGCCGCAGTTGTCGGCGTGGTGATCGGCGGCCCACTCGTGGACCTCGTCGGCTGGCGGCCGATCTTCCTCGTGCACGCGGGGATCGCTTTCCTGGCGCTGGCGTTCGCGCTCGCCACGCTCCCGAAGGACGACGGGGTGCGCGCCGAGGGCGACCTGGATGTGGCCGGCGCGGCGGCGCTGGCGATCGCGACGCTCCTGCTGACCTTCGGGATCAACCGGCTCGGCGCCTGGGGCCTGTCGCCGATCCCCCTGATCTGCCTGGCGCTCGTTCCGTTCGCCGTCTGGGCGCTGGTCGTGATCGAGCGCCGGGCCCCCTCGCCCCTGCTCCCCCTGCGGGTGCTGGCCGCCAGGAACACCCGGGTGGTCTGCGCGGCGACGTTCCTGCTCGGTGCCGGCTGGATGGGCAACTTCGTCATCACACCGCTGCTACTGCTCTCGGTGCTCGGCATCTCCGTCGCGGTGACGTCGCTGATCACCGTCCCGCGGGCGACTTTCATCATGCTGGCCGCGCCGGTGGCCGGACGCCTCGGCGTTCGCTACGGCGAGCGGAGGCTCGTGATCGTCGCGAGCGCCGCGCTGGCGCTCGTCCTGGGACTGATGGCGGTGGGCGCGGCCATCGAGAGCGTCGTCGTCATCGCCCTCGCCCTTCCCCTGAGCGGCTGGGCCCTCGGCCACGCCCAGCCGGGGCTGATCTCCGCCATGGGCCACGCCGTCCGCGAGGAGGACTTCGGCGTGGCCGTCTCGCTGCAGCAGACGGCGAACCAGATCGGCGCCGTCGTCGGGATCGGGCTCTTCACGGCGCTGGCCGCCGACTCGACCACCCCGGGCCCGTTCGTGCTCGTCTTCCTGCTGACCGCCGGGTGTGCCGCCGCCGCCGCGGTGCTCGCGCTGCGGATGCACGACAGCCGGGCCATCGAGCCCCACCTGCCGCCCCCGGTGGACGACGGCCGCGAGGTCCTCCCCCTAAAGCAGGAGCACCCATGACCACCGAGGAGATCCCGATGGACGCACGCACACTCGACGACACCACCGTCGGCACCGTCTCCCTCGGCGACCGCACGGTCGGGCGGCTGGGCTTCGGCGCGATGCGCGTCTCCAGCGCCCGCAACGCCGAGGGCAAGCGGGACCGCGCCGAGGCCGTGCGGTTGTGCCGGCGGGCGTACGAGCGCGGCGTGCGGTTCTTCGACACCGCCGACATCTACGGGCTGGGCGAGTCCGAGGAGATCATCGCCGAGGCGCTGCACCCCTATCCCGACGACCTGGTGATCGGCACCAAGGCGGGCTTCCGGCCGGCCCGGATGGACCCCGGGCACGCGACCATGCCGCCCAGCGGCCGGCCGGAGAACATCAGGGTCCAGGCCGAGAAGAGCCTGACAGCGCTCCGGCTGGACTGCCTGCCCGTCTACCAGGTGCACGTGCCGGACCCCTCGGTTCCCTACGCCGACACCCTCGGCGCCTTCGCCGACCTGCAGCAGGAGGGCAAGGTCGCGCACATCGGGGTGTGCAACGTGAGCGAGGCCCAGCTGGAGCTGGCCCGCTCGATGTTCCCGGTGGTCTCGGTGCAGAACCGCTACAACGCCTCCGACCGCGCCTTCGAGAGTGTCCTGGCCGCGTGCGAGGCGGCCGGCATCCCGTTCCTCCCCTGGCAGCCGATCGCCGTCCAGCCGAACCTGGCGGGCCGCACGGTCGCCGAGGTGGCGGCCGAGATGGGCGTGCTGCCCCAGCAGGTCGCCCTCGCCTGGCTGTTCCGGCGTTCGCCGCTGATGCTGCCGATCCCGGGGACCTCCAAGGTGGCCCACCTGGACGACAACATCGACGGGGCCTGGGTGTCGTTGTCGGACGAGGACTACGGACGCATCGACCGGGCCGCCGCCCTGTAATGGCACTCCGGCGTCGTCCCGTGGCGCAGGACGCCGCCGGGGTCGCCGCGCATCCGTGGTGGGCGCTCGCCGTGCTCTGCATCAGCCTGGTGGTCGTCACCATCCAGACCAGCATCCTGAACGTCGCGCTGCCGAGCCTGGTCCGGGACATCGGCGCGGACGACGCCGAGCTCCAGTGGATCGTCGACTCCTACATCGTCGCGTTCGCCGGGGTGCTCCTGACCGGCGCGGCGGTGGCCGACCGGTTCGGCCGCCGGGGCGTGATGATGGCCGGGCTGGTGCTGTGCGGGCTCGCCTCCGTCGCTGCGGCGCTCTCGCAGAACCCGGGTCCGCTGATCGTCTGGCGCACGGTGATGGGGATCGGGGCGGCGCTCGTCATGCCGGCGACCCTGTCGATCCTGGTCAACGTCTTCACCGAGCCGGCGCAGCGCACACGGGCGATCGCCTACTGGACGCTGATGAACGCGACCGGCGCCTTCATCGGCCCGATCGCCGGCGGGCTGCTGCTGGGCTGGACCTCGTGGCAGTCCTGCTTCTACGTCACGCTGCCGCTGATCGTGGTGGCGGTGGTCCTCGGCTACGTCGTCGTCCCGACCTCGCGGGACCCGGCGGCGGCCCGCTTCGACGTGGCCGGGGGCGTGCTCTCGACAGCAGCGCTCGGGGCGCTGATCTGGGGCATCATCGAGGGCCCCTCGCGGGGGTGGACGGACGGCGTCGTCCTCGGCGTGTTCGCCGCAGCCGTGGCGCTGGGGGCCGCGTTCGTGGCCTGGGAACGGCGGACGCCCGCGCCCATGCTGGACCTGACCATCTTCGCCAACCGGCAGCTGCGCGGCGCCACCGTCGCGCTCACGGTCGCGTTCCTGGCGATGACGGGCGCCATGTACCTCGCCGGCCTGGCGCTCCAGCTGGGCAAGGGCTACACCCCCCTGGCCGCGGCGGTGGCGATCTCGGTGCCCGTGACCGTCGTGAACTTCCTCGTCGTGCCCCGCACCCCGTGGCTGATCGAGCGGTTCGGCATCCGGGCCATGGTCAGCGGCGGCATCGCGCTCATCGCCTGCGCGGCGCTCGTCATCTCCACCATGACGGTGAACTCGGGATACCTCGTCCTGTGCCTGGGCTTCGCGCTGATGGCCCTGGCGTTCAGCTCCTTCGTACCGGCCAGCACGGAGGCGGTGGTCACCTCGGTGCCCGCCGAGCGGTCCGGTGGCGCTTCGGCGGTCAACCAGCTCACCCGCCAGGTCGGTCAGGCCCTCGGCGTCGCCCTGGGCGGAGCGCTGACGGCGGTCGGGTACACGGCCTCGTTCACCGCACCGGACCGGGGCGTCAGCCCGGTGGCGGCCGAGGCGGCCGGCACGTCGCTGACCGACGCCCTGGCGGTCGGCGCGGGGCTGCCGGCGCAGGCGCGTGCGGCGCTCGAGCTCGCCGCCCACGAGGCGTACGTGTCCGGCATCCGGCTGTCCCTGTGGGTGGCCGCCGGCATCGCCCTGTGCGGTGCCGCGTACGCCGCGGCCACCATCCCCGGCCGCCGGACGGCTCCGGCCGAGGTGCACCACGTCGAGCAGGACCCGCGCTCGGTCGACCCCACCGGCACGGCCTTCGAGACGACCTGAGCCGTCACACCGGCTGTTCGGGTAGTCCCCTGCCGCGCCGTGCCGCGTTGTACTCGTGCACGAGGCCACGCTCGTAGCTCTGCGTCCACTCCGGAGGCAGGGCCTTCCACGCGGTGCCGATGTCGAGCCGGGGCGCGCGCCGCAGGCGGTCGGCCGCGACGACGTCGGCGAGGAACAGCGTGTTCTCCTCCGTGTCGAGCGACGCGACCACCCGGCCCTCCACGTAGCTCAGGGCGTCGGTGAGGATCGGCGACCCCGTGACCCCCGGCTTCGTGGCCAGCGTCGCGAGCTTGTCGCCGTCGCGTCCGGAGCTCCCGCCGAGCGTCATGATGATCGCCAGCGAGGCCGCCAGGACGTCGTCGTCGCCGCCGGCCAGCAGGTGCATCGCGAAGACGCCCGACTCCTTGACCAGGTCGTGGGTCAGGTTCCGCTTGGCCAGGCTGATCTGGACGCGCGGCGCCTCCCGCAGCACGCTGCCCGCCCCGGCGGAGAGCGAGATCAGCCCGTTGGCCCGGCCGCCCGCCGTCGTGGTGACCGCCACCGGGAACGGCCGGAGCCCGGAGAGGACGGCGTCGGCAGCGGCCAGGTCGAGGCTTTCGGTCACCGCCCCTGCCAGACGGGAGCCCGCTTCTCGATGAAGGCGGTGGCGCCCTCCTTGGCGTCGACGCTGTTGAACACCTCCGGCTGGAGCTCCGCCTGCAGAGCCCACACCTGGTCGGCCGGGAGCACCGCGGCCGCGCGGACCAGCCGCTTCGTGGCCTGCACGCCGAGCGGGCCGTTGGCCGAGATGAGGTCGGCCAGGGCCACCGCCTCGTCGAGCACCTGCTCCGGGGCGACGACGCGGTTGATCAGCCCGAGCTGGAACGCGCGCTCGGCCGCCACGTAGTCACCGGTGAGCGTCAGCTCGAGGGCGACGGCCAGCGGGATGCGGCCGCCGAGGAACACGCCGCCGCCCGCGGCGAACAGCGAGCGCTTGACCTCCGGCAGGCCGAACCGGGCCGCCGACGAGGCGACCACCATGTCGCAGGCCAGGAGCAGCTCGAACCCGCCGGCGACCGCCGTGGCGTTGGCGGCCCCGATCACCGGGGTATCGACGCCCTCGCGCACGAACCGCTGGTAGCCCGCCAGACCGGCCTTGTCCTCGTCGGACTGCGCGCCGCCGGTGCCCTCGGCGAAGCCGCGCAGGTCCATGCCCGCGCAGAACGCCTTGTCGCCGGTCGCCGTGATCACGATCGACCGGATCTCCGGGTCGGCGTCGGCTTCCGCGATGCCGTTGCCGAGGCCGGCGAGCACCCCGATGTTGAGCGAGTTGCGCGCCTCCGGACGGTTGATCCTCAGCACCTGCACCGCGCCCCGGCGCTCCTTCTCGACCTCTGCCATTGCGTGTCCTCCATCGTGTGACCGGGCCCGTGCCGCGCCGTGCGCGCGGACTCCTGCACCTCGACGGGAACCGTCTCTTGCGCAGTCACGAAAGGCTTACCATAAGGTAGTGCGCAAGGACCGTTCTGCGGACCGGCTCGCACGCTGACTGCCGCTCCGCCGACCCCTCACCGCATCCGGGACAAGGGAGTTCACGTGGAGATCCAGGGCAAGAAGGCCATCGTCGTCGGGGGCGCATCGGGCATGGGCCGCGCGACCGCACAGGCGCTCGCCAAGGGCGGCGCCGACGTGGCGGTGCTGGACCGGCCCACCTCGGCCGGCGCCGAGGTCGCGGCCGAGTTCGGCGGCACGTTCTACGAGTGCGACGTCACCGACTTCGACGGCACCGAGCGGGCCCTGCACGACGCCGTGGCCGCGCTCGGCGGGCTGCACATCGCCGTCACCACGGCCGGGGGCGGCGCGGCCAAGCGCACGCTCACGAAGGAGGGCCCGCACGACCTGGAGACCTTCCGCCGGGTGCTCGACCTCAACGTCGTCGCCACCTTCAACATCAACCGGCTGTCGGCGGACTACATGAGCCGCAACGAGCCCGAGGACGACGAGCGCGGCGTCATCATCAACACCGCGTCCATCGCCGCGTTCGAGGGACAGATCGGCCAGGTCTCCTACACCGCCGCCAAGGCCGCGATCGCCGGGATGTCCCTGACCATGGCGCGCGACCTCGGCTCACTCGGGATCCGGGTTCTCGCGATCGCCCCCAGCCTGTTCGCCACCGGCGGGACGGCGAAGATGGACGACAGCCGGATCGCTCCGCTCATCGCCGGCAACGCGTTCCCCAAGCGGATGGGGCGGCCCGAGGAGTACGCCAAGCTCGCGCTCGCCATCGTCGACAACCCGATGCTCAACGGCCAGTGCCTGCGGCTGGACGCAGGAATGCGCTTCGGGCCCAAGTGAGACTGGTCCGCGGCGGTCCCGCGCCGGACGGTCCGGACGTCGGCGCCGGCCTCTCCGCCGACTGGCTGCAGGGGCCGGTGTCCGCACCCGGGTCGCTCGACGTCGGCCTGATGACCTTCGCGCCGGGCGCCGCCACCCCGTTGCACATGCACCGCGAGGGCCAGGTGCTGGTGGTCACGGCCGGCGAGGGTTTCGTCGAGGCGGGCGGCGAACGGCTCGAGATCGGCCCCGGCGACGTCGTCCTGGCAGCGCCTGGCGAGTGGCACGTGCACGGTGCGGCCGCCCAGGTCGGGCTGGTCCACGTGTCGGTCACCACCGGCGCCCACGAGGTCGCGGACCCGTCCTGACGGGTGTGCGCGCGCCGGTCGGATCGCCGGTGTATATCTGGCTATACGGCCTAAAGGTGCATCCGCGAGAGGCCCGGCACCGAGGAGCTCAGTGAACCGACGGACGCCGGTACGACAGCTGCCCCCGGCCACCGCCCCGGCCGCCCGGCGCAGGCCGATGGGGCTGGTGCTGGCGACGCTGTCCCTGTGCGGAACGGTCACGGCCCTCCAGCAGACGCTGATCATCCCCGTGCTGCCGGACCTGCCCGAACTGCTGGACACCTCGGCGAGCAACGCCTCGTGGCTGGTGACGGCGACGCTCCTCGCCGGCGCCGTCGCGACGCCGGTCGTGACGCGACTGGCGGACATGTTCGGCAAGCGCCTGCTGATGAGCGTCTGCCTCGCGGTCATGGTCAGCGGCTCGCTGCTGGCGGCGATGAGCCACTCGCTGGGCCCCGTCGTCGCCGGCCGGGCGATGCAGGGGGTCGGGCTGGCCCTCATCCCGGTCGGGATCGCGGTCATGCGCGACGAGCTCTCCTCCGAGCGCGTGCCCCTTGGTGTGGCGCTCATGAGCGCCACCCTGGCGATCGGGGCCGGGGCGGGGCTGCCGCTGTCCGGCCTGATCGCCGAGCACTTCGACTGGCACGCGCTGTTCTGGGTGACCGCGGTCGCCGGTGCCCTCATGCTGCTGGCCGTTCCCCTCGTCCTCTCGCAGTCCCCGACACGCACGCGCGGCAGGTTCGACTTCCGCGGCGCACTGGTGCTCTCGACGGGGCTGACCGCCGTCCTGCTCGCGCTCTCCAAGGGCGCGGAATGGGGCTGGGCGTCTGCGCTCACCCTCGGTGCCGGCCTCGGCGGGGCGGTCCTGCTGGTGTCCTTCGTCCCCCTCCAGCTCCGGGTGCCCAATCCGCTGGTCGACGTCCGGATCGCCCGCCGGCCGGCCGTGCTGCTGGTCAACATCACCGCCGTGCTCCTGGGCTTCGGCATGTTCGCCAACCTCCTCGTGACGACCCAGCTGCTGCAGCTGCCGACCAGCACCGGCTTCGGCCTGGGCCTGGACGTGATCAGCACCGGCGTCTGGATGGCTCCGAGCGCCCTGGTCTTCGGGGCGATGGCACCGATCTCGGCGACGGTCATCAACCGCATCGGGGCACAGGCGACGCTGCTGATCGGCGCGGGCAGCATGGCTGCCTCCTACGTCGTCCGCGTGTTCTTCAGCGCCGAGCTGTGGCAGGTGGTGTCGGGCTCGATGCTGGTCAGCGTCGGCACGTCCCTGACCTACGCGGCGATGCCCATCCTGATCATGAGTGCGGTGCCGGTGACCGGGACGGCGTCGGCGAACGGCCTGAACACGCTGCTGCGCTCGTTCGGCACCTCGCTGTCCAGCGCCGCCATCGCTGCCGTCGTCACGATGGGTTCCACCCTGATCGCCGGGGCGTCCTTCCCCACCTTCGGAGCCCTCAGCTCCGTGTTCTGGATGGCGGCCGGCGCCTGTCTGCTGGCCACCGCCGTCGCCGTGCCGCTGTTCCGGCTCGCCCCCAGCCGGCACGTGCACATCACGGCCGCCGAGGCGCTGGCCGCGGAGACCGAGGTCGACTTCATGCCGACGGTGGCGCCACCGCCGGCGTCCGGGTTGCTGGGCGGGCCGGCCTCCCCGAGGGCAGCCGTTCCCGAAGCGACGACCGTCCGCTGAGCGGCGCCGGGACCGCTACATGAGCACCTTGCTGCCGGGGTAGCCGGCGCGAGGAAGGCCCAGGACGTGCTGGGCGATGATGGTGCGGAACACCTCGACGGTGCCGCCGTACGTGGCGGTTCCCTGTGCCCACCGGTGGGCGAAGTCGACGTCGCCGTCCCCGAGCGCCCCGTCCGCGCCGGGCGAGAGCAGGCCCACGGCCCCCGTCAGGTCCAGCAGTTCGGCCGCGCCCTCCACGATCGCGAGCGAACCCTTGACCCGGCCCATGGGCCCCGGCGTGACGACGCCGGCCTCGAGTTCGACGGCGACCCGGGCCAGCCGGGCCACCACCGACGGGTCGTCGACCGGGCGGCTGCCGTCGGGCCCCGTCTCGCGGGCCCAGGCGAGCGTCTCGTCGAGCGCGACCTCCAGCGGGCGGAGGAAGCTGCGGCCGACCGACGGGTCAGCGAGTCCGTCGCTGGCCGTGCCGACGCTGTGCTCCTCGTCGAGCGGTCCGTGCAGCACCGCCCAGCCGTCGTTGACGCCGCCGAGGCGGTAGCGGTCGGAGATGCGCACGTCGCCGTAGTAGACGGCGTTGGTGCGCTCCCCGCCGAACGTGCGGATGGCCTGGATCTCCACTCCCGGCGCGGCCAGCGGGACCAGGAACATGGTGAGGCCCTTGTGCTTGGGCAGCTCGGGGTCGGTGCGGGCGATCAGGAAGGTGTACTGGCAGTTCTGCGCGCCGGTGGTGAACATCTTCGCGCCGTTGAGCACCCACTCGTCGCCGTCCCGCACGGCGCGCAGGCGCGAGGCCGCGATGTCCGAGCCGCCCTCGGGGTCGGTGTAACCGAGGCAGAAGCGCGCGGTGCCGTCGGCGACCCGGGGTGCGAGCTCGTCCCGCAGGGAGGGATCGGCGAACCGGTCGACCGCCGTCCACACCAGGTTGGTGGTGCCCGCGGTGATGTCGGGGACCCGGTGGCGCTGCAGTTCCAGTTCCAGGATGCGGCGGCGGAGCGGGTCCAGCCCCGCGCCGCCGTCCTCGGGCGACCACTGCGGTGTCAGCCAGCCGCGGCTGCCCAGGGCGAGGTGGACGCGCTCGTTGAAGCCGTCGCCGTGCGCCCGCTCGTGCTCGAGCACGTCGGGTGTGACGAGCGCGTCGAGGAACGACCGCACCTCGTCGGCGAATTCCTGCTGCTCGGGCGTGAGTTCGATCGTGCCGAAGTCCATGTCCTCGTCCCTCAGTCCGTGCCGGTGATCAGGTCGCCGATGTCCTGCAGGTTCTCCCCTGGGCCTACGGCGAGCAGGCTCCAGCCCTTGGCACGCAGGAAGTACAGGCTCGCGTCGGCCTCGGCGGTGAATCCCAGGCCACCCTGCATGTGCGCGGACGTCGTGGTGCCGTGGGTCGCCGTCCGGACCGCGTAGTCGAAGGCCATCAGCGGGAGCTCGGGGCGCGATCCCGGCTCGTGCTCGGTGAGCCAGGCCGCCTTCCACACCAGGTTCCGGGCGCCGGAGACGGCGATCGCGACGTCGGCCAGGGGGAACGCGACACCCTGCAGGGTGCCGATCGGCACCCCCATGGTCCGGCGCGTCTTCGCGAACTCGACCGCAAGGTGCAGGGCGGCCTCCGTCAGTCCGACCAGGGCTGCCGCCGTCAGGAGCCGCCACTCGGCGACCGCAGCCCGGTGCAGGTCCCTGGCCTCGTCGCCCACGGCCAGCACGACCCGCTCCTGCCCCGGGTCCGGAGCCCACCAGGCAAGTGGGGTGGAGCCCTGGTTGGCCACGTGCGGCGCCGGTCCCGCCGCCGAGTGGAGCGCCAGTTTGTCCCCGGACAGCGCGAGCACGTCGGCGGCCACAGCGGCGTCGGGCACCAGCTGCCGGCGACCGTTCCGCACGGCGGCGGGGGCGAGCGCGAACACGCGATCGCCGCGGGCCGCGGGCGCCAGCACCTCGTCGGAGGCGCCGGCCCGGGCCAGGAGGCGGGTCGCCACGGCATGCCCGACGAGGGGGACGGGCGCGACCGCTCGGCCCAACTCCTCGGCGATCAGGACGAGGTCGACGAGCGTGGCGTCGTCCCCACCGCGGGCCTCGGGGAGGCTCATCGACGCCACACCCAGGTCGAGGACCCTGCGCCAGAGATCCTCGTCGAAGCCCAGGGGCTCCGCGGCGCGCACCGTGCCGGTCGGGCACTGCTTGGCGAAGAACTCGGCGACGGAGGTCTGGAGCGCCTTCTGGTCCTCGTCGAGGGAGAAGTCCTGGCGACGCAGTTCGAACCGGTCCATATCGACACCATGTCACTTCGGCGCCGTGGGGCCTATACCTCCGTCGACCTTGACCCGCAGGAGCCCGTGGGTTAGATATAACGCGGCGTCAGTTTCTCGGCCGCACCTGGCGGAACCGGCGTCGGTCCCCCGTCCGACGGCCGCGGGACCGCCATGACCCACATCAGGGCTCACCACCGGGAGATGACCGTGGCCATCGAGCTGCGCTGGAACGACTACTCGCTCAGTGAGGACGACGTCGACGTCCGCGCCATGCTGCGGGAGTTCTTCGCCGAGCAGTCCCCAGCCGAGGTGGTGCGCGCCGCGGAGCCGCTCGGTTTCGACGAGTCGCTCTGGCGGTCCGCGCTCCGGGCCGGCATCGCCGACCTGTCCCTGCCGGAGGAGCACGGCGGTCAGGGCGCCGGCCTGACCGAGCTCGTGCTGGCCGCGGAGGAGGTCGGGCGGACCGTCGCCCCCGTGCCGCTGGTCGACCACGCCGTCGCGACCCGGCTGCTGGCCGAGCTGCCCGAGACGCACCCCGAGCTCGCCCCGGCCGTCGCCGGCGACCTGATCCTGTCGATCGCGCCCCTGTCCGCCCGCCGGCCTGGGGCCCAGCTCGTGCCCAGCGGCGCCGTTGCCCGCGGCGTCCTCGCGATGGACGGCGACGACCTGGTGCTGCTCCGTCGGGAGTCGACACCGGCGCCTGCCGACAACCAGGGATCCGCTCCCGTGGCGTGGTGGGACCCCGCCGATCCGATGGTCGAGCGCAGCGTGCTCGCCACCGGGGAGGCCGCGCGCGCCCTGTGGCGCCGCGCGGAGGCCGAGTGGCAGGTCGCCACCGCTTCGGCGCTGGTCGGCCTGGCGGAGGGCGCAAGCCTGCTCGCCCGCACGTACACGGTGCAGCGCAAGGCGTTCGGCACGCCGATCGCGGCGTTCCAGGCCATCAGCCACACGCTCGTCGACGTCCACGAGGCCGTGCAGACCGCACGCAACCTGACGCTCAAGGCGGCGTGGTTCCTCGCCGAGGAGCCCGACTCCCGCCCCGACCTGCCCACCATGGCGCTCGCGAACGCCGCGCGCGTGGCCACCGACGTGACCATGAAGTGCGTCCACGTCCACGGCGGCTTCGGCATCATGCTCGAGGCCGACGTGTCGCTGTTCCACCGCCGGGCCGCGGTCTGGGGTCAGCTGGGCGGGGGGTCCTCCCTCCACCTGCAGACGATCGCCGCCGGGCTCGACCGGCTCGCGGCCCGTGCCGCCACCCCCGCCGCCGCGCCGGCAGCACCGGCCACCGCGCCCGTCCGCATCACCTCCGCGACGAGCCGCCCGGCCGCCGACCTGATCACCTCCCGGGAGTCCTGATGAACTTCGGTCCGCTCGCGCTCGACCCGTCCCAGGAGGCCTTCGAGGCCGAGGCCCGCCGCCTGCTCGAGGAGCACTGGACGCCGGACCCGCACATCATCGCCCTCGACCACGACCGGCCGACCCCCGAGCTCGTCGAGGTGCTCGCCGAGCGCGGCTGGGTGCACCCGCGGACCTCACCGGAGGACGGCGGCGCCGGGCTGGGCGCCGTCGAGGCGCGGCTGCTCACGGCACTGTTCGACGAGTACCGGGTGCCCAACTACAACAACGACCTGATCCTCCCCACCCTGCGCACGCACGGTTCCCCGGAGCTCAAGGCCACCGTGCTGCCCGACCTCGCCAGCGGCCGCAAGTCCTTCTGCCTGGGCTACAGCGAGCCCGACAGCGGCTCGGACATGGCCGCCGCCCGCACGCGGGCCGTGCAGGACGGCGACACCTGGGTGATCAACGGCGCGAAGATGTTCACGACCTACGCGCACGAGTCCGACTACGTGTTCATGCTGGCCCGGACGGGCCCGGTCGAGGACAAGCACCGCACCCTCACGATGTTCCTGGTCCCGATGGACTCCGAGGGCGTCGAGGTGCAGCCCATCTGGGCCATGGGCCGCGTGCGCACCAACATGACCTTCTACCGCGACGTCCGTATCCCCGACAGCTACCGCCTCGGCCCGGTCAACGAGGGGTGGCGGGTCGTCTCGGAGCCGCTGGCCGCCGAGCACGGCAAGGGCGACTTCGACGCGCTCGAGGACCTCAACGGCTCCATGGGCGCAGCGTTCACCCGCACGCTGGAACGGCTCGTCCAGTACACCGTCGACTGGGCGGTGCAGACGACGGGTGCCGACGGCCGCCCGTTGATCGAGGACCCGGTGGTCCGCCAGCAGCTGGCCACCGCGCTGCTGGACATCGAGGTCTGCTGGAACACCCCGGGCGAGTTCGGCAAGGTCATGGCGGCCGAGACGCTGATCCGGCACGCCGACGCCCTGGCCGACCTGACCGCGCCCGCCGGCATCCTCACCGACGGCGCCGAGGGTGCGATCGCCCACGGCCTGATCGGCTGGGCGCGGCTGTTCGCTCCGGGGACGGCGATCTACGGCGGGACCACCGAGATCTACCGCAACAACCTGGCGCGCGGCGCCCTCGGCCTCCCGCGGTCCCGCTGACCGCGCGGCCTGCGGCCCCGGGAACCGCCGTGGAGTCGGCGCTGGACGCCCTCGATCTCCGGCGCACCGGGGACCTCACCTTCGAGGCGGACAGCGTCGCGCTCGGCGGCGGCCGGCCGGTCTTCGGCGGCCAGCTGCTCGGCCAGGTGGTCATGGCCGCCGCGGCGGTGCAGCCCGACAAGCACGTCCGCACCGCCCAGGTGATGTTCCCGCGGACCGGGGACACCGGCCGGCCGCTGACGGTGACCGTCGACCCGATCCACCTCGGTCGGACGATGGCGACGGTCGGGGTCGCGGTCACGCAGGGCGACCGGCACGTGTGCCGGGCGACGGTCCTGCTCGACAGCGACGAGGCCGACGTGATGCGCCATGCGGCGCCGTTCCCGGAGATCGGCGGGCCCGAGGCCGCGGCGCCCGCACCCGGGCTGACCGAGTCGGGTTCGGAGCTACGCCTGGCCGGGGGCGTCGACCTGGAGGGCGTCGCCGCCGACGGGCCCCCGGAACTGTTCGCCTGGGTCCGCTGGCCGTCGGCCCCGGCCGGCGACCGGGCCCGGAACCACGCGCTCGCCGCCTGGTACACCGACAGCCTGATCATCGGCGCCGCGATGCGTCCCCACGAGGGCATCGGCATGGGCATGGCGCACGAGTCGCTCTCCACCGGCGTCGTCACCCACACGCTGACGTTCCACGAGTCCTTCGACGCCGCCGGCTGGCATCTGGTGTCGAACGAGAGCAGCTACGCCGGAGGCGGCCGGGTCTACGGGACCGGGCGCATCCACACCGCCGACGGCCGGCTCGTGGCCTCCTTCGTCCAGGACGCCTTCGTCCGCGCCTTCCCGGACCACGTGACCCAGCGGGGGGCGTCCTCCGGCGTCATGTGACCGCACGCCACGGAGCGGTGTCCAGCACCAGGTCCAGGGCGAGTGACACCTGCCGGCGCACCTTGTCACTCGGCGCGGTCGTGATCCCCGACGACAGGGCCCAGGCCATGCCGAGCACGGATTCCAGCAGCCGGTCGACGTCGGTGTCCTCCGGGAGCTCCCCGGAGGACACGGACTCGTCGAGGATCGCGCGGATGGCGTTCCGCAGGCCGCCGACGTAGTCGCGCAGCGCCTTGCGCAGCTGCGGATCGTTCGCGCTCTCCCGCACCAGGATCATGTAGAAGTCGCCCATCTCGAGGGTGCGCAGCGCGTCGTCGAGGCTTGCCCGCAGCAGCCCGCGGAGCCGCTCGCGCCCCGAGAGCCCGTCCACCGGGGCATCGACCCACCACTGGTGGCCGAGCCCCCGCCGCGCGGACTCGACGGTGTGCTCGAACAGCACCGCGCGCGCGAGGTCGGCGCGCGACCTGAAGTAGTTGTAGAGGGCGGTCCGGGTGAGTCCCGCGTCCTCCGCGATGGCCTGCATCGACGTCCCGTCGTAGCCGGCCTGCAGGAAGTGGCGGGTCGCCACCTCGAGGATGTGCCGACGGGTCTCGGCCCCCTCGGACTGCGGCGGCCGGCCCGGACGGCGACGCGGCACGACCCCCTCGGGTGCCGTGTCGCTGCTCGTGCTGCCTGACGGCACTGGACCCTCCCTGATCGGTCCCGGAGCCGGTTCCCCGACTCCGGGACCCTAGTCATCGCAGAGTCATCGCAGAGTCATCGCAGGTCGACGCTCAGGGCTGGTCGACGACGAGGGGGCGGACCGGCGGGGCCTCGTTCCACGCGACCACCCCCAACTCCGGCGTGCCCGCCGGATAGCCCCCGGTGCGCTCGGCCCAGGCGGAGTGGTTGACCTGGTGCATGGTGAAGCAGGCGTTGAGCGCGTTGTGGAAGCCCATGTTGTCGACCGTCTGGTTGACCGACTCCTTGATGAGCAGGGCCGCCATCGTGTCGACCGTGCTGATCCGCCGGGCGAACTCGACCGTCTTCTCGGACACGTCGTCGGCGGGGAAGATCTTGCTGACCATGCCGAGCTGGTGCGCCTCCTCGGCGGTGATGGAGTCGCCGGTCAGCATCATCTCCTTCGTCTTGCGGGGGCCGAACTCCCACGGGTGGGCGAAGTACTCGACGCCGCACATGCCCAGCCGCGTGCCGACGACGTCGGCGAACTCGGTGCCCTCGGCCGCCACGATCAGGTCGCAGGCCCACATCAGCATGAGGCCGGCCGCGTAGACCTTGCCGTGCACCTCGGCGACGGTGATCTTGCGCAGGTCACGCCACCGCAGGGTGTTCCGGAAGAAGTAGTGCCACTCCTGCAGCATGCGGGCCTCGGGCGCCGGCCGGGTGCCGCCGTTGACCTGGAACGACCAGTGCTGGTCGGGCCCCGGCTCACGCTCGGCGGTCGAGAGGGCCGACCCCATGTCGTGCCCGGCCGAGAACATCGGCCCGGCCCCGCGGAGGATGACGACGCGCACCTGGTCGTCGGCCTCGGCCGCGAGGAACGCCTCGTCCAGCTCCACGAGCAGGCCCCGGTTCTGGGCGTTGCGGGCCTTGGGCCGGTCGAGGGTGATCCGGGCGATCCGGCCCTCGTCCATCGTCTCGTAGGTGATGAAGCTGAAGTCCGTCACGGGATCCCCTCATTGGAATTGACGTTTTGACAGTTACCGTAAGGAGCGGCCGCTTCCCCGGTCAAGGACGCGATCGACGCCCGCCCGCAGGAGGAGGAAAACGTATGGTCGGCGGCGTGCCGAGTCCGTCCAGCGCCGCACTCGGCCGCTCCCTCGCGGACGCCGACGCGGCAGCCGACTGGGCACGCAGCGGCGTCGTCCACCTCACCGGCCGCCCCGACGGACCCCCGCTGGTGCCGCCCGGTCATGGCGCGACCCGGGCCCGCGAGCTCGCCCACGCGATCGCCGCGGCGACGGCGGGGACCCGCTGCCCGGTGTCCGTCGACGGGCCGGCCCTCCTCGCCGAGCGGGCCGCCTTCACCGGCCACGTCCGGCGCGGCCCCGTCTCCCCCGGCGGGAGCTGCCGACTGCTCCCCACCGCGGACGGCTGGGCGGCCGTGTCCTGCGCGCGCGACGTGGATCCCCAGCTGCTCAGCGCTCTGGTCAGCGCGGAACTCGGCGCCGACCCCTGGCCCGGCGTCGCCGACTGGCTCCGGGTCCACCCGGGGAGCGACCTGGCCGAGCGGGCTCAGCTGCTCGGCATCGCGGCCGCACCCGTGCACCGGCCCCCTCCTCCCCCGCCGTTCCCGGCCCACCCCCCGCGATCGGTCGACGGCCTGCTCGTCGTCGACTTCAGCGCGCTGTGGGCCGGACCGCTGTGCGCCGCGCTGCTCGGCCTCGCCGGCGCCCGGGTGGTCAAGGTGGAGACCCCGTCCCGTCCGGACGGCGCCCGGCGGGGCGACCCCGCGTTCTACCGGCTCCTGCACGCGGGGCACCGGTCGGTGGTGCTCGATCCCGAGCTGCCTGCCGAGCGCCGCGCGCTGGCCGCGCTGGTGGCGGCCGCCGACATCGTGATCGAGGCGTCGCGGCCCCGCGCCCTCGCCGGGTTCGGGCTCGACGCGGCCGCCGCCGTCGCCGACGGGACGACCTGGATCTCCATCACGGCCGCCGGTCGGGACTCAGCCCGTGTCGGGTTCGGCGACGACGTCGCGGCCGGCGCCGGGCTCGTCGTCGCGGACGACGTCGGAGCGCCCCTCTTCTGCGGTGACGCGCTGGCCGATCCGCTCACCGGCCTGACCGCCGCCGCGCTCGCCCTCACCGCGCCCGCGGACGGTTCGGGCGTCCTCTGGGACGTCGCGATGGCCGACGTCGTGGCGGCCACGCTGCCCGACGGGCCCGAGCAGGCTCCCCGGGCCGCGGAGGCGTCCGCCTCGGGCTGGGTGCTCGAGACCGACGCCGGACAGGTTCCCGTCGCCCGTCCCCGTGGGCGGACCGTGGCGGGGACGGCGCCGGCGGCCGGTGCGCACACCGCCGAGGTGCTCGGCGAGCTCGGCATCCCGCTGCCGTGACCGGCGTGCTGCTCCGGAACGCCGAGGTCGACGGGCGGGCGGGCGTCGACCTGCGGCTGCGCGACGGCCGGATCGCCGAGATCGGTCCGTCGCTGGACCGGCGAGGCGAGGACGAACTGGACTGCCGGGGCGGCGCCGCGCTCCCCGGCCTCTGGGACGCCCACCTGCACCTGCTGGCGCTCGCCGCGGCCGACCGCTCGGTGCTCTGCGGCCCTCCCGCGGTCGACGACCGGGCGGCACTCGCGGCGGCACTCGGCGCGGCGGCCGCGGACCCGTCCGGGTGGGTGCGCGGGGTCGGCTACATCGAGACCGTGGCCGGAGACCTGGACGCGACCGCCCTGGACCGACTCCACGCGGTCCGTCCGGTGCGCATGCAGCACCGCAGCGGAGCACTGTGGATGCTCAACAGCGCGGCGATCGAGTGGCTGCGGCTGGCCGGGACGGACGCCCCCGGGATCGAGCGCGACGGCGCGGGCCGGCCCACCGGCCGGCTGTGGCGGTCCGACGCCGAGCTCCGCCGGCTGCTCCCCCAGGACCCGCCGCCCGACCTGAGGGCGGTCGGCGACCGGCTCACCCGGCTCGGCATCACGGCCGTCACCGATGCGACGCCGGACCTGGCGCCCGAGGCGCTGGCGGCCGTGACGGACGCGATGAAGAGCGGCGCGCTGCCGCAGCGGGTCCAGTTCCTCGGCGTACCCCTGGACCAGCCCGCTCCCGGAGTCCCCGGCGCGAGCGTCGGCCCGTACAAGATCGTGATCGCCGACTCCGCCCTGCCCGGCCTGGACGACCTCGCCGCCCGGATCGCCGGGGCCCACGCCGCCGGCCGCCCGGTCGCCGTCCACTGCGTCACGCGCGCGGCCCTCGTGCTGCTGCTGGCCGCCCTCGACGTCGCGGGCCCGCTTTCGGGCGACCGCATCGAGCACGCCGCGCTCGTGCCGGAGGAACTGGTGCCCGACCTCGCCCGCCGCGGGCTGACCGTCGTCACGCAGCCCGGCTTCCTGGCCCACCGGGGCGAGGACTACCTGGACGGCGTCCCCGAGGACGAGCACCGCGACCTGTACCGCTGCCGCAGCCTGCTGTCCGCCGGTGTGCCCCTCGCGCTGTCGAGCGACGCCCCCTACGGTCCGCTGGACCCCTGGGCGGTCATCGAGGCCGCCGTGACGAGGAGGACGGCCGCGGGACGGGTGGTCGCCGGGGACGAGCGCCTCGACCCTCGCCAGGCGCTGGCCGCCTACCTGGCCGACCCCGCCGCTCCGGGCACTCCCCGGAGGATCCGGACCGGGGCCGTCGCAGACGTGGTGCTGCTGGACCGCCCGTCGAGCACCGTCCTCGCCGGGCCGGACGCCGGAGCCGTGCGCGCGGTGCTCATCGGCGGCCGGCTGCGGTCGGGCACCTGACGGTCAGGCGACGAGCTCCTTGAGGGTCGCGACCGAGCGGAGCCGGGTGGCGTGGTCCTCCCCCAGCGGCGCGGCGTTGACCGTGGTCACCCCGGAGGCGGCGAACGCCGCCACCCGCTCGGCCACGTAGGAGCGCGGCCCGACCAGCGACACCCCACGGACCAGCTCGTCGGGCAGGGCGGCGGCGGCCTCGGCCCGCTGCCCGCCGAGGAACAGGTCCTGGACGGCGGCCGCCTCCTCCGGGAACCCGTAGCGGACGGCCAGGTCGTTGTAGAAGTTCTTGCCCTTGGCCCCCATGCCGCCGACGTAGAGCGCGAGGTGCTCGCGGACCTTCTGCAGGCCGCGCGCCTCCTCGTCCGGGTCGTCGGTGACCAGCACGTTGGTGTCGGCGACGATCTGCAGCGGCCCCAGCTCGGGGTCGCGCTTCGCGTTCCCGTCCTCCAGTGCCTTGCCGAACGCCTCGGCGCTGCCCTCGGGGTAGTAGAAGATCGGCTCCCAGGCCTCGAAGAGCTCCGCGGCCAGCGCGACGTTCTTCGGGCCCAGCGCGGCGAGCAGCATCGGGATCCGCGGACGCACCGGCCTGTTGATGAGCTTGAGCGGCTTGCCGAGCCCGCCGCCGCCGCGCTCGGGGCTGAGCGGGATCTGGATCTGCGGCCCGTCGTGCTCGAGCGGTTCGCGCCGCCACACCGTGCGGCAGATGTCGACGACCTCACGGGTGCGGGCCAGGGGCGCGGTGTAGGGAACCCCGTGGAAGCCCTCGACGACCTGCGGGCCGGACGCGCCGATCCCCAGCGTGAAGCGGCCGCCGGACACGTAGTCGAGGCCGGCGGCGGTCATGGCCAGCAGCGCGGGCGACCGCGAGTAGATGTTGAAGATGGCCGACGCGATCTCCAGCGTCGTCGTCCGGGCGGCCAGGTAACCGAGCTGGCTGACCGAGTCGAAGGAGTACGCCTCGGTGACGAAGACGATGTCGAGCCCCGCCGCCTCGTACTCGGCGATCACCCCGGCCGTCTCGGCGAAGTCCCCGCTGTAGGACATGGGCATGCCGATGCGCATGTGCTCTCCTCGATCCCGGCCGCAGTGCCGGAGACGATGGCGGCCCACCTCGGCGAGGAGGCCGGTGACGCTCGTGCCGTCGCGGCGCCCGTCAGCCGAGGGCTGACGGGGTGGCCGCGGGGCCGGTCAGTCGGACGCGGGGAGCGTGGCGGCCGACTTGATGCCGAGCTCACGGCCGTCGAACACCAAGGGGCCGGCGCCCGGCTTCGTCGCCAGCAACTCGAGGCCGCTGTCGGTGTCGGTGTAGCGCTTGCCGAGCAGGATCGGGGAACCGCTCCCACCCTGGTCCTCGACGGTGACGTCCTCGGTGGTCATCGCGCCGCCGGCGCACTGCAGCTCACCGTCGGTGGCTGCCGCCTTCACGACGATGACCTCCGCGGTGGACGTGGGCGTCCGCAACCGGCTGCCGACTTTCAGGCTCACGAGCCCTCCTCATGCTTCAACGGTGCCGATCGGCCCCGAGGCCGGATCGTCGGGCCGCCACCCCGCCGTGTCAATCGGCGACGGTGACGGAACCCTCTTGTCGTAAGGCTGACGATATACCGCCGCAACACCCCGTCCGCGCTAGGGACGCCGCGGCCGGTCCGGCGCTTCGCAGTCGTCCAGCATCGACCGGAGACCGGCCACGATCACGTCCATCGCGAAACCCCGGGCCGCGGGGCGGTGCATGCTCGCCCAGTGCCGGCTGAGCTGGTCGAGGGCAGGTAGATCGGGGGCGTCGTCCGGACGACGGCTGCGCCGCAGTTCGCGCTCCATCGTCGCGCGCCCGAGTCCGTAGGAGTGCACGACGCTGAAGGCCAGGGCCGCTTCCCGCTCCGGGAACCCCGCGTCCAGCAGGATCTGCACGTAGCCGTTCATCAGCCGCCAGCCCTCGGGCGTCGGCGGGATGTCGAACATCACCCGGTCCAGGCCGGGAAAGCTGCTCAGCACCTCGTTGCTGCGCTCGTTGAGCTCGCGCAACCGCTCGGTCCAGTCCCCGTAGTCCGGCGGCGGGACGGGAATCCCCGCCAGCACGGCGTCGACCAGCAGGACCATCAGGCCGCCCTTGTTGGGGACGTGGTGGTAGAGCGCCATCGTCGACACGTTCAGCTCGCGGGCCAGCGTGCGCATGCTGAGGGTCTCGAAGCCGTCGCGGACGCCCATCCGCAGGCCGGTCTCGACGATCTCGGCCACGCTGAGGGGACCCGTGGGTGCGGCCCGGCTCTCCGGGGACGCGGGCGCCGACCTGCGGGGTGCGACAGTCACGACGGGCTCCCTCCGCGGGTCCTGTCGCCACCCGGGTTGGTGGCGCCCCGAGCCGCGGTTCCGGTGGCCGGCCGGCCACCGAGGTGGGTTCGCGAGTGTAGTGGCTCCCCCTGCAGTGATGAAACTGCTGCCGGATACCCGGCGGGAGGGGGCCGGAAGGGCGGCGCCCGGAGATAGGAGGGACAGCGGAGTATCCATACCGTAAGGAACTCGGTACGGTGCAGGAAGTCCTCCCGGACCCGAGGAGTGGTACATGCGAGACGCCGTGATCTGCCAGGCAGTGCGATCCCCCGTCGGCAAGCGGAGCGGGGGGCTGTCGGGACTGCACGCGGTGGACCTCTCCGCCTCCGTCCTGGCGGCGCTGATCGAGCGCTCGGGCATCGATCCGGCGGTCGTCGACGACGTGTACTGGGGCTGCGTGACCCAGGCCGGTGAGCAGACCTACAACGTCGCCCGGAACGCCGTGCTGGCCGCGGGATGGCCCGAGTCGGTCCCCGGCACCAGCATCGACCGGCAGTGCGGGTCCTCCCAGCAGGCGGTGGCGTTCGCCGCCGCGACGGTCGTCAGCGGCCAGGCCGACGTCATCGTCGCCGGCGGGGTCGAGTCGATGAGCCGCGTGCCGATGGGCTCCTCCATCGGCGACGGCGCCCTCGGCGAGCCGTTCAGTCCCCGCTTCCTGGAGCGCTACGACGGCATCCGGCCCAACCAGGGCATCGGCGCGGAGATGATGGCCGAGCGCTGGGGCCTCTCCCGGACCCAGCTCGACGAGTACTCGCTCCGGTCACACGAGAAGGCCGCCAAGGCCCAGGCCGACGGCGCCTTCGACGCCGAGATCACCCCGGTCACCACGGACGACGGCACGGTCGTCGCCGACGAGGGCATCCGCCCCGGCGGGACGCTGGAGAAGCTGGCCTCGCTGAAGACCCCCTTCAAGGCCGACGGCGTGATCAGCGCCGGGAACGCGAGCCAGATCTCCGACGGCTCGGCCGCCCTGCTGGTGACCACGTCGGAGAAGGCCCGCGAGCTGGGGCTGCGCCCACTGGTGCGCATCCACACCACGGTCGTCGCCGGCGACGACCCGGTCATCATGCTGAGCGCCCCGATCCCGGCGACGCGGAAGGTGCTTGACCGGGCCGGACTGTCCATCGGTGACATCGGGGCCTTCGAGATCAACGAGGCCTTCGCGCCGGTGCCGCTGGCCTGGCTCGCCGAGACCGGTGCCGACTCCGAGCGGGTCAACCCGCGCGGCGGAGCGATCGCGCTCGGACACCCCCTGGGCGGCTCCGGCGCGCGCCTCATGACCACCCTCGTCCACCAGATGCAGGCGACCGGGACCCGGTACGGCCTGCAGACGATGTGCGAGGCCGGGGGTATGGCCAACGCCACGATCTTGGAACTGATCGGTACCTGATGATGTAGACGTCCCGGAACGACGCGGTTCCCCGGGCGTATCCGAGGGGCTGCCTCGAACCCTCACGAGGGGTGAGAACAAGCCCCGGTACGGGCGGACCAACCGGTTCGCCCCTTATCCTGGAGCCTCGTGCTCTCAGGAAGGAGGCAGGCGTGTCGACCCCAACGCGCAAGAATTCGCCCCGCAAGCGTCGTGCGCGCGGTTCGATCAGCGCTGAGGAGATCCTTCTCGGCGCCTACGAGCTCGCCTCCGAGGAGTCCCTGGACGCCCTGAGCATGCCGCGCCTCGCGCAGCGGCTCGACGTCGGCGTGACGAGCATCTACTGGTACTTCCGCAGCAAGGAAGAACTGCTCGACACGATGACCGAGCGGGCGATGGCGGAGTTCGACCGCAGCTTCGACCTCTCCCCGAACCTTCCCTGGGACGACTACGTCCGCACGTACTTCTGTCAGTTCCGCGAGGTGTTCCGGACCAACGGGCTCCTCTGCGACCTGATCGTCATGCGCACCGGCCCGCTCACGCCGGAGGCCACCCGGATCGCGGCGCAGCGCATCGATCTCGTGCTCGACGTCCTCGTGAAGGCCGGGTTCACGCCCGACGCCGCGATGTACGCCTACAGCGCGCTGTCGGTCTTCTCGCGCGGCCACCTGTTCCTCGAGCGCAGCTGGTCGGCCTCCGGCCGGCCGGAGTCGGCCAGCGAGGCGTTCGCGAGCACTCCCGGCCTGACGGTGCTCACCGCGATGGCCCAGCCGCACACGATGTCCATGACCAGCGACGAGGACTTCGAGTTCGGCCTGGAGAACAGCATCCGCGGCCTCCGGCTCCTGCTCGACGAGGAGTCCGACGAGCCGTGCGTCGCCCGCGCCCGGAGTGCCAAGGACGCCGTCCCCGCCGGCTGACCCGACCGACGAACGACAGAACCGCCGGCGCCCCCTCGGGGCGCCGGCGGTTCTCGTCTGTCGAGAGCCCTCAGGCAGTGGTGAGCAGGTCGGCCACCAACTGCCGGCGCAGCACCTTTCCGGTCGGGGTGTGCGGCAGCTCGGGCAGGATCGAGATGACGTCGGGCGTCTTCGAACCCCGCAGCCGCTGACGGACGAACTCGCGCAGCTCGTCGGCGGTGGCGGTCGACCCGGTCTTGACGACGACGAAGGCCGCGATCCGCTGGCCCCACTCCTCGTCCGGCACGCCGGCGACCGCGACGTCGACGACCGCCTCGTGCTCGGCGAGGACGTGCTCGATCTCGGCCGGGGCGATGTTCTCCCCGCCGCGGATGATCGTGTCGTCGGACCGGCCCTGGATGAACAGGAAGCCCTCGCTGTCGGCGTAGCCGCGGTCCCGCGTGACGAACCAGCCGTCGTCGTCGAGCTGGCTGCCCGCCTCGGCATACTCGCCGGCGACCTGCGAGCCCCGGACGACGAGGTCGCCCACGACGCCGGGAGGGCACTGCTGGCCGAACTCGTCGCGGACCTCGATGACCACGTTGGGCAGTGCCCGGCCCACCGAGCCCAGCCGTGCCTGCACCTCCGGGTCGTCGGACTCCAGTGCCGCCCGGTGGTCGTCGGGCCCGAGGACCGCGATCGAGGACGCCGTCTCGGTCAGGCCGTAGGCATTGACGAAACCGGCCTCCGGGAATCGCTGCAGGGCCCGCCGGAGGACGCCGGCGGAGATCTTCGCGCCGCCGTAGGAGATGGACCGGAGCGTGCTCGGTCCCTGGGCCTCGGTGGCCTCGAGCAGGTCCACGATCCGCGACAGCATGGTGGGCACGACCATGGCGTGGGTGACGCCCTCGTCGGTCACGATGCGCAGCCACTCCTCGGCGCTGAACCGGTCGAGGTAGAGGATCCGGCGGCCCGAGTAGAGGTTGGACAGCAGGTTCGCCACGGCCGCGATGTGGTACGGCGGCACGCTGACGATCGTCGCGTCGGTGTCCTCGCTGCCGGCGAACTCGACCGACCCGACGACGTAGGACGTGAGGTGCGTGTGCCGCAGCAGCGCGCTCTTGGGCGCCCCCGTCGTCCCGCTCGTCATCAGGATGATGGCGACGTCCTCGAGGTCGGGGTCGGCCGGGTCGGCGATCGGCTCGTGCTCGGTGCAGCGGGTGACCCACTCGTCGATGCTGATCGCCGACTCGTGCACCCGCGCCGGGTCCTCGGCGATGATGAAGGGGGCCTCGTGCCGGGAGAGGATCTCCTCGATCTGCTCGTCGGCCAGGCGGTAGTTGACCGGGAGGAACGGCAGGCCCGCGACCGAGGCGGCGAACATCGCCATCGGGAGGGCCGGCCCGTTGCCGCCCAGGAAGACGACCACCGTCGCGCCGCTCTCCTGGATGACGCCGGCGCCGCGGTGCGCCAGATCGCGCAGCCGTCCGCCGGTGACCCCGGATGCCCGCGGGCCCAGCAGGACGCGGTCCTCGAAGCCGGAGGCGATCATCTCGAGCAGGGTGGTCAGGTTCATCGCAGTCCTCGTGGCTCGGTGTCGTGCGCGAGGAGCCGTGCCGGCACGACTCTGTGCGGATCCGTGAACGTCCGCTCCCCCGGAAGCTGCCGGAACGGGAGCACAGGCGGTCTCCTCAGATGCGGAACGATCTGGGGAGCATCTTTACAGTAAGCAATACGGTATAACAAGGAGACGACCCCGAGACGCACCTGAGAGGCGACCGGGTCCCCCTTCAGTGTTGAGGAGTTGCCATGCCGCTGGCCATCACCGAGGACCATCAGTCCCTCGCCGACGTCGCCCGCGCGTTCCTGCGCGACAGCAAGGTGTCGGCCCAGGCGCGCGCGGCCCTGGAGTCCCCCGAGGCTCCCTCGTCCCGCGGCGACTTCTGGACGCGGATGGCCGGCATGGGCTGGACCGGGCTGCACCTCCCCGAGGAGTTCGGCGGCGAGGGCGCCGGTCTCGAGGAGCTGGCGGTCGTCGTCGAGGAGCTCGGCCGCTCGGTGGTCCCCGGCCCGTTCCTCGCCTCCGCCGTGGCCTCGGCGACCATCGACCGGGCGGGGTCGGACGCCCAGCGCGCCCGCTGGCTGCCCGGCTTCGCCGACGGCAGCACCGTCGCCGGGATCGCCCTCACCCCCGCCGCACCCGGCGTCGTGCGGACGGCCGACGGGCTCGCCGGTGACGCCGGCCCGGCGCTGGCCGGCCGCGCCGCCGACGTCCTGCTGGTCGTCAGCGGGGACGACGTCGTCGTGGTCGCCGCCACCGCCGAAGGAGTCACCGTGGAGCCGGTGACGGCTCTCGACCCGACGCAGGACCTCGCCCGCGTCCGGCTGGCCGGCGTCGCCGTCACCGAGGACGACGTCCTGCCCGGCGCGGCTGCGCTCCTCACCCGGCTGGCCCGCACCCTGGGTGCAGCCGAGGCCTCCGGCGGCGCCCGCGCGGCGCTGGACATGGCCCTGGAGTACGCGAAGGTCCGCGAGCAGTTCGGGCGGATCATCGGGTCGTTCCAGGCGATCAAGCACCACCTGGCCGAGATGCTGGTCCGGGCCGAGCTCGCCGTCGCGGTGGCCTGGGACGCGGCCCGCGCCGACGGCTCGCCGGAGCAGGCCGCCCTGGCGGCCGACGTGGCCGCCGCGATCGCACTGGACGCCTACATCACCAACGCCCAGGTGAACATCCAGATCCACGGCGGGATCGGCTTCACCTGGGAGCACGACGCGCACCTGTTCCTCCGCCGCGCGAGCAGCCTGGCGGCGCTGGTGGGCCCCGGAGACGCCGCGCGCCGGTCCGTCTACGCCCAGACGCTGTCGGGCACCCGCCGGGCGTACGGCGTCGACCTCCCCGAGGAGGCCGAGCAGTACCGCGTCGAGGCCCGGGCCTTCGTCGAGCGCTTCGACGCGACGCCCGAGGCGGACCGGCGCGCCCTGCTCGCCACCTCCGGGTACCTGATGCCGCACTGGTCCCCGCCGTACGGCCTGGGTGCCGGCCCCGTCCAGCAGCTGGTCCTCGAGGAGGAGCTCGCCGGCATCTCCATGCCCAACCTGGGCATCGGCTCGTGGCTGGTGCTCACGCTGACCCAGCAGGCCTCCCCCGAGCAGGTCGAGCGCTGGGTCGCACCGAGCCTGGCCGGCGAGCTCCGCTGGTGCCAGCTGTTCAGCGAGCCCGGTGCCGGGTCCGACGCCGCCGCCGTCAGCACCAAGGGCGTCCGCGTCGAGGGCGGCTGGCTGGTCAACGGCCAGAAGGTCTGGACCAGCGACGCGATGAACTGCAACCGCGGCCTGGCGACGGTCCGCACCAACCCGGACGCCCCCAAGCACAAGGGCATCACCGCGATGGCCATCGACATGAAGGCCCCGGGTGTGCAGGTGCGCCCCCTGCGGGAGATCACCGGTGAGGCGCTGTTCAACGAGGTCTTCTTCGATGACGTGTTCATCCCCGACTCCGACGTCGTCGGCGAGGTCGACAACGGCTGGACCGTGGCGCGGGCGACGCTCGGGAACGAGCGGGTCACCATCGGCGGGGGCAGCCGCGAAGGGCTGGCCGCCACCGAGCTGACCGAGCTGGCCGAGAAGTTCGCACCCGGCGACGGCGCCGCCACCGTCGCGGTGGGCGCGCTGATCGCGGAGGAACAGGCCATGGTGCTGCTGAACCTGCGGGCCGTGGCCCGCGCGCTGGCCTCCACGGGACCGGGGCCGGAGGGCAACATCACCAAGCTGCTGTCGGCCGAGCACGCCCAGCGGGTGACCGAGGAGGGCATGCGGATCGCCGGCCCCGCGGCGGTCATCGGCGAGACCCCGGAGCTCACCTTCGAGTACCTGTTCGACCGGTGCCTCACCATCGCCGGCGGCACCTCGGAGATCACGCGGAACGTGATCGCCGAGCGGATCCTGGGCCTCCCCCGCGACCCGCTGAACCGCTGACCCACTGAACGACCGGGAGGCCCGTCGGCCGGCGCTCGTCGCCGGCCGGACGGGCCTCTCGTCGCGTCAGCCGCGGATGCGCCGCTGGGCCTTGTGCCGGATCGCCCGCGGCTCGAACGAGAGGTCGTTGCGCGCGACGGTCTCCCCCGGGGCGACGAGCTCGTCGATCCGGTCGAGCGCCGCGTCGTCCAGGCGCAGGTCCGCGGCCGCCAGCTGGCTCTCCAGCTGCTCCATGGTGCGCGGCCCGATGATCGCCGAGGTGACGGCGGGGTGGGCCACGGTGAACGCCAGGGAGAGCCCGATCAGGTCGGTGCCGCTGTCCTTGGCCACCACCTCGAGCTCCGGCAGCAGGTCGAGCTTGCGGTCGGCCCCCGGGGAATCGATCCCCCACGGCCCCCGCCCGGTGCGGGCGAAGCGCGAGTCGCTGGGCATCGGCTCGTCCCGGCGGTACTTGCCCGTCAGCCAGCCGCCGTTGAGGGGGCTCCACACGATCACGCCCATGCCGTAGCGCTGGCAGGTGGGCAGCAGGTCGCGCTCGATGCCCCGCACGAAGATGGAGTACGGCGGCTGCTCCGAGCGCAGCCGTTCCGTACCGCGCCGCTCCGCGGCCCAGTGCGCCTCCACGATCGCCTCGGCCGGGAAGGTCGAGGAGCCGATCATCCGCACCTTGCCCTGCCGGACCAGATCGGTCAGGGCGCCGAGGGTGTCCTCGATGTCGGTGTTCTCGTCGGGCCGGTGCAGCTGGTACAGGTCGATGTAGTCGGTCCCGAGCCGCCGGAGGCTGTCCTCGCAGGCCTGGATGATCCAGCGACGCGAGGATCCGCGGCGGTTGGGGTCGCGGCCCATGGGGTTGTAGGACTTCGTAGCGAGGACGACGTCGTCGCGCCGTCCCTTGAGCGCCTGGCCCACGATCTCCTCGGACTCACCGCCGGAGTAGACGTCGGCGGTGTCGACGACGTTGATGCCGGCGTCCAGGGCGCGGTGGATGATCCGGACGCAGTCGTCGCGGTCGGTGTTGCCCATGCTGCCGAAGGCCATCGCCCCGAGCGTGAGCGTCGAGAACCGCACTCCGGACCGGCCGAGAACACGCAATTCCATGGTGGCTTCCTCACTGATCGCATCCGGGGAGCTGGGCAGCAGGCTCCGGCTCCGGCTCGGCCACTCTCCAGCAAGGGGGTGTCCAGGCACCCGCGCACCGTCGCAGCGACGGCCCCTCGTGCACCGTGTCCGACATCGGACCGCCTGACAAGCCCCTGGGCGGTTCGAACCGGCAGTGCGCAGCCGGCTCTCAGCCGACGGGGCGCTCCGTGGCGATGCCGCGGTCGAGGACGAGCGTGCCCTTCGCCGTGTGGGTGACGAAGACGATCCCGACGTCCTGCTGCCAGATCGAGGTCCGGAGCACGTCGCCCGGGACGACGGGGGCGGCGAAGCGCGCCGACATGGAGCCGAAGCGGTCGGGATCGCCGCCGTACACCGCCTGCAGGATCGCGCGACCGGCGAAGCCGTAGGTGCAGGCGCCCTGCAGGATCGGCCGGTTGAACCCACCCAGGGCGGCGTACTCGGGATCGGTGTGCAGCGGGCTGCGCTCGCCGGAGAGCCGGTACAGCAGTGCCTGCCACGGCATCGTCGCCTGCTCGACGACGGCGTCGGGCTTGCGCGTCGGCAGCTGCCACGTCGACGCGGGCCCACGGTCGCCGCCGAAGCCCCCCTCACCGCGCAGGAAGGCGCCGGAGACCATCTCGGCCAGCAGCCGGCCGGACGGGTCGGTCATCCGGTTGCTGAGCTCGACCAGCGCGCCGCTGCCCTTGTCGAAGATGGCGTCGACGCCGGCCTCCATGAGGGCCTCGCCGAACGGCGGCAGGGTTGCGTGCACCGTCAGCGCCTGGTCGGCGTGCAGGATCTTGGTGGCGTCGACGTCGTGCCACGGCTCCTCGCCGCCCCCGACCGCGAGCGCGATGGGGAAGGTCGGCAGCACGGCCTGCTCGAGGTCGATGGAGTTCTCGGTGGTGAACTCCAGCTCGAGCTCCGGGTCGTCGCTGCCCGCCCCGACACCCAGGGCGTAGAGGATCGCCCTGGTGGAGTCCCACGTCACCGTCGTCGGCGCGCGGTGATGTCCGACCGCGGACAGATCCAGTGGCATTGCAGCAGGCCCCTTAACGCTGGCGGACGGGATGGACGGCGCGACCCACGACGGACGGGCGGTTCACGCCGGCACGGGCACGGGCGCACGCGCTTGACCTCGCCACGTCGCCTCCTCGGTGAGGGAGATGTCACCGCCTCGTCACGAGCCGGTGACCCGCTGGATCTTCACCAGCAATCTAAGCCATGACGGCCCGGAATCGTGACGGGGGTCGCCCGAACGGACGTGTGCCCGCCACCGCCTGCCGGGGATTCCGGCGGGCGGTAGCGGGCAGGTCAGCTGCGGGTGTACAGATGCGGTCGTCTCAGCTGCCGGGCGTCACGAGGCGAGCGCCGTGTCGATGGCGGTGTCGCCCATGTAGCTGTGGGCCACGGCTTCGGCCGCCCCGTTGGCCGGCCCCTCCCACGCGACGACGCCGCGCCGGAGCACCATGGCGTTGTCGGCGAAGGCCAGCGCCCGCTCGACGTACTGCTCGATGAGCACCATCGTCGTGCCGCCGTCCTTGGCGATCCTCAGGGCCGCGTAGATGTCATCGATGATGAGCGGCGCCAGACCCAGCGACAGCTCGTCGACGACCATGAGCTTGGGGTCGGTCACCAGCGCGCGGCCGACGGCGAGCATCTGCTGCTCGCCACCGGAGAGCGTGGCCGCCTGCTGCTTGCGCCGCTTGCCCAGGATGGGGAAGTACTCGTACACCCGCTCCTCGGCCGCGGCCCGCTTGTCCTTCGCGCAGACCCGCACGCCGAGGCTGATGTTGTCGGCCACGCTGAGCGTCGGGAAGATCCCGCGCCCCTCGGGCAGGTAGGCAACCCCCTGTTTGGCGAGCACGTGACCGTGCGCCTTCGTGGTGTCCTCGCCGTCGATGGTGATCGACCCCGACGCCGCCGGCACGAGCCCGGCCAGGCACTGGGCGATGCTGCTCTTCCCGGCGCCGTTGGCCCCCAGGATGGCGAGGCACTGGCCCTGCGGGACGTCGAAGGAGACCCCGTCGACCGCCTGGGCCTCGCCGTAGACGATCCGAAGATCCTTGACCGACAGCAGTACGTCGCTCATGCCCCGACCTCCGTCGAACCGATGTATGCGGCCTGGACGGCCTTGTTCTTGCGGATCTCCGAGGGCGTTCCGGAGGCGATGAGCTTGCCGAAGTCGAGGACGAAGATCCGGGCACTGATCGACAGGACGAGGTCGATGTCGTGCTCGACGAGCACCGTGGCGATACCGCGCTCCCGGGAGAGGGTGGTGACCAGTTCGGCGAACCGGTCGGTCTCCCGCTGGTTCAGCCCGGCTGTCGGCTCGTCGAGGAGCAGCACCTTCGGGTCCATGCCCACGCACTGGGCGACGCCGACGAGGCGCCGCGTGCCCAGCGGCAGCTCCGCGGGCCCGAGGTGGGCCACGTCGCTGAGCCCGAGCGAGCCGAGCAGCAGGTCGGCCCGCTCCCGCTCGTCCTTGGTCATCTTCGGCCCGAAGGCGCTCTTGATGTCGCTCAGCAGGCTGCGGCCGGTCCGGACCCGGAAGGCCAGGACCAGATGCTGGCGGACGTCGAGGTCCTTGACCAGCTGCGGGGACTGGAACGTCCGCGCCATGCGGGCCTTCGCGAACGCCTGCGGGGCCCGCCCGGTCAACCGGGCACCTTCGAGGAAGACCTCACCCTTGACCGGGGGCTGCAGCCCCGAGGCCACCGCGAGCAGCGTGGACTTCCCGGCGCCGTTGGGACCGATGAGGCCGGTCACCTCGCCCGGGTAGGCCTGCATCGACACGTCGTCCAGCGCGCGGACGCCGCCGAACTGCACGGTCACGCCCTCGAGCTTGAGGGCTACCTCCTGGGTCACGATCTCGGGCCGCTCCTGCACGGCGGTCATCGGGAGCTCCCCACGGGGACCGGAGCGTTGGTGGACACGTCGGCACGGACTCCTTCGTCGTCACCGGGCGGGTTCGGCGGGTGCTGGGGCGTGAGTTTCCGCGCCAGCAGGCGGAAGGCCGACCGCAGCTGCGGGTTGATGCCCGCCGGGTTGGCCACGATCTGGATGGCCATCAGGCCGAAGAGCACGGCGGGGACGTCGGCCAGGCGGGTCGGCAGGAACGTGCCGAACAGGGCAGGTGCGACCGACAGGGACAGGCCCGCGGCCGCGAGGCCGCCGATGCTCGACGGGCCCTGGGCCACCGCGATGGCGAACCAGGTCAGGCCGAGTGCGGCGCTGTAGCCGGCCGGGAAGGCCACGTACTGGTAGCTGGCGATGATCCCGCCGGCCAGGCCGGCGATCGCGGCGCCCAGGGCGAACAGCGCCAACCGCGACCGGTAGATCGGGATGCCCAGCGTGGACGCCCGGACCCGGCTCGAGCGGATGGTCGCCAGGGCGAGGCCCGCGGTCGACCGGCGGAGCAGCGCGAGCACGCCGGCCACGACGAGGAAGACCGCGGTCGCGAAGTAGAAGAACTGGGTGTTGTCCAGCAGGTAGACCCCGGCGATGGTCGGGCGGTCGAGGAAGACCCCGGAGTCGTTGTTGGAGAAGGTCGGCCGCGTGTAGATGACCTGCTCGGCGAGGAGCGCGAACGCGAACGTGGTGATCGCGGCGTAGAGCTGCCCGAGGGGCAGGCAGACCACGCCGACCACGAGCCCGCACAGCGCGGCGACGACGGCACCGATGATCAGCGACGTCGTGACGTCCCAGCCATATGTCGTCGACAGCTGCGCCGCGGCGATCGCCCCGATCCCCACGAACGAGATCTGGCACAGGCTCACGACGTTGGTCTCGCCCGTGACCGGGCGGATGGACAGCAGCGCGATGCCGTAGGCCATGCCGAGCGCGATCACGCCGACCCAGAACTGCTCGAACACGATCGGGACGAGGAACACGACGACGGCGAGGACGGCCCAGCCGACCCAGCGGTCCCAGGCCCCGCGCTGGTCGCGCATGACGGCGTGGACGTGCGCCTCGTTGGACTCGGCCTTGGTGCTGAGCCGGGCCACCTCACGCGACTGGGTGTCGTCGCGGACGCCGGCGCTGCGGATCTGTACCAGGATGGCGATCAGCATGAAGAGGAACGGCATGCTGGGACGCAGCGCCGTGGCGAGCAGGCCCTCGTCAGGCAGGTACGGGATGACGACCGACTGGGCGACGCCGACGGCGAGTGCGCCGAAGAAGCCCCACCAGAGGTTGGTCAGCCGGCCGATGACGACACCGGCGAAGGACGCCGCCACGACGTTGGCGAACCCGATGGCCGACAGGCCGACCGACGGCATGATCAGGATGCCGGCGAGTCCGGCGATCGCCGTGCCGACCATCCACGTCCCGGCGACGACCTTGCCGGGGTTGGTACCGGTGAGCACGGTCATCATCTGCGAGTCGACGGCGCCACGGGTGATCAGGCCGGCCGAGGTCTTGTTCAGCACGAGGTAGCCGACGCCGGCGATGAGCGCGGCCACGACCAGGATCAGCAGCTGCTCGTCGCTCACCGACACGCCACCGAGCTTGAGCGCCTGGCCGGAGTTCTGGATGATGCCCTTCGGCTGGACGATCGTCTCGTGGCCGAAGATCACGCTCGTGCCGGCCGTCAGCGCGACGGAGAGGCCGATCATGGCGGCCAGCCGGGCGAGCGGGGTGGCGGAGCTGAGCCGGCCCAGCAGGACGGCCCACAGGAACAGGCCCAGCACTGGCGCGATCACGAGGACGGCGATGGCCGCGGCGAGGTAGGAGTTCAGGCCCACGTCATTGACGAGCCAGTAGAAGCAGTAGGCGATGAAGAACGCCATACCGCCCTGCGCGAAGTTGAAGACGCGCGAGGCGTTGTACGTGATCACGAGGGCCATGGCCGAGATCGCGTACACCGCCCCTACGGCGAGTCCGGCGATCAGGTAGCTCAGCACGATGGGCGCTCCTGGAGCTCGAGGCTCGGTCGGGGGTGTGAGGGTGGGCCTTCGGTGTCGGACGGGCACTCGGGCCCTTATCGAAAGCCCTACCGTTGACTCACTGAGGCGAACGGTAGGAGATGACCCACATCACGTCAATGATTTGGGCGAACCTTCCGCACTCGTTCCGCATCTCCGGTCCGGAGGGCGGGTGACGCTGCGTCAATAACGCGGCCCGCAGCAGTCCCCGGGGACGTCCGGGGGAACGTGCGGGAACACCTGCGGGACCGCCGTCGGACCGGTGTGGCGGCCCGGACGACGATCGAGCGGGGGGGAACGGGTCGGGCGGGGGAATGCGTCAGCGGCCGCGCTTGACCTCGTTGAAGGGCACGTCGCGGTCGGCGGCGTGCTCCCGCGGCATGCCGAGGATGCGCTCGCTGATGATGTTGCGGGCCATCTCGGTGCTGCCGCCGCCGAGGCTCGCGCCCTGGCGCATCAGGTAGTGCTGTCCGGCGTAACCCGCGCTGCGCTGGCCGGCCGGGCCGGTGACCGCCGCGCTGCCGGCGATGGCCACCTCGTAGTCGACGTGCTGCTGGTCGGTCTCGGCGTGGAAGAGCCGGATGATCGACGCCGACGGTCCAGGGAACTGGCCCTTCTCGACCGCCGAGACGATGCGGCCGATTAGTGCCTCCTGGACCTTCTCCTGCGCGTAGGCCTCACCCACGAGCTCCTTGACCCGCGGGTCGTCGCCCTGGCCGGTCTCGCGTGCCAGCTCGGCGAGGTCGAGCTTCGCCGTCCCGGCGCTGCGGGCCCCCTGACCGCTCACGTAGGGCGAGCCGCCGCCGACGGCCGTCCGCTCGTGGAACAGCTGCCGCGAGCCCACGGTCCAGCCGCCGTTGACCTCGCCGACGACGGAGCTCGCCGGCACGACGAGGTCGTCGAAGAACTCCTCGCAGAACTCCGTCGACCCGTTCACCTGGGTGATCCGGCGCATGGTGATGCCCGGCGCCTTGGTGGGGATGAGGAACATCGTCAGGCCGCGGTGCTTGGGCACGGTCGCGTCCGTCCGCGTCAGGCACAGCCCGAAGTCGGCGGCGTAGGCGCTGGTGCTCCAGGTCTTCGCCCCGTTGATCCGGAAGACGTCGCCGTCCCGGTCGGCTCGGGTGATCAGGCCCGCGAGGTCGGAGCCACCGCTGGGCTCGGACAGGAACTGGACGAGCACCTCGTCGCCGCGCAGCACCTTGGGCAGGTGCTCGAGCTTCTGCTCCTCGGTGCCCATGTCGAGGATCACCGGTGCGCAGATGGACAGCGTCGGCACGTTGAGCAGCAGCGGCATCTCGTAGGGCAGCGACTCCTCCGTGAACGCGTGCTGGTGCGCCTCGGAGAGGCCCAGGCCGCCGTACTGCTTCGGGTAGCAGATTCCGGCGAACCCGCCGTCCCAGAGCGTGCGCTGGAGCTCGCGGGCGCGGACCCAGGCGGCGTCGTCGTCGCCCTCGGGTGCGACGTCGTCGGTCGCCTCGGGCAGCCGGGGCATGTTCTCGGCCAGCCAGGCGCGCGCCCGGAGCCGGAAGGACTCCACCGTCTCCATGCCGTCGGGACCGGTGGTCACCGGAGCGGCCGTTGCCTGGCTCATGCGATCTCCTTCTCGGCGCTGATGAGGTCGGCGATCCGCCGACGATGCTCCTCGGGGGTGCCGTACATCGCCCGGTTGACCGTGACGCGGCGAAGGTAGAGGTGCAGGTCGTGCTCCCACGTGACGCCGATCCCGCCGTGCATCTGGACGCAGTCCTGCACGATCTGGGGTGCCTTGGCGCCGACGTAGGACTTCGCCGAGCTGACCAGCGTCGCGGCCTCCGGGCTGCCGGCCTGGACCGCTCGGGCGGCCGCCAGCGAGATCGCGGCGCTGCCCTCCGCCCAGGTCTTCATGTCGGCGAACCGGTGCTTGAGCGCCTGGTAGGAGGCCAGCGGGCGGCCGAAGGTGTAGCGGTCGAAGGCCCACTGCACGGTGAACTCGAAGACCCGGAAGATCGCGCCCACGGTCTCGGCGGTCTGCAGCACGACCGCGACCTGCAGCTGCCGCTCCACGGCGTCGGCGGCCGCGCCGGGACGGCCGACGACGGCATCCACGCCGACCTCCACGCCGTCGAAGCGCACCTCGCCGAAGCGCCGCACCAGGTCCAGGCTCCAGGTCGGCGTCACCGTGACGCCGTCGGTGGCCGCCGGCACGAGGAACTGGGTGGGCCCCTCGTCGGTGGTGGCCGTCACGAGCAGCAGGTCCGCCTGGTCGGCGACCTCCACCCGGTCCTTCACGCCGTCGAGCACATAGGTCTCGCCCTTGCGGTTGGCGGTCAGTCCCGGGGACAGCGGGGTGAAGCCGCTGCCGGGCTCGTAGACCGCCCAGGTGCCGATCAGCTCACCGGCCGCCAGCTGCTCGAGCTCCGCGCTGTGGTCGGGGCCGTCCGTCGCGGCGAGCAGGCCGGCGATCACCGTGTTCGTCGCCAGGAGGGGCGCCGGTGCGACGGTGCGCCCCAGCTCCTCGGCGAGGACGGCGAGGTCGAGCAGCCCCTCGCCGGAGACACTGCCCCCGCCGGACTCCTCGGGGATCAGCAGCGCGGCCCAGCCGAGCTCGGCGCCGCGGTCCCACCACGACCGCTCGAACCCCTGGTCGCGCTTGGCCAGCTCGCGGACCGCGGTGAGCGGCATGGTCTTGTCGATGAAGTCGCGCGTCGCCTCGACGAACAACTTCTGATCGGGAGACAGGTCGAGGTCCACCTCGGGTCCCTTCTTCGCGGCGGTCGGGGCCCGGCGGACCGGTGCGTCGGGCCGCAGGCCCGGCCGGGCATGCTGCCCGCGAGCGCCTCAACGGGACACCCCCGGAAGGCGGTCGCAGCCGCCAGCGGATGCATCGTGACCCAGGCCTCAGTCCCCTGTCAAATGCGCTACCGTAAGCCTCCCCGCAATTGCTCGCCGTCCGCGCAGCTCCCCTCGGAAGGGGCCCCCTCCTCGTGTCCGACCCGACCTCTCCCGCGTCCACGGCGAACGGGCTGCTGCCCGCCGATCCCTCGTTCCCGGCCACCCCCCAGGCCGTCGCGGACATGCTGCGCGCGGTCGGCTACCTGCCCGACGAGACGATCGCCGGCACCGTCCACCTCGCGCACGGGCTCGAGAAGCCGATCCTCGTCGAAGGCCCCGCCGGCACCGGGAAGACCGAGCTCGCCAAGTCCGTGGCCCTGGCGACCGGGGCGCGGCTGATCCGGCTGCAGTGCTACGAGGGCCTCGACGAGTCGAAGGCCCTGTACGAGTGGGACTACCGCAAGCAGCTGCTCCGCATCCAGGCGGGGCAGGTGGCCGGCGGAGAGAACGGCTCCGGGTGGTCCGATGTGGAGGCGGACATCTTCAGCGAGCACTACCTGCTCCGCCGGCCGCTGCTGGAGGCGATCCGGGCCGAGGACCGGGTCGTGCTGCTCATCGACGAGGTGGACCGGCTCGACGTGGAGACCGAGGCGCTGCTGCTCGAGGTGCTGTCGGACTACCAGGTCTCCATCCCCGAGCTCGGCACGGTCACCGCCCGGCAGCGCCCGCTGGTCTTCCTGACGTCGAACAACAGCCGCGAGCTCTCCGAGGCGCTCAAGCGCCGCTGCCTGTTCCTGCACGTCGGCTACCCGACGCCCGAGCGGGAGCGCGACATCGTGCTGAGCCGGGTCCCGGGCGTCAGCGAGCACCTCGCCGACCAGGTGGCGGCGGCGGTCGCCTCCCTGCGGCGGATGGACCTGAAGAAGCGGCCGTCGGTGTCGGAGACCGTCGACTGGGCGCGCACCCTGCTGATGCTCGGGGTCGCCGAGGTGGACGGCGAGGCGCTGCTGCGCCACCTGCACGTGCTGCTCAAGCACCAGAGCGACATCGAGCGCGCGACGGGCGAACTCACCGGGCGCGGCACCGGCGCACGCTGATGCGCGGGGGCTCAGCCGTTCTCGGCGAGGAAGCGCGACACCCGGTCCTGGCAGCGGACGTCCGTCGTCGTGGCCATGTGGTCCACGCCGGGCAGGACGACGGCCCGCGCGTCGGCGAAGGCAGCGGCCAGCCGGTCGGCCGGTCCGACCGCGTCCCGCTCCCCCACCACGATCAGCGTCGGGCAGGTCACCGCCGCGAGCTGCTCCGGGGACGGCAGGGACGGCGCCGTCCGGAGGTAGCCGGCGACGCGCACGGGGTCGTTCCCGGCCGACCGCGCCAGCCGCTGGAAGATGCGCACGCGCGGGTCCCCGTCCTCGGTGTCGCTCTCCAGCGCGGCGGCCAGGTCCAGGGCGCCGCTGTCGCCCTCCTCCCCCGCACCCCAGCTGCGGTCGCCGATGCCGAGCAGCGCCAGGCGGCGGAACGCCTCCGGTACGGCCACCGCGACGCGGGCCAGCAGCATCGCCCCGGCGGAGAACCCGACGGCGTCCACCAGCCCGTGGCCGGAGACCACCTCGGTCAGCTCCCGCACGGCCGCGTCGCCGTCCAGCGGTGTGGTGGAGCCGCCGTGGCCGGGCAGTTCGAAGCCGACGGCGGTCCGGTCGTCGAGGCCGAGGATGTCCACCCAGCCGGTGCGCTGCCAGTTGTGCTCGAACGAGGAGCCGATGCCGTGCACCAGCAGGACCGGCGGCAGCGGAGAGTTCGGCACGCCGGGAGCATAGGGACGCCGGGATGCTGACCGCGGTCGAGGGGCTCATCGCCGAGCTGCGCGCGACCGGGGTCCCGGTGTCGGTCAGCTCGGCCATCGACGCCGCCCGCAGCCTCGAGCACGTCGACGTCCTGGACCGGCGCGCGGTGCAGGTGGCGCTGCGGTCGGTGCTGGTGAAGACCACCGACCACCTGCCGACCTTCGACACGGTCTTCGACCTCTTCTTCGGCCTGCGCGCGCCCGACGCCGAGGACGGCGAGGCGGCCGAGGACGCCGGGCTGCCCGGCGGCGGGGGCGGCGGCGGGGGCGGGCTCGACGACCTCGACGACCTGGCGCTGCGCGAGGTGCTGCTGCGCGCGATGCGCTCCGACGACAGCACGCTGGTGCGGGCGATCGCCGGCCTGTACGTCGAGCGGCACGCGGCCCTCGTGCCGGGCCAGCCGGTGGCGGGCACGTTCAACCTCTTCCGGACCATGCGCGCGATCGATGCCGAGGGCCTGGTCACCCGCCTCGTCACCGAGGCCCCGGCCGGCGCCGATCACCTGCACGCACGCCTGGTGGTGGAGCAGTCCGAGGCGCGGGTGGAGGGCCTGCGGCTGGCGGTCGAGGGCGAGATCCGCCGTCGTCTCGTGGCCGACCGGGGCGCGGAGGCCGTGGCGCGCACCCTGCGGACGCCGTTGCCCGAGGACGTCGACTTCCTCACCGCCTCCCGCGAACAGGTGGACGCCCTCCGCGAGGTGCTGCGGCCGCTCTCCCGGGCCCTCGCCGCCCGGCTGGCCGAGCGGCGCCGGCACAAGCGCCGCGGTCACCTCGACTTCCGCCGGACCGTCCGCAACGCCATGTCCACCGGCGGCGTCCCGGTCACGCCGGTGTTCCGAGCACCGCACCCGGCGAAGCCCCGCCTGGTGGTGCTGGCCGACATCTCGGGCTCGGTTGCGACCTTCGCCGGCTTCACGCTCCAGCTGGTCCACGCCCTGCGCTCGGAGTTCTCCTCGGTGCGGAGCTTCGCCTTCGTCGACGGCGTCGACGAGGTGACCGCGCTGATCGAGGAGTCCGACGACATCGCCGACGCCGGCCGCCGGATCAACGCGGCCGGTGCGGGGGTGTGGCTCGACGGCCGGTCGGACTACGGCAACGCGATGGCCACGTTCGCCGACCGGTGGGCCGAGGAGCTGACCCGGCGGACCACCGTGCTGATCCTCGGCGACGCCCGGGGCAACTACCACGACCCGCAGGAGAAGAGCCTGGCCGCGATCCGCCGGCGGGCCGGCGCGCTGCACTGGCTCAACCCGGAGCAGGCGGCGGCGTGGGACAGCGGCGACTCCGTCATCGGCCGCTACGCGCCCTACTGCGACACCGTCGTGGAGTGCCGCAACCTCCGGCAGCTGCGCGCCTTCGTCGAGCAGCTCGCGTGAGCCGCATCCAGACCTCCCGGGCCGGTCGGCCACGGGACCGCATCCGACGGGCCTCCCCGTCGGCCGACCGCCCTCACGAGGAGGAACGCCCGTGACCGACACAGCGTCCGAGACCGACACAGCGTCCGAGACCGACACCAACATCTCCCCGGAGATGGCCGCCGCCACCGGGACGGAGATCGCCCGCCGGGTCAGCTTCCCGGTGACCGACTCCGACATCCGCCGCTGGGCACTGGCCGTCTACTGGCCCGAGGAGCCGCCGGCGCACTACCTGCGCGGCGACGCCCCGCTGACCGCGCCGGAGGAGTTCAACCCCTTCGCCTGGGCCGCCGCCGAGGTGACCACCCACCCGTCGGGCGCCGTGGGCGAGCAGAACGACCCCGACTCGACCGAGAAGCAGATCGGGGTCGCGGGGCCGGGGCTGACGTTCATGCTCAACGGCGGCATGGAGGCCGAGTACGGCGCTCCCATCCGGTCCGGGGACGTCATCACCGGCGTCAACCGGCTGGCCTCCTACTCCGAGCGTCGCGGCCGGCTCGGCCTGATGCTCTTCACGGTCATGGAGGACACCTGGACCAACCAGGACGGCGCGCTGGTCAAGCGCGGCCGCACGACGCTGATCCGCTACTGAGCGCCAACGACGACGAGAGGACGAGTCGATGACCAGCACGGCACAGACCCGCGAGGTCGCCGTCGGCGACCAGCTGACCCCCTTCACCCGGAAGACCGGCTTCGCCAACTGGAACCGGTACGCGGCGGTGAACGACGAGTTCGTCCCCATCCACATGGACGACGAGGCCGGTCAGGCGGCGGGCTACCCGACCGCCTTCGGCATGGGGAACCTGCAGTGGTCCTACCTGCACAACCTCATCCGGAACTGGATGGGCGAGGACGGCACGCTGGTCTCGATCAGCTGCCAGTTCCGCGGTCCCAACGTCAAGGGCCAGACCGTGACCGCCAAGGGTGAGGTGACGGCCGTGGAGGACGGTCCCGACGGGCGACGGGTCAGCCTGCGCGTGTGGACCGAGGAACAGGACGGCAACGCCCTCGCCCCCGGGACGGCCGAGGTGCTCCTCCCCCGCTAGAACCCGGGACGACGAAGGGCCCTGCGCACCAGCCGGTGCGCAGGGCCCTTCGTCGTGCGGGGCGTCAGCTCTCGAACGGGTCGTTCGGGACCGTCTCGGTGGTGAAGAAGTGCGGCGCACCGAAGGTGTCCGCCGGGTCGGCCGCGAGCAGGCCGGGGCGCAGCCGGCTGGTCTTGACGCCCTTGCGGTTGAGCCACTCCTCGGCGGAGTCGAGGTCGACCACCTTGAACGTGACGCTGTAGATCATGTTGCCCCACTGCTCGACGTGCTTGCCGAGGTCCGACGTCTTGTCGAGCGGCTCCACCAGCCGCAGCAGGCAGTCGCCGAGGTGCAGGATCTGGTACTTCGCCTGGATCTCGTCGTCGATGCCCTCGGACACCGGGATCGCCTGCATGGTGTCGACGTAGGTGCGCACGCCCTGCTCGAGGTCCTTGACGCCGAGGGTCACGTAGGCGAGGCGGTCGATGGTCAGCGGGCTGTTGCGCCACATGCTCGCCATCGACGTCCAGTACGGCGACAGGCGCGGGTCGTCGGGCATGTCGGTACGGCACATCTCGACCATGAGGCCGGCGGTGTCGCGCGGGCTCGGGTAGAAGTAGACCGTCGCCGGGTCCATCTTCTCGATCTTGCCGCCGCCGGGCTTGCCGATGTACACGCCCTGGTCGATCAGCCGATCGCCGAGGCCCTCCAGGTCGTCGACCTTGTAGCCGACCGAGTGCAGGTGCTGCCCGAACTTCGTGTAGAACTTGCCGACCGGCAGCTGGGGGTTGACCGGCTGGTTGGGTGCCATGGCCTCGACGCAGTAGTCGCCGATCATGATCAGGGTGGCCCAGCGGTCCTCGTTGGGCAGGAAGTTGATCTCGTCCTGGCCGAGGTAGGTGTAGCCGAGGAAGACCTCCTCGTAGAACTTGGTCAGCTTCGCCACGTCGTCGGTCATGTGGACCACGTGGATCATGATCCCGATCCCGTGGTCACCGGTGGTGGTGACAGTCTTCTGCATCGTTGCTCCTCTGTCGTCAGGTCGTCGGGACGGCGATGCCGCCCCGGAAGTCGTCGTTCAGCGCGCGTCGTACCACTGCAGCACCGGCGGCTCGCCGGCGAAGTCCATGGTCTTCGTGGGCGTGAACCGCCCCGCGGCCGCGCCGAGCGCCCGGGCCGCACCGGCCAGGTCGTCGGTCTTCAGCTCGTAGATCGCGAGGAAGCGGGTGGCCGGCGTCCCCTCGGCCGTCACGTCGTTGAGGCCGTACCGGCGGACGTCGACGATGCCGGGCACGGCGGCCTTCACCTCGGGCACGTGGGTGCCCTCGTACCACTCGTGGAACTCGTCGGCCGCGGCGTCGTCGACGGGGCTGCTCCAGGCCAGGAGCATCGCGTTGTGGTCAGCCATGGAGGGTCTCCTGCGTCTCGGTCGTCGTAGCGGTAGAAGCCTCGGCGATCTCCCGCTGCCCGGCTCCCACGCCCACCCTGGCGGACACTAGGCGGCGGGCATCGCCTCCGTCAACAGCGCTACCGTAAGCTCGTCGATAAGACCGCCGCCGTCTCCCGGAGGACACCATGACCGACGCCGCCACCCTCTACATCGACGGCAAGTGGACCGGGGCGGCCGACGGCGCGACGTTCGACGTCCTGGACCCCAGCACCGACGTCGCCTTCGGCGCGGCCTCGGCCGGTGGGGCGGCCGACGCCCGCGCGGCCCTCGACGCCGCGAACGCGGCCTTCCCCGCCTGGTCCCGGACGACGGCGTACGAGCGGTCGGAGATCCTGGTCCGGGCGCACCGGCTGCTGGGCGAGCGGGCCGAGGAGCTGGCCCAGCTCATGACCCGCGAGCAGGGCAAGCCGATCCGGATGGCCCGTGCCGAGGTGAAGTACGCCGGCGACTTCCTGCTGTGGTTCGCCGAGGAGGCCAAGCGGGTCTACGGGATGACCATCCCGTCCGCCCGCGCCGACCAGCGGTTCACCGTGCTGCGCCAGCCGGTCGGGGTGGTCGCGGCGATCACGCCCTGGAACTACCCGATCTCCATGATCACCCGGAAGGTGGCCCCGGCGATCGCGGCCGGCTGCACCACCGTGCTCAAGCCGGCCGAGCAGACGCCGCTCTGCGCCGTGGCGGTGTTCGAGATCCTGCACGAGGCGGGCCTGCCGGCGGGCGTGGCGAACCTCGTGACCGCCGAGGACCCGGCTCCGGTGTCCGACGTCTGGCTGAACTCCCACGAGGTCCGCAAGCTCACCTTCACCGGCTCCACCGAGGTCGGCATGATGCTCGCCTCACGTGCCGCGGCGAGCATGAAGCGGGTGTCGATGGAGCTGGGCGGCCACGCCCCGTTCCTGATCTTCGACGACGCCGACATCGAGCACGCCGCGAAGGGCGCGGCGCTGGTGCGCTTCCTCAACACCGGCCAGGCGTGCATCTGCCCCAACCGCATCTACGTGCAGCGCCCCCACGTCGAGGCGTTCACCGAGGCGTTCACGGCGCGCGCCGCCAAGCTGAAGGTCGGCGCCGGCACCACCGACGGCGTCACGATCGGCCCGCTGATCGACGGCGCGGCGATGGCGAAGATGCAGCGCCAGGTCGACGACGCCGTCGCCAAGGGGGCGCGGGTGACCACCGGCGGCACCGCGGTCCGGCCCGACGGCCTCACCGGGCAGAACTTCTTCGCACCGACCGTGCTCGCCGACGTCACCCCGGACATGCTGATCTACCGCGAGGAGACCTTCGGGCCGATCGCGGCGATCGTCGGTTTCGACGACGAGGCGGACGCGATCGCCATGGCCAACGACACCCGCTACGGCCTGGCCTCCTACGTCTACACCAACGACCTCAAGCGCTCGATCCGGGTCACCGAGGCGCTGCGGTTCGGGATGATCGGCCTCAACGACATCAACCCGACGTCGGCGGCGGCACCCTTCGGCGGCGTGGGCGAGAGCGGCACCGGCCGCGAGGGTGGCTCGACCGGGATCGACGAGTACCTCGACATCAAGCTGATCGGCACCGCCCTCTGACCGCTGCCTGCCGGCCTGGTAGGTATGCGCGGTGACCGACATCCAGGACGTCCTGTCCATCGAGCAGCTGGACGCGGACGTCTTCCTGGGCCGGCCGGTGCCCACCCGGATGACCCGCACCTTCGGCGGGCAGGTGGCCGGCCAGGCGATGATGGCCGCCGTCGGCACGGTCGACCCGGCTCAGCCGGTGCACTCCCTGCACGGGTACTTCCTCCGGCCGGGGGTGCCGGACCGGCCCACCGTGTTCCTCGTCGACCGGGTGCGCGACGGGCGCTCCTTCGCGACCCGGCGGGTGAGCGCGGTGCAGAACGGCGAGACGATCTTCTCGATGTCGGCCTCGTTCCACCGCGGGGACGACGGACCCGAGCACCAGGTCAGCGCCCCGGCGGTCCCGCGCCCGGAGGAGCTGGCGCCGGGGGTGTCCGGGAACGGCGGCCCGGACGAGTTCTTCGCCGCCGAGTGGCCGCAGTGGGAGGCCGCGGAGGTGCCGGCGCCCGCGGGCGAGGACGTTCCCGGCCGGGCCCGGCAGCTGCTGTGGGTGCGCTACCGCCACCGCCTGCCGGACGATCCCGCCGTCCACGTGGGGGCGCTGACCTACCTCAGCGACATGCGCCTGCTGGGCACCGGCGCCCTGCTGCACCCCGGCACGCGCCTCCAGTGGGCCTCGCTCGACCATGCCCTCTGGTTCCTGCGGCCCTTCCGTGCCGACGAGTGGCTGCTCTACGACCAGGCGTCGCCCTCGGCCGCCAGCGGACGCACCTTCAACGAGGGTCGGATCACCGACGTGCAGGGCCGGCTCGTCGCGACCGTCGTCCAGGAGGGGCTCATGCGGTCGGTGCGGGAGCCGCACGCGGCCCGCTGAGCCCACATGAACGACGGCCCGGCCCCCGCGGGGGGACCGGGCCGTCGTGCGTGAGACGAGCGCGGGATCAGACCTCGATGAGGACGGCGCCGGCCTGGCCGCCGCCGGCGCACATCGTCGCGATGCCCAGGCCGCCACCGCGGCGGCGCAGGTCGTTGATGAGCGTGGTCAGCATCCGGGCGCCGGTGGCGGCGATCGGGTGGCCGAGGCTGCAGCCGCTGCCGTGGATGTTGACGATCTCCTCGTCGATGCCGAGCACCTTGCAGGCCGCGACCGGGACGGACGCGAACGCCTCGTTGATCTCCCAGATGGCGATGTCGGACTGCTTCACGCCGGCCCGCTCGAGCACCTTCGGGATGGCGCGCAGCGGCGCCATGCCCATGAGGCGCGGGTCGATGCCGGCCGACGCCCAGCTGCGGATCGTGGCGATCGGGGCGAGGCCCTCGGATGCCGCGAGGTCACTGCTGACGATGGTGAGCGCCGCGGCCGCGTCGTTGACGCCGCTGGCGTTGCCGGCGGTCACCGAGAATCCCTCGATCTCCGGGTGGAGCACCTTGAGCGACGCGAGCTTCTCCATGCTGGAGCCGCGGCGCGGGTGCTCGTCGACGGAGAAGTCGACGTAGCTGCCGTCCTTGCGGAGCGCCTTGATCGGCACGATCTCCTCGACGAACAGGCCGGCGTCGATGGCCGCGATCGCCCGCTCGTGGGACCGGACGGCCCAGGCGTCCTGGTCCTCGCGGGTCAGGCCGGCTTCCTTCGCCGTGTTCCAGCCGACGCTGATCGACATGTCCATGTTGGGGGCTTCGGGGCTGTCCGGGTGCGTGGGCGGGTACCACGCCACGAACTCGTCCTCGGTGCCGGGGACCCGGCGCTGCAGGCGCGGCGACAGGGACGCCGACATGACGCCGCCGGCGACGATGGCGCGGTCCATGCCGGACTTGATCGAGCCGGCGGCGATGCCGACGGCGGTCAGGCTGCCGGCGCAGTGCCGGTTGACGGCCTGGCCGCCCGCGTTGAGCAGGCCGGCCTCGACCGCGGCGTGCCGGGCGATGGCGCCGCCGCCGTAGCCGGACTCGGCGAAGACGACGTCGTCGACGAGCTCCCGGTCGATCCCGGAGCGCTGGAGGGTCTCCTCCAGGACGACCTTGGCCATCTCCTCGGGCGTGGTGTCCGCCAGGGTGCCCTTGCGGGCCGTTCCGATGGCGGTTCGGACTGCGCTGACGATCACGGCGTCGGGCATGAGCACCTCACTGGGCTGCTTCGAGGGAATCAGGAGAACGGCGGGGGTTACGGAGGGTCACCCGGCGATCCCGCTACGGGGGAACTACCACTCGGCCCTCCCGGCAGTGTAGAACACCTTACGGTAAGGACCAACAACTTCGGGTGCCGCGGCCGAGGCCACCGCCCGACACCGCCTCCGGGCGGCACATTCGAGGAGCACACATGGACCTGTCCAACGCATCCGCCCTGGTCACGGGTGGCGCAGGCGGCTTCGGCGAGGCGACGGTGCGCCGGCTCGTCGACGGCGGCGCGAAGGTGGTCATCGCCGACCTCGCCGCCGACAAGGGGAAGAAGCTCGCCGAGGAGCTCGGGGACAGCGTCCGCTTCGTCGAGACCGACGTGCTGAGCGAGGAGTCGGTGGCCGCGGCGGTCGCCGCCGCCACGGAGCTGGCGCCGCTGCGCGTCGCCGTCATCGTGCACGGCGGCCCGGCCGCCGGTAAGCGCATCATCGGCCGCGACGGCGCCCGCTACCCGCTGGCCACGTTCCGCCGCACCGTCGAGGTCTTCCTCACCGGCACGTTCAACGTGCTGAGCCAGGCGGCCGAGGCGATGGCGGCCAACGAGCCGCTGGACTCCGGCCAGCGCGGCGTCATCATCTCCACCGCGAGCATCGCCGGGTTCGAGGGCCAGGCCGGCCAGTCCGACTACTCCGCCGCCAAGGGTGGCGTCATCGGCCTGAACCTGACCGCGGCCCGCGACCTGGCGCCGCTGGGTATCCGGACGATGGTCATCGCCCCCGGCACGTTCCTCACCCCGGCCTACCCCGACCCGGTGCAGGCCGAGGCGCACTTCGGCCCGACGGTGCCCAACCCGAAGCGGATGGGTCGCCCCGACGAGTACGCCCAGCTGGCGCTGCAGATCGTCCAGAACGACTACCTGAACGGTGAGACGATCCGCATCGACGGTGCGCTGCGGTTCGGTCCCAAGTAGCTCGACCGACTACGGGCCGGCCGGCGGGGGCCTCCCCCGCCGGCCGGCCCACCGGACACGACGAGGAGGGGCACCGGGTGAGGAGAACGGACGCAGCCGCAGCGCTCGTCCCGTTGGCCGAGGTCGCCGTGGGACCGCCGCCCCCGCTCGTGCTCGACGAACGCGGGCGGCCCGTCGAGCCTGTGCTCGCGGTGTCCGCGGGCGAGTTCACCACCCTGGACGACGAGGCACGCCGGCGCGTGGTCGCCACCCTGCGCGGCACGCGGCGCGCCACCGTGGCGGTGGCCGGGCCGGGTGTGCGGGTACCCGGGGAACTGGCGCAGGCGGTCGACCTGAGCCTGGCCGACGCCTCCGCGGGCGGGCGGGTGATCGCGGTCCCCGACCCGCTCGCCGCTCTCGCCGGTCTCCGCGACCGGTTCGCCACCACTCCCCTGGCCGCGCTGACCTACACCTGGCTGCTCCGCCAGAGCGCGGGCCTGCCCGTGCCGGCGGCCCTGAGCGCGGAGTCGGCCGCCTACTCCACGCTCCTCGCCGGCCCCGAGTTCGCCGCCTGGCTGGCCGGCCGCGGCGCCCCGCGCCCGCCGGACGACCGCAGCGACCGCGTCGCGGCGACCCTCGCCGGCGACGTCCTCTTCCTGCGCCTGACCCGGCCGGCCCGCCGCAACGCCGTGGACGCGGCGATGCGGGACGCGCTGCTCGCGGCGCTGGCCCCCGCCGAGTGGGACCCGCTGCTGGAGGTGGAGATCAGCGGCGACGGCCCGAGCTTCTCCGCGGGCGGGGACCTCGACGAGTTCGGGACTGCGGTGGACCCCGCCGGCGCCCACGTGCTGCGGCTCGGCGCGAGCGTCGCCGAGGTCCTGCACCGGCTCCGCGACCGCGTGACCGTCCGGGTCCACGGCACCTGCCTGGGGGCCGGCTTCGAGCTGCCCACGTTCGCCGGGCGCGTGGTCGCCGCACCGGACACCGTGCTGGGCCTGCCGGAGCTGGCGATGGGCCTCATCCCCGGCGCGGGCGGCACGGTCGGCATCGTCCGCCGCGCGGGCCGCTGGCGCGCCGCCTGGCTCGGCCTCACCGGCACGCGGGTCGACGCGGCCACGGCCCGGGAGTGGGGCCTGGTCGACGAGATCGACGGCGGGCACGCCGTCGCGTCACCGCGGGCGGCGGAAGAGGATCTCCTGCGCGAGTGACGCGGCCAGCTGCCCCGAGGCGTCGTGCACCGTTCCCGTGTACCAGCCGCGGCTGGCGGCGCTCTGGTGCGGCACGAGATCCATGAGCACCCAGTCGTCGAGCCGGACGGGCCGGTGGAACCACAGGGCGTGGTCGAGGCTCGTCGTCCCCAGGTCCGAGACGTCGTCGAGGCCGGCCGTACCGGTGAACAGGTCGGACAGGTAGGTCAGGACGCACGCGTGGACGAGGGGGTCGTCCGGGAGCGGCAGCGTGGACCGGGCCCACACCCGCGTCGGCCACGCCCCGTCCGGGAACGGCTGCGTCGGCAGCGCCCCCTCCAGCGAGAACAGGTGGGTGAGCTCGGCCGCGCGGGATCGCTCCGGCGGCTCGGCGTCCGGCATCCCGTCGACGTCCTGCTCCGGGCCGGTCAGCGGGACGGCGAACGAGCAGGACATCGTGAAGATCAGCCGCCCGTCCTGGGTGGCGACCACGCGCCGGCTCGAGAACGACCGCCCGTCACGGTCCCGCTCCACGCGGAACTCCGTCGCGCGGCCGGGGTTCCCCGCCCGCACGAAGTAGCAGTGCAGCGAGTGCGGCAGCCGGTCGGGCGGGACCGTGTGCGCGGCCGCCCGCAGCGCCTGGGCGGCCACCTGTCCGCCGTACAGGAAGCCGCCGTCGTCGTAGACGAGGTCGGCCCGGAACACGTCCGGCCCGGCCTCGGCCAGCGCGAGCAGGTCGAGGATCGACGGTCCGGTGGTCAGCGTCCCGGGGCCGGCGTCCAGTCCCGTCATACTGCCGCGGTGTCCGACTTCTTCACCGGCCGGTAGGACGTCGCCAGCAGCAGCCCGGCGGCGACGAGCCCCAGCACGGCGGCGAACGCCGCCCACTCGGGGCCCTCGAGGTGCCAGTCGAGGAGTGCGTGGTCGACCGACCAGTCACCGGGGCCGATCGACGCCATCCCCACGGCCACGGTGCCGACCAGCAGGGTGTACTCCCAGCCGCCCTTGAACACGAAGTAGCCCTTGCCGCGGTGGTCGGTGAGCGAGGCCACCGCCATCAGCCCGACGAACGCGGCGCAGGCCAGCGGGAAGAACAGCCCCAGGCTGAGCAGGATCCCGGCGCCGATCTCGTTGACCGGCGCGATGCGGGCGTGCAGCCACGCAGGACGCAGGCCCAGGCCCTCGAACCACCGGGTGGTGCCGGCGAGCCCACCGGCACCGAAGAGCTTGTTGTAGCCGTGCGCGATCAGCATCAGGCCGAGAGCCAGCCGGATGATGAACATGCCGAGGTCGACATCTGTGGACACGGGCGCTCCTCCGAACCGTGCGCGGAGCGGTTCGCTCCTGGTGGCCCCTGCCCGCCGCGCGGGCAAGGGGATCGTGCACCTACCGCCGGGGTGGCGGCCAGCAGGACGTCATTCGGCCGACATGAGCATGCAGGCGGTGAACGCCGCGATCGAGTTCGCCGCGACCCCGACCTTGGCGTCCGGGCGCTGCCGGTCGCCGGAGGTGCCGCGGAGCTGGCGCACCACCTCGGCCACGTGGTTGACCCCGTGCACCCGGCCGACGTTGGTCGCGCCGCCGTCGCAGTTCACCGGCACCCGCCCGCCCAGGGACGTGTTGCCCTCGGCGACGAAGTCGCTGGCCTCGCCGCGCCCGCAGAGGCCCAGCGCCTCCATCCAGTTCAGGGTGATCGGCGAGAAGCCGTCGTAGAGGCCGGCCACCTGCACGTCCTCCGGCGTCAGCGACGTGCGTGCCCACATGTCCGCGGCAGCACTGAAGCTCGACGTCCGCGTCATGTCCTCGGCGAGCTCGAAGTCGGACTCCCCGCTCGTCCCGAACGACCACGACTCGACGAAGACCGGCTTCTGGGCGAAGTCCCGGGCCCGCTCCTCGGTGGCGAAGATGACCGCGCCGCAGGAGTCGACGGGGTAGTCGCAGTCGAGCAGGCGCAGGGGCTTGGCCACGTACCGGGTGTTCATGTAGTCGTCGAGGGTGATCCGCTCCCGCAGCAGGGCGTCGGGGTTCAGCGCGGCGAACTCCCGCTGGGCCACCATCTGCCGGCCGAAGGCCTCTTCGCCCCAGCCGAACTCCGACATCATCCGCTGCTTGATCATCCCGGCCCATTGGGCGGGCCGCCCGGCCCCGAAGGGCTCGAGGAACTGCCGGCCACCCGCGGCGGAGGCGCCGGGCGTGGGCCCGGTGGCGCCGAGCCGCAGCATCGGCCGCAGCGCGAGGACGACGTCGGCGGTCCCGGAGGCCACGGCCGCGGCGGCGTGGATCCCGGCCGAGAGGAAGGCCGGGCCCTCGATGGAGCCCGACGTCCACTTCAGGGACGGGAGGCCGAGCAGCGCACCGCACTCGTAGGCCGGCACGAAGTGCGGGGGGAAGGCGTGCATCGCGACGCCGTCGATGTCGGCCTGCTCGACACCGCCGTCGGCCATGGCGGCCTGCGCGCCCTGGGCGATGAGCTGCTTGAGGGAGAGGCCGGTGTCGCGGCCCACCGTGGAGTAGCCGACGCCGACGATGGCGACCCGGCGTCCGGTGCCGGTCATGCCTGCACCGCGGCCGGCTTGAAGAGGGGCAGCGTGATCTCGTCGGTCACGTGCTCCCACACGACCTCGACCGGCATGCCGACTCGGACGTCGTCCGGGGAGCACTCGACGAGCTCGGAGACGAACCGCAGGCCGGGCTGCTCCTCCAGGTCCACCACGATCAGCGTGTAGGGCAGCCGGTTCGCGAAGAACGGGTGGAAGGCCTGCTCGGCGATCGTGTACGTGTAGACGGTCCCGCGCCCCGACAGCTCCTCGGGCGCCATGTCCGAGGACAGACAGCCCGGGCAGACGGGCCGCGGGTGGTGGTAGAAGCGCTTGCAGTCGGCGCAGAACTGCATCAGGAAGCGGTGCTCGCGCGTGCCGTCCCAGAAGAAGCGCGTCTCGTCGTCGGGCAGCGGCAGTGGCCGCAGCGGTGCGGTCTCGGTCATGGAGGCGTCCTGTCTGTTCAGCCGGCGGCCGCGGGAGCGGCGGCCGGCGTCGGGGTCGGAGAGGTGGCGATGCGGACGAGGGCGTCGGCCAGCTCGGCCGGTCGGGTGAGGAACGGCGAGTGGCTGCCGGGGAGCTCGACCACGTCGGACCCGAGGCGGCCGCGGGCGACCAGTCGCTGCCAGTCCGGCGACATCGCCGCGTCCTCGGTCAGGACGAGGGACGTCGAGGGAACGTCCGGCCAGGTGTCCAGCGGGCACGGCTCGACGAAGACGGTCAGCGCGTTGGACCGGAGCTTCTCCCACGACGAGCGGGCCAGCGGCTCGGGGACGTCCGGGTAGAAGTACGTGCGCGCGGTCGCCCACGAGCAGGCGCCGCGGCCGAGCTCGTCGGGCTCCTGGTCCGGCCCCATCGGCATCGTGACGGCCTGACCGCCCTCCGGGGTGCCGAGGTACTCGAGGAACGACATGCCCGGCACGGGGACGACGGCGCCGAGGAACACCATCCGGCGCACCGGGCGCAGAGTGGCGAGCACCGGCAGCGCCATGCCGCCCATCGAGTGCGCGACGGCCACGACGTCGTCGTCGGTCTCGCCGAGGGCGTCGACCACGCTCTGCGCCCACTCCCGGGCACCGGCGGCGTCATCCTCGATCGGCATGTCCGGAGCCACCGCGCGGTGGCCGCGGGCGGCGAGTTCCTCGACCAGCAGGTCCCAGCACCAGCCGCCGTGCTGGCCACCGTGCAGGAGGGCGAACGTCGTCACTGTCGTCTGCCTTTCGGGAAGCTATTCGATAGACCGCACTATGGCACGCGTCACGCGTCCTCACCAGGGGTGGGACGCAGCGACGCGACCACGGGAGGTCAGTACGCGACGGAGATGCGGGCGCGCGGGTGCGCCGCCTGCTCGAGCTCGTCGGCGAGCGCCACGGCGTAGTCGGCGTTGGTGATCCGGCTGACCCCCTCCGCATCGCTGAGCAGCTCTGCACCGCCCACCCGGTACCGGCCCGAGCGCTCTCCCGGCTCGATCACCCGGGGGCAGCAGACCATCGTCCAGGCGAGCGACTGGTCCGCCCCGGCGTACACCGACAGGGCGTCGACGTGCGCCAGGCTGAACGGCCGGTAGACGGGGCTGAAGTCCGGGTCGTCGACGACGCGGACGCCGGGGGCGACCTGCAGCCCCCCGGCACCCCCCACCGCCAGCACCCGGAGGACGCCGGCCCCAGGCAGGGACGTCACCAGCGACCGCGCCGCTTCCACGACCCGGTCGGGCCCCTCCCCCGGAGCCGGCCGCACCGCCGTGACGACGGCGTCGTGCCCGGGTGCGAGCGCCGCCACCGACGCCCGGTCGGTCACGTCGGCCGCGACCACGGTCAGCCCCGGCCGGTCCGCGGGGCCCGCGCCCTGCCGGCTGGCGGCGGTGACCCGGTGGCCGCGGTCGAGGAGCTCTCCCACGATCGCCTCGCCGATCATCCCGGTGGCGCCGTAGACCAGGACGTTCACCAGGAGTACAGACCCCGCTCGCGGGCCAGCGCCTGACCCGAGATGTCCCCGCGCATGATCTGCTCGGCGTCCGGGTCGGTCACCAGCCAGGTGACGGCGGCCCCGATGGCGGCCGGGGGCGCGCCGATGTTGGGGTCGAAGCCCAGCTCGGCGAGCTCGATCGAGTTGCGTTCGGTCGCCACGAGGCCCGGGTCGACGTTGAACGCCCGGATGCCCTGGTCGGAGTACTCGGCCAGCAGGCTGCCGACCACCGTGTGGCCCGAGGCCTTGCCGAGCCGGTAGCCCAGGCCCGCGCCGCCGGCTCCCGGCTTGCCCGCCGGGTAGAAGTCCGTGCCCGCACCGGAGCTGATGGTGACGAACGTGCCGGAGCCCCGGTCGAGCATCGCGGGCAGGAGCAGCTGGGCGATCCGCAGCGGGGCGATGGCGTGCGCCTCGACGAAGAGCCGGTACTGCTCCAGCGGGGTGTCCAGGATGGTGTCCATCAGTCCCGGCCCGATGTGCCGGCCGTTGTTGACCACGACGTCGACGCCGCCCCACCGGTCGAGCACCTCGCCGACCGCGGACTCCACCGACTTCTGGTCGGTCAGGTCCATCCGGACCGGCAGCGCCTCCTGCCCGCGCTCACGGATGAGCTGCGCCGTCTCCTCGAGGCTGCCGGGCAACGGCCGCTCGTCCTTCTTGTGGATGCTCATGCTGTGGTCCTGCGTCGGGTCGCCGCTGTTCAGCGTCCGCGCCCCGATGGCCACGTCGTGACCGGCCTCGGCGAGCGCGAGCGCGATCGCCTTGCCGATGCCCCGGCTGGCTCCGGTGACCAGTGCCCTGCGTGTCATGGCGACTCCTCTGTCGTCGTCGCTCAGGCGACCGCGCCGGCGCGGCGCAGGTCGTCGATCTCGTTCTGCCCCAGGCCCAGGTGGGCGAGGACCTCGTCGGTGTGCTCGCCGTACTCCGGCGCCCGTCGGATGTCACCGACGTTCTGGTCGAAACTGATCGGGGGCGACACCAGCGGCAGCGTCCGGCTCCCGGCCTTCACGTCCTGCACGTACCGGTTCGCGATGGCCTGCGGGTCGTCGTGCAGCTCGCGGGCTGTCTGCACGGGCGCCCACACGCCGAGCGCCTCGTTGAGCACCGTCCGCCACTCGGCGAGCGGCCGGCCGGCGAACACCTCGTCCATCAGGTGGATGAGGTCGGTGTTGTTCGACGCCCGCTCGGCGGCCGTCGCGAACCGGGGATCGGTGGCGAGCTCCGGCCGGCCGATCCGCTCGCACAGGTCGACCCAGTGCTTCTGCGGATCTCCCAGGAACGACAGGTAGAGGAAGCGCCCGTCGCCCGTGCGGTAGGTGTTGCCCGACCACGACAGCGCCTCGCGCGGGGGCCGCGCGTTGAACATCTGCTGCTCGGGCGGGAACGTGCTGCTGATGATCGCCGGCCCGTTGAACCACATGGCCGTGCCCATCAGCGACGAGTCGACGACCACCGCCTCGCCGGTGCGCTCACGCTGGAGCAGCGCCGCGCAGATGCCGCCGGCGAAGACCAGCCCGGACATCCCGTCGCCGTGCCCCACCATGCCGGGCGGGACGTCGGTGTCGGTCACGTTCATCGCGGTGTCCGACAGCGATCCCCGCGACCACCAGGAAGCGGCGTCGTAGCCGCCACGCTCGGACTCCGGCCCCAGCGGGCCGGCCCCCGTGCCCTTGGCGTAGATGATCTTCGGGTTCCGCGCGCGGATGTCGTCGACGTCGATGCCGAGCTTGCGGCGCGTGGCCGGCAGGTAGCTGGTCAGGAAGACGTCCGCCTCCTCCACCATCTTCAGCAGCACCTCGCGCCCGCGCTCGTCAGCGAGGTTGAGGGCGACCGCCCGCTTCCCACGGTTGTAGTGCTGGAACATCCAGTGCGCGCCGCCGGGCTCGGTCGAGCCGCCGAGGAACACCCGCATCGGGTCGGGTGCACCGGGGTTCTCGATGTGCACCACATCGGCACCCCAGGAGGCCAGGACCGCCCCGGCGGCCGGGCAGAACGCCCACACCGTCAGATCGATGACCTTCAGTCCACGGAGAACGTCCACGTCTACCTCTTCCGATTCGGGTGGGTCCGCAGGCCGGTCAGGCCAGGCCGCGGGTGAGCAGTGCGCAGCCGACGGTGGAGCCGGCGCCGTTGGTGACGACGGAGACCTCCGGCTGGCGGGGCAGCTGCCGCTCCCCCGCCTCCCCGCGCAGCTGGAGGGCGGCCTCGTGGAGGTGGCCGAAGCCGTGCAGGCGGCCACCGGAGAGCTGGCCGCCGTTGGTGTTCATGGGGAGCTCGCCGTCCCGGGAGATGCGCTTGCCACCCTCGAGGAACGCCCCCGACTCGCCCGTCCCGCAGAAACCGAGCGCCTCGAGCCACAGGTTCACGATGATCGAGAAGCCGTCGTAGATGTGCGCGCTGTCGACGTCGTCCTTCGTGAGGTCGGTGCGCTGCCACATGTGCTCGGCCGGCCCCCGTCCCGGGAAGGAGGCCAGGTCCTCGTACTGGTCCCACGACGGCCGGCCCCAGCTCGCCGTCCCCAGGGCGTTGATCTGCACCGGCACGTGCGGGCAGTCGGCGGCGGTGTCGACGTGGGAGATGACCAGGGCCGTCGAGGCGTCGCACGGGATGTCGCAGTCGAACAGGCTCAGCGGGGTGGAGATCATCCGCGCGGCCAGGTAGTCGTCCATGGTCATGGGCCGGCCGCGCATCAGTGCGTATGGGGTCAGCTGCGCGTTCGCCCGGGACACGACGGCGATCTGGCCGAGCTGCTCGCGGGTGAGCCCGAAGCGGTCCATGTGGTACTGGGCCAGCGGTGCCAGCCAGGTCGTGGCCGACAGCGCGCCGTAGGGCAGCCGGTACTGCATCTCGCCGTCCAGCTCGGTGTCGCCGAGGGAGAGTCCCCGTCGTCCGGACGCCGTCTGGGCCGTGGACTCGGTGACCGTGCGGTAGATGACCACGTGCCGGGCCAGACCGGTGGCGACCGCCATGCACGCGGTGACCAGCGCCTGCAGCTGGGCGGCGCCGTCGGAACTGCCGGAGTAGTAGTCCAGACGCAGGCCCATGGCGTCCTGGACCGCGTTCGCGCTCGGGCCGCCGAACCCGCCCTTGGCCGTGCCGTTCCCACCCGCGGGGTAGGTCACCAGGCCGTCGATGTCGGACGGCCGCAGACCGGCGTCGGCGATGGCGTTGGTGATGGCCTCGACGGTCAGGGACATCTCGGTGCGACCCAGGTTGCGGCCCACCGCCGACTGCCCGAGCCCGGAGACGTAGCTGCTGCGCTCGCCGATCGTGGTCATGCCGTCGCTCCGGGGGCCGGGCGGAAGAGGGGGTACCAGACGTCGCCGTCGGGGTGCGGCTCGAAGACCACCTCGACCGGCATGTCGAGGGAGACGTCCTCGGCCTCGACGTCGACCAGGTTCGTCGTCAGCCGCAGACCGGGCTGCTCGGCGAGCTCGACCCAGGCGATGAGGTAGGGCTCCGAGCCGGGGATCCAGGGCTGGACGTTCACGGTGTAGGAGGCCACCGTCCCGCGTCCGCTGGCCCGCTCGGGGCCGACTTCGAGGCTCTGGCAGTTCCGGCAGACGGGCGCCGGCGGGTGGAACCAGGAGCCGCAGCTGCGGCAGCGGTGGATCATCAGCGCGCCGTCGGCGCCGCCGCTCCAGAACGCGGAGTTGTCCGCGTCCACGTAGGGCTTCAGGCGCAGCGGCAGGACCGCGCCGACCGTCGTACGGGCCGTCATCTCAGGATTCCTCCGTGGTGTGGACGGCAGCTCCCGGGCACGCTCGACGCCGCGCCGACGGGCGCGGTGGGGAGCGGGATCGTCTGCCGGAACGAGCGACGCGCCGCGGCACCGGCCCGCAGGCCGGCGCCGCAGCGCGTCGGGGTGGTCAGCTGCTGCGCGGGAAGTTGTACAGCTTCCGGGCGTTCAGCTCGACCATCTTGCGGGCCTCGTCGTCCGGGACGTCCACGAGCGTCTCGGCGAGGATCTTGCGGGTGTGCGGCCACTGGCTGTCCGAGTGCGGGTAGTCGCTCTCGAACATGATGTTGTCCACGCCGATGCGGTGCCGCGAGAAGATGCCGGCGTCGTCGGAGATGTAGCAGCCGTAGATGTGGTCCCTGAAGATCTCCGACGGCTTGATCTCGCGGTTCACGTCGTTGTACCAGCGGTGCCGGGTCCAGACGTAGTCCAGGCGCTCGAGGATGTAGGGCATCCAGCCGATGCCGCCCTCGGAGAGGGCCATCTTCACGTCGGGGAACTTGTGGAAGACCGGCGAGAGCAGCAGCTCGGTCATCGCGCTCTGCGAGTTGAGCGCGAAGAGCGTGATGGCCACGGTGAAGTTGCTGGACATGCCCTCGGGCGAGACGACCGGGGCGCCACCGGAACCGAAGTGCAGCGAGATGGGGAGGTTGAGCTCCTGCGCCGCAGCGAGCATCGGGTCCCAGTGGTCGGTGTGCCACGACGGCAGGCCGATGCGGTCGGGCAGCTCCGGGAAGGTGAAGGACTTCGCGCCCTTGGCGGCCGTCCGCTGGAGCTCCTTGACCGTCGCCTGGACGTCCCAGTACGGGACCATCATCAGCGGGATCTGGCGGTCGGGTGCATAGGCGCACCACTCGTCGATGATGAAGTCGTTGTAGGCGCTGATGCAGAGGTTGGCGAGCTCGAAGTCCTTGGACTTGGCGAAGGTGCTGCCCGCGAAACCGCCCATGTTCGGGAAGCACAGCTGGGCATGGACGCCCTCGAGGTCCATGTCCTTGATGCGGTCCTCGATGTCGTGACAACCGGGGAGCATGTCGTCGTAGGTCCGCGGGTCGAGCCCGAAGTCCTTCGGGTCCTTGCCGGCGACGGCGTTCAGCGCGAAGTTGCCGGCCTGCTCGCCCTCGTAGATCCAGAAGTCGTTGCCGTCGGCCGCGCGCTCGATGCGGGGAGCGACGTCCTTGTACTTGCTCGGCAGGCGGTCGAGCCAGACCTGGGGGTGCTCGATCACGTGGTCGTCGACGGAGATGACCTGGGCATCGTCGGGCAAGGGCATGGGTGCCTCCGGTGGCAAGTAAGGACAGCGCCGTTCTGGACGGCTATCTCGTAAGGGTTACGTTAACTCTCGCTGAGACCCCTGTCACGGGGTATCAGTGCTTCGGACCACAAATTTCCTCCGACGACGGTCCGCCGAACCCGGTCCCGCCCGCCGGCAGATGCCAGGACGGGCGGGACGGGAGCTCAGCGACCGGTGAAGCGTGGCTCCCGCTTCTCCACGAACGACCGCATGGCCTCCTCGGAATCGCTGCCGACGCCGAGACCCAGCAGCGTGACCTCGTCCTTGGCCACCTGCTCCATCGACTGCTCCAGGGCGCTGTTGATCTGCCCCTTGACGTGGCCGATGCCGATCGTCGGGCCGGCCGCGAGCCGCTTGGCCCAGTCGCCGGCCACGGCCAGCAGCTCGTCGTCGGGGACGCAGCGGTTGGCCAGGCCCCACTCGGCGGCGGTGCGGCCCGGGAGGGGCTCGCCGAACAGCGCGATCTCCTTGGCGCGGACCGGGCTGGTACCCCGGGTGAGCAGGTAGGCACCGGCCGCCTCCAGCGGCAGGCCTCGCTTGACGAAGACCTCGCTGAACGTGGCGGACTCGGCGGCGATCACGAGGTCGCAGGCGAGCGCGAAGTTGCACCCGAACCCGTAGGCAGGGCCGTTGACCGCGGCGACGAACGGCTTCTCGTTGTCCCAGACCGCCTTGATGAGCCGCCACCAGCCGAAGCGGAGGCCGTCCTCGCGGGCGATGTTGCTGTGGCTCCCGCGCCGGTTGTCCGGCGCGATCTCGATGTGGTCGGGCTCGCCGAGGTCGGCGCCCGAGCAGAACGCCTTCCCGTTCCCGGTGACGACGGCGGCCCGGATGTTCGGGTCGTCGCGGACCTCCTCGACCGCGCCGAGGATGGCGTTCCGGAGGGGGTGGGTCACGGCGTTGCGCCGCTCGGGACGGTTCATCACGATCCAGGCGACGGAGTCCTCGACCCGGAACTCCAGGCCCGCCTCGGCCCATGCCTCAGGGTCGGCGGTGGAGATGTAGTGGACGCCTGGGACTGGCTTCGTCATCGAAGGTTCCTTTGCTGGTGGTGGTGAGACCTGACGGTGTTCAGGCGGTCGTGAGCACGAGTGCGCCGGCGGCGCTGAACATGCCGCCGACGCCCTGGATGAGGCTGGTCCGCACGTCCGGCACCTGGACCACGGCCTCGCCGCGGAGCTGCCGGACGGCCTCCTGGATCGCGAACATCCCGTACTGACCGGTGTGCGTGTAGAGCAGTCCCCCGCCGTTGGTGTTCATGGGCAGGGAGCCGCCGGGACGGGTCGCCCCGCTGGCGATGAAGGCCGACGCCTCACCGCGGCCGACGAACCCGATGTCCTCCAGCCCGTAGAGGGGCAGGTGGGCATAGGCGTCGTAGACCATCAGGTGGTCGATGTCGGCGACGGTGAGATCGGCCTGCCGCAGCGCCTCGGCGGAGGAGTCCCGGAAGCCGCGGAACGTGGTCAGGTCCTCCATGAAGCTGGCACCCGGGCCCTCGCACGTCTCGCCCGAGCCGGCCACCCGGACGGGCGGACCGGTCAGGTCGAGGTCGGCTGCCCGCTCGGCGGAGGTGAGCACGAGGGCTCCTCCCCCGTCGGTCACCGGGCAGCACTCCAGCACGTGGAAGGGCCAGGCGATGATCCGGGACGCCAGGACGTCGTCGACCGTCAGCGACTTGCCGCGGAACGCGCGGGGGTTCTGCGACGCCCAGGCCGACTGGGCGGCCGTCACCTCGGCCAGCGCCTCCTCCCCCAGCCCGTACTTGTGCAGGTAGGCGGTGGTCGGGATGGTGAAGGAGGAGAAGGTGCCCGCGACGCCGTAGGTCAGCTCGAACTGGCCGCCCGGGCTGGCCATGTCGGGGACCCGCAGGGTCGGACCGACCCGCGAGCGGCCGGACTCGCCGTGCGCGACGACGACGACGTCCGCCTGTCCCGTCTGGATCGCCGCCACCGCATGCCGGACATGCAGCATGTAGGAGCACCCGCCGACGCCGGTGCCGTCCAGCCACCGCGGCCGCGTGCCGAGATGGTGGGCGAACTGGGCGACCTGCAGGGTGCTGGCGACGCCGTCGACGTCCCCGATCCCGAGGCCGCACTGCGCCAGCGCCCGGAGCACGGAGTCGGCCGCCAGCTGGAACTGCGACTGGTCGGGGACGACGCCGACGTTCTCCGACTCCGCCGCCCCGACGATGACGACGTCCGGCAGCCCGCTCATGCCGCCACCGGCCGGAACTGCGGGACCTTGAGGCCCTCGCCGCGGTCCTCGAAGACCACCTCGACCGGCATCCCGATCGGCAGCTGTGCCGGGTCGGGCTCGACGCCGAGGATGTTGGTCATCAGCCGGGGGCCCTCCTCCAGCTGCACGAGCGCGATCACGTACGGCCCGTCGGCGGCGTACGAGGGGTGCGGGGTGTGGTTGACGACGAACGCCGCCAACGTGCCCCGCCCGCTCGCCCGCACCCAGGAGACCGAGCGCGACCCGCAGCTGGGGCAGAAGTCGCGCGGGTACCAGAAGACGGTGCCCTCCGCGTCGCAGCGCGGCAGCCACAACTCCTCCTCGGCCGCCCGGTCCCAGTAGAACTGGGTGTCCGGGGTGGGCACCGGCCTCGGCTTCGCCGTCATACCTCGGCCGCCCGCCGCGGGCGTGCCGTCACAGGACGGACCCGGCTTCCTTCGCCGCCGCGATCTGCTCCCAGTCGTAGCCGAGCTCGAGCAGCAGGACCTCGGTGTCCGCGCCGTACTCCGGGGACCGGGCAGGCAGGGGCGGGGTCTCGTCGTACTGCACCGGGGCAGGGATGTAGCGGTAGCTCTTGCCCTCGTCGTCGGTGTTGGTGACGAGGTAGTCGTTGGCCGACACCTGCGGGTCGTCGAGCACCTCCTTGGGAGAGGCCATGACCGACCAGACACCCTTCTCGTCGGCGAGGACCTTGGTCCAGTGCTCGAGGTCGTGCTCCGCGAACGTCGCCGTGAGCTCCGCGGTGGCCGCTGCCGAATTCTGGATCAGGTTGGCCGAGGGGACGAAGCGCTTGTCCTCGGCCAGCTCCGGCCGGCCGATCCGGCGGGTGAAGTCGGCCCAGAAGCGGTCCGGCTGCAGGAAGACCAGCTGGATCCAGCGGCCGTCGCTGGTCTTGTACCGGTTGGTGACCGGGTTGAGAGCCTGGCCCGGCTGCGCGACCGGGATGCGGTCCACGCCGAAGAACTCCGCGGCCGTGATGTCCGGTGCCATCGCCCACATCGCCTGGCCGAGCAGCGAGACGTCGACGATCTTCGCCTCACCCGTGCGCTGCCGGTGGAAGAGCGCACCGGCGACACCGCCGGCCAGGGTCATGCCGCTGGGCAGGTCGCCGAAGGCGGGGCCCTGCGAGATCGGGTACTCGGCGCCGGGGGGCGTGAGCGCGTAGGCGACACCGCCACGGGCGGTGTAGCTGGCCGAGTCGAAGCCGCCGCGGTCGGCGTCCTGACCGCGGGGGCCCTGGCCCGAGCCGCGGGCGATGATGATGTTCGGGTTCATCGCCCGGATGTCCTCGACGTCGACGCCGGCGCGCTTGCGCGGTCCGGGGAGCCAGTTGGTCAGGAACACGTCGGCCGTGGCGATGAGCTTTGCGAACGCCTCCCGGCCGCCCTCGGTCTTGAGGTCGAGGCCGATGCTGCGCTTGCCGCGGTTGCCGATCTCCATCATGAAGTCGACGTCGGCCTTGCCCGTCCCGCGGCGAAGGCCACCGATGACCAGCTGCCGGCCCGGGTCACCGCCCCGGATGTCCTCGACCTTGATGACGTCGGCACCCCAGTCGGCCAGTGCCGCTCCAGCTGCGGGGACGAATGTCCACGACGCCAGCTCTACGACGCGGACGCCTTCCATGATCCTTGCCATCTGTGGTTCCTCCTCGGTTCGGCACACACTCCGGGTGCACCGTTCGCTCTGGGTTGTCGGTCGGTGGAACTGGTTCAGCCGGTCAGCCCGAACTCGGCGGCGAGCCGTGCCCGGTGCTCGGCCGGGCTGCCGAACAGGTACGCCAGCGTCTTCATCCGGCGCAGGTACAGGTGGGCGACGTGCTCCCAGGTGAAGCCGATGCCGCCGAGGGTGTCGATGAGCCCCTCGGCGACCGTCGTCCCCGCGTCGCCGCAGTAGGCCTTGACCACCGAGACGATCTCCCGCGCACTGCCGGGGGACGTCGCCAGCTCGGCCGCGGCGGCGGTGACCGCCGCGCGCATCTGCTCGACGCGGGCCAGGTGCTCGGCGAGCTGGTGCTTGATCGCCTGGAACGAGCCGATCGGCTTGCCGAACTGCTCCCGGGTGCGGGCGTACTCGACGGCGATCTCGAGGCACCGGCCGGCGATTCCCGCCTGTTCCGCGGCGCAGGCGAAGGCCCCGAGCTCGCGCACGGTCTCCAGGCCCGCGGCGAAGTCGGTCCCGACGCGCTGCGCGGGAACGCCGTCCAGCCGGACCACGCCGAGCCGCCGGGTCAGGTCCAGGGACCCGGTCTGCTCGACGGTCACGCCGTCACCGGACGAGGGGACGACGAAGAGCCCCACCCCGCCGTCGGCCTCGGCGGTGACGAGGAACGTGTCGGCCGCGGCGACGTCCACGACGTGCCGCTTGGCACCGGTGAGCCGCCAGCCGTCGCCGTCGGGCACCGCCCGGACCGGCGCCTGCGGGTCGTCGTCGATGCCCAGGGCGGCGACGGTCGAGCCGTCGGCCAGCGCCGGGAGCAGCCCCTTGGCCGTCGCGTCGTCGCCGGAGGCCACCAGGGCCCAGGTGGCGAGCACGGCGCTGCCGAGGAACGGCGCGCCGAGCAGCGCACGACCGCTCTCCTGGAGGGCGATGCCGAGCTCGACGGTGGACAGCCCCTGTCCCCCGTGCTCCTCGGGGACCAGGAGCCCGGACAGGCCGAGCTCGCCGGAGAGCTGGGTCCATGCGCGGGCGTCGAACCCGGTGTCGGTGTCGATCAGCACGCGCACGGTGGCCTCGGGCAGCCGGTCGGCCAGGAAGCCACGGATGGCGGCCCGCAGGTCCTCCCGCTCGGCGATGGTGGTGGTCATGCGCGTGCTCCCTCGGACGGGGTTCCTGGCTTCGGAGTTCGTAGCTCAGCCACGGGGCAGGCCGAGCACGCGCTCGGACAGGATGTTCTTGACGATCGGTGACGTGCCGGCGGCGATGGTCATCGCGCGGGCGGAGAGGTAGGCGTCCGCGGCGTCCGGCGCGTCGCCGGCGACGCCGTCGATGCCGGCCAGATCGAGTTTGGTGGCCGCCAGCCGCTGGGCCGCCTCGCTCCACACGAGCTTGATCACCGACTGCTCGGAGCCGGGCTGCTCCCCCGCCGCCACGCGGGACAGGGTGGCCTCGCCCAGGATCGCCACCACCCGCGCCTCGATGAAGTGGCGGACGAGGGTGTCCTGCTGGACCGGTGTCAGGTCGTCCCCGCGGTGCGCGGCGATCAGGTCGCGGACCTCGCGCTCGAACCGCGTCGCGAAGATCGCGACACCGGAGCGCTCGTGCCCGAGGGTGGTCATCGTGACGTTCCAGCCGTCGTTCTCCTTGCCCAGGAGATTCTCCACCGGGACTCGGACGTCGGTGAAGAACACCTCGGCGAACTCCGCCTGGCCGTTGATCTGGCGGATCGGCCGCACCTCGATGCCCGGTGTCGACATGTCGACCAGCAGCGCGGAGATCCCGCGGTGCTTGGGAGCGTCGGGGTCGGTGCGCACCAACAGCTCCATGTGCGTGGCGTGCATGCCGTTCGACGTCCAGATCTTCTGGCCGTTGACGACGTAGTCCTCGCCGTCACGGACGGCGCGCGTGCGCAGCCCCGCGAGGTCGGAGCCGGCGCCGGGCTCGCTGAAGCCCTGGCACCACACCTCCTCGGTGGAGAGGATGCGCGGCAGGTGCTGCTTCTGCTCGGGAGTGCCCCAGGCGGCGAGCGTCGGGCCGACGTTCTTGAGCCCGAGCATCCCGGCCAGCGGGGGCATCCCGTAGCCGGCCGTCACCTCCTCGATGGCGAGGACCTCGTGCGCCGGGAGGGCCCGGCCGCCGTTCTCGGCCGCCCACCCCGGGGCGGCCCAGCCGGCCTCGGCCATGGCCCGCTGCCAGGCGATCCGGGTGTCCCAGCCGGCGTCGTCCCCGAACTGCTCCCGGAAGCGCGGGACGGCCTCGTCGAGGAACCCGCGCAGTTCGTCCAGCACCTCAGTGCTCATCTGTGTCTCCTCGGTCGACCATGGCTGCCAGGCGTGGCAGGAAGCGGAAGGTGCGGAGCAGGTCGTTCAGGTGGGTGCAGCCGGCCGCGCCGGGCAGGCGGTCGACGACGCCGGAGCCGGCCTCGCCGGCGGGCATGCCGATCAGCCGGTCCACGTTCGGGGAGGCCAGCGGGCAGTCGCGGAAGGGCAGCGTGCGCGGTTCGGCCACGACGGACCGCAGGCGCAGGTCACCCCGGCCGGCGGTCGCGGTCACCACGTACTCGTGCAGTCCGTGCTCGATCCCCGCCCGGTCGACGTGGCTGTCGCGCAGGTAGGCGAAGACGTCCCACCCGCCGTCGGCCGCCGGGGCGATCTCGAGCACGCGCCGGCGCCGCATGGTCCGCGGGGCGAGCGCCTCCTCCTCGAGGAAGGCCTCCGGGGAGCCGGTGACCGATTCCAGGGGCGGGGTCGTCGCGGCGGCACCGAGCAGGGGCACCTCGGCCATGGCCCGCTGGACGGCGACGCCGTCGGCGCGCCAGCCGCTGCAGATGCCCACCAGGGGCGCCCGCCGCTGCCCGGTCGGCGGAGCGGGCGACTCCTCCGCCTCCATCATCAGCGCGTAGCCCGAGATGAGCCGGACCGTCGGCAGGTCGTCGAGCAGGCCCGCCTCGGGCGACGTCGGGTCCAGTCCGTCCAGGGCGGAGAGGCCGGCCCGGAACCCACCACGCACCGCGCGGCCGCGCAGGGCTTCTCCCCGCTGGGGTGCCGCGGGGATCCGGACGTCCTCCAGCACACCGGAGGCATCCGTGCGGACGGCGATCTCGACCGGCTCGCGGGTGGACGTCGAGGCGTTCCCGCCCCGCACGACGTCGCGGGCCCGGGCGCGCACCTCGGTGCCGGACGTCCAGGCGTCCTGCGGCGCGATGACGATGCTGACCTCGCGTCGTGCGCCGGGGGTCGCCGGTGCCGGCAGTTGCTGCACCGGCGTGGCCATGCCGCCCGGCGCAGCGATGCCGGGCGAACCCTGGTCGACGCTCACGGTTGCTCCTCTGGTCCGGGGGTTCGTCCGCTCCGAGCAGGGAGCGGGACGAGGCCCGCCCCCGGTCCTCCGCGAAGGAGGTCCGGGGGCGGGCGACGGGTCAGCCTTCCTGCTTGATCAGCTCACCGCAGACCGGCTCGGCGTCCGGAACCCACTCGTCGCCCTCGCGGACGACGTACCAGGTGCACGCACCGAACGGCGCGCTGCCGTTCGCGAAGGGGCCACCGGAGAACACGGCCGGCTCCACGAGCAGGCCGCCGCCGTCGTACTCGCCCAGGTCGCGCAGGCCCGTGATGAAGGACTCGCGGGTGAGGCAGTCACCGGCCTCCTCGACGCCCTTGATGAACAGGTCGGCGGAGATGTAGCCGGCCTCGGCGAAGCCGGTGCTGGGCTCGATGTCGGGCGCGTACTCCGCCATCGCGTCGACGTAGGCCTGCACGTCCTCGTTCTCGCTCGCGAGCTCGTTGGGGACGATGGCAAGGGTCGACGTCAGTGCGCCCTGGATGAACTCCGACACCTGTTCCGCCACGGCCGGCGTGTAGACCTGGGACACGAAGTTCGCCTTGAGAGTCACGCCCTGCTGTTGTGCGGCCCGGAGCACGGAGATCGACGAGTCGGTCAGCGTCGGGGCGTAGATGCCGTCGACACCCGCTTCCTTCATCTGGATGGCGAGCGCCGTGGCGTCGAAGGAGCCGAGCGGGACGTCGAAGGACGTGACCCCGACCTCGAGGCCGTTGGCCTTGGCGGCCTGGATCATGCCGTTGGCGCTGTTCAGCGATCCGGGCGAGTTGTGCGCCAGGACGGCGAGGTTGGTCGCGCCCTCCTCCTGCAGGCGCGTGACCGCACCCTCGGCGAAGTAGCCGGTCTGGGACCCACCGGCGAAGCCGAAGACGTTCTCGTCCTCGGCGTAGGCGGGCTGGCCCGGGTAGCCGACGACCGGAACGTTCTGCGTCGCCAGGAAGTCGAACATGGTGTCGACGCGCGAGGCGTGCACGATGGCGAACGCCTGCTGCTGCTGAACGGCGTTGCGGGCAGCGGTCACCTGCGCGGCGCCGTCGCCGAGGTCGTCGTTCTTCTCGAGGGTGATCTCGCGGCCGTTGACCCCGCCGTCGGCGTTCTGCAGCGCGAAGCGCGCCTCGGCGGCCTCGACGAAGCCGGCGAAGGTGCTCGCCGACGGGCCGCTCAGCGGCGACACCGAGGCGACGGTGATCGAGTCGTCGGTGACACCCGGCGCCTCGCCGCAGTCAGCGGAGGCCGAGCCACCACCACCGCCACCGCCTCCCCCGGCGTCACCGCAGGCGGCCAGGACGAGGGAAGCAGCGACGCCGGCCACGGCCACGACCGTGGTGCGCCGCCCCCGGCGCGGGCCGGAAGCAGATCGAAGGGGGAACGGGGTCATGGAGGAACTCCTTTGTCATGCGGGGATGGATCCGTCGGTGCACGAGCAGCCGGTCAGGGCCGGCGGAACGCTTGTCGCGAGCCCCCGAGGGACGGAGGCCCCGACCGTGGCGCGGTCCGCTGAGGACCGCGCCACGTCCGAGAGCTGGTGCAGGGGTGCTGGTCAGCCGGCGATCTGGATCAGCTCGCCGCAGGTCGGCTCGTCGTCCGGCACCCACTCGTCGCCCTCGCGGGTGACGAACCAGGCGCAGCTGCCGTACCGCTGGCCACCGTTGGGGGCGTCGCCGCCGGAGAACTGCGCCGGCTCGGTGAGCAGGCCGCCCCCGTCGTACTCGGTGACTCCGCGCAGGCCCTCGATGAAGGACTCGCGGGTGAGGCAGTCACCGGCCTCCTCGACGCCCTTGATGAACAGGTCGGCGGAGATGTAGCCGACCTCGGCGAACCCGGCGCTGGGGTCGGTGTCGGGCGCGTACTCCTTCATCGTGTCGATGTAGGTCTGCACGGCCTCGTTCTCGTCCGCCAGCTGGTTCGGGACCACGGCGAGGGTCGTGGTGATCGCGCCCTGGATGAACTCCGAGATCTGGTCGGCGACCCGCGGGTCGTAGACGCTCGACACGAACACGGCCTTGAGGTCCACGCCCTGTTGCTGCGCGGCCCGGAGCACCGACACCGACGAGTCGGTGAGGGTCGGCGCGTAGATCGCGTCGGCGCCGGCCTCCTTCATCTGGATGGCGAGCGCGGTGGCGTCGAAGGACCCCAGCGGGACGTCCAGCGACTTGACACCGACCTCGAGGTCATTGGCCTCGGCGGCCTGGATCATGCCGTTGGCGCTGTTCAGCGATCCGGGCGAGTTGTGCGCCAGGACGGCGAGGTTGGTGGCGCCCAGGTCGACCATCTTGTTGACGTACGCCTCGGCGAAGTAGCCGATGTTGCCCGATCCGGCGAAGCCGAAGACGTTCTCGTCCTCCACGTAGGCGGGCTGCCCGGGGTAGCCGACGACCGGCACGCTCTGCGTGGCCAGGAAGTCGAACATCGTGTCCACGCGTGAGGCGGAGATGATGGCGAAGGCCTGCTGCTGCTGGACGGCGTTGCGGGCCGCGGTGACCTGCGCTGCGCCGTCCCCGAGGTCGTCGTTCTTCTCGACCGTGATCTCCCGGCCGTTGACGCCGCCGTCGGCGTTCTGCAGTGCGAAGCGCGCCTCGGCGGCCTCGACGAACCCGGCGAAGGTGGTCGCGGACGGACCGCTGAGCGGGGACACCGAGGCGAGGGTGATCGCATCGTCGGTGACACCGGGTGCGTCGCCGCAGTCGGCAGCGGCGGTACCCCCGCCACCGCCGCTGTCGTCACTCGCGTCGCCGCAGGCGCCCAGGACGAGGGATGCGGCGACGCCTGCCACGGCGAGGGCCGCGGTGCGCCGCGCCCGTCGTGGGCCGGTGGCGCCTGGAAGGGAGAACCGGGACATGGACTACTCCTTGGGTGCGGGACGACGCTGTCGTGGCACGGCCGGCTCGCCCGGATCGTCCGGTATATCGGAAGCCGTACGGGAGGGTGGCCGGTTGGAACGTAGGTGCATGACCCAGGTCACGTCAACGTACGGCGTACGGCCCGTGACACGGCTGTGACCTGCGGGCCTCCGCGAGGCCTCAGACCTGCGCGCGCAGCTCGATCCGGGCCCCGCCGGTCTCGTCCAACGGGAGCACCAGGGACGTGCGCCCGAACTGCTCGAAGCGTGCGCCGACCCCGGCCAGCGCCGCGCGGGCGGCGTAGATGTCGGCGACGGGGAAGTCGACCGAGAAGATGCGCTCGCCCCTGTCCCGCAGGAAGTCGGTCAGGTGGTGGTCGACAGCGGGGGTGACCAAGGGGGTCACGAACTCGACGACATGGTCCGGGAAGTCGACGGCCACCGACCGCGTGTTCAGGTGGCGCCGCTCCTCGGCCCGCACGCCCTCGGCGCCGGTGAGGTCGGCGAGCCAGCGGGCGGCCGCGTCGGGGTCGTGCGACGCGACGCTGATCGCCACCGGCCCGACGATGCCCAGCGGGTTCTCCTCGCCGGCCTTCGGCGGCGTCCAGCCCGGGTCGTCCCGCGGGTCACCCGGGAAGTGCGCCTCGGTGAGCTCGAAGGAGATGCCGTGGCCGTCCTTGGGGTGGGTGAACGCGTACTGGCCCTCGACGTGATCGGTGATCCGGATGCCCCGTTCGCGCATCGTCTCGATCGCGGCGTCGAGGGAGGGGACGGTCCATTCCAGGGAGTGCCACCCGGACCCGTTGCGCTCCACCCACTGGCCGATGGCGCCGTCGGGCCGGGTGGGCGAGAAGATCTCCACCACCGTGCCGGCGATCCGCCAGAGGGCGTTCCGCCCGCCGAAGGCCGGTTCCTCCCAGTCCATGAACGTCTGCGCGCCGAGGACCCGGGCGTGGTAGCCCGCGACCGCCTCGTGGTCGGCCGCGAACGTGTTGACGTGTCCCAGCCGCTGGACCTGCACCGTGCTCATCGGATCTCCTCGCTCCCCGGCAACGTTGCCGGGCTCGTGTCACTGGTGCGCAACCCCGCGGAGCTGCGCGTCGGCCATCTCGTCGATCAGTTCCGCGCACCGCTCCGGCCGTTCGAGGATCACGTGGTGGTGGGCGCCGGGTAGCGCCTCCACCCGCGCACCGGCGACGACGCGGCCGAAGTACTCGGCCGAGGAACGGTCGGTCACCTGGCTCTCGGTGCCGTAGACGTAGCCGACCGCGAAGGGCAGCCGGGTCAGGGCGAGGTCGACCTGCTCGTCACCGAGGTCGGAGATGTCGAACTGGTCGTGCTTCCAGCGCCAGCCGAGCTCGGTATCGCGCGTGCTGTGCTCCCCGATGACCGCCATCACCTCCGGCTCGGGGTGCGGCTGCGGCGGCATCAGCCGGAAGCGGGTCAGCAGCTCCTCGCGCGTGGCCGCGTACCGCGGCCCCCGGGGCGGGCGGGCGCCGTCCCGCGGCTCGTCGTGGAAGGAGCGGTAGCGGCCGGGCGGCCGGACGCCGCTGTCGAGCATGACCAGTCCGGCGAACCTCTCCGGATGTTCCACGGCGGTCAGCAGCGAGACGTTGCCGCCCATGCTGTGCCCGACCAGCACCGGACGTCGCGCGCCGACGGCGTCGCAGACCGCCAGCAGTTCCGCCGACCACAGCCGGGTGGAGTAGGCCGTCCGATGCCCGCTGTCGCCGTGCCCGCTGAGGTCCACGCGGGTGATCCGCCAGGCCGGCTCGAGCAGCGGCAGGACCGTGTGCCACCAGAGGTGGTGGGCGCCCCGGCCGTGCACGAGCACCAGGTCGCGGTCCCCGTCGCCGGACACCGCGTACCGGATCTCGGCGCCCTCGACCTCGACGACCCGGTCCAGCCACGACACCGGGCCGGGTACGACGCCTGCGGTCATTGCGGGCCCCCTCGGCGCTCGATCACAGTCCCGCGACGGCGCCGGATCCCGGGCGCCGCGGCTTTATCGAAAGCCGAACGGTACGGCGCACCCTAAGTTGGTGGGCGTCCCCCTGTCCATCACCACCGGTCCTGCGCCCCGCGCCCGCCCGCCGCTGAGGAGTTCCGATGCCGCCGCCCCTGCAGCCGCCCGCCCTGCCCGTCCGCCCCGGGGACTTCCACCGCCTGGGGCTGGTCACCGACCGCCCGGCGGCGGAGGTGTCCGAATGGTTCACCAGGGTCCTGGGAGCGATTCCCAACACCAGCGACATGCCCGCCGTGCGCGGCTACCCGCGGTTCAGCGAGGAGGCGCCGGCGGACGGCGGCGAGTCGGGCGCGACCGCGGAGGTCCTGTGGGTCGGGCCGAGTCCCATCGCGGTCTTCGTGCCCGCGGGCGAGCACTCGCCGCTGACCGGGTTCCTGTCCCGCTACGGCCCGGGCGTTCATTCCGTCGCCTGGTCGGTGGACGACCTCTGGACGGTGGAGAGCCTGCTGAGGCGGCACGGGGTCCGGATCACCGGCACCGACATCGAGGGCCGGCACATGTTCATGCACCCGAAGGACTCCGCCGGGATCCTGGTCGAGTGGACCGACACCGACTTCGCCGACGATCCCCGCCACGGGTCCGGGCCGATCGGGCCGACCGCCGGAGAGGTGCCCGTCCGGGGACTGGCGTGGGTCACCGCCGTCGTCCGCGACCTCGACGCCGCCGTCGGGGTGCTGGGCACCCTCGTGGACGTCGAGGTGGCGGCGCCCCGGCCCGGCAACCTTCCCGGCGAGACGATGGCGGACGTGGCGGTCTTCGACCTGGTGGTGCGGCTGGTCTCGCCGGACTCCCCGGAGAGCCGGTGGGGGTCCTTCCTCGCGGCCGGCGGCGAACGGCTGGCGTCGCTCGCCTGGGCGGTGGACGACCTCGCCGCCACCGAGGAGCGCCTCCGGACGGCGGGCATCCGGGTGACGGAGCGGGCGGGGTCGGTGCTGCTGACCGAGCCCGCCGACACCCTGGGTCTGCGGATGGAGTGGACGGCGACCTCCTGACGGCCGCCGTTCCTGGGCAGCGCCTGCTCAGCCGGCTCCGCGCTCGGTGAGCAGGCCCTGCCCCAGCACCGTCCGGCCGGTCTCGTCCTGCGTCACGAAGACGGCACCGTCGCCGGTCCGCCAGATCGACGTGTGCAGCTCCTGCCCCGGGTAGACGGGGGCGGCGAACCGCGCCTTCATGGCGCCGAACCGGTCGACGTCGGAGCCGAGCACGGCGTGCAGCAGCGCCCGCCCCACGAAGCCGTAGGTGCAGGCGCCGTGCAGGATCGGGCGGTCGAAGCCACCCCGGGCGGCGATCTCCGGATCGGAGTGCAGCGGGTTGCGGTCCCCCGACAGGCGGTAGAGCAGCGGCTGCCAGACCGACGTCTGCTGCCGGACGACGACATCGGGCTCGCCGTCCGGCGCCGTCCAGGTCGCCGACGGTCCCCGGTCGCCGCCGAAGCCGCCCTCACCACGCACGAAGGAGCCGGTCCGGGTCGCCGCCAGCACCCGGCCCGTGGCCGGGTCGGTGAACGTGGCGCTGAACGTGACCAGCGCGCCACTCCCCTTGTCCTGGATCGACTCGACCGCGGCCACGACCTCGGCGCTGCCGTCCGGCGGCAGGGACTCGTGCAGCCGGATCTCCTGCTCCGCGTGCAGGCTCCGGGCCCGGTCGTAGTCGCCGAAGGGCCGGTCCACCCGCCGCCCGATGACCATGGGGAACGTCGGCAGCACCGCCTGGACCACGCCCACGGAGTTCTCGGTCGTGAACTTCAGCTCACGCTGCGGGTCCTCGCTGCCGGCGCCCACTCCGAGGGCGTACAGGATGGCGCGGGCGGAGTCCCAGGTGACGGTGACCGGCTCGGTCCGGTAGCCGACGACGGACATGTCCATCGGCATCGCGATCAGGCCTTGCTGCGGTAGGGGTGGGACTGCCGGACGTCGAAGTTCGGCGCCGCCTTCGAGAAGACGGCGGGGAACTTCTCCTCGATGAGGTCGAAGGTCAGCGGACCCTCCTCGTGCAGGGTCGGGCCGATCTCCCAGCCCTCGGCGACACCGACGTACCCGCCCACGACGCTGAAGACGCGGCCGGTGACCTCCTTCGACTCCGGGCTGCCCAGCCACAGGACGAACGGCGACACGTGCCGGGGGTCCAGCGGGTCGAAGCCCTCGTCGATCGTCGGTGAGGCACCCGCGGTGGCCAGCAGCCGGGTCTTCGCCACGGGCGCGATCGCGTTCGCGTTGACCCCGTAGCGCCCGAGCTCCATCGCCGAGACGATCGTGAGGTTGGCGATGCCGGCCTTCGCCGGGCCGTAGTTGGACTGGCCGAAGTTGCCGAACAGCCCGCTGCCCGACGAGGTGTTCACGATCCTCGCGTCGACGCTGTCGCCGGCCTTCGCGCGGTCCCGCCAGTGTCGGCCGGCTGCCTGCGTGGTCAGGAACGTGCCGCGCAGGTGCACCTTGAGGACGAGGTCGAAGTCGGCGACGTCCATGTTCAGCAGCGCCTTGTCGCGGAGGATCCCGGCGTTGTTGACCAGGGTGTCCAGCCGGCCAAAGGCGTCCAGCGCCGTCTGCACCAGCTGCGCCGCCCCGTCGGGCTCGGAGATGTCGGAGGAGTCGGCGACGGCCGAACCGCCCTCGGAGCGGATCAGGTCGACGACCTCCTGGGCCGGCCCCGCGGACGCCCCCTCCCCCTCGCTGCTGCCGCCGAGGTCGTTGACCACGACGGCGACGCCGTGGCGGGCGAAGGCCAGTGCGTGCTCACGGCCGATCCCCCTGCCGGCTCCGGTGATGACGGCGACGCGCTGGTCCATGGTCGTGCTCCTTGGAATCGGGATGAGGGTGTTCGGAAACGACGCGCGAGCTCACTCCAGGCGCATGGCGCGCTCGGCGGTCTCGGGCTGGTCGGCGGTGGGGTCGTGCGGTGGATGGCCGTCCTCGGCGGCGCCGGCGGCCGCGCTCGGCCGCAGCAGGCCGAACCAGAGGCCGGCCAGACCGACCAGGGCCAGGACCGCGCAGCCGCCGAAGGCCACCCGGTAGCCGCCGAGGGCCGCCAGTCCCCCGACGACGGCGCCGCCGAGGCCCTGTGCGACGTCGAAGAACATCGTGAAGGTGGCCACCCCGACGGCGCGCTCGCGCTCCGGCACCCGGCTGAGCGCGAGGGTGAGCATCGCCGGGTACTGCAGGGAGATGCCGAGCGCGAACGGCACGATCCCGACGTAGAGACCCCACGCGACCGGGGTGAGCGCGATGGTGCCCAGCCCGACCGCCAGCAGGACCGCCGACAGTGGTCCGACGATGCGCGGACCGAAGAGATCGGGGATGCGGCCGCCCAGGATCCGGGCCGCCAGGACGCAGCCCGAGTAGGCCAGCAGCAGCCACTCGGGACTGTCCAGGCCGAAGTCGCGGACGTACAGGGCGATGAAGGAGGTGAAGGCCACCGGGCCCACGAGGCCGAGGGCGAAGATCGCCCCCGGGAGGATGGCGGCCGGGTGGAAGTGCCGCTGTCGCGCCTCCCCCGGTGCGGCCTGGATGACCAGGTTGGGCACGCCGAGGATCGGCAACACGCCCAGCAGGGTGACCGCGCCGGCCACGACGAAGGACAGCTCGAACCCCAGCGCCTCGTACACCGCCTGCCCCGCCACGGCCCCGAGCCCGATGCCGAGATAGGGCGCGACGGAGAAGTAGCTGACCCCCTCACCCCGGCGGTTCTCCGGGACGGTGTCCATCACCGTGGTGATCGCCCCGATGAGCACGAGGGCCGAGCCCACGCCGGTCAGCAGCCGCAGCACGCCGAGGACCACGAGGTTCGGCGCGATGCCGGAGAACACGAACGAGACCGCGCCGATGACGATGCCGACGACGATCAGTCGCTGCCTGCCCCACGCGTTCGCCCGGCGTCCGGCCCAGGGGCGGATCGCGATGGCGGAGACCGCCGTCAGCCCGACGATGACGCCGACGGCCAGGTCGTTGCCGCCCAGTTCCTCGGTGACGAAGAGCGGCAGCACCGGGACGGTCATGCCGAAGGCGGCGAAGAAGCAGAAGCCTCCGGTCAGCAGGAGCAGGAAGGCCCGCGTGAACAGCGGCGGACGGTCGGTCGCCGGACGGTCGGCCGCCGTGGTCAGCGGAGGACTGTCCGGGTCGACCATGGAGAGAGGCTTACCACCTCAACACCACTACCGTAAACCTCGCTATAACAGCGGGGGCCGTCAGTGGGAGGTCACTCCGCGGCCGGCTCGGCCTTCTCCTCCGCGTCGCCCTCGCCGTCGGGCAGGTGGCCGGCGGGGGCCGTGCCGAGCGGGGTCACGTGCTCGCGCTGCTTGTGTCCCGCCAGGCCGGCCTCCTCCGCGTGCAGGCTGACCTCGTCGGTGATGATCTGGCTGTTGTCGAGACCGGACATCGCGGAACTTCCTCTCGGTGGCCGCCCGGGGGCGGCCGGTCAGGTGGTGTTGCGCCGGGCCGTTCCGCGGTAGCCGAAGAAGGCCTCGAAGTTGTCGTCGGTGATCGGCTGCCGGGCGTTGCGCTGGGCGGCGTCCTCGAGGAGCGCCAGCCGGGCGCGGGCCGACCCCAGGGCGGGCCCCGGATCGGTCGCCGCCGCCAGGCGCGCGACCTCGTCCCGGAGCGTCTGGATCTCGGTCTGCAGCCGGACGCCCGCCTCCCCGTAGGTCAGCAGGTCGTGGTCCTCGTCCGCAGGCCGCTCCAGCAGCCCCCCGTCGCCCGGTTCGGTCACCCGGAGCCTCCTCGTTCACATGGTGATCCAGGCCACAGACCTTATATGCTCGGCGGGAATGTCGTCGGGTTTACGGGAACCCAGTCAATGGGAGTGGACATGCCCCTGCAGGACCATCACCAGATCGTCAGCGTCGACGACCACCTGATCGAACACCCCCGCGTCTGGCAGGACCGGCTCCCCGAGAAGTTCAAGGCAGCAGGGCCGCAGATCCGTGAGGTGGACGGGAAGCACCTCTGGTACTACGACGGCCAGGTCTACCCGACGATCGGGCTCAACGCGGTGGCCGGGAAGCCCCGCGAGGAGTGGGGCATGGACCCGGTCCGCTACGAGGACATGATCCCGGGCTGCTACGACCCGGTGGCACGGGTGAAGGACATGGATGTCGACGGCGTCCAGGCGGCGTTGTGCTTCCCGTCCTTTCCCGGCTTCGCCGGCGGCACCTTCTTCCGCGCCCAGGACAAGGAGCTCGCGCTCCTCTGCGTGAAGGCGTGGAACGACTTCTACATCGACGAGTGGTGCTCGGTCGCACCGGACCGGTACGTCCCGATCGCAATCCTCCCGGTGTGGGACATCGAGGAGACCGCCAAGGAAGCCGCGCGGACGGCGGCCAAGGGGGCGCGCACGTTCTCCTTCCCGGACAGCCCCGTCCCCCTCGGGCTCCCGTCGTTCCACACGCGACACTGGGACCCGCTCTGGGAGGTCGCCTCCGAGACGGAGGTCCCGATCTCGCTGCACTTCGGCTCGGGATCGTTCGTGCCCGGCTTCAGCTACGCCTCCATGAAGCCGGTCCCGGGGCAGCTGGCAGCGCCCGACGGCCCCTTCGCCGTGGCGATCGCCCTGTTCTCGACCAACCTCATGTGGACGACGGTCGACCTGCTGTTCTCCCGCGCTCTCCAGAAGTTCCCGAAGCTGCAGTTCTCCCTCGCGGAGGGCGGCATCGGGTGGGTGCCCTACATCCTCGAGCGCACCGACTACACCTGGGAACGGCACAAGTGGTACCAGGACGTCGACATGGACACCCGGCCCAGCGACCTGTTCCGCGAGCACTTCTGGGGCTGCTTCATCGATGACGAGCACGGGCTGAAGAACCGGCACGAGATCGGCATCGACCGGATCATGGTCGAGGTCGACTTCCCGCACTCGGACTCGAACTGGCCGAACAGCCGCAAGCGCGCCACCGAGGTGCTCGCCGACATCCCCGACGACGAGGTCGAGAAGATCGTCGAGACCAACGCCCGACGGATGCTGCGGTTCCCCCGGGGGAGCTGAGCCCGTACTGCCGCCGAGCGGCGGGTCACCGAAAGTCTACAGACAAACTGTTCAGTCTGCCTGTACGTTCCGGAGGTGCCCGCCGCTCGGACCGCAGCCCCTGTCGACGTCACCTCCACCGCCGCCGAGCTCTCCGTCGTCGCCGCCCAGCTCATCCGGCGGCTGCGCACCGAGAGCGCGTTCCCCGCCCACCAGCTCATGGTGCTGGGCCGGCTCGACCGGGAGGGCCCGCGGACGACGAGCCGGCTGGCCATCAGCGAGCGGGTGCGCCCCCAGTCGATGGCCGCGACCGTCGCCGACCTGGTGACCGCGGAGCTCGTGACCCGCCGGCCCGACCCCGAGGACGGCCGCCAGGTCCTGCTCGAGCTGACCGACGAGGGACGGACCGTGCTCGAGCGCGAGCGGCGCGCGCGCACCGCGTGGCTGGCCGCCGCCATCGGCGCCGAGCTCGACGAGGCCGACCGCGCCGTCCTCGACCAGGCCCTGGTCCTCGTCCGCCGGCTGCTGGACCGATGACCAGCCCGCACGTCACCGGCCCGCCGCTCGACGACCCGTCCGGCCTCCCGGACGAGGTCGCGCAGGCGATGGCCGAGGCGGACGCGACCGCCGGGCCCCGTCAGCCCGCGGGCCGCGGCCTCGTCGCCGCGCTCGTCTACTGCGGCCTGTGCACGTCGGTCGTCGGCTCGCTGGGCGCGCTGCTGATCCCGACCATCTCCGAGACGCAGAACGTCTCCCGGGGCACCGCGCAGTGGGTGCTCACGGCCGCGCTCCTGGTGGGCGCCGTGGCCACCCCGGTCCTCGGCGCGCTCAGCGACCGGCCCACCCGGCGCACGGTCCTCCTCTGCACGCTGGGCCTGGTCCTGCTCGGCTCGGTGCTGGCCGCCACCGCGCAGTCCTTCCCCCAGCTGGTGATCGGCCGGGCGATGCAGGGCCTCACCTACGGGGTCATCCCGATGGCGACGGCGACGGCGCGGGCGCATCTCCCCCCGGACCGGGTACGCAGCGCCGTCGCGGCCCTGTCGGTGACCACGGTGACCGGCGCCGGGCTGAGCTTTCCGCTCACCGGCCTGATCGTGCAGGTCTCCAACTACCGGGTTGCCTTCTGGTTCGCCGTCGGCTTCACCGCCCTGGCCCTCGTCGCGGTGCTGCTGACCGTGCCCGGGCGGGACCCGTCGGCCGTGGGGCGTCCGGCGCGTTTGGACTGGTCCGGAGCCGCGCTCCTGGCCGGGGCGCTGGCCAGCCTCCTGCTCGCGGTCAGCCAGGGCGACGAGTGGGGCTGGGGCTCGCCCGGCGTGGTCGGCCTCTTCGGGACGGCGGCGCTGCTGTTCCCGTTGTGGACCTGGCACGAACTGCGCACCGAGCGCCCACTCGTCCAGCTCCGCAGCCTGAAGCACCGCGACGTCGCGCTGGCGAACGTGTCCGCCCTCGGACTGGGCGCCATGCTCTTCGCGGGGTCGTCGGCGGTCAGCCAGCTGGTGCAGACCCCGCGGTCCACCGGCTACGGCTTCGGCCTGGGACTGCTGCTGGCCGGGCTCGCGCTGATGCCGAGCTCGATCGGCAGCCAGGTGTCCAACCGCTTCGTCCAGGTCCTCGCCCGGCGCATCCCGATCCAGCGGATGCTGCCGGTCGGCCCGGCGCTGATCTGCCTGGACATGGTGTTCCTGACGTTCTTCCACGACCAGCTGTGGCAGGTGTACTCGGGGACGTTCGTGCAGGGACTGGCGATCGGCGCCAGTTTCGTGGTGATGCCGACGATGATCCTGGCCGCCGTCCCCCCGGAGCAGACCGGCAGCGCGGTCGCGCTCAACCAGGTCCTGCGGACCCTCGGCGGCTCGATCGGCAGCGCCACCGTCGGCGCCGTCCTCGCCACCGCCACGCTGAAGGGTGAGCTCCTGCCCGCCGAGCACGGCTACACGCTCGCCTTCGCCGGCACCGCGGTCGGCTGTGCGTTGCTGGCGCTCGTGCTGCTGCTGGCGCCGGTCGTGCAGGCCCGGCGGAGCGCGGCGACGCCGGCAACCGTGGCGTGAGCTCAGCCCGCCGGCGTCTGCGCGAACTCCCAGCGGACGCCCCAGTTGTCGTCCTCGATGATGGCGAAGGCGCCCGCCCGGCTGCCGTCGGTGATCCGCAGGCCCTTGCCCTCGAGATGCTCCCGGGCCCGGTCGAGGTCGAGCACGCCGATCTCGATGGAGCGCAGGCGCTGACCGAAGCGCTGGATGTAGCCGGCCACCGGTCCCTCGGCGGACCGCGGCGACACCAGTTCGACGACGTGGTCGGCGACCCGCACCCCGGTCGCGTCGGCGTCCACCTCGTCGCGCGGCCCGGAGTGGACGATCTCGGCGCCCGCGACCAGGCCGGTGAGCCAGGCGGTGGCCGCCGGCAGGTCCCGGACGGCGACGGACAGGTGGTGCAGTCCGGTCACCCCGAGGGGATGCCCTGTGCGCCACGGCTCCGCGGACCAGTCCGGCTCGATGCGGGGATCCCCGACCATCTCCAGCGGACAGAGCTCCAGCAGCATCCCGTGGCAGTCGCCGGGATGGACCATCAGGAACTCACCCGGCCGGTAGGTGGTCACCCGCACGCCGCGCTCGTCGAGGGCGGCGTGGGCCTGCTCGAGGTCGGGCACCTGCCATTCGAAGGAGTGCCAGCTGTTGCCGAACCGGGCCAGCGAGGCACCGAGCAGCGAGTCGGCGTCGACGGGCGCGAACAGCTCGATGCACAGGTCGCCGATCACGAACAGGCTCGCGTTCCGGCGCTGGTCCTCGTCGTACCCGCGCCAGTACTCGCGGGCGCCGAACACGTCGGTGTAGAACGCAGCGGCGCCCTCGAAGTCGTCGACCACCTGGTTGATGTGGACGAGCTTGTTCACGGTGAGATCCATCAGCTGTCCCCGGACGGTGGGCCCGCCATCCGCAGGGCGGGGTTCTTCCGGAAGTCCCAGCTGACCCGCTTGTCCGGGGTGATCCGCAGCCAGGCGTGCCGCCCGTCCGGGGCGAACGACGCGCCGCCGGCGTACTTGCCGGCGAAGAGCTCCTCGGGGCGGGCCAGTGCCGGATCGGGCTCGGCGGTCCGCGGGACGTCCCCGACCACCACGGCCCGGCCGCTGATCTCCACGCCCCGCAACTCCGCGAACTCCGTCCCGGCGTCGACGACGACGGACACGCGCGGATCGCGCTGCAGGTCGGTCCAGCGCTGGCTGCGCACCAGGGAGTTCAGCCACAGGGCGGCGCCGTCCCAGACGAACCACAGCGGCGCGACGTGCGGACTGCCGTCCCCGCCGACGGTCGCCACCCGGCAGGTCCGCTCGCCGGTGAGGAAGTCGTCGACCTCGGCCGCCGTCATCGCGATCGACCGCCCACGGCGCTGTCCGGTGTCCTCCATCGGTGCCCTCCCGGTCACTCGGTCAGCGCCCGCTCCACTGCGGCGGCCGGCGCTCGAAGAAGGCGGTGACGCCCTCGTGCATGTCCTCGGAGGCGAGGATCGCCTCCAGCGCGGTGGCCGTCGCGGCCCAGCCGCGGGCGTCGTCGTCCTCGTCCTGCCCGGCCAGCGCCGCGAGCGTCTCCCGGACGCTGACCGGAGAGGAGGCACAGACCTCCTCGGCCAGGGCCAGTGCCGCCTCGACGGCACCGCCCGCCTCGGTGACCCGGTTGACGACGCCGACGGCGTGCATGCGCTCGGCGTCGAACACAGTGCCCGCGATGAGCATCTCCGTGGCGACGTTGCGCGGCAGCGCGCGGGCGGCCCGGAACAGCGCGCCCGACGTGGCGATCACGCCCCGCCGGCTCTCCGGCAGCGCGAACCGCGCGGTGGTCGAGGCGACGACGAGGTCGCAGGCGAGCACGATCTCGAAGCCGCCGCCGAACGCGGGGCCCTCGACGGCGGCGATCAGCGGCTTCGCCCGGCGCCGACGGATGACGCCGTACTCGCCGCCGCGCTCGGTGACCGCGCCCGCGCCGTCCTTCAGGTCGGTGCCGGCGCAGAAGACTGCTGTCGTCCCGGTGAGCACGCCGGCCCAGAGGTCGGGATCGTCGTCGAGCCGGTCGAGGGCGGCGGAGATGCCGAGGGCGGTGGCGACGTCGATCGCGTTGCGCTTCTCCTCGCGTTCGATCCGCACGAGGAGCACCCGGCCGCGCTGCTCCTCGACGACCGCCACGATCGGACCCTAACCCGCGAGGCGTGCCCAGGATGATCGTCGACCCAGCAGGTCAGGAAGCAGGCGCACGATGACCGAGGACCACCAGCCCGCCGGCGACGAGTTCGCCCTGCTCCCCGAGAACGCCGCCGAGGTGGGGGTACCGGTCGCCGCGCTGCCGCCCGTCCGACGCACCACGACGACCACCCCGCAGGGACGGGTCAGCGCCCTCCGCTGGGGCGAGGGCCCGCCTCAGGTGGTGTTCCTCCACGGCGGGGGCCAGAACGCGCACACCTGGGACACCGTCCTGATCGGTCTCGAGCTGCCTGCCCTCGCGATCGACCTCCCGGGGCACGGACACTCCGACTGGCGCGAGGACCGGGACTACTCCCCCGACACCACCGCCGGCACCGTCGCGGCCGCCCTGGCCGCCGAGTCGGTCCGGGACGTCCCCGTCGTGGGGATGTCGATGGGCGGCCTCACCGCGATCGCCCTGGCGGGGCGCCACCCCGGCACGGTCTCCCGGCTCGTGGTGGTCGACGTGACGCCGTCGGTGATGGCGCGGGTCGAGGCCATGACCACCGTCCAGCGGGGAACGACCGCCCTCGTCGGTGGCCCGGAGACCTTCGACGACCTCGAGACCATGGTGGCCGCGGCCACGGCGGCGGCCCCTCGCCGGCCGCCGGGGTCGGTGCGGCGCGGGGTCGTGCACAACTCCCGGCAACTGCCCGACGGCCGGTGGGCCTGGCGCTACGACCGGCCGCGGGACATGGGGCCCCACTCCTTCGCCCGGCTGTGGGACGACGTCGCCGCGACCCCCGCCCCGGTGACGCTGGTCCGGGGCGGGGACTCCGCGTTCGTCGGCGACGAGGACGTGGCGGAGTTCCGCCGTCGCCGGCCGGACGTGACGGTGGAGGTCGTCGACGGGGCCGGCCACTCGGTCCAGTCCGACCGCCCGCGGGAGCTCACCGCGCTGCTCCGGACGGCGCTGGCTCCCGGCTGACCGTCAGCGCGCACCCCAGACGCGCTCGGCGTTGTCGTGCCCGACGAGGCGCAGCTCGTCCTCCGTCAGCGGGAGCGCCCGGAGCAGCGCCGCGTATTCGACCTGGTCCACGATCGGGTAGTTGGTGCCGAACATGACCCGGTCGGCGCCGACCAGCCGGATCAGGTCGACCAGCTCGGCCGGGCCCAGGTCGCCCATGGCCGGCCCGCCCAGGCGCATCGCGGTGTCGGTGTAGACGTTGCCGTACGCGGCGTTGAGCCGGGCGATCTCGGCCTCACCACCCTGGCCCAGGTGCGCCAGCTGGACGACGACGTCCGGATAGCTCCGCAGCACCTCCTCGAAGTACTCGGGCCGGGCGAGCAGCGTGTGGCCGTAGTCCGTGCTGCCGGACTCCGACAGGATCGGCACACCGTGCTCCTGAGCGAGCTTCCAGACGATCTCCATGCGTTCGTCGTCGGGCCGCAGTCCGATGTAGGTCGGTGCCACCTTCAGGCCGCTGGCGCCCTCTGCCAGCCGGGTCCTCACCTCGCTGGCGATGAGGTCGGGAGACATGAGCACGGGGTCGAGCCCGACCACGGCGACGATGCGGGTGGGGTTGTCGTGCGCCGACTTCGCCGCCCAGGCGTTGAGGTCACGCCAGCGGGCGACGACCTCCGCGCCGGCCTCGTCCCGGTCGCGGCCGGCCTCGACGGCGGCGTTCACGATGTCCATGCCCGCGAACCAGGGAACGATCAGGGTCCAGTCCAGACCGTTGGCGTCCATGCCCGCGATCAGCTCGTCGACCGTTCCCTGCAGTGGCCGCGGCGGCCCGACGGGAAGGGCGTCCAGGAACTCCTGGGTGGCGGCCGGTGAGGGCTGCGTGTGGGTGTGGGCGTCGATGAGCCGCTGCATGGATCGTCCCTTTCCTCGGCGCTCCCCGTCGAACGCGGATGCCGAGTATGGGCGGAGCCGACCGGCGGGAACACCGTCGCGCGCACGCCCGGGACGAGACGTTCCTGCCGGCCTGCGGTCAGCTACCGCCGTCGGACCCGGCGCCGGCCTCCAGCCGGCAGGCGAAGAGGAACGCCGGGGGCACGTTCATCACCGAGATCCGGCGACGGACCGACGGGAAGAGCCGGCGCAGCTCGGACTGGATCAGCGGGGAGTACTGGATGACCAGTGCGACCCCGCGCGGTGCGATCGCCTTCGGCAGCGACTCCAGGATGCGCCGGCGCAGCCCTGGCTCCAGCGAGGTGAATGGCAGCGCGCACACCAGGACGTCGGCCTGCTCGCCGTCCAGGTGCTCCGCCAGGTTCTCGGCCGAGTCGGCGACGACCTGCAGCCGCGGGTCGTCGAACCGCTCCTCGAGCAGCTCGGCCAGCCGCAGATCGATCTCGAGCGCGACCAGGCGCGCGTCCGGCCGCATGCGGGCCAGGATCTCGCCGGTCTGGACGCCGGTCCCCGCGCCCAGCTCGACCACCAGGTCCGCTCCGGCGACGTCGCCCAGGTCGAGCATGTCCCTGACCGCCTGCCGGGACGTCGGCAGGATCGCCCCGACCTGACGCGGATTGGCCGCGAAGGCGCGCAGGAAGCGCAGCCGATCGGCGATGTGCTGGTTCATGCAGCCTCCGGGGCGCGTGGAGCGGGCTCCCTGCCCTGCCCTCGGCGAGCACGATGACACGACTTCCCGCCACCGGGCGAATGCGGGCGGGCTACCCGGGGGAACAGGCCCTGGGGGTGACGAACGGCACGCCGGACGGCCGGGATGGCCAAGATCGCGTTCGACAGCGTAAGGTTCACGTCGGTCGCTGTTGTGCCTCTGCCTCGTTCTTGAACGTCCGCAGTCGTCTCTGCCTGACGTTCCTTCTCGGTCCTGCCGGTCGGTGCGGCGGCCCGAAGATCGGCACTAGCCGGTCCGGACACCCCCTGCACGGAATGAGAAAAACAGCATGGCTCAGGGAACTGTGAAGTGGTTCAACGCGGAGAAGGGCTTCGGCTTCATCGCCCAGGACGGCGGCGGCGCTGACGTCTTCTGCCACTACTCCGCCATCGTGTCGGAGGGCTACAAGTCCCTCGACGAGGGCCAGCAGGTCGAGTTCGACGTCACGCAGGGCCAGAAGGGCCCCCAGGCGGAGAACGTCCGCGCGATCTGATCCACTGGATCTGATCTTCCGGAACGGGGGTCACGGCGCTTCGGCGCCGTGGCCCCCGTTTCGCATTTCCGGCGGCCGTCCACAATGCCCCTCGCCGGGCCGTCGAAGCGCCGCCGTAACGTTCGGGGTATGAGTCGCTCCCACCCCGAACTCCGGACACCGCCGGCCCTGCCCGAGGGCGGCCTGCGCGTGATCGCGCTGGGGGGCCTCGGCGAGATCGGTCGCAACATGACCGTCTTCGAGCACGCCGGGAAGTTGCTGATCGTCGACTGCGGCGTGCTCTTCCCCGAGGAGCACCAGCCCGGCATCGACGTCATCCTCCCCGACTTCACCTCGATCCGGGACCGGATGGACGACGTCGTCGCGATCGTGCTCACCCACGGCCACGAGGACCACATCGGCGGCGTGCCCTACCTGCTGCGCGAGCGGCGCGACATCCCCCTGGTCGGCTCCCGGCTCACGCTGGCGTTCATTGACGCCAAGCTCAAGGAGCACAAGATCAAGCCGGTCACCCGCGAGGTGGCCGAGGGCGACGAGGTGTCCTTCGGCCCGTTCGACCTCGAGTTCCTCGCCGTGAACCACTCCATCCCCGACGCGCTCGCTGTGGCCATCCGCACCGCCGCCGGCCTGGTGCTGCACACCGGCGACTTCAAGATGGACCAGTTCCCCCTCGACCGGCGGATCACCGACCTGCGCGGTTTCGCCCGGCTCGGTGAGGAGGGTGTCGACCTCTTCCTGACCGACTCGACCAACGCCGAGGTGCCGGGCTTCACGATGTCGGAGGGCGAGCTCGTCCCCGCCATCGAGAAGGTGTTCCGCACCGCCCCCCGCCGCGTCATCGTCTCGAGCTTCGCCAGCCACGTGCACCGGATCCAGCAGGTGCTCGACCAGGCGCACGCGCACGGCCGCAAGGTGGCCTTCGTCGGCCGGTCGATGGTCCGCAACATGGGCATCGCCCGGGATCTCGGCTACCTGAACGTGCCCGACGGCCTGGTCGTCGACATGAAGGTGCTGGAGAAGCTGCCCGCGAACCAGGTGTGCCTGGTCTGCACCGGTTCCCAGGGGGAGCCCATGGCCGCGCTGTCGCGCATGGCCAACCGCGACCACGTCATCCGGGTCACCGAGGGCGACACTGTGCTGCTGGCGAGCTCGCTCATCCCGGGCAACGAGAACGCGATCTACCGGGTCATCAACGAGCTCACCCGCTGGGGCGCGAACGTCGTCCACAAGGGGAACGCGAAGGTGCACGTCTCCGGCCACGCCAGCGCCGGCGAGCTCGTCTACTGCTACAACCTCGTTCAGCCCCGCAACGTGATGCCGGTGCACGGCGAGTGGCGGCACCTGCGGGCCAACGGTGACCTCGCGATCCGCACCGGCGTGCACCCCAAGGGCGTCGTCCTCGCCGAGGACGGCTTCGTGGTGGACCTGGTGAACGGCCGGGTGTCCATCACCGGCAAGGTCTCCGCGGGCAACGTCTACGTGGACGGCGAGACCGTCGGGGGCGCGACCGAGGCGCACCTGAAGGACCGGCGCAACCTCGCCGAGGAGGGCGTCATCACCGTCGTCGCCATCGTCGACGCCGACACCGGGCGGCTGGCCGAGCCGCCGGACTTCCTCGCCCGCGGCTTCGTCCACGACGAGTCCACCTTCACCGAGGTCGAGCCGCTGATCGAGAAGGCGTTGGCCCGGGCGGCCGAGGAGGGCGTGGGTGGCGCCATCCAGCTCGAGCAGCTGATCTCCCGTGCCGTCGGCCAGTGGGCGCACCGCACCTACCGGCGCAGCCCGATGGTCATCCCGATCGTCATCGACGCCTGACGGGAACGCCCTCCCCCGGCCGGGGCGTTGTCCGGGGGGCGGTCGCCTTCATGTCCGTCCTCATGGTGCCGATGCTTCCTGTGGCCCCGCCGCTGTAGACCGAGGAGAGGGCGATGGACTACTTGCGCCGCATGCAGACGGAACGGCCCGTTCTCTTCTGGGTGGTGCTGCTCGTCGCGTTCGTCGTCGGCTTCCAGCTCCTGATCTTCCTCGTCGGGCTCATCCTGGGGCCGTTCGGGGTGCCGTCCTGGGTGCCACTGGCAGTCGTTCTCGGCGTGCTCGTCGTGATCGCGCGCCGACAGCAGCGATCGCGGTAGCCGGGCGCGGGTCGCCGGACTCACCTCACAGCCGGGAGGGCCTCGCCTGCCGGGGCGCGCACCTCCCGTCCGGGAGGATGTGGCAGTGAGCGCCGAGACGATGTTGCTGCTGGTCCTCGGAGGCGTGGCGGTCCTCGTCGCCGTGCGCTGGGTCGCCGAGCGGACCGGCCTGCCCGCCGCGGCCCTGCTGACCCTCGTCGGCATCGGCTACGCGCTCCTGCCGGGGCCCAACATCACCCTGGACCCCGAGCTCGTCCTCACCCTGGTCCTCCCGCCGCTGCTCTACAGCGCCGCGCTGGACTCCTCGCTGACCGCGATCCGCCGGAACCTGCGCACCGTGGTCAGCCTGTCGGTGCTGCTGGTCCTGGTCACCGCAGTGGTGATCGGGATCGGGTTCGGGCTCTTCGTCGCCGGTGCGACCGTGGCCGCCGGCATCGCACTCGGCGCGGCGGTGGCCCCGCCCGACCCGGTGGCCGCGCTCGCCGTCGGCCGCAAGGCCGGTCTGCCACCGAGGCTGATCACGCTGATCCAGGGCGAGGGACTGCTCAACGACGCCACCGCCCTCACCATCCTGGCGGTCGCCGTCTCCGCGGCCCGGGGCGACGGCTTCTCGACCCCGGCGGCACTCGGCCAGTTCCTGCTCGCCTCCGTCGGCGGTGTGGTGGCGGGCGTGGCGGTCGCCTACGGCGTGCGGCCGCTGCGGAGGCTGCGGGCGGACCCGCTGTCGTCGAACGCGATCTCGCTGGCGACGCCGTTCGTCGCCTACCTGCTCGGGGAGTCCGTGCACGTCTCCGGGGTGCTCGCCGTGGTCGTGGCCGGACTGATCATCGGCCACAACAACCCGAGCTGGGCCTCCGGTGCCAGCCGCTTGCAGACCGACGCCGTGTGGCGGCTGGTCGACTTCCTGCTCGAGGGATTCGTCTTCCTGCTCATCGGCCAGCAGCTGCCGACCGTCATCCGTGGGCTCGGGGAGTACGAGACGTCGACGATCGTCACGGCGTCCGCGATCACGGTCGGCGTGGTGCTCCTGCTCCGGCCGCTGTGGCTGTGGCTGACCGAGCACCTGCCGCAGTCGCTGCACATGCGGCTGACCGACCAGGACCTCGATGGGGACGGCGAGCCGGACAGCGCCCCGGGGCACGGCGCTCCCGGCCGGCTCTCGGGGCGGGAGATCGTCGTCCTGAGCTGGGCGGGTACCCGCGGGGTGATCAGCCTGGCCGCGATCTTCACGCTGCCGCTGGTCACCGACGACGGCAGCCCGTTCCCCGACCGCACCCTGCTGCTCTTCTGCGCGTTCCTGGCCGTGCTGGTCACCCTCGTCGGGCAGGGGCTCACGTTCGCCCCCCTGGTGCGGGCGCTGGGCCTGCGGGCGGATGCCGCGGATCAGGCGCGCCTGCGCAACGAGGCCCGGGTGGCCGCGGTCGAGGCCGCCCTGCGCCGTCTCGACGAGATGGAGGCCGAGCAGCACGACGACGTCGACGACCGGGCGATCACCGCCATCCGGGGGCAGCTGCGCACGCGGCTGAACCGGTACCGCCACCGGCTGGACCTGCTGGAGGGTGCCGAGGCCGGGGAGATACCGCTGTCGCCGGAGTACGAGGCCGCGCTGCGACTGCGCCGGTCGGTCATCGAGGCCCAGCGTGGTGAGCTGCTGCGCTGGCGCGACGTGGGCCGGCTCCCCGACGAGAGCCTGCGCACGCTGGAGCGCGAGCTCGACCACGAGGAGGGCCTGCTCCCCACGCGGAGCACCCGCTGACCCCTCGGCGGGGATCGCTCAGCCGAGCCGCTCGTCCAGGTGCACCGTCACCGTGTCGCCGGCCTGCTTCCCGATCGCCTTCCGGACGTCGGCCTTCACGGGCAGCTTGTGGGTGCCGTCGCCCAGGGCCATGAACGAGCTCTCGAACGGGTGCCCGTCGACCCGGCCGCGGACCTTCACCAGCCCGCGCGTGCCGAAGTACTCGGCCGACCCGGGCATCTGCACGTAGGTCCATCCACCCGCTGCCGGGCTCCGGACCATCGTGGCGGTGAACTCCCTGTCGAGCGGGCCGCCGCCCGCCGGTGTGCCACCCATCGTGCGCCCCTTCCTTCTGGACCCGTCAGTGTCCTGGACTCCACCGCCGGGCGGAACTCATCGGCTGGGTAGCGTGCGGGGATGTCCCGTTCCCCGGCCGAGCGGGCTGACGCGCCCGACTGGTTCGTGCAGGCGCTGGCCGCCGCGCCGGCCCACGAGGACGTCGAGGTCGAGGGCGTGCCCGTCCACTACCGGGCCTGGGGCGACAGATCGCTGCCCGGCCTCGTCCTCGTGCACGGTGGCGCGGCGCACTCGGGCTGGTGGGACCACATCGCACCGCAGCTGCACTCGCACCGGGTCGTGGCCGTCGACCTGTCCGGGCACGGCGACAGCGGCCGGCGCGACACCTACGCCATGTCGCTCTGGGCGCGCGAGGTCGCGGCCGTGGCCGCCGCCGAGGAGCTGGACCGCCCCGTCGTCCTGGGCCACAGCATGGGCGGGTGGGTCGCGCTGACCATCGGCGTCGAGCTCCCCGGGACGGTCTCGGCCGTCGCCGTCATCGACTCCCCCATCGACCGCCAGCCGCCCGAGGACGAGCGGCTGCGCGACCGGAGGCGACGCCCGCACCGGCCGTACCCGACCGCCGAGGAGGCGATCAGCCACTTCCGGACGATCCCGCGGCAGGACGTCCTGCTGCCCTACGTCCACGACCACGTCGCCCGCGGGTCTCTGCGCCACGACTCCGACGGCTGGCGGTGGAAGTTCGATCCGAACTTCTGGGGAACGCGTCCCCTGCTCACCCAGCTGCTGCCCCGGGTGACCGGTCCGGTGGCGCTGTTCCGCTGCGAGAAGGGCATGGTGAGCCCCACGATGGCAGCGGAGATGGCCGGACTGGTCGGCGGGCACCTGCCGGTGGTCGACCTGCCCGACGCGGGCCACCACCCGATGCTGGACCGGCCGCTGACACTGGTCGCCGGGGTGCGCACCCTGCTCGCGGTCTGGCCGCACGGCGCCTGAGCCGGGGCGCGGGGGCCCCGGCTCAGGACGTCAGAGGAGCTCGAGGATGGTGGCGTTGGCCTGGCCGCCCCCCTCGCACATGGTCTGCAGGCCGTAGCGGATGCCGTTGTCCCGCATGTGGTGCACGAGCGTCGTCATGAGCCGCGCGCCGGAGCCGCCGAGCGGGTGACCCAGCGCGATCGCACCGCCGTTGGGGTTGAGCGCCTTGGTGTCGGCGCCGAACTCGGCGAGCCACGCGAGCGGCACCGGGGCGAACGCCTCGTTGACCTCGAACGCGCCGATCTCGTCGATCGTCAGGCCCGACTTCTGCAGCGCCTTGGCCGTGGCCGGGATGGGAGCGGTCAGCATGATCACCGGGTCGGCCCCGGCGAGCACCGCCGTGTGCACCCGCGCGATCGGGGTGAGCCCCAGCTCGCGGGCCTTCTCGCCGCTCATCATCAGCAGGGCGGCCGAGCCGTCGGAGATCTGCGACGAGTTGCCGGCGGTGATGACGCCGCCCTCGGGCTTGAAGACGGTCCGGAGCTTGCCGAGGCTCTCCAGGCTGCTCGGCCGGATGCCTTCGTCCTGCGAGATCACGGTGCCGTCGGGCAGGGTGACCGGCGCGAGCTGCGCGTCGAAACGACCCTCGTCCCGGGCGGCCGCCGCCTTGTCCTGCGAGTTCACGGAGAACTCGTCGACCTGCTCGCGGGAGAAGCCCCACTGCTCGGCGATCATCTCCGCGCCGATGCCCTGGTTGGGGGCCACGCCGTCGTACCGGTCGAGGAAGGGCGCGGGGAAGGGATTGGCGCCGATCAGCGCGGCGCCCATGGGCACGCGGCTCATCGACTCCACACCGCCGGCGACGACGACGACGTACTGGCCGGACACGATGCCCGCGGCGGCGAAGTGCACCGACTGCTGCGACGAGCCGCACTGCCGGTCGATGGTCACGCCGGTGACCGACTCCGGCCACCCCGCGGTCAGCACGGCGGTGCGGGCGATGTCGAAGGTCTGCTCGCCCACCTGGCCGACACAGCCCCAGATGACGTCGTCGACCTGTGCCGGGTCCACGCCCGCCCGCTGAACCAGGCTGTTGAGCACGTGTGCCGAGAGCTCGGCCGGGTGCACCCCGGACAGCCCGCCGTTGCGCTTGCCGACCGGCGTCCGCACGGCCTCCACGATCACTGCGTCCCGCATGTCCTGCCCCTTCCGATTGCCAGTACCGGCCACCATCCCACGCATCCCTGGGGGCGCGTCAGCGGCCCTTCCACACGGGTGCCCGCTTCTCCGCGAACGCCGTGGCCCCCTCGCGCGCGTCCTCACTGGCGAACACCGGCGCGATCAGCTCCTCCTGCCGGGCCCAGGAATCGGCGAACGTCCAGTCGGAGCTGCCGCGGGCGACCGCCTTGGTCGCGGCCACCGCCAGCGGCCCGTTCGCGGCGATCGTGGCGGCGAGATCCAGGGCGCCCTGCAGCGCCTCGCCCTCGGGCGCGAGCCGGTTGACCAGGCCGATCTCCGCCGCACGGACGGCCGACAGGGGATCGCCGGTCAGCAGCATCTCCAGCGCGAGGTTAAACGGCACCCGCTGCGGCAGCGACAGCGCCGCTCCGCCGGCGGCCACGAGTGAGCGCTTGACCTCCGGGACGCCGAACCGGGCGGTCTCCGAGGCGACGATCAGGTCGCAGGCGAGCAGCAGCTCGAAGCCGCCTGCGAGCGCCCAGCCCTCGACGGCGCCGATCAGCGGTTTGCGCGGCGGGGTGCGGGTGATGCCGCAGAGCCCCCGGTCGCCGATCGTCGGCGTCTCGCCGCGGAGGAAGGCCTTGAGGTCCATGCCGGCGGAGAAGGTGCCCCCCGCGCCGGTCAGCACGCCGACCCGCAGGTCGTCGTCGGCGTCGAGCTCGTCGACGGCGGCGGCGACCCCCTCGGCCACCGCACGGTCGAGTGCGTTCTTCGCCCCCGGCCGGTTGATCGTGATGACCTGGACGCCGTCGCGCCGCTCCACCAGTACCTCGTCCGCCATCGGTCCACCCTCTCGCAGTCAGTCCTCCGGCGCCGCCTCGGCGACGGCGCCGTCGGCCAGGAGCTTCCCCACCTCGTCGTCGGCGAAGCCCCACTCCGCGAGCACCTCACGGGTGTCCGCGCCGGGCAGCCGCTGGCTCCCGCGGACGGCGCCGGGCGTGCGCGAGAACCGCGGTGCGGGGCCGGGCTGGGTCACCCCGCCGTCGGTGACGAACGTCCCGCGCGCCGCGAGGTGCGGGTCGGCCGGGGCCTCCGAGAGGCTCAGCACGGGGGTGACGCAGGCGTCGGTGCCGGTGAAGGTGGCGGCCCACTCGTCCCGGGTCCGCGAGGCGAACACCTCGGCGAACCGGCTGCGGTGCTCGGACCAGCGGGCGACGTCGTACTGCCCGCCGGGCAGCTTCCCGGTCAGGCCGGTGCCCTCGAGCAGGGCGGCGTAGAACTGCGGCTCCAGCGCGCCGACGGCGACGTGCCCGCCGTCGGCGCAGGCGTAGGTGTCGTAGAACGGCGCCCCGCCGTCGAGGAGGTTGCCCGCGCGCCGGTCCTGCCACAGGCCGGCGCCGAGCATCCCGTAGATCATCGTGACCAGGGAGCTGGCGCCGTCGACCATCGCGGCGTCGACGACCTGGCCGCGGCCGCTGGTCCCCCGCTCGAGCAGGGCGGCGAGGACGCCGACGACGAGGAACATCGACCCGCCGCCGAAGTCGGCGCCGATGTTCAGCGGCGCCACCGGCTTGTCCGCCGTCCCGATCGCGTGCAGGGCGCCGGTGAGGCTCAGGTAGTTGATGTCGTGGCCGGCGCGGGCGGCCATCGGGCCGTCCTGCCCCCAGCCGGTCATCCGCGCGTAGACCAGCCGCGGATTGCGGTCGAGCACCTCGTCGGGACCGAGGCCCAACCGCTCCAGCACTCCCGGCCGGTTGCCCTCGACCAGCACGTCGGCCCGGTCGAGCAGGCGGAGGAGGACCTCCCGGCCGTCGGCGCGCTTCAGGTCGACGGCGATGCTCGGCCGGCTGCGGTTGAGGTTGTCGACCTCGGGGCTGATCAGGTGGCCCCGCCCGTCGGGACGGCCCACCCGGACGACGTCGGCGCCCAGTTCGGCCAGCAGCATGCAGGCGTAGGGAGCAGGTCCGAGCCCTGCCAGTTCGACGATGCGGATCCCGGTCAACGGGCCGGTCGGCGGCTGCACGGAGGGGACCCTAGACGGCACGGAGAGCCGGCCCGTCGACGGACTGTCAGGATCAGTCCGGTGAGCACCTCGCAGCTGTCGGTCGAGGAGCGCGCGATCGTCGCGCTGGTCCGCGAGTTCGTCGACGACGAGGTCCGGCCCGTCGTCCGCGAGCTCGAACACGCCAACACCTATCCCGAGGCGCTCATCGAGCAGATGAAGGCCCTCGGCGTCTTCGGGCTGGTGGTGCCCCCGCCGTACGGCGACGTGCAGGTCTCCACCGCCTGCTTCGCCCTGGTCACCGAGGAGCTCGCGCGCGGCTGGATGAGCCTGGCCGGGTCGATGGGCGGGCACAGCGTCGTCTGCTCGCTGCTCGCCACGTTCGGGACCGAGGACCAGCGGGAGCGATACCTGCCGCGGCTGGCCACCGGCGAGCTGCGGGCCACGATGGCGCTGACCGAGCCCGGCGGTGGTTCCGACCTCCAGGCCATGCGCACCATCGCGCGCGCCGACGGCGACGAGTGGGTGGTCGACGGGTCGAAGACCTGGATCAGCAACGCCCGCCGGGCCGGGCTGATCGCGCTGCTGTGCCGCACCGATCCGCGGGCCGACCCGCCGCACCGGGGCATGAGCATCCTGCTGGCCGAGAAGGGCCCGGGCCTCACCGTCGAGCGGGACCTGCCGAAGCTCGGATACAAGGGCGTGGAGAGCTGCGAGGTCGTCTTCGACGGCTACCGCGCCCCGAAGGACGCCGTCCTCGGGGGCGAGCCGGGTGCGGGGTTCGCGCAGATGATGCGCGGCCTCGAGCTCGGGCGGATCCAGGTCGCGAGCCGGGCGGTCGGCGTCGGGCGGGCCGCGTTCGAGGACGCGCTGCGCTACGCCCAGGAGCGGGAGAGCTTCGGCAAGCCGATCTGGCAGCACCAGTCGGTGGGCAACTACCTGGCCGACATGGCGACGCGGCTCACCGCCGCCCGCCAGCTCGTCCTGCTCGCCGCGGAGCGGGTCGACAGCGGCGTCCGCGCCGACCTCGAGGCCGGCATGGCCAAGCTGTTCGCGTCCGAGGCCGCCATGCAGATCGCGCTGGACGCGGTGCGCGTGCACGGCGGATACGGCTACTCCACGGACTTCGACGTCGAGCGCTACTTCCGGGACGCGCCGCTGATGATCGTCGGCGAGGGCACCAACGAGATCCAGCGCAACGTGATCGTGGAGCAGCTGGTCAGGCGCGGCGGCCTCCCGGACTGAGCCGGGAGGCCGCGCGCTCAGGCACCGCGGTTCAGGAGACCTCGGTGAGCCGGCCCGTCGCCACGTCGAAGATGAAGCCCCGGACGCTGCTCTTCTCGGGGATGTACGGGCTGTCCAGGATCCGCTGGCGGGAGGCCCGCACGTCGGCCTCGAGCTCGGGGAACGCCTCCGAGTGCCAGTGCGGGCGGTGGCCGACGTCCTGCTCGATCGAGGAGCGGAACTCCTCGTCGGTGAAGGTGAGCATCCCGCAGTCGGTGTGGTGGATCAGCACGATCTCGGTCGTGCCGAGCAGCCGCTGGCTGATGGCCACGACCGGATCTCGTCGTCGGTGACGACGCCCCCGGCGTTGCGGATCACGTGCGCCTCCCCCTCGGCGAGGCCAAGGGCGCGGTACACGTCGAGGCGAGCGTCCATGCAGGCCAGGACGGCGATGTGGCGGGACGGCGGAAGCGGCAGCGGTCCGGTGAAGGACTCGGCATACCTGGCGTTGTTGGCGAGCAGTTCGTCGGTGACGGACACGGGAGCTCCTGAGCAGAGGGTGAGTGGGGACTACTGGCGGGCGGACGACGCAGCGGCCTGCGGACAGAGTCCGTCGAAGGCGTCGAGGCGTCGGCTGGGCCAGAAGCCCTCGAGGTCGGACCGCAGCCGTTGCACCGCGTTCACCCACCCCTCGTTTCAGCGCCGTCCCCGGGTGGTCCGGCGTCGCGACACGAAAACCCTACCAATCCGATGAACTTGACACAGATATGTTCGTCCTGATCACATCAGCACATGGCTGCCGCGTCCGAGCTCTACCGACGGGCCGCTGTCGACCTCGGACGGGTCAGCAGCGCGCTCTGTCCGGTCTGCTGACCGACCCCGCAGCCACCCCTCCTCTCCGCGTCCCGCCCGCTCGGGTCGGTCGACGCGCCGCACACCCCGGGATCTCCCCATGACCAGCACCCTCCTGTCCTCGTCCGTGCTCCACGCCCCCACCGACGCCACGGTCCGCCGCACCGGCGCCGCCGGGCTGGTGGCAGCCCTGGCCGCCGCTGCCCCACGCTGGCTCGACCTCGTCGAGTACCGGCCCTCGAGCCGGTGGACGCACCTGCTGCCCGCCGACGACGCCGCCGACGTCCTCGACCCGTCCCTGCACGCCGATCTGGCCGGCGCACAGGTCTGGCTGCTCTCCTGGCTGCCCGACCAGGGGACGCCCCTGCACGACCACGGCACGTCGGCTGGCGCGTTCACCGTCGTGCGGGGAACCCTGACCGAACGGGTGGTGGCCGCGGGCCGCAGCGACGTCCACGACTCCAGCTCGGAGCTGACCGCCGGGCGGGTGCGGCACTTCGGCCCGCACTACGTCCACCAGGTGACGAACGCCCAGGCCGAGCCGGCGATCAGCGTGCACGTCTACACGCCGGGGCTGTCCTGGATGAACACGTACCGCATCGACGGGGCTGCCCTCGTCCGCACCGGCACCGAGCGGGCGGGGGTGGACTGGTGAGCGCCCCCACCCTCGACCGGCCCCGCGGGGCCCAAACGGTCGACGACCTGCTGGCCGAGGCCCGCGCCCGCATCGTCCGGGTGACCCCGGAGGAGGCCGCCGCCCGCATATTGGACGGCGCGTACCTGGTCGACATCCGCCCGGCCGCCCAGCGGCAGCGTGAGGGCGAGGTGCCTGGGTCGCTGATCATCGAGCGCAACGTCCTGGAGTGGCGTTTCGACCCGGCCAGCGATGCACGGCTGCCCGAGGCGACCGGCTACGACGTCGACGTGATCGTGCTGTGCTCGGAGGGCTACACGTCCAGCCTTGCCGCCGACGCGCTGCGGTCGCTCGGCCTGCATCGGGCCACCGACGTGGTCGGCGGCTTCCTCGCCTGGTCCGCCGCCGGACTGCCGACGACCGGCACACCCTGACTCGCGGCCGGGCGGTGCCACCCGACGGAGGGGTGGCGCCGACCGGCCGCGTACCAGTTCAGCAGCCCTTGGAGAGGCCTATGAGCGAGCCGCCTCAGGCGACGGTGCGCCCCCATCCATCCCGCCCGCCGCGCATCGGTCGATCAGCCATCGTCGCAGGCACGTCCCTGAAGGCGGCTTCAGGGACACTTGGCACGTGAGTGACTGGTATCGAAACCCGGACTGGGACGCGGATGCGCGAGCGGACTTTGAGCAGCGTCTGAGTAGAGCCAGACAGTCGCGTTCCTCCTACATAAGGATTAAGGCCTTCACTCTGGCTCAAGCCGGGCTGCTCGATGAGGCAACAGCCCTGTACGAACGCTTGCTAACCGAGCATCCCGACGACTTCGAGGAGCGGAGGGCGCTTGAGCACCTCGGCGACATAGCACGGGCGCAGGGGCGGTTCGAAGAGGCCGAGATGCGCTACCGACACCTCCGGTCCTTGCCGCCGAGCAACGTTCGATCGGACATCCTGCACGTATCTCTGGCTGAGGTACTGCTGGAGTTGCAGCGGCCGGAGGAGGCATCGACGGTGCTGGTCCAGATGAGCGAGGACGAACAGGTCATGTTCGGCATCACCGCCTTCTACGACAGCCTTTTCCGGTATGAGTTGGCTTGCGCCAAGGCCGCAAGGATGCTGGGCGACTCCGAGGCCGCTGCGGCAGCGGCTGATCGAGCGCTGGGCCTTGTCGATCTTCCCGACCAGTACTCGCGGCACCCGGGAGTGGGAGGCGTTCAGACCGACGCCGCGACGATCTCCCTCCTGAGGGGCATAGCGTCTGCCCGACTGAACTGAGGCGCGCCTGTCCCTAATGGGACCGCATCCGGTCGATCTCCAGCAGGATCCGGGTGTCCGGGCCGTCGGCGGGTGAGCACTCCGCGTCCCGGGCCCGAACGTCGAGGCCCACATTTAGACCGTGCACCCGCCGGTGAGCGAGGAGAAGCGGATGGCTGGTGGGATGGCGTGCCTCGAGCACTGATCCATAAGGTCGCCACGGTCTTCTCCTCCAGGGTTCGGACGGACGGATGCGAACCGGAGGAGGCCGCTGGGGTGTTGTTCATCGGAAACGACTGGGCCGAGGCCCATCACGACATTGAGCTCGTCGACGACGACGGTCGCAGGCTGGCCCGCCGCCGGCTTCCCGAGGGGGCCGATGGTCTGGCGGCACTGCATGCGCTGATCGCCGAGCACCTCGAGGACGACGCCGAACCAGAGCAGGTGGTCATCGGGATCGAGACCGACCGGGGGCCGTGGGTGCAGGCGCTGATCGCCGCCGGCTACATCGTCTACGCGATCAATCCGCTGCAGGTCGCCCGCTACCGGGAACGGCACGGCACCTCCGGGGCCAAGAGCGATCCTGGTGACGCGCATGTGCTGGCCGAGCTGGTCCGCCTGGATCGGGCGCATCACCGCCCGGTGGCCGGGGACTCCGCGCTGGGCGCGCACATCAAGGTGCTTACCCGCACCCACCAGTCGATGATCTGGTCCCGGCAGCGGCAGACCAACGCGCTGCGCTCGATGCTGCGCGAGTTCTATCCGGCCGCGCTGGCCGCCTTCGGCGACGAACTGGCCGGCCGGGACGCGCTGGCCATCCTGGCGGTCGCGCCCTTACCGGAGGCCGGTCGCCGGCTCTCCCGCAGCAAGATCGCCGCGGCGCTGCGGCGGGCCGGCCGGCCGGCAGCGCAACCTGCAGGCCACCGCCGAGAACATCCAGGCCGCACTGCGGGCTCCGCAACTCGAGGCGCACCCCGGCGTAGTCGGCGCCTACGCAGCCGCGGTGCGCGCGCTGGTCGCGGTTATCACCGAGCTGGTGACCCAGACCGAGGTGCTGCGGGCGGAGGTGGAGGCGGGTTTTGGCCGGCACCCGGACGCTGAGATCTACCTGAGCCAGCCCGGGCTCGGGCCGATTCTGGGCGCCCGGGTGCTGGCCGAGTTCGGAGACGACCCGCACCGCTACGCCGATCCGAAGGCGCGCAAGAACTATTCCGGAATGGCGCCGATTACCCGCGCCTCGGGCACCCGACGGGTTGTTCTGGCGCGCTTTGCCCGCAACCGTCGGCTCGCCGACGCCCTCTACCTCCAGGCCTTCACCGCGCTCGGCGTCTCACCCGGAGCCCGGGACTACTACGACCGACAGCGCGCCCGGGGAGCCACCCATCACCAGGCGCTGCGCGCCCTGGCCAACCGGTTGGTGGGCATCCTGCACGGCTGCCTACGCCACCACAGCCGTTACGACGAGGCGACCGCCTGGCACACCGGAACCGGCGAACTCGCCGCCGCTTGACGAGTTAGCACCGTGGGATGTCTAAATGGGCCGCTATGGGACAGAGGGCGGCTCCAGGGACACCGAGACACAGACGCGCCAAGTCAGGTCGGCGTTGGCCGCACGCGGGCTCTCCTACGATCGCCTCGTGCCCAAGTCGAACAAGCCGAGCCGCGCAGACGTGCGCGCTCGTCGCCTTGAGCGGGATGCCGCTATCCCGGCAAGTCGGGTCTACGGACTCACGGTCGACGACGCAATGGCCCAAACATGGCAGAGCCAGGTCGTCCTCTTCGCAACTTCGCCGGAGCAGGCTCGCGCGACCTTCCAACAGGCTGGCTTCTTCAAGCGCAACAGTTCAGAGATCGACGCCAAGAAGCTTGCAGGCGAAGACCTCTCATTCGCTGAAGAGCGGCCCGGGCAGGCATTTCTTCGGCGGGGGCACGATTTTGGCTGGAGCCGGTGGTACCCACTTCCCCCGGGCTACGTTCACCCACCCAAGTCCGTGGCTGCGCGAGATGCATCGGCCGGGCGCCTGCCGGGCGAACCATCACGTCCAGCCGACGAGTTCTCGTCGCCGCGATGGAAGCCGAATCCTCTGGGCCGCGGCTATGGCATCAACGAGAGCGACTCGGACTCCTGAAAGCGCAAGCAGAGTGGCCCTAAGTGGTCCGCTCTGGGACACAAGGCGGCTTCAGAAACGTGTCCGAAGCCTGGGGATCGACAGGTTTTCTGCACCGGTCACCGTTGTATGCCCTGAACGATCTGAGGCTGCAGCCATCGCCAGTCGTCCTCGTCGTAGAGGGTGAAGGCGCCAGCAGAGGAAGTTTCCACCTGGACCAGCCAATGGCCGGTGTCAGGTTGTATCGCAACGTGCGCTTCGGGGACGGCGTTACGCACCGCCGAAGCAAGCGAATCGGCATCCGCCCGGCTCATGCCTCGTTCTGCGTCCCCCTGGTCTCGGCCCACGGAGGTGAGTATGGCCGCGAAGACGACGTCGCCTGATCCGACCCGATCAGGTCGCCCTAAATGGGCCGTTATGGGCATCGGTAGGGCTGAGACGTACATCGAGGCCGAGCCGTTTGCCCGATACCGTCACCCGGTGAGCACGACACCGGAGGTCATCGCCTCCGCTTGGGACGGGGTTGTCTACGACTGCGGCTGCCCGGACGTGTACTACTGCCCGACCGGTGGGGAAGTTGAGTGCCCCAGGCACAGCGGGTTTGACGTCTGTTGCGACCGGCCTGAAGGCCATGTTCCGGTACCCGCCGGGCTAAGGGCCACAGTCCCTCACCCGCCGCTCCCACCGCGCGAGACGGATGAGGCGTAGCTGTCCCTAAGTGGGCCGTTATGGGACAGGCCGGTGGAAATACATAGGCGCAGGCTCGCTCGGCAATTCCTCGTCCAGGACGGGTCGACCGATGCAGACGTGTGGAGCTCAGCGCAGCGGGACCGGCGGCCCGTCGTCGTCGCCGAGGGCCCGCCGGTACCAGGCGACGTCGTGCCACCGGCCGTGCTTCCAGCCCACCCGCCGGTACGTGCCGACCGGCTCGAAGCCCAGGGCGCGGTGCAGTCCGACACTGGCGTCGTTAGGCAGCGCGATCCCGGCCAGCGCCGTGCGGTGCCCACGGGTGGTGAGGCGGTCGAACAGCGCCTCGTACAGCGCCCGCCCCGCCCCGGTCCGTCGGCGGCCGGCCGCGAGGTAGACGCTGACCGTCGTCGCCCACTGGTACGCGGCGCGGGACATGAACGGCCCGCCGTAGGCGTACCCCACGACGTTCCCGTCGTCCTCGAGGACCAGCCAGGCATGGGCGCGCTGCGCCTCGGCGATCCGCCGGGCCATCTCCTCGGTCGAGGGCGGCTCGCTCTCGAAGGAGATCGCGGTGTCGCGCACGTACGGCGCGTAGATCTCCGCGCAGCGTCCGGCGTCGGCGGCAGCCGCGTCCCTGATCACGACCCGCATCCTTCCCGACGCCGTCTCGACAGCCGACTGCCAGCCGGCGTCCAGTCCCCTGCCGGGCTGCGGGCGCAGCGTGGGCTCATGGACGACGACCTGCGGCAGCGGCTCTTCGACCCCGACGGCGCGCACCGCCTCGTGCTCGCCCGGCGTCCACCGCACTGCTCGGCGATGACGTGCGTGGTCTCCGACGTGGTGTGGCACGACGTCGTCCACCTCCTGCGCTGGTCGGCGGCGACAGCCGCGAGCGCCGGGGTGGACGCCGGCCGCTGGTGGCGGCTGGCCGCCGGTTGCGCGGAGCTGCTGCGCCGGCTGCCGGCACTCTGCGACGAGCTCGGCGAGCCCTGGGGGCCGACCGCCCCGGCCGACGACCCGGAGCTGCCCGGCACGACCCGGGTCGAGCTGGCCACCGGCCGCCTGCTGGGGCTCCTGCATGCCCCGGCTCCGGTGCCGCTGCGCCTGCTCGCCGGGGAGGTGGACGCGCTCGGGGCCGCCGCGATCAGCGCGCTGGCGCAGACCTCGTCCTGGTCGCTGCCGGGGATGCGCTGAAGACCCTCGAGGAGACCTCGACCAGTGCCGCGCCCACCGCGCCGACGACCCCCGCGGTCAGCAGCGCCTCGGGCGTGACCTGCAGCAGGACGATCGTCTCGCCGAGCGCCGGGATCGCCACGACGGCCGCCGCGATCCCAGCCATCGTGGCGATCAGGGCCACCTTCCAGGCGACGAGGGGCCGGGCGAGGATCACCAGCGTCCAGAGGGCCACGATCAGGACGACGACGGTCGCGGTCGTCCGGGCGCCCGCGACCCCGGCGTCCGGGTAGAGGTAGCGGGACGCGGCGTAGCCCGCGTACGCCCCCGCCCCGGTGATCAGCCCGGCCGGCACGGAGAAGCGCAGCACCCGGTGCAGGAACCCCGGCAGGTAGCGCCGGCGGTTCGGGCCGAGCGCGAGGAAGAAACCCGGCACGCCGATCGTGACGGTGGAGATCAGGGTGAGCTGGATCGGCTCGAGCGGATAGGCCGAGACCGCGGCCACGGTGATGACCGCGAGCACCAGCGAGTAGATGTTCTTGACCAGGAAGAGGTTCGCGGCGCGCTCGATGTTGGCGATGACCCGCCGGCCCTCCGCGACCGCGTCGGGCAGGTGGGCGAAGCGGCCGTCGAGCAGGACGAGCTGGGCCACCGCCCGCGTCGCCGCCGAGCCGTTGCCCATGGCCACCCCGATGTCGGCGTCCTTGAGCGCGAGGGCGTCGTTGACGCCGTCACCGGTCATCGCCACCACGTGCCCGCTCCGCTGCAGAGCCCGCACCATCGCCCGCTTCTGGTGCGGGGTGACCCGCCCGAAGACGCTGCCGGCCTCCATCGTTGCGGCGAGGGCGTCCGGGTCCTCGGGCAGGGTCCGCGCATCGACGGCGTCGCCGGCGCCGGTCACCCCGGGGACGCCCACGGCGGCGGCGACCACGCCGACCGTGCGGGGGTTGTCACCGGAGATGACCTTCAGCGTCACGCCCTCCTCGGTGAAGTAGCGCAGCACCTCGGCGGCGTCCGCCCGGATCCGCTCGGCCAGCAGCACCAGGCTGACCGGGACCAGGTCGCCGGGGAGCACGGCGTCGCCGTCGCCGTCGACCCCCGGTGCGGCGGCCGACCGCGCCATCAGCAGCACCCGGCGGCCCTCGGCGGCGAGCTCGTCGGACCGGGCACGCGCGGCGGTCTGCTCCTCGCCCACCGGGGCCGGGAGGACCATCTCCGGCGCACCGAGCACCCAGGTGACCGCGCCGGCGGTGCGCACCGCCGACCACTTGCGGGCCGACGAGAACGGAACGGTCTGCGCCGGGGCGCCGTCCGGCGGAGGAAAGGCGGCGGACAGCGCCGCGGCCGTCGCGTTGGACGCGTCCGCGGCGGCCAGCAGGCCCAGGGCGCTCCGAGCGGGCGCCGGGTCCACCGAGTCGAGCGGCTCGAGCCGGTCGAACCGGACGTCGCCGTGGGTGAGCGTGCCGGTCTTGTCCAGGCAGACCACGTCGACCCGGGCCAGCCCCTCGACCGCGGGCAGCTCCTGCACCAGGACCTGCCGCCGGGCCAGGCCCACGGTCGCCACCACGAAGGCCAAGGTGGTCAGGAGGACCAGCCCTTCCGGGACCATCCCGACCAGCGCCGCGACCGTTCCGGTGACCGCCTCGCGCCAGTCGGCGTTCTCGTCCGTCTGGAACTGGCTCCACAGCACCGCCGGGCCGACGACGGCGAGCATGACGGCGATCCACCGCATCAGGCGGTTGGTGCCGGCGACGAGCTCGGAGTAGGTGGTGGCGAACCGGCGGGCCTCGGTGGAGAGCCGGGCCGCGTAGGAGTTCTCCCCCACCGCCGTGGTCTGGGCCCGCCCGCGGCCCGACACCACGATGGCGCCGGACCACACCGCGTCGCCGGGCTGCTTGACGACGGCATCGGCCTCGCCGGTGAGCAGCGACTCGTCCACCGCGAGCCCGGTCGTCGTCCGGACGACGCCGTCGGCGGGCACCTGGTCGCCGGCGGCGAGCGCGAGCAGGTCGTCGAGGACGACGTCGGCGATCGGTATCTCCTCCTCCACCCCGTCGCGCACCACCCGGGCCCGGGGTGCGTTCAGCACTGCCAGCCGGTCGAGCGTCCGCTTGGCGCGCAGCTCCTGCACGATGCCGATCGCGGCGTTGGCGACGACTACCCCGACGAACAGCCCGTTCTGCCACCGCCCGGTCGCCAGGACCACGGCGAACAGGGTGAGCAGTACGGCGTTGAAGACGGTGAAGACGTTCGCCCGCACGATCTCGCCGACGGTGCGGCTGGTGCGCAGCGACGTGGCGTTCGTGCGGCCGAGCGCCACCCGCTCCGCGACGCCCGCAGCGGTCAGCCCGGCGGCCGGCGTCTCCGGGCCGGCGTCCGGCGCACGGAACGCCGTCGGAGTCCCTGGACTCGCCACCGCACCGCCTTCCCCGTGGAGTGACGGCAGGATGGCAGAACTCGGAGGGTCAGAGCGGTTGCGTGCGCGCGGCCACCAGCTCCCCCGCGGCGAACCCCTGCACCTGGACCGTGGTCGCGGCGCCGACCCCGGGGAAGGTGAGCGTCATGGCGCCGTCGGCCACGTCACTGCTCCCGCGCGGCCGACCGTCCACGTAGACGTCGATCCGGTCCATCCCGCCCGTGGTCAGCTGCAGCGTCAGCGTCCCGCCGGCCAGCGACGGGGTGAGCCGCAGCCGGCGGACCGGGCGGCCGGCCAGGAGTGCGCCGGCCGCGTCGAGCAGGTCGACGTTGTTCTCCAGCACGTCGCGACGGGTCATCTCGTGCCGGACGTCGGAGCGGACCCCGAGGTCCTAGGTCCTCCACCGGGGTACCCGCGAGCTTCCCGACGCGCAGCGTGCGGCGGATCGACACCCGCATGTCGGCCTGCCGGGGCAGCGCGGCGTAGGGCGTCTCGGCGTCCGGCGGCAGGTCCCGCAGCGCCTTGAGCAGCCCGTGGGTCCAGACGTTGGCCCCGCCCGCTCCGGTGTTGTCGTCCACGCCCAGGACCGGGCCGATCTCGTGGTCCTGGAAGCCCGCGGCGAAGATGTCCGTCGCCGAGTAGCAGCGGGCGTCGGTGATCAGGACGACGGGCCCGAAGTAGCGCTGGCCGATGCTGTTGGCGCCCTTCTCGGGGGTGATCGGGAACGCCGACGAGTAGATCGCCCCGGTTTCCACCGCCTGGTCCATCGAGGGGAACCAGGGGCCGAGGTCGATCTGGCGGGTCGGGTTGTCCTTGTGCCGCCGGCAGATCTCCAGGTTCAGCGGCGTGCAGCTGAACTGCACCGGCTCCGGGGTGATCCGCCGCGGCGTCAGGGTCTGCAGGGTGAACTCGCTGGCGTGGATGTGGCCCCCGCCGTTGCCGCGCACGTCGAGGATCAGGCCCTCTTGCGGCAGCAGCTCCACGAGCCGGACGAACTCCGCGACGAAGGCGGCCGGGTCCTGGACGCTGAAGGTGAAGATCCGCAGGTGGCCGTACGTGCCCGCGGCGGTCACGACGCTGCGGGCCCGGAAGACCAGGGGCATCGTCGAGGGGACCTCGGCGCCGGCGGCGGCCGGTTCCGCGGACAGCTCGACCGCCAGGTTGCCGAAGGTCTGCTCGACGGCCCGCGGCGCGTAGAGCAGCGCGCGGGCGCGGCCGGTCTCGTCGGCGTGCAGGTCCAGCCCCATCGAGGCCGCGGCCGTGGTGACGGCGTCCGTGTCGGTCAACGTCGGCGCGTTGGCGGCCACGAGCCACGGCTCGCGCAGCTCCCGGCGGACGCCGGCCGGGTCCAGGTAGCTGACGGTCACCCACTCCTCGTCCGGCGGCAGGTGCATGCGCAGCGAGCGGATGGTCAGTGAGTCGACCCCGCGGGCCAGCCGGGCGGCCATGTTGCTACCGGCGAATCGGTCGGCGTTCACCGCCACCGCCCGCTTGATCGGCATGCCGTTCCAGTGCGTGATCTCCACGCCCACGCCGAACGGGGGCACCGACGTGCCCTGCGCGACCCGGGTGACGATGTACCTCTCGTCGCCGTCGTCGGTGAAGCGCTCCACCTGGAAGGGCAGGTAGGCGATCATTCCGGCGAACGGCGCGGGCAGCAGGTAGTTGGTGTGCAGGTCGCGGACCGAGTGGAAGATCCCCGACATCTCCATGTGGAAGACCCGCTCGGGATCCATGGTCTCGCCGGTCTGGCGCAGCAGCCGGGCGCGCAGCAGGCGGAGCCGCTGGACCGGGTTGACGGCGTGCATCGCCGACTTCAGCGGCAGGTGCACGTAGTTGCCCTCGAGCATCAGCAGCGCCTGGTCGACGATGAGCACGCGCTCGGCGTGGGTGAGCATCCCCGCCGTCTTGAGGAAGTCGTGCAGCGGGACGGAGCCCGCGACCGGGGCCTCGGCCGTGCCGAACGCGACGGTCAGGTCGGCGGGAAGGGATTCGTCGGTGCCGTCTATGGCCCTGCGGGGCGTGGGCGTCTCGACGTAGGTGGCCAGGGTCGTCATGGCCGAGGTCTAACGAGCCGAGCGTCACCGGGGCGTCACAGGACCGGCGGCACCCTAGGCTCCCCGGGTGGACTTCGAGTTCACCCAGCGCACCCCGGCGGGCCCGCTCGCGCGCTACGTCGAGTCGGTGTGGCACGCCCGGGGCCAGATCCCCTACGTCCGGGAGCGGATCGCCCCCACCGGCTCCACGGTCGCCGGCATCGTCCTCGGGCCGCCCATCCGGCAGACCCCCGCGGACGGGCCCGCGTTCCTCGCCTCGACCGGCTTCCTGATCGGCCCGCACGACCGGCCACTGGTCAACGAGCCGACCGGGCGGACCGACTGCGTCGGCGTGGTCACCACGCCGGTCGGCTGCCGGGCGGTGTTCGGCGTCGACCCCGCTCCGCTGCGCGGCCGCGTGGTGGACCTCGGGACGGCGTGGCGCGCCGCACCCGGACTGCGGGCGGAGCTCCTCGCCGGCAGCGGTGATCCCGACTCGATGCTCGACCGCACGGAGGCCGTCCTGCTCTCCGGCCTCGACGAGACCGTCCGGGGACTGCCGCGCTGCGCCGTGGCCGTCGCCGCCCTGGAGGCCGAGCCGGCCCGGTCCATCGCCGAACTGGCCGCCGAGCTCGGGATCTCCCACGGCCACCTCGACCGGGAGTTCACCCGGGTCGTCGGCCTCGGCCCCCGGACGCTGGCCCGGGTGCTCCGCGTCCGCCGCCTGCTGGAGCAGATCGACGTCCAGGACCGGGTGGCCTGGACCCGCCTGGCCGCGGACCTGGGCTGGTACGACCAGGCGCACCTGGTCCGGGACGTCACCCGGCACACCGGCGTCCCGCCGTCGGCCTACGTCGCCGCGCAGCGGCAGTTCCTGGACCCCGACGACCCGGCCCCGGGTTTCGTGCCCGAGAGGTGAAGTTCGTCCAAGACGCGTCCCGCACCCGGCCGCGATCCTGCGCCCATGAGCCGAGCATTCGCCGTCACCCGCGACATCGACCGTCCCGTGGATCAGGTGTGGGCCCGGCTGACCGACTGGGACCGGGCGGCCCCGTGGCTCGGCGTCGACGCGATCCTCGCGGACGGCGCCACCGCCGTCGGGACGACGCTGCGGTTCACCGCCCGCGGCAAGGAGCGGGTCAGTGAGATCGCCGCCCTCGACCCCGGCCGGTCGGTCACGCTCCGCTCGCGGCAGGGCGGGGTGACCGCCGACTACACCTACGCCGTCGAGCCGGCCGGGCCCGGCAGCCGGGTGACCCTCGTCGCCGACGTCGCCACCCGGGGGGCGTGGTCACTGGCCGGGCCGGCGATCCGGGCGGCGATCCGGCGCACCGACGCCGGCCAGCTCGACGCCTTCGACCGCGAGCTCGCCGTGACCTGATCCCGCCTCGCCCGGGGCGCGTGTGCGACCGTCTGTCCCCGTGGTGAACGTTCTCTCGATCCAGTCCCACGTCGCCTACGGGCACGTGGGCAACTCGTCGGCGGTCTTCCCGCTGCAGCGGCTCGGCGTCGAGGTGTGGCCGGTGCACACGGTGCAGTTCTCCAACCACACCGGCTACGGCGAGTGGACCGGGCGGGTGTTCGACGGGCAGGCCGTCGAGGAGGTCGTCCAGGGCATCTCCGACCGCGGCGTGCTCGGCCGCTGCGACGCCGTCCTGTCGGGGTACCTCGGGTCGGCCGACATCGGGCACGCCGTCGTCGGGACGGTCGCGACGGTGCGTGCCGCCAACCCCGACGCCGTGTACTGCTGCGACCCGGTGATCGGCGACGTCGGGCGCGGCGTCTTCGTGCGGCCGGGCATCGAGGAGTTCATGCGCGAGGTCGCGGTGCCAGCCGCCGACCTCGTCACGCCCAACCACTTCGAGCTCGACCTGCTGTCCGGGACGACGACGACGTCGCTCGACGCGGTCAAGGACGCGGTCGCGGCCGTGCAGGCGCTCGGCCCCCGGGTGGTCCTGACGACGTCGCTGGTCACCGACGACACCCCGGACGACTGCGTCGACCTGCTGGCGTCCGAGGGCGGCCGGCACGTCCGCGTGCGCACGCCCCGGCTGGACGTGTCGGTCAACGGCGCCGGCGACGCCATCGCCGCGCTGTTCCTCGCGCACTGGCTGGACACCGGCTCGGCCGCCGACGCGCTCGGCCGGGCCGCGGCCTCGGTGTTCGGCCTGCTGCGGCGGACCGAGGAGGCCGGGTCGCGGGAGATCCTCCTCGTGGCCGCACAGGAGGAGTTCGTGACGCCGACCCGCACCTTCCCCGTCGACGAGGTCTGAACAGCACCCAGGTCAGACCGGGAGTGCTTCCCGGCTGCTCTCCCGGGCGGCCGGCGTCCCCAGCAGGGGCAGCGGAACGTGCGCGGTCTCCCGGGCGGTGAGGGCGCAGAGCCCGGCCACCCCGGCGGCGGCCGCGGTCAGGATGGCCACCGGCAACCAGCCGTTGGGGCCGTCGCCGACGATCGCCGCGGCGATCGTCGGTGAGAAGCCGCCGAGCGCGAACCCGATCTGCGTGCCGATCGCCATCCCGGAGTACCGCACGCGGGTGTCGAACATCTCGCCGTACAGCGTCGGCCAGACGCCGTTCGCCGCGGAGTAGACGACGCCGGAGAGCAGCACCGCGAAGAGTAAGATCAGCGGCCAGTCCCCCTGCTGCACGGCCCAGAGGAACGGGAACACCAGGACGGCGGAGCCGAGCGCCCCGAGAGCGAACACCGGCCGGCGACCGATCCGGTCCGACAGCTTGGCCCACAGCGGGATGGCGGCCAGGGCGACGACGTTCGCGGTGACGATGACCCACAGGAACGTCGACCGCTCCAGGCCCAGGTCGTTGGTCGCCCAGGCGAGCGACCACGTGGCGACGACGGTGCTGACCACCGAGACCAACGCGCACAGGACCACCCGCAGAACGCTCGCCCAGTGGTCGCGGAACAGGACGGCGACCGGGAGCTTGGCCACGCCTTCGGACTGCTCGACCTTCTCGAACTCCGCCGTCTCGGGCAGCGTCCGGCGCACCCAGTAGCCGACCGCCACGACGATGACGGACAGGAAGAAGGGAACCCGCCAGCCCCAGGTGAACAGCTGCTCGTCCGGCAGTGCCGCGACGGGGATGAACACCAGGGTGGCCAGGATGAGTCCGGCCTGGGTGCCGCTGAGCGTGAAGCTCGTGAAGAAGCCGCGCCGACCTTCGGGGGCGTGCTCCATCGTCAGCGAGTTGGCGCCGCTCTGCTCCCCCGCGGCCGAGAGTCCCTGCATGACCCGGAGGACGACCAGCAGGACCGGTGCGGCGACCCCGATCGCGGCGTAGGACGGCAGCGCGCCGATCAGGAACGTCGAGGCGCCCATCAGCAGCAGGGTCAGGACGAGCATCTTCTTGCGGCCGACCTTGTCGCCGAAGTGGCCGATGATGACCGCGCCGATGGGCCGCGCCACGTAGGCGACACCGAACGTGGCCAGCGAGAGCAGCGTCGCGGTGGCCGGGTCGGAGTCGGCGAAGAAGACGGTCGGGAAGACGAGGCCGGCAGCGGCGCCGTAGATGAAGAAGTCGTAGTACTCGAGCATGCTGCCGACGAAGCTGGCGAGCGCGGCCTTGCGCGGCACGCCCTCGACGGTGCCGCCGGAGGCGGTGGTGGTGCTCATGGAGGTCTCCTGGAGTACCGGCGGCAGCGATCTGGTCGTGCCGGTGGTCGGTGCGGTCAGCGGAGCGGCGGTGCGGCAACTGCAGTGGCTTATGTACCAACTGGTTACGTACCAGATGGTGAGGTGATGGGCGTCACCTTGTCAAGCCGACCGCCCGGCACGCGTCAGTGCGCGGTCAGGTACTCCACGACGAGGTCGCCCAGCATCCGGCGCTGGTGCTCACGACGGCCCGGGTCGAGCAGTTCGCGCCCGAAGATCGCGCCGAACGTGTGCCGGTTCGCCGTCCGGAAGACGCAGAACGCGCTGATGATCTGGTGGACGTCGAGAGCGTCCACGTCCTCCCGGAAGACGCCGGCCGCCCAGCCGCGCCGGAGGATCGCGCCCAGGACGTCGAGCGCGGGATTGGCCAGGCCGGAGAGGACCTTCGACCGGGCGATGTGCTGGGCGCGGTGGATGTTCTCGATGCTCACCAGGCGGATGAAGTCCGGATGGGACTCGTGGTGGTCGAACGTCAGCCCGGCGAGCTCGCGGATCGCCTCGACCGGGTCCAGGTGCTCGACGTCCAGCTGCTGCTCGAGGCCGCGGATGAGGCTGTACGCCTGCTCGAGGACGGCGATGTAGAGCTGCTCCTTGCCCCCGAAGTAGTAATAGATCATCCGCTTCGTGGTGCTGGTCTTGTCCGCGATCAGGTTGATCCGTGCGCCGGCGTAGCCCTGGTCGGCGAACTCACGGGTGGCGACGGCCAGGATGTCGGCGCGTGTGCGGTCCGCGTCCCGGGTGCGCTCGGGGCCCACCGTCGCGAGGGCTCCGCCGTCGGCCCCGGCGGGCGTTCCGGACTCGGACGGCTGCGCGGTCACAGATCTCCTCCAGCTCGGCGGACGACGCCGAGCCTAGGCGCCGCGGGTACGGGCTGGACCCCGGGCCACCCGACGGAGGGGCTGGCGCCGGCCGTCGGAATGTGGTCCCCTGAGGGCTAACTCACCAACTGGTACACAGGCGGAGGCCCCCGTGAGCCGCACCTCGCAGAGCTTTCTCACCGGCCTCGTCGGTGCGGGCATCGGGCCGTCCCTGACGCCGGCGATGCACGAGCGCGAGGCCGACGAGCTGGGCATCCGCTACCTCTACCGCCGCTTCGACCTCGACCGCCTCGAGCTCTCGCCCGAGTCCGTCGGGGACCTCGTCGCCGCGGCGCGGCTCGCCGGCTACGACGGCCTCAACATCACCCACCCGTGCAAGCAGCTGGTCCTCCCCCACCTGGACGAGCTGTCCCCCGACGCCGAGGCACTGGGCGCGGTGAACACCGTGGTGTTCGGCGACGGCAGGGCGGTGGGCCACAACACCGACTGGTCGGGCTTCGCGCGCGCGTTCGACCGGGGCCTGTCGGATGCCCGGCTCGATCGGGTGGTCCTCCTCGGCGCCGGCGGTGCCGGTTCCGCCGTGGCTCACGCGCTGCTCACCCTGGGCACCACCCGGCTGACCGTGCTCGACCTCGACCCGGAGCGGGCGGCCGGGTTGGCGGCGTCGCTCGAGGAACGGTTCGGCGCGGGCCGCGCGGTCGGGAGCGCGGCCGCCGACATCGCGGCCGCGGTCGCCGAGGCCGACGGCCTCGCGCACGCCACCCCGACGGGGATGGCCGCCCACCCCGGGCTCCCGGTGCCCGCCGACGTGCTGCGACCGGATCTCTGGGTCGCCGACATCGTCTACCGGCCGCTGGAGACCGCACTGGTCCGCGCCGCCCGGGATCTCGGCTGCCGGGTCCTCGACGGCGGCGGCATGGCCGTGTTCCAGGCCGTGGACGCCTTCCGTCTCTTCACCGGCATCGAACCCGACGCCGACCGCATGCTCCGTCACTTCGCGACCCTGGTCGACGCGCCGGAGTCCGACGCCCGTGTCTGACGTGCAGCGGACCATCGCCACGGTGTGCCTGTCGGGCACGCTGGAGGACAAGCTCGCCGCCGCGTCCGGTGCCGGGTTCGACGGCATCGAGATCTTCGAGCCCGACCTGATCGCCTCCCCGTGGGCGCCGAAGGAGCTGGCCGCCCGCTGCGCGGACCTCGGCCTGTCGATCGACCTCTACCAGCCCTTCCGGGACCTGGACTCCACCGATGCGGAGCGGTTCGAGCGCAATCTCCGGCGGGCCGACCGGAAGTTCGACGTCATGGCCGAGCTCGGCACCGACACCGTGCTGGTCTGCTCATCGGTCGCGCCCGACGCGGTCGACGATCCCGACCGGCTCGCGGGACAGCTGGCTGCGGCGGCCGCGCGGGCCGGCGAACGGGGACTGCGCATCGCCTACGAGGCGCTGGCCTGGGGGCGGCACGTCGCCACCTGGGAGGCGTCCTGGGACGCCGTCCGGCGGGCGGACTCCCCCGCTCTCGGCCTCTGCCTGGACAGCTTCCACGTGCTCTCGCGCAACGGGGACCCCGCGGGCTTCGCCGCCGTCCCCGCCGAGAAGCTCTTCTTCCTCCAGCTGGCCGACGCCCCGCAGCTGGACATGGACGTCCTCCAGTGGAGCCGCCACCACCGGCTGTTCCCCGGCCAGGGCGCCCTCGACCTGGCGGGCTTCCTCGCGCACGTCCTCGCCGCCGGCTACGCCGGCCCGCTGTCGCTCGAGGTCTTCAACGACGTCTTCCGGCAGGCCGAGCCGGGCCGGGCCGCGGTGGACGCCATGCGGTCGCTGCTCTGGCTGGAGGAGGCGCTGGCGCTGCGCCGTCCCGACCTGGGGACGACGGCACCGCCGCCGGCGCCGGCGCTGAGCGGCTACGCCTTCACCGAGCTGGCCGTCGACGGGGTGTCCGGCCCGGAGCTCGCCGGTGCCCTCGGCGCGCTCGGCTTCGCCCACACCGGCCAGCACCGCTCCAAGCCGGTGCAGCTGTGGGAGCAGGGCGCGGCGCGGGTGCTGCTCAATGCCTCCGTCGTCCGGCCGGCGGGCGCCGGGGACGCCGAGGTGGCCGCGCTCGCCCTGGAGAGCGCGGACCCCGGCCGTTCGGCGGCGCGGGCCGAGGCCTTCCGGGCACCGGTCCTCCCCCGCACCCGAGGGGCCACCGAGGCCGACCTGTCCGCGGTCGAGGCCCCCGACGGGACCCAGGTGTTCTTCGCCCGCACCGGGCCCGGCGGCTGGCCGGCCGACTTCCTGCCCACCGGGACCGACGCCGGATCGGGGGCGGGGATCACCGCGGTCGACCACGTCGCGCTCACCCAGCCGTTCGACTCCTTCGACGGGGCGGGGCTGTTCTACCGCTCGGTGCTGGGGCTGGAGCCGGAGAGCGTCACCGAGTACGCGGCGCCCTTCGGGCTGGTGCGCAGCCGCGCCGTGACCGGCCCGGGCCGCGCCGTCCGGCTGGCGCTCAGCGTATCGCTGCTCCGCCGGGGCGAGTGGGCGCCCGGCGTCCCGGCGCCGCAGCACATCGCCTTCGTCACCTCGGACCTCGTCGCCACCGCCCGGGCCCTGCGCGCGGCGGGCGCGCCGCTGCTCGCCGTCCCGGTGAACTACCACGACGACCTCGAGGCCCGGCTGGACCTGGACGCGGATCTCCTGGACGCGATGCGCGAGTGCGGCCTCTTCTACGACGAGGACGGGCAGGGGGGTTACCTGCAGCTGTTCACCGAGGTGCTCGGGTCGCGCGTGTTCTTCGAGGTCGTGCAGCGGCTCGGCGGTTACGACGGCTACGGCGCGGTCAACGCCCCCGTGCGGATGGCGGCTCACCGGCGGTTGCGCACGTCGGCGGAGTGACGCCCGGCGCACGGTTACTGTCCTACCAGTGAGCGCAGCCCCTTCCGTCGAGACGGCGACCCCCGGCACCAGCGCGAAGGACGTCGTCCGACAGGCCGCCCGGCGCCGCACCTTCGCCGTCATCAGCCATCCCGACGCCGGCAAGTCGACGCTGACCGAGGCGCTCGCCCTGCACGCCCGGGTGATCGGCCAGGCCGGTGCCGTCCACGGCAAGGCCGGGCGACGCGGCACCGTGTCCGACTGGATGGACATGGAGCGCGACCGCGGCATCTCCATCACGTCGGCGGCGCTCCAGTTCGAGTACGGCCCCGGTGAGGACAAGGCCGTCATCAACCTGCTGGACACCCCGGGCCACGCCGACTTCTCCGAGGACACCTACCGCGTCCTCACCGCCGTCGACGCCGCGGTGATGCTGATCGACGCCGCCAAGGGCCTGGAAGCCCAGACGATGAAGCTCTTCGCGGTCTGCCGGCACCGCGGCATCCCGGTACTGACCGTCGTCAACAAGTGGGACCGCCCGGGCAAGGACGCCCTCGAGCTCATGGACGAGATCCAGGACCGCACCGGACTGACGCCGACCCCGCTCACCTGGCCGGTCGGGATCGCCGGCGACTTCCGCGGCGTGCTCGATCGCTCCGACGGCACGTACCGCCGGTTCACCCGCACCGCCGGCGGCGCCACGATCGCGCCGGAGGAGACCCTGTCGGCCGACGCCGCGGCCGAGCGCGAGGGCGACGCCTGGCAGCAGGCGGTCGAGGAGGTGGCGCTGCTGGCCGAGACCAGCGGCGAGCACGACCAGTCGCTGTTCCTGGACGGCGTCACGACGCCGGTGCTGTTCGCCTCGGCGGTGTCCAACTTCGGTGTCGGGGCACTGCTGGACACCCTGGTCGGTCTCGCTCCCCCGCCGGGCGCCCAGCCGGACGCCGACGGGGGCACGCGCGCCCTGACCGACCCGTTCAGCGCCTTCGTGTTCAAGGTGCAGGCGGGCATGGACACCGCGCACCGCGACCGGCTGGCGTTCATCCGCATCTGCTCCGGGGTCTTCGAGCGCGGCATGGTCGTCACGCACGCGGGCACCGGCCGGCCGTTCGCCACCAAGTACGCCCAGCACGTGTTCGGCCGGGAGCGGGAGAGCATCGACCGCGCCTACCCCGGCGACGTCGTCGGGCTGGTGAACGCCGCCGCCCTCGGGGTGGGCGACACGCTCTACGCCGAGCGCCCAGTGACGTTCCCGCCGCTCACCACGTTCGCGCCGGAGCACTTCGCGGTCTGCCGCGGCAAGGACACCGCCAAGCACAAGCAGTTCCGCCGCGGGATCGAGCAGCTGGACTCCGAGGGCGTCGTCCAGGTGCTGCGCTCGGACCGCCGGGGGGAGCAGGCGCCCGTGCTGGCGGTGGTGGGACCGATGCAGTTCGAGGTCGCGGTCCACCGCATGGAGCACGAGTTCAACGCGCCCATCGAGCTGGACCGGCTGCCGTACTCCCTGGCCCTGCGCACCGACGAGGCCTCGGCCCCGAAGGTCGCGACCGCCCGCGGCGCGGAGGTGCTGCAGCGGTCCAACGGTGAGCTGATCGCGGTCTTCAGCGACAAGTGGGGCCTGCGGGTGTTCAAGGACAACAACCCGGACCTGACCCTGGAGAGCCTGGTCGCCGCCCAGCTCTGAGGGATCAGCCGATGCCGGCGGCCCGGATGATCGCGGCGACGGTGTCGGCCGTCTCCGGCTGCACCGGGAGATGCGGCAGCACGGCGACCACCTCGTCGGGCTCCAGCCCGTGGGCGAGCAGCTCCTCGAGCAACCGCTCGGCGGCGTCCGGGCCGACCGGCACCGGCGCCCCGGTCGCGGTCAGCGCGGCCTCGGCGAGGAACAGCGACCCCGCGAGATCGGTGTCGGGGGCGGGCGGCCCGGCCGGTGCGGTCGCGGCACGGGTGGTCGCCTCCGCGGCGCGCACCAGCGACAGCGGCAGCCCCTCGGCCTCCACCTCGATCAGCGGGACGGCGCCCAGCGCGGCGAGCACGAGATGCTCGGCGTCGATCCGCAGCGGCGCCTCCCAGCCCCCGCCGCGGACGACGCCGGCCAGGTCGCCGGCGTCCTCCCCGACGTCGTCGGCCAGCTCCGCCCAGGCGTCGGGCCGCGTGCGGCGGGCCCGCTCGGCGGCGCGGACGCACGTCTCGTGCACGAAGGGGTGCAGCACCTCCTCGTCGAACCGGTGGGCCTGCAGGACGCCGTCGCCGCCCACGGCGTTGAGCGCGTCCTGGAAGCTGCCCGGCCGGGCGTCACCGAGATCGAGCCGGCCGTCCTCCTCGTCGCCGAGCGACAGGTCCTTCGCGGCCCGCTCCCCCACGGTCGTGCCGGTGGCGACGATCCGCCCGGCCGTCCGTAGGTAGTGGGGCTGGTCGGACATGCCGACCGCCCAGGCGCAGGACTCGGCGATCAGGTCCGCGGCCCGCTCCCGGAGCACCTCGCGGGTGAGCAGACCCATCCAGTCGACGTCGAACACGGCCTCCACTGTCCGTCAGCCGCGGATCTGCAGCAGCGCGACCTTGCCGTCCCGGAGTTCCGCGGTGAACGTCCCGCCGCCGTTGTAGCCGTCCCCGCTCACCTGGACGCCGAACTCCACGGTGTCGCCGGTCCGCCGCACCGACGTCGCCTCGATGCGGCTGTGCACGCCGATGTTCTCCCCGGCGTCCCACTCGGCGATGCGGTCGCGGCCGGCGAACCGTCGTCCCCAGTCGTCGACGGCGCCGTCGTCGGTGAAGGCGTCGAGGAACGCGGCCCGGTCCTCGGTGTTGGTCGCCTCGAGCAGCCGGGCCACCTCCGGGGGCAGCTCGGTCACGCCGGCGCCGCCGGCTCGGTCAGCGGGAGCAGCACCTGGAAGCGGGTGTCGCCCGGCGTCGAGGTGACCCGCAGGTCGCCGCCGTGCCGCTTGACCACGATCCGGAACGAGACGTCGAGCCCGAGACCTGTCCCCTGGCCGACGGGCTTGGTGGTGAAGAACGGCTCGAACACGCGGCGGCGCAGCTCCTCGGGAATGCCGGGCCCGGTGTCGGCGATCTCGACCAGCGCGCAGTCGCCGTCCCTGGCCGTGCGCAGGGTCAGCGTGCCCTGCCCGGCCATGGCGTCGAGCGCGTTGACGATCAGGTTGGTCCACACCTGGTTGAGCTCGCCGGCGTAGGCGGGCACCTGCGGCAGGCTGCGGTCGTACTCCTTTACCACGGTGACCCCCGACGGGACCTTGGCGCTGAGCATCACCAGCGTCGCGTCGAGACCGACGTGCAGGTCGGTCGGCTGGTGCGGGGTGCGGTCCATCTGCGAGTACTGCTTGGCGGCGTCGACGAGCGTCGAGATCCGGCCGGTGCTGTCGGCGATCTCGGCCAGCAGGGTCTCGGTCTCGACGGTGTACGCCAGCCAGCGCAGGGCCGGCTCCAGGAAGGACGGCGCGACGGCGTCGGCGACCCGCTCGAGGTCGTCGGCCGCCAGGCCCGCCGCGACGAAAACCCCGGCCAGCTCCCACGGCTGGGTCACGTCGCGTTCCTCGAGCCAGTCGCCGAGCTGGTCCTCACGGTCCGACCGCTCCAGGGCGGGAAGGTCGCCGGCGCTCCCGACCCGGGACACGAACTCCTCCTGGAGCACCGTGAGCGACTGGAGCACCTGGCCGTCGAGCTTGCCGTCGGCGAGCATCGCGAGCTTGTGCCGCATGCCGGCGAACCGGTCGCGCAGCGACGCCGTGGCGCGGGCGGCCGCGGCCGCCGGGTTGTTCAGCTCGTGGGTGAGCCCGGCGGTCAGCTTGCCGAGCGCCAGCAGCCGTTCCCGCTGCGCGACCACCTCGGCGACGTTGCGCTGGCCGACGAACAGGCCCTCCAGGAGGTGCACGGCCATCGGGTACCACCGGCGGAACACCTCGGCGAACGGCTGGGCCGGCAGGGCGAGGAACCGGCAGTCGGTGACCGCGCGGACGGTCGCGGGGTAGAGCTGCTCGAGCCGGTCGCCGAAGTAGAACTGGACCGCTCCGGAGTAGACGCCGCGGTCCGAGCTGCGGACGGTCTCGACCTCCGTGCCGCCGATCGTCCGCACCATGCTGAGCGTCCCGTCGAGCAGGACGAAGAAACACTCCGCGGGCTCCCCCTCCACCGACACGTCCGACCCGGCGGGGCACTCGATGACGTCACCGTTGCCGGAGACCCACTCGAGCTGCGCGTCGTCGAGGTGCTCGAAGAGGAAGAGCTCGCGCAGCTCGGCGGGGCTCATCCGGGGCGGGGTCTGCGTCATCTCTCCCCCAGGTAGCGGTGCACGAGGGTCACCGCCATGGCGCCCTCCCCCACGGCCGAGGCCACCCGCTTGACCGACTCGGCCCGCACGTCCCCGGCGACGAACACGCCGGGAAGGCTGGACTCGAGGAAGTACGGGTCGCGGTCGAGCGGCCAGCCGTGCGGCCGGCGGCCGTCCTCGAGCAGGCCCGGTCCGGTGGGGATGAAGCCCCGGTCGTCGCGGACGACGGCGCCGTCGAGCCAGTGCGTGCGCGGCGCGCCGCCGATGAAGACGAACAGGTGGTTCGCCGGGTAGGTCGTCCGATCGCCGGTCTTCGCGTCCAGCAGCGTGACCTGCTCGAGGTGGTCGGTGCCGTGCGCCTCGGCGACGGTGGTGCACGTGTGGACGTGCACGTTCTCGATGCCGGCGAGCTGCTCGATGAGGTAGTGCGACATCGACTCCTCCAGCGAGGGCCCGCGGACCAGCACGTGCACCGACCCCGCGTACCGGGCGAAGTAGACCGCCGCCTGACCTGCGGAGTTCGCGCCGCCGACGATGAAGACCTTCTGGTCGGCGCACTCGGCGGCCTCGGTCATCGCCGAGCCGTAGTAGACGCCCCGCCCGGTCAGGCCGTCGGCGCCGTCGACGTCGAGGCTGCGGTAGGAGACGCCGGTGGCGAGGACGACGGAGTGCGCGGCGATCGTGCTGCCGTCGGCGAAGCGCAGCACCCGCTTGGCGCCGTGCGCCTCCAGTGCCACGCAGTCGCGGGTCAGCAGCATCTCGGCGCCGAACTTCGCCGCCTGGCGCCGCGCCCGCTCGGCCAGCTGCCCGCCGGAGACGCCATCGGGAAAGCCGAGGTAGTTCTCGATCCGGCTGCTCTGGCCGGCCTGTCCGCCGGTCGCCTCCCGCTCGACCAGCACCGTACGCAGCCCCTCGGACGCGCCGTAGACGGCCGCGCCCAGCCCGGCCGGCCCGCCGCCGACCACGACCAGGTCGTAGAACTCCTCGCGCGGCTCGGCGTTGAGTCCCGCCATCGCGGCCAGCTCGGCGTCGCTCGGCGCGAGGAGGACCACGGCGTCGGGGGTGACGACGACTGGGACGTCGTCGGGCCCGGCGCCCGCGGCCTCCAGCAGCCGCTTTCCCTCCGGCTCCTCGACGCTGTACCAGCGGTAGGGGACGGCGTTGCGGGCCAGGAAGTCGCGCGCGCGGAACGACGGCGCCGACCAGCGGTGCCCGATGATCTTGACCTCCTCGACCGCGCCGTCGTGGCTGTCCCGCCACGACTCGATCATCGCGTCCACGACCGGGTAGAGCTTCTCCTCCGGCGGGTCCCAGGGCTTGAGCAGGTAGAAGTCGACGTCGACGACGTTGATCGCCTGGATGGCCGCCTCGGTGTCGGCGTAGGCCGTCAGCAGGGCCCTTCGCGCCCGCGGGAACAGGTCCATGGCGCGCTCGAGGAAGTCGATGCCGTTCATCTGCGGCATCCGGTAGTCGGCGAGCATCGCCGCGACGCTGTCGCCCCGGAGCTTGAGCTCGCGGAGGGCGTCGAGCGCCTCGTCCCCGGAACTGGCCCGCAGCACGCGGAACTCCTCGCCGTACCTGCGCCGCAGGTCACGCGCAACCGCGCGCGAGACCCCCGGGTCGTCGTCCACGCTGAGCAGGACCGGCTTGCCCATGCGGCCTCCTGTCGAGAGTTCCGGAGACCCGACGCTGGGCCACCATCAACGCTAGTCGCGCTCGCGCACGATGTGCACTGCCGCTTCCTCCGCCGAGGCGGCCGCGCCGTCGATGCCCTCGTCCTCGGCCCACAGCTCGTCGTCGCTGTCGGTCGTGCCGCCGCCGTCGGCGTCCACCAGGCGGCCGGCCCGCTCGTCACCGACCTCGTCGTCGAGCAGCTCGCCGTCGGTGTCGGAGCTGTCGCCGAGGCCGTCGCCCTCGTCCGGCGAGCCGTCGGGCAGCTCGCGGGCCAGCCGGCCGTCGAGGCTCTCGCCGGCCGACTCCTCCGCCTCCGTCGTGCCCCAGTCGTTCACCGCCCACGGCCGCTCGGGCGGCGACCAGCCGGTGTCCAGGACGTCGCGCACGCCGGGGGTGCCGTCCAGGGTGTCCTCCGGCTCCAGGACGCCGGAGGCTTCCTCGGGGTCGGTGCCGTCCGTACCGTAGAAGCCAGGTTCCATGCCGTTCTCCCCTTGTGATGGTGGTGCGCGATGTCAGCTGCTGCGATGCCCGGAATCGACCCGTCGGCGCCCCCCAGCGGCACCGGTTGCGCGGACTGCGAGGACACCGGCGGCTGGTGGTTCCACCTGCGCCGCTGCGCGCAGTGCGGGCACATCGGCTGCTGCGACTCCTCGCCGAGTCAGCACGCCCGGGCGCACGCCGCCGCCGCGGGACACCCGGTGATGCGCAGCTTCGAGCCGGGCGAGAGCTGGTTCTGGGACTTCACCACCGAGCGGGACGTCGAGGGGCCCGAGCTCGCCCCGCCGACCGCCCACCCCGTCGATCAGCCGGCCCCGGGCCCGCGCGACCGGGTGCCGGCCGACTGGCGACGGCACCTGCACTGACCCTGACACCTGCCCGAGTCTGGCCGACCGGCCGCTCCGCCGGTACCCCTGCGGGGCTCACTCCGAGGCGGACCCCGCGGTGTCCCCGGCGGCCTGCTCGCTCCCCGGCGCCCCGATCCACACGGTCTTGGCGTTCATGAACTCGCGCATGCCCACCTCGGTGAGCTCCCGGCCGTAGCCGCTCTGCTTCACGCCGCCGAAGGGCAGCTCCGGGTGGCTGGTCACCATCCCGTTGACGAAGGCCATGCCCGCGGCGACGTCCCGGATGAACCGGGTTCGTTCGTCCTCGTCCTCGCTCCACAGATTGGCGCCGAGCCCGTACGGATGGCTGTTGGCGATCTCGATCGCCTCGTCCAGGCCGTCGACCGTGAACAGCGCCGCCACCGGGCCGAAGACCTCCTCGAAGTACAGGTCCATCTCCGGCGTGATGCCCGACAGCAGCGTCGGCTCGTAGAACCAGCCGGGCCGGTCGACCCGCTTCCCGCCGACCAGCGCCGTGGCGCCCTTCGCGACGGCGTCGTCCACGTACTTCTCGACGTCCTCCCGGCCGGACTCGGTCGCCAGCGGACCGACCTGGGTGTCGGGGTCCATCGGGTCGCCGATGGTCAGCGCCGCGATCTTCTCCGCGAACAGCCGGGTGAACTCCTCGGCGACGTCGCGGTGCACGAAGAACCGCTTGGCGGCGATGCAGCTCTGCCCGTTGTTCTGATTGCGCGCGGTGACGGCGACCTCCGCCGCCTTCTCCAGGTGCGCCGACGGCATGACGATGAAGGGGTCGCTGCCGCCGAGCTCCAGGACGGTCGGCTTCAGCGCGTCGCCGGCGATCGAGGCCACGGACTGCCCGGCCGGGGCGCTCCCGGTGAGCGTGGCGGCCACGACCCGGTCGTCGCGCAGCACCCGCTCGATCGTGCCGGAGCCGACCAGCAGGGTCTGGAAGACGTCGTCCGGGAAGCCGGCCTTGCGGAAGAGCTCCTCGAGGTAGAGGGCGGTCTGCGGCACGTTGCTGGCGTGCTTGAGCAGGCCGACGTTGCCGGCCATGAGTGCCGGGGCGGCGAACCGCATGGCCTGCCAGAGCGGGAAGTTCCAGGGCATGATCGCGAGCACCACGCCCAGGGGCTGGTGGACGACGTAGGCCTGCTGGGCGCCGACGGCCGCCGCGTCCTTGGTCTCGGGCTCGAGGAACGCCGGACCGTGCTCGGCGTAGTAGCGGAGCGCCTTGGCGCACTTGCCGACCTCCGCCTTCGCCGACGCGAGCGTCTTGCCCATCTCGGTGGTCATCAGCTCGGCCACCGCGTCGGTGTCGGCGTCCAGGACGTCGGCCGCGGCACGCAGCCAGCCGACGCGCTGCTCCGCCGTCGTCAGCCGGTACGTCGCCCAGGCGGCCGCCGCGCGGGCGATCTTCTCCTCGAGCGCCTCCTCCGAGATCGGCTCGTAGGTCTTCAGCGTCTCGCCGGTCGCCGGGTTGATGGTGGCGATCGCCATGGTGGTCTCCCGTCAGCGCTTCTGCGGTTCCGCGTGCTTGTCCCCGTGCCCGGCCGGCGTCGGGTGAAACCGCCGCCGAGCGGTCCGGCCGAGCTCCACCTAGCGTCCCCGCGGTGGAACTGTTCCGGACGAAGTCCGTCGAGAACATCGGGGCCGACGCGAGCGGCGAGGGCGAGTCGCACGGGGTCGGTCACCTGCGCCGGCACCTCAGCGCCCGGCACCTGGTCGGCTTCGGGATCGGCATCGTCATCGGGACGGGCATCTTCACGCTGACCGGCGTGGCAGCCCGGGACACGGCGGGGCCGGCGGTGGTGATCTCGTTCGCGATCGCCGGGGTCGTGGCCCTGCTCGCGGCGCTCTGCTACGCCGAGCTGGCCTCGAGCGTGCCGACCGCCGGCAGCGCCTACTCCTACGCCTACGCCACGGCCGGCGAGCTCATCGCCTGGATCATCGGCTGGGACCTGTTCCTGGAGTTCGCGCTCGGCGCCGCCGTCGTGGCCCGCGGGTGGTCGGGCTACGTGGGCAATCTGCTCGACCTGCCGACGTCCCTGTTCGGGGAGGAGACCACGGTCAACGTGGGCGCGGCGCTGATCGTGGTCGTCCTGACGGCGGTGGCCGCCCTCGGCATCCGGGAGTCCGCCCGCGTCACGAACGTCCTGGTCATCGTCAAGGTCGCCGTCTGCGTCTTCGTGATCGTCGCCGGTGCCTGGTTCATCCGGGGCGCCAACCTGACGCCGTTCATCCCGCCGGGCCGGCCCAGCGAGGGCGCCGGCGGCTGGGACCAGCCGCTGATCTCGGCCGTCGCGGGCCTCGAGCCGGCGGTGTTCGGCATCGGCGGCGTGCTCACCGCCGCTGCCGTCGTGTTCTTCGCCTACACCGGTTTCGAGGCGGTCGCGAACCTGTCGGAGGAGACCAAGCGCCCGGCGCGCGACCTGCCGCTGGGCCTGCTCGGCACGCTCGGCCTGGCCACGGCCCTCTACATCGGGGTCTCGTTCGTCCTGGTCGGGATGGTCGACACCCCTGACATCGATCCCGGTGCCCCGATCGCCGACGCCTTCGACCAGGTCGGGCTCGGCTGGGCATCGGCGCTGGTCTCCATCGCCGCGGTCGCCGGGTTGACGTCGGTGATCCTCGTCGACCTGGTCACGATGACCCGGATCGGTTTCGCGATGGGCCGGGACGGGCTGCTCCCCCAGTCGGTGGCGAAGGTCAGCCCGCGCACCGGCACCCCCGTCCGCATGACGCTGCTGTTCGCCGCGGTCGTGCTGGTGATGGCGAGCCTGGTCCCGCTGGAGGAGCTGGCCAACCTGGTCAGCATCGGCACGCTCTTCGCTTTCGTGCTGGTGTCGGCCGCGGTGCCGGTGCTGCGGCGTACCCGGCCGGACCTGCCGCGCCCGTTCCGGGTCCCGTTCTCGCCGGTCGTGCCGATCCTCTCCGCCGTCGCCTGCGTGTACCTGATGGCCAACCTCAGCATCGAGACGTGGGTGCGTTTCCTCGTCTGGCTGGTCATCGGGCTCGTGCTGTACGCGGTCTACGGCTACCGGCACTCGCGCGTGGGCGCAGCCGACGCCGCCGTCAGCCGAACAGATCGCTGAGGAAGGACTCCTTCTTCCGCCTCGGCTGCCCGTACTCCAAGGAACGGTGCGAGCTCGACTTCGACCCCTGCACCTGACGCAGAACCTCACCGACGACGCCGCTGAGCCCCTGCTGCGAGGCGGCCGGCTGCTGCTGGTGGCCCGCGGACGGCGGGGCCGCGGCCTGAGCCGGGGATACATCCCCGTGCCAGGTGTTCTCGGCGTCGATGAGCCGGTCGAGCTCGCCGCGGTCGAGGAAGATCCCGCGGCACTCCGAGCACTGGTCGACGTGGACGCCGTTGCGCTCGTAGGTGCGCATGGTGCCGTGACACTTGGGACAGGTCAGTTCCATGTGGCGCCAAACAGTAGCCACGCTCTTCGGGTTCCCCTTCCATTCAGTGGAGGCCGGGCATCGGTCCGTCGTAGGCCGGCAGGGATACTGGAGGAACCGCAGTCCTGACCGATGGGAGCACGTTGGTGGAACGAACGCGCACGGACGAGATGCGGGACGCCGTCCTGCCCGCGGTTCCCGGCGTGCGGAGGGGCTGACGATGGACAAGGTCATCGCATCGGCGCAGGAGGCCGTCGCCGACATCGCCGACGGTGCCGTCCTCGCCGTGGGCGGCTTCGGGCTGTGCGGCGTTCCGATCGCCCTCATCGACGCGATCCTCGAGCAGGGCGCCCGCAACCTGACCTCGATCTCCAACAACTGCGGCGTGGACGACCAGGCGCTGGGCGTGCTGCTCTACGCAGGCCGCATCAGCCGCACGATCAGCTCGTTCGTCGGCGGCAACAAGGAGCTGGCGCGGCTCTACCTGACCGGTGAGCTCGACGTCGAGCTGACCCCGCAGGGCACCCTCGCCGAGCGCCTGCGCGCCGGCGGGGCGGGCATCCCCGCCTTCTACACGCCCACCGGCGTCGGCACGATGGTCGCGGAGGGGGGCATCCCGATCCGCTACGACGCCGACGGCAACGTGGTGAAGACCAGCGAGCCCAAGGAGGTGCGCGTCTTCGACGGTCAGCAGTACGTCCTGGAGACCGCCCTGACTGCCGACTTCGGCCTGGTGCGGGCCGCGGTAGGCGACCGGCACGGCAACCTGGTGTTCCACGAGTCGGCGGGCAACTTCAACGCTCCCGCGGGCATGGCAGGGCGGGTCACGATCGCGGAGGTCGAGGAGCTCGTCGAGCCCGGCGAGATCCGGCCCGAGCACGTGCATCTGCCCGGGGTGTTCGTCGACCGCGTCGTCGTCGTCGGCACCGAGGGCAAGAAGATCGAGAAGCGCACCAACCGGCCGCGGACCGAGGGAGCAGCCTGATGACACTCACCCGTGAGCAGCTGGCGGCCCGCGTCGCACTCGAGCTGGAGGACGGCCAGTACGTCAACCTCGGCATCGGGATGCCGACTCTCGTCCCGAACTACGTGCCCGACGGCGTCCACGTCGTCCTGCACTCGGAGAACGGCGTCCTCGGTGTCGGCCCCTACCCCTTCGAGGGCGAGGAGGACGCCGACCTGATCAACGCCGGCAAGGAGACGGTGACGATCCTGCCGGGCGCGAGCTTCTTCGACTCGGCGATGTCGTTCGGGATGATCCGGGGCAAGCACCTCGACGTCGCGATCCTCGGGGCCATGCAGGTCAACGTCCGCGGCGACCTGGCCAACTGGCTGATCCCCGGCAAGATGGTCAACGGGATGGGCGGCGCGATGGACCTCGTCCACGGTGCTCGGCGCGTGATCATCATGATGGAGCACGTCGCCCGCGACGGGTCGCCCAAGATCGTCGAGGAGTGCACCCTGCCGCTCACCGGCAAGGCCTGCGTCGACCGGATCATCACCGACCTCGCCGTCATCGACGTCACCGACGACGGACTCGTGCTGCTCGAGGTGGCGCCCGGGGTCACGGTCGACGAGGTCGTCGCCGCGACCGGCGCACCGCTCACCGTCGCCGACGACGTCCCGGCGATGCCCCTCCCCGCCACCGTCTGACCCCGTTGTTCGACTCCGAGTGTCGGCCTGCTGTCGTCTCCCGGGCCCGGAGGCAGCAGTAGGCCGACGCTCGAGCCTCAGGCGAGCGCAGCCGCGATGCGGGCGACCAGCCGCTCGGGCCGGTGCAGGTCTTCCGCGGTCACGAACACCACCGTCCAGCCGGCCTCTCTCAGCCGGTTCAGCCGACGCCGGTCGGCGGCGACCTGCTGGGGTGTCTCCCCGTGCCAGAGCCCTTCGTACTCGACGGCGACCTTGACCTCAGGCCAGGCGAAGTCCACGCGGGCGACGAACCCGCCGGCGTCCCGGACGGTGAACTGGGCAATCGGCCGCGGGAGACCGGACCGGTGGAGCAGCAGCCGCAACCGCGTCTCCTGCGGTGACCCGGCGAGCCCGTCGGCGAGAGCGACCGCTTCCCGCACCTGTCGGCAGCCGCGGCCCGTCACCTCTACCGCACGCACCATCTCGAGGTTCGTCAGGCGACCGGCGACGAGGCGATCGATCAGCACGACGGCCTCGTCGAGCGGGCCGGTCCGGGCAAGGTCGACCGCCGTCACCTCGGCCGTCGTGACGGGGGTGCCCCGGCGCACGGTGACCGCCGCCGGATCGAGCAGCCGGCGCCGGACGGTGATCCCGGCTACCCGGCAGACGGTCGAGCGGGGCGGGACGGTCAGCTCGACGTCGTCGTCGCGCTCTGCGGCGGGCAGGCCCCACAACACGGCCGCGCTGCGTCCGGTGACCACTGACCCCGGCACGACCAGGCCCGCCGCTGCCACCGCACGAAGATGGTGGGTCACCGGGAGGTCGACGCAGGCGTAGACGTCCCGGAAGAGCCGCCGCCAGGCCGGGCTCCGCAACTCCCCGGGCGACAGCGTCCCCGCCGCGACGACGTCTGAGCCACGGAAGACCCGGCCGCGCAGGACTGCAGGACGGCGCGGGGCGACGGGCACACCGGAAGACTGACGAATCCGGGCGCCGGGCCCGTGCCGTCGTCCACAGGCCGACGTCCAGTGTCGGGCTGTCGTCCCTCCCCGGGCGGGAGACGACAACAGCCCGACACTGGGCGGCGAGGCGGGTCAGAACGGGTAGATCGGCAGGTCTCCGCGCAGCGTCACCCACTGGGTCTCGGTGAACGCCTCGATGTTGGCCATCGGCCCACCGTGCCGGGAGCCCGTGCCCGAGGCGCCGACGCCACCGAATGGGGCGACGGCCTCGTCGTTCACCGTCTGGTCGTTGATGTGCACCAGTCCGGTCGGGATCCGCTCGGCCAGCTGCAGGCCGGCGTAGACGTCCTTGGTGAGGATGCCCAGCGACAGGCCGTACTCCGTGCCCGCGGCGAGCTCGACGACCTCGTCCAGCGAGGAGAACGGCGTCACCGGGGCGACCGGGCCGAAGATCTCCTCCTGGTAGGCGGGGGCGTCGACCGAGACGTTCCCGAGCACGGTGGGCCGGTAGAACAGGCCCTCGTAGGTGCCTCCGGTCCGCACGGTCGCGCCACCCTCGACGCTGGCGGTCACCAGCCCGTGGACGCGGTCGCGCTGGCCGGCGTCGATCAGCGGCCCGAGCGCCACGTGGTCGCGGAACGGGTCGCCGACCGGCAGCTTCTCCACCTTCTCGGTGAGGATCTGCGTGTACTCCTCGGCGATCGACTCGTGCACGAGGTGCCGCGACGTGGCCATGCAGATCTGGCCGGAGTGGGCGAAGGTGCCCCACGCGCCGACCGACGCGGCCCCGCGGACGTCGACGTCACCCATCACGATCAGCGCGGAGTTGCCCCCGAGCTCGAGGTGCGCGCGCTTGAGGTGCTGGCCGGCCAGCGCACCGACGGACCGCCCGGCGCGGGTCGAACCGGTGAACGCGATGATCCGGACGGCGGGCTCGACGACGAGCGCCTCACCGACGTCGGCCCCACCGGGCAGGACCTGCAGGACGCCGGCGGGCAGGCCGGCGTCGGCGAACACGCGGGCGAACATCGCGCCGCCGCTGATGGCCGTGCGCGGGTCGGGCTTGAGGATCACCGCGTTGCCCAGCGCCAGCGCCGGGGCGACCGCACGGATGGCGAGGATCGTCGGCACGTTGAACGGCGCGATCACCCCGACGACGCCGGCCGGCACGCGGCGAGCGAAGGAGAGCCGGGGCGAGCCGGTGCGCAGCAGCTCCCCGTACGGATGGCTGGGCAGCGCCGAGGCCTCGTAGCACTCCTGAGCGCTGGTGTGCACCTGGAAGTCGCCGAACGGCAGGATCGCGCCGGACTCACGGGCCAGCCAGCCCTTGATCTCGTCGGAGTTCGCGGCGAGCACGTCACCCGCCCGCCGCAGGACGGCGGCGCGCTCCTCGAAGGGGAGCGCGGCCCACCCCTTCTGTGCCTCGACGGCGCGCACGGCCGCCGTGTGCACGTCCTCCGGCGTCGCCTTGCCGACGTCGCCGAGACTGTCCCCCGTCGAGGGCTCGACGGCGCTGTAGGTGCCGCCGCTGCCCTCGGTCCACGCGCCGGTCCAGACCTTGCCCTGCCAGGCCCCATCGTCGAGCAGTGCCATGAATGTCTCCTTCGTCCTCGTCCACCTGGTGTCGTCGTGCGCCGCCGGTGGTGGTCACCCGGCGGAAGTCTCGTCTCAGAGTCGTCCCGAGGCACGCGGTTGCACAGCGACCATCGGCCCGCTCCCGTCCAGGGTCCGGGAGATGCCCCGTGCCGCCGCCCGTACGCCCGGGGTCATCGTCCGCACGGCGGCCGCCGAGTTCCCCCGGACGACGACCGACAGGGCGGCGACCACGCTCCCCCGCACCTCGACCGGGGCGGCCACCGAGACCGCGTCGGTGGTCACCTGCCGGTCGCTGATCGCGACACCGGTGCGCCGCACCTCGGCGAGCTCGCGGCGGAGCTGCCGCGGATCGGTGATCGTGTACTCCGTGTAGCGCTTCAGCGGGGCCGCGAGCACCCGCTCCTGGACGTCGCGCGGGGCGTGCGCCAGCAGGACCAGCCCGACCCCGGTCGGCGGCAGGGCGAAGCGGCCACCCACCTGGGTCAGCACGGCGACGGCGTCCCGGGAGGCGAAGCGCTCGACGAACACCACCTCGTCGTCGTCCCGGACGGCCAGTTGCACGTTCTCGTGGGTGACCTCGTACAGGTCCTCCATGAACGGCAGCGCCGCCTCGCGCAGGCCGAGACCGCGCGGGGCGAGGGCACCGAGCTCCCAGATCCGCAGCCCGATCCGGTAGCGGCCGTCGTCGTCGCGCTCGAGCGCTCCCCAGCCGCACAGCTCACCGACCAGCCGGTGTGCCGTCGACAGCGGCACGGCGACGACCCGGGAGATGTCGGACAGGGTGAGCGCCGGCCGTTCCCGGGTGAAGGCCCCCAGGACGGCGAGCACCTTGCCCCCGGCCGTGCGCTGCGCGCTCAGAGCTCGAGCACCAGCTTCGGGCAGGCCGCCCGGGACACGCAGATGAACATCGTGTCGTTGGCCGCCTGCTCGGCCGGGGTCAGCAGCGAGTCCCGGTGGTCCACCTCGCCCGACAGCACCGTGGTCTCGCACGTTCCGCACGTCCCTTCCGTGCACGAGGACAGCACGCTGACGCCCGCCTCCTCGACGACCTGCAGTACAGACTTCTCCGGCGGGACCGTCAGCGACAGTCCGCTTGTCGCCAGCTCCACTTCGAAGGCGTCGGTGAACACCGGCTCGCCGACGTCCTTGGGCGCGAACCGCTCCAGGTGCAGCGCTCCCGTCGGCCAGGCGGCGCAGCGCTGCTCGACAGCCAGCAGCAGCGGCTCGGGGCCGCAGCAGTAGACCAGCGTGTCCTCGCGCGGGGACCCGAGCAGCCGGTCGAGGTCGATCAGCCCCACCTCGTCCTGCGGGTGCACGGTGACCTGCTGGCCGGTGGCCTCCTCCAGCGACTCGAGGAAGGCCATCGACCGCCGGCTGCGCCCGCCGTAGTGCAGCTCCCAGGAAGCCCCCGCCGCCGCGGCCGCGTCGATCATCGGCAACATCGGGGTGATCCCGATCCCGCCGGCGATGAAGAGGTAGTGCGGCGCGGGCACGAGCGGGAAGTGGTTGCGCGGCCCGCGGACCTCGACCTCGGCCCCCTCGACCAGCGCGTCGTGCACGTGCGCCGACCCGCCCCGGCTCTCCGGCTCCCGCAGCACGGCGATCCGCCAGACGCCGGCCTCGGCCGGGTTCCCGCACAGGGAGTACTGCCGCGTGAGCCCGCCGGGCAGCCGGAGGTCGATGTGCGCCCCGGCGGACCAGCTCGGCAGGTCCGTGCCGTCGGCCGGCCGCAGGTCGAGGACGACGACGCCCTCGGCACCCGTCGTCCGCCGATCCACCCGCAGCCTCAGGTCGACCTCATCGGTCGTGCTGTGCACGGAAGACACTCCTTCAGGAGACGAGCGCCGGGGACCGACGCCGGATGACCGCCGGATCGGTGACCACGTGCGCCGGCGGCGGGGGCAGCTCGGCGGGGACCTGCGGCGACGACGGTCCGCCGGCGGGGTGGTCGGGATGGGCGAGCAGCCACTCCCACATCTCGATCGGGTCCTCCGCCTCGGTCTCCGCGCCGCAGTGGCAGCGTCCGCGCAGCCGGTCGGACCCGGGCAGCCAGTTCACCCGCATCACCCGGTCCCCCGATAGCACCTCGTTCATCGGGCCGCCGGCACGCGCGCCTCGGCGCCCTCGCCGGCCATCCGGTTGATCAGCCGGCGCGCCGCGAGCCCGCCGGTGTCGATGTTGATCGACAGCTCCTGGTAGCCGTCGGCCTCGCCGGCGATGACGCTCTCCAGGACGTCCAGCGCCACGACGTCCTGGAGGACGACGGTGCGGTTGTTCTCGTGGAGGAACGCCGACACCTCCGCGTCGTCGAGCGCGAAGTCGCGGGCGACGGCCCAGAAGTCGTGCGTGGAGTTCTCGGTCTCCGGGGTGATCGCGTAGACGACCTCGACGTGGAAGGCGTCGGGGTCGGTGCCGTCGGCGGCGGGCACCGACCCGACCGGGGCGATGCGGCTGTGCAGCTTGTAGAGGCAGGGCGGGGTGAACTCGATGTCCTGCCAGCGCGCGATCCGCCCGGTGAGGCCCGTGCTCGTCGCGTAGAAGGGCGGGCACTCGGCGTCGTCCATGTGCCGGCTGACGTAGACGATCCCGGCGTCCTCGTCGACCTCGGTCGTGATCGGGGTCTCGGCGACCTCCGGCGTCCCGATGTAGCCGCCGTGCAGGTACGTCTCGTGCGAGAGGTCCATGAGGTTGTCGACGAGCAGGCTGGCCCGGGCGGCGAGCGGCTCCATGCCGGAGACGGTCGTCCAGCCGTCCTGCGCCAGCCACGGCGCCCGCGGGATCTGCGTGGTGTCGGCGCGGTCGGGGTCGCCGATGAACACCCAGACGAAGCTGTCCTGCTCGACGACGGGATAGGCCTTGAGCCGGGCGGTCCGCGGGACCCTCGTCTGCCCCGGCACCGCGACGCAGACGCCGTCGGACCCGTAGGTGAAGCCGTGGTAGCCGCAGACGACGGTGTCGCCGTCGAGATGGCTGGGCGCCTGGGAGAGCGGGAACCGGCGGTGGACGCAGCGGTCGCTCATCGCCGTGACCTCGCCGGCCTCGGTGCGCCAGAAGAGGATCGACTCACCGCAGATGGTCCGGCTGAACAGTTCGCGACCCACCTCGCGCCCGTAGGCCGCGACGTACCACTGGTTGGCGACGATGGACGTCATTGCCCCTGCCTCTCCTCGGTCGGTCCTCCGAGCGTGACCGCCGTCACCGGCAGCGACCAGCGGACTTCCGTCACGCGGAAGACCGACCGAGGGGAGAGCCAGGTGACGGTCAGTCCTCGGGCAGCAGCCCGTCCACATCGGCGTCGTTCTCGATCAGCCCGTCCTCGACCATCAGCTCGCCGAGCTGCTCGATCTGCTCGCGCCGCAGGTCGGTGCCGAACTCCTCCAGGGTGAGCCCCTCGAGGGCAGCGGCCGGCAGCTGCGGGAGCACCTGCGCCACCTGCGCCTTCACCGCGTCGGGGTTCTCGTCGGCGAAGGTCAGGGTCTCCTCCAGCGCGGCGGTGAAGTCCTCGACCAGCTCGGGGTCGGACTCGACGAGCTGCCCCGAGGTGAAGAACAACTGCGTCGGGTGCCCCTCGACCGACTCCTTGCTCGAGTACGTGACCACGGTGTTGCCCGCCTTGGCCAGCGTGCCGAGGAACGGCTCGGGGACCCAGACGGCGTCGACGTTGCCGGCACCCAGCGCCGCGGGCATGTCCGGGAACGGCAGCTCGACGAACTCGACCGCGTCGGGGTCGCCGCCGTCCTGCCGGACGGCCTCGCGGATGGTCAGCCCGCCCATGCCGTTGAGCGTGTTGACGGCGACCGTCTTCCCCTCGAGGTCGGCGGCCGAGGCGATGCCGGACGCCGCGGTGGCGACGACGCCGTTGATGTCGGTGTCGCCCTCCGACAGCGCGGACGTCCAGTGGCCGATCACCCGGACGTCGAGGTCCTTGTCCCGCGCCTGGAGCAACGACACCGGGTTGCTGGTCGCGAACTCCATCTCCCCCGAGACGACGGCGGGCAGGAGTGCCGCTCCGCCCTGTCCGGTCTCGACCGTGATCTCGATGCCGTGGTCTTCGAAGAAGCCCTCCTCGATGCCGGCGTAGAGGGCCGCGGTCGGCAGGATCGGCAGCATGCCGACGGTCACCTGACGGAGCTCGCCGTCGGCTGCGGACGTCCCGCTCGCCGAACCGCTCCCCTCGTCGCCTCCCCCGCAGGCGGCCAGGGCGAGCACCGATGCGGCCAGGGCGGGAACCCACTTGCGGACCATGACTCTCTCCAGATGCGTGAGACTGTCAACGATTGATGTTCGGCATGATGCACGTCACAATCGCTGAGCGCCAGCCCTCCGCGCGGAGAATGTCGGCCAGGCCTCAGACCGGGGGCAGGCTCGCGGCGCCCAGGGCCAGCCGGCTCAGCAGGTTCCGCAGCAGGAACTGCTCGGTGGCGGTGAGCTCGGTCAACTGGCCGGTGACCGCGGACGCGACGTCGCCGACCGCTGCGGCCCGGACCTGCCGTCCCGCCGGGGTCGCGACCACCAGCTTCGTGCGCCGGTCCGTGTCGGACGGACGGCGCTCCACGAGCCCGGATTCCGCCAGTTCGTCGACGAGGAGGACCACCTGGCTCGGGTCGAGGCCGAGGACCGCGGCGAGGTCGCGCTGGGAGATCCCCTCCTCGGTCCCGCAGGCGAGCAGCAGGACGGAATAGGACCGCACCCGCAGCCCGTGGGACAGCAGCGCGGCGTTGCTGGCGCGCACGAAGTTCCCGCTTGCGCGGGACAGCAGGAAGCCGACGTCGTCGGTCAGTGCTGCCGTGGCCGTACTGGGCTCCATCAGTCCTCCATCGTTGACACTCTCCACAATACCGGCCTAGCGTCGAACTCCCAGCGCCCGAACGAAGGAGTTCCGTGGATCTGTCCGGCAAGGTCGCGATCGTCACCGGCAGCGGACGGGGCCTCGGCCTCGCGTATGCCACGGAGCTGGCCCGCAGCGGCGCCTCGATCGTCGTCAACGACGTCGACCCGGCCGTCGCCGACGAGGCCGTCCGTTCCCTCACCGAGGCCGGCGGCACGGCCGTCGCCGAGGTGGTCGCCGTGGGTACCAGCGAGGCGGCGCAGGCCCTCGTGGACCGGGCCGTCGAGGAGTTCGGCCGCCTCGACATCCTGGTCAACAACGCCGGCATACTGCGCGACACGACCCTGTGGAAGATGAGCGACGACGACTTCGACGCCGTCATCACCACGCACCTGCGCGGCACGTTCACCTGCACCCGGGCCGCGGCGATCCGCCTGCGCGAGCAGGGCGAGGGCGGCCGGATCATCTGCGTCGGCTCCCCCACCGGCCAGGTCGGCAACTTCGGCCAGACCAACTACGCCGCGGCCAAGGCCGGCATCGTCGGCATGGTGCGCACCTGGGCGATGGAACTGGCCCGCGCCGAGATCACCGTCAACGCGATCGTCCCGGTCGCAGCGACGGCGATGACCGAGACCGTGCCCTTCCTCCAGCCCTACGTCCACGCCCTGAAGGCCGGCGAGCCCCTGCCTCCATTCGCCCGTCAGCAGCTCGGCTTCGGCACACCGGAGGACGCCGCCGGACTGGTCGCCTTCCTCGCCTCCGACGCCGCCGCCGGCATCACCGGGCAGGCCGTGGGCATCGGCGGCGACCGCCTGGCCCTGTGGTCGCACCCGAGCGAGGTGGTCGTCGAGTTCGCCGACGGCACCGGCTGGTCGGCCGACGCGATCGCCGGCGTCTGGCCGGACACGTTCGCGCCGTCGCAGCAGACGGTGGGCCAGCAGCTGCCCGAGGCGCCGCAGTGAGCAGCCCGATGAAGCTCGACGACCTGGTCGCCATCGACGTCCACGTGCACGTCGAGCAGGACCTGCACGGCCACCTCTCGATGGACGACGAACTGCTGAACGCGGCGGCGAAGTACTTCAAGGGCGAGCCGCACCACCCGACCGTGCCGGAGATCGCCGAGCACTACCGGTCGCAGCAGATGGCCGCCGTCGTCTTCACCGTCGACTCCGAGATGGCGACCGGGCACCCGACCCTGTCCAACGAGGAGATCGCGCAGTCCGCCGCCGAGCACCCCGACGTGCTCATCCCGTTCGGCTCGATCGACCCCGCCCGCGGCGCCTCCGGCATCCGGTCGGCGCGGCGGCTGGTCACCGACCACGGCGTCCGGGGCTTCAAGTTCCACCCGTCGATCCAGGCCTTCGAGCCCAACGACCGGCGGCACTACCCGCTCTGGGCGGAGCTGGAGAGCCTCGGCGTCCCGGCGCTGTTCCACACCGGCCAGACCGGGATCGGCTCCGGGCTGCCCGGCGGGCGCGGCATCAAGCTGCGCTACTCCGACCCGATGCTGCTCGACGACGTGGCGGCCGACTTCCCGGGGCTGACGGTGATCATGGCGCACCCGTCGGTGCCCTGGCAGGACGCGGCGATCTCGGTCGCCCAGCACAAGGCCAACGTCTACATCGACCTGTCCGGCTGGTCGCCCAAGTACTTCCCGCCGCAGCTGGTCCGCGCCGCCAACACGATGCTGAAGAACAAGGTGCTGTTCGGGTCGGACTACCCGCTGCTCACCCCCGAGCGCTGGGTCCGCGACTTCGCCGGCCTCGAGATCAAGGACGACGTCCGCCCGCTGATCATGAAGGAGAACGCGGTCCGCGCACTGAAGCTCGGCCCCGCCCATGGTCAGCGGAGCGGCGGGGCGGGCTCGGACAGTGCGTAACGCCGGTCTCGGCTCCTGGCCCGAGCGGCGGCTGCGGATCTCCCCCGACCGGGACGCGATCTGGTTCGAGGGGACGACGATCTCGCACGGCGCCTTCGCCCACCGCGTCCGCCGCACTGCCGCCGCGCTCGCCGCCCTGGGCGTGACGGCCGGCGACCGGGTGGCCTGGACCGGCGGCAACCACCCGTCGGCGTTGGAGACGCTCTACGCGTGCGGGCAGCTCGCTGCGATCTGGGTGCCGGTGAACGCCCGCCTGGCCGCGGCCGAGGCCGAGTACGTGCTCGCCCACTCCGGGGCCTCGGTCGTCGTGCACGGCCGCGACCACGGTGCGCTGGCCGACGCGCTGCGCGACCGGCTGCCGGGCGTCCGGCACTGGGTGGCGGCCGAGCCCCCGGTGGACGGCGGAGCGGACTCGGCGGACTACGAGCACCTGCTGGCCGACGCCGACCCGCAGCCCCGTGACGAGCCGGTCGCCCTCGAGGACCCCTGCCTGATCATGTACACCTCCGGGACCACCGGCCGCCCCAAGGGCGCGGTGCTCACCCACGGCAACATGACCTGGAACGCGGTCAACCAGTCGATGGGGATGGACTTCACCCAGGCCGAGCGCACCCTGGCCCTGGCGCCCCTGTTCCACATCGGTGGCCTCAACGGCACGGTCAACCCCGCCCTCCTCGGGGGTGGGTGCGCGGTGGTCGTGCGCCGGTTCGACCCGGCGGAGACCCTGGCCGTGATCGAGCAGCAGCGGGTCACCTCGTTCTTCGCCGTCCCCACCATGCTCGATGCGATGTCCCGCGAGCCCGGCTTCCGCACCCGGGACCTGTCGGCGCTGCGGACGATCGGCGCCGCCGGTGCGCCGCTCCCCCTGCCGACCCTGCGGACCTGGCTCGACCGCGGAGTGACCATGCAGCAGGCCTACGGCATGACCGAGGCTGCCCCGGGCTGCACGGTGCTGGACTCCGCCGACGCCGAGCGCAAGGTCGGCTCGGCCGGCAAGCCGCTCTTCTTCACCGACCTGCGGGTGCTGCGCCCCGACGGCACGCAGGCATCGACCAACGAGGTCGGCGAGATCGCGATCCAGGGGCCCAACGTGATGGCCGGTTACTGGAACGAGCCCGAGCAGACCTCCGCGGCGATCCGCGACGGCTGGTACCACAGCGGCGACGCCGGTTCGGTCGACGAGGAGGGCTTCCTCTACATCCGCGACCGCTACAAGGACATGATCATCTCCGGCGGCGAGAACGTGTATCCCGCCGAGGTCGAGTCGGCACTGCTCGAGCTGGACGACGTCCAGGAGGCGGCCGTGATCGGCGTCCCCGACCCGACCTGGGGCGAGGTCGGCCTGGCCGTCGTCGTCCCCGTGCCGGGGACCAGCCCGGACGTCGACGACCTGCGCGCCCGCCTGCGCGCGCGGCTGGCCGCGTTCAAGGTGCCCAAGTACGTGGAGCTCGCCGACGAGCTCCCGAAGACCGCCACCGGCAAGGTCCGCAAGCCCGACCTGCGCAACCGCTACGTCACCACCGAGGAGACCCCAGCATGAGCACCACGACCACCACCCTCGCCGAACTCCCCGCGCTGAAGGGGACCGAGCTCGGCACCAGCGACTGGGTGGAGGTCACCCAGGAGCGGGTGAGGCTCTTCGCCGACGCGACCGGCGACCACCAGTGGATCCACGTCGACATCGACCGCGCGAAGGCCGAGAGCCCCTTCGGCGGCCCCATCGGCCACGGCTACCTCACCCTGTCGCTGCTCATCCCGATGTGGTCGGAGGTGCTCGTCGTCAGCGACGCGACGATGGGCGTGAACTACGGCCTGAACAAGGTCCGGTTCCCCGCGCCCGTCCCGGTGGGGTCGAAGCTGCGGCTCACCGCCACCCTCAAGGACGTCGAGGAGGTCGCCGGCGGCCTGCAGGTTACGGTCAGCGCCGTGATCGAGGCCGAGGGCGCAACCAAGCCCGTCTGCATCGCCGAGCCGGTGTTCCGCATGTACGGCAGCTGACGGCTGCCGTGGCGGACGCGGGGACGGGCCAGTCGCTGGCCGAGTGGCTCACCGAGCTCCGCGCCTGGGATGCCGGGCGCCCGGAGGCCCCCGTGCCCGCGACCGTGCCCTACGGCGATCACCCCGACCAGGTCGCCGACCTCTGGCTGCCGCCCGAGGACGCCCTCCCGGTCGACGGCCTCCCCCCGCTCGTGGTCAGCATCCACGGCGGCTACTTCATGGCGCCCTACCGGCGCGACCTGCACGCGCCGATCGTCCGCGAACTGGTGCTGCGCGGGTTCGCGGTGTGGAACATCGAGTACCGGCGCACCGGCACGGGGGGCGGGCTGCGGGAGACCACCGAGGACGTGTGGGCCGCCGTCGAGGCGCTGCCCCCCACTGCGGGCCAGGTCGCCGTCTTCGGCCACTCGGCCGGCGGCTATCTCGCCGAGACGCTCGCCACCCACCCCCGCGTCGACCTCGTCGTCCCCCTCGCGGGCGCGCTGGACCTCGCGGGCGTGGTCCGTGCCGGCTGGGACGGCGGCGCGGTCGCCGAGTGGCTCGGAGCCGGACCGGACGAGGACCCCGCCGTCTACGGGGCGGCGGACCTCCGGGGCCGCCTGCCGACCGGCACCGCCCGGGTGCTCATCCACGGCACCGCGGACACCACCGTGGGCGTCGAGCAGTCCCGCGCCTTCGCGGGGGCCGCGGCCGCCGCGGGCGACCCCACCGACCTGATCGAGCTCCAGGGCGAGGGGCACTACGCGTTCCTCGACCCGCGGCAGCCGGCGTTCGAGACGCTGTACGCGGTGCTGGACCGGTGGCGGTCCGGAGCCTGACCTCAGGCTCTGGTGCCGCGGAGCTCGTCCAGGATCGGGGCAGCCACCTTGAAGGCGTGGTTGGCGGCCGGGACGCCGGCGTAGATCGCCGCGTGCTGGATGACCTCGCCGATCTCCTCGTCGGTGAGCCCGTTGTTCTTCGCCGCACGCACGTGCAGCGCGAACTCCTCCCAGTGCCGCAGCGCGATCGTGATCGCCAGGGTCAGCAGGCTGCGGTCGCGGCGGGCGAGGCCGGGGCGCTGCCAGAGGTCGCCCCAGGCCGTGCGGGTGATGAAGTCCTGGAAGTCCGCGGTGAACGGCGTCGTGCCGGCGACCGCCCGGTCCACCCACGCGTCGCCGAGCACCTCGCGCCGCGTGGCCATCCCGGCCGCACGGCGCTCGTCGTCGGTGGTGGGGTCGATCATCGGGTGCCTCCTGCGGCGTCGAAGTGGCCGAGCAGCAGTCCGGTCACCTGGAGCGTCTGCTCGAGGTTGGCCAGGTGGGCGCCGGGGCTGACGGTGACCAGCTCGGCGCCCGGGATCGTGTCGGCGATGAGCTTCTGGTGCTCCGGCGGCAGCGCCGGGTCGTCCCACCCGCTGATCACCAGCGTCGGGGCGGTGATCCGGGCGCAGTCCGCCAGGAGGTCGACGTGCGCGACGACCTCGCAGCAGGCGGCGTAGCCCTCGTCGTCCGACCCGGCGATCATCGACTCCAGCTTCGCGACCAGCTCGGGATGCTCGGCGGCGTACGGCGGTGTCAGCCACCGGCTCGCCACGGTCGGCGCGAGAGGTGCCGTGCCACCGGACCGGACGGCGGCCGCCCGGTCGAGGAACGGCTGGGGATCCGGCTTCGCCGAGGTGCACAGCAGAGCCAGTCGGTGGACGCGCTCCGGTTCGCGGGCGGCCAGCCGCATCGCGGTCATCCCGCCGAGCGAGAGCCCCGCGACGTGCGCCCGCGGCGCGCCGACCTCGTCCAGCAGGGCGACCAGGTCGTCCACCAGGTCATCCAGCGTGTACGGCCCGGCCGGTGCGGGCGAGTCCCCGTGCCCGCGGGTGTCGTAGGTGACCACGCGAAAGCGCTCGGCCAGCGCCGGCACCTGCGGGTCCCACATGCCGCGGTCGGCGCCGAGGGAGTTGGAGAGGACGGCGACGGGCGCGTCGGCCGCCCCGTCCACGGTGTACGAGACGGCGATGCCGGTCATGCGGTCCCCTCGGTGAGTCGGGCGTGGTCGGCGAGGGCGGCGTCCACCTGCGCGCCGGCCTCCCCCGTGTCGGGAGCCCCGGGGGACAACGCGGCGACGTCGACATCGGTGCGGCCGGCGAGCACGTCGCCCAGGGACAGACCGCTGGCCACCGCCTGCCGGACGGCCTCGGCCGCGGCGTCATGGGCGGCGCCCGCGCCGAGCGTCGGCGCGAGCGCCTCCGCCAGGGCGGCGGCCAGCTCCGGATCGCGCGCCGCGGCGACACCGGCCGCCATGCGCGCGGTGTCCGGCCGCAGCCCGGTCAGGCTCTCGTTCAGCCACGCAGCAGCCGACCCGACGGTGGTGAGCAGGCCGGTCAGCGTGGGCCACTCGCTGTGCCAGGCGCCGGCGGAGCGCTCGTGCTCCTGCTCCATGGCGCCGAACAGCGTGCCGACCAGCCCGGGGGCGCGACGGGCGCAGGCTCGGGCCGAGATCGCCGCCACCGGGTTGTGCTTGTGCGGCATCGCCGAGGAGCCACCGCGGGACCCGCCCTCGCTGACCTCGCCCACCTCGGTCTGGGCCAGGAGGACGACGTCGAGCGCCACGGTCGCGATCACCCCGGCAGCGGCACCCAGTCCTCCGGCGAGATCCGCGATCGGCAGCCGCACGGTGTGCCAGGAGACGGCCGCGTCGGCCAGTCGCAGTTCGTCGGCGAACGCCGCGCGCAGCGCCACCCCCGAGCCGGAGCTGGCGACCAGCGTGCCGACCGCCCCGCCGTACTGGACCGGCAGCGACGCGACGACCTCGGCCAGCCGGAGCCGGACGCCGTCCAGGCCGGCCAGCCAGCCGGCGGCCTTCAGCCCGAAGGTCGTCGGCAGGGCCTGCTGCATCAGGGTGCGTCCCATGATCACGTCGTCGCGGTGCGTGCGGGCCAGCCGGGCGGCTGCGTCCGCCGCCGCGGCCAGGTCGGCGTCGATCGCGGAGATCGCGTTGCGAGCCAGCAGCACGAGGGCGGTGTCGACGATGTCCTGGCTGGTCGCGCCCACGTGCACGGCGACGGCGTCCCGCTCCCCCACGGCGTCCTGCAGCGCCCGCACGAGGGGCGGCACCGGATTGCCGGCGTCCGCGGCCTTCGCCACGACGGTCGCCAGGTCGAGCCGGCCCGGCTCGGCGCAGATCGCCGTCACCGCGGCCGCTGCCGAGGCGGGCACGAGCCCCAGCCGCGACGCCGCCCGGGCGAGAGCTCCCTCGACCTGCAGCAGCGCGCGGAACCAGGCGTCGTCGGAGACAGCGGTGGCGGCTCCCCCGCGCGCGAAGGTGCCGTCGAAGAGTCCTGTCACGCGCGCATCCCGGTCACGGATGAGTTCATACCGCGAAGAACACCGTCTCGCGGTCACCCTGCAGGTAGAAGTCGAGGTGGTAGCCGTCCTCGGTCGGCGTCGCGATCAGCGTCTGCCGGGCGGCGTCGTCCGGCAGCGACCGCAGGACGACGTCCTCGGCGTTGGCCTCTGCCTCGTCGGCGAAGTAGATCCGGGCGACCACGCGGTCGAGCAGGCCGCGGGCGAACAGCGAGACGTCGAGGTGCGGCGCCTGGAGCCCGCCCTCGCCGTCCGGCACCCGGCCCGGCTTGAGGGTGAAGAACCCGAACTCGCCCGGCGGTTCGACGGTCGCGGCGCGGGCGTAGCCGCGGAAGCCCGGGTAGGACGCCGCCCCGCGGGGGTCCTCCGGCGAGGGGAACCCGCCGTCGGGGTCGGCCTGCCAGGTCTCGATCATCGCGTCGGGGACGAGCTGCTCGGCGCCGTCGAACACCCGGCCGCGGATCCAGACACCCCCCGGGGTGCCCTCCTCCGCGGCCCAGATGCCGTCGGCCCAGGTCAGCCCGATGGCCAGGTAGGGCCCGACCGTCGCACTCGGGGTGCCGCCCAGCCGGAGGGGCTCGGTCAGGAAGCCGGTGCCGCGGCGCCCCGACCGCGGCTGGTACGGCTCCGTGACATCAGGGACGTGCAGCGGGTCGACGCTCATGCGACATCTCCGTCGTCCTCGGTCTCGAACGGGGTCTGCTCCCGGCCGCGCAGCACGATGTTCCACTCGAAGGCCAGCGCCCAGTTGTCCTGGGTGCGCTCGAGGTCGTACCGGCTGATCGCCCGGTGCCGGGCGGCCGCCGGGATCGCGTTGAAGATCGGGTCCTGGCCGAACAGGGGGTCGTCCGGGAAGTACATCTGCGTGACCAGGCGCTGGGGAAAGGCCTGCCCGAACAGCGAGAAGTGGATGTGCGCCGGGCGCCAGGCGTTGTGGTGGTTGCCCCACGGATAGGCGCCGGGCTTGATCGTCATGAACTCGTAGCGGCCCAGGCTGTCGGTCATCACCCGCCCGAGCCCGTCGAAGTGCGGGTCGAGGGGCGCCGGGAAGGTGTCGACGACGTGCCGGTACCGGCCACCCGCGTTGGCCTGCCAGACCTCGACCAGCGCATCGGGCACCGGGCGGCCACCGCTGTCGAGCACGCGCCCGTACACGAGGATCCGCTGGCCGACGGCCTCGCCGCCGTTGCGCAGGGTCAGGTCGGCGTCCTCGGGCCGGACCCGGTCCCCACCGAGCACCGGGCCGGTGACCTCCGTCAGCCGGTGCGGCAGATCGACCGGCGTCCGCAGCGGAGCGCGCAGCCCCGTGCTCTTGTAGTCGGCGTAGCCGACGGGCGTGCGCAGTTCGGCCGCCTCACGCAGGTACTGCGGCAGATGCAGCCCGCTCGCCGATGGAGTCCCGGTCATGCCGGGACCGTACGGCCGGGGAGCTACCCTGCCCAAGCGCCAACTTCCACTGGCCGAAAGAGGAGTCATGGCAGGCCGCAGTGGCATCCCCGGTCGGTCGGTGACCTCGCGGGCCCTCGCCATCCTCGACGCGTTCGACGCGACCAGCCCGAGGCTCTCCCTCTCGGAGATCGCCGAGCGCTCGGGCACGCCGCTGACCACCGCCCACCGGCTGCTCGCGGAACTGGCCGACTGGGGTGCGCTCGTCCGGCGGCAGGACGGTCGGTACGAGATCGGCCGGAAGCTCTGGGACCTCGGCCTGCTCGCGCCGGTCCAGCTCGAGCTGCGCCAGGTGGCCGCGCCGTTCCTCATGGACGTGCACACCGCGATCCGCGACACCGTCCACCTCGCCGTCCGGGAGGGGCTCAGCGCCCTCTACGTCGAGCGGGTGTCGGGCCGGGAGTCGGTGCCCGTGGTCAGCCAGGTCGGCAGCCGGCTGCCGCTGCACGCGACCGGCGTGGGCAAGGTGCTGCTGGCGTCCGCGCCCGAGGACGTCGTCCAGCAGGCGCTGCGCTCGCTCACCCGGCTGACCCGGAACACGGTGGTCGAACCGGGGCGGCTGCGCCGCGAACTGGCCGAGGTGCGCCGGCGGCGGTACGCCCGCACGTCCGAGGAGATGTCGCCCGGGGCCGCCTCGCTCGCCGTCCCGGTGCAGGTGGAGCGGCGCAGCGGGCCGGTGGTGGTGGCGGCGCTCGGGATCGTCGTCCCGCCGCACCGCCGGGACCTCCCTCGGCTCGTCCCGGTGCTCGAGGTAGCGGCCCGCGGCATCGGCCGCGAGCTCGCCCGCACGCGCGATTTTCACTGAGCGGAAGGTTCCGGTTCCCAGCGCCGCGTGCTCCGGCCCACACTCTGAGCCGTGCGCACCCAGGTAGGGATCATCGGGGCCGGTCCGGCCGGTCTGCTCCTCTCGCGGCTGCTGGCGCTCCGGGGCATCGACTCCGTCGTCCTGGAGAACCGGTCACGCGACTACGTCGAGGCCCGGATCCGGGCCGGGATCCTGGAACAGCACACGGTCGACACCCTCACCGAGGCCGGCGCGGGCGACCGCCTGCAGCGCGAGGGCCTCGAGCACCGCGGCATCTACCTGCAGTACCCGGGCACCCGGCACAAGCTGGACTTCCCCGAGCTCACCGGGCGCACGGTCTGGGTCTACGGCCAGACCGAGGTCACCAAGGACCTGATCAAGGCGCAGCTGGACGGCGGCCCGCCGCTGCTCTTCGAGGTCTCCGACGTGTCGCCCGAGGACGTCGACACCGACTCCCCGCGCATCCGGTTCACCGACGCCGACGGGAACCGGCAGGTCCTCGAGTGCGACGTGATCGCCGGCACCGACGGTTTCCACGGCCCCTCGCGGGCGGTCGTGCAGCAGGGCACCACCGGCCGGACCTGGGAGCGCACCTACCCCTACGCCTGGCTCGGTGTGCTCGCCGACGCCGCGCCGTCGACCGACGAGCTCATCTACGCCTGGCACCCCGACGGCTTCGCCCTCTACTCGATGCGCTCGCCGACGGTGTCCCGGCTGTACCTGCAGGTGGACCCTGCGGAGAAGATCGAGGACTGGTCCGACGACCGCATCTGGGACAACCTCGCGACGCGCTTCGCCCTCGACGGCTGGGAGCTCTCGACCGGGACGATCACCGAGAAGTCGGTGCTGCCGATGCGTTCGTTCGTCAGTGCCCCGATGCGCCACGGCCGGCTGTTCCTCGCCGGCGACGCCGCCCACATCGTGCCGCCGACCGGCGCGAAGGGCCTCAACCTCGCCGTCGCCGACGTGACGCTGCTGGCCTCGGCCCTCGTCCGGCTCCTCGCCGAGAAGCAGACCGATCTGGTCGACAGCTACTCCGACCGGGCGCTGGCGCGGGTCTGGCGGTGCACGCACTTCTCCTGGTACATGACGTCGATGCTGCACCGCTCGGGCGACGACTTCGACGCCGAGCTCCAGCTCTCGCAGCTGCGCCGGGTCTGCTCCTCGGAGCCGGCCGCCCGCGAGCTGGCCGAGAACTACACCGGGCTGCCGCTCGACCTCTGAGCCAGGGCGGTGACCAGCGCCCGGGCGCCCCGCTCACGCAGGGCCGTCCGAGCCTCCCGGTACGCGGCGGCGAACCGTTCGTCGCCGGCGAGGTCGCCGAAGAGCTCCCGGTCGGCGACGAACGCGAGCGGGTCCTCCGACCGGGCCCGGAGGGCCAGGGCCGCGGCCCGGGAGTCGGTCAGCCCGATCGGCCGACCGGCATCGTCGGCGCCCTCCGCCGAGCGGGCCCAGGCGGCCAGGACGGCGACCGACCGCTCGATCTCCCCGCCCGAGGCCAGGTTCGCCCGCACGACGGGGAGCAGGAACTGCGGAATTCGGTCGGAGGCCTCCGCGCGGATGCGGTCGAGGGTGTCGGCGATGGCCGGGCTGGCGAAGCGTCCGACCAGGTCGGCCCGGTAGCGGTCCAGGTCGATGCCGGGCACCGACGGCAGCGTCGGCGTCGCCTCCTCCTCGAGGTAGCCCTCCAGGAACCGCCGGAAGACCGGGTCCCCGCACACCTCGTGCACGAACTCGAACCCGGCCAGCCGGCCCAGCTGGGCGAGCACCTGATGCCCGGCGTTGAGCAGCCGCAGCTTCATCAGCTCGTACGGCGCCACGTCGTCGACGAGCTGCACGCCGGCGTCTTCCAGCCGGGGCCGGCCGGAGGCGAAGGAGTCCTCGAGCACCCACTGGGTCCACGGTTCGCACACCACCGGCCAGCGGTCCTCCACCCCGAAGCGGCGGGACAGCTCGGCGCGGTCGGCGTCCGTCGTCACCGGCGTGATCCGGTCGACCATCGAGTTCGGGAAGGGCACCGCCGCGCGCACCCACTCCCCCAGCTCCGCGTCCCGCAGCGCCGCGAAGGCCGCGAAGCTGCTGCGCGCCAGGTCGCCGTTGCCCGGGATGTTGTCGCAGGAGACGACGGTGAACGGCGGCACCCCGCGGTCCCGCCGTCGTACGAGCGCCTCGGTGACCAGCCCGAACGTCGTCCGCAGGGCCGCACCCGGCTGCAGGTCGTTGACCACCCCGGGGTGACTGCCGTCGAACTCACCGGTCACGGCGGACGCGTTGTACCCGCCCTCGGTGACCGTCAGCGACACGATCCGGATCGCGGGGTCGGCCATCCGCGCCACGACCGACTCGGGGTCGTCCGGCGCGAAGAGGTACTCGACCATCGAACCGACGACGCGCGGGGCGAGCGTGCCGTCGGGATGCTTCACCACCAGCGTGAAGAGGCAGTCCTGGGCGGCCATGACCTCCTGCATCCCGCGGTCGGCCGGGAGCACGCCGACGCCGCAGATGCCCCAGTCCAGCGCCGTCCCGGTCTCCATGAGCCGGTCCAGGTACATCGCCTGGTGCGAGCGGTGGAAGCCGCCGACCCCCAGGTGCACGATGCCCGTGCGCACGGAGCTCCGGTCGTAGGAGGGCGTCGACACCGGCGGACCGAACGACGACAGGGACCGCGCCGCGAGGAAGGTCACGGCTCCACTCTGCCCGCTCGGCACCCCGGTGAACGGCAGGGACGCGGAAAGCGCGCCGCGGGTCCGCGGCCCGGAATTACCGACCGGTAGGGAATGTGGGATCGTCGCAGGACGACGTCGAGACGGCGGAGTAGTGGTACTGCCGCCGTCAGGAAATGAGGACCGATGCGGTTGCAGCTGTCCCCGGAGCTCGAGGCCTTCCGGGAGGAGATGCGGACCTACTTCACCACCCAGGTGCCGCAGGAGATCCGCGACACGGTCGCGGCCCACCGCCACCTGAGCAAGGAGCAGTACGTCGAGGCGATGCGGACCCTCAATGCCGCCGGGCTCGCCGTGCCGCACTGGCCGGTGGAGTGGGGCGGCAAGGACTGGACGCCGCTGCAGCGCCACATCTGGCGCGAGGAGATGCAGCTGGCCAACGTGCCCGAGCCGCTGCCCTTCAACGCCAGCATGATCGGCCCGGTCATCGCGGCCTTCGGCAGCCAGGAGCAGAAGGAGCGCTTCCTGCCGAAGACGGCGAACCTCGACATCTGGTGGTGCCAGGGCTTCTCCGAGCCCGACGCCGGCTCCGACCTCGCCTCGCTGCGCACCACCGCCGTGCGCGACGGCGACGACTGGGTGGTCAACGGCCAGAAGACCTGGACGACGCTCGGCCAGCACGCCGACTGGATCTTCTGCCTCTGCCGCACCGACCCGACCGCGGAGAAGAAGCAGCGGGGCATCTCGCTGCTGGTCTTCCCGATGGACTCCCCCGGGGTCACCCTGCGTCCGATCGAGCTGATCGACGGCGGCCGCGAGGTCAACGAGGTCTTCTTCGAGGACGTCCGCGTGCCGGCGGAGAACCTGATCGGCGAGGAGAACCGCGGCTGGGACTACGCGAAGTTCCTGCTCGGCAACGAGCGCGTCGGCATCGCCCGCATCGGCTCCACCAAGCGGCTGCTGGCCCAGGCCAAGGAGCACCTCCGGGAGATCACCATCGACGGCCGCCCGCTGGCCGACGACCCGTTCATGGCCGCCCGCATCGCCGAGCTGGAGAACGACCTGGTCGCGCTCGAGCTGACCGCCCTCCGGGTGGTCGCGAACTCCGCGGACGGCAAGCCGCACCCGGCATCGTCGGTGCTCAAGCTCCGCGGCTCCGAGCTGCAGCAGGCGGCCACCGAGCTGATCGTCGACATCGCCGGCCCGCTCTCGCTGGCGTCATTCGCCGAGAAGGACTCCGACGTGCCCGACTGGGCCCGCGCCGCGACGCCGCACTACCTGAACTACCGCAAGGTCTCCATCTACGGGGGCTCCAACGAGGTGCAGCGCACCATCATCGCCGGCTCGATCCTGGGGTTGTGAGACAACCGTGAACTTCGACTACGACAGCGAGCAGAACGACCTCCGGGAGGCGGTGCGGGGCCTCCTCGCGCGCGCTTACCCCGACAGCGAGCAGCGCCGGGCGGTCGTCTCCGCCGACCCCGGCTTCGATGAGAAGACCTGGTCGCGACTGGCCGAGATGGGGCTCCTGGGCCTGCCGTTCCCCGAGGACGACGGCGGCATGGGGGCCGGTCCGGTCGAGGTGGCGATCGTCGCCGAGGAGATCGGCCGGGTGCTCGCGCCCGAGCCGTTCATCGAGGCGGTCGTGCTGGCCGGCGGCCTGGTCGCGGCGGCGGGTTCCGCGGCGCAGCGCGGCGAGGTGCTCGGCGCCCTGGCCGAGGGTGGTCTCGTGCCGGCCTTCGCGCACGCCGAGCCGAGGACGCGGTGGTCGACGACGGCCCAGGGCGTCACGGCGACCCAGGACGGCGGCTCCTGGACGCTGACCGGCGTCAAGGAGCCGGTGCCCAACGGAGCGCGGGCCGACGTGCTGGTGGTCAGCGCGGTCCTCGACGGCGGCGGGACCGGTCTCTTCCTCGTTCCCGGCGACGCCGAGGGGCTGGCCCGCACCGGGTACCGCAACCACGACGGCACGCGGTCGGCGCACGTCGGCTTCGAGAACACCCCGGCCGAACCGCTGGGCGACGGGGGCGACCAGACCGCCTCGATCGAGCGGGCGCTGGCCGAGGCCCGCATCGCCTACGCCCACGAGGCGCTCGGCGCGATGGACTCCGCCCTGCGCATCACGGCGGAGTACCTGAAGACCCGCAAGCAGTTCGGCGTCACCCTGAACAAGTTCCAGGCCCTCACGTTCCGGGCGTCGGACATGTACGTGTCCCTGGAGCTGGCCCGCAGCATCGCGCTCTGGGCGTCGATGGTGCAGGAGGCCGGCGGCGACGTCGTCCAGGCCGCCGACCGCGCCCGGCTGCAGGTCAGCCGCGCCGGCCGGCACATCGGCGAGGAGGCCATCCAGCTGCACGGCGGGATCGGCATGACCGCGGAGTACTCGGTGGGGCACTACACCAGCCGGCTCACCGCGATCGACCACCTGCTCGGCGACGGCGACTGGGCCCTGGCCCGTCTCGCGGCGACGGTGAACAGCTACGAGACCGTCGACCCACTGGGCGCCCCGTACGCCTGACGAAGGACCCCGTCCTCCCCACCCTTCGCAAGCTCAGGGCGGGACCCGGGACGGGGCCGAAGGGCCCGGTCCATGTGGACCGGGCCCTTCGTCGTGTCAGCGGGCGAGCGTCTCCTCCGACACGTTCCACAGCCGGGCCGCGGCCTCGGGGTCCAGCGCGTAGGCGGCCACGCCGGTGCGGGTGCCGGGCTGGTTCAGGCCCGCCTCCTGGCAGTCCTCGAAGTAGCGCCCGGAGATGCCCTCGACCACGGGCGAGGCGGCGAGCAGTACCGAGGTCGCTGCGCCCTGCTCGATGGTCTTCCAGGAGGGGCCGCCACCGCCGGCGGCCTTCCGCATCGCGGCGATCTCCTCGTCGGTGACGTAGCGCTGCAGGTTCGTCGGGATGGCCCCGGGCATCAGCGCGTTGACCGCGATCCCGTCATCGGCCCAGCGCTTCGACGCCTCGACCGCGAACAGCACGTTCGCCGTCTTCGACTGGCCGTAGGACAGCCACGGGTCGTAGTCGCGGCGCTCGAAGTGGATGTCGTCGAACACGACCGGCGACCGCAGGTGCGCGGCCGAGCTCAGGGCGACGACCCGGGCACCCCCGGCGGCGCGCAACGCCGGCAGCAGGCCGGTGGCGAGGGCGAAGTGGCCGAGGTGGTTGGTGGCGAACTGCATCTCCCACCCCTCCGGCGTGCGCATCAGCGGCGAGGCCATGACGCCGGCGTTGTTCACGAGCACGTGCAGCGGCCCGTCCCAGGCGGCGAGGAACGCGCGCACGGACGCCTGGTCGGCGAGGTCCAGGGTCGCGACGCTCACCCGGTCGTTGCCCGTGGTGGCCGTGATGTCGGCCGCGGTCTGCTCCCCCGCTGCCGGGTTGCGGACGGCGAGGGTGACGTCGGCACCGGCCGAGGCGAGAGACCGGGCGGTCTCGACGCCGATGCCCGACGAACCGCCGGTCACGACGATGCGGCGACCGGTGAGGTCGAGTCCGGCGACGACCTCGGCTGCGGTGGTCGAGGCGCCGAACGGAGTGGAGCCTGCGGTGCTGGTCATGGCGCTGTCCTGTCTGGAGTCGTGAGGGGAAGACGGGGATGCCACCCAAACGGAGGATCCTCCGGTTCCCTTCCCAGTCTAAACGGAGGATCCTCCGGCTGTGAACACGTCGGACCGCCCGCTGCGCGCCGATGCCGCGCGCAACCGCGAGCGCCTGCTCACCGCGGCCGTCCGTGCGCTCTCCTCCAGCGCGGGCCCGGAGGTGACGCTGGACGCCATCGCCAGGGACGCGGGCGTCGGCATCGGGACGCTGTACCGGCACTTCCCCACCCGCGAGGCGCTGATCGAGGCCGCGTACCGCAACGAGCTCACCCGGCTGTGCGCGGCGGCGCCCGAGCTCCAGCGGACCCTGCCGGCCGACGAGGCGACCCGCGCGTGGATGGACCGCTTCGTCGACTACATGACGACCAAGCGCGGCATGGCCGACGCGCTGCGGACGGTCATCGCCTCGGGCGGCAACCCCTACGCCACCAGCCGCGATCAGTTGCTGGGCGCGCTCACCGGCCTGCTCGAGGCGGGCGCGGCGGACGGCCTCGTCCGCGCCGACGTCGACCCCGCGGACGTGCTCGCCAGCCTCAGCGGCGTCACGCTCGCCGCCGGGGAGCCGGCCCAGCGCGATCAGGCGGGGCGGATGCTCGACCTCCTCATGGACGGGCTGCGCCCCCGCCCCGCGTGAGGATCAGCGGGCGAGGCGGGCCACCACGAGCCGGTTGGCCCAGCCGGGCGTGACCGCCGAGGCCGTCGCCATCAGCCGGGTCTGCCGGCCGACCGGCCGGTGCGGCCCCGACGGGAAGCGGCGGCGCTCGTGCACGACCCGCCATGCCGCGGTGGCGACGTCCTCAGGTGTCAGCCGGACGCCCAGGTGCGCGACGCTCGCGGCCTGACGCCCGTCGCGGGAGACCATCTCCGTGTCCACGAACAGCGGGAGCAGGCTCCGCACCCGGACACCGGCGCCGCGCCACTCGATGTCGAGAGCCTCGGTCAGCGAACGGACCGCCGCCTTCGTCGCCCCGTAGGTGGCCAGCGTCGGCTGTCCGTAGAGCGCGGACGCCGAGCACAGGTTCAGCAGCAGACCGCGCGCGGACCGCTGCAGGTACGGATACGCCTCGAGAGCTCCGGTGACGACGCCGGTGACGTTCACGTCGACCATCCGCCGGTGGACGTCGGCAGACATCTCCTCGAACGGCCCCGAGGCGAGGACACCGGCGTTGTTCACCAGCACGTCGAGCTCGCCGTCCCCGCAGAACTCCCGCAGCGCCGTCCCCCACTGGGCCGGGTCGCGGACGTCGAGCTCACCGCAGACGGCACCGGGCCGGCCGGCTGCAGCCTGAGTGACGGCGTCGCGGTCGACGTCGTACATGCCGACCCGCCAGCCGCGGGACAGGAAGAGCTCGGCGGTCGCCCGCCCGATGCCGTGGCCTGCGCCGGTGACGAGGATGCTGCCGGTACGCCCGCGAGAGATCACGGCACGGTTCTACCGGACCGGGATCACACCACCCAGTCGTCGGAGCCGTCGGGCTCGTTCGACTCGCCGAGCATCGCCCGGCGCAGCTCGTCGGCGTCGGCGCGCACCTGGTCCATGACGGGGACGAGGTCGTCCTCGACGAGCTTCCCGCAGGTGATCCGCGAGATCGGGACCTCCTCGTAGTCCTCCGTGGTGAGCCGTGCCGCGACCTCGAACGCCGCCCGCAGCAACGCGCCGTCCATGGCGCGGTAGTCGTCGATCTCCTTGAGCGGGGTGGTCAGGCTGGCCGGGAAGCCCCACTGCTCGAGCGCCACGGCGGTCAGCCGGAGGCTGTTGATGCCGTAGCGCCGCATCTCCGCGGCCCGCCGGCCACGGAACGTCGGCTGCTCGGCGAGGATCTCCTCGTAGCCGTCCGGGTCGTTGTGGTGCAGCAGGGCCGCGCCCATCTGGGCCAGGAGGCCCAGGCAGAGCGAGTCCTGGGGACGCTCGCCGAACTTCGGCGCCAGGGTCGAGGCGGCGAGCGCGAGGCTCGTCGTCACGTCCCAGAAGTTCTCGGGCAGCCGCGACTCGTCGTCGAGGTTGGTCAGGGCCACCGTCGCCATCGTGCGGACGGTGGTGAAGCCGACGACGGTGACCGCGAACTGCAGCGAGGTCACCCGGCCGCGCATGCCGAAGTAGGCCGAGTTGGCCAGCTTCATCACCCGCGACGCCAGCGCGACGTCCGACGCCAGGATCCGCGACAGGGCGCGGGCGCTGGTGTCGTCGGAGTTGGCGACGGACACGATCTGGGCCGCGACCGGGCGCTGCGCGGCCATCGTGTCGATGCTCGCCAGCACGTGCTCGATGTCGAACACCGGCGCGGTCGAGGCCGGGTCGGCCCAGCTGGGCAGCGGGACGACAGTCATCGGGATTCCTCCCCGTGGGCGGCGAACCAGGCGGCGGCGTGGCCACCGGTCATGGGCTCGGCGAGGCAGAAGCCCTGCAGATAGGTCGCGCCGAGGCGGGTCAGCTCCTCGGCCTGCTCGAGCGTCTCCACACCCTCGGCGACGGTGCAGAGGTTGAGCGTGGCGGCCAGCGCGATGACGGCCGAGGCGATCTCGGGGTGGCCCTGGGCCATCTCGGCCACGAAGGACCGGTCGACCTTGAGGCAGTCCACCGGCAGGTGCCGGAGGTAGGCCAGCGAGGAGTAGCCGGTGCCGAAGTCGTCGATGGCCAGCTCGATGCCGAGGTCCCGCAGCTGCTGCAGCACGTCCCGGGCCGAGGTCGGGTCCTTCATCAGGGCCGACTCGGTGATCTCCACCGAGATCCGCGACGCGTCGAGCTGGTGGCGCTCGAGCGCGGCGGCCACCTGGCCGGGCAGGTTGTCGTCGAGCTGGAGGGCCGAGACGTTGACGTTGGCCCGCGGCGGCGAGGCCGCCCCCAGGAGGTGGTCCCACTCCGCGAGCTGGCGGCAGGTCTCGTCGAGGACGAGCAGGCCGAGGCCGGCGATCAGGCCGCTCTCCTCGGCGAGGGGGACGAACGTGGCCGGGCTGATGGGGCCGCGCTCGGGGTGCGTCCAGCGGGCGAGCGATTCGACGGCCACCGGGTGCCCGTCGACGCTGTTGAAGATCGGCTGGTAGGTCAGCGTGATGTCGCGGCGCTCGATGGCGTCGCGCAGCTCGGCGATGAGGCGCAGCTTGTCCCGGGCCTCGGCGCGGGCCTGCTGGTCGAGGACGGTGATCCGCCCCTTGCCGCCGGCCTTCGCCTGGTACATGGCGATGTCGCAGTCGCGGATGAGCTCGTCGGCGGCGACGTGCTCGGCGGTCTGCACCGTGACGCCGACGCTGGCGTAGGGCCGGATGTCGACGCCCCCCAGGCGCATCGGCCGGGCCAGTGCCTCCGACACGCGGCCGGCGAGCGCGACGACGGCGTCCTCGTCCACGTTCTCGCAGACGACGACGAACTCGTCGCCGCCGAAGCGGGCCACGAGGTCACCGGGGCGCACGGTTGCGCGGAGCCGGGTCGCGACCTCGACGAGCAGCTCGTCACCGGCGGTGTGGCCGAGGGAGTCGTTGACGACCTTGAAGTTGTCGAGGTCGAGGAAGAGGCAGGCCAGGCCGCCGGCGCCCGGGCGGAACCGCCCGGCCACGTACTGGGCGAGCAGGGTGCGGTTGGGCAGCCCGGTCAGCGGGTCGTGGTTGGCCTGGTGGGCGAGCTTCGCCTCGTAGGCGAGGCGATCGGTGATGTCCTCGATCGTGCCGACGAAGCCGGCGCCGACGCCCGGGGTGAAGAGGTGGGAGAAGCGGATGACCGTCGTCCGCACCGATCCGTCGTCCCGGACCAGGCGGGCCTGGGTCTCGACCTCGTCGCCGTCCAGGGCCGCGGCGACCTGCTCGATCACGCCGTCGAGGTCGTCCTCGTGGATGGTGTTGATCCAGCCGGTGCCGAGGAGCTGCTCGGCGCGCAGGCCGACCAGGGTGCAGAACGCGTCGTTGACGTGCGCCAGCCGCATGCCCTGCTCGGAGAGCAGGGTCGGCACGGGCGAGCGCTCGGTCAGCGCGGAGAAGCGCCGCTCGTGGGCGTCGGCGGTGGCCCGCAGCGCCTTCTCCTGCTCGTTGGCAGTCGCCAGGATGCGCAGCGTCCACATCCGTCCACCGGGGGACGGCGTGGTCAGGACGACGGCCTCGATGCCGGCGCCGCTCGCGGTGCGGATGGGGACGGTCATGCGGGCAGCCCGCTCACGGCGCAGGAGCAGCTTGAGCTCACCGCCGCCGAGGCTGGGGAAGAGGTGGTCGAGGGCGAGCGAACGCACGTCGTCGAGGCCGTAGCCGAGCAGCTTGACCGCGCCCTCGTTGCACCAGGTCAGCCGCTGCTCCCCGCCGACCGATTCGGCGACGAGGATGGCCAGGCTGTCGCTGACCGTGGCGCTGTAGAAGACCGTGGAGACGATCTCGGGTGGCACGAGGTCGTCGTCAGGCACGCTGATCGTGACGGACACGGTCCTCCCTCCCTTTCTCCGATGTCGCAGGTCGACACCGCTCACAGAGCCGCGACTGCGCCCCGTTGGGGAGTGTTTCGGCCGTTGTGGGGGTGGGTCTTCACCCGAACGTGCTCGGGCTCCCCCGTTGGGGGGAGGTCGGGGTGAGACGACACATCCACGCCCGGGATCGACCGCGACGGGGGTACCGGGCGCGGCGGCCTAGGGCTCGTAGGTGAACCGGCAGTAGGCAGCGGCCGGATCGGCGGCGTTGCGAGCCAGGATCTGCTGCAGCGAACGGGTCGTGCGGATGACCGTCAACCCGGCCCGGGTGAACGTGTCCTCGGTGAAGACCTGGGGGGCGAGCACCGGGTTGGTGAGTGCCTGGGTGAAGGCGTCGTAGCCGACCATGGCGGTGAGCAGGTCCCCCATCATCTGGTCCTCGGGGTGGTCCTCGGCGAAGATCCCGACGTACCACTCGAGGTGGTCGATGTCCCCGTAGAGCTCGGTCAGCCGCTGCTGGACGGCGACGTCGGAGGTCAGGTCGGCGAAGTCCCGCGCGGCCGGCATGCCGAACCGCCGGCGGTAGGCGTTGTAGGACTGCAGCCGGGCGGACCGCATGAGCGCGATGGACCGCTCCTCGACCGCGGGGTGTTCCGGCGTCCGGCGGTCGGTGAGGAACGCCGGGGTGTTGAACAGGCCGATCCGGGCCGCGCGCGACCGGGAGCACTGGGCCAGGAGCCATTCCAGCCCGCGGTCGATGACGAGCTCGTTGTTGTCGCGGAGGAAGGTCCTGGAGTCGACCGGCCCCTCATCGGTGGTCACCTGGTCGGGCACCAGCATGTGCCAGCGGTAGAGCAGGTTGAACTCGACGGCGATCCAGCTGGACCGGTTCCACGGCTTGTTCGCCGCCATGCCGGGGACGACGGTCAGCGGGGGGTCGTGTGGAGCGATGTGCCGGATGTACTCCTCGACGACCAGCTTCAGGAGCAGCACGACCATGATCAGCCGGGTCGTCTGGAAGAGCCGCTCGTCGAGCTCCGCGACGCTCATCCGCCGGTCCCAGGCCGGGCGTTCCCGGCCGAGCTCGTACTCCTTGGCCAGCAGCCCGGCGATGCGGTTGTGCTCGCGGAGGAACAACACGTCGAGGGCGGTGCTGCCGGCGGTGGAGTTGCCGTGCTCGAGTCCGACGGCGAAGAAGAGGTCCTTCTGCCGGTCGGAGACGCCCGCGAGCAGGACGTCGAGCAGCCAGTCCTCGTCGTGCAGTCCCGTGAACTCCGGCTTGACGGTGTACGTGCCGCTGGGCGAGCGCTCGAAGAGGAACGGCGGGAACTCCTGACCGTCGATCTGCTGTGACGTCAGCCGGCCGCCCGCCATCGACCGCAGCAGCCGGGTCTTCTGCTCGGACAGGCCGTAGATCTGGCAGAAGTCGATCTCCTGCGTCGAGGTGTTCTTCCGGACGTCGGTGGAATCGGTGCGCAGGAAGCTGTCGGTGAACCACTGGGCGAACAGCAGGAACAGGACGCTGGTGTCGACCGACGGCGTCTCCTTCCCGGGCGGGCGCCGGAACAGCTCGAGCACCTCGGCCTCACTCGGCAGCTGCTGGCCGTCGGAGGCGACGGGCAGGTGCCGGCCGGTGAACGACCGGTCGGTGAGGCTGATCCAGCTGGTGTAGTCGCCGGCCAGCGTGAACGGCCGGGGCCGCGGCGGGGTGCGGTTGGCCAGGAGCCACACGAACCCCGATGTGATCAGCCGCGGGCCGTACGGGAGATGCCGGAGCAGGTCCGTGACGACGGCGATCGGCCGGTTCAGCGCAGGCGGGATGAGCGGCATGACGTCCCCCTCGGGCACCCGCACGGAACGTCCGGCGGACGGACTCTGGGATGCCGCTGCTTCGGCGATGCTGGACGTACCGGGATCAGGGCGTCAATCAGGTCCGTCGTGCGCCGGAGGACGCCCTTCCGCCGCTGACTCCTCGCGGTCAGGCGGTGACAACCGCGCTCGCTTTCCCTCAGAAGGGCGGTGGCTCGTCCGGTGGGGCGGGTGGTGGGGGCGGCGCGGGGAGGGCTCGTTGCTCGATGCGGTCGCGCAGGCCCGGTGGTCGGGTGGTGCGGGTGATGCCGCTCGGGGTCGTCACCCGCAGCACGCCCCGTGGCGTGAGGACGAATCGCCAGCCGGGTGCATGGGTCTTGAGCCGGTGGTGCCGGCGGCAGAGGCAGCAGAGGTTGTCGCAGTCGGTCTCCCCGCCGTCGCCGTAGGGGACGACGTGGTCCAGGTCCACCCGGGCGACCGGCTGGCCGCAGCCGGGATGCCGGCAGGTCCGGTCCCGGGTCTCGGAGAAGCGGCGCTGGGCCGGGGTGGGCAGGTACCGGTCCACCGGCGGCGGCCGGTCGAGCACCGCGCAGCCGCACGAGGCCTGCGGATGTTCCGGGCAGCCGTGGCGGGCGATCCGTTCCAGCTCCCGGCGGCCGGTGGTGGCCAGCAGCGCACCGTCGCCGTCGGTGACCGCGACCTGCAGCGACCCACCGGTCGGCGCCTGCAGCCCGCCCGGGCAGAGCGCGTCCAACTGCGTCAGCAACTCCCGGAGGTGCGCGGCGGTGATCGGTCGCCCGTTCACCTCACCCGGCTCGAGACCGGCGGCACCCCCGGTCAGCGACGGCAGCGGCGCGGTCACGGTCAGCACCGCGGTCACCGGCGGACGCGAGTCATCCCACGGCCGCAGGATCAGGTCCGCGTGCGTGAGCGCCCGCAGCTGCCCGATCGGCCGCGGATCCCCGTCGACCTTCCGCAGCCAGGCCAACTGATCGATCGTCGTCCAGCACGCCGCCGCCACCGGCGCCGGCAGCTCCGTCGCCAGCTCGCTCATGCCCGGCAGGGTCGGATACAGCCGCACGTCGGTCTGCGCCTGCGCCGCCGCCCGCACCTGCTCGGCGAACTCCTCATCGACGGCCAGCACCGCCTTCAGCAACCGGGCCCGCAGCCGGCCCAGCGACAAACCGGCCGCTTCCGGCAGCACCAGCGGCACCACCGCCTCCGGCACCCCCGCGCCCGTGGACCCCAGCACGTCGACGAAGACCCGCGCCCGCGCCGTGTCCAGCTCCCCGTCGGCCAGCGCCGCCCACACCGCCGGCAACCTCTCGATCAGCACCCACGACTGCTCGGCCAGCCGACCGGCCATCCGGGCCGAGGAATTCGTCACCGCCGCCAGCTCGTCGACGAAGAACTCACTCGTCCCCGGGATCGGCGACCGCGCGTTCACGCCGGCCCCCCGATCACCCGGCTGGGGGTCGAGCGCATCCGGCCGGTCGGCCGCCAAGCCGACGACCACCACCGCCTCGTAGGCGTCCAGCATCGCCCGGAACCGCTGGATGCGGGTCAGCTCGAACGCCTTCTCCCCATCCGACCACGCCTCGACCGGCAGCACTTCCGACAACCGCGACGCCCGCGCCCCCGGCACGGCCGGGCCACGGTCCACCCCCAGCTGCGTCACCGTCAGACCGACGCCGAAACCCTCGAACACACCGACGAATCTACGGACGGGGTACGACAGTTTCCGAGGCTGGAACCAGCACAGGGACGGAGACCTCAGCCCGGCGCGGCCGTCTCCAGCCAGGCCACCATGGCGTCGAGCGGCTCGCGCCAGCGGGCGTCCAGCATCAGGTCATGGCCCATGCCGGGGAACTCGACGACCTCCGCCCCGTACCGCGCGGCCGTGGAGCGCACGCCGCGGATGGGCACCAGCCGGTCGTCGGGCGTGGCCAGCACGAGGACCGGCGGAGAACCCAGAGGCGGCCGCGCCGGGCGGTGCATCAGCAGCTGGTACTGCACGACCGCCGACTCCCCGTGGCACCGGTCGGAGTGGGTCTGCGCCTGCGCCTCGTCGAGCTCGTGGAAGAGATAGTCGGGCCGCAGGGGCAGCGAGCCGCCCGCCACGATGCGCAGCGCGTCGAGCGGGTGCCGGCGGGCGATCGCCGCCAGCGACGCGAGCGCCGGGTGGGCCGGCACCGGCGCGACCAGGACCGCGGCCCGGGCGGCGTAGCGGGCCAGCGCCTGCTGCACGACCAGCCCGCCCATCGAGTGACCCACGAGCACCGCCGGGCGCGGTAGCGCAGCAGCCGTGGCCACGACGTCGTCGACGTACTCGCGCAGCAGCGCCGTCCGCAGCCTTCCGGGACTCCGACCGTGCCCCCGCAACGAGACGGCGTACGTGGGGAAACCGGCCTCGGCGGCGGCCGCCTGCCAGTGCTCCCAGCACCAGGCCCCGTGCCCCAGTCCGTGCACGAAGAGCAGCGGCGGCCGCCCCGTGTCGACGGCCGGCCGGCGTTCGAGAACCTCGAGTCCCTGCGTGTCGCCGCTCACATCGGCGGACCCTAACGGTGCCCTTCCGCGTTACCAGGCATGATCCCCCGGGATCACCGTGCACCAGCGAACGACAGCCACCGTGGGCAGGCGACGATGCCCCCCGGCGACGAATGGAGCGCCCTGTTGCGTATCGGAGTTCCGCGGGAGACCAAGGCCCGCGAGACACGCGTGGCGGCTACGCCGGCCACGGTGACCAAGCTGGTGGCCCTCGGCTACGACGTCGTGGTCGAGAGCGGCGCCGGGTTGGCCAGCAGCTTCCCCGACGAGGCCTACGCCGAGGCGGGAGCGAGCATCGGCACCGCCGACGACGCCTGGCAGGCCGACGTCGTCCTCCGGGTCAACGCCCCGGCCTTCGACGAGCTCCCCCGGCTCCGCGAGGGCGCCACGCTCATCAGCCTGCTGAGCCCGGCGCTGAATCCTGACCTCGTCGAGGAACTCGCCACGCGCCCGATCACCGCGCTCGCGATGGACGCCGTCCCGCGGATCTCCCGCGCGCAGTCGCTCGACGTGCTGAGCTCCATGGCCAACATCGCCGGCTACCGCGCCGTCATCGAGGCCGCGCACACGTTCGGCCGGTTCTTCACCGGCCAGGTCACCGCCGCCGGCAAGGTGCCCCCGGCGAAGGTGCTCGTCGTCGGTGCCGGAGTCGCTGGGCTCGCCGCGATCGGCGCCGCCAGCAGCCTGGGCGCGATCGTCCGCGCGACCGACGTGCGGCCCGAGGTGGCCGAGCAGGTCCGCTCGCTCGGTGGCGAGTACGTCGCGGTGCCGGACGCCGAGGAGCAGGGGGGCCAGGCCCCGGTGAGTACGGACGGCTACGCGCGGGAGATGTCGGAGGACTTCAACCGCCGGGCCGCACAGATGTACGCGGAGCAGGCCACCGACGTCGACATCATCATCACCACCGCGCTGATCCCCGGGAAGCCCGCGCCGCTGCTGATCACCGAGGAGATGGTGGCCTCGATGAAGTCCGGCAGCGTGCTGGTGGACATGGCGGCCGCGCAGGGCGGCAACGTGGCGGGCTCCGTGCCCGACGAGATCGTGATGACCGCCAACGGCGTCTCGATCATCGGCTACACCGACCTGCCCGGGCGGCTGCCGGCCCAGGCCTCCCAGCTCTACGGCCAGAACCTGGTCAGCCTGCTGACGCTCATGACCCCGGAGAAGGACGGCCGGCTGGTCCTGGACTTCGACGACGTCGTCCAGCGGGCGATGACCGTCGTCCGGGACGGCGAGACGACCTGGCCGCCACCGCCCGTGCAGGTGTCCGCCTCCCCTGCGCCGGTCCAGACGAAGGCTCTCGAACCCGCCCCACCGAAGGCTCCCCCACCGCCGTCCCGCAGATTCGCACTCGTCGGGCTCGGGGCCGCCCTGCTGTTCGTGCTCACCGCGTTCTCCCCGAACGAGCTGATCCAGCACTTCACCGTGTTCGCGCTCGCCGTCGTCGTCGGCTTCTACGTCATCGGGCACGTGCACCACGCGCTGCACACCCCGCTGATGTCGGTCACCAACGCGATCTCCGGGATCATCGTGGTCGGGGCGTTGCTGCAGATCGGCCACGACGAGCCCGTGGTCACCGCACTGGCGGCGGTCGCGATCCTCGTCGCCAGCATCAACGTCTTCGGTGGCTTCGCCGTCACCCGCCGGATGCTGGGGATGTTCACGCGATGACCGCCACCGCTGCCGCATCGGCGGCCTACATCGTCGCGGGACTGCTCTTCATCCTCAGCCTCGCCAGGCTGTCCAGGCACGAGACCGCGAAGACCGGCAACGGCTTCGGCATCGCCGGCATGGCGATCGCGCTCGCGGCGACCATCGGCCTGGCCACCCGCAGCATCTCCGCGATCGGCCTGACGCTGCTCGTCGCCGCCATGGCCGTCGGCGCCGCGATCGGCCTGTGGCGGGCGGCCAAGGTCGAGATGACCGGTATGCCCGAGCTGATCGCGATCCTGCACAGCTTCGTCGGCCTGGCCGCCGTCCTCGTCGGCTGGAACGGCTACCTGTCGGTCGAGGCGAACGCCGGCGAGCAGACCGAGGTGGCCGGCAACCTGCTCGGCATCCACTCCGCCGAGGTGGTGATCGGCGTCTTCATCGGCGCCGTCACCTTCACCGGGTCGATCGTCGCCTTCCTGAAGCTGTCCGGCCGGATCAAGTCCAACCCGCTGATCCTCCCGGCCCACAACGCCCTGAACCTGGGTGCGCTGGTCGCCTTCGCCGTCCTGACGGTGTTCTTCGTGATCGACCCGAACCTGGCGCTGCTCACCGCCGTGACGGCGCTGGCGCTCGCCCTGGGCTGGCACCTGGTCGCCTCGATCGGCGGCGGCGACATGCCGGTCGTCGTGTCGATGCTGAACAGCTACTCCGGCTGGGCCGCCGCGGCGTCGGGCTTCCTCCTCGGCAACGACCTGCTGATCATCACCGGCGCCCTGGTCGGGTCCTCCGGTGCCTACCTCTCCTACATCATGTGCAAGGCCATGAACCGGTCGTTCATCTCGGTGATCGCCGGCGGGTTCGGCAACGAGGGCAGCGCGAGCACCGACGACCGCGACTACGGCGAGCACACCGAGATCGACGCCGATGCGGTCGCCGAGCTCCTCCGCGAGGCCGAGTCGGTGATCATCACCCCGGGTTACGGCATGGCCGTCGCGCAGGCGCAGAGCGCGGTCGCCGAGCTCACCCGCCACCTGCGGGCCAAGGGCATCGACGTGCGGTTCGGCATCCACCCGGTCGCCGGGCGGCTCCCCGGGCACATGAACGTGCTGCTCGCCGAGGCGAAGGTGCCCTACGACGTCGTCCTGGAGATGGACGAGATCAACGACGACTTCACCGACACCGACGTGGTCCTGGTCATCGGGGCGAACGACACCGTCAACCCCGCCGCCACCGACGATCCCGGCAGCCCCATCGCCGGCATGCCGGTGCTCAAGGTGTGGGAGGCCGAGCGGGTCGTCGTCTTCAAGCGGTCGATGAACACCGGGTACGCCGGGGTGCAGAACCCACTGTTCTTCCGGGACAACAGCCGGATGCTGTTCGGCGACGCCCGCGAGCGGGTGGAGGACATCCTCCGCGCGCTGTGACACCCGGCGCGGCCCTGTCGCCGGAGACGTGCGCGGCCTACCTTGGGTAGGTGCGTGCACACGGTCTGGTCAACGACGTTCCCGGAGCCGGCCCAGCGGACCACCTCTGCTGGGTCTACGAGGACGACGCCGCGTTCGACGAGGCCGCCCGCGAGTTCCTCGCCGGTGGGCTGGCGCGCGGCGAGCGTCTCCTGTGCGTCGGCCAGCGGATGATCGACAGTCTCCGGTCGGTGACCGACGACGTCGACACGCTCATTGCCGCGGGCGTCGTGGAGACGCTCACCCTCGCCGACGCCTACGAGGCCTCCGGCCCGTTCGTCCCGGAGCAGCAGCTCGCGTACTACGACGCGGCGACCCGGCGCGCGACGGACGACGGCTACCGCGGCCTGCGGGTGCTCGCCGAGGTCAGCGACCTGGCTGCCGACCCCGTCCAGCGGGCCGACCTGGTCCGGTGGGAGCACATGGCCGACGGGTTCGCGGCGCGCGGATCCGGCTTCTCGGCGATGTGCGCCTACCGCGCCGACCTCGGGTCCGAGGCGCTCGCCGACGTCACGGCCGTGCACCCCCTCGTGCACGCACCCGGCGATGCCTCCTCCTTCCGGATCTTCGTCGACGGCCACCGCATCGTGCTCGCCGGGAGCGTGGACACCAACAGCTGTGACCGGCTGGCCCGGGTGCTCGCCGCCGCCCGACCGCACGACGGCCGGGTCGTCCTGGACGTCGCCGGGCTGGAGTTCATGGACGTCTCGGGATGCCGGGTCCTCGCCCGGTGGGCGGCCGACCTGGAGGCGCGCTCGGTGGCCCTGGAGGTGACCGGCTCCTCGGCGCTCCTGCGCCGGATGTGGCAGGTCCTCGATCTCGCCCGCCTCGCACCCGTCACCTTCTCCGGTGTCTCCTCGTGACCGCTTCCGTGACCGTGCCGGTCGACCGCTTCGAGCACGAGGCGCTCTTCTACCGGGGCGATGCCGACTTCCTTGCCGGTCTCCTCCCCTTCATCCGCGACGGCCTGGAGCACGACGAGGCCGTCGTCGTCGCCGAGCCCCGTCCCCGGCTGGAGATGCTCCGCGACGCCCTGGGCAGCGACGCCGGGGAGGTCGAGTTCCTCGACATGGCCGAGATCGGCGCGAACCCGGGCCGGATCATCGGGGTGTGGGCCGCCGCGCTCGACCGGCACACCAGCGCGGGACGTCGGCTGCGCGGGGTCGGCGAGCCCGCCTTCCCCGGCCGCCGCACCGCCGAGCTGGTCGAGTGCCGGCTGCACGAACTGCTGCTCAACCACGCCTTCGACGGCGGACCGGGCTGGCGGCTGCTGTGCCCGTACGACCAGGAGCACCTGCCCCGCGCCGTCACCCAGGCCGCGCTGCACACCCATCCGGTCCGCTCCACGTCGACGACCCGGCTGCCCAGCGACGCCTACGCCGCCGGCGGGCACGTCGCCGCGTTCGCCGAGGGACTCCCCGAGCCCGCCGACGCTGTGCTCCGCGGCGTCTACGGCGCCCGTGACATCTCGGCCACCCGCCACACCGTCGCCCAGTGGGCCCGCTCCTGCGGCCTGCCCGAGGAGCGGGTGGAGGTGCTCGAGCTGGCCGCCTCGGAGCTGGCCACGAACAGCGTCCGTCACGGTGGCGGATCGGGAACGCTGGCGATGTGGCTGGACCGCGGCGCCGCCGTCGTCCAGTTCAGCGACTCGGGCACCTTTACCGACCCGCTGACCGGTCGCCTGAGCCCGCCGCTGGACTCCGAGGGCGGCCGGGGGCTCTACCTCGTGAACCAGCTCTGCGACCTGGTCCAGGTCCGGTCCTCCGACCAGGGGACGACGGTCCGGGTCCTCACCTGGTTCTGACCGCTACTGCGGCGGGCGGCGATCGAGCTCGCCGGTGTCGACGAACCGCGCGGCGATGTCCCGGACCTTCTTGTTCGTCTCCATCGAGACGCGCGTCAGTGCCCGGAACGCCTGGTCGGCGGTCAGCTTGAAGCGCTCCATGAGGATGCCCTTCGCCTGGTCGATGATCGCCCGGGACGCCATCGCCGCCTCGAGGTTCCGGGCCCGGTCCAGCGCGCTCTCGTACACCAGCATGTTGCCGGCGACGACCGCGCCGTAGGACGCGAACCGCTGCGCGAAGTCGCGGGCGGGCTCGTCGAAGGTCGAGGGCTCCTGCGCATAGATGTTGAGCGATCCGCTCACCGCCTCGTGCAGGGGCAGCGGCAGCGACAGGGAGCTCAGGCAGCCGTGCTGCACCGCCTGCTCGCGGAATTCCGTCCACCGCTCCTCGGCCCGCATGTCCCGGATCTCGACGACCTCGCCCCGGCTCGCGGCATGCAGGCAGGGCCCGGCGCCGCTGCCGTACTGCGCCTGGTCCAGCTCCCGCGCGAGGGGCCCGGTGGCGACGGCGGTGACCGGGGCGTCGCCGGTCAGCAGGGTCACCGACGTCTCGAGCCGCCCCGGCAGGCTCTGCTGGGCGAGCTCCGCGATCTCCCCGAGCAGGGACCGCATCGAGTGCTCGGTGAGACGGATCCGGCCCAGCCGGTCCAGAGCAGCGCCGGGCGACCGGGCGCCGTCGTCGGGATGGGCGGTCATGGGCGGTCCCTCCGGTGTCCTACGACCCCGACTGCACGGTCCGGCCCACGAGGGTGGAGGTCGTTCCCGGCCCGGTCCCACGACAGCTGTCGCGAGTGCCCTGTGCCCACCCGGAGATCCGACGCTACGCCGTCCCGGCGACGGCGGACCCGGTCCCTCACGCCCTACCCGGGTTGCGCACCGGACCCCGGTCGCGGACGGTTGCGGGCGTGGACCCCTTCCGTGGGCTCGGGATGCCGCGCATCCCCGGGCTCAGCGAGCTGCTGAGCCTCCTGCAGACGCAGACCGAGGCGCTGGCCCAGCTGCCGCGCACCCTGAGCGATCTGAACGGGACCGTCCGGGAGCTCACCCAGGCCACGACCATGGCGCGGGAGACCATCGAGTCGGCCCAGCGCATCGCCCACCGCCTCGAGGGCCTGGTCGACGAGCTGGAGGAGCCGGTGCGCGCGCTGAAACCGGGCCTGGAGCGGGTGGGCCGGGTGCTCGACGATCCCGTCGTCGACACCGTGCCGGACACGCTGCGCCGCATCCAGGAGGACCTGGTGCCGCTGATCCACGGCCTGCGCATGGCGCAGTCCCGCGTCGGCTCGGTGACCGGGCTGCTCCGCCGCAAGCCGCGGGACGACGACGAGGACGACCTCCCCGGTATCTGACCCTCAGGCGCCGGTCGAGGCCTCGTCGGAGTTGCCGGGCCGGACGAAGTCGCCGACGGCCTCCTCCAGGCGGGCCCACGTGGCGCTCCAGTCGACGAGTGGGTCGAGGATCCGCTCGAACACCGCGAGCTGCTGGTCGAACGCATCCAGTTGCGCCCGCATCGCGCCGATGGACTGCCGCTGGGCGCTGACCGTCTGCGCGACCGCCCGCAGCTGGGCCGCCGAGAGCGCACCCGGTGGGCTGGGCAGGGACGGCAGGGACAGCTTCGACGGGACGGCGCCGGCGAGGGATCTCGCGCGGTCGCTGAAGCCACGCAACTGGTTCACGAACTCGTCGATCGAGCGGCCGACCAGGCCGCTGGGTGCCGACTCGGGTGTCGTCTGCTCCTGCTCCCCGCCCATCCCCCGACCGTAGGGGGTCAGCCTGCGGACCGCTCCGCGCCGGGGCCGCCGGACCAGGTGACGACGAGCTCGTTGCGCTGGCCGAAGCGCTCCAGGTGGCGGCCCAGCACGTCCTGCACCCGGGCCATCGACTCGCTGTCGGGCGCCTCCGCCCGCAGGGTCAGGACGCCGTCCCCCACCTCGACGATCCCGGTACCGCCGGCGATGGTGGCCGTGGACACCGCACCGTCGGTCGTCCACTCGACCCGGCGGCCCAGGTGGGAGACGAGCTGTTTGGCGTAGCGGGCCGGGGCCTCCGTGGGAACGTCGGCGCGGGCCGTGAGCGGTTCTGGCACGGCCGCCACGCTACTGGCCGTTCCTGGGAGGGTTCTGGCATGGACGTCCTGAGCAGCCGCGTGCTCCTGCGACCGTCGGACCCCGCGCGCAGCCGCGCCTTCTACGGCGACGTGCTGGGGCTGGCCGTGTACCGCGAGTTCGGGCCACCCGAGCATCCCGGGGTCGTGTTCTTCCTCGGCAACGGCCTGCTCGAGCTGTCGGGCCGGTCAGACGAGGTCCCCCGCGGGCTCGCCCTGTGGGTCCAGGTGCGCGACGTGGCGGCCGAGCACGCCCGCTGCGCCGCGGCCGGGACGGCGGTCCTGCGGCCGCCGCAGCTGGAGCCGTGGGGCCTGGTCGAGATGTGGATCGAGGATCCGGACGGGGTGCGGATCGTGCTGGTGGAGGTCCCGCCGGACCATCCCCTGCGCCGTGATCTGCGCTAGGGCCGATCCGGCAGACTCGGGCCCATGCGCACGCCTGCCCGCCGGATCGCGGCGCTCGCGAGCCTGCTGGTTCTGGGCGCCTGCTCGTCCGGGGGCGCCGAGGGGTCCGCGTCGACCTCCTCCGCGACGGCGACGGCGACGGCCAGCCCCACGCCGAGCCCCGCGCCCCCGGTGGACCCGGTGACCGTCGCGCTGGCGGGGATGGACCGCCGGACGCAGGTGGGCCAGCTGTTCGTGGCCGGCGTCCGGCTGGACGACCTGGCCGCGGGCGACGGACTGGCCTCCGGCGGGGTGGGCGGGATCTTCCTCGCCGGCCGGTCCTCCGCTGCCGCGACCGACCTGGCCGGGACCGTCGCGGGGTGGCAGTCGCTGACGCCCGGTCCCCGGCTCTGGGTGGCCGCCGACCAGGAGGGCGGGAGGGTCCAGTCACTGCGGGGGCCCGGTCTCGAGCCGCTGCCCTCCGCCCTCGACCAGGGCGCCCTGCCGCCCGGCGAGCTCGCCGCGTTCGCCGACCGCATGGGCGCCGGACTCCAGAGCGCCGGCATCAACCTCGACCTCGCCCCGGTCGCCGACGTGGTGCCCGCCGGCACCGAGAGCGCCAACCCCCCGATCGGGGCCGTCGACCGGCAGTACGGCAGCACCGCCGACGTGGTGGTCGCGGCCGCGGGGACGGTGATCGACGGGCTGGCCGCCCACGGGGTCACCGCCACCCTCAAGCACTTCCCCGGCCTGGGCCGGGTGCAGGCCAACACCGACACCACCGCGGACGTCGTCGACAGCACGACCACGGCCGGCGACGACCAGGTGGCCGCGTTCGGCACCCTGGCCCGCTCCCCCGCCCGCCCGTTCGTCATGACGTCGTCGGCCACCTACACGTCGCTCGACCCGACCACCCAGGCGGTGTTCTCGCCCGTCGTGGTCACCGACCTGCTGCGAGGGACGCTGCGGTTCGACGGCGTGGTGATCACCGACGACGTCGGCAACGCCGCCGCGGTCCGCGCCGTCCCGCCCGGCGAGCGCGCGGTCCGCTTCCTCGCGGCCGGCGGCACGCTCGTGCTCACCGTGGACGCCGCGCTGGTCCCGGAGATGATCGACGCCGTGCTGGCCCGCAGCGACGCCGACCCCGCCTTCGCGGGCACCGTCGACGCCGCGGTGCGCACCGCGCTGCTGGCCAAGGACCGAGCGGGGCTCCTGCCAGGCTGACTCAGGCCACCCGGTCAGGCCCCTGGATCAGGCCCCCGAAATCAGCCCAGGAGCTCGCGCAGCCGTTCGGCGTTGCGGACGGCGTGGCCGTGGCCGTCGTTGTTGAAGTACACGAGCACGTCGCGGCCCGAGCCGTCCCACTCCCGCACCCGGTCGGCCCACCAGCGGAGATCGGCGTCGCTGTAGGACCCGGCGTACAGGTGCCCGGTGTCCGGGCCGTGCATCCGGACGTAGACGAACGGCGCGGTCGCCCGCAGCACGCACGGCAGGTGTGCGCCGCTCATCACGCAGTAGGCCGCACCGTGCCGCTCGAGCAGTGCGTACACGGCCTCGTCGTGCCAGCTGGCATGCCGGAACTCGACCGCCACCCGCATCCAGGACGGCAGCCGGGCGAGGAACCAGTCCAGCCGGACGTCGTCACGCGCGTGCGCGGGATGGAGCTGCACGAGCAGGACCGCACGCCGGTCCCCCAGCTCGTGCCACGCCGATGTGAGCCGGGGCAGCCAGGGCTCAGGGGTGTAGAGCCGCTTGGCGTGGGTCAGGCCGCGTGGGGCCTTGACCGACAGCGCGAACCCCTCGGGCAGCCGGCGCCGCCAGCTCGCGAAGGCGGCGTCGCGCGGCCAGCGGTAGAAGCTCGCGTTGAGCTCCACGGTGTCGAACCGCCGCACGTAGTGCGCCAGCCGGTCCCGGGGCGGGGTCCCCGGCGGGTACAGGACGCCGTCCCAGTGGTCGTAGCTCCACCCCGACGTCCCGATGCGCACGGCCACGTTCGACCGCTACCCGAGGGTCCGCCGGCTCAGTACCAGCCGGTGGACTGGGAGTGCCCCCACGCGCCGCACGGCGAGCCGTAGCGGGTGTCGATGTAGATCAGCCCGGCGTCGATCTGCCGGTAGCCGTCGGAGGTCTTGGCGATGCCGGTGCCGCCCCAGGTCGAGTCCAGGAACTGCGGGATCCCGTAGGCGGTGCTGCTCGGGTTCTGCGCGTTGGGGTTCCAGCCGCTCTCCTTGCCCCACAGGTTCTCCAGGCAGGTGAACTCGCTGCCGCTGCCACCGAGCTTGCTCATGGCGTAGTCCTGGTAGGAGCCGGCGGGAGCGACCGCGGCGGCGGTGCCCTGCCCCGGGCGGGCGGCGGCGGCCTCGGCCTCGGCCTGGGCGGCCGCGG
>NZ_SPQK01000005.1 GCF_004570875.1 Blastococcus sp. CT_GayMR16 | reverse complement strand
CGTCACCGTCGGCGTCGCTGCGCCGCTCCCGGACGTAGGCCAGGTGGGTCTTGTACGGCTCGTTCCGCGGTGCCGCGGGCCCGGCGTCGGCCGCCAGGAGGTCGGCCGCGTCGAGGTCGAGGAGCAGCCCCGCGGCGCGCAGGCCGTCGAGCACCCGCGCGACGGTGGAAAGGTCCAGCCCGCTCCGGTCGGCCTCGCTCAGCACCGCTCGCTGCGACCGGCGTCCGTCCAGGCCCCGGAGGAGGGCGGCCAGGGCCGTGCCGTCCGGGCCGATGAGCACCCCGGCGCCGGAGTCCACCCCGCCGACCTGGACGGCGGTCTCGCCGGCACGCAGCACCGGGACGGCAGCGGGGAGCAGGGGATGGGCGGCGTCGGTCACGCGGGCAGCGTCGCAGCGGGCCGGTTCCCCGCGCTGGCGTCGTCCACAGGTCCCGGGACGACGAACGGCGGCGCCCCCGAGGGGACGCCGCCGCCAGCGGCCCCGTCCCGAGGCTCGCCCCGAGCGTGCGAGGGGTGAGGAGGACGGGGTCCTTTTTCAGGCCTTGCCGAGGATCCGGTTCATCTTGGTGCCGCAGACCGGGCAGGTGCCCTGGGCCATGCGACGGCCGGACTCGCTGACCTTGACCTCGCCGTCGAAGTCGCGCTTCTCCTTGCACTTCACGCAGTAGCCGTTGTAGCTCTCCGCCACGGGATCTCCTCGTTCTCGGGGCGCCTCGGCACGCGCGCCGGTCGCCGTTGCGCAGGGACGCTACCCGTGCGCGCCAGCGCCGGGACGACGGGCGGCTCCGTGATCAGCGCGGTGCGGCACCGGATTGCCCACAGCCTGTGGACAGACCTGTGGAGCGAGTGGGGACGGCTCGGCGTGTCCCTGTGTGCGGAGCGGGGACGGCGGCGGGCACGGGGAGCCGCGGGGCTGCCGGACACAGGCCCCGACCTGCACGGACGTGCGAACGCGACCTGTGGATCGCTGCGCAGCGCAACCCTTTGTCACCGGGTGGAGCGCCTCTTGTCCACCGTCCGTGCGACCTGTACCCACATGGGTGCCTCTGCGCAGGCGCAGGGCTGCCGCCGTGGCTTACGGTGCCTGCGTGCCCCGACCGACTCCTGACGCCGCCGCGTCCGCTGACGGTCCCCTCGTCGAGGTCCGTCGCAGCGCCAGGCGCCGACGGACCGTGACCGCCTACCGGGAGCTGGGCCGCACCGTCGTGCTCATCCCCGCCGCGTTCAGTCCCGCCGAGGAGCGCCGGTGGGTGGCCCAGATGGTCGCCAAACTGCAGACCCGGGAGGAGCGGCGCCGCCGGACCCTCGGTGGCGACGACGAGCTGATGTCGCGGGCCCGGGCGCTGTCGACGGCACATCTGGACGGGCTGGCCGAGCCGGCCAGCGTGCGCTGGGTGGACAACCAGCAGCGCCGATGGGGTTCCTGCACACCGGCCGACCGCAGCATCCGGTTGTCCAGCCGCCTGCGGACCATGCCCGACTACGTCGTCGACTACGTCCTGGTGCACGAGCTCGTGCACCTCCTCGAGCCCGGGCACGACGAGGCCTTCTGGGCGCTCGTCGGTCGTTATCCGCGCGCCGAGCGGGCCCGCGGCTTCCTCGAGGGCGTGGAGCTGGCTACCCATGCCGGAGAGCACGCGGACGACGCACCCGCCGCCGACACCGTCGACTGATTGAAGGACCCCCTCCTCCCCACCCCTCGCGGGCTCGGGGCGGTGCCCTGGAGGGGGCCTTAGCCCCGCTTCTCCGCGCCGTCGTCCGGGTTCTCCTCGGGCGGCGTGTCGTCGTCCCCGGTGTCCGGTGCGGACGGCTGCTCCGCGTCGCTCGCCGTGAGCGAGGCCAGTTCGTCGTCGAGGTCCTGGCGGGCGACGAAGTCCAACGGCTCGTCGAGGTCGTCCGACGTCGGCAACAGGTCCGGGTGCGACCACAGCCGGTCGCGCTCGGCGCTGCCGTAGCGCTGGCCCATGGCCCCCCACACCGTCGCGGCGTCGCGCAACCGGCGGGGGCGCAGCTCGAGGCCGACCAGCGTCGCGAACGTCTGCTCCGCGGGCCCGCCCGTGGCCCGGCGACGGCGCATGGTCTCGGCGAGCGCGGAATGGCCCGGCAGCCGGTCCTTCGCCGATTCGGCCACGACCGTGTCGACCCAGCCCTCCACCAGTGCGAGCAGCGTCTCCAGGCGGCGCAGCGCCATCTGCTGCTCCGGGGTCTCCTCGGGCTCCAGGACGCCGCTGCCGAGCAGCTGCTGGATGCTCTCCGGGTTGCTCGGGTCCAGGCCGCCCTCCATGCCGGACATGGCCTCGGTGATCCCGCGCTCGATCGCCTCGCGGTCGATGGTGATGCCGCGCGCGTAGGCGTGCACCGCGTCCTGGAGCTGCTGGCGCAACCACGGGACGTGGGCGAACAGCCGCTGCGAGGCGGCCTCGCGCAGGGCGAGGAACAGCCGGACCTCGTCGGCGGGGCGGTCCAGCCCCGCCGCGAAGTCGGCGACGTTCTGCGGCACCAGGACGCCGGTGCCCGCCGGGGCGAGCGGCAGCCCGACGTCGGTGCTGGTGACGACCTCGTCGGCCAGCTTGCCGAGGGCCTGCCCCACCTGGGCGCCGAACATCAGGCCGCCCATGCGGCCCATGATCCCGGCGATCGGGCCGAAGGACATGGCAGCTTCCTGCGGCAACGCACTGGTCATGGCGGCCACGACCTTCTCGGCCAGCGGGTCGATCAGCTCGGTCCAGGCCGGCAGAGTCTTCTCGACCCAGTCCACCCGCGACCAGGCGGCCGTCCGCTCGATGCCAGAGGGGAGCTCGGTGACCTGGTCGAGCCAGAGGTCGGCCAGGCGCAGGGCCTCGGCGACGGCGGTCTGCTCGGCCTGCGACGTCGGCTGGTGGCCGACCGCGAGCTGGCTGATCGCGCCCTGGCGGGCGAGGTCCCAGTTCACCGGACCGCCGGACCAGCTCATCAGCTTCTGCAGCTCGGCGAACAACGGCATCTTGCCGAGCAGGTCCTCCGGGGAACCGCCGCCGGCGAGGCCGCCGAAGAGGGCGCCGAGACCGAACGGGTCGCCCGCGGGGTCGCCCTCCTTGCCGGGCTCCCGGCGCTCGGGATCGCGGTCGGGCGGCCCGAAGCCGAACGGAGGTACGTCACTCATGCGTCCACGGTAGACGGGTGATCTTTCCGCGGGGATCCCACGTTTGCGCCGTCGGCGGACGCCTCGCACAGGGAGGCGACATAGGCTCGCCCGTCGTGACCCGTCGGATCGCCGTCCTGACCGCCGGCGTCGTGCTCCTGGTGCTCTTCGGGCTCCTCGGGACGACGCTGCCGGTGCCCTACGTCGCCCAGGTGCCCGGGCCCACGTTCAACACGCTCGGCGACATCGACGGCTCGCCGATCATCAGCGTGGAGGGCCGCGACCGCAACGAGGTCAGCGGCAACCTCAACCTGACCACCGTCGGGGTCAGCCGGGGCGGGCTCAGCCTCGTGCAGGCGGTCCGGGGCTGGTTCGACGACGAGATCGCCGTCGTCCCCGAGGAGTCGGTGTACCCGCCGGACCGTTCCGAGGAGGAGACCCGGCAAGCCAACCGCGAGGCGTTCCTCACCTCCGAGCAGGCGGCCGAGACCGTGGCCCTCGGCCACCTCGGCTACCCGGTGAAGGTCGTCGTCCAGGAGGTCCCCGAGGACTCGCCGTCGGAATCGCTGCTCCTCGAGGGCGACACCATCGACGCGATCGACGGCCGGCCGACGCCGGACAGCGACACCCTGCAGGCGGTCCTCACCGACATCCCGGGCGGCACGACGGTGACCGTCGACAGCACGCACCTCGGGGAGCCGGAACAGGTGCAGATCACCACGAAGGCCGCCGAGGACCGCAAGGGATCGCTGCTGGGCGTCAGCGTCCTCGAGCAGCCGTCGGCGCCGTTCGACATCCAGATCGACGTCGCCGACGTCGGCGGTCCCTCGGCCGGGCTGATGCTGACCCTGGGCATCCTCGACCTGGTCGGGGACGACGACCTCACCGGCGGCGCCGTGGTGGCCGGCACCGGCACGATCGACGCACAGGGCGACGTCGGGCCGATCGGCGGGATCACGCTGAAGATGGTGGCCGCCCAGGACATCGGCGCCGACCTGTTCCTCGTGCCGGCCGACAACTGTGCCGAGGCCACGGGCGTCGACGATCCCGGCTTCCCCCTGGCCCGCGTCGCCAGCCTGGACGACGCACTGAAGGCCCTCTCCGACTTCGAGGCCGGCCGCACACCGGCCGGCTGCTGACCCGCCTCACGACGCGGCCGCCGCCCGGGCCGCCCCGCCGTCCGCAGCCGGCTCCGGTGGGGGAAGCTGTCGGCGAGCGGTGGAGCGTGGGAACCCGGCGCAGCCAGGAGCGTTGTCCTGGTGGAGCGGGACTCGCGTTCCAACCGTCCTCCGCAACCGAAGACTGCAACTGAAGGAGACCGCTCGTGGCCATGCGGCCCCCCGTGCCGGTGCCGACGCTCTCGCGGCGCGCCAAGCTGGTTCTCGGCGCTGTCGCCGTGCTGCTCGTGCTGTTCACGGTGATCGGGACGTTGACCAACGTCTACGTCGACTACCTGTGGTTCGACGAGACGCGCTACACCGAGGTGTTCTGGACCGAGCTGCAGACCCGGGCGCTGCTGTTCGCCGTCGCCGGCGTCGCCACCGGCGGGCTGACCGCCACGGCGATCTACCTCGCCTACCGGTTCCGGCCCACCTTCCGGCCGATGTCGCTGGAGCAGCAGAACCTCGAGCGCTACCGCCAGTCGCTGGAGCCGCGCCGCGGCCTCGTGCTCACCGCGGTCGCCGTCGTCCTCGGCCTGTTCGCCGGGTTCACCGCCCAGGGCAGCTGGCAGACCTGGCTGACCTTCCGCAACAGCACCGACTTCGGGCGCACCGATCCGCAGTTCGGGATCGACCTGTCCTTCTTCGTCTTCGACTACCCCTTCTACCGACTGGCCCTGGGCTTCGGGTTCGCCATCGTGCTGCTGGCGCTGATCGGCTCGGTGCTCACCCACTACGTGTTCGGGGGCCTGCGCCTGCAGACGCCGGGGCAGAAGCTCACCGCGGGCGCCCGGGTGCAGCTGTCGGTCCTGCTGGGCCTGTTCGTCGCGCTGAAGGCGGTCGCCTACTGGCTGGACCGCTACGGACTCGTCTACTCCGACCGCGGTGAGGTCTTCACCGGCGCGAGCTACACCGACGTCAACGCCCTCCTGGTGCCCAAGACGATCCTGGTCTTCGTCGCGGCCGTCTGCGCGCTGGCCTTCTTCGCCAACATCCTCGTCCGCAACTTCCTGCTGCCGGCCGCGGCGCTGGTGCTGCTGCTGATCTCCAGCCTGGTCATCGGCGTCGCCTATCCGGCGATCGTCCAGCAGTTCGTGGTCCGCCCGAGCGCCGACCAGAAGGAAGCGCCCTACATCGAGCGGGCGATCAATTCGACGCTGGCGGCCTACGGGCTCGACGACATCAACTACGTCGACTACGCCCAGAGCAGCACCGGCGACGAGGTCGACACCCAGGCGGCCCAGGCCGAGCTCCGCAACGACACCGAGACCATCCCGAACGCCCGGCTGCTCGACCCCAACGTCCTGTCGGCCACGTTCACCGCGCGTCAGCAGATCCGCAACGTCTACGGGTTCCCCGAGAAGCTCGACATCGACCGGTACACCCTGCCGGACCCGGCGACCGGTGAGGACAGGACCCGCGACTACGTCGTCGCCGTCCGCGAGCTCAACAGCGAGGGGCTGTCGGAGAACCAGGACAGCTGGATCAACCGGCACACCGTCTACACGCACGGCAACGGCTTCGTGGCCGCGCCGGCGAACGAGGTCGTGGCCGGCCAGGAGGGCGGCGAGCCCAACTTCACGACCAAGGACCTGCCGACCACCGGCAACATCGAGGTCGACCAGCCGCGGATCTACTACGGCGAGCTGATCCAGCAGGGCGGGCAGGACGTCTACAGCGTCGTCGGTGCTCCGGAGGGATCGGAGCCGCGCGAGTTCGACCAGCCCGAGGACGGCTCCGACGAGGGCCAGATCAACAACACCTACGGGGGTGACGGCGGCGTCTCGATCGGCAGCTTCTTCCGGCAGCTGACCTTCGCCATCTACTACCGGGAGCGCAACTTCCTGCTCTCGGGCGCGGTCAACGACGAGTCGAAGGTGCTCTACGTCCGCGACCCCCGGGACCGCGTGGAGAAGGCCGCCCCGTTCCTGGAGGTCGACGGCGACCCGTATCCCGCGGTCATCGACGGCCGGGTGACCTGGATCCTCGACGGCTACACGACGTCGGACGCCTACCCCTACTCCGAGCTCCGCGACCTGGGGACGACGGCCCAGGACTCGCTCACCGGGGCGGGGACGACGGCGCTGCCAAACGACCAGTTCAACTACATCCGCAACTCCGTGAAGGCGACGGTCGACGCCTACGACGGCACGGTGACGCTGTACGAGTGGGACGAGGACGACCCGATCCTCCAGACCTACATGAAGGCCTTCCCCGACACGGTGCTGCCGCACGACGACATCCCCGAGGAGCTGATGAGTCACGTCCGCTACCCGGAGGACCTGTTCAAGCTGCAGCGGGACATCCTGACGCGCTACCACGTCTCGAATCCGGTCGACTTCTACAACCAGAACGACCGCTGGCAGGTGCCCGACGACCCGACCCGGGAGACCCAGGACGCGCAGCCGCCGTACTACATCCTGGCCCAGCGTCCGGGGGACGACGTGGCCAGCTTCCAGCTCACCAGCGCCCTGAACGCGTTCAACCGCGAGAACCTGTCCTCGTTCATCTCCGCCTCGAGCGATCCGGAGACCTACGGCGAGATCCAGGTGCTCCGATTGCCCGGCAACACCCCGTTCCGGGGGCCGCAGCAGGTGCAGCAGTCGTTCATCACGAACAACCAGGTCAGACCGGACCTGACGCTGTTCAACAGCCAGGAGTCCCGGGCGGTCTTCGGCAACCTGCTCACCCTGCCGATCGGCGGGAGCGGGCTGCTCTACGTCGAGCCGCTGTACGTGCAGGGGCGGGCGGAGAACTCCTTCCCGCTGCTGCAGAAGGTGCTGGTCAACTACGGCGACCGCGTGGGCTACGCCGACACCCTCGAAGAGGCCCTCGACCAGGTGTTCGGAGCCGGCACGGGGGAGTCGGCCACGGGCGGCGGCGCGACGCCCACCGAGCCGTCGACGCCGAGCACCACGCCCGCGACGCCCACGACCCCGGCCCCGGACGGCGGGGGCGCCACCGGCAGCAACCCGGCGCTGGACCAGGCGGTGGCCGGCATCCAGTCGGCGCTGCAAGCGCTGGAGACCGCACAGCGCAACGGCGACTTCGCCGGCCAGGGACGGGCGCTGGAGGACCTGCAGAACGCGGTGACCGCCTATCAGGCCGCGCAGTCCGCGGCGCCGGCGAGCCCGACCGGGTGACCCGGGGGAGGGTGCGGCGCCCCCGCTCCCTCCCCCCACCACCGGCTGGTAGAGTTCCTCCTACCGACGCGGGGTGGAGCAGCTCGGTAGCTCGCTGGGCTCATAACCCAGAGGTCGCAGGTTCGAATCCTGCCCCCGCTACGACGACGGAAGCCCGGCCCTCTCGGGGGCCGGGCTTTCTCGTTCCCACGGCTCGTCGCCGGCCATCGGGGCCGGCCCTCGTTCAGACGACGCTGAGGTAGGCGGAGCGGCGGTCCAGCGGCTCGTAGCGGCGGGTGTCGCCGAACGTCTCGCGCGGCAGGCGCGGCTCGGGAAGCACCGTCGGCTCGACCTCCGCGGGCCGCGCGGGCGGGGTCGTGGCATGGGCCGGCTTCGCCGGGCGGGTGCGCATGGCGGCCAGCAGGGCGTGCGGGCGGGTGGCGTCGTCCCCGTCGTCCTGGGGGATCTCCGGGACGGGCCGCCGGACGACGGCCGGGAACGGCTCGCGGTGCGGCGGGTGCTTGGGGTCGGGCAGGCGCAGGTCGGCGAGGTCCTTCCAGGTGGAGTGCCGGAGGCCGTCCACCCGGCAGCGCACCCGGGCGGCGACCCGGCCGTTGCTCTCGTGACGCCAGCCGACGAGCTCGCCGGAGTACCAGATGCCCCGGTGGTGGATCTCCACGGGCTGCGGCTGTCCGGCGAACATGCTCGCCGCCTCGTCCCACGCCACGTGCCGGACTGTAAGCGGGGGTACGGCGTGCGCCCGGGAAGGCGCGCGCGTCCCTGGGACCGGTGTGACGGGGCTGTCACGGGTGTCGTCGAATCGCACCCCGCGGGCGTGTAACCTGGGATCTACCGACGCGGGGTGGAGCAGCTCGGTAGCTCGCTGGGCTCATAACCCAGAGGTCGCAGGTTCGAATCCTGCCCCCGCTACCATCAACCGGTCCTCACAGTTCGCTGTGAGGGCCGGTTTCTCCCAGGTCCCACCGTGGGCGGGCAGTCAGCCCCCGACGCGTCGATCTCTCGCAGATCCGTGGGTCCGACTCGCGTGTCGGAGTAGCCCCCGGGCGACTCCTCGCACCATGCACGGCCCCACCGCGGGCTGCGTGCGGCAGCCGCCGCCGCAACCCGTGGCCGGCATTCCAGAGGAGGAGCCCGTGGCCCGACGAGGCCAGCCCCGGACGGGCACTCGCCGCACCGCCCCGCGGAGCCAGCGGCGCGGCCGCGACGATGTCATCGCGGTGCTCGCCCGCGCCGTCCGCGAGGTCGAGGCGGCCGCCCAGCGCGGCCCCGTGACGCCCGCGGTGCGCACGAAGTTCCAGGTCGTCGCGCTGATGGTGCGCGAGGAGCACGCGCGGGTCCGGGCGGAGGAGACCAGCAACACCCAGCGGGCCGAGCAGCTCAAGCGCCTCGACGGCATCGGGACGATCCTCGCGAAGACCGCCGTACGCGACCCCGCCCTCCTCTCGCTGCTGACCGGGGACGCCGTCGTCTCCGACGCGGCCCGGGCGCTCAAGCGGGACATGATGCGGGCCGTCGGTAGAGAGCCGCCCCCCGAGGAGGTCCAGCCGACGCAGCGCGAGGCACAGTCGCCCACCACCGAGCGTCGGGTCGTGCCGCAGTCGGTCGTCTCACGACAGCTGGCCAACCCCTTCCTGGCTCCTGACTTCTCTGCCGTCCGGCAGAGCGCGGTCCGTCCGCGCCGCCTGGCCGGGTGGGAGCTGCTGGGCCCGCTGCTCAGTTCGTTCGAGCGTGCCGGCGGCGGTGACGCGGCGTGCATGGCGCTGCCCGCGCAGGCCTCCCGGCTCGCGCCGGGTGGGCGCGAGCTCATGCCGCACCAGGCGCAGGTCGTCGCCGCGGCCGCGGCCGGCCACCGGACCTTCCTGCTCGCCGACGAGCCGGGCCTGGGTAAGACGGCCCAGGCACTGCTCGCCGCGGAGGCAGCGAACGCCTACCCCCTGCTCGTCGTCGTCCCGAACGTCGTCAAGACCAACTGGGCGCGCGAGGCCGGCCTCTGGACACCCCACCGCTCGGCCACCGTCATCCACGGCAACGGCGACACGATCGACGGCTTCGCCGACATCGTGATCGTCAACTACGAGGTGCTCGACCGGCACGTGGGGTGGATCGGCACCTTCGGCTTCCGCGGCATGGTCGTCGACGAGGCGCACTTCATCAAGAACAAGACCTCGCAGCGCTCGCAGCACGTCCTGGAACTCTCCGAGCGCATCCGCTCCCGCCTCGCGCGTCCGCTGCTGATGGCACTCACCGGCACGCCACTGATCAACGACATCGAGGACTTCCGCGCGATTTGGCAGTTCCTCGGTTGGATCGACGAGACCAAGCCCCTCACCGAGCTGATGGATTCCCTGGAGGACACGGGCCTGACACCCGCTGACCCCGGCTTCTACCCCGCCGCGCGCCGGTGCGTGATCGACCTCGGCATCGTCCGTCGCCGCAAGGTGGACGTGGCGGCGGACATCCCCGCCCGCCGCATCGCCGACCTCCCCGTCGAGCTCGACGACAAGGCCGGCCGGTCGATCCGGGCGGCCGAGCGGAACCTCGCCAGCCGCCTGGTGTCGCGGTACGAGAGCGCGCTCGCCAGGCGCGCGGCCGGCTCCGTCGCCGACGGCATCGACCGCGAAATCGTGCGCAGGGTGGCCAGGGCGGAACTGAAGGACACGGCCGCGACGAAGGACGGCGAGAACGTCTTCAGCATGATGCGACGCATCGGCCAGGCGAAGGCCGGCCTCGCCGCCGACTACGCGGCACAGCTCGCGCGGAGCGCGGGCAAGGTGGTCTTCTTCGCCAAGCACGTCGACGTGATGGACATCGCCGAGGAGACTTTCGCCGGACAGGGGATCCCCTACTCGTCGATCCGTGGCGACCAGACGCCGACGTCGCGGCAGAAGAACATCGACGCGTTCGTGAACGATCCCGACGTCGCCATCGCGGTCTGCTCCCTGACGGCGGCCGGTGTGGGTCTCAACCTGCAGGTCGCCTCCAACATCGTGCTCGCAGAGCTCTCCTGGACCGATGCGGAGCAGACGCAGGCCATCGACCGCAGCCACCGCATCGGTCAGGCGGAACCCGTCACCGCGTGGCGCATCATCGCCGCGCAGACCATCGACAGCCGGATCGCCGAGCTGATCGACAGCAAGGCGGGGCTCGCTGCTCGGGCGCTCGACGGCTCGGAGGAGGACGTGCCGTCATCGGCCGACGTGCAGCTCGAGGCGCTCGTCGCGTTGCTGACGGACGCGCTGTCGGCGCTGCCGTAGCCGCGCGACCCCCAGGTCGGCCGGCGCGTGCTGCCGGGGCTACCGCGGATGGCACCATGCGGGCCATGCCCTCGACACCGGTGCCCGCCGGGCGCGGCGGCACGGCGTTCGTCCTCGGTGGTGGGGGGATGCTCGGCGCGGCCGAGGTCGGCATGCTCCGGGCCCTGGTCGAGCACCACATCCGCCCGGACCTGATCGTGGGCACGTCGGTGGGGGCGATCAACGGCGCGTTCGTCGCCGCTGACCCCACGCCGGGCGCGGTGGACCGGTTGCGCGGGCTGTGGGGGGAACTGGCCTCCGAGGGGATCTTCTCAGGGTCCGTGCTCGCCCGCGTCGGCACCCTGGTGCGGACCCGCACCCACCTGCACCCGAGGGAGCCGCTGCGGGACCTGCTCATGGCGCATCTGCCGGCGCAGACCTTCGCCGAGCTCCGGGTCCCCTTCCAGTGCGTCGCGGCCAGCATCGAGCGGGCCGCCGAGCACTGGTTCGCCGACGGGGATCTGCTCGACGCGGTGCTCGCGTCCTGCGCGGTCCCCGGGCTGCTGCCGCCGGTCGAGCTCGACGGCGAGCACTACCTGGACGGGGGGCTGGTGCACAGCATCCCGGTCGGCCGGGCGGTCGCGCTCGGCGCCGAGACGATCTACGTGCTGCACGTGGGGCGGATCGAGCGTCCGCTCCGCCCGCCGACGCGGCCGTGGGAGGTCGCGTCGGTCGCCTTCGAGATCGCCCGGCGGCACCGGTTCGCCGCCGATCTCGCCGCGCTGCCACCGGACGTCACGCTGCACGTGCTGCCGTCCGGTGAGCAGGCCTCGCCCGCGGCCGGCGACCTGCGGAACCTGCGCTACCGGGACCCCTCCGGCGTGCCCGACCGGATCGAGCGGGCGTACGTCGCGGCCGCCAGCTATCTGGACGGGCCGGGCGCGTCCGCGGACGGGGCGGCCTGACGTGCTCCCGCCCCGCCGCGTCCGCCGGTTCACCGGTCCACTGCTCATCGGTGTGCTGGTGGCCGCGGTCGTCTCGCTGCCGGTGCTCGTGATCGTGGCGGTGGTCGCCTCGGTGTGGTTGCCGGGGCGCTGGTACGCGCTGCGCCTGCTGTTCTTCGCGCTCGTGTACCTGGCGCTCGAGGTGGCGGCGCTCGTGGTCGCTGCGGCCCTGTGGGCGCTCAGCGGCTGGGGGCGCCGGTCGGACCGCCCGGTGTACCGACGGGCGCACTACACGATGCTGCGGATGCTGCTCGACGTCATCATGCGGGTGGCCCAGCGGCTGTTCTCCCTGCGGCTGGTCACCGACGGCGAGTCCTGGTCGCCGCTGGACGACGGGGTCCCGGGCTCGACCAATGCCATGGTGGTGCTCTCCCGTCATGCCGGTCCGGGCGACTCGTTCCTGCTGGTGCAGACGCTCATGAACCGGGACCACCTGCGCCGGCCGCGGATCGTGCTCAAGGACCTGCTGCAGCTCGATCCGTTGATCGACGTCTACCTCAACCGGCTGCCGAACCACTTCGTCGCGGCAGATCGGGCGCGCGACTCCGCGGAGGCGATCGCCGAGCTGGCCCGCGGCATGGGCCACGAGGACGCACTGCTGATCTTTCCCGAGGGCGCGAACTTCACCCCCAAGCGCCGATTCCGGGCCATCCAGCGACTGCGCGAGCGCGGGCTGGTGTCCGCTGTGCGCCGTGCCGAGGCGATGCGGAACCTGTTGCCGCCGCGTCCGGCCGGGGTCACGGCGGCGCTGCGGGCGGCACCGCACGCCGACGTCCTCTTCGTCGCGCACACCGGGCTGGAGCACCTGAGCACGGTGCGCGACATCTGGCGCGGACTGCCCATGGACAAGACCCTGTATCTGCGCTGGTGGTTCGTGCCGGCCGACGAGGTGCCGCGCGACGAGGCCGAGCAGACCGACTGGCTCTACCGGTGGTGGGAGACCATCGACGACTGGATCGACACCACGCGGCTCGAGGAAAAGATGACCTCCCGACCGGCGGCGCCGACCGGCTGAGGGCGCCGGCCTCTCTCGCGCGCTCACCGGCCGCGCGTGTTGTGCAGCACCGTCCCGAGTCTCTAGCGTTCCGGTCACCGTTGACCGTTTCGCCGGGAGGAACCCGTGTCCGTGGACGCCGCTGCTGGGCCAGCTCAGCTCGATCTGGACGGCGTCGACCTGTCCGACCGCGACTTCTGGGTCCGCCCGCCGGCCGAACGGCACGCCGTCTTCGACCTGCTCCGCCGGGAGCGCCCGTTCGCGTTCTTCGCCGAGCCCGAGGTGCCGATGCTGGAGCCGGGCCCCGGCTACTACGCGGTGACGCGGTACGCCGACCTCGACGCCATCAGCTCCCAGCCGGCGGTGTTCTGCTCGGGTGAGGGTGCGGTGTCGATCACCGACATCCCCGCCGACCTCAACGAGTTCTACGGCTCGCTGATCAGCATGGACGATCCCCGGCACGCCAAGATTCGGCGCATCGTCGCCAAGGTCTTCACCCCGCGCATGCTCGAGCAGCTGGTCGGCTCGGTGCAGCAGATCGCCGAGGACGTCCTGGACGCCGCGCGCCGCAAGGCCGACGACGGGGACGGCAGCATCGACGTGGTCGCCGACGTCGCCGCCCCGATCCCGCTGCGGGTCATCTGCGACATGATGGGCGTCCCCGAGGAGGACCGGGCACAGATCCTGGCGATGTCCAACATCGTGCTCTCCGGCGGCGACCCCGAGCTGATCGAGAACCAGGACGACCCGCTGACGGCGTTCCTGGAGGCGGGCATGGCGCTGGCCGGCGTGATGGAGCGGCTGGCGGCCGAGCGGCTGGAGCGCCCGACGGACGACCTCACCACGGCGCTGGTCCGATCCGAGGTCGACGGCGAGCGGCTGTCCCACGCCGAGATCGCCTCGTTCTTCATCCTGCTGCTGGTCGCGGGCAACGAGACCACGCGCAACGCCATCTCCCAGGGCGTGCTGGCCCTGTCGGAGCACCCGGAGCAGCGCGCCCGCTGGAGATCGGACCCGACTCTCGGCCGCACCGCGGTCGAGGAGATCGTGCGCTGGGCCAGCCCGATCACCTGGATGCGCCGCACGGCGACCCAGGACGGCGAGCTGAACGGGTTCCGGTTCCGCGCGGGCGACAAGTTCCTTCTCTTCTACGCCGCGGCCAACCGCGACCCGGCGGTGTTCGCCGATCCGCACGTGTTCGACCTGGCCCGCGATCCCAATCCGCACGTCGGCTTCGGGGGGCACGGTCCGCACTTCTGCCTCGGCGCGCACCTCGCCCGCCGGGAGATCGCGGTGACGTTCCAGGCGCTGTTCGACCGGCTGCCCGACCTGGATGTGACCGGCGAGCCCGACCGGCTCCGGTCCTCCTTCGTCAACGGCATCAAGCGGCTCCCGGCGCGACTGACCGGCGTCCGGTGAGCCGGGTGGAGGTGGACCGGAACCGCTGCGTGGGCTCGGGAACGTGCGAGGCGCTCGCGCCCGCGGTCTTCGAGGTCGACGACGACGGCGTCCTTACCGTCCTGCGTCCCGAGCCGGCCGACGACGAGCTGTCCGACGTCCGGGATGCTCTCCAGGCCTGCCCGACCCGGGCGCTCGCCCTGGCCGACTGAGGCCGGAACAGCCACCCCACCCGAGAGGTTGCCGCCCGCATGGAGACCACAGTCCGGGACAACCCGGAAGAGAGCCGCTATGAGATCCGGGACGGCGACCGGGTGCTCGGCCTCGCCGCCTACGAGCGCCGCGGCGACACCACCGTGTTCACCCACACCGAGGTCGACCCCGACGCGGGGCAGGACGGCCTGGGCAGCAAGCTGGTCCGCGCGGCGCTGGACGACGTCCGGAGCCGCGGCGGCTCCGTGGTGCCGCGGTGCCCGTTCGTGCGTGGCTGGATCGAGCGGCATCCGGACTACGCCGATCTCGTGGCCGCCACGGCACGGTGACGACCCCGGACGTCACCGACCACGTCCTGGGAAACCGGGACGCGGCGGTCACCCTGCTCGAGTACGGCGACTACGAGTGCCCGTACTGCGCCGCGGCCGCACCCGTGCTCCGGCACGTGGTGGAGGACTCCGGCGGGGAGGTGCGGCTGGTGTTCCGCAACTTCCCGATCGCCGACCGGCACCCCTACGCACTGACCGCGGCCCTGGCCGCGGAGGCGGCGGGGGCCCAGGGCGCCTTCTGGGAGATGCACGAGCTGCTCTTCGCCCGCCAGGACCGGCTCGACGACGCCGCACTGCGCGCCTACGCCGAGGAGCTGGGGCTCGACAGCGACCTGGTCGTGGGGGAGGCGGCACAGATCTTCGGCGACAAGGTCGAGGCCGACTTCGCCGCCGGGCTCGAGGCCGGCGTCGGCGGCACGCCCACCGTCTTCATCGACGGCCGGCTGTGGTCGGGCCGGGTGGAGGCCGGTGCCCTGCGGCGGGCGATCGGGAGCGCCGCGAACGGGCCGAACGGGTCAGCTGCGGACGGACGGCGAGACCCAGGGCCGGGGCGGCAGAGTCGGTGGACCCGCGGTCTCCGGCGAGCACAGCGAGAACCGCTCGCCGAGAACGCGGAGCAGGACGACCCCGGCGATCGCTGCGGTGACTGACCCGGCCAGGATCCCGATCGTCGCCTGCTCCTGCAGGTGCTCGTCGGTGAACGCCAGGTTGGTGATGAACAGCGCGATCGTGAAGCCGATCCCGGCGAGGGTCGCCCCGGCCATGAGGTGCGACCAGCGGACCCCGCCGGGCAGCACCCCGAGGCCCGTCCGCAGCGCGACGGCGGTGCCTGCGGTGATGCCGATGGCGTTGCCGACGAGCAGGGCGACGGCGACGCCGATGGTCACCGGCGAGGTCGCCGCCGTCCGAAGGGTCTCGGCGTTCAGGGAGACGCCCGCGTTGGCCAGGCCGAAGACGGGGACGACGCCGTAGGCCGTCCACCGGTGCAGCCCGAACAGCAGCCGGGCTCCGGCCGGCACGGTGGCCGCGGCCGAGAGGGCCGCGAGGCGAGCCCGCTCGGCGTCCGGTGCCTCGCGCAGTGCCCGCCCGTACTCGCGCGTGCGCTCGACCACCTCGGGATCCGGGGGACGGGCGGGCAGCAGCAGCCCGACCAGGACGCCGGCCAGGGTCGGGTGGACCCCGGAGGCGTAGACCGCGACCCACAGGGCGATGCCGACGACCACGTACGGCATCAGCCGCCAGACACCGGCCCACCGCAGGATCACCAACGCGGCGACGAGAGCCGCGGCGACGGCGAGCGCGGTCATGTCGACGTCGTCGGTGTAGAAGAGCGCCATCACCGTGATCGCACCGATGTCGTCGACGATCGCGAGGGTGAGCAGGAACAGCCGCAGCCGGTCGGGGCAGCGCGGCCCGAACAGCGCCAGGATGCCCAGGACGAACGCGGTGTCGGTGGACATGACGATGCCCCAGCCGGCGCTCGCGGGCCCGGAATGGTTCACCGCCAGGTAGATCAGGGCCGGGACCATCAGGCCGCCCAGGGCGCCGAGCGCGGGCGCGGCCACGTTCCGGCGGTCGCGCAGTTCGCCGACGCTGACCTCGCGGGTGATCTCCAGCCCGACGACCAGGAAGAACAGCGCCATCGCGGCGTCGTTCACCCAGTGCTGGAGGTCGAGGGAGAGCCGGAGGTCGCCGACGCCGATGGTGGCCTCCGTCGACCAGAACGCGGCGTAGCTCTCCGACCAGGGCGAGTTCGCCCAGGCCAGCGCCAGCACGGTCGCCAGGAGGAGGAGTGCGGAGCCGCCGGCCTCGGTGCCGAAGTACAGCTTCGAGGACGGCGACAGGGTCGGGACGCTCACCCGCTGGGCCGGGCCCGGGCGGGGAGGCTGGGTCACGTCGAGCATGCGGTCAGGTCACAGGACGTGCTGGCCGTACATCTCGCCGAGCGGATCGGCGATCAGTTCGATGCGGGCGCCGTCGGGATCGCGGAAGTAGACCGAGACGCCGCTGTGCACCTCGTGCTGGACGCCGGCCTCGGTGAGCCGCTCGACCAGCTTCTCCCAGCGCTCGGGCGCGACGCTGATCGCCATGTGGTGCAGCCCGCCGAGCACCTCGGCGTACGGGCCGACGTCGAGGCCGGGGAAGTCGAAGAAGGCCAGCAGGTTGCCGTTGCCGATGTCGAAGAAGAAGTGCGAGGACCCCGGGTAGTCGCGGTTCTCGATGAGCTCGGTCAGCGGGAAGCCCAGCACGTCCTGGTAGAAGCGCACCGTCGTCTCGACGTCGCTGCTGATCAGGGCGGTGTGGTGCAGCCCGCGTGCGGTCGAGGCGGGTCGCTGATCGGCCGGCACGAGGTAGGCGTCGCGGATGCGGGCACGCTCCTGCTCGGGCGTGCTGAGGTCGCGGGGGCTGCTCTCGGTCGTACTCACGGTGGGCATCCTCCTCGGTGGGGCCGACTGCTGGCCACAACCCCGGCGCCGGGCCCGTGCTTCCCGAGCTCTCAGGCGGTGAGTGCGGCGTCGTCCGCCGCGATCGCGGCCACCAACCCGTCGAGAGGAACGCCCAGGGCGTGCGCCAGGGCGGCCACGGTGAAGAACGCCGGCGTGGGCACCCGCCCGGACTCGATCTTGCGGAGCGCCTCGAGGCTGACCCCGGACGCGACGGCGATCTCCGCAGGGGTCCGCTCTCCGCGGAAGGAGCGCAGCAGCGCTCCCAGCCGGCGGCCCCGCTCGCGTTCGGCACTGGTCAGCGGCGGTCGCACCATGGCCGTGATAGTAATACCGGGATAGTCATACCGGAAGGACGAGGGACGCTGACATGATCGAACTGCGGACGCCCGGGGAGATCGACGCGATGCGGGCAGCCGGAGCAGTCGTGGCCGAGATGCTCGCCGCGGTGCGTGCGGCCGCGGCCCCGGGAGTGCGGCTCACCCAGCTGGACGAGGTGGCCCGCGAGGTCCTCGCACGCAACGGCGCGACCTCGCCGTTCCTGGGTTACCAGCCGCTGGCCACGACGCCGCCGTTCCCCGGCGTCGTCTGCCTGTCGGTGAACGACGTCGCGCTGCACGGCATCCCCACCCCCGAGCCCCTGGATGACGGCGACCTGCTGAGCGTCGACGCCGGCGCCACCCTCGACGGCTGGGTCGGCGACGCGGCAACCACGTTCTCCGTCGGTACCGGCCGCGAGGACGACGCGCGGCTGGTCGCCACCGCGGAGGCGGCGCTGCAGGCGGGGATCGCCGCTGCCGTCGTCGGCGGGCGCGTGGGGGACATCTCCGCCGCGATCTCCGCCGTGGGCCGGGCGGGCGGCTGCGGCATCAACACCGACCAGGGCGGTCACGGCGTCGGCCGCCAGATGCACGAGGCGCCGCACGTGCCGAACGAGGGCCGGGCCGGCCGCGGGGTGCCGCTGCGGGCCGGGCTCGTCATCGCCATCGAGCCCTGGTTCCTGGCCGGCGGGAACGACGACTACCGGGTCGACGCCGACGGCTGGACCCTGCGCAGCGCCGACGGCAGCCGGGCGGCCCACGTCGAGCACACGGTCGCGGTCACCGACGACGGTCCCCGCATCCTCACCGCCCTCCGCTGAGCGGGTCGCCCGAGACGGATCTGCTCGGCGGCGACCGCGTCCTGGTCGGCAGATAGCCTCCGGGCGTGATCCTCGAACAGGCGATGCTGCCGGTGACGCCCGACCAGGAGGCCGACTTCGAGCGCGCCTTCGCGCAGGCGAAGGACATCATCTCGACGATGCAGGGCTTCCGGGGCCTGACGCTGTCGCGGTGCCTGGAACGTCCGAGCGTCTACCTGCTGCTGGTGGAGTGGGAACGGCTGGAGGACCACACCGTGGGCTTCCGCGGGGCGCCCGCGCACGAGGAGTGGCGCGCGCTCCTGCACCCGTTCTACGCGTCGCCCCCGTCGGTGGAGCACTTCGCGCCGGTCTTCTAGGTGTACTGACCAGAGACGTTGGTCGAGGGCATGTGATGACGGGATCTGACTGATCGGTCTTGTGGAGGGAGGACCTCCGGACGTGGAGTGGAGCTGCTGAAGGCCAACCAGCCCACGACCCGGAGGTCCTCGTGTCCCACGCTAACGCCGCCCTGACTCCACGCCACCGACTCAAGCTCGCCCGCGCCGTGGTCGAGGACGGCTGGTCGATCAGCTACGCCGCGGCGGTGTTCAACGTCGCCTGGCCCACCGCCAAGAAGTGGTCCGATCGGTACCGGCGGGGCGATCTCGCGGCGATGGAAGACCGCAGCTCGCGGCCGCACTCCTGTCCGCGGCGCACCCCCCGGCCGATCGTCCGCAAGATCGTGCACCTGCGCTGGAAGAAGCGACTGGGCCCGGTCCAGATCGCCGACCGGGTTGGTCTGGCGCCCTCGACGGTGCACGCGGTGCTGCGTCGCTGCCGACTCAACCGGCTCTCCCACGTCGACCGGGCCACCGGCGAACCGATCCGCCGCTACGAGCACGACCACCCCGGCTCGATGCTGCACGTCGACGTCAAAAAGCTGGGCAACATCCCCGACAACGGCGGCTGGCGCTACGTCGGCCGCGCCCAGGGCCTCCGCAACCGAGCCGACACCCCGGGCAAGCCACGTAACCGGCACCACAATCCGGTACTTGGGACCGCCTTCGTACACACCGTGATCGACGACCACAGCCGGGTCGCCTACGCCGAGATCCACGACGACGAGACCGCCGCCACCGCCATCGCCGTGCTGCGCAACGCCGTCGCCTGGTTCGCTGTCCGCGGCATCACCACCGAACGAGTCCTCAGCGACAACGGCTCGGCCTACCGCTCCCACGCCTGGCGCGACGCCTGCACCGAGCTGGGCATCAAGCCCCGCCGAACCCGGCCCTACCGGCCGCAGACCAACGGCAAGATCGAACGCTTCCACCGCACCATGGCCGACGGCTGGGCCTTCGCCCGCATGTTCCAGAGCGAATCAGCTCGCCGGAAGGCCCTGCCGGCCTGGCTGCACGAGTACAACCATCACCGGCCCCACACCGCGACCGGCAACCGCCCACCCATCACGCGCTTGACCAACCTGTCCGGGCAGTACATCTAGGCGAGCGCCTGCTCGAGGTCGGCGAGCAGGTCGTCGGCGTCCTCGATGCCCACTGACAGCCGCACCAGGTCGTTCGGCACCTCCAGCGGGGAGCCGGCCGCGCTGGCGTGCGTCATCCGGCCGGGGTGCTCGATCAGCGACTCGACGCCGCCGAGCGACTCGGCGAGCGTGAACAGCTGCGCACGGTCGCAGACCTTGAGCGCGGCGTCCTCGCCGTCCCGCAGCCGGAACGACACCATCCCGCCGAAGCCGGACATCTGCTTCGCCGCGATGTCGTGCCCGGGGTGCGACGGGAGGCCCGGGTACAGCACCGAGGCGACCGCCGGGTGCTCGACCAGGAACTCGACGACCCGCGCAGCGTTGGCCGAGTGCCGGTCCATCCGGACCCCGAGGGTCTTGAGGCTGCGCAGCACGAGCCAGGAGTCGAACGGGGAGGCGACCGCGCCCATCGCGTTGTGGTTGTACGCCAGCCGCTCGCCCAGGGCGGCGTCGCCTGTGACCAGCGCGCCCCCCACCACGTCGGAATGCCCGCCGAGGTACTTCGTCGTGGAGTGGACGACGACGTCCGCGCCGAGCGTCAGGGGCCGCTGCAGGTAGGGCGAGGCGAACGTGTTGTCGACGACCAGCAGCGCCCCGCCGTCGTGCGCCACGGACGCCGTGGCCTCGATGTCGGTGATGTTGAGCAACGGATTGCTCGGCGTCTCGCACCAGATCACCCGCGTCGTCGGCCGCATCGCCGCCCGCACCTGGTCCGGGTCGTCCAGGTGGACGGGCGTGTACTCCAGGCCCCACTCCGACAGCACGCGCGAGATCAGCCGGAACGTGCCGCCGTACGCATCCCCACCGAGGACGACGTGGTCGCCGGGCCGGCAGACGGTGCGCAACAGTGTGTCCTCCGCGGCGAGCCCGGACGCGAAGGCCAGCGCCGTCGTCCCCTCCTCCAGTGCGGCCAGCGCCTCGTGCAGCGCCGTCCGCGTCGGGTTGCCGCTGCGGCTGTACTCGTAGCCGCCGCGCAGGCCGCCGACGCCGTCCTGCTTGTAGGTGGTGGTCAGGTGCATCGGCACGATCACCGCACCGGTCGCCGGGTCCGGGTCCTGGCCGGCGTGGATAGCGCGCGTGTTGAAACCGCTCATGAAACGACCGTAGAACTCAGCCCCGCGAGGTGGCCGAGGACGTCCTGGCGGGTGACGACGCCGGCCGGCTTGCCGTCGACGTGCACCACGAGGGCGTCGGCCGAGCCGAGCGCGGCGACGGCGGCGCTGACTCCCTCACCCGAGCCGACGATCGGCAGCGGCGGCGACATGTGCCGCTCCACCCGGTCGGCGAGGCTCGCCGTCCCGGCGAAGAGGGCGTCGAGCAGCAGCTTCTCGTCCACCGAGCCGACGACCTCGCCGGCCGTCACCGGGGGCTCGGCCCGCACGACCGGCAGCTGGCTGACGCCGTACTCGCGGAGGATGTCGATGGCGTCGCGAACCGTCTCGTTGGGGTGCGTGTGCACCAGCGTCGGGGTCTCGCCGGACTTCGCCCGCAGCACGTCGCCCACGGTCTCGCCCGCTGCGACGTCGAGGAACCCGTAGTCGGCCATCCACTTGTCGCTGAAGATCTTGTTGAGGTAGCCCCGGCCGCCGTCGGGCAGCAGGATCACCATGACGTCGTCCTTGGTGAGCTTCTCGGCGGCCTGCAGGGCGGCGACGACCGCCATGCCGCAGGAACCGCCGACGAGGAGACCCTCCTCGCGCGCCAGCCGCCGGGTCATGGCGAAGGAGTCGCCGTCGGAGACCGGAATGATCTCGTCGGCGATGTCCCGGTCGTAGGTCGACGGCCAGAAGTCCTCGCCGACCCCCTCGACGAGGTAGGGCCGCCCGGTGCCGCCCGAGTACACCGAACCCTCCGGGTCGGCGCCGACGATGCGCACGCGGCCGCCGGAGACCTCCTTGAGATACCGCCCGATTCCGCTGATCGTGCCGCCGGTGCCCATGCCGGTGACGAAGGTGGTGATCCGCCCCTCGGTCTGCTCCCAGAGCTCCGGACCGGTGGTCTCGTAGTGCGACTGCGGGTTGGCCGGGTTGGAGTACTGGTCGGGCTTCCAGCCGCCGGGCGTCTCCCGGGCCAGCCGGTCGGACACCGAGTAGTAGGAGCGCGGGTCGCTCGGGTCGACCGCGGTCGGGCAGACGACGACCTCGGCGCCGTAGGCCTTCAGCACGTTGATCTTCTCCTGGCCGACCTTGTCGGGGCAGATGAAGATGCACTTGTACCCGCGCTGCTGGGCGACCAGGGCGAGGCCGATGCCGGTGTTTCCGCTGGTGGGCTCGATGATCGTGCCGCCCGGCTGCAGCGCACCGCTGGCCTCGGCGGCGTCGACCATGCGGACGGCGATGCGGTCCTTCACCGACCCGCCGGGGTTGAGGTACTCGAGCTTGGCCAGCACCAGCGGCGCGTCGGGACCCAGCTGGCGGGTCACCGAATTGAGCCGCACCAGCGGGGTGTTGCCGACCAGGTCCACGACGGACTCGGCGTATTGCACGGGGTCCTCCTCCACGCGGGCCCGATCCGGGCCCGTCCGACCCCCATCCCATCAGATGGACCGAGGAGACGGAGGCGACGGTGGCGGGCCCGGAAGCCGGGGGGTGAGGATGCAGTCATGACCTCCCTCCTCCCTGTCGGTACCCGCACGCTCGGCCGCAACGGTCTGGTCGTCTCCGAGCTCGGTCTGGGCTGCATGGGGATGAGCCAGGCCTACGGGGACGCCGACCGCGACGAGTCGCTCGCGACCGTCCGGCGGGCCCTCGACCTCGGCGTCACGTTCCTCGACACCTCCGACGTGTACGGCGACGGGCACAACGAGGAGCTGGTCGGGGAGGCCATCGTCGGCCGGCGGGACGAGGTGCAGCTGGCCACGAAGTTCTCGATCTCCCGTGACGACGCCGGCCGGATGCACATCGACGGGCGGCCGGAGAACGTGCGCGCCCGGGCCGAGGCGAGCCTGCGCCGGCTCGGCGTCGACGTGATCGATCTCTACTACCAGCACCGGGTCGACTCCCGGGTGCCGATCGAGGACACGGTCGGGGCGATGGCAGAGCTGGTCGAGCAGGGCAAGGTGCGTCACCTCGGGCTGTCGGAGGCCAGCGCCGCCTCGATCCGCCGGGCGGTCGCCGTCCACCCGATCGCCGCGCTGCAGAGCGAGTGGTCGCTGTGGACCCGCGACCTGGAGAGTGAGGTGCTGGGGGTCGCCCGCGAGCACGGCATCGGCATCGTGCCGTTCAGCCCCCTGGGGCGCGGCTTCCTGACCGGCGCGATCACCAGTCCGGACGACTTCGACGAGGACGACTTCCGCCGCGGCCATCCCCGCTTCACCGGCGAGGCCTTCGAGGTCAACCTGCGCCTGGTGGACGCCGTCCGGACCCTCGCCGAGGAGAAGGGCGCCACGCCGGGGCAGCTCGCGCTGGCGTGGGTGCTGGCCCAGGGCGACGACGTCGTCCCCATCCCCGGCACCAAGCGCCGGAGCTACCTGGAGGAGAACGCCGGGGCCGTCGCGGTGGAGCTCACGGCGGGCGACCTGGCGCGCCTGGACGAGATCGCGCCGCCCGGCGTCGCCGAGGGGGGCCGGTACGTCAACGCCTCCTACGCCTACGGCGACAGTCCGGAGCGCGGCGCATGACGACCGAGCGCCTGCTGGTCGCGGTCTTCGCCTCGCCGGTCGCCGAGGTGCTGCTGCGCTGGGGCGCGGAGCTCGGCTACCGGACGGTGCTCGTGGACCCCGCGCCGCCTCCCGGCGTGGACGTCGTCGCGGACGTGACGGCGAGCGGGTTCGCCGAGCTGGACGGCGAGCTGGCGGGTGGGGACGCCGACGTCGTCGTCACCGATCACCACCGCGACGAGCTGGGGGCGCTGCTGCGCGACGCGCTGGCCCGGCCGGCCCGCTGGATCGGCGTGATGGGCAACCCGCGGCACGAGGGGCCGCACGTGGCGGCACTGACCGAGCTGGGCGTGGCGCCGGAGGAGATCGCCCGCGTGCACCGGCCGATCGGCCTGGACATCGGCTCGCGGGCGCCCGCCGAGATCGCCGTCTCCACGCTGGCCGGCCTGCTCGCCGACCGCAACGGCCGCGGCGGCGGCTTCGCCCACGGCGGCTCCGCCCAGGGCGGCTGAGCGGCGCGGTGGCCGACGACGTCCTCCTCGGCGCGGACCTGGGTACGAGCGGTCTGAAGCTGGTCGCGCTGGACGTCTCGGGACGGGTCGTCGCCGAGGCCGAGCGGGGCTATCCGATCGATCGCCCGGCCCCCGGTCGGGCGGAGTCCGACGTCGGCGCCTGGCGGCATGCCTTCGACGAGGCGCTGTCCGCCGTGGCACCGGCCGTCGCGGGCGCACGCGTCCTGGGGCTGGGCCTGTCGGGGCAGATGCACGGTCTCGTCGTCGTGGACGCGGCCGGCCGGGCGCTGCGCCCGGCGGTGCTCTGGGCCGACGGCCGGGCCGCGGCCGAGCTGGACCTCTGGCGGGCCCTGCCGGACGCCGACCGCGCCGCCCTCGCCAACCCGCTGGTCGCCGGGATGACGGGGCCGCTGCTGGCGTGGCTGGCCCGCCACGAGCCGGAGACGGTCGCTCGGGCGGCCACCGTGCTGCTGCCCAAGGACGCCCTCCGGGCCACCCTGCTGCCGGAGAGCCCCCCTGCCGTCACCGACCGCAGCGACGCCTCGGCGACGCTGCTGTGGGACGTTCCCGCTGACGACTGGTCGGCGGCGGCGGTCCGCGCGGCCGGCGTCGACCCCGGCCTGCTCCCCGCCGTCCGGCCCACCACAGAGGTCCTCGGGACGGCAGACCTGCCGGTCGGCGCGGTGCCCGTTGTGACCGGCGGCGCCGACACCCCGCTCGCCCTCCTCGCGGCGGGTTCCCCGGTGGCCCAGGTCAATCTCGGGACCGGCGCCCAGCTGCTCCGTCCCGGCTGGGCGCCGCGGCCCGCGGTGGCGCCGCTCGTGCACGGGTACGCGGACGTGTCCGGCGGCTGGTACGCGATGGCGGCCCTGCAGAACGGTGGCTCGGCCTGGGACTGGGTGTGCGGCGTGCTGGGGCTGAGCTGGACCGAGCTGTTCGACGCCGCCGGGGCGACACCGGCCGGCGCCGGGGGCGTGGCCTTCCGGCCGTTCCTCACCGGCGAGCGCGGCGGCGTCGCCCGGCCGTCGGACCGGGGCGGCTGGAGCGGGCTGCACCCGGGGACCACCCGCGCGGACCTGGCGCGGGCCGCGGTGGAAGGGGTGGCCTTCGCGATCGGAGCGGCCTTCGAGCTCCTCGAGGTGCCCGGGAGCGACGAGCCGGTGGTGCTCACCGGCGGCGGGGCGCGGTCGGCCGTCGTCCAGGGGCTGCTGGCCGACGTCCTCGGCCGTCCGGTCCGGCACCTGCCGTTGCGCAGCGCCTCGGCGATCGGCGCCGCCCTGCTGGCCGGGCGCGGGGTCGGGCAGGACGTCGTCCTCGAGGGCGCGGCCGGCGCCGTCGTCGAGCCGCACGCCGACGTCGACCTCGGCGCAGCGGCCGACCGCTGGGCGAGGACGTAGGCGCGGACGCTCAGTCGGCTTCGGGCAGGCGGACCAGGTCGAGGGCGGCGTCGTGCAGGATCCCGTTGGAGGCCAGCGCACTACCGCCGGCCGGCCCGGGCGCGCCGGTGAGGTCGGTGAACCGGCCGCCTGCCTCGCGGACGATCACGTCGAGGGCGGCGAGGTCCCAGACGGACACCTCGGGCTCGGCGGCGATGTCCACCGCGCCCTCGGCCAGGAGGCAGTAGCTCCAGAAGTCGCCGTAAGCCCGGGTGCGCCAGACCGACCGCGACAGGTCGAGGAAGCCGTCGAGGCGGTTCCGCTCCTCCCAGCCGGAGAGGCTCGAGTAGGAGAGGCTCGCGTCCCGCAGGTCGCTGACCGAGGAGACGTGGCAGCGGGTGGCCGACTCCAGCCGCCGGCCCGTCCAGGCGCCCACGTCCTTCGCCGCCCACCAGCGCCGGTTCAGCGCCGGGGCGGAGACCAGCCCCACCACCGGCTCCTCGCCGTCGAAGAGGGCGATCAGGGTGGCCCAGACGGGCACGCCGCGGACGAAGTTCTTGGTGCCGTCGATCGGGTCGAGCACCCACCGCCGCGGCCCGTGGCCGGTCGTGCCGAACTCCTCGCCCATGACCGCGTCGCGGGTGCGGGCGCGGCTCAGCGTGATCCGCAGCATCTCCTCGACCGCGCGGTCGGCGTCGGTCACCGGCGTCAGGTCGGGCTTGGTGTCGACCTTCAGGTCCTGAGCCTTGAAGCGGTCCAGACTGATCGAGTCGGCTTGATCAGCGAGCACGTGCGCCAGCCGCATGTCCTCGGAAAAGCCCCGTCCGGATGTCATGGACACCGAACCTAGCCGGGACCGACCCCCAGCACGCTGAGGCTGCCCTCGGGCGGGCCGATACCGTCCCCGTGTGGACGCCGCGACGATCGTGGGCCTGCTGGGCGATCCGACGCGGCTCCGGGTGGTCGCCGCCCTCGCGCTGGGGGCCGGGACCATCGAGGAGGTCGCCGCGGCCGCGGGACTCCCGCTCAAGGACGTCGCGCTCGCCGCCCGCCGGCTGGCCCGCGCCGGCCTGGTGCACCGCGACGGGCACGCGCTGACGCTGCACACCGAGCGGTTCGGCGCCGCGGCCCGGGCCGCAGCACAAGCCGCCCCAGCCCCGGAACCGCTGTCCGACGACCCCGCGGAGGACGCCGTCCTCTCCGCGTTCGTCCGGGACGGCCGGCTCGTGTCGATCCCGGCCCAGTACAGCAAGCGGCGGGTGGTCCTCGAGCACCTGGTCCGGGTCTTCGAACCCGGGGTCCGCTATCCCGAGCGCGAGGTCAACGTGCTCCTCGGCGTGTGGCACCCCGACGTCGCCGCCCTGCGCCGCTATCTCGTCGACGAGGGGATGCTCACACGGGAAGCAGGCGTCTACTGGCGCAGCGGCGGCCCGGTCGACGTCTGAGAAACCCGCTGGTCACTGCGCTGGACCGCGCCCACACTTCCGACGTGCTGACGCCGTCCGCAGACACCTTCGCCGCCCTGGCGCGCTCGTCGCCGTGGCGGTGGTCGACGCTGCGGTTCACCGTGCGCCGCGGGCGCGACGAGCGTCGCGTCCAGCCGATCCGCGCCTGGCTGCGGCGTCCCGACCTGCTCCGTGTCGAGACCCTCGACGGCGAGCTCCACCGGATCGTCCGTGAGGCCCCGGAACGCGCGGGCGTCCTGCACGGGGACGGCGGGGTCGCGCCGGTCCTGCGACCGGACGGCCTGGTCGCCGAGCGCCCGCGGGTCTCTTACGACGCCCCGATGCTCGACGACTACCGCTGGGTGGCCCTGCTCGACCCGGTGGAGCTCGCCGACGGGATCGACCACGACAGCTGGACGACCGCCCCGCCGCTCGTCGTCGACAGCGTCACCGAGGTCGAGCACGCGGGCCGCCCGGCGTGGGAGGCCGTGGTCCGGACGACGCCGGCGTACGAACCGCGGTGCGGGTGCTGCTCGCTCCTGCGGTCGCGGGAGGTCGACGTCGTCGAGTACCGCGACTACCCGGAGCACCTGCTGAGCGGCTATCCCGACGCCTACCGGGTGCGGCTCGACGTCGGGACCGGGGTCTGCGTGTTCACCGACGAGATCGGGATCCGGACGCCGGGCGGATGGCACGACCTCGCGATCGAGGCTGTGGACGAGCCGATGGCCGACGAGCTGTTCGTCGAGCCGCCGCGGAGGTTGTTCCGCCGTCCCTGAGCACGCGCCGACGACGGACGGCGCCGGCCCCGACTCCGGGGGCCGACGCCGTCCGGGGCGCCCGTCGGTCAGCTCGCGGGTTCCGGCGCCGCCACCTTCCGCGGGGCGGGGACGCTGGACTCGGCGACCGGTTCGGCGTCGGCCGCCGGCGGGGTGACCGCATGCTCCGGGCCGTCCACGGCCGGTGTGGCGGAGCCCCGGGCCAGCAGCCCGTAGCCGAGGCAGACCGCGCCGAGCAGCAGATACCCGAGGGCGACCTGCGGATTGGCGGCCCAGGCCACCTCGGGTGCGTGGATCAGGCCGATGAAGCTGAGGAGCGCGCCGACCGCCGCGGCCACCGCCGCGGAGACGAACCTCCGATCGATGATGAAGGTCAGGATGGCGCCCAGCACGAGCCCGGCGAGGACGGCCCCCTGCCCGAGGGTGTTGAGCCCCGCGTAGACGACCCCGGCGTTGCCGAGTGCCTCGTCGCCGACCTCGGCGGCGGACGTGCCCGCCGCGGCCAGCGAGTTGTCGATCAGGCCGGCCGCCCAGGCCGCCATGTTCGGCAGGATCGCGATGACGACGGCCGCGGCGTGGATCCGGGGCACCGCCTGGAAGGCCTGGGCCCCGATCAGCAGCCCGATGTAGAGCAGGATCGGCACGATCGCCGGGAGCGGCAGCAGCGCGGACAGCAGGCCGAACAGGCCGAGGAAGCAGAGCACCGCGATGAGGACGCCGCTGGCCATCGAGTACCCGGCGCGGCCACCGGCGTCCTTCCAGCCCGGGTGGCCGATGTAGACCGCGGGCGGGAAAGGGGAGCCGAGGGCCGAGCCGATGACCGCGCCCGCGCCGTCGGCCAGCAACACGCTGCGCAGGTTGTAGTTGTCCCCGGCGGCGGCGGCGCTCTCCACGTTGCTCATGGCCTCGGTGAAGTTGTAGACGCCGAGGGGGATCGCGGTCGCCAGCAGCGGGGCGAGGTCCCGCAGCCCGTCGAACAGCAGGTCGAACCGGAGGTCCGGCACGGCAATAGCGATGTCCTTGGCCGCCGCGGTCACGTCGGGAACCGACATCGCGCCGCCGATCCACCCGATGGCGGTACCGACGAGCAGCGCGGCCAGCCCGACCGGGATGTTGCCGGGCAGCTTCGCCCCGGTGAAGAACCCGATCAGGATGATGGCCAGCACCGGCAGACCGATCCACGCGTACTCCCACATCTGGGCCGCCGGACGCATCGAGATGAACGTCAGCGAGATCCCGGCAAGGGTGCCGAGCATCGCCGCCCGCGGTGTGACGCGGCGGATGAAGGGCCCGACGAACGCCCCGATCAGGACGATGACGCCGATGACGAACGCCCAGGCGAGCCCGGCCGACCAGGCCTTCAGCGGGTCTCCGGTGCTCAGGAAGATCGGCAGCATGATCACGAACACGACGATGAACATGTGCGGCACGCTGGGGCCGAACGGGAGTGCCGTGACGTCGGTCCGGTTCTCCCGCCGGGCCAGCCGACGGGCCAGGTAGGTGTAGTAGACGTTCCCGAGGACCAGGGCGATGCCCATGGCGGGGAGCACCGTCCCGAGGACGTCACCGGCCGGGACGTTGACCACGAAGATCATCAGGCTCGTCAGCGTCAGGACGTTGACGAGGATGTTGAACGCGAGTCCGAAGAACGCGTTGGTGTCCCCGCGGGTCCACCAGGGCAGGGTCGGCGCGGGCGCCGCAGGTGCGGTCGTGCTCATGACAGGGCTCCTGATCTCACACGGTGGACGGGACGGGGGCGGACGGGGGGAGGAGCGAGGGGAGCAGCACGGGCAGGAGCGATGCGGAGTCGCTGACCCAGCCGAAGATGCCGCCCTGCGCGCTGACCATCTGCAGGCCGACGCGCTGGAAGTCGGGGAAGTAGGAGCCGACGCAGTCAGAGAGGACGAGGCAGTCGAAGCCGCGGTCGTTGGCCTCGCGGACGGTCGTGTGCACGCAGACCTCGGTGGTCACCCCGGTGACGAGCAGGTGCGTGATGCCTGCCGCCTCGAGCAGTTCCTGCAGCCCGGTGGCGTAGAAGGCGCCCTTGCCGGGCTTGTCGATCACCGGCTCGCCGGCCATCGGTGCCAGTTCGTCGACGATGTCGTGGCCGAACTCGCCGCGGACGAGGATCCGCCCGTACGGGCCGGGGTCGCCGATGCGCTGACTGGGGCTGCCCCGGCGGAGCTTTGCGGGCGGACAGTCGGAGAGGTCCGGCAGGTGGCCCTCGCGCGTATGGATGACCAGCAGACCGGCCTCCCGAGCGACCTCGAGGAGCCGGGCGAGGGGCGGGACGACCTGCTGCAGCTGGCCGACGTCGTTGCCCAGGCTCTCCCCGAAGCCGCCGGGCAGGAGGAAGTCCCGCTGCATGTCGATGACCAGCAGGGCGACCTTCCCCTCGGGCAGCGGGAACGGACCGGGCTCCGCGGGGACGGTGGCGGGTGGACTCATGGCGTTCTCCGGGGTTGGGGCAGGCGGCGGGTGGGGGTCAGCGGACGGGCAGGGGGGCCAACGGAGATCGGGGACGGGCCAGGTGGCGGCGCCAGCCGCCGGTGTCGGTGATGTCGGTGATCGGGCTACCGGTGGAGCCGGACACGACGGACTCGTCACCGACGAGGCCGGGGACCGTGCGCCCGTCGGCCAGCCGGACCCGGCCGAGCGCCAGCACGTCCGGCAGCCCTGCGAGGAATCCCGGGAGCTCGGCGGCGGGCAGCTGCCACAGCTCGACCTCGATCCGGGCGCCCGTCCCCGGGCTGCGGGTCAGGGCGGGTACGGGCACCTGGCCCGGTGCGTCGGTGCCGATCCGCAGGAGCCGGTAGTCCCCGGTCGTGGTGGTCGTCTCGAGCAGGACGCCGCCGCGACCGGTCAGCTCGCTGTTGCGTGGCTGCCCGGACAGGTGATGCCCGACGACGACCAGCTCGGTGGTCGGAGCGGCCGGACCGACGGGCCCGGGGGCGTTGCCGGTGAGCCGGGCGGCTACCTCGAGCACGACGTCGTCGGTGAGCGCGGGGCCGAGGACCATCAGGCTGCACGGGCGGCCGTCCTCGGTGGCGCCGGCGGGAACGACGACCGCGCAGAGGTCGAGCAGGTTGCCGCAGTGCGTGTACATGCCGAGCGCGGTGTTGGTGGCGATCGGATTCTCGAGGACGTCGGCCACGGTGAAGGTGGTGGGAACCGCGGGAAGGACGACGACGTCGACGTCGGCCCACAGCCGGGCCACCTCCGCCCGCAGCTCCTGGAGACGGTGCTCGGCGCGGAACGCGTCGACGGCGGTGTACCGGCGGCCGCCCTCGAGGATCTCCGCGACCACCGGGTGCACGGCGTCGGGGGAGGCCGCCAGGAAGTCCCCGAACTCGACGAGCCGCTCGGCCACCCACGGACCCTGGTAGAGCAGCTCACCGGTCAGCAGGAACGGCTCCAGCGGGATCTCGACCACCGTCCCGACCTGCGGCAGCACCTCGCGGGCGGCCTCGTGCGCCCGGCGCATCTGCTGGTCCCCGAGGAACTCGAGGTGCGCGGCGGGCGGGAGACCGATGCGCGGGCTGTCCACCGTGCGGCGTCCGCGCGGCCGGGACCACGGGTCGGCGGGGTCGACCGCCGCGACGACGTCGAACACCCGCCGGACGTCGTCCACCGTCGTCCCCATGAGGCTCATGCAGTCCAGGGAGCGGCACGCGGGCACCAGCCCGGTCGTGCTCAGCAGCCCGCGCGAGGGCTTGAAGCCGATGATCGCGTTCAAGGCGGCGGGGACGCGACCGGAGCCGGCGGTGTCGGTCGCCACCGCGAAGGGCACCTGCCCCGTGGCGACGGCCAGCGCGGAGCCGGAGCTCGACCCGCCGGGGATCAGGTCCCCGCCGTGGACGTTCCGGGGGATGCCGTACGGCGAGCGCGTGCCGTTGAGGCCGGTGGCGAACTGGTCGAGGTTGGTCTTCCCCACGAGCACCGCGCCGGCGTCCAGCAGCCGGTCGACCAGCGGCGCGGTCGTCCCGGGGACGTAGGCGTACTCCGGGCAGCCGCAGGTGGTGGGCAACCCAGCGACGTCGATGCTGTCCTTGACGGCGAAGGGGATCCCGAACAGGGGCAGGTCGCGCGCACCCGGGGCGGCGTCCAGTTCCGCGGCCCGCTCCCGCAGCTCCTCCCGTCCGACCGTGGTGATCCAGACGCCGTCGTCCCCGCGCTCCTCGACGACGTCGGCGATCCCTTCCACCACCGAGGTCACGGTCGTGGCGCCGCTGCGCAGCGCGTGCAGGAGTTCTGTCACGGTCGGCCCGGCGGTGGACGGCTGGGGCGCTGGAAGCATGTGGTCGATTGTCGACAATCACTGTTTCCGGCCGAGGGCCTCTTCCGTTACGGCTGTGTGGCGCGCGCTCCTAGAGGGGGAGGTACGCCAGCTCTCCGTGCCGATCCAGGGCGTCCAGGACCGTCTGGGCGTCGTCGGACTCGAGGGCCGCGAGGATGGCGGCGTGCCGGTCGAGGCCCTGGGCGGGGGAGTGCACGTCGGCCTCGCGGCGCAAGTTGACCGCCATCGGCAGCTGCAGCTTCAGCAGGATGGGCGCCAGCGCCAGCTCCAGCTGCCGGTTGCCCGCGAGCCCGACGACCGCAGCGTGGAACGCGCGATGGGCGTCGTCCTTCGCCAGCCGGTCGCCACGCTGCTCGGCGGTCCGCATGTCGGCCAGGAGGGCCCGTACCCGGGCAAGCGGATCGTCCTCGCCACGGCTCAGGGGAAGGGCGCTCAGGACGGCGTGCCGTTCGAGGACGTGCCGGATCTCGAACAGCTGCCGGATGTCGGTGGGGGACCAGGTGGTGACGCGCATACCCCGCCGGGGAAGGTGCTCGACGAGCCCCTGCTGGGCCAGGAGGCGCAGGGCCTCCCGCAGCGGCGCCCGGCTGATCCCGTACCGACGCCGGATGGTGTCCTCGACGATGCGGTCGCCCGGCTGCAGCTCCCCGGAGAGGATCTCGGCGCGCAACCGCTCGGTGGCCAGGTCGACCAGGCTGGGCGACTCGATGCCGGCCACCTCGGCCAGTGGCTCGAGCTGCACGCGTGCTCCCGTCGTCGTCCCTCCGCGGTAAGCGAGTGCCTCCGCGGGCACCCAGTCTAGGAACCGGTCACCGCGGGCCGTCTGCTCAGTAGCCGGGGCCTACCTGGCCGACAGCCCCCAGCAGGACCCTGAGCGCGGCCAGCTGCTCGAGCCGCGCCGGCGGGCCGGCGGCCGCCCATGCGTCGAGGGCGCACTCGGGGTCGTCAGCGGTGTGCCCGCAGCCCGGCGGGCAGTCGACCGCGGCCTCGGCGATCTCGTCGAACGCGGACAGGACGTCGTCGGCGGTGACGTGGGCCAGCCCGAACGACCGGATCCCCGGGGTGTCGATGACCATCCCGCCCTGCGGCAGGTCGAACAGGACCACCGAGGACGACGTGTGCCGGCCCTTGCCGATCTTGCTCACGTCGCCAGTCGCACGGAACGCATCCGGCACCAGCCGGTTGACCAGGGTCGACTTGCCGACACCGGACTGGCCGACCAGCACGCTGATCCGCCGGGCGAGCCGGTCCAGCAGCGGGTCCAGCGGCGCCTCGCGGGAGAGCGCCACCGCGTCCAGGCCGAGGCCGGCGTACCGGTCCAGCAGCGGCTTCGGGCTGGCCAGGTCCGTCTTCGTCAGGCACAGCAGCGGTTCGAGCCCGCCGGCGTAGGCGGCCACCAGGCAGCGGTCGAGGAAGCCGTACGCCGGCTCCGGGTCGGTCACGGCCGTGACGATGACCAGCAGGTCGGCGTTGGCGACCACGATCCGCTCGGTCGGATCGGTGTCGTCGGCCGTGCGCCGCAGCGACGTCGTCCGCTCCTCGATCGTCACGATCCGGGCGAGGGAATCGGTGCGGCCGCTGGTGTCACCGACGATCCGCACCCGGTCGCCGACGACGACGCCGTGCTTGCCCAGCTCCCGCGCCCGCATGGTGGTGACGTCGACCGGGCCGCCGTCGGGACCCTCGACGCGCACGGTCATCCGCCCGCGGTCGACGGCGACGACCAACCCCGGGACGGCGTCGGCGTGCGCCGGGCGGGTGCGCGTGCGGGGACGTGAGCCTCGGCGGCCGGGCCGCACCCGGACGTCGTCCTCGTCCGAGCGGCTGTCGTACTGCCGTCCGCTCATGACCGGCCGCTCAGGAGACGACCCCGGCGGGCTCGCCCAGCAGTCCTGCCCAGCGCTCGACGAAGTCGGGCAGGGTCTTGGTGACCGCGCCCGGGTCGCCGGCCTGCACGCCCTCGATCGCCAGCCCGAGGACGGCGGCCGCGTGCACCATGCGGTGGTCGGCGTAGGAGTCGAGCAGGGCGGGCCGCCGCGGACCGGGCTCGATGACCAGGCCGTCGGGCAGTTGCTCGACCCGCGCGCCGACCGCCGTCAGCACCTCGTCGAGCGCCTGGAGCCGGTCGGTCTCGTGGCCCCGCAGATGGCCGATGCCGGTCAGTCGGGAGGGGCCGTCAGCCAGGGCGCACAGCGCGGCGAGCACCGGGGTCAGCTCGCCCACCTCGCCGAGGTCGGTGACCAGCGGCGTGATCGTGCCGGTGCCGGTCACCCGCAGTCCCTCCGGGGTGCGTGTCACCTCTGCGCCCATGGCCGACAGCAGCCGGTCGAGCTGGGCGCCGGGCTGGGTCGTGACCTCGGGCCAGTCGCGGACCGTCACCCGGCCGCCGGTGACCAGGGCGGCCGCAAGGAACGGTGCCGCATTGGAGAGGTCGGGCTCGATCACGACGTCGCGGGCGCGGATGGGCCCGGGGGACACCCGCCAGGCGTGCCCGCCGGACGTGACCTCGACGCCGTGCTCCCGCAACGTCGTCACCGTCATCTCGACGTGCGGCATCGACGGCACGCCGCCGGTCAGGGTCAGGTCGATGCCGTCATCGAAGCGGGCGGCCGCGAGGAGCAGTCCGGAGACGACCTGCGAGGACTCGCTCGCGTCGACCTCGACGGCGCCGCCACGGACCTGGCCGGTGCCGTGCACGGTGAACGGCGCCCGCCCCCGGCCACCGTCGTCCACCTCGACGCCGAGGCCCCGCAGACCCTCGATCAGCCCGGCGTTGGGACGGTCGCGGAGCCGCGGGTCGCCGTCCACCCGTACGGGTCCGGTGGCCAGCGCGGCGACCGGGGGCAGGAAGCGCAGCACCGTGCCGGCGAGCCCCGCGTCGATCTCGGCGGGCCCGCGCAGCGGCTGCGGGGTGACCACCCAGTCGGCGCCGTCCTCGTCGATCGCGACGCCGAGCGCGCGCAGACCGCCGGCCATCAGGTCGGTGTCCCGGGCGCGCAGCGGCCGGACGAGCCGACCGGGGCCGTCGGCCAACGCGGCCAGGATCAGCGCCCGAGCGGTGATCGACTTCGACCCGGGCAGGGTGACGACGGCGTCGACGGGCATCGAGCGGTGCGGCGTCGCCCAGGTGTCGGTCACAACACCATCCTGCCTGAGGGCGGCCCCGCTGCAGGGGCCCGCCGCGAGCGTGCGAGTGGTGGGGGCAGTGGGTCCTCTTTCAGCCGGCCTGCGGCTTGTCCGCCTTCTTGGCCGGCATCACCCGCGTGAGCTTGCGGTTGGCGAACTCGAACATGCCGAGCTCGGACAGCTCACGCCCGTAGCCGGAGCGCTTCACGCCGCCGAACGGCAGCTCGGGGGAGGACCCGGTCGGCTGGTTGACGAAGACCATGCCGGCGTCGATCCGGTCGGCCACCGACCGGGCCCTGTCGAGGTCGCTGGAGAAGACGGCGGCACCGAGGCCGTACGTGGTCGCGTTGGCCAGCTCGATCGCCTCCTCCTCGTTCGCCACCTTGTAGACGACGGCGGCCGGACCGAAGAGCTCCTCGGAGTACGCCCGCATCTCCGGGGTGACGTCGGTGAGGATGGTCGGCTCGACGAAGGCGCCCGGGAGGTCGGGGCGGCCGCCACCGGTGACCACGGTGGCGCCCTTGTCGACGGCGTCCTGGATCTGCGCGTGCAGGTCCTTGGCCGCCTGCTCGCTCGACAGCGGCGCGAGGGACGTCGACGGGTCGCTGGGGTCGCCGGGGGAGAAGGTGGCGAACGCCTGCTTCAGCCCCTCGACGAACGGCTCGTAGATGTCCTCGGGGACGATCAGCCGCTTGGCGGCGATGCAGGCCTGGCCGCTGTTCTGCATCCGGCCCATCGTGGCGGCCTTGACCGTCCGCCCGAGGTCCTCGGTGTCCAGGACGATGAACGGGTCGCTGCCGCCGAGCTCGAGCACCGACTTCTTGAGGTGCTTGCCGGCGAGGGAGGCCACGCTGCTGCCGGCCCGCTCGCTGCCGGTGAGGGTGACGCCCTGCACGAGGGGGTGCGCGATCACCTGCTCGGCGTCGGGAATGGCCAGGAAGACGTTCGTGTAGACGCCCTCGGGGACGCCCGCGTCGAGGAAGCACTTCTCGATCGCCAGGGCGGTCTGCGGGTTGAGCTCGGCGTGCTTGAGCAGGATCGCGTTGCCCAGCACCAGGTTCGGCCCGGCGACCCGGACGACCTGGTAGAGCGGGTAGTTCCAGGGCTCGATGGCCAGGATGACGCCGACCGGCTCGTTCTCGACGACGGCCTCGCCCTGGCGTACCTCGATCTGCCGCGGCTCGAGGAAGCGCGGGCCGTTCTTCGCGTAGTAGTCGAGGATGCTGGCGGCGAGCATGACCTCGCCCTCGGCCTCCTGGATGCGCTTGCCCATCTCGCGGGTCACCAGCGCGGCGAACTCGTCCTTGCGCTCGAGCATCAGCTCGGCGGCGCGGCCGACGATCTGCGCACGTTCCTCGACGGGCCGGCGGCGCCACTCCAGGAAGGCGGCGTGCGCACGCTCGACGACGCCGTCGATCTGGCCGGTCTCCAGGAAGGGGAACTCCTTCTCCGTCTCACCGGTGTAGGGGTTCACCGTCGCGTAGGGCCGAGCGCCGGCGGTCTGCTGATTGGTGGGGTTCTGCGTCGCGGTCACGCGGGTGATCCTTCTCTGTTGGTACGGGCCTTTCGACATCGATGTCCGTCACGAGCCCTACCCGTCTCCCGGTCGGTCACGCGCGACAGGTCGCCGTCAGTGCCCGGACCTAGAGTCGGACCGTCATCCAGCACCGTGGAGGAGCGCGCCATGTGCGGTCGGTACGCCGCGAGCAGTAGTCCCGACGACCTCGCGATCGAGTTCGAGGCCGTCCGCGCCGAGGGGCAGAAGGCGCTGCCGGCCGACTACAACGTCGCCCCGACCAAGGACGTCTACGTCGTCCGGCACAAGAAGGAGCGCGACGCCGAGGGGGCACTGACGGGTGGTGGCCACCGGGAGCTGCGCGCCGTCCGCTGGGGTCTCGTGCCGTCCTGGGCCAAGGACGTGTCGGTGGGCAACCGCATGCTCAACGCCCGCGTCGAGTCGCTGACCGACAAGCCCGCCTTCCGCACCGCGGCGCGGACGCGGCGGTGCCTGGTGCCGGCCGACGGCTGGTACGAGTGGGCGAAGCGGCTGGACTCCCCGGCCAAGCAGCCCTACTTCGTCACCCCGGAGGACGGCTCGGAGCTCGCCTTCGCCGGCCTCTGGGAGGTCTGGGGGCGGGGTGAGGACCGGCTCTACACATGCACCATCGTGACGTCGCCGGCCGTGGGCGTCCTCACCGAGATCCACGAGCGCATGCCGCTGGTCCTTCCGCCCGACCGCTGGGCGGCGTGGCTGGACCCCACCCGCGAGGACGTCGAGACGCTGGTGGAGCCGACCCCACCCGAGGTCGTCGAGACCTTCGAGATCCGGCCGGTGAGCACGGCGGTGAACAGCGTGGCCAACAACGGCCCGGAGCTGCTGGCCCGGGCGGAGTCGGTCAGCGAGCCGGCCGACCAGCCCGCGCTGTTCTGACCGTGGACCCTGCGGCCTCCGCGCTGCCGAACTGGGTGGCCGCGAGCGTCACCTTCCTGTGCTCCGGGGCCGTCCTCGTGCTGGAGATCGTGGGGCTCCGGCTGATCGCCCCCTACGTCGGCGTCACCCTGCAGACCAGCACGGCGATCATCGGCTTCGCGCTCGCGGCCATCGCCATCGGCGCGTGGACGGGCGGTGCGACGGCCGACCGCACCGACCCTCGGCGGCTGCTCGCCCCGCTGATGGTGGCCGGCGGGGCGCTGGTCGTGGCGGTCCTGCCCCTGGTGCGGTTCACCGGCTCGCTGCTGTCAGGTGCCGACGCCGGGGGAGTGCTGCTGCTGGCCGCGGTCGCGGTCGTCGTACCCGCCGCCCTGCTCTCCGCGGTTCCGCCGATGGTGGTGAAGCTGCAGCTGGCGAGTCTCGCCGAGACCGGTGCGGTGGTGGGCCGGCTCTCGGGCATCGGCACGCTGGGCGGCATCGCGGCGACGTTCGTGACCGGGTTCCTGCTGATCGCGATCCTGCCGAGCAGCGTGATCCTCGTCGGCACCGGAGCGCTGACCGTCGTCGCCGGCGTCGCGGTGGGGGTCCTGCTCCGCCGGCGGACCGGTGGTGGCGCCGGGCGGGTGCCCGTCGGGCTGCTGGTGCTGGCCGTCGCCGGTGCCGGGCTCGCCGCCGTCGCCCCCACCCCGTGCGAGGAGGAGACCGCCTACCACTGCGCGCGGGTTGTGGCCGACCCCGCGCGGGAGTCCGGGCGGGTGCTCGTGCTCGACACGCTGCGGCACTCCTACGTCGATCTGGCCGACCCGACCCACCTCGAGTTCGAGTACGTCCGCGCGCTGGCCGCCGTCACCGATGTCCTCGCGCCGGACGGGACTCCGCTGTCGGCGCTGCACATCGGCGGCGGCGGGCTCACCGTGCCGCGGTACCTCGCCGAGGTGCGGCCGGGCAGCGAGAGCCTGGTGATCGAGGTCGATCCCGGCGTCGTGGCCATCGACCGGGAGCAGCTGGCCCTGGAGACCTCCGACCGCCTGCGGGTCCGGGTCGCCGACGGGCGGGTTGGCCTGGCGGAGGAGGCGGGCGGCACCCGCGACCTGGTGGTGGGCGACGCGTTCGGGGGGCTGTCGGTGCCCTGGCAGCTCACGACGCGGGAGGCCATGGAGCTCGTCGACGCGGCACTGACCGACGAGGGCGTCTACGCGGTCAACCTCATCGACCATCCGCCGCTGGGCTTCGTCCGGGCAGAGCTGGCAACGGTGCGGGCGGTCTTCCCGCACGTGCTGCTGCTCGCCCGGGCACCGGTGCTGGCCGGCGAGGACGGCGGCAACGTCGTCGCCGTCGCCGGTCGCGAGCCCCTGCCGGCCGATGCCATCGAGGAGGCGATGCGGCGCCACGGCCTCGCCTGGCAGGTCGCGGACGGGGACGAGCTGGCCGAGTTCGTCGGCGACGCGGACGTGCTGACCGACGACCACGCGCCCGTCGACCAGCTGCTCACGCCCTACGGCTGAGCCTCCATGCCGCCTACTGCCGGCGCTCCTGCCCGGTGGCGAAGAAGCGATCGACGTAGGGCTTCGGCGGCAGGGCGCTGTCGCGGACCAGGGAGAAGACCTCGGCGCCGTCCCGGGGTGGGGCGTCAGCGAGGTGGTACGGCTGGGCGAAGTCCGCGACGTACGTGGTGCCGGCGAACTCGGCGTACTCCTCGGCCTCCGCCGCGGCCCTCTCCTGTGCCTCGTCGGCCGAACCCGCCTGCCACAGGGTGATCCGCTCCTCGTAGGCGCTCTCGCCGTCACCCGCGAGGCGGAAGAGGGATCGCACGGCGTACCAGCGGTCGTCCTGCTCGTCTTCCACCCGACGATGATGACGGGAGCGGTCGGCCGCGGGTTCAGCGGCCGATCGGTGCGGTGCGGGCGCGGGTCAGGGCCACGAGTTCCGCAGGTGCGAGCTCGACCTGCAGGCCGCGCCTCCCGGCGCTCACCATGATCGTCGCGAAGGTCAGCGCGGACTCGTCGACGACGGTCGGAAGTGCCTTCCGCTGGCCCAGCGGGCTGATGCCACCCCGCACGTAGCCGGTCGTCCGCTCGGCGTCGGCCGGATCGGCCATGACGGCCTTCCGCCCTCCGGCGGCAACGGCCAGGGCCTTGAGGTCGAGGGTGCCGCTGACCGGGACGACGGCGACGGTCAGGACGCCGTCCACGCGGGCCACCAGGGTCTTGAAGACCTGCCGGGGGTCGGACCCGAGCGCGGCCACCGCGGCCTCGCCGTACCCCTGGTCGGAGGGGTGCTCGGGGTCGTAGGAGTGCAGGGTGTGGGCCACGCGTGCCCGTTCGAGCACTCGCACCGCCGGGGTCGCCGTCACGGCGCCGCACAGTAGCGTCGGCACCGCGGATCTGCCGAGGCCGGGAATGACGGCCCGCCCGCCCGCGGTTGGACCAGCCGTGAGCAGCACCCTCTCCAGCGCCCGCACGAGGGCCGTGCACCGGCGGCCCCCCGGCCGTCCCGACGTAGCGCGGCTAGGATCGACCGATGCGGTGCCCCGCGTCAGAGGGCCCCAGAGAGGACGGTCGGTGCCTGAGCAGACCGCGGACCAGACGCCCGAACCCAGCGTTGTGAGCACCCCGATCGGTGCCCCTGTCGACGTTCCCGAGGCGCGCGAGGGCGGCAGCCGCACCGAGGTCGCCGAGACCCGCGCCGAGCGGGACGCGCGCTTCGAGCGCGATGCGCTTCCGTTTCTCGACCAGCTCTATCCGGCCGCGCTGCGGATGACCCGCAACCCGGCCGACGCCGAGGACCTGGTCCAGGAGACGTTCGTGAAGGCCTACTCGGCCTTCCACCAGTTCGCCGAGGGCACCAACCTCAAGGCGTGGCTGTACCGGATCCTGACCAACACCTACATCAACAGCTACCGCAAGAAGCAGCGGCAGCCGCAGCAGTACCCCACCGATCAGGTGCAGGACTGGCAGCTCTACGCCGCGGAGGAGCACAGCTCCAGCGGTCTGCGCTCGGCCGAGATCGAGGCGCTGGACCACCTGCCCGACTCCGACATCAAGGAGGCCCTCCAGCAGCTGCCGGAGGACTTCCGGCTGGCGGTGTACCTCGCCGACGTCGAGGGCTTCGCCTACAAGGAGATCGCCGAGATCATGGGCACGCCCATCGGCACGGTGATGTCCCGGCTGCACCGCGGCCGGCGGGGACTGCAGAAGCTGTTGGCCGACTACGCCCGTGAGCGCGGTTTCGTCCGCGCCGGAGCCGGTGAGGAGGCGAGCCAGTCATGACCGACGACGTTCAGGGCGCAGGCGAGCCGATCGAGATCACGTCCTGCGACGACGTCCTCTCCCACGTGTTCGAGTTCCTCGACCACGAGACGGACGACGCCCGCCGCGCCGTCATCGCCGAGCACCTCGAGGACTGCTCGCCGTGCCTGCGCGAGTTCGGGATCGAGCAGGAGTTCAAGGCGCTGGTCCGTCGGCGCTGCGGGGGAGACCCCACCCCGTCCGGGCTGCGCGAGCGGATCAAGGTCCAGCTGACCACGGTCTCGTTCGAGGAGGACGGCACCCAGATCAGCGTCGAGCGCGTGAGCGTCGAGTCCGAGGGCCCGGCCTAGAACAAGGACCCGAACGACGAAGCGCCCCACCCCTGCAGTCGCGGAGGTGGGGCGCTCGTCGCTTCTCAGGCGTTGGGCCGCTTGCCGTGGTTGGCGCCGCTCTTCTTGCGAGAGCGACGCTTGCGTCCGCGCTTGGACATCGCTGCCCTCCTCTCGACGTTGCGGTGGGCCGCTGTGCTCGTGGGAGCCGGCCCTGGTCCTCGCGGGCCGTGGACCGGGCACACGTAATGTGCGCGCCGTCGCCGGGACCGCCAAGCTGACCCGGTAAGCCTCTCACGGGGCGCTCCGGTTCTCCGCACAGCGTGGTGGCGCCGGACGGGGGAACGCAGGAGGGCACAGCCATGGCACTGCCGGGTATCGAGAGCGTGCTGGTGGCGGGCCGCGGTCCGGCGGCCTGCGCCGTCATCACCGCCTGCAGCCGGCTGGGCGTGAAGGCGGTCGCCGTCCACTCCGAGGCCGAGCGCTCCGCCCGGCACGTCCGGCTGGCCGACGACGCCGTGTTGCTGGGCCCGGCGCCCGCGAGCGAGTCCTATCTCGCGGTGGACCGGATCGTCGAGGCCGCCCGCCGCAGCGGCGTCGCCGCCGTCCTGCCCGTGCCTCCTGCGCTCGCCGGGAACGCGCGACTGGCCACGGCCGTCGTCGCGGCGGGGCTGCGGTGGGTGGCGCCGGACGCCGAGGTGCTCGAACGGCTCGGTGGTGACGGCGTCGAGCCGGCCAGCGAGCGCGGCCTGCTGGGCTGGGTGACCGCCGAGGGGCTGCGGTTACCGACGCCGGTGACCCGTGACCGTGCGGCCGGCATCGCCCGGGTGTCCTGGACGCCGGAGGACTGGGCACCCGACGGGGACGCGGAACTGCCGGGTGCGGGGCGGCGCCTGGCGGAGGTGGGGTGGCGCGGCCTGGTGACAGTCGGCATCGCGCCCGACGGCGCGTTCGCCGAGGTCGCGGCGGGGTTCTCCCTCGACATGGCCGTCCTCGAGCGGGCGCACGGCGTCGACGCCGTCGAACTGGCGCTGCGCAGTGCGGCCGGTGAGACCTCCGCGCCTGGGGGGCATGCCGCGCGCGCAGCCGTCGTCGCCCAGCTGCGGGCCGGTCTCCCTGCGGGGACCCCGGGCCGCGTGAGCGGCCGACTGCCCGGAACGGGCCGCCTACCGGCTCCGGCTCCCGACGTCGACGTGGTCGCGGTCAGCGGCTACGAGCCCGGTGACCGGATCGACGGCTGGTACGACGCGCTCCTGGCCACCGTCAGCGCGGCAGGCCCGGACACCGCCACCGCGGCCCGCGCCGTCTCCGACGTCCTGTCCGCGCTGCCCGACGTCGGCGTGCCGCACGACGGCGGCGAGGTGTGTGCCGTCCTGGGGCGACTGGCCGCCGGCAGCAGGGTCCCGAGCGAGTGACCGCCGTGCTTGGATGACTCTCCGAGCATGACGGTTCGACGCAGAGGAGGCCCGGTGGCGGTCGAGGAGATCCACGCGGAGATGGTCTCCAGCGTCTGGAAGGTCCTCGTCGAGCCGGGCGCGCAGGTCGCCGCCGGCGACACGCTGGTGATCCTCGAGTCGATGAAGATGGAGATCCCGGTGCTGACCGAGCACTCCGGCATCGTGCAGGACATGCACGTGGTCGAGGGCGAGGTGCTCCAGGAGGGCGACCTCATCGCCACCGTCGTCCCCGGCTGATTCAGAGCTCGCGCACGTAGACCATCAGGTCGACCCCGGGCACCGGCGACCAGTCGCGCTCGGTCAGCCGGGCGAAGCCCAGCCGCTCGTAGAGCCGCTGCGCGGCGGACATCCTCGGGTCGGTGGAGATGACCATCCGGTGCTTGCCGGCCGCTCGGGCCCGGTCCAGGCAGGTGGTGACGAGCAGTTCACCGACGCCGCGTCCCTGCACGGCCGGATCGACGACCAGCATCCGGAACGCGGCCTCGTCCTCGGACGTCGTGATGTTGCCGAAGTCGCCGCGGAGCACCAGGGCGACGCTGCCGACGACGGTGCCGCCGCCGTCACGGATCACCATCAGCTCCGACCGCCCGGCCCGGCCGGCGACGTCGGCCAGCTCCTCGGCGTAGTGGGGCTCTGCGAGTCCGCCGCCGACGTACACGCCGACGGTGAGGTCGGCGATGCGGGGGAAGTCCTCCGGCCGGGCGGATTCCACGACGAGGGACGACGAACCGGCGGGCTGGACCACGCCAGCAGCCTAGTTCGGCCCCCTGCAGGGCCCCGCCGCGAGCGTGCGAGCGGAGGGGGGCAGGGGGCCCTTCTTCTAGGCTCGGACCACCATGACGAGCCTCTCCGATCGCCTCACCCGTGGTTCGGCGTCCAGTCCCTCGCAGGTCGAGCACGCCCGGCGGCTGGTCGCCGACTGGCAGCTGCTGGCCGACCTCGCGTTCGCCGACCTCACCCTGTGGGTGCCGTTGCCGGGCGGCGCGTGGTGGTGCGTGGCCCAGGTGCGGCCGCTGACGGCCCCGACGAGCCGGCCGGAGGATCTGGTGGGGGCCGAGGTGGGCGGCGCCGTCGCCGAGCCGTTCGTCGTCGCCCACCGGGAGGGCCGTCCGGTGACCGAGGGGGAGCCGGATTGGTCCGGCGCCGCTCCGCGGCGACGCGAGGTCATCCCGGTCGGGCACAACGGCGTCGTCGTCGCGGTCCTGGCCAAGGACACCAACCTGGCGGTCACCCGGTCGCCCTCGACGCTGGAACTGACCTACCTCGACATCGCCGCCGACCTCTGCCTCATGGTCTCGGCCGGCACCTTCCCCCCGCAGAAGCCGCAGGACGCCGAGATGAGCCCGCGGGTCGGTGACGGTCTGGTGCGGCTGGACGGGTCCGGCCGGGTCACCTACGCCAGCCCCAACGCGCTGTCGGCCTACCGGCGGATCGGCGTCGACCGCGACCTCGCCGGCGCGGAGCTGACCACCCTCACCCGTGCCGCCGCGGCCGACCGGGTCGCGGGGGAGGCCGCCGCCGCGGGAATCGCGGCGGCCGTCGCCGGGCGGTTCCCCGACCCCATGGACGTCGAGGGGCGCACGGCCACGATGCTGGTCCGCGCTCTTCCCCTGCACGCCCCCGGTGGGGAGGCCGGCGCGCTCGTCCTGGTCCGCGACGTCACCGACGTCCGGCGGCGCGACCGGGCGCTGCTCACGAAGGACGCCACGATCCGGGAGATCCACCACCGGGTGAAGAACAACCTGCAGACGGTGGCGGCGCTGTTGCGCCTCCAGGCCCGGCGCATGACCGAGCCCGCGGCCCGCGCGGCGCTGGAGGAGTCGGTGCGCCGGGTGTCCTCGATCGCGGTCGTGCACGAGACGCTGGCCGGCAGCCGTGAGGACGTCGTCGACGTGGACGACGTCCTCGACCAGGTGCTGCCGATGCTGGGCGACCTCGCCTCTGTCGGGCCGGCCGCCCGGACCCAGCGAACCGGGTCCTTCGGGGAGCTGCCCGCGGCCGCGGCGACCCCGCTCGTCCTGGCGGTCACCGAGTTGCTGCACAACGCCGCCGAACACGCCTTCCCCGACGGTGAGCCAGGGATCATCGAGCTCGTCGCGGACCGGACCGGTGACGACCTCGTGGTCCGGGTGCGGGACAACGGTCAGGGCCTGCCCGAGGGCTTCGACCTCGCCGGCAGCGACGGGCTGGGGTTGCAGATCGTGCGCACCCTGGTCACCAGCGAGCTCGGCGGCAGCCTCTCGATGGGCGCTCCCGCGGAGCACTCCGGCACCGAGGTCGTCCTCGTCCTCCCCGGCGCAGGCCTACCCCGCAGGTGACCGCGACAGCGGTGAAGGGTTGACCGGCTGTCGTGAGGAGTGGGGCCCGGAGGGTGCCGCTAGAGGTGACCAGGGAATGTCGTGAGGAGTGGGGGGCCGGAGGCTCCCCCGCGATCGAGCGACGACCCGGCTCCACGGCGCCGGGGGACGGCAATTGGCCGCGGTGTCGTCCGGTAGGACGACAAATCACAGAGCACAGCGCCGAGGCCGGTCCGGGAGAACCCGGACCGGCCTCGAGGCGGTCAGTGTTGCGGTGGCGCGGGTCGTGCGGTGTGCGGTCGTGCTCCGGTCAGGCGGTGTGCACCCGGGTACGAGACTGGCGGCGCTTGAGCGCGCGTCGTTCGTCCTCGGAGAGCCCACCCCATACGCCGGAGTCCTGGCCCGAGCGAAGGGCCCAGTCCAGGCACGACTGCACTACCGGGCAGCGACGGCAGACAGCCTTCGCCTGCTCGATCTGCACGACAGCCGGGCCGGTCGTCCCAATCGGGAAGAACAGCTCGGGGTCCTCGTCCCGGCAGAGCGCGCGGTGGCGCCAGTCCATGGCGGTGTTCTCCTCGGTGTCGTCTACGGTTTCGGTACTTCAGTCGCCGGCCTCGGACCGCGTGCAGGGCCGACACCGGTTGCCCAGCGCTTTGACTCAGCGACTACTTGCTTTGTTACCGGCAAGTTGCGTTCTCCAGCGATGTTTTCACGTGAAGGACGCCTGTCAAGCAGATCGAGGCCGTCGTTCGACCCCCCGTGAGCAAGCTCACCATGCACGTGCTAGGCCCGCCACTCGACGGAACCACACGCCGTCCCGAACGTTGACAAGCGCTCGGCACCGTGCGTGAGTGCGCGCGGTGGGACGGATCAGGCGACGACCCGGAGAGCGGCCGGCACGTGGCGAACGCGCAGGCCCGTCGCGGTGCCGAGGTGGTCGCCGTCGACCTGCCAGCCCTGGGGACGGGTGGCGGTGAGCGACAGCTCCTCGAGGTCGTGCCTCCGGTGCACTCCGCGGCCCCAGGTGCCGGGGTCGCGGGCGAGCGTCCGGCGGAGCGTCCGCAGCATCCGGATCGGGCCCATCCGGCTCATCGCGAACACGTCCAGGCCGGCGTCGAAGGACGCCTCGGGCGAGGGGTTGACCGGCCGGGCGCCCAGATAGGTCCAGGGGCTGACGTTGGAGACGAGGCAGAGGAACAGGTCCTCGACCGGCGCCTCCCCGGGCACCTGCAGGGTCATCGCCGGACGACGGCGCTCGCGGCCCAGCAGGAAGGCGGTGGTGGCCTCCCGGACGTACAGCGAGCCGGTGGACCGCCGTCCCTCGGCGCGCTGCGCCTCCACGCGGGCGATGACCTCGGCGTCGAAGCCCAGGCCGGCGGCGAAGACGAACCAGCGCGGCTCCGTCCAGCCCCCGCCGGCCTCGTCGGTGCCGAACGCGCTCGCCGTCCCGAGGGACACCAGGCGGGTGCGCCCGGCGCGGACGGAGGAGATGATCTCGGCCGTCGCCTCCACCGGATCGCGCGAGCGGCCCAGCGCCCGCGAGAAGACGTTCGTCGATCCCCCGGGGACGACGGCCAGCATCGGCAGGTGCGGCGACGGGCCCTTCTCGAGCAGGCCGTTGACGACCTCGTTCACGGTGCCGTCGCCGCCGACGGACACCACGAGATCGATGCCTTCCGCCGCCGCCTGGGCGCCGAGCTCGCGGCCGTGACCGCGGTGCGTGGTCTCGGCGACGTCGAGCTTGAGCTCGCTGGCCAGGGCCCCGACCAGCACGTCGCGCATCTTGGCGGTGGTGCTCGTCGCCGCAGGATTGACCACCACGAGCGCACGCATGCCCGCCAGGCTAACCACGCGAGGGCCGGAATCCGGGGAGGAAGGGCCTTGGCTCCCGGCCTCCCGCGTAATCTCGTGCCCGTGACCGAGCCCGCGGGAGTGCCGCTGCAGCCGCCCCGCCGGCGCTCCGACCGCCTGCTCGGCGCCGCCGCCGCGTCGTCCGCAGCGCGCGTCGAGCGTTCGCGCCCGGAGGCTCCGCGCACGCTCCGCTGGGCCGCGGTCGTCGTGGCCGTCGAGGCGGCGGCGATCGGGGTGGGGGCGGTGCTGCTGCTCTACCTGGTCGTGACCAGCGCGGCCGACAGCATGTCCCGGGCGATCGCGGAGGTCGTGGTCGTCGGGGCCGGATCGGCGCTGCTCGCCACCGCGGCGGTCGGCCTGTGGCGGGTCGCCGGCTGGGCCCGCGGCCCCGTCATCGTGCTGCAACTGCTCCTGGCGGCACTGGCGTACACGACGGCGTTCGAGGCCGGCCGGCCCGCGATCGGGCTGCCCGTGCTGGTGCTGGTGGCCGCCGAGCTCTATCTCCTGGCCACGCCGGAGGCGCGGCTCGCCTACCTGGACCGCTGACGCGCCCGACCTCGGATGAGGTCGATGAATGCAACCCGTCCAAAGTGACCGTGCCGGTCCTAGCCTCGTGTCCGGTTGTCAGGCCGGGACACGGGGGCGTCATGACGGTATTGCGCCGATTGCTTCGTTCGATCTTGAATTCGCCGGCGGTGACGCTGGGGATCGCGTCGGTCGGCGCCGTCTCTGCGGCGGTTATCAAGCAACTCGTCGGCCCGACATGGGACTGGGTCGACTTCTGGCAGGACGTCGTCCAGAACGCCTTCATCGCGGTCGCGATCACGTTCCTCACCACGTACGTGGTGACATTCCGCCTTCGCCGGGAACAGGCGCAGTACGTCCTTGACCGTCTCGAGGTCGTGGGCGGCGCAGTGTTCGGTGAGGACCGCGTCCCTACGGGATCGGGACCTCAGGAAGACGTCGTCAAGAAGATCAAGGGTGAGGCGGCCCAGTTCCAGCAGGCTGCAGATGATCTGGACGAAATCCTGGACGTCGGTGAGCGGCGCTCAGACATGCAAGGCGCAACAGACGACGAAAAGGATCTCATCAAATTCGTGCAGCTCTCCAGGACGCGGTTCGGTTTCGTGCGTTACCTCAATGAAGGTGGGCGCAAGCGACGTCCTGTGTGGGCGCGGTTGCTCGTCGATGACCTCGCGAGTCTCGAATCTGCCGCCGACAGGGAGCTGGCACAGCGGGCTCATTCCTGTCGCCTGCTGGCCATGGAATTCGTGGGCTGGATCCAACACACCGACACGGTGATCACCGAACGGTTGGTGGTGGAGCTCACCACTCCTCTCCTCGCGGACGTGAGAGCGCCGCTCGGGGGCGTCGTCGAGGCGACGTACGAGCGCAACCCGGAGATGGTCCTGCTGCAGATCGAACCGATGTATCTGCTGATCCACCACATCTGGAGCGCTGATCAGGCCATACGAACGGACCTGGCAGGGAAGGCTCACCTGATCCCGCCGCTGCTCGACAGTGTCCGCCGCTGTCTCGGGGCTTTCCGAAACGAACTGCGCATCGCCACTGAACTGGCGGACAGCCTCATCCTCCTGGTCGCGCGGGCCAGGGTTCTCGTCCGCGACTCCTAGGCCGTCGTCCCAGGTCATCTCCCGACCCCTAGATCAGGTCGATGACGTCGGCGATCGAGTCCAGGATCCGGCTGGGGCGGAACGGGAACCGCGACACGTCGGACGCGGCGGTCGACCCCGACAGGACGAGGACCGTCTCCAGGCCGGCCTCGATGCCGGCGACGACGTCGGTGTCCATGCGGTCGCCGACCATGATCGTCGACTCGGAGTGGGCCTCGATCCGGTTCATGGCGCTGCGGAACATCATCGGGTTGGGCTTGCCGACGAAGTAGGGGTCGGCGCCGGTCGCGCGGGTGATCATCGCGGCGACGGAGCCGGTGGCCGGGAGCGGCCCCTCCGGGCTCGGCCCGGTTACGTCGGGGTTGGTCGCGATGAACCGGGCCCCGCGCCCGATCAGCCGGACGGCCCGGGTGATCGCCTCGAACGAGTACGTGCGCGTCTCCCCGAGGACGACGTAGTCGGGGTCGGTGTCGGTGAGGGTGTAGCCGACCTCGTGGAGCGCGGTGGTCATGCCCGCCTCGCCGATGACGTAGGCCGACCCGCCGGGCAGCTGGCTCGAGAGGAAGTCCGCCGTCGCCAGGGCGGAGGTCCAGATCGACTCCTCGGGCACGTGCAGCCCGGTGCGGGCGAGGCGGGCCGCCAGGTCGCGTGGGGTGAAGATCGAGTTGTTGGTGAGCACGAGGAACCGGCGCTGCTTCTCGACCAGCCGCTCCAGGAACTCCGCGGCGCCGGGGAGCGCCTTCTCCTCGTGGACGAGCACGCCGTCCATGTCGGTCAGCCAGCACTCGGGCGGCGTGCGCTCGGTGGTCATCGGTCGCTCCGGGGTTCGGCGAAGTCGGTCAGGGCGTCGTCGGTCAGCCGGAACACGGTCCACCCGTCCATCGGGACGGCGCCGGCGGCCTTGTAGAACTCGATCGACGGGGTGTTCCAGTCGAGCACCGACCACTCCAGCCGCGAGTAGCCGCGCTCGGCGCAGACCGCAGCCAGCGTGCGCAGCAGCTCCCGGCCCAGGCCGGCGCCGCGGTGCCGCGGTGAGACGTAGAGGTCCTCGAGGTAGATGCCGTGGGTGCCGCGCCAGGTGGAGAAGTTCAGGAACCACAGCGCGATCCCGACGATCTCGCCGTCCTCACCGGTGGCGACGTGGCCGAACAAGGCAGGGGCGTCGCCGAAGAGGACGCCGGTGAGCTGCTCCTCGGTGAGGCGTGCCTCGTGCAGCGCCTTCTCGTAGTCGGCCAGCTCCCGGACGAGGCCGACGACCGCCGGGACGTCGTCGGGCCGGACGGGCCGCACGGTCATGAGAGGGCCTCCTTGAGGCGGTCCGGGAGAAGGCGGGCCAGCGGCGCCACGATCGGGACGAGGACCGGTGCGAACAGGTACCCGTAGGCGACGAGGATCCCGGTGACGACCGGGACCGTCGCGAAGCCGATCACCAGCACGACGGCGGTCGCGATGAGCACGTAGGGCCGCCCGCTCTTGGGGCTGACCAGCGACCGGAACGAGCGGAACCGGATGTTGGTGACCATCAGGAGCGCCGGCACGAGGACGACGAGCAGCACCCACAGGCGGTCGCGGCCCTGCATCTGGTCGCCGAACGCGAAGACCGACGCCAGGACGACGCCCGCGGCCCCGGGGCTGGGCATGCCGATGAAGTACCGCTTGTCGGCGGTCGGGTCGATGGTGGTGTTGAAGCGCGCCAGCCGGATCGCCGCGCACGCCACCCAGATGAAGCACACCACCCAGCCCAGCGGGTCCCACTCGTCCTGGCCCTGGGAGAACAGGGTGAACGCCAGCAGTGCCGGGGCGAGCCCGAAGGAGACCAGGTCGGCGAGGGAGTCGAACTGGAGGCCGAAGGGGGTCACCGCGCCCACCAGACGCGCCACGGCGCCGTCGGTGATGTCGAAGACCACCGACAGCCCGATCAGGACGGCGGCCAGGCTGTACTGCCCCCGGATCGACACCAGGATGGCGAAGAACCCGCAGAACATGTTGCCGAGGGTGAAGAGGCTGGGCAGCGTCGCCAGGGCGCGCCGGCGGCTCCCGCGGACGGAGCCGCGGACGAACTCGGTGGTCGTGCGCCGGGTCGAGGGCATGGCCGGCTCAGCCGGCCGCGGGCCAGCGGGCGATGACGGTCTCGCCGCCGCGCACGCGCTGGCCCTTCGTCACGGTGATCGTGCACTCGGGCGGCAGGAACACGTCCATCCGGGAGCCGAACTTCATCAGGCCCATACGCTCCCCGGTGGCCAGCTCGTCACCGGGACCGGTACGGGTCACGATCCGCCGGGCGAGGACGCCGACGATCTGCCGGAAGACGACGGTCCGGTCACCGTCGCGCATCCACAGCTCGCTGCGCTCGTTCCGGTGCGCGGACTCCTTGCGGTAGGCGGCGAGGAAGCTGCCCTTCCGGTAGGAGCTCTCGACGACCTCGCCCCGGTAGGGCGACCGGTTGACGTGCACGTCGACGACGGACAGGAAGACGCTGACCTGCTGCCAGTCGCCCTCGGGGGCGACGCCGGCCTGCGGCTCCCCGGCCACCATCACCACGCCGTCGGCGGGGGAGAGGACCTCGTCGGCTGCCGGTGGGGTGGTGTCGCAGCGCCGGTCGGGGTCGCGGAAGAAGAGGGCCATGTAGGCCGAGAGGCCCAGGAACGGCCAGGCGAGCGTCCGCGGCCAGCGGCGGCCGCTCGCGCGCCCGGCGATGGCGAGGAGGGCCGCAGGGGCCAAGGGTCCGGTGATGAAAGGCCACCCGGCCCGGTCGATGCGCATGGTGGCCAAACGGTACCGGCCCGCGTCTGGGGCGGTCCGGGCGTCCGGGGTCAGGCCGGTCCCGACGCGCGCTCGGGATCGGCTCCGTACGCGGTCGTGCGGCCGCGCGGGGGGCCGCCGTACCAGTCGAGGCAGACCATCGTCGCGTCGTCGCGCAGGTCGCCACCGGTGGCGTCCAGGACGGCCGCGCCGAGCTCGTGGACCACCTCCCGAGGGTGGAGGTCGGCGCTCTTCGCGAGCGCGTCGGCGACGTCGAGGTTGACCGCGTTGCGCTCCTGCATGCCATCGGTCAGCAGGACGATCCGATCGCCCGGCTCCAGCGGGAACTCCTGGACGTCGAAGCGCTTGCCGGGAAGGACGCCGAACGGCGCCTCGATGCGCAACTGCACCTCCTCGACCTTCCCCTTCCGCAGCCGCAGCGGGAACGGGTGGCCCGCGTTGACGATCGCCGCGGTCCCGTCGTGCAGGTCGACGCGCATCAGCTGGCCGGTGACGAACTGGCCGGCGCCTGCGTTCTCGGCGAGCGAGTCGTTGGCGTAGCGGGCCTGCTCCCCGAGGTCGAGGCCCTTCCGCCGGCCGTTGCGAAGCCCGCCGACGAGCAGCGTCGCCAGCAGAGCTGCCGCCACCTGGTGGCCGACGGCGTCGGTGATGGAGATCTGCAGGGAGTCGCGGTCCAGCGTGTAGTCGAAGGTGTCGCCGCCCACGGAGCTGGCCGGCTCGAGCCATCCCGCGAGGGTGAACTGGCCCGCCTCGCACGTGTAGGAGGCCGGCAGCAGCCGCCGCTGGATCTCCGCCGCCAGGGCGAAGGGCGACGAGCGCTGGCCCCACTCGAAGACGTCGGTGTGCCGGCGGGCGGCGATGACGACGTAGGACAGGGCGTGGGCGGCGCTGCTGATGTCGGCGACCTCCTCCGGGGAGGGGTGCCGGGGGAGGACCAGCTCGAGGAGACCGATGGCGTCGCCGCGGTCGGTGACCGGAACCGTCATCCGCGCGCCGTCGTCGAGCGCCTGCACGTCGGGCTGCTGCGTCCGCAGCACCCGGTCGTAGTGCGTGCCCGCCAGGGGCAGCGTCTCGGCCTGCTCGTCCCTGCCCTGGCTACGGGCGCCGTCCACCCGTGCGGCGGAGGTGAGGCGGACGAGCGCCCGCCCGCTGAAGTCGGCGATCAGCAGATTCACCTCGCGGGCGCCGACCATGTCCCCGAGGGCGGCCGCCACAGCGGGCACCGAGTCGATCGGTGCGGCCGCCTCGACCTTCTCCAGAAGTGCGCCGACGTCGATCAAGGGACTCTCCGAGCCGCGCATAGGCAGACCCTAGGCGCGTGCGCGAACTCGCCGGGATCGAACAGGTCACACACGGCAGCGCTGCCGGGTCCCCGTCAATGGGTGACCCGACAGCGCCGTGGCCCCGTCCCGAGGCTCGCCCCGAGCGTGCGAGGGGTGAGGAGGACGGGGTCCTTCATCAGGCGGCCTTGGTCTCCCAGAAGATCTTGTCGATCTCGGCGATCAGGTCGAGGAGCTTCTGCCCCTCCGCCGGGTCCATGCTGCCCTTGCCGCCGGCCGCACCGGCCTGCTTGGTGGCCTTGTTGAACAGCTCGTGCAGCTGCGGGTACTTCTCGAAGTGCGGGGGCTTGAAGTAGTCGGTCCACAGCACCCACAGGTGGTGCTTGACCAGCTCCGCCCGCTGCTCCTTGATCAGGATCGCGCGGGTACGGAAGACCGGGTCCTCGTTGCCCTGGTACTTCTCCTGGATCGCCTTGACGGACTCGGCCTCGATGCGGGCCTGAGCCGGGTCGTAGACGCCGCACGGGAGGTCGCAGTGAGCGGTGGCCTCCACGGCGGAGAACATGCGGGGAAAACGCATGGACGTGCCTCCGGATGTCGTGGGGTTGGGTCGTCTGCGACCCTACCCGCGGTGATCGACAGCGACAGAGTGGGAGAAGCGGGCCCGGAGCCGGTCCCGCCCCTGCCGAGCGCCTGGGCGATGGCCCGGGTGACCGGCCCGTCGATGGTCCCGACCGTTCGTTCCGGTGACCGGCTGCTCGTGCGCCGGGTGCGCTCGACCGCCGCGGTGCGCCCCGGGGACGTCGTCCTCGCCCGGTTCCCCTCGCGGCCGGACCTGCTGGTCGTCAAGCGCGTGCGCCGGGCCGTTCCCGGTGGTCACTGGGTCGAGGGGGACAACCGGCTGATCACCGACGACAGCCGCGCCTTCGGTGTCGCCGTCGTCGTGGGGAAGGTGGTCGGCCGGCTGCGCCCGCGCCCCGGCCGGCTGCCCTCGCAACCCTTCCCGGAGACCTGACCACGCGCACCGCAGGGCACCGCGATTACGCTGCGATGACCATGGGCGGCAACCAGACCGAGACGGACCAGCGCGCCGACCGATTCGCCGACGACCCGGCGTTCGCGGTCCACGAGGGCGGCAAGCTGTCGGTGGTGCCGACCCGCTCGATCGAGTCGATCGCCGACCTCGCCCTGACCTACACGCCGGGTGTCGCCCGCGTCTCCAGCGCCATCGCCGCCGAGCCGGAACTCGCGCGCCGCTTCACCTGGGCGCCCCGCGTCGTCGCGGTGGTCTCCGACGGCTCGGCGGTCCTCGGCCTGGGCAACATCGGACCGGCCGCCTCCCTGCCGGTGATGGAGGGCAAGGCCTGCCTGTTCGCGGAGTTCGGCGGGCTGTCCGCGGTCCCGATCGTCCTGTCGACCAACGACGTCGACCAGATCGTCGAGACGGTCGTGGCGATCGCGCCGTCCTTCGGCGGGATCAACCTCGAGGACATCAGCGCCCCGCGCTGCTTCGAGATCGAGGCGCGGCTGCGGGAGCGGCTCGACATCCCGGTCATGCACGACGACCAGCACGGGACGGCGATCGTCGTCCTGGCCGCACTGCGCAACGCGATGAAGGTGGTCGGCCGCGAACTGGCGGACCTGCGGGTCGTCGTCGCCGGCGCCGGAGCCGCCGGCGTCGCGTGCACCAAGATCCTGCTCGAGGCAGGCGTCGGCGACATCGCCGTGGCCGACTCGCAGGGGATCCTGCACGCCGGCCGCGCCGACCTCACCCCCACCAAGCAGTGGCTGGTCGAGAACACCAACCGCACGGGCAATGCCGGGACGATGGTGGACGCGCTCCGCGGGGCCGACGTCTACCTGGGTCTCTCGGGCGGATCGGTGCCGGAGTCGGCGATCGCCGCGATGGCGCCGAACTGCATCGTCTTCTCCCTGGCCAACCCCATTCCCGAGGTCGATCCGCAGATGGCGGCCAAGTACGCGGCCGTCGTCGCCACCGGGCGCAGCGACCTGCCGAACCAGATCAACAACGTGCTCGCGTTCCCGGGCATCTTCCGCGGCGCCATCGACGCCGGCGCACACAGCATCACCGAGGAGATGAAGCTGGCTGCGGCGGCCGCGATCGCCGACGTCGTCGGTGACGAGGTGCGCGCGGACTACGTGGTGCCGAGCCCGCTCGACCGGCGCGTGGCCGAGGCCGTCGCCGCCGCCGTGGGCGCGTGCGCACGCCGGCAGGGCGTCACGGTCTAGTCGGTTCGACCGCGGGCCGGTAGACCAGGTCGAGGACGCCGGAGAGCAGCCGCTCGGCCACGGGACGGGGGAGTGCGGCGACCAGGGCGTGCACCGGCGCCATGCGTTCGGGCAGCCGGCCGCCGCCCACCCCCGCGACCTCCAGCAGGGCGTCGACCTCCGCCACGGTCAGCGTCGCCGGGTCGATCGTCGCGGCGGCGGCCACGAGCTCCGGATCGGCGACCGGCCGGGGGAGCGCCGCGGCGGCCCGGGCGGCCGCGGTCAGGTCGGCGAGCAGCGCGGGAACGCGGCCGGCGGTCGCCCCGGTCACGGTCAGGTGCAGCGTCGCGGGCAGGTCTCCGCCGGGCTGGGCGAACGGCGGCTGGGGCTGCAGCAACCAGCCGCGAGCGGTCATCTCGTCGGCGAGGTTCAGCACGTCGACCCCGTCCGCACCGTCCTCGGCCACCGCGACGAGGGTCGCCACGGGCTGCCCGACCACCCGGATCCCGGGGATGTCGGCGATGCCGCGCACCAGCGCCAGCGTCGCCTCGTGCGCCTGCCCCGCCAGCTCGCGGTAGCCGTCGGTGCCCAGCAGCCGGTGGACCGCCCAGGCGGCGGCCATGGCCCCGGCCGGCCGGGTGCCCGCGAGCGTCGGGTTCACCACCGGGTAGCCGGGCCAGCCGGCGGTCGAGAACCAGTGGGCCTGCCGCAGCTCCGGGGTGGCGGCCAGGAGCACCGAGACGCCCTTGGGGGCGTAGCCGTACTTGTGCAGGTCGACCGACAGCGACGTCACGCCGGGCACCGACAGGTCGAAGGGCTCCGGGACGTCGTCCAGGAACGGCAGGATCCAGCCGCCGATGCAGGCGTCGACGTGACAGGGCACCCCCGCCGCGGCGGCCAGCGCGGCGACCTCGCCGACCGGGTCGAGCACGCCGTGCGGGTACGACGGGGCGCTCACCACCACCAGCGCCGTCCGTTCGTCCAGGCGGTCGCCGACCGCGGCGACGTCCGCCCGGCACGTGACCGGGTCCACCGGGACGTCGACCACCTCCAGGTCGAACAGGTGGGCGGCCTTGCGGAAGGCGGCGTGCGCCGTGACCGGCAGGAGGAGGCGTGGGCGGCCGGCGCCGCCGTTCGCGCGCCACCTCTCCCGGGCGGCGAGCACGGCAAGCAGGCAGCTCTCGGTGCCGCCGCTGGTCAGCGAGCCGACGGCGGTGGGTCCGCCGCCGAGCAGCGCCAGTGCCGCACCGACCAGGTCGTTCTCGATGCGCGCGACGCTCGGGAAGGCGGTGGGGTCGAGGGCGTTGGTCCACTGGAAGGCGGCCTGGGCGGCCGCCGCCAGCTCCTCGATGTCGACGCGTCCGGAGTCGTAGACGTAGGCCATGGTGGCCCCGCCGTGGGTCGGGACGTCGCCGGCCTGCAGCGCGGTCAGCTCGGTCAGGACGTCCTGCGGACTCACGCGTGGTCCTCCTCGGGGACGGGGTCGAGCCGGTAGCGGGCGAACACGGGCACCGCGGCCAGGACCAGCAGGGCCGGGAGGACCGTGAAGCCGATGCGCACGGCCGTCACGGCGGTGCCGGACTGGGCGACGTCGTCCCCGGTGGAGGACACGTAACCGGCCAGGGCGAGAAGTCCACCGAGGAGGCCGGGCCCGACGGCGAGCCCGAGGGTCTCGGCCGCCGTCCACACGCCGGTGAAGACACCCGCCCGGCGTGCGCCGGAGGATGCCTCGTCGGCGGCGATCACGTCGGGGAGCATCGCCAGCGGGAACATCTGCATCCCGGCGTAACCGATCCCCACCACGACCACGAGCGGGATCGCCGCGGCCGTCTGGCCGTGCTGCACGACCAGGAGCAGACCCGCGGCCGCGGCGAACAGCAGGGACGCGGCCAGGAGGCCGGTCCGCTTCCCCCGCCGCCGGCTGAAGCGCAGCCACAACGGCATGACGAGGATGGCCGGCGCCACGAGGGCGACGAACAGGAGCGTCCCGGCGTCGGGGTCTCCCAGGACCTGCTCGGAGTAGTACGGGACGCCGGCGAGCATCACGCCGATGCCCAGGGCCTGGACGACGAAGCCGATCAGCAGCACCCGGAACGGACGCACCCGCCAGGCCACGGCGAGGGTCTCGAGCAGCCGGCCCTCGCTCCGCGTCCGGGTCAGCGTCGCGGCGGAGCGGGTGCCGACCACCGCGCCGAGCATCCCGAGGGCCAGCAGGAGCGCGACGAACACCGCCATGGCCAGGTAGCCGCCGCGCCCGCTCCCGAACGCGTCGACGACCGCCGGGGCACCCGCGCCGGCCAGCAGGATGCCGAGTGCGAGGGCGGCCACCCGCCAGGACATCAGCGTCGCCCGCTCGCCCGGGTCGTCGGTGATCTCCGCGGGCTGCGCGACGTAGGGCACCTGGAAGCAGCCGTAAGCGGTCGCCGCCAGGAGGAAGGTGCCCGCGACCCAGACAGCCGCCAGCGCCGGTGGAGTGCTCGGGCCGGCGAAGACCAGCACGAACAGCGGCGGCAGGGCGAGCCCCCCGGCCAGCATCCACGGCCGCCGGGGACCCCAGCGGCTCTCCGTGCGGTCGGAGCGGTTGCCGATCCACGGGTTGAGGACGACGTCCCAGGCCTTCGGGGCGAACACCACCAGCCCGGCGATCCCCGCGGCGACGCCGAGGACGTCGGTCAGGTAGTAGAGGAGCAGCAGCCCCGGCACGGTGCCGAAGGCCGCCGTCCCGATCGACCCCAGCGCGTAGCCCACATGCGTACCGCGCCCGAGCCGGGGCGATGCGGAGACGGCCGTCACAAGGAAGGCACCGTAGTGGGCGCGCTCAGTCGCCCTTGACGTTGACCAGCTGCCGCAGCGTGTGCCGCACCTCGACGAGGTCCTTCGCGTCCTCCATCACGGTGTCGATGGGCTTGTACGCAGCGGGGCTCTCGTCCAGGAAGACGTCGCTGTGCCGCCACTCGATCCCGGCCATCGACTCCTCCAGCTGGGCCCGGGTGAAGGTCTTCCGCGCCCTGCTGCGCGAGTACGCGCGGCCCGCCCCGTGCGGGGAGGAGTTCAGCGACAGCGGGTTGCCCAGGCCTGAGACGACGTAGCTCGCCGTCCCCATGGAACCGGGGATCAAGCCGTCCTGTCCCTTCCTCGCCTCGATCGCACCCTTGCGCGACACCCACAGGTCGACACCGTCGTGCGTCTCGCGCTGGGTGAAGTTGTGATGGCACTGGATCCGCTCGAGCTCGGGCGTCTCCCCGACGCGCATGTGCACGGCGAGGCACCCGGCGACGCGGTCCATCATCTCGTCGCGGTTGAGCAGGGCGAAGTGCTGCGCCCACCGCAGCTCGGCGATGTACTGGTCGAACTCCGCCGTCCCCTCGTCGAGCCACGCGAGGTCACGGTCGGGCAGGTCCAGCCGGTCCCGCTCGGCCCGCTTCCGCGCGATCGCGATGTGCCGCATGGCGATCTTGTTGCCGACGCCGCGGCTGCCGGAGTGCAGGAACAGCCACACCCGGTCCTGCTCGTCGGCGGTGACCTCGATGAAGTGATTCCCCGAGCCGAGGCTGCCCAGCTGCAGCTGCCAGTTCGGGGTGGCCCCGATGACCGCCGGGAGCACGTGGGTGCCGAGCTCGTCGGCGACGTCCTCCAGCTCGTCCACGCGCCGTCGCGCGGATGCGGTGAGCTTCCGGTTGTACTTCCCGGCCGACAGCGGGACGGCGCGCTCGATGTCCCCGCGCAGCGGCGCCAGGGAGCCACGGGCGCGCACCTCGTCCACGGACCAGGGCGTGCGGACGGCGATCATGCCGCAGCCGATGTCGACGCCGACCGCCGCGGGGATGATCGCCGCGCGGGTCGGCAGCACCGAGCCGACAGTCGCACCCTTGCCCAGGTGGGCGTCGGGCATCAGCGCCACGTGCGGATGGATGAAGGGCAACGAGGCGGTGTTCTCAGCCTGCCGGAGAGTGACGTCGTCAAGGATGCTGGCCCAGTTCAGGAGCCGGTCGGAGAGGCGTTCCACACCACGAGTCTGCGGGGGAGCGGCCGGTTCCGGCGAACGGGTTATCCGAGGCTGAGGATGCGCTCGACCAGCGGGTCGAGCGCCGTGCGCGCTTCGGTGTTGAGGTAGATGCACAGGACCGTGGCTGCCAGGAAGAGCGGCACGAGCAAAGCCTTCTCCACGATGTTGCCGGTCCGGATGGGCAGCAGCTTCAGCCGGCAGCGCCTGACGATCCAGATCAGGGGCACCGGGATGCCCGCGGTGGTCAGCGCGTCGCCCGCGATGTGGGTGAGACAGCCGAGGGCCACGGCCCAGGGCAGCCAGCCAGGGTTGGGACTGTGGTCGAGCAGCAGCCACGCGCCTCCCCAGGACAGCACGAGGTTGCCGACGACGGTGTTCTCCACGCGCCCCGGGATGGCGAAGTTCAGGGCGCGCAACGCCAGGCCGATGGCGAGAGCCATGAGCAGGAGGCTGGACCAGAAGGCGCCGGCGGCGGCGACCGCCAGTGCCCCGAACGCGAGCGGACCGAGGACGGCGTCGTGCGTGCCCCACCGGTGGCCCTGTGCGAGCCGGCCGATGGCGCCGGAGGGGACGTCGGTGACCGGACCCCACATGTCGGAGACCGTCGAGCCCGAGTGGTCGAGGTCGGGGAGCATGGCGAACCCGCCGACGGCGGCGACCCAGGCGACCTGGGAGACGGTGCCGTGCACGGGCGCCCAGGGCAGCGTCGCGGCGCCCGCGGCGAGACCCGAGAGGGCATGCGAGTGACCGAGCACGCACAGAGGGTCCCGCTACACCTGCCGTGCGCGAGGGAGGCGCACCGAGGTGGCCCGTCCCGGGCCTGCGCTGAGCGTGCGAAGGGTGGGGAGGAGGGGCCCCTTCTTCACCGGGCAGTCGCCGGGCGACCAGGGCGCGGGCGGCCGGGAGCACGCCGAGCCACAGGGCCCGCCTTGCTGCCGGGGGAGGGGCACGCGTGGTCGGCCGTCGGGCGTGGCTCTCAGTCGTCCAGGAGGTGGTGCAGGAGCCGCGCCGGGTCGTCGAAGAACGCCTGCCAGTCCTGCACGAGATCGAGGTCGCCCCACTGCCGCGGTGCGAAGCCCGACCCGTCGAGCTCGTACACCGTCGCGCCGGGGAGCGCCGCGAGCACCGGGGAGTGGGTGGCGAGCAGCACCTGGGAGCCGGCGGCGGTCATCCCGTGCATCAGCGCGAGAAGTCGCAGGCACGAGCGGAAGGACAGTGCCGACTCGGGCTCGTCGAGGATCCACAGCCCGCGCTCGGTGACCCGTGATTCGAGGAAGGCGAGGAAGCCCTCCCCGTGGGAGCGGGTGTTGAGCGGGACGCCGTCGAAAGCACGCAGCTCGAACGCCGTGCGGTCGACGGACGCGAACAGTTCGTGCATCGACTCGGCCCGAAGGAAGATGCCGCCCTGCGGCCGCGGGTAGGCCGTCTCCAACCACAGGGCCCGCCACAGGGCGGCGTCCTCCGCCGACGGCTCCGGCGCCCAGTGGTGCACCTGCGCGGTCAGCAGCTCCTGCCAGGCCCGGGCGATCCCCTCGACGAGCGTGGACTTCCCGCTGCCGTTCTCGCCCACCAGCACGGTGACCGGCGCCAGGGCCATGCCCTCGTCCCGCAACTGGGCGACGGCGGGGAGCTGCCAGTACCACTCGTCCGGATCGCGGACGGCAGATCGCACGGTCACCCGCGCGAGCGGCAGCTCAGGGGTCACTCGTCGACGTCGTCGGTACCGCCGCGGGCCAGCCAGGTGGCCAGCCGTTCGACCGGGACCTCGAAGTCGGGGAACTCGTCGACGAAGGCCTGCATCTGGTCGGCCAGCCAGGCGAGGGTGACCTGCTCCTCGCCCCGCCGGTTCGCCAGCTCCTCCAGCCCGCGGTCGGTGAAGTACATGCGCCGTCAGTCCGCGTAGGCCTCGGCGACCAGCTGACGCTGCTCGACCTCGTGCACCTTGGCCGACCCGACGGCCGGGCTGGCCGACGCCTTGCGGCTGACCCGGCGGAAGGTGCGGCCCTCGGGCAGGTCCTCCGGCAGGTTGACGGCCATGAACTGCCACGCGCCCATGTTCATCGGCTCTTCCTGCACCCAGACGACGTCGGTGGCGTTCGGGTAGCGCTCGAGCTGCTCGTTGATCTGCTCGGTCGGCAGCGGATAGAGCTGCTCGACCCGGACGACCGCGACGTCGGCGGTGCCCTCGGACTCCCGGTGAGCCATCAGGTCGTAGGCGACCTTCCCGCTGCACAGGAGGACGCGACGCACCGCGCTGTCGTCCAGCGGCTCCCCGCCGACCCCGGTGTCGGGCAGCACCGGCCGGAAGTTCTCCTCGGTGAAGTCGGCGACCGCACTGACCGCGGCCTTGGCCCGCAGGAGCGACTTCGGCGTGAACACGACCAGCGGCCGGTGCACGTCCGAGAGGGCCTGGCGGCGGAGCAGGTGGAAGTAGTTGGCGGGGGTCGAGCAGTTGGCCACGGTCATGTTGTTCTCGGCCGACAGCTGCAGGAACCGCTCGATCCGGCCGCTGGAGTGGTCGGGCCCCTGACCTTCCAGGCCGTGCGGGAGCAGCATGACCACGCCGGAGCGCTGGCCCCACTTGGCCTCGCCGGAGCTGATGAACTCGTCGATCACCATCTGGGCGCCGTCGACGAAGTCGCCGAACTGCGCCTCCCAGAGGACGAGCGCCTTCTGGTTGGCCACCGAGTAGCCGTACTCGAAGCCGAGCGCGGCGTACTCGCTCAGCAGCGAGTCGTAGACGAAGAACTTGGCCTGGTCCGGCGTCAGGTTGGCCAGCGGCGTGTACTCCCCGGCGGTCTCCCGGTCGATGAGCACCGAGTGGCGCTGCACGAACGTGCCGCGCCGGGAGTCCTGACCGGCGAGCCGGACCGGCACGCCCTCCATCAGCAGCGACCCGAAGGCGAGTAGCTCGCCCATGGCCCAGTCGATGCCGCCCTCGCTGGCCATCGCCGCACGCTTCTCCAGCATCTTCTGGAGCTTCGGGTGCGGGGTGAAGTCCGGCGGGAAGGAGACGTGCGCGTCGCCGATGGTCTTGAGGACCTCGGGCGTGATCGCCGTCCGGACCGTGGCCTCCTGCGGCGTGCGGGGGTCCATGACCGGCCGCGGCTTGGACGTCTCCTGCGCGTCGTGGGTCTCGGCGAAGGCCCGCTCGAGCTGCCCGCGGTAGTCCTTCAGCGCTTCCTCGGCCTCGGCCAGCGTGATGTCGCCACGGCCCACCAGCGCCTCGGTGTAGAGCTTCCGGACCGAACGCTTGCGGTCGATGATGTCGTACATCAGCGGCTGGGTCATCGAGGGGTCGTCGCCCTCGTTGTGCCCGCGCCGGCGGTAGCAGACGAGGTCGATGACGACGTCCTTCTTGAACGACTGGCGGTACTCCACGGCCAGCCGCGCCACCCGGACGCAGGCCTCGGGGTCGTCGCCGTTCACGTGGAAGACCGGCGCACCGATCATCCGGGCGACGTCGGTCGAGTAGAGGCTCGACCGGGCAGCGGCCGGGCTCGTGGTGAAGCCGACCTGGTTGTTGATGACCACGTGGACCGTGCCGCCGGTGCGGTAGCCGCGCAGCTGGGAGAGGTTCAGGGTCTCGGCGACCACCCCCTGGCCGGCGAACGCGGAGTCGCCGTGCAGCAGGACGGGCAGCACGGTGAAGCCCTGCTCGCCCTTGTCGATCATGTCCTGCTTCGCGCGGACGATGCCCTCGAGCACCGGGTTGACCGTCTCCAGGTGGCTGGGGTTGCTGGCCAGGGAGACCGCGATCTCCGCCTCGGTGCGGAACGGGTTGCGGAACGTGCCGGTGGCCCCGAGGTGGTACTTGACGTCACCGGACCCCTGGACGCTGCCGGGGTCCATGTTGCCCTCGAACTCGCCGAAGATCTTGGCGTAGCTCTTGCCCAGCACGTTGGCGAGGACGTTGAGCCGGCCGCGGTGGGCCATGCCGATGGCGACCTCGTCGAGGCCGTGGTCGGTGCCGGCGATCAGCACCTCGTCCAGGATCGGGATGACCGACTCGCCACCCTCGAGGCTGAACCGCTTCTGCCCGACGTACTTCGTCTGCAGGAAGGTCTCGAAGGCCTCGGCGGCGTTCAGCCGGCCGAGGACGTGCTTCTGCTTCTCCCGGTCGGGCTGCTCGTGCTTGACCTCGACCCGCTGCTGGAGCCACTCGCGCTCCTCGGGGTCGGTGATGTGCATGTACTCCACGCCGACGGTGCGGCAGTAGGAGTTGCGCAGGACGCCGAGGATGTCGCGCAGCGGCATGAGCCGCTCACCGGCGAAACCGCCGACCGGGAACTTGCGGTCGAGATCCCAGAGGGTCAGCCCGTGCTCGAGGATGTCGAGGTCGGGATGGGTCCGGACCTTGAACTCCAGCGGGTCGGTGTCGGCCATGAGGTGGCCGTTGCGCCGGTAGGACTCGATGACCTCGATGACCCGGGCTTCCTTGTCGATCTGCCCCTCGTGGCTGATCCGCACGTCCGGCATCCAGCGCACCGGCTCGTAGGGGATCCGCAGCGAGCGGAAGACCTTGTCGTAGAAGCCGTCGTCACCGAGCAGCAGGCCGTGCAGCCGGCGCAGGAAGTCGCCGGACTCAGCGCCCTGGATGATCCGGTGGTCGTAGGTCGAGGTGAGCGTGATGATCTTCGACACGGCCAGTTCGGTGAGCGCGTCGGGGTTCATCCCCTGGAACTCGGCCGGGTACTCCATCGCGCCGACACCGAGGATCGCGCCCTGGCCGGCGGTCAGCCGCGGCACCGAGTGGTTGGTGCCGAGCGTGCCCGGGTTGGTGAGGCTGATCGTGGTGCCCGTGAAGTCGTCCATCGTGAGCTTGTTGGCGCGGGCGCGACGGATGATGTCCTCGTAGGCCGCCCAGAACTGGGCGAAGTCCATCTCCTCGGCGCCCTTGATCGAGGCGACGACGAGCGACCGGGAGCCGTCGGGCTTGGGCAGGTCGATGGCCAGGCCGAAGTTCACGTGCTCGGGCTGCACCAGGACCGGCTTGCCGTCGACGTCGGCGAAGGCGCTGTTCATGTTCGGGAAGTCGTCCAGCGCCCGGACCAGTGCGTAACCGATCAGGTGGGTGAACGAGATCTTCCCGCCGCGGGAGCGGGCGAGGTGGTTGTTGATCACGATGCGGTTGTCGGCCAGCAGCTTGGCCGGCACCGCGCGCACGCTCGTCGCCGTCGGGACGGTCAGCGAGACGTTCATGTTCTTGACGACGGCGGCGGCGGCACCACGCAGCGGCGACTGCTTGCCCGCGGCGACCGGGGGAGCCGGGGTCTTGGCGGCCGGCTTGCTCTCGGCCGGCTTGCTCTCGGCCGGCTTGGCCTCGGCCGGCTTGCTCTCGGCGGGCTTGGCCTCGGCGGGCTTGGCCTCGGCGGGCTTGGCCTCGGCCGGCTTGGCCGGTGCGGGCTGGGCCGGTGCTGGCGCGGCGGCCTTCGGGGTCTGCACCTCCGGCGTCACCTCGCGCTCGGGGGCCGGGCCGGCGTAGGACGTCGCCGCGGCCGCCTTCTGCGTGGCCGGGCCGCCGTTGGAGGACGCGACCGGCTGCTCACGGTCACCGCCGCCGACGGGGCTGCCCGGCCGGTAGTCGGCGAAGAACTCGTGCCAGGCCTGGTCGACGCTCGCGGGATCGGCGAGGTACTGCTGGTACATCTCCTCGACCAGCCACTCGTTGGTGCCGAACCCCGCCACGGAGGACGAGGAGGCGGATGAGGGCCGGGATGAGCTCGCGCTTGACACGGGGTGGAGTGCCTTCTTCGTCTCTGTGGGCTGCGTCGTCAGTGCATCGGGTGGCGGGGCCGTGACGGCACGGCTCAACCGGGTGTCGAGTCTACGCCCGGTCCGCCCTGCAGACCGGGTGCGCCGGGACGCCCGCGGGTGCGGTCGGGCACGGCGCCCGGAGCACTACTCCTTGGCGCCGTGGGCGACGAGCAGGTCGGCGAGGGCGTCGTGGCCGGTGGCCTGACCGGCGTCGTTCCGGCGATGCAGCGCTGCGGCCACGTGGCTCATGTCCAGGGCGCTGGCGCCGTCGTGGGTCGTCGCGTTCACGTCGGCGCCGGTCTCGAGCAGCACCTTCACGATCTCCGGCGCGTCGCCGGCGGACCCGGCGGCCACCGCTGCGTGCAGCGGGGTGCGGCCAGTGGTGGGGTCGCGGCGGTTCACGTCGGCGCCCGCATCCAGCAGCAGGCGCACCAGGTCCAGCCGTGCGCCGCCGGCGGCGAAGTGCAGCGCGCCGGTGTTGGCGTCGGCGCCCCGCTGGAGGAGGAGCTTCGCGGTGGTCTCGGCTCCCCCGAACGCGGCCCACGACAGCAGGTCGGCGCCGCTGGTGCGGCTGCCGGGGTCGGCGCCCTCGTCGAGGTGGCGGGTGAGCTGGTCGACGTCCCCGAGGTAGGCAGCGCTCGGCGCGTCCACCTGGGCCCCGAGTTCGCGCAGGACGGGCATCAGCTCCGGGTGGAGCTGCAGGGCCACGTGCAGCGGCGTCCGGTTGAACTCCGTGTGCGCGGTCAGGTCTGCGCCGGCCTCCACGAGGACGCGGACGACGTCCGGCTGTCCCTCGGCGACGGCGACGTGCAGCGGCGTCCAGCCGCCCTGCCCGTCCCGCTCGACGGTGCGGGTGAGGAGGGCGGGGGAGGACTGCACGGCGGTCCGGACGGCGTCGACGTCGCCGGCGGCGATGAGCCGGCCCAGTCGTTGGACGGTCATGCGAGTGGTCACGCGGAAATCCTGTCCTGGAGTGCGATGGGGGGACGGCGTCCTCGTTCAGACGACGTCGCGCCGGACCGCCAGGAGCGTGCCCAGCAGGGCAGCCAGCAGACCGTAACCGACCAGCAGCAGGCCGCCTTCCCAGGCGCCGAGCAGGTCGGGTCCCTGGAACGTCGCCGTCATGGCCTCCAGCGCACCCCCGGGCATCCACTTGTAGGCACCCGACGTCGCGGGGATCGACCGGATCACCGGCTCGACGACGAAGAGGTACACCAGCCCTCCGACGATCGCGCCCACCTGGTTGCGCAGCAGGGCGCCGATCCCGACACCGATCAGTGCGTAGATGACCAGCGCCAGGCCCGAGCTGGAGAGCACCTCGAGGTTGTGTCCGGTGAGCGACGGCGCGGCACCCCGGGCGCCGGCGTAGACGCTCACGACCAGGACGTTCACGGCCAGTGCGACGAGCGCGAACGGCACGGCGGCGAGCGCGTACGCGATGATCTTGGCGACCACGACCCGCCACCGGCGGGGCTCGGCCAGGAACGTCGGCGTGGCGGTCCGGTGCCGGTACTCCTGCGTCATCCCGATGATGCCCAGGATCAGCGCCAGCACGGTCGCGTTGGTGGCCTGGGCGAGGGCGATCTCCTCGAACCCCTCGGTGCCGACCGGTGGGATACCGCTGTCGGCGTTGCCCGCGAAGCCCGTCAGCAGCGCGGCGAAACCGCCCACCAGGACGCAGGCCCCGAGCAGTAGGCCGATCCATACCTTGGTGGTGAAGAGCTTGGTCCATTCCGCGCGCACCAGGCGGATCATCGGGTGGCCTCCGGGGCGACAGGGGTACCGGCGGGCGGGGCGGCGAACTGCTCCCGGCCGCTGGTGAGCTGGAAGTAGATCTCCTCGAGACCACTGGTGTGCGGGCGAAGCTCGTGCAGCTCGATGCCGGCGGTGAAGGCGCGGTGGCCGACCTCCGCGGGCGTGGAGCCGGTGACGGTGAGTGCGCCGTCCGCCTGGCTGACGCTGCTGCCGCCCGAGGTCAGCACCTCGGCCAGCCGCGCGATCTCGGGGCTGCGGACGAGCACCGTGCCCGCCCCGTCGGCACCCGAGCGGAGCTGCTCCATCGAGCCCTCACGCACGAGCCGGCCGGCGCCGACGATGACCACGCGGTCGACCGTCTGCTCCACCTCCGACAGCAGGTGACTGGACACCAGGATCGTCCGGCCCTGGTCGTGGGCCAGGTGGCGGAGGAACCCGCGCAGCCACTGGATGCCCTCGGGGTCCAGGCCGTTCGCCGGCTCGTCCAGGACGAGGACGGCGGGGTCGCCCAGCAGGGCGGTGGCCAGCGCCAGCCGCTGGCGCATGCCGAGGGAGTAGCCGCCGGCGCGGCGCTTGCCCGCCTCGGCGAGGCCGACCTGGACGAGCACCTCGTCGGCGCGGGACAGCGGGAAACCCGCGGCGCGGCAGTAGACGCGTAGATGGTTGCGGCCCGAGCGCGCGGGGTGGAAGGCGGTCTCGAGGACGGCGCCGACGGTGCGCAGCGGCGCGGGCAGGTGCGCGTAGGGCGTGCCGTCGAAGGTCGCCGTCCCCGCGTCGGGGTGCATGAGCCCCAGGACCATGCGCAGGGTCGTGGTCTTCCCGGCCCCGTTGGGGCCGAGGAAGCCGGTCACCGACCCGGGTTCCACGGTGAAGCTCAGGTCGGAGACGGCCTGGACGGACCCGAAGGACTTGCTGAGTCCGCGGACCTCGAGCCGGCCTGAGCCGGCCGTCTTGCTGCCGAGGGCGGTGCTGGCCGTGGGAATGGGAACTCCTCGTCGTCGAATAGGGTCGTCGAATAGGGTCGTCGCATCGGGTGGCTCGCCCCATCCAAGCGCACCGGGGCCGCCCATCGGGAGCCCCCGGGGCCGTGGCGTGCCGCCGGCGCGGCGTGGTCGACCGGTGTTCAGCCGGAATTCACCGTGCGCGGGAGGACCCGCCCGAACGTGAGCGCGCCGACCCCGGCGACGACGACGGTCAGCAGGGCGACGCGCAGGCTCGTGGCGTCGGCGACGAAGCCGATGAGCGGCGGCGACACCAGGAAGCCGATGCGCAGCAGCCAGTTCACGACCGCCAGTCCCAGCCCCCGGGGGAGGCCCGGGAGCTCGTCGGCGGCGTGGTAGACGGCCGGCACGAGCGTCGCCACGCCGAGTCCGGCGAGAGCGAAACCCAGCAGCGTGACGGGGATCGATGGCACGGCGAGTGCGAGCCCCATGCCGGCGGCGGTCAGTGCGCCGCCCGCCCGCACGACCCGGCGCTGGCCGAACCGGTCGACGGCCCGGTCACCGGTGAGCCGGCCGAGCGTCATCGCGGCCTGCAGGGCCACGAAGCCCAGACCGGCCAGGGCCGCCCCGGCGGCGAGTTCGTCGCGGAGGTACAGCGCGCTCCAGGACGCGCCGGCGTCCTCGACGAACGCGCCGCAGATGGCCAGGACGCCGAGGGCCGCCATGGCGCCGAAGGCTGCCCGCCGGACCGGCCGGGACGCGGCCGGTCGGCCGCTTCCGGGGTCGGCGGCGTCCCCCTCCGGGCCGTCGCGGTCGGCGTCGTCGGGCCCGGCGAGCAGCGCCCGGGGGCCGAGCAGCGCCGGCACGCCGAACACCACCCCGACGACGGCGAGGTGCACCTCCAGCGGCACGCCCAGCCCGGCGGCGGCCGAACCGAGCAGGCCTCCGGTGACCGCGCCGATGCTCCAGATGCCGTGGAAGGCGTTGAGGATCGAGCGCCCGTAGAGCCGCTGGACGCGCAGCCCGTGGGCGTTCTGCGCCACGTCCACCACGGCGTCGAGCGCGCCGGCGCACAGGAGCGCCGCAGCCAGCAGGAGCCAGTTCGGCGCCGCGGCCGCCGCCCACACCGCCGCCGCGAGCAGGAGGAGCCCGTAGGAGGCCACCCGAGCCGAGCCGAACCGGCGGATGAACACGGCCGAGGACAGGCCGGCCAGGAGCGCCCCCAGCGGGAGAGCGGCCAGGGCGGTGCCGAGGGAGACGTTCGACAGCCCCAGCTCGGCCTTCACCTCCGGGAACCGCGGCACCAGGTTGGCGTAGAGGACCGCGTTGACGAAGAAGCACGCGCCCACCGCGAACCGGGCACGGCGCAGGAGCGCGCTGGGGGAACTCGTGCCGGGTTCGGGCATGCGGGCGTGTCCTGTTCGCGAAGCGGCGGGCGTCGGACCTGGGCGGTTCCCACTGCGGCGGGCATGCCCGGACGTCGATGATCTCGGGGTGTCTCCCGGCACACGGTCACATAGAGTGCGCGCCGTGAGCGAGAGCGCGTACCGCACGATCGTCGTCGGCACCGACGGGTCGGAGTCGTCCCTGCGGGCCGTGGCCCGCGCGGGCGCCCTGGCCGGAGCCTGCGGCGCGACCCTCGTGATCGCGTGCGCGTACCTGCCCCCGGACACCGACGACCGCGAGCTGGCCCAGGCGCAGGACACCCTGCGCGACGAGGCCTACCAGGTCGTCGGCTCGCATCCGGCCGAGGACACCGTGCGCACCGCCCATGAGCGGGCCTCCCAGGCAGGCGCAAAGGACGTGAAGACGGTCGCGGTGCAGGGCTCGCCGGTCGAGGCGCTGCTGGACGTCGTCCGCCGTGAGAACGCCGACCTGCTCGTGGTCGGCAACCGCGGCCTGGCGGGCATCAAGGGGCGCCTGCTCGGCTCGGTGCCGGCCGACGCCACCCGCCGCTCCCAGTGCGACGTCCTCGTCGTGCACACCACCGGCTGAGGCCGACGGCGGCATGACGGAGCCCGACCCGGGCGCGGTCGCCGACGCCCGCGAGGCGCTCGAGCGGCTGTTGCTCCACGGGCCCCGGCGCTATACCCGGCTGCAGATCGCGGAGCTGGCCGGCATGGCGCCCGAGCGCACCCAGCGGCTCTGGCGTGCCCTCGGCTTCCCCGACGCCGCGGACGACGACCCCGCGTTCACCGACGCCGACGTCGAGGCGCTCGGGGTGCTCTCCACCCTCATCGACTCCGGGTTCGTCGGGCCGGAGTCCGAGGCGTCCATCGCCCGCGCGATGGGGCAGTCCCTGTCGCGGTTGGCCGACTGGCAGACCGACATGCTCGCCGACGCCCTCTTCCGCGCCGGTGGCCCCGACGGCAGAGGGGCGACGGCGGAGGAAGCGGTCGAGGCCGCCCAGGCGTTGCTGCCGCGGCTGCGCGAGGTGCAGGACTACGTCTGGCGGCGGCACCTCGCGGCCAACGCCGACCGGCTGCTCGCCGCCACGTCCGGGCAGGGCGACCGCCGGGAGCTCGCGGTCGGGTTCGCCGACCTGGTCGGCTACACCTTCCGCAGCCGCGGCATGGGCGGGCGCGAACTCGGCGCCATGATCGAGGACTTCGAGAGCATCGCCGCCGAGGTGATCGCCCGGCACCACGGCCGGGTCGTGAAGACGGTCGGGGACGGCGTGCTGTTCACCGCGGCGAGCGCCGAGGACGCGGTCGGGATCGGGCTCGAGCTGCCCGAGGTGTGGGCGGCCGACGAGCGGCCGCCGCTGCGCGTCGGTGCCGCCTACGGCGCGGTGCTCACCCGGCTCGGGGACGTGTACTCACCGGTGGTCAACCTGGCCAGCCGGCTGACGTCGCTCGCCCGGCCGAACACGCTGCTGGTCGACCGGGAGCTCGCCGAGCGGCTGCGCGACCGCCCCGGCTACAAGGTGCGCCCGCTGCACCGGGTGTCGGTCCGCGGCTACGACCACCTGCAGCCGTGGCTGGTCCGCCGCCGCCCCACCGACGACGCCCGCGACGAGAGCGGCTACGAGGAGGGCTCCTTCGACGAGGACACCGTCGACAAGGACCCCGTCGACCAGGGCACGGTCGACTAGGACACCGCCGCACCCCACGACTGAGCCCGGGCGGGAACTCGGATGACAGGCTTGGGACCCTGGGTCGTGTGAGTGCCACTCTTGTCGCGCGCGGACTGGCGGCCGGTCACGGCGCCCGCGTGCTCTTCTCCGGCCTGGATCTCGTCGTCGCCCCCGGTGACGTCGTCGGCCTGGTCGGCGTCAACGGTGCGGGCAAGTCGACGCTGCTCCGCACGCTGGCCGGTGAACTGTCACCCGAGGACGGCACCGTCGTCGTCAGCCCGCCGTCGGCCACCCTCGGCTACCTGCCGCAGGAGCCCGAGCGGCGACCGGGGGAGACCGTGCTCGCCGCGCTGGCCCGCCGCACCGGCGTGGCCGCGGCCCAGGCCGCGATGGACGACGCCACCGACCGGCTCACCGAGGGCGAGGACGGCGCCGACGACACCTACGGCGACGCGCTCGAGCGCTGGCTCGCCCTCGGTGGCGCCGACTTCGAGGAGCGGGCCGACGAGGTCGTCGCCGACGTCGCCCCCGGCGTCGCCCTGGACGCCGTCACGACGGGCCTGTCCGGTGGGCAGGCGGCGCGGGTGGGCCTGGCCGCACTGCTGCTGTCCCGCTACGACGTCCTCCTGCTCGACGAGCCCACCAACGACCTCGACCTCGCCGGGCTCGACCAGCTGGAGCGCTTCGTGGAGAACTCCCGCGCCGGCATCGTCGTCGTCAGTCACGACCGTGAGTTCCTCGCGCAGACGGTCACGCGGGTCGTCGAGCTCGACCTCGCCCAGCAGCTCGTCCGCGTCCACGACGGCGGCTACGACGCCTACCTGGTGGAGCGCGACGTCGCCCGGCGGCATGCCCGCGAGGCCTACGACGACTACGCCGACACGAAGGCGGGCCTGGAGGCGCGAGCCAGGATGCAGCGGAACTGGCTGGCCAAGGGCGTGCGCGACTCGATCAAGAAGTCCAAGGACGGCGACAAGCACATCAAGGCGAAGAACCGCGCGTCGTCGGAGAAGCAGGGCGCCAAGGCGAAGCAGACCGACCGCCGGATCGAGCGGCTCGAGGTGGTCGAGGAGCCGCGCAAGGAGTGGGAGCTGCGGCTGGAGATCGCCACGGCCCCGCGGGCAGGCGCCGTCGTCGCGACCCTGCGCGGGGCGGTCGTGCGCCGCGGCGACTTCACGCTCGGCCCGGTCGACCTGCAGGTGGACTGGGGCGACCGGCTGGCCATCACCGGGGGGAACGGCTCTGGCAAGTCGACGCTGCTCGGCGCCCTGCTCGGCCGGATCCCGCTCGACGAGGGGACGGCGTCGCTCGGCCCGGCCGTGAAGGTCGGGGAGATCGACCAGGCACGCGGACGCTTCTTCGGGCCCGAGCAGCTGATGGACGCGTTCTCCGCCGAGGTGCCGGACTGGCCGACGTCGGAGGTGCGGACCCTGCTCGCGAAGTTCGGGCTCACCGCCGACCACGTGCTCCGGCCGGCCGAGACGCTCTCACCGGGCGAGCGCACGCGGGCGGCCCTGGCACTCCTGCAGGCGCGGGGGATCAACGTGCTGGTCCTCGACGAGCCGACGAACCACCTCGACCTGCCCGCGATCGAGCAGCTCGAGGAGGCCCTGGCCGCCTACACGGGCACGCTGCTGCTGGTCACCCACGACCGGCGGATGCTCGAGTCCGTCGAGACCACCCGCCGGCTCGAGGTGTCCGACGGGAAGGTCATCGAGAGCTGAGCTCGTCCGCGACGCCGACGGTGTCCATCCCGGCCCAGGTGTCGCGGACGTGGTGGGCCAGCACCATCAGGTCGCGCAGGTCCCCGTTCCGGTCGCGGATGTGGTCGACCAGCAGCGCCTCGCCGGTGAAACCGAGTTCGGTGAACAGGGCCAGCGCCCCGCCCTGCTCGGCGACGATCTCGACCACCAGCTTCGAGAGTCCGGACTCCACGGCCTGCACCAGGGCGTGCCGGGCCAGTTCCCGGCCCAGGCCGGTCCCGCGGGAAGTCGGCGCGACGACCAGCCGCACCTCGCCGACGTGGTCGGACCAGCCGGGGAGCGGCCGGACGGCGACGTATCCGGTCACCGCGCCGTCCCGGCTGTCGTCCACGGCCACCCACCGTCCGCCGGACGCCGGGCCGGCCGCCCACGACCGGACGGTGTCGGGGTCGTGGACCTCCTCCTTGATGAAGGTCAGATCCCCCTCGGGCAGCGCGGCGAAGAACGCCAGGAGCGCGTCACAGCGCTCCGGGCCGAGTTCGACCACCGGCATCTCAGGCCTCCTGCGCGCTGGGAGAGATCTCGTCGCTGCGGCGGCGGATGAAGTCGATGATCGTCGGCACCGTCGTCTTCGCTGCCGTGCGCCCGACGACCAGCCCCATGTGGCCGGCGTCCAGGCACAGCTCGTGCTTGTCCGGTGAGCCCACGAGGTCGATCAGCGGGGCCGTCGCCTCCGGCGGCACGATGTGGTCCCGGTTGGCCCGCACCGTGAGGAACGGCACCTGGACGTCGCTCAGGTGCACCGGGTCCCCGCCGACGGTGAGCCGGTCGTTCACCATCCCGTTGGCGCGCACGAGCATCTCGGCGGTCTGGCGGGCCGCCGCCCCCGGGAAGGGCACGTGGTCGTCCGACCAGCCGGTCATCGCCTGGTAGGAGGCGACGTACTCGTCGTTCCAGAGCCGTTCCCAGAGGGTGACGTAGCGGGTCACCTCGGCCGTCGGGGTCAGGCTGCGGAACCCCTGGACGACGACGGACGGCGGCACGTTGCCGTCGGCGCTCAGCACCGACTCGACCTCCATGCGGCCGACAGAGAACACGTCGGCGAGCGGCCCCATGTGCCGGAAGTCGACGGGCGTCGCGAGCACCGTGAGGCTCCGCAGCGGGGCGTCCGGATGGTGCGCGGCGTAGAGCAGCGTGAGGTTGCCGCCGAAGCAGTAGCCGAAGAGGTTGACCTCGTCGGCCCCGGAGAGCTCGAGCACGCGGTCGATGCCGGCCGGGATGTAGTCGTCGACGTAGTCCTCGAGGCCGTTCCCCGCGTCGCGCTCGTCCGCCTCGCCCCAGTCGAGCAGGTAGACGTCGAAGCCCGCCTCGAGCAGCTGCTCGACGAAGCTGTTCCCCGGTGTCAGGTCGAGGATGTAGCTGCGGCTGATCAGGCTGAACACGATCAGCAGCGGCGGCCCGTAGCGGACGTCCTCGTTGCGGTAGTGCCACAGCTGGGTCCGGCCGCGCTGCCAGACGACGTCCTTCGGGGTCTGGCCCACGCCGGGCCGGTCGACGCCGGCGACCAGCTTGATGCCGTTACGAGCCCGGAGGGCGTTGCGTTCGACGTCGCGCCGGACGCGGTCGAGCACCGTCTGTGGGCTGGGCACCGTCGGCATCGCTGTCCTCCGTCGTCGTTGACGTCGTCCGCCCGGCCGCACGGCGCCGTTCGGCTTCCAGTTGCAGTCCCAGCCGCCGCACCTCGCGGTCGAGCGCCCCGATCTGCGCCCTCAGCCGGCTCACGTCACTCCCGGCAGGAAGGTTCACCAGGTGCCAGGCGCGGGCGGTCGCGCCCCGGACGGTGCCGCGCACCGCGTCCTCCGCTCGCCGGAGCAGTGCGACCCCGACGTGGAAGCCCGGGGTACGCACGAAGGTCTCGGCCCGGGGCGAGACGGCTCGCTCGGCTGTGTCGAAGACCTGCCGCCACAGCGGGGGCGCCGGGGGAGCGGGTCTCTTCGCCGGTCCGTCCGGGGCGCTCATCGGCGACCGACCTCCTCGGGCACCTCCACCGACCGGCGCAGGATCTTGCCCGTCGGCCCCTTCGGGAGAGAGTCCACCAGCCACACGTGCCGCGGGTACTTGTAGGCGGCCACCCGCTCCTTCACGAACGCCTGGAGCTCCGCGGGATCGGCGCTGGCGCCGGGCTTCAGCGCGACGGCGGCGACGACCTCCTCGCCGAGGTCGGGGTGACTGATGCCGATGCACGCCACCTCGGCCACCGCGGGGTGCTCGTAGAGCGCCTCCTCGATCTCGCGCGGGTAGACGTTGTAACCGCCGCGGATGATCATCTCCTTCTTGCGGTCGACGATGAAGAAGTAGCCCTCCTCGTCCTGGCGGGCGAGGTCGCCGGTGCGGAACCAGCCGTCGGGGATCGCCTTCGCGGTGTCCTCCGGGCGCTCCCAGTAGCCCTTCATCACGTTCTCGCCGCGGATCGCGATCTCCCCGACCTCGGCACCGGCGACGTCCTTGCCGTCGTCGTCGACCAGTCGCATCTCGACACCGCGGATGGGCGTGCCGATGGATCCGGGCTTCCGCTCGGCGTGCGGGTGGTTGAACGACGCGACCGGCGAGGTCTCCGACAGCCCGTATCCCTCGAGCACGATGCAGCCGAAGGTCTCCTCGAAGGAGCGCATGACCTCCACCGGCATGGCGGATCCACCGGAGACGCACAGCCGGAGGCTGGCGACGTCGGTGCTGCCGGCGTCGGGGGAGTGCAGCATCGCGGAGAACATCGTCGGGACGCCCTGGAAGACCGTCACGCCGTCGCGCTCCACCACCGACAGGGCCTTGCCGCCGTCGAACCGCGGGATGAGCGTGAGGGTGGACCCGGCGAGGACGCCGGCGTTCAGCGAACAGGTCAGGCCGAAGACGTGGAACAGCGGCAGACAGCCCATGATCACGTCGTCCGGAGTGCCCTCCAGCAGCGTCTCCTGCGTCGTCCGGGCATTGCTGTTCAGGCCGGCGTGCGTGAGCTCGGCGCCCTTGGGCTGGCCGGTCGTCCCGGACGTGTAGAGGATCACCGCGGTGTCGTCGTCGGCCCGCTCGACCGGCGCGGACAGGCCCTCGTCGGCCATCAGCGCATCGGGCATGGCCGGTCCGACGGTCACGGACTCGATGCCGACAGTGCCGGCCGCCTCGCCGACCGCCTCGGCCGACGACTCACCGGTGACGACGATCCTGGCGCCGGAGTCGCGCAGGTAGTACTCGACCTCGCGCGCCTTCAGCAGCGGGTTCATCGGCACGACGGCCGCGCCGGCGAGGAGCGCCCCGTAGAACACGATCGGGAAGGACAGGACGTTGGGCAGGACCATGCCGACGCGGTCGCCCGGTTGGATCCCGCGCGACTGCAGCGACGCGGCGACCCGCAGCGCGGCGTCCCGGAACTCGTCGTAGCTCAGGTGTGCCTCGTCCATCCGGAGCGCCGGATGGGGCCCTTCCTTCGCCGCGGTGTCGATCAGGTTCTGAGCCAGATTGGTCATGGTGGGGTTCCTCCCCGTCGAGGTCCGGCCAGCGGCCTACCCGTTCGAGAGGTGACCTACCCCACGTCTTCGTTACCGTCGGTCCGACCGTTCACCAACGACAGGAGCCGACCCGTGGCAGACCGCACGATCCTTGACATGTTCCGGCTGGACGGCCGGGTGGCGATCGTGACGGGGGCGTCCTCCGGGCTCGGCGCGGTGTTCGCCCGGGCGCTGGCGGAGGCCGGGGCCGACGTCGCCCTCGGGGCCCGGCGCACCGACCGGCTGGCCGAGACCCAGCAGGCCGTGGAGCGGGCGGGCCGGCGCGCGATCTCCGTGCGCACCGACGTGGCACTGCCCGAGGACTGCCAGGGCCTGGTCGACGCCACGGTGGCCGAGTTCGGCCGGGTCGACATCCTGGTCAACAACGCCGGGATCGGCACCGCGACCCCGGCCACCCGGGAGACGCCCGAGCAGTTCCGGCAGGTCATCGACATCAATCTCAACGGCTGCTACTGGATGGCCCAGGCGTGTGGCCGGGTGATGCAGCCGGGCAGTTCGATCGTCAACATCTCCAGCGTCCTGGGCCTGACCACGGCCGGCCTGCCGCAGGCGGCGTACGCGGCGAGCAAGGCCGGGCTGATCGGGCTGACCCGTGACCTCGCGCAGCAGTGGACCGGTCGCAAGGGCATCAGGGTCAACGCGCTGGCGCCGGGCTTCTTCGAGTCGGAGATGACCGACACCTATCCCGAGGGCTACATCGACTCCCAGCTCGCGCGCGTGCTGGTGGGCCGCAAGGGCGATCCCGACGAGCTGGCCGCCGCGCTCGTGTTCCTCGTCAGCGACGCGGGCGGCTACGTGACCGGCACGACCATCCCGGTCGAGGGCGGGATGCTGACCAGCTGAGCGCGCGGGCTCAGGCCGCGCGGCCGAACAGTGCCGTCATCCGGTCGATGAGCTGCGGCCACACCGCGCGGGGCAGGTCGTGGCCCATCCCGTCGACGATCAGCAGCTCTGCGTCCGGAATGGCCGCGGCCGTCGCGTGGCCGCCACTCACGTTCACGAGTGCGTCCTGGGCGCCGTGGATGACGAGGCACGGCACGGACACCGACGTCAGGTCGCCGGTGCGGTCGGGCGTCGTGAGGATCGCGGCGAGCTGGCGGGCGACGCCGGCCGGGTCGTACGCGCGGTCGAAGGACAGTCCGGCCCGGTCCCGCAGGGCCGGCTCGTCGAACTCGAACCCCGGGGACCCGATCACGCGGTAGGTGTCGACCACGCGCTGGACGGCACCGTCGCGATCGCCGGCAGGGGGAGTGAGCAGCAGTGCCAGCGCTGCGTCGGACGGACCGCCGACGGCGGGCTCACCGGTCGTCGACATGATCGAGGTCAGGGTGCGCACCCGCTCGGGCGCCTGCAGGGCCACCAGCTGGGCGATCATCCCGCCCATCGAGGCGCCGACGAGGTGGACGCTGTCCAGGCCCAGCGCGTCGAGCAGGCCGACCGTGTCGGTGGCGAGGTCGGTGAGCCCGTAGGCCACCGACGACAGGTCACCGCCGAGCACGGACATCACGTCCGGTGCGCCGGCGTCGTGCAGGTGGGTGGACAGGCCGATGTCGCGGTTGTCGAAGCGGACGACGAAGTAGCCGTGATCGGCGAGCTGCCGGCAGAAGTCGTCGGGCCAGCCGATCATCTGCGTGGCCAGGCCCATGACCAGCAGGACCGGCGGGTCCTCGCGTCGTCCGAACGTCTCGTAGGCGATCTGGAGATCGCCGACCTGTGCCTGCTGGATGTCCCCGCTCGTCATGCGCGGGGACGGTAGTGCACCTGCCCCGCACCCGCTTCCCCGGACGGCGGACGGCGAACCCGTCGGCGCGGGTGATCTGGCGGCCCAGGTCGAGCAGGCCTACCTCAACGTCGCGACGGCACTCGCGGCCGTGGGCGGCACGTTCGACGACGTCGCCAAGGTGACGCTGTACGTCGTCGACTGGGACGAGTCGAAGCTGGCCGGACTCGGAGAGGGCGTCGGGCGGGCCGCCGAGCGGCTGGGTGTCCAACCGCTGCGACCGACGACGCTCATCAGCGTCGCGGCGCTGGCCGAGCCCGACCTGATGGTCGAGGTCGACGCGATCGCCGTGCTGGCGTGAGCAACAGCCGTACCGGCCACGTGCGGAAGAGTGCCCCCGGCAGGATTCGAACCTGCGCCCCTGCCTCCGGAGGGCAGTGCTCTATCCCCTGAGCTACGGGGGCTCGTCCGTGTTGCAGAGGAAACGCTATCAGTCTCCGGGCGTCTCCCGGACGGAGGGCCTCAGGGCGCCGGGAGGGGACTGCCGCCGCGCGCCGAGAGCATCCGCGCCATCGTCGTGACCTCCGCCGTCTGGGTGTCGGCGATGGTGCCGGCCAGCCGCCGGACGGTCGCCGTCTCGGCGTGCTCGGCCGCGTAGACGGCCATCTCCTTGCCGCCCTGGTGGTGGCGGATCATCAGCCGGAGGAACTCGACGTCGAACGCCGTGCCGGACAGGTCGCGCAGGGCGGTCAGCTCGTCCTCGGTTGCCATCCCCGGCATGAGGTCGTTCTCGCCCATCTCCATCGTGTGGCCGCTGTGACCCGTGCCTTCCATCCAGGCCATGGTCTCGCCCCCGGAGGGGGGCAGCCCCCACAGCGACAACCAGCCCTCCATGCGCCCCGCCTGGTTGGTCTGGGTCGAGGAGATGTCGAAGGCCAGCTGCCGGATCTCGGGGTCGGTGCTGCGGTCGGGCGCGAGATTGGCCATCTCCACGCCCTGCAGGTGGTGCCGCGACATGTCCCGGGAGAAGCCCGCGTCGACCGAGTCCGCCGACGGTTCCGTCGTCCGGCCGATGCCGAGGGCCACCGCGAGCCCGCCGCCGAGCAGCACCAGCGCGACGGCGATGACGGCGATCAGCGCCGGTCGCAGCAGGCCGCGCCCGGCGGGAGCGGTGTCGGTCACGGGAGTCACCTCGGTCGTCGATGCATGATCAGGTAGATGCCTGGTCAGGGAGCGGTGGTCTCCGCCGGTGCGCTCTCGGTGGCTTCGGCCCCCGGCGTCGTGGTCGTCGGCACGTCGCTCGGGCCGACCGGCGCGCTCGCATCACCGGCAATGAGCGGGCTCGCCTTGAAGGCCGGGTTCTCGCAGCTGGCGCCGACCTCGGGGTAGAAGTCGCCGTTGCGGGTGAAGAAGTCGGCGAACTGCTTGATCCGCTTGTCGTCCACGGAGTCGACCGTCAGCTGGTGGTTCCAGCCCTGCAGGCTGATGGGGGAGTCCAGCCCCACGTAGGGCGAGAGCATCCGGCCGGACTCGCCGTCGACCAGCTCGGCCAGCGTCGCGACGTCGTCGTCGGACAGCTCGTCGGGGTTGTAGGTGATCCACACCGCGCCGTGCTCGAGGCTGTGCACGGCGTTCTCGTGCCGGATGTCGACGTCGTAGACGGTTCCGGTGCAGTCGGCCCAGTTGCCGTCGTGCGGCCCACCGACCGGCGGCGACTGCTCGTACTGGACCGGCGTCGTCACGTGGTCCTGGCCGGCCGCGTACTCGAAGGTCTGCAGGTCGGCGATCTCGTCGGCCGACTGCACCTTGTCGGCGTTGGACTCGTTCACCTTGAGGACGGCGTAGGTGAGGACCGCGGCGGCGAAGAGGGCGACCGCGATCGCCGCGGCGATCAGGCCCCAGGGCCGCTGCGGGGTCACCACGTTCGCCGGCGGCCGCGTGCGACCCCTGCCCGAACTGCCGGCCGCGGTGCTGCCCTTCCCGCCGGGCTTGCCACCGGGCTTGCTGCGCGGGGGCGTGCGGTCCTTGGCCAAGGCCTCTCCTCGATGCTGGGGGTCGGGCGCAGGGCACCCCGTCGGTGCCCGAGTCTAGGTCGGGCTCCTGTACGAACCCCGGGAGCCGGGCAGCCCCGGGGTGCCGGGAAGGCGGGTCAGTACGCTCGTGCGGTGACACCCGAGCAGCTGCAGGACGTCGTACGGACCGCCGTGGGCGGGGCCGTCGACCGAGGCGTGCTCGCCGTCGAGGTGCCCGACGGGGTCGTCGTCGAGCGCCCCAAGAACCGCGAGCACGGCGACTACGCCACCAACATCGCCCTCCGGCTGGCCAAGGCCGCCGGCCGGCCGCCGCGGGAGGTGGCCGAGGTGCTGGCCGGGGAGCTGCGCTCGCAGCCGGGGATCGCCCGCGTCGACGTGGCCGGTCCCGGCTTCCTCAACATCACCCTCGCGCAGGGCGCGCTCGGGCAGATCGCGGTCAACGCCGTGACCGCGGGCGACGCGTACGGCCACACCGACGTGCTCGCCGGGCAGAAGCTGAACCTCGAGTTCGTCTCGGCCAACCCCACGGGGCCGGTGCACATCGGCGGTACCCGCTGGGCCGCCGTCGGCGACGCGCTCGGCCGCCTGCTGGAGGCCAGCGGCGCCGACGTGACGCGGGAGTACTACCTCAACGACGCCGGGGCGCAGATCGACCGGTTCGCCCAGAGCCTGCAGGCCGCCGCCCTCGGGCAGCCGGTGCCCGAGGACGGCTACGCCGGTAGCTACATCGCGGAGATCGCCGCCGAAGTGCTCGCCGCCGAGCCCGGCCTGCTCGAGCTCCCGGCCGGTGACCAGCTCCGGGTGTTCCGGACCCGCGGCGTCGAGTTGATGGTCGCCGAGATCCGCAGCTCCCTGGACGCGCTGGGGGTGCGGTTCGACGTCTTCTTCTCCGAGACGAGCCTGCACGAGTCGGGCGCCCTGGAGAAGGCGGTCGCGCGGCTGCGGGAGCACGGTCACGTGTTCGACGCCGACGGCGCCGTCTGGCTCCGGACGACGGACTTCGGCGACGACAAGGACCGCGTCCTGGTCAAGGCCGACGGCGAGCCGACCTACTTCGCCGCCGACTGCGCCTACTACCTCGACAAGCGGGGCCGCGGTTTCGACAAGGTCGTGATCATGCTGGGGGCCGACCACTCCGGCTATGTCGGCCGGTACAAGGCGCTGGTGGCGGCCGCCGGCGACGACCCCGCCGCCCACCTCGAGATCCTGATCGGCCAGCTGGTCAACCTGCTGCGCAACGGCGAGCCGGTCCGCATGAGCAAGCGGGCCGGGACCGTGGTCAACATGGAGGACCTGGTCGAGGCGATCGGGATCGACGCCGCCCGGTACGCGTTGGCGCGGGCCTCGGTGGATCAGCAGATCGACATCGACCTCGACCTCTGGAGCCGGAAGACCAACGACAACCCGGTCTTCTACGTCCAGTACGCCCACGCCCGGATCTCCTCGCTCCTGCGCAACGCGGCCGAGCTGGGGCTCTCCCTCGGAGAGCCCGACGACGTGGACGTCGCGCTGCTCGGCCACGAGCGGGAGACCGACCTGCTGCGGGCGATCGGGGAGTTCCCGCGGGTCCTGACCGCTGCCGCCGAGCTGCGGGCCCCGCACCGGGTCGCCCGGTACCTGGAGGAGCTCGCCGGCACCTACCACCGCTTCTACGACGCCTGCCGGGTGCTGCCGCGCGGTGACGAGGAGCCGACGACGCTGACGACCGCGCGGTTGTGGCTGTGCTCGGCGACCGCGGTGGTGCTGCGCAATGGCCTCACCGTGCTCGGCGTGAGCGCCCCGGAGCGGATGTGAGGGCGCACCCGGCGGGGCCGCTCCACGGCAACATCACCCCGCCGACGGCTGCGGGCGCGCCGCCGGAGGAGCTCGGCGCGCTGGACCCGCACGTGTGGCCGCGGTCGGCCGAGCGGATCGGCGGTGAGCTGCACCTGGGCGGGCTCCCGGTGACCGAGCTGGCCCGCACCCACGGGACGCCGCTGTTCGTGCTCGACGAGGGCGACTTCCGCAGCCGGGCCGGCGACTTCGCCGACGCGTTCGACGGCGCGGACGTCCACTACGCGTCGAAGGCGTTCCTCTGCGGTCAGGTGGCCCGCTGGATCGCCGACGACGGCCTGCACCTGGACGCCTGCAGCGGCAACGAGCTGTCCCTCGCGCTGGCCGCCGGCTTCCCCGCCGAACGGATCGCCCTGCACGGCAACAACAAGTCGCTGGTCGAGCTGCAACTGGCCGTCGACGCGGGCATCGGCCACGTCGTCGTCGACTCCTTCGACGAGATCGACCGGCTGGTCCCGCTCGGCGCCGCACGCGTCGCCGCGGGGGGCTCGCCGGTGCCGGTGCTGATCCGCGCGACCGTCGGCATCGAGGCGCACACCCACGAGTTCATCGCCACCGCGCACGAGGACCAGAAGTTCGGGTTCTCGCTGTCCACCGGCGATGCGCTGGCGGCCGCCCGCCGGGTGGTGTCCGAGCCGGGGCTGCACCTGGCCGGCCTGCACAGCCACATCGGCTCGCAGATCTTCGACACGGCCGGCTTCGAGGCGGCCGCGCACCGGATCGTGGGCCTGCTCGGCGCCGTCCGGGAGGCCACCGGACAGACCCTCGAGGAGCTCAACCTCGGCGGCGGCTTCGGCATCGCCTACCTGTCGGAGGACGACCCGGTCAGCCCGTCCGACATCGCCGCGAAGCTGCGCACCGTCATCGCGTCCGAGTGCGCGGAGCTGGGCCTGCCGGTGCCGCGCCTCGCGGTCGAGCCGGGCCGGGCGATCGCCGGCCCCGGCACCGTGACGCTCTACGAGATCGGCACGATCAAGCCGGTCCGGCTCGGGGCCAGCGGTGCGCCGGGCACGCCGCTGGTGCGCAACTACGTGTCCGTGGACGGCGGGATGAGCGACAACATCCGCACCGCCCTCTACGACGCCAGCTACACCTGCGTGCTGGCCAACCGCAGCTCCGACGCCCCTCCGGCGCTGTGCCGGGTCGTGGGCAAGCACTGCGAGAGCGGCGACATCCTCGTGCGCGACCTCTGGCTGCCGTCGGACGTGCAGCCCGGTGACCTGCTCGCCGTGGCCGCGACCGGGGCCTACTGCTGGTCGATGGCGAGCAACTACAACTACCTGCTCAAGCCCCCGGTGGTCGCCGTGCGGGAGGGCGCCGCCACCGAGATCGTCCGCCGTCAGACACTGTCCGACGTGTTCGCCCTCGACGCGGTCCTCGCCGACCTGCCCGCACCCTCCCCGGCGCCCTCCCAGCCCGCCCCCGAGCACGCCGTGGGGGTGCGGTCGTGACGGCGCCGCTGCGGGTCGCGCTGCTGGGCTGCGGAACCGTCGGCAGCCAGGTCCTCCGGCTGATCTCCGAGCAGTCCGACGACCTGACCGCGCGCATCGGCCGGCGGGTCGAGGTGGCCGGGATCGCCGTCCGGCGTCCGGCCCACCACGCCGACGTCCCCGCGGACCTGCTGACCACGGACGCGCACGCCCTGGTGACCCGGGACGACGTCGATCTCGTCGTCGAGGTGATCGGCGGCATCGAGCCCGCCCGGACGCTCATGCTGGCCGCGTTCGAGGCCGGCAAGTCGGTGGTCAGCGCCAACAAGGCACTCCTGGCCGAGGACGGCGTGGCGCTGCACGCAGCCGCGGCGAAGGCGGGCGTGGACCTGTACTACGAGGCCGCCGTCGCCGGTGCCATCCCGCTGCTGCGCCCCCTGCGGGAGTCGCTGGCCGGTGACCAGATCCGCCGCGTCGTCGGGATCGTCAACGGCACGACCAACTACATCCTGTCCCGCATGGCCGAGACCGGTGCCGGGTTCGCCGAGGCGCTGGCGGAGGCCACCGAGCTCGGGTACGCCGAAGCCGACCCCACCGCCGACGTCGACGGGTTCGACGCCGCGGCCAAGGCGGCGATCCTCGCGTCGCTGGCCTTCCACACGCCGGTGACCGCGTCGGACGTGCACCGCGAGGGCATCTCCGCCGTGTCGGCCACCGACGTGGCGCGCGCGGCCGAGATCGGCTGCACGGTCAAGCTCCTGGCCATCTGCGAGCGGGTCACCGGGCCGAACGGCGATGCCATGTCCGATACCGTTGCCGTCCGGGTGCACCCGGCGATGATCCCGACCTCGCACCCGCTGGCCGCGGTCGGCGGTGCCTTCAACGCCGTCTTCGTCGAGGCCGAGGCCGCCGGGCAACTGATGTTCTACGGCCAGGGCGCCGGGGGCGAGCCGACCGCCAGCGCCGTCCTGGGTGACCTCGTCGCGGTCGCCCGCAACCGGCTGGCCGGCGCGGCGGGGCAGTCGAGCACCGGGTACGCGAACCTCGCCGTCCGGCCGATGGACGAGACGCCGACCCGGTACCACGTGAGCCTCGACGTCGCCGACAAGCCGGGTGTGCTGGCGACGGTCGCGCACGAGTTCGCCGTCCACGACGTCAGCATCTCGACGGTCCGGCAGGACGGCAGCGGCGACGCGGCGACCCTGGTGATCGTCACCCACAGCGCCCCCGACGCGGCGCTGTCGGCCACTATTGCGGCGCTGCGGGACATGCCCGCCGTCCGGGGCGTCACCAGCGTCCTGCGGGTGGAGGGACTCTCATGAGCGTGTCGCCGGGCTGGCCGGGGCTGATCGAGGCCTACCGGAAGCGGCTGCCGGTGAGTGACAGCACCCCGGTGGTCACGCTGCAGGAGGGCAACACCCCGCTGCTGCCGGCCCCGGAGCTGTCCCGCCGTACGGGATGCGACGTCTACCTCAAGGTCGAGGGCGCCAACCCGACCGGTTCGTTCAAGGACCGCGGCATGACGATGGCCATCAGCAAGGCCGTCGAAGAGGGGGCCAAGGCGGTCATCTGCGCCTCGACCGGCAATACCAGCGCCAGTGCGGCCGCCTACGCCGCGCGGGCCGGCATCACCTGCGCCGTCCTCGTCCCGCAGGGAAAGATCGCCATGGGCAAGCTGGCCCAGGCGCTGGTGCACGGCGCGCAGCTGCTGCAGGTCGAGGGCAACTTCGACGACTGCCTCGCGCTGGCCAGCAAGCTGGCGATCGACTACCCGGTCAGCTTGGTCAACAGCGTCAACCAGTTCCGCATCGAGGGCCAGAAGACCGCGTCGTTCGAGATCGTCGACGTCCTCGGCGACGCCCCCGACATCCACTGCCTCCCGGTCGGCAACGCCGGCAACATCACCGCCTACTGGCAGGGCTACCAGGAGTACTGCCACGACAGCCCCGCCCCCGGCATCGCCTCGCACACCCCGCGCATGTGGGGCTTCCAGGCCGCGGGTGCGGCGCCGATCGTGACCGGCCAGGTGGTCGAGCACCCGGAGACGATCGCCACCGCCATCCGGATCGGCAACCCCGCGTCGTGGACCAAGGCGCTCGACGCCCGCGACACCTCCGGTGGCCGCATCGACGCCGTCACCGACCGGGCGATCCTCGCCGCCTACCGGCTGCTGGCCCGCAGCGAGGCGGTCTTCGTCGAGCCTGCCTCGGCCGCCTCGGTCGCCGGCCTGCTGCAGGTCGCCGCGGCCGGCGAGCTCGAGCCCGGCCAGCGGGTCGTCTGCACGGTCACCGGGAACGGTCTCAAGGACCCGGAGTGGGCCATCTCCGGCGCGCCCGCGCCCCGGACCATCCCGGTCGACTCGGCCGCGGCCGCGTCCCTGCTCGGCTTGTGACCTCGGTCCAGGTCCGCGTCCCGGCGACGAGCGCCAACCTGGGGCCGGCCTTCGACTGCGCCGGCCTGGCACTGTCCCGGCACGACGTCCTCGAGTTCGCCGTCCTGCCGTCGGGCCTGGAGGTGTCGATCTCGGGCGTGGGCGAGGGGGAGCTCCCCACCGACGAGTCGCACCTGGTCGTCCGCGCCTTCCGGGCCGCCTGCGCGCAGCTCGGCTGGACGCCGCCGGGCCTGCGCGTGCTCGCCGACAACGGCATCCCGCAGGGCCGGGGGATGGGTTCCTCGGCGGCCGCGGTCGTCGCCGGCGTGGTGGGGGCGTGGGCGCTGTGTCCCGACGTCGACGGCATCGACGAGGAGGCGGTCCTCCGGCTCACCAGCGAACTGGAGGGGCACCCCGACAACGTCGCCCCGTGCCTGCTCGGCGGGGCCACCCTCTCCTGGACCGAGCCCGGGGGAGCGCGGGCCGTGCGGCTGGCCGTCGCGGCGGACCTCCGGCCCGTCGTCCTCGTGCCCGACGCCACCCTGTCGACGCACGTCGCGCGGGGCCTGCTGCCCGATGTCGTGCCCCACGACGACGCCGCCTTCAACGCCGCCCGGTCCGCGCTGCTGGTGCACGCGCTGACCCGCGACACGACGCAGCTGTTCGCGGCCACCGACGACCGACTGCACCAGCGCCAGCGGGCCGCGGCGATGCCCGCGACGATCGCGTTGATCGACGCGCTGCGGGCCGAGGGTCTCGCGGCGGTCGTGTCCGGTGCCGGGCCGAGCGTCCTCGTGCTGAGCGCCGGAGCCGCGGACGGACCGGACGCGGTCGCCGCTCTCACTCCGTCGGGGTGGTCGGTCCTCGCACTCGAGGTCGACGCGGTCGGGGCAGAGGTGCTGGTGGGGGCGCCTGAGGTATCTTCTCGGTAACGAGGAACACGCCGGTACCCATCGGTGTTGTCCAGTCCGTGAGCTGCGTCTAGGCTCACGGCGTAGCCGCCCACTCGGGCGAGCCTCGCGCGGGGCCGAAGCAGACGATCTCTCTTCGCCGCTGATCCGCCTCGCATCTTTTCGACCTGTTCCCCTGTGCGTTCCCGCCTCCGGGCCGGACCGTCGGGGACCGGGGCACCCCCTGCGCTGGAACGCGCAGGTCACCGCAGGGAAGGACCTGTACGTGAGTGAAACCACCGACCTCGGCGAGACCGGCGCGCGCGACGCCGCCGGCACGACCGAGGCACCTGCCGCTTCTGGGACGACGGGCAGCGCCCGGCGCCGCGGCAACGGCCTGTCCGGGATGCTGCTGCCCGAGCTGCAGCGTCTCGCGGGCGAACTGGGCATCGCCGGCACCGGCCGCATGCGCAAGGGCGACCTCGTAGCCGCCATCTCCGCCCGCCAGGTGGGCGGGTCCGCCTCCGCGGACGCCCCCTCCGCGAGCAACGGCACCACCGCCTCCGCCCCCGTCGCAGCCCCGGCTGCCGTCGAGCCGCTCGAGGCCCCCGTCAGCGGCGGCGCCAACAGCGGCCCGCTGAACGGCTCGGCCGGCGACACCCCCGAGGCCACCCGCCCGCTGCGCACCCGTCGTGGGGCCAGTCGACCGGCCGGTTCGCCGTCCGCCGACGCCCCCTCGGACGCGAGCTCCCCGGACGCCGGTTCTTCCGACGCCGACCTCACTGCCGCCTCCGCCGGCGAGAGCGACACCGCGAGTGCCCCCGCCGACGGCGAGCGCACCGACGGTGACCGTCCCCAGCGCAACCGCGAGCGCGCCGGCCGCGACCGCAGCGCGAACCGCGACGGTGGCTCCGACCGCACCGTCAATCGCGACGGTGGCAACGACCGCACCGTCAATCGCGACGGTGGCAACGACCGCAGCGCGAACCGCGACGGTGGCTCCGACCGCACCGCCAACCGTGACGGTGGCAACGACCGCACCGCCAACCGTGACGGCGGGAACCGCGGTCCCGACCGCGGCGAGCGCAACGACCGCGGCGGACGGCCCGACAACCGCAACGACGGTCGCAACACGAACGACCGCAATCCGAACGACCGCAACACCAGTGACCGGAACAACCCCAACAACGACGAGGACGACGACGACTTCGAGGGCGGCCGCGGCCGCCGGGGCCGCCGCTACCGCGACCGCAACCGCCGCGGTGGTACCGCCCAGGGCGGGGGCGGTGGAGGCCGCGAGCGCTTCGACCAGGGCGAGCCGACCGTCAGCGAGGACGACGTCCTGCTGCCCGTCGCGGGCATCCTCGACGTGCTGGACAACTACGCGTTCGTCCGGACGTCGGGCTACCTGACCGGCCCGAACGACGTCTACGTCTCGCTGTCCCAGGTGCGCCGCCACGGCCTGCGCCGCGGTGACGCCATCACCGGCGCCGTCCGCCAGCCGCGCGAGGGCGAGCGGAAGGACAAGTACAACGCGCTCGTCCGCCTCGACACGGTCAACGGCCTCGACCCCGAGCAGGCGAAGAACCGGCCCGAGTTCACCAAGCTGACCCCGCTCTACCCGCAGGAGCGCCTGCGGCTGGAGACCGAGTCGAACGTGCTGACCACCCGGGTCCTCGACCTGGTCATGCCGATCGGCAAGGGGCAGCGCGCGCTCATCGTCAGCCCGCCCAAGGCCGGTAAGACGATGGTGCTGCAGGCGCTGGCGAACGCGATCACGACGAACAACCCCGAGTGCCACCTGATGGTCGTCCTGGTCGACGAGCGTCCGGAAGAGGTCACCGACATGCAGCGCTCGGTGAAGGGCGAGGTCATCGCCTCGACCTTCGACCGGCCGCCGGCAGACCACACGACCGTCGCCGAGCTCTCCATCGAGCGGGCCAAGCGCCTGGTCGAGATGGGCCACGACGTCGTCGTCCTGCTGGACTCGATCACCCGCCTGGGCCGCGCCTACAACCTGGCGGCCCCCGCCAGCGGGCGCATCCTCTCCGGTGGTGTCGACTCCACGGCGCTGTACCCGCCCAAGCGCTTCCTGGGTGCTGCCCGCAACATCGAGAACGGCGGCTCGCTCACGATCATCGCCTCGGCGCTGGTCGAGACCGGCTCCACGATGGACACAGTCATCTTCGAGGAGTTCAAGGGCACCGGTAACGCGGAGATCAAGCTCGACCGCCGCCTGGCGGACAAGCGCGTCTTCCCGGCCGTCGACGTCAACGCGTCGGGCACCCGCAAGGAAGAGATCCTCATGAACCCCGAGGAACTCGCCATCGTCATCAAGCTGCGCCGGGTGCTCGCCGCGCTCGAGCCGCAGCAGGCGCTGGAGCTGCTGCTCGACAAGCTGAAGAAGACCCGCAACAACGTCGAGTTCCTGATGCAGATCCAGAAGACGACGCTGGGCCCGGGCAACGAGTAAGAGGACCGCTCGCCGGCGGGCTCGGGGCGTCAGGAATACTGGCGCGTCGAGCCCCGCTGTGCGGGCCGGAATAACGACCGGCCGTGGGCGTTCCACCACACGAACACACAGACTTTCTCGGAAGAGGCGACAGGCATGAAGCCCGACATCCACCCCGCGTACCACGAGACCACGGTGACCTGTGGTTGCGGGAACACGTTCACCACGCGCAGCACGTCCCCGACCGGTCAGCTGACCGTCGAGGTCTGCTCCGCGTGCCACCCGTTCTACACCGGCAAGCAGAAGATCCTCGACACCGGTGGCCGCGTCGCCCGCTTCGAGAAGCGGTTCGGCAAGCGCGCCACGGCCGGTGCCGCTGCCGGCGAGTCCGCCGACAAGTAGCCATCCCGACGGCGCCCGTGCCGCCCCTCTCGAGGGGCGGGACGGGCGCCGTTCGCATGTCCGGCCCACGACCCACGAGGGGAGTCCTCCCATGAGCAGCACCGACGGCACCGACATGTTGACCGACCTGCTCGGCGAGCACGCCTCCCTGGAGCGGGAGCTGGCCGACCCCGCCGTGCACACCGACCAGTCGCGGGCCCGACGGCTGGGCCGTCGTTATGCCCAGCTCGCTCCGCTCGTCGAGACGGCCCGGGCACTGGACGAGGCCCGCGGCAACCTCGCCACCGCTCGCGAGCTGGCCGGGGAGGACGCCTCGTTCGCGGCCGAGGCCCGCACGCTCGAGACCCAGGTCGAGCAGCTGTCGGGGCGGCTGCGCGAGCAGCTGCTGCCCAAGGACCCCGACGACGACAAGGACGTCATCCTCGAGATCAAGGCGGGGGAGGGGGGCGCGGAGTCCGCGCTGTTCGCCGGCGACCTGCTGCGCATGTACCTCCGCTACGCCGAGCGCCGCGGCTGGTCCACCGAGATCCTCGACGCCGTCGAGTCCGACCTCGGGGGATACAAGGACGTCGCGGTCGCGGTGAAGTCGCGGGCGGACGAGGGGATCTGGTCGCGGCTGAAGTTCGAGGGCGGCGTGCACCGCGTGCAGCGGGTGCCGGTCACCGAGAGCCAGGGCCGCATCCACACCTCCGCGGCCGGCGTCCTCGTGCTGCCGGAGGCCGAGGACGTCGACGTCAGCGTCGACCCCAACGACCTCCGCATCGACGTCTTCCGCTCGTCGGGTCCCGGCGGCCAGAGCGTGAACACGACCGACTCCGCCGTCCGGATCACCCACCTGCCCAGCGGCATCGTCGTCAGCTCGCAGAACGAGAAGAGCCAGCTGCAGAACCGCGAGTCCGCGCTGCGCGTGCTCCGCTCCCGCCTGCTGGCCGCCGCCCGCGAGGAGGCCGACGCCCTGGCCAGCGACCAGCGGCGCAGCCAGGTGCGGACGATGGACCGCAGCGAGCGGGTGCGCACCTACAACTTCCCGGAGAACCGGATCAACGACCACCGGGTCGGCTACAAGGCCTACAACCTCGACCAGGTCGTCGACGGCGACCTCGACGCGGTCATCGACGCCCTGATGGCGGCGCACACGGCCGAGCTGCTGGCGGCCGGCTCCTGAACGTTCGCGAGATGCTGGGTGACGCGGCCCGTCGGCTCACCGATGCCGGCGTCGAGTCCCCGCGGGTGGACGCCGAGCTGCTGCTCGCCTCGGTGCTCGGCGTCACCCGCGGCCGGCTGCTGACGCTGGTGACCGTCCCGGACGACGTGTCCGTCCGGTTCGGCACGCTCGTCGACCAGCGGGCCGACCGGGTGCCGCTGCAGCACCTCACCGGCCGCGCGCCCTTCCGGTTCCTGGAGCTCGCCGTCGGACCGGGCGTCTTCGTGCCCCGGCCCGAGACCGAGCAGCTCACCGGCTGGGCACTGGAGCGGCTGGCCGGGTCCGACGCGCCCGTCGTCGTCGACCTGGGAGCCGGGTCCGGCGCGATCGCGCTGTCGCTGGCGCACGAGTTCCCGGCGGCGAGGGTCACCGCCGTCGAGCGGGACCCCGGCGCGATCGAGTGGACCCGCCACAACGCCACGGCCCGCGCCGAGGCGGGTGACCCCGCGGTCGAGGTGCTCGACGGCGACATGACCGACCCCGGCCTGCTGCGCGAGCTGGACGGCGCCGTCGACCTCGTCGTCTCCAACCCGCCCTACGTGCCCGACGGCGCGGGGGTGCCGCGCGAGGTCGCCGACCACGACCCGCCGCTGGCGCTGTGGGGCGGACCCGACGGCCTCGCCGTCGTGCGCGGCCTGCTCGTCACCGCCGCGCGGCTGCTGCGACCCGGCGGGTGGCTCGGCATCGAGCACGCCGACCAGCAGGGCAGCGCGCTCCCGGCCGTCGTCCGTGCGCACGGTGCGTTCACCGAGGTCGAGGACCATCCCGACCTGGCCGGCCGGCCCCGCTTCACCACCGCCCGCCGTCGGTGAACCGGCGGTGGGGGAGACTACTGCCCCGTGGCTGACCTCTTCGACTGCTCGGACCCCGCCGCCCGCGCCGCCGGCCTCGACGCGGCCACCGCCGCGATCGGCCGCGGTGAGCTCGTGCTGCTGCCGACCGACACCGTCTACGGCGTCGCGGCCGACGCGTTCACCCCCGCCGCCGTCACCGGCCTGCTCGCGGCCAAGAACCGGGGCCGGACGATGCCCGTCCCGGTGCTCATCGGGGAGGCGTCGACCATCGCCGGGCTCGTGGTGAACCTGCCGCCGGCAGCCCACCAGCTCGCCGAGGCGTTCTGGCCGGGCGGGCTCACCCTCGTCCTCGAGCACGCCCCGTCACTGGCCTGGGACCTCGGGGACGCCGAGGGGACGGTCGCCGTCCGGCTGCCCGACGACGAGGTCGCCCGCGACCTGCTCCGCCGCACCGGGCCGCTCGCCGTCTCCAGCGCCAACCGGTCGGGACGGCCGGCCGCGACGTCCGCCCAGGAGGCGGTCGACCAGCTGGGCACCCACGCGTCCGTCGTCCTGGACGGCGGCCCGAGAACCGGGTCCGCAGCCAGCACGATCGTCGACTGCACCGGTCCCACCCTGAGGGTGCTGCGCGTCGGCGCGATCCCCGTCGACACCCTCCGCGACGTCGTCCCGGACATCACCGACTGACCGGGTCCGCCGGCGCCAGGCGATACCGTGGGGCGACCCCCGCGCCGAGCAACCTGGAGCGCCCCGAGATGAGCACCCCCTACTGGGGCCCGGACTTCGACGCCCTGGCCGCGTTCGACCCCGACATCGCCGGTGTCGTCGTCGACGAGCTCGACCGCCTGCGCAACGGCCTGCAGCTGATCGCCAGCGAGAACTTCACCAGCCCCGCGGTGCTCGCCGCGCTGGGCAGCACGCTGTCGAACAAGTACGCCGAGGGATATCCCGGCCGCCGCTACTACGGCGGGTGCGAGGTCGTCGACCGCGCGGAGGAGATCGGCATCGCGCGGGGCAAGGAGCTCTTCGGCGCCGACCACGTCAACCTGCAGCCGCACTCCGGCGCCAGTGCCAACCTGGCGGCCTACGGGGCGTTCCTCCAGCCCGGCGACACCCTGCTGGGCATGGCGCTGCCGCACGGCGGTCACCTCACCCACGGGACGAAGGTCTCCTTCTCGGGCAAGTGGTTCAACGCCGTGCAGTACGGCGTTCGGACCGACACCGAGCACATCGACTACGACCAGGTCCGTGACCTGGCCCGGGAGCACCGGCCGAAGATGATCGTCTGCGGCGGTTCGGCCATCCCGCGGCTGATCGACTTCGCCGCGTTCCGCGAGATCGCCGACGAGGTCGGCGCCGTCCTGATGGTCGACGCCGCGCACTTCATCGGCCTCGTCGCCGGCAAGGCCATCCCGAGCCCCGTGCCCTACGCCGACGTCGTCACCTTCACCACCCACAAGGTGCTGCGTGGTCCCCGCGGCGGCGCGATCGTCTGCCGGAGCGAGCACGCCAAGGCCATCGACAAGGCCGTCTTCCCGATGATGCAGGGCGGCCCCCTCATGCACGCCGTCGCGGCCAAGGCGGTGAACCTCAAGGAGTGCCTCCAGCCGGAGTACCAGTCCTACGCCCGGCAGGTCATCTCGAACGCCCAGGCGCTGACCGAGGGCCTGGCCGCCGAGGGCCTCCGCCCCGTCGCCGGCGGCACCGACACGCACCTGGCGCTCCTCGACCTCCGGGAGACCGGGGTGAGCGGCGCGGACGCCGAGAAGCGGTGCGACGCCGCCGGCATCGTGCTCAACAAGAACGCCATCCCCTTCGACCCGCAGCCGGCCTCGATCGCCTCCGGCATCCGTGTCGGCAGCCCGGCCGTCACCACGCAGGGCATGGTCGAGACCGACATGAAGTCGATCGCCTCGCTCATCGGGACCGCGATCCGCGACGCCGACGGCAGCCGCACCGCCGAGGTGGCCGCCGGCGTCCGTGAGCTGGTCGGCGCGCACCCTGCCTATCCCCACCCGACCCGACCGACTGCTCATCCCCAGCCCGCTCGCGACCAGACTCAGCGCGCCGGCTGACCTGATGCGCGAGTACGCCGTCGTCCTGCTCACCGCGGCAGTGGTCACCTTCCTGGCCACCCCCGTGGTGCGGATGGTGGCGATCCGCTTCCGGATGATGGCCGCTCCCCGGGACCGGGACGTGCACGTCATCCCGACCCCGCGCGGCGGCGGCGTGGCCATGTACCTCGGGGTGGCCGCCGCCGTCCTGGTCGCCAGCCGCCTCCCGGCGCTGCAGCGGACGTTCGACGACTCCCAGACCTACGCCGTGCTGGTGGCCGGCGGGCTGATCTGCCTGCTCGGCGTGCTCGACGACAAGTGGGGCCTGGACGCGCTCACCAAGCTCACCGGGCAGATCGCCGCGGCCGGCGTGATGGTGCTGCTCGGCGTCCAGTTGGCGTTCCTGTTCCTGCCGGTCGCCGACATCGGCACCATCTCCTTCGGCCCCGACACCGGCGTCCCCCTGACGATCCTGCTGACCGTCCTCACGGTGAACGCGCTGAACTTCATCGACGGCCTGGACGGGCTCGCCGCGGGGGTCTCGGCGATCGCCGCCCTGGCCTTCTTCGCCTACAGCTACCACCTGGGACTCACCGGCTACGACGACGTCGCGAGTGCCCCGGCGCTCATCACGGCGGTGCTCGCCGGTGCCTGCCTGGGCTTCCTGCCGCACAACTTCAGCCCGGCCCGCATCTTCATGGGTGACTCCGGCTCGATGCTCGTCGGCCTCATGCTCTCGGCGGCGGCGGTGACGGCCACCGGGGGAGTGGACGCGCAGTCGTTCGACTCCGCGGCGAGCCTGCTGCCCCTCGCGCTGCCCCTCCTCGTGCCGATCGCGGTGCTCTTCATCCCGTTCATCGACCTCGTCCTGGCCGTCATCCGGCGCACCCGCAAGGGCCAGTCGCCGTTCTCGCCGGACAAGATGCACCTGCACCACCGGCTGCTGTCGATCGGGCACTCCCACCGTCGCGCCGTCCTCGTCATGTACTTCTGGGCGGCCCTGCTCTCCTTCGGCGCCGTCGCCCTGTCGATCACCGGGGGTCAGGCCGAGCTGCTCGTCGCCATCGCCGTGCTGCTGGTTGTCGGCGTGGTCGTCGTCCTGAGTCCGCGGGCCCGTCGGGCGGCGCGGGAGGCGCGCGCCGCCGAGTTGGCCGCCCAGCGGGAGCGCAGCCGCGCCGAGCACCCCACGGCCCGCGCGCTGCGCGTCACCGACCCGACCTCCGGCCCGGTTCCGCGCCAGCCGGCCGACCGACAGGTGGTCCCGTGACCCCGCCCCGCAGCCAGGTCCCCTGGGACATCTCCTTCCTCCGGGTGGGGGCCCTGATCACCGCGGCGGTGGCCGTCGTGGCCGCCGTGATCACCGGTCTCCTGCTGGGATGGGCGGACGCCATGGCAGTGCTCGTGGGCGCCGCGATCGTGACCGCGTTCTTCTCGGTCTCGAGCATCGTGGTCGCGTGGGCCGGTCGCATCGACGACACCTTCACATTGCCCGCGGCGCTGGGAACCTTCCTGGTCAAGGCGCTGATCCTGTTCGCGTTCCTCTCCGCGCTGCCCGACGACAGGTGGCTGGACGTGCGGACGCTGGCGTTCACGGTCGTCGCCGGGGCGCTGCTGTGGAGCGGAATCCAGCTGCGATGGGTCTGGACTCGCCAGCTGTACTACGTGCCCCCTCCGGCCCCGCCGGCAGGGGCCGCATCGGCCTCGCACCTGGACCCGGAAAAGCCTGCTCCACGGGGCTGAGATAGTGTCCGACGCGATGGCCGAGGACAGCCCTGCACGCGGGGCCGCTCGACCTCGACCCGCGAGTCCGGCTCGGCAGGGCAGTGGTGCCGAGACGGGTTATGCCGTCATCGGGACGTTGATCTCCGGGATGGCCGTGTGGGGCGGGGCGGGTTGGTTGCTCGACCGCTGGTTGGACACTCGAGTGTTCTTCCCGGTCGGCATCATCTTCGGCATGACGGTGGCGATCTACCTCGTGGTCGCCCGGTATGGCGCTGCCCCCTCGTCAGGGGACGGGCAGAGCAAGAGCAAGACCCCGGGCGGACGACGGAGCCAGCCCAGGACGCAGAAGGGACAACGGTGACCTCCAGCGCCCTCGCGCTCGGCGGCGTGCTCGCTGCCGAAGGATCCGGCGACGGTTTTCAGGCCCCCGGCCTCGGTGAGTTCTATCCGGAGGTGGTCGCCAGTTTCTCGGTGCTCGGCATCGACTTCGAGATCACCCGGATCACGATCATCCTGTGGATCGCGACGCTCGCCCTCGTGGCGTTCCTGATCGCGGCGGTGCGTAACCCGCAGATGGTGCCCGGCAAGCTGCAGTTCGTCGGGGAGTCCGGCTACTCGCTGGTGCGCGACGGCATCGCGCGGGACGTGGTCGGCCCCAAGGGGCTGCCCTTCGCGCCGTTCCTGGGCGCGCTCTTCTTCTTCATCCTGGCGAACAATCTGATGGCGATCGTTCCGCTCGCCCAGATCTCGCCGATGTCGAAGTTCGCGTTCCCCCTGGTGCTCGCCGCCATCTGCTGGGTCATGTACATCTGGATCGGCATCCGCGAGCAGGGGGCGGGGAAGTACTTCAAGGACATCCTCTTCCTGCCCGGCGTCCCGAAGCCGATGTACATCCTGGTGACGCCGATCGAGATTCTGCAGAACTTCGTCGTTCGGCCGTTCACCCTCGCCGTCCGTCTCTTCGCCAACATGTTCGCCGGCCACATGCTGCTGGTCGTCTTCTCTCTCGGCGCCGTCTACCTGTTCCAGGTGGGCAATTACTCGGTCGTCTTCGGACCCATCTCGGCGCTGATGGCGATCGTGATGACGTTCTTCGAGTTGCTGGTCATCTTCCTGCAGGCATATGTCTTCACCGTGCTGATGGGCACCTACCTCAACGGGTCGATCGAAGCCGAGCACTGAGCGCGACTGCACCCTTCAGACTGCACCACCCGCACCACCCCGCCAGCCGCCCGGCACCCGCCGGGCGACGACAGAGGAGGAATACCCCGCAATGGACGTTCTGGCAGAACTGACCGGAAGCATCGGCTCGGTCGGCTACGGCCTCGCCGCGATCGGCCCCGGTATCGGTGTCGGCATCGTGTGGGCCGCCTACATCCAGGCGACCGCCCGGCAGCCCGAATCGGCCGGCCTGACGCGTACGTACGCCTTCCTTGGCTTCGCGCTCTCCGAGGCGCTGGCCCTGATCGGCTTCGTCGTCCCCTTCGTCTTCGGCACCTGACCGGAACTCGTTGACGAGTCCGGACACCCACTCCAGACAGGGACACTGAGCGCATGAACATCCTGGCCGCGGAAAGCGAGAACCCGCTCCTTCCGCCCTTGGGCGAGATCATCATCGGCCTGATCGCTTTCGGGATCGTGCTGTTGGTGATGTTCAAGTTCGTCGCCCCGCGGTTCGAGCAGGTCTTCCGGGCCCGCCGCGAGGCGATCGAGGGTGGCATCGAGCGGGCCGAAGCAATGCAGGCGGAGGCCAAGGAGGCGCTGGAGCAGTACCGTGCCCAGCTCGCCGAGGCCCGGAGCGAGGCCGCGCAGATCCGCGACCAGGCCCGCGCCGAGGGCCAGCAGATCCTCGAGGGGCTGCGGGTCCAGGCGCAGGAAGAGTCGGCGCGGATCGTCGCCCGCGGCGAGGAGCAGCTGGCGACCGCGCGGCAGCAGGTGGTCAACGAGCTGCGTGGCCAGATCGGGACGCTCGCCGTCCAGCTGGCCGGTCAGGTCGTGGGCGAGTCCCTCGCCGAGGACGCCCGGCGCAGCGGCACCGTCGATCGCTTCCTCGCCGAACTCGACGGCATGGCGGCAGCCGGCGACGGCGCGGTCGGCGCACGAAAGGGCTCCCGCTGATGGAGGCCTCGAGCCGGGCGGCGATGGCCGAGGCGCGCGAGCGCCTCGAGCAGCTCAGTCGTCCGGCCTCCGGCGTCCTGGAGAGGGCCAAGGACCGCCTGACTGGGCAGCCGTCGCGCGCGGCCACCGGACCCGAGCTGCTGGCGCTGGCCGACGAGCTCTTCTCCGTCGCGCGGCTGCTGAACGGCCAGCTCACGTTGCGCCGCGCGCTGTCGGACCCGGCGGGCCGGCCGGAGGACCGTGCGGGTCTGGCCCAGCGGCTCTTCGCTTCGAAGGTGTCCGACACCGCGCTCGACCTGATCGAGACCGTCGCGCGCCAGCGCTGGTCGCACCCGATCGACCTCGTCGATGCCTTCCAGGCGCTCGCGATCGAGGCCTCGCTGGACGCCGCGGACGCCCGCGGCGAGCTCGACTCCGTCGAGGACGAGCTCTTCCGCTTCGGCCGGATCGTCGGAGGCGACCGAGAGCTGGGCCGCATCCTCAGCGACCGGAAGGCCTCGGCCGAGGGCAAGACCGCGCTGCTGGACCGGCTGCTCTCCGGGCGGGTCAGCCCCGTCACCGAGCAGCTCCTGCGCAACGTGCTGACCGGCCCGCACCTCGGCACCGCGGAGAACGCCGTCGAGCGCCTCTCCGACGTGGCCAGCCGGCGCCGCGGCCAGTCCGTGGCCCGGGTGACCACCGCCGTGGCGCTGACCGCCGCGCAGGAGCAGCGGCTGACCGACGTGCTCCGACGGATCTACGGGCGGACCGTCGGTCTGCAGATCACCGTGGACCCGAGCGTGCTCGGCGGCCTGATCGTCCAGGTGGGCGACGAGGTCATCGACGGCAGCATCGCCCACCGCCTGGAAGCCGCCGAACGGCGACTGGCCGGCTGACCGCCCCCACCGACCGACCACTCCAGACACGACCCCGCAGGGAAGAGGACTCAGACCCATGGCCGAGCTGACGATCTCCGCAGACGAGATCCGCAGTGCCATCCAGACGTACGTCACCGAGTACAGCCCCGACATCTCCCGCGAGGAGGTCGGCACCGTCACCGAGGCCGGCGACGGCATCGCCCGTGTCGAAGGCCTGCCCTCGGTCATGACCAACGAGCTGCTCGAGTTCGAGAGCGGCGTCCGTGGCCTGGCCCTGAACCTCGACGTGCGCGAGGTCGGCGTCGTGGTCCTGGGTGACTTCTCCGGCATCGAGGAGGGCCAGCAGGTCCGCCGGACCGGCGAGGTGCTCTCCGTGCCCGTCGGCGACGGCTACCTCGGCCGGGTCGTCGACCCGCTCGGCAACCCCATCGACGGTGGCGGCCCGATCGAGTCCACCGGCCGCCGGGCGCTCGAGCTCCAGGCGCCGACGGTGGTCCAGCGCCAGTCGGTCAAGGAGCCGCTGCAGACCGGCATCAAGGCGATCGACGCCATGACGCCGATCGGCCGCGGCCAGCGTCAGCTCGTCATCGGTGACCGCCAGACCGGCAAGACGGCGATCGTCACCGACACGATCATCAACCAGAAGGAAGCCTGGGCGACCGGCGACCCGGAGCAGCAGGTCCGCTGCGTCTACGTCGCCGTCGGCCAGAAGGGCTCGACGATCGCCGCCATCCGCACCGCCCTCGAGGAGGCCGGCGCGATGGAGTACACGACCATCGTCGCGGCTCCCGCCTCCGAGGCCGCGGGCTTCAAGTACATCGCCCCCTACACCGGCTCGGCCATCGGCCAGCACTGGATGTACGAGGGCAAGCACGTCCTGATCGTGTTCGACGACCTCTCCAAGCAGGCCGAGGCCTACCGCGCGGTGTCGCTGCTGCTGCGCCGTCCGCCGGGCCGCGAGGCCTACCCGGGCGACGTCTTCTACTTGCACTCCCGTCTCCTGGAGCGCTGCGCGAAGCTCTCCGACGAGCTCGGCGCCGGCTCGATGACCGGGCTGCCGCTGGTCGAGACCAAGGGCAACGACGTGTCGGCCTACATCCCGACCAACGTCATCTCGATCACCGACGGCCAGATCTTCCTCGAGACCGGTCTGTTCAACTCCGGTGTCCGGCCCGCCATCAACGTCGGCATCTCGGTGTCCCGCGTCGGTGGCTCGGCCCAGATCAAGGCCATGCGTTCGGTCGCCGGCCGCCTGCGTCTGGACCTCGCCCAGTTCCGTGAGCTGGAGGCCTTCGCCTCCTTCTCCTCGGACCTCGACGCCTCCAGCCGCGCGACCCTGGACCGCGGCCAGCGCCTGGTCGAGCTGCTCAAGCAGGGGCAGTACTCGCCCTACCCGGTCGAGCGCGAGGTCGTCTCGCTGTGGCTGGGCACCACCGGCAAGCTCGACGTGGTGCCCGTGAGCGACGTGCGGCGGTTCGAGTCCGAGTTCCTCGACTTCATCTCCCGCAACCACGAGGGCGTCTTCGACGAGATCCGCACCTCCAAGCAGCTCGGCGACGACGCCGTGCAGAGCCTGGAGAAGGCGGTCGAGGCGTTCTACGGCCAGTTCACCACCGGCGAGGGCGAGTCGCTCAAGGTCAACGAGCCCGAGGCCGAGGCGATGGACGCGTCCGAGCGTGGCCAGGAGCGCGTCCAGGTCAAGAAGAAGGCCTGACCCATGGCCGCCTCACTCCGCGCGCTGCGGCGCCGCATCCGCTCCACGCAGTCGACGAAGAAGATCTTCTCGGCGCAGGAGCTGATCGCCGGTGCCCGCATCGTGCGTGCCCAGGCCCGGGTGGAGGCGTCCAAGCCCTACGCCCGGGAGATCACCCGCGTGCTGTCGGCGCTGGCGTCCTCGGCGTCCCTGGACCACCCGTTGCTGACCGAGCGGCAGAACCCGAACCGCGCGGCGGTGCTGGTGATCACCTCCGACCGAGGGTTCGCCGGCTCGTACAACGTCAACGTGCTGCGGCGGACCGAGGAGCTGCTCGCCCTGCTGCGCCAGGAGGGCAAGGAGCCGGTCCTCTACGTCGTCGGCCGCAAGGGGGAGACCTACTACTCCTTCCGCGACCGTGAGATGGCCGAGACGTTCACCGGCTTCTCCGAGCAGCCCTCGTACGAGGACGCCCAGGAGGTCGGCACCGCGCTCATCGACGTCTTCACCGCAGGTCTGGACGACGAGGACGGCGGGTCCGGCGCGGACGGCGTCCCCGGCGTGGACGAGCTGCACATCGTCTACACGGAGTTCCGCTCGTTGCTCGCCCAGGTGCCGGTCGCCAAGCGGATGGCGCCGCTGGAGGTCGAAGAGGTCGAGGAGTTCGACTACGAGCGCGAGGACCGCGAACATGGCGAGACCGGCAATGACTCCGGCGTCCCGACGTCGTACGAGTTCGAGCCGTCGGCCGAGGGGCTGCTCGACGCCCTGCTGCCGAAGTACATCACCACCCGCATCTACGCGGCGATGCTCGAGGCGGCGGCGTCGGAGTCCGCGTCGCGGCGCCGGGCGATGAAGTCGGCCTCCGACAACGCCGAGGAGCTGGCCAAGAACCTCTCCCGGCAGGCCAACCAGGCCCGCCAGGCCGAGATCACCCAGGAGATCAGCGAGATCGTGGGCGGTTCCGAGGCACTGGTCTCGGCCGGCGCTGCCGACTGATCGTGCGACCGACCGACATGAACCACCTGAACATGCGAGACCACCGCAGCCCGAGGGCAGGAGAGCACTAGAGATGACCGTCACCGAGGACCGTCCGACCAGCTCGCAGACCACGGCCGCCGGCCGCGTCGTGCGGGTCACCGGGCCGGTCGTCGACGTCGAGTTCCCGCGCGACGCGATGCCCGACCTGTTCAACGCCCTGAAGGTCGAGGTCACGCTCGCCGACCTGGGCAAGATCCTGACCCTCGAGGTAGCCCAGCACCTGGGCGAGGGCGTCGTCCGCACCATCTCGATGGCGCCGACCGACGGCCTGGTCCGCGGCGCGGAGGTCACCGACACCGGGTCGGCGATCAGCGTGCCGGTCGGCGACGTCGTCACGGGGCACGTCTGGAACGCCCTGGGGGAGTGCCTGGACGAGCCCGGCTACGGCGCCGACGCCGAGCGCTGGACGATCCACCGCCACGCGCCGCGCTTCGACCAGCTCGAGGGCCGCACGGAGCTGCTGGAGACCGGTATCAAGGTCATCGACCTGCTGACGCCGTACGTGGCCGGCGGGAAGATCGGCCTGTTCGGCGGGGCCGGCGTCGGCAAGACCGTGCTGATCCAGGAGATGATCCGCCGGGTCGCGCAGGAGTTCGGTGGCGTCTCGGTGTTCGCCGGCGTCGGCGAGCGCACCCGTGAGGGCAACGACCTCATCACGGAGATGACCGAGTCCGGCGTCATCGAGTCCACCGCCCTGGTCTTCGGGCAGATGGACGAGCCGCCGGGCACCCGGCTGCGCGTGGCCCTGTCGGCGCTGACGATGGCGGAGTACTTCCGGGACGAGAAGAACCAGGACGTGCTGCTCTTCATCGACAACATCTTCCGGTTCACGCAGGCCGGCTCCGAGGTGTCCACGCTGCTGGGCCGGATGCCGTCGGCCGTGGGCTACCAGCCGACGCTGGCCGACGAGATGGGCGAGCTGCAGGAGCGGATCACCTCGACCCGAGGCCGGTCGATCACCTCGCTGCAGGCGATCTACGTGCCCGCCGACGACATCACCGACCCCGCACCCCACACCACGTTCGCCCACCTCGACGCGACGACCGTGCTCTCGCGGCCGATCTCGGAGAAGGGCATCTACCCGGCCGTCGACCCGCTGGACTCCACCAGCCGGATCCTCGACCCGCAGTACGTGGGCCAGGAGCACTACGACATCGCCCAGACGGTGAAGCGGATCCTCCAGCGCTACCAGGAGCTCCAGGACATCATCGCCATCCTCGGCATCGACGAGCTCGGTGAAGAGGACAAGGTCACGGTGAACCGGGCCCGGCGCATCGAGCGCTTCCTCTCGCAGAACATGTTCGTGGCCGAGGCCTTCACCGGTCAGCCCGGCTCCTTCGTCCCGCTGTCGGAGACGCTGGAGGCCTTCAAGGCGCTGACCGAGGGCAACTACGACCACCTCCCCGAGCAGGCCTTCTTCATGCAGGGTGGCCTCGAGGACCTGGAGAAGAACGCGGAGAAGCTCAAGAAGTAGCCGGACACCCTGCCCCCGCCGCTCGCACGTCTGCGGCGGGACCACGCAGGGGCCCGACCGCGGCCGGGTCTCCCTCCGGGAGGCCCGGCCGGCGTCGTGCCGGCCTTCCTTTGGGCCGGATCCCCGACAAAATCTCGTCCGGGGGACGAATCCGTCACCCGAGTGGGTGGATCACCGCTACGGTCCCTCGTGGTCGGCGCTCCACCTGCCGACCATCACAGAGATCCGCCCGAGCCACGGGCACCGTGCTGAGGAACGACGTGGACCTGAACGCCGCATCACCGAGCAGCGACGAAGGCGACTGGACCTGGCCGCCGTACGCGCCGGTGGAATGGGCTGAAGGACCGCGGTTCGGCACCGAGGAATGGGCCCCGGCCTCCAGCGTCCGCCACCCCTGGGTCCGCGTCGGCCGCTGGACACTGCTGTACCGCCGCTCGGCCTGAAAGAGGACCACCCTTCCCCCCACGCCTCGCAGGCTCGGCGCGGGCCCCTGCAGGGTGGCCGTTCCAGACGATCGCCCCGCGGTTAGGCTGGGGGTCCGTTCCGTGGATCCCGAGGAGTGTCGTGGCGACCCTGCAGGTCGAGTTGGTGGCCGTCGAGCAGAAGATCTGGTCCGGCGAGGCCACGATGGTCATCGCCCGCACGACCGAGGGCGAGCTGGGTGTCCTCCCCGGCCACGCGCCCCTGCTCGGCCAGCTCGCCGAGGGCGGCGTCGTGACGATCCGCACCGAGTCCGGTGAGGACGTCATCGTCGCGGCCCACGGCGGGTTCCTGTCGATCACCGAGCGCGGGGTGTCCATCCTCGCCGAGACCGCGGAGATCGCAGGAGAGATCGACGTGGCGCGCGCCCGCGAGGCGCTGAGCCGCGCGGAGGGTTCCGACGAGCCGGAGGCTCTCGACGCCGCCCGCCGTGCCCAGTCCCGACTGCGGGCGGCCGGCGAGACCGCCTGAGCCATCCGCTGATCCGACCGCCGGCACCCGGACGCCCGTGACCACGGTCCTGCTCGTCCTGCTCGGCGTCGGTCTGGTCGCGGTCACCGTGGCGTTCCTGCTGCGCCGGCGCTTCCTGCTCTCCGGCCTCGGCGCGGTCACCGTGTGGCTGCGGCCGGTCCGGTCACCGCGCTGGTCGGTCGGCGTCGCCTGGTACGGCGGCGACATGCTGCTCTGGTACCGCGGGCTGTCGCTGTCGGTGCGCCCCCAGGAGCGGCTCGGCCGCGGGGAGCTCCAGGTGCAGTCGCAGCGCAGCCCCGGCCGCGACGACCTCGCGCTGCCCTCGGACGTCGTCGTCCTCACCATCAGCACCCCGGAGGGACCCCGCGAGCTCGCCATGGACAGCTCGACGGTGACCGGCTTCCTGTCCTGGGTGGAGTCGGCCCCACCGGGGTGACGCCGTTCAGTGGGAGGCGGTGCTGCTCCCTGCCGCCCGCTGGGCGTGCGCCCCGCTGTGGGCACCCGGCTCCCAGAGCACGTCCCCGCCGGGGTTCGCGGTGCGGGCCAGGATGAACAACAGGTCCGAGAGCCGGTTGAGGTAGCGGGCGGTCTCAGGGTTGGTGCGCTCGGCGTCGGCGGCCAGCAGGGTCCAGATGCTGCGCTCGGCCCGCCGGGCGACCACCCGCGCCTGGTGCAGCAGCGCCGCCCCTGCCGTCCCCCCGGGCAGGATGAAGCTGTTGAGCGTGGGCAGCGCCTCGTTGTACTCGTCGCAGGCGGCCTCGAGCCGCTCCGTGTACGCCGCCGTCACCCGGAGCGGAGGGAACTCCGGGTCGGCCATGACCGGGGTGCACAGATCGGCACCGACGTCGAAGAGGTCGTTCTGGATGCTGCGCAGCAGGTCGGCGATCGCCGGCTCCGGCGGGGCCAGCGCGAGCGCGACGCCGATGACGCTGTTGGCCTCGTCGACGTCGGCGAACGCCACCACGCGCGGATCGGCCTTGGACACCCGGCTCATGTCGCCGAGGTGGGTCTCACCGGCGTCGCCGGTCCTGGTGTAGATGCGCGTCAGCCGGACCATGGCCGCGAGCCTATGTCGTGCCCCGCCTAGGGTGGCCGGGTGGAGTGCTTCGAGGTGACCGGCGGCGCGGCCCTGACCGGCCGGGTGCGGGTCACGGGCGCCAAGAACAGCGCGCTCAAGCTCATGGCGGCCGCGCTGCTGGCCCCCGGGGTGACCACCATCGAGGAGGTCCCGGACATCCTCGACGTCGCCATCATGAGCGAGGTGCTCCGGCGGCTGGGCTGCGAGGTCACCTACGAGCGCACGGCCGGCGGTGGTGGCGGAGGCCGCGTCGTCGTCGACGTGCCCGAGAAGCCCTCGACCGAGACCGACTACGACCTGGTGCGCCGGATGAGGGCCTCGATCAGCGTGCTCGGCCCGCTGGTGGCCCGCTGCGGTACCGCGCGGGTGGCGCTGCCCGGCGGCGACGCCATCGGCTCGCGCGGGCTGGACATGCACATCTCCGGCCTGGAGCGGCTGGGCGCGACGATCGTCAGCGAGCACGGCTTCCTCGTCGCGACGGCACCCCGGCTGACCGGCACGTCGATCTGGCTGGACTTCCCCTCCGTCGGCGCCACGGAGAACCTGGTCATGGCGGCGGTGCTGGCCCAGGGCACCACCGTCATCGACAACGCCGCCCGCGAGCCGGAGATCGTCGACCTCTGCACGATGCTCGGCGCCATGGGCGCGCGGATCGACGGCGCCGGCACCTCCACGATCACGATCGAGGGCGTGGACGGCCTCGCGCCGGTGACCTACACGACCGTCCCCGACCGGATCGTCGCGGGCACGTGGGCGATCGGTGCGGTGATGACCCGCGGGGACGTCGTCATCGAGCGGGCCGTGGCCGGGCACCTCGCCGTCGCGCTGGACAAGCTCACCGACGCGGGCGCGCAGGTGGAGTCGCTGCCCGACGGCATCCGGGTCGCGATGGAGGGGCGCCCGCGCTGCGTCGACGTCGTCACGCTGCCCTTCCCCGGCTTCCCGACCGACCTGCAGCCGATGGCGGTGGCCCTGGCCGCGGTCTCCACCGGTACCGCGCTGATCACCGAGAACGTCTTCGAGGGCCGGTTCATGTTCGTCAACGAGCTGGTGCGGCTCGGCGCCGACGTCCGCATCGACGGCCACCACGCCGTCGTCCGCGGCCGGGAGAAGCTCTCCAGCGCGCCGGTCGTGGCCACCGACATCCGCGCGGGCGCCGGGCTGGTGCTCGCCGGACTGGTGTCCGACGGCGTCACCGAGGTGCAGGAGGTGCACCACGTCGACCGCGGCTACCCCGACTTCGTGGAGCAGCTGCGGGGCCTCGGGGCGCAGGTCGAGCGGACCCAGCGGCCCGGCTGAGTCACTCCCGCCCGGGGAAGATCGCCGCGAGCGTGCGGGCGCGTTCGGCGTCCTCGGGGAACACCAGGACGTCGGCCCGGTGCGGCGCCGGGATGCGGATCGTCGAGCGGATACCGGCGTCGGACAGCACCGCGCGCAGGGCGAGCGCGGACTCCCGGCGGGAGAGCGTGGCGATCAGGGTGAGCAGGCCGTCCTCCGCAGGGACCGCCGGCGGCCGCTCCCGGCCGTAACCGCTGCCGAACGCCCAGCGCATGAAGAACGCCAGCAGCCCGAGGACGACGAACGCAATGGCCGGGCCCACGAGGAAGTGCAGACTGCCCGCGTTGATCGGCACCGTCGTCTCCTCCCGTCCGTACGCCGATCGAGTGTGCCACCGCCTCTGCTTCGGGGACCACGCTGCTACTGGCCGGTAACCGCCCTAGACTCCGCGGACATGCCGTTCCCTTCGAATCCGTTGGAGCGCGACCGCCCCTGGGTCATGCGCACCTACGCCGGCCACTCCTCGCCGGCCGAGTCCAACGCCCTGTACCGCAACAACCTGTCGAAGGGACAGACCGGCCTGTCGGTCGCTTTCGACCTGCCCACGCAGACCGGGTACGACCCCGACGACGAGCTCGCCGTCGGTGAGGTCGGCAAGGTCGGCGTCCCGGTGACCCACATCGGCGACATGCGCGCGCTCTTCGACGGCATCCCGCTCGACGAGATGAACACGTCGATGACGATCAACGCCACCGCGATGTGGCTGCTCGCGCTCTACCAGGCGGTCGCCATCGAACAAGCAGAGCGCACGGGCGCCGATGTGGACGAACTCCTCCAGAAGCTCGCCGGCACCACGCAGAACGACATCATCAAGGAGTACCTGTCGCGGGGCACCTACGTGTTCCCGCCCGCGCCCTCGATGCGGCTGATCACCGACATGGTCGCCTACACGGTGACGGCCATGCCGAAGTGGAACCCGATCAACATCTGCAGCTACCACCTGCAGGAGGCCGGCGCGACGCCGGTCCAGGAGGTCGCCTACGCGATCAGCACGGCCATCGCCGTCCTGGACTCCGTGCGCGACTCCGGTCAGGTGCCGCAGGAGCGCTTCGGCGAGGTCGTCGCCCGGATCTCCTTCTTCGTCAACGCCGGTGTCCGCTTCGTGGAGGAGATGTGCAAGATGCGCGCCTTCACCCAGCTCTGGGACGAGCTGACGAAGGAGCGGTACGGCGTCGAGGACCCCAAGCACCGGCGGTTCCGCTACGGCGTGCAGGTCAACTCCCTGGGCCTCACCGAGGCGCAGCCGGAGAACAACGTCCAGCGGATCGTGCTGGAGATGCTCGCGGTCACCCTCTCCAGGGACGCCCGCGCCCGCGCGGTGCAGCTGCCGGCCTGGAACGAGGCGCTGGGCCTGCCCCGCCCCTGGGACCAGCAGTGGTCGCTGCGGCTGCAGCAGGTGCTGGCGTTCGAGACCGATCTGCTGGAGTACGACGACCTGTTCACCGGCTCCGTCGTCGTCGAGCAGAAGGTCGCCGAGATCGTCGAGGGCGCCCGGGCGGAGATCGCCCGCGTGCAGGAGATGGGCGGTGCGGTGCCGGCCGTCGAGTCCGGCTACATGAAGGGCGAGCTCGTCGGCTCGCTGGCGGAGAAGCGCCGGCGCATGGAGAGCGGTGAGGACGTCGTCGTCGGCGTCAACCGCTTCGAGACCACCGAGCCCAACCCGCTGCTCGCCGACCTCGACACCGCGATCATGACGGTCGACCCCGCCGTGGAGAACGCGGCGCAGGAGGCCGTCCGGAAGTGGCGGGCCGAGCGGGACCAGGGGCGGTGCGACAAGGCCCTCGACGCCCTGCGCGAGGCGGCCGGCACCGACACCAACCTGATGGCCGCGACCCTGGACTGCGCCCGCGCGGGCGTGACCACGGGGGAGTGGGCCGGGGTGCTCCGGGAGGTGTTCGGCGAGTACCGGGCGCCGACCGGGGTTGCCGCCGCGAGCGGCGGCGGCGAGGCCGACGACACCCTGATCGAGATCCGGGAGCGGGTGCGGGCGACCGGCGAGGAGCTGGGCGGCCGACTGCGGTTCCTGGTCGGCAAGCCGGGGCTCGACGGGCACTCCAACGGCGCCGAGCAGATCGCCGTCCGGGCGCGCGACGCCGGATTCGAGGTCATCTACCAGGGCATCCGGCTGACCCCGGCGCAGATCGTGTCGGCCGCGGTCGAGGAGGACGTCCACGTCGTGGGCCTGTCGGTGCTGTCCGGCTCGCACCTGCAGGTCGTGCCGGCGGTGCTGGAAGGGCTTCGTGCGGCGGGCCTGGACGACGTCCCGGTCGTGGTCGGCGGGATCATCCCCGACAGCGACGCGCGGCGGCTGCGCGAGCAGGGGGTCGCGCAGGTCTTCACACCCAAGGACTTCGGGCTGACCGAGATCATGGGCGCCGTCGTCGACGTGATCCGCGCGGCGAATGATCTCCCCGCCGAGAAGGTCCCCGAGCCGGCATGAGCGGGGACGGCGCACCGAGGGTCGAGCGGGACGGCGACGTCGTCCGCATCACGATGACGCGGCCGGCCAAGCGGAACGCGCTGTCCCGCGAGCACCTGACCCAGCTGCTCGCCGCCGTGACGGACGTCGGCGCGAGCGACGCCGCGGGGATCGTGCTCGCCGGCGAGGGGCCGGTCTTCAGTGCCGGGCACGACTTCGCCGACGTCGCCGGGGCGGAGCTGCCCGAGGTGCGCAGCCTGCTCAAGCTCTGCACCGAGCTCATGCAGACGGTGCAGGACGTGCCGCAGGTCGTGCTGGCGCGGGTGCACGCGCTCGCCACGGCCGCAGGCTGCCAGCTCGTCGCCTCCTGCGACCTGGCGGTCGCCGCGGAGTCGGCCGGGTTCGCGGCGCCCGGTGGCAAGGGCGGCTGGTTCTGCCACACCCCGATGGTCGCGATCGCCCGCAACGTGGGCCGGAAGCGGGCGATGGAGCTGGCGCTCACCGGCGACGTCATCGACGCGGCAACCGCGCTGGACTGGGGCCTGGTCAACCGGGTCGTGCCCGACGCCGAGCTCGACGCCGCGGTCGACGACCTGATGGCGCGGGCGACCCGGGGCTCGCGGGCCAGCAAGGCCTGGGGCAAGCAGACGATGTACGCCCAGCTCGACCGGCCGGAGCGGGACGCCTACGACACCGCGATCGAGGTCATGGCGGCGGCCAGCCAGATCCCCGGCGCCCGCGAGGGCATGGCGTCCTTCCTCGAGAAGCGCCGCCCGGTCTGGCCCGACTGATGGTCCAGCCGGCCGCCGATCGCCCGTTCATGCCGGGCTACGGCGTGCTGCCGGCGAAAGAGGGCAGCGGCCTCATCGGCTGGGCCGAGGCCGAGCGCCGGTTGACCGTCTCGCACGACTACTGGTGCGCCACGGTGCGGCCCGACGGTGCACCGCACGTCATGCCGGTCTGGGGCGTGTGGCTCGACGGAGGGGTCTGGTTCTCGAGCGGGATGCGGTCCCGCAAGGCCCGCGACCTCGCGGTCGAGGCGCGCTGCACGCTCACGACCGACGACGCGCAGAACCCGGTCGTCGTCGACGGCGTCGCCCGGCAGGTGACCGACCCCGGCGGGATCGCCGCCTTCCTCGACGCGATGAACGCCAAGTACCGGGCCGGGATGACCGTCGAGTTCCTCGACCCGACGGTCAACGGCACGTTCGCCGTCCGTCCGGAGCGGGTCGTGGCGCTCAGCCACGACGACTTCACCGGCAGCCCTACCCGCTGGACGTTCAGTCGGTGAGGTCGGCGCAGCCGGACTCGTCGGGCAGCAACGGCCGGAGGACGACCGACCATCGGGCCCCGTCGGCGGTGACCCACGGGGTTGCGCCGTTGGCCGAGCCCGCGGCCTCGAGAACTGCCCGCGCCTGGTCGCCGGACGCGATCACGCAGCTGATCTCGAAGGGGCCGCCGGTCGGTTCCCCCGGCAGGGCAGGGCCGGGCCAGGCGACCTCCGGCTGCTCGAGGCCGTCCTCCGGGTCGATCCAGGGGGACGCGATGGCCGCGACGGTGTCCGCCTCGTAGGCGTGCGACTGCGTTCCGGAGGGGTCGGTCACGGTGGCGAGGAAGTCGCTCAGCTTCGCGCGCGCGGCCTCCTGATCGGCGGTGAGGCCGCTGTTCTCCAGCGGCGTCTCGAAGAGGGCGTAGATCTCGCGGACGTAGGTGTCCGACGCCGTGACGACGGTGAAGCGGGTGTTCGGTGCGTCGGCGACCGGGGGAGAGCCGAGGTCGGAGGTCTCCGCGACCCCGGCCGCCAGAGCCCGGTCGACGAGGTCCTGCACGGCGCCCTGGTCGATCTGCTGCTCCTGGACGTTGGGCAGCGCCGGGCCGGGATAGATGGCCGCGACCGGGCCCTCGGAGAGCACCCGCCCGTCGGCGTAGACGCTCACGATCGGCAGGCGGGAGACAAGCACCTGCGGGCTGATGAAGCCGCCGGTGTACTCGACGCGGAGCACCAGCCCCTCGGCGGCGGCCGGCACGACGGTCGTCGGCGTGGACGGTGTGGCCGCCCCGCCCTGCTCGCCGCAGGACACCAGCCCCAGCAGGACGGCGCCCGCGACCGCCGGACGCAGTGCACCCAGGATCGTCATGCCCCTAGGACGCGACCGATGCCCGATCGGTTCCACCCGGTAGCGTCGTCGCCCGTGCGTCTGGTCATCGCCCGCTGCTCCGTGGACTACATCGGGCGGCTCACCGCCCACCTGCCGATGGCGACCCGTCTGCTGCTGGTCAAGGCCGACGGCTCGGTCTCCATCCACGCCGACGACCGCGCCTACAAGCCGCTGAACTGGATGAGCCCGCCCTGCACCCTCAGGGACGAGCTGGTCGACGGTGCCGGCACCTGGACGGTGACCAACAAGGCCGGTGAGCAGCTCATCCTGACCATCGAGTCGGTCCTGCACGACCACTCGCACGAGCTCGGCGTCGACCCCGGCCTGCAGAAGGACGGCGTGGAGGCGGAGCTGCAGCGGCTGCTGGCCCTGCACGTGGAGACCTTCGGCGCGGGCTGGTCGCTGGTGCGCCGGGAGTACCCGACGGCGATCGGCCCGGTGGACCTGCTGTGCCGCGACGCCGCTGGTGCGGTGGTCGCCGTGGAGATCAAGCGCCGCGGCGAGATCGACGGCGTCGAGCAGCTCACCCGCTACCTCGAGCTGCTCAACCGCGATCCGCTGCTCGCCCCGGTCAAGGGTGTGTTCGCCGCGCAGGAGATCAAGCCGCAGGCGCGCGTGCTCGCCGCCGACCGCGGGATCGACTGCGTCACCGTCGACTACGCCGTCCTCAAGGGCACCGACGACCCGAGCGCCCGCCTCTTCTAGCTGGCCCCCCGAGCGATCCGAACGAGCCGGTCGGCAACCTCGGCGACGGGAGCGCGGGTGTCGATCTCCGCGTCCGCCCCGGCACGGAGGCGCGGCTCGACGGCGGCGAGGTCGGCCAGCACGCGGTCGCGGTCGTCACTGCTCTTGCCGAAGGCGTTCGTGGTCCGGGTGGTCAGTCGTTCGAGCAGCACGTCCACCGGGGCGCTGAGCAGCACGACGGCTGCGAACCGACGATAGAACCGTCCTTGGTTCGAGACGCAGCCCCCGACGAACAGCGGCTCCTCGGGACTGCTGTTCTCGTGCCGGGCGAGCAGCGCGTCGATCTTGTCCTCGCGCCACAACTGCTCCGGCCGGGACTCCTCGGCACACCACGACTCGACGCTGAGACCGTCGTAGTCGGTGTCCACGACGCGGAACCCCCGTCGGGCCAGCTCGGCCAGTGCCGTCGAGGTGCCCGTTCCCGACATGCCGGTGACGAGGATCGCGACCACGGCGGGACCGTATCCGGGGCGCGAGCGCGGTGCCTGGCGGCAGCGTCATCGTTCACGGGCGTCGTCGGGACACGGGCCGCCCCTGCACCCCTGTTCTGAGCCCGGGCGCACGGACCCCTGGCCCGACCGCCCCGGGGCGCGCCAGGGTGGGTGCATGACCGTCGCGCCCGCCGCGCCGCCCCGGACCATCGACGAGGTGCTCGCCGCGCTGCGCACTGTCGTGGACGACGCGGCCCGGGCGGGCGACCGGATCGGGCTGTTCGCCGCGGTCTACCGGCAGGTGACCGCCGAGGTCGCCCGGCGGACAGCCGACGGGTTCTTCGACGACGCCGACCGGCTGAGCCGATTCGACGCCGTCTTCGCGGGCCGCTACCTGACCGCGCTGTCGGCCTGGCGCGACGGGCGCGACTGCGGACGGAGCTGGCGGCTGGCCTTCCGGGCGACCGAGGACGCCGACCTCGTGCTCGTCCAGCACGTGCTGCTCGGCGTGAACGCCCACATCAATCTCGACCTGGCGGTCGCGGCGGCGGAGACGGCCCCGGGTGCGGAGATCGGCGGGCTGGCGGACGATTTCGGGCGCGTCAACGACGTCCTCCTCGACGTCCTCTGCCGGTTGCAGGGCGCCCTCAACCAGCTCTCCCCGATCTTCGGTGGGCTCGACGTGGTGCTCGGCCGGATCGACGAGGAGATCCTCGGCTTCGCGGTGGAGCGGGCCCGTGCGGAGGCGTGGGAGGCCGCCGTCCTGCTGGCGGAGCAGACCCCGGAGGCCCGGCAGGTCACGGTGCGGATGCTCGACCGCTACGCCTCCGGTCTCGCCCGGGGCGTCCTGGCGCCGCCCTTCCCGGTCCCGGCCGCGCTCCAGGTGGTCCGGTTCGCCGAGCGGACGGCGACGCCCGAGGCGATCGAACGACTGGACGGCGCCCTCGGCCTCTGACGCCGGTTACCGGCCGGTAACCCCAGACGGGCCGCGGGCGCGCCGAGGTGAGAGACTTCCCTGCGATCCCTGACCTGGAGGAGTGGCAGCGTGGCCAGAGAACTGAACGAGGTCGGCGTCGTGGGGCTGGGCACCATGGGTGCCGGCATCGCCGAGGTGCTCGCGCGGGCGGGCCTGTCGGTCACCGCCGTGGAGATCAACGACGAGGCGGTGGCCCGTGGCCGCGCGCACGTCGAGCAGTCCACCGAGCGCGCCGTGAGCCGCGGCAAGCTCGACCCGGCCGACCGCGACGCGATCTTCGAGCGGATCCGGTTCAGCAGCTCGATGGAGGACCTCGCCTCGGCCGAGCTCGTCATCGAGGCCGTGCCCGAGCGCATGGAGCTGAAGACCGAGATCTTCGCGCAGCTGGACAAGATCTGTCCGCCCGACACCATCCTGGCGACCAACACCTCGAGCCTCTCGGTGACCGAGCTCTCCGTCGCGACCGGGCGGCCGAACAAGGTCATCGGCATGCACTTCTTCAACCCGGCGCCGGTCATGAAGCTGGTCGAGGTCGTGCGCAGCGTCGTCACCGAGCAGTCGGTCGTCGACGACATCGAGGCACTGGCCGCCCGCCTGGACAAGGTCGACGTCACGATCGGCGACAAGGCCGGCTTCATCGCCAACGCCCTGCTGTTCGGCTACCTCAACCACGCCGTCTCGATGTACGAGAACCGCTACGCCAGCCGTGAGGACATCGACGCCGCCATGCGGCTCGGCTGTGGCCTGCCGATGGGCCCGCTCGCCCTGATGGACCTCATCGGCATCGACACCGCCTACGAGATCCTCGACACGATGTACAAGCAGTCGCGCAACCGGCTGCACGCGCCGAGCCCGATCATCAAGCAGATGGTCACCGCGGGGCTGCTCGGCCGGAAGAACGGCCGCGGCTTCTACAGCTACGCCGAGCCGGGCTCCGCCGAGGTCGTGGACGACGCCGCCACCCCGGCGGCCGGTGGCGCCGCCGAGGGCGCGCGTCCGGTGCAGACGGTCGGCGTCATCGGCTCGGGCACGATGGCCACCGGGATCATCGAGGTCGTCGCCAAGGGCGGCTACGACGTGCGCTACGTCGCGCGGGCCACGGAGAAGGTCGACGCGGTCCGCAAGGCCCTGACGAAGTCGCTGGACAAGCAGGTCGCGCGCGGCCGGCTGGACGAGGCCGGCCGCGAGGAGATCCTGGCGCGGGTCACCGGGACGACGTCGCTCGACGAGCTGGCCGACCGCGACCTGATCATCGAGGCCGTCGTCGAGTCGCTGCCGGTCAAGGAGGCGCTGTTCGCCAACCTCGGTGAGATCGCCAAGCCCGGCGCGGTGCTGGCCACGACCACCTCCAGCCTCCCGGTCATCGAGTGCGCCAAGGCCAGCGGCCGCCCCCAGGACGTCGTCGGGATGCACTTCTTCAACCCGGCACAGGTCATGAAGCTGGTCGAGGTGGTGTCCACCATCTCCACCGCGCCCGACGTCGCCGCCACCGCGCACGCGGTCAGCGAGAAGCTGGGCAAGCACGCGGTCTCCTGCACCGACCGTGCGGGCTTCATCGTCAACGCACTGCTGTTCCCCTATCTGAACGACGCGGTGAAGATGCTCGAGGCGCACTACGCGACCGCCGACGACATCGACGCGGCGATGAAGGTCGGCTGCGGCTACCCGATGGGCCCGTTCGAGCTGCTGGACGTCGTCGGACTCGACGTCTCCCTCGCCATCGAGCGGGAGCTCTACACGGAGTTCCGCGAGCCGGGCTTCGCGCCGGCCCCGCTGCTGGAGCACCTGGTCACCGCCGGTTACCTGGGCCGGAAGACCGGCCGCGGTTTCCGGGACTACGCCAGCCGCTGACAGGTGCCCCGCAGGCGGCCGGGCCCTCGGTCCGGGTCCGGCTCCCGATCCTCGGATCGGGAGCCGGCCCGTCGCTCCGAGCAGGTCGAGCAGGCCGCGGACGGCGACTGGGTCGTCCGCGCGATCACCGGGGCCGCGACCGGCAAGACCTACCGCTGCCCGGGCTGCGACCAGGAGATCCGTCCCGGGACGCCGCACGTGGTGACCTGGCCGGCCTATCCGCGCGACTCCGACCTCGACCCGTGGGACACCGAGTCGTCGGCCGACTGGCGGCGGCACTGGCACACCGCCTGCTGGCGGTCCCGCAGTAACCGCCGTTAGCGGCCCCCTCCCGAGGCTCGCCCCCGAGCGTGCGAGGGGTGAGGGGGACGGGGTCCGTCGTCAGACTCGGCTGGCGTAGACCACCACGTTGTCCCGATAGCTCCGCGCGGACCGGTCGAAGTCTCCGCCGCAGGTGATCAGCCGGAGCTCGGCGCGCGGCGTCGGGCCGTAGACGTCCTCGGTGGGGAACTCGTCCTTCGGATACCGGTGCGTCGCGGTCACGGTGAAGCGGATCGTCGTGCCATCGGCGCGGTCGACCCGGACCTCGTCCCCGTCGGCCAGCTCGCGGAGCCGGAAGAACACGGCCGGCCCGGCGAAGGAGTCCACGTGACCGGCGATGACGGCCGGGCCGATGTCGCCGGGGACGGGACCGGCAGGGAACCAGCCGGCCTGGCCGAAGTCGTCCGGGGGAAGGAGGGCGCCGGCGTCGTCGACACCGAGTCGCAGCAGCGCGCTGTCCACGCCGATCGACGGGATGTGCACCCGGACGGGGGCAGCGATCGCCCCGGGGGGACCCGCGTCGGCGAGGGTGACCCGCCGGGGGCTGTCCGGCACCGGTGCAGACGACGCGGCCGGGGCCACCGGGTTCGTGACCTGGGCGCCCGGCAGGGACAGCACCAGGCCGAGCGCAGCCGAAGCGGTCAGGAACGCGCGCCGCACGGCCGGGCCGGCCGTGCGGTGCGACCGGTGCCGGCCCCGCGGCGACCTGGGCGTCACCGGGAATGGGCCCCGTAGCGCATCCGGCCCCGACGCGAGCGGAGGCCGAGGGCCAGCGCCGCACCGCCCGAAGCCAGGGCCGCGGCGATCACACCGACGGGGAGGTCGCCGCCCGCGGTACCACCTGCCCCTGTCTCGACCCCACCCGCGGGGACGATGCCGGGGCTCGCGGCGTCGAGCACCGGCCGGACGCTCAGCCCGCTGCCGTCGGAGTCCAGCACCACCAGGCTGTAGACGGCACCCGCTGCGACGTCCACCGGCAGCTCGGTGGGCGGTTCGCCGCCGGCCGAGACCCGCAGGGTCGTCGCGCCGGCCGGCACGTCGACGTAGTCGCTGGTCGTGGCGAAGGGGAGCCCCGACGCGACGGTCGTGCCGTCGACGGTCGCGACGTCCACCGTCTGGGCGTTCGAGGCGCCCGCGAGCACGCGGATCCGGGCCTGCCCGCTCGGCGGGGTCGCCAGCGAGTCGTCGATGATCTCCAGCCCGAGCGAGGCGAACAGGCCGACCCCGGCCACGGTGCGAGCGCTGTCACCCGAGACCTCGACGATCGTCGACAGCACCGGAGGCGTGTCAGGGTCGGCGCCGGTGGGCCGCATGCTCACCGTGTACGCGCCGGTGGGGACGTCCTGGTACTCAGAGACGGTGCCGTAGTCGACGCCCGTCAGCGTGATCCTGGCCGCCGGGTCGGCGACGGAGTCCACGTAGACGTCGACCGCGGGCGTATCGGGGGAGAGGTGGGCCAGCCGCAGCAGCCCCGTGTCCTCGGCCGCGGCCGCCGGTACCGCCCAGCCGGCGATCACTCCGCCGGCCATCAGGACCGCCGCTCCTGTTGCCCGTAGCGCTCTCATCGTGGGCCTCCGCACACTGTCGGTCCGTCGGTGACGGCGGTCGTGGTCCACCTACCCCTGGGGCCGGGGGCACACCTGTCGCTGTGGCGTGTCGCGGTCACGGAGTGTTCGCCTCGACCACCGCGTCCGGCGAGGACTCGTAGCGGAACCCGACGAGGACGCCCTCGTCGGTGACCTCGACGTCGTCCGGGGCGAACGGGGGCAGCTGGGCCCGGAGGAAATCCACGAGGCGGTCGGCGGCAGCCTCGCCCGGCCCGACCGTCGCGGTACCGACGCGGTCGATGAGCAGGCGGCGGGCCGGCGGGCCGTCGGCAGGTTCGCCCGGAGGCTGCGGGAAGTCGGCGACACCGGCGCCGAGCTGCGCCACCAGGGCAGCGAGGAGACCGAGCAGCCGGGCGTCGACGGCCGCAGACCGGAGGACGTCCGCCGATCGTCCGGTCGCACCCGTGCCGGGATTGGCCAGGATGGCCGCGCACAGGCGCTGCCGTCGCTCCAGTTGCTCCGCCGTGGGCCGGCCGGGGTTCGGGTCGACGAGGGCGAGAGCGCCTGCCGCCGTTCCCCCGAAGCGGGCGAGCACCGCCGAACCCGGTGGCTGCTCTCCACGGACGACGAGCAGCCCCCCGGGCGCGCCGCTCTCCTGCGGTCGGAACCGGTCGCCGCCACCGGCCGCGGTCAGGCCGCCCAGTACGTCTCCCGCTGCGCGTACCGGAGTCTCGGCCGGCAGCTCCGTCTCGACCCACCGCACGACGTCCGCCGAGGCCGCATCGCTCCGTTCCGATGCGGCCGGGGACTGTGTGGTGGTCTCGCGACGCAGCGCGACCACCACGACGACGGCGGCGACGGCAACCACCGCGACCGAGCAGAGGACCCCGAGCCGCAGGAGCCACCGCGTCGGAGCCCGGTGTGCGCCGGGGCGGAGCGGTGGCGTCGACTGAAAGGTCACGTTCCCCTTTCGGCGGCGCCGTCAGCGGCTGGGCTCACGGCGGAGGACGAGCGGTGCTCGCTCGCCGTCAGTGTCGCGTCTGTGCCGGCTGGTCGATGGCCTGGGTCGACGGGCCGACCGATGCGGCGGTCGAGCCGTTGCCGCGCGGGGGCATCGGGAGCTGCCGGGTGGCCGGCTCGGTCCGCGTGGGCTGCCGAGCCGCGGCAGCCTCACCCTCGGCGCGCACGGCCTGCGGGACGGCCTGGGTCGCGGGCTGCGGGGGTGCCGCGGGTGGAGCTGCCTGCGGACCCGGCTGCGGACGCCGCTCGGGCTCGGGGGCCGCAACCGGAGCCTGGGGTGCCTCGGCCTGCTGCGGCCGGTCGCCCAGGTCGGGGAGCGAGGTGAGCAGCTGACGAGCCTGCAGCAGTCGGCCGGTCAGCTCGTCGCGGATCCCGCGGATGGCCTCGGCCTTGGCCTCGCCGTCGGCGATGAGCTGCGCGGCGTGCTGCTCGGCGGCGGCGATCCGCTGCCGGGCGGCCTCGGTGGACACGCGCTCGCGGTCCTCCTCGATGCGGGCGGCCTCGGCGCGGCGGGAGCGCTGGGCGATGTCGAAGTCCTCCTCGACCTTGGCCCGGCGCGCCTGCGACTCGGCGTCGAGCCGGGCCACCCGCTCCTGCGCCTTGCCCACGAGCTCGTCGGCCCGCTGCTGGGCCTTCTGCGCGATCTGCTCGGCGGTCTGGCGCGCCTCGGCGAGCATCCGCTCGACCTCGGCCTGACCCGCGGCGTGCCGCTCCAGCAGCGCGCGCTCCTCGGCGGCGGTCTGCTCGCGGACGGCGTGCGCGTCGAGCTCGGCGGCCCGGCGGATCTCCCCGGCCTCCTCCTCGGCGAGCTGCAGCATGTGCTGGATGCGCTCGCTGATGTTCTCGAAGGTGGGGGCCGAGGCCGTGGCGGCCTTGCGGCGCAGCGACTCGATCTCGCCGTGCAGGGCCGACAGCTGGCCGGCCATGTCGGCGGACCGGGAGACGGCGGCGTCGCGGTCGGCGAGAGCGATCCGGAAGTCGGCCTCGAGGCGTTCGATCGTGTCGGCGACCTGACTGCGGTCGTACCCCCGCAGCACTACGTCGAACGAGTGCTGAGCCTCGTGCATCGGCAGCGAATCGTGGCGGGGGTCGGTCATGCACTCATCCTCGCAGACGCTCAAACGCTCGTCAGCGTGTCGGGGAGATATCCGGTGCCAGTGGGACAACTGAGCACCGTGGCCCCGTCCCGGGGGCCGGGACGGGGCACCTCCCTCAGACCCCGCGGAAGCGGTTGATCGCCGTCAGGTGCTTCTCGCGCTTCTCCTGGTCGCGCACGCCGAGCCCCTCCTCGGGAGCGAGGGTCAGCACACCGACCTTGCCCTGGTGCAGGTTGCGGTGGACGTCGTACGCGGCCTGCCCGACGTCCTCCATCGAGTAGACCTTCGACAGCGTGGGGTGGATCAGGCCCCGGTCGATGAGCCGGTTGGCCTCCCACGCCTCCTTGTAGTTGGCGAAGTGCGAGCCGATGATCCGCTTGAGGTTCATCCAGAGGTAGCGGTTGTCGAACTGGTGCATGTAGCCGGTGGTCGAGGCGCAGGTGACGATCGTGCCGCCCTTCTTGGCGACGTAGACGCTCGCGCCGAAGGTGTCCCGACCGGGGTGCTCGAACACGATGTCGACGTCGTCGCCACCGGTGAGCTCACGGATCTTCTTGCCCAGGCGCTGCCACTCCTTGGGGTCCTGGTTGTTCTCGTCCTTCCAGAACTGGTAGCCCTCCTCGGAGCGGTCGATGATCAGCTCGGCCCCTAGGGAGCGGACGATCCCCGCCTTCTCCGGGCTGCTCACGACGCAGACCGGGATGGCGCCGCCGTTGAGCGCCATCTGCGTGGCGTAGGAGCCCAGGCCGCCGGAGGCGCCCCAGATCAGGACGACGTCGCCCTGCTTCATGTTGGCGCCGTTGTGGCTGACCAGCTGGCGGTAGGCGGTGGAGTTGACCAGCCCGGGGGCGGCCGCCTCCTCCCAGCTGAGGTGAGCCGGCTTGGGCATCAGCTGGTTGCTCTTGACCAGGGCGAGGTCGGCCAGGCCGCCGAAGTTGGTCTCGAAGCCCCAGATCCGCTGCTGCGGATCCATCATCGTGTCGTCGTGACCGGCCGGGTCCTCGAGCTCGACGGACAGGCAGTGCGCCACGACCTCGTCGCCGGGCTTCCACTTGTTCACACCCGGCCCCACCCGCAGGACGACGCCGGCCAGGTCGGAGCCCACCACGTGGTAAGGCAGGTCGTGCCGCTTGGTGAGCTCGGAGAGCTTTCCGTAGCGCTCGAGGAACCCGAAGGTCGAGACCGGCTCGAAGATCGACGTCCAGACGGTGTTGTAGTTCACCGAGGACGCCATCACGGCGACGATCGCCTCGCCCGGACCGAGCTCGGGGGTGGGGACCTCTTCCACGTGCAGCGACTTGCGCGGGTCCTTCTCCTTGGTGGGCATGCCCTCGAACATGTCCTGCTCGTCCTTGCGCACGAGCACGGCGCGGTAGGACTCCGGCACGGCCAGGCCCCCCACGGCGTCGAACTGGCCGGCAAGGATGGCGTCCCTGATCTCGTTCACACAGGTCTCCCGGGTCGTCGTTGGCGCGGAGGGCGGTGCGGTGGCAGCGCGGGCAGCAGTGCCTGGCGACGCATGTTACCGGTGGGTAACCGTGCCGTCGAGCCGGCTAGTGCGCCGAGGCGGCCGGCTGCACCAGCTCGACGAGCACACCGCCGGCGTCCTTCGGGTGGACGAAGTTCACCCGGCTGTCGGCGGTGCCGCGCCGGGGGGTGTCGTAGAGCAGTCGCAGACCGCGCTCGCGCAGGGTCGCGCTGGCCGCCTCGACGTCCTCGACGCGGAAGGCCAGCTGCTGGAGGCCGGGGCCGGAGCGACCGATGAACTTGGCGATCGTCGACTCGGGCGTCAGCGGCGCGAGCAGCTGGATGCGCGTGCTCCCGTCGCCGACGGCGAGCATCGCCTCGCGGACGCCCTGTTCCTCGTTGGTCTCCTCGTGCACGGAGTGCACCCCGAAGGCCTGGGCGTAGAAGGCGATCGCCTCGTCGAGGTCGGGCACGGCGATGCCGACGTGGTCGATGGTCGTGAACAGCTCGGCCGGCAGGCCGGTACTCGCGTCAGTGGTCACGCGGGCATCTTGCCGAAAGACGTCTGAGACGTCAGCTCGAGGGTGCGCGACGCCGATGTCCCCGCCGCACTGGACCGTGTGGCGGGGACGACGAGCCGGTGTGGTCAGCGGGCGAGGAAGCCGACCAGCGCGCTGTTGAACTGCTCCGGGTGCGAGGCGTTGATGCCGTGCGGGCCGCCCTCGATGACGACCAGCTCGCTGTCCGGGATGAGCTCGTGCGACCGCTTGCCGCTGACCTCGAAGGGCACGATCGCGTCGGAGTCCCCGTGGATGACCAGGGTCGGCACGGTGACCTTCGCGACGTCGCCGCGGAAGTCGGTACGGCCGAACGCGGCGATGCAGTCCAGCGTGCCCTTGGGCGAGGCGAACTCCGCGATGCGCAGGGCGTACTGCCGCTGCTGCTCGCTGACCTCGCCGGACTTCGAGCCGAGCAGGCCCTTGCCGCCGGCGTTGAAGAAGTCCGCGGTGAACCCGTCCAGGAAGGCGGGGCGGTCGGTGCGCACGCCGTCCTCGAACTGCGCGATCGTGGCGTCGTCCAGGCCGCCGTCGGGGTTGTCGACGGACGTGTAGAGGAACGGCGGGACGGCCGACGCCAGGACGGTCCGGCTGACCCGCTCGGGCCCGTACGTGGCCAGGTAGCGCACGACCTCGCCGCCGCCCATCGAGAAGCCGACGAGAGCGACGTCGCGCAGGTCGAGGTGCTCGAGGAGTGCGTGCAGGTCCGCGGTGAAGGTGTCGTAGTCATAGCCGGTCCAGGGCTGCGACGAGTCGCCGAAGCCTCGGCGGTCGTAGGTCACGACCCGGTGGCCGGCGTCGACGAGCGCGGGCACCTGGGCCTCCCACGAGCGGCCGGACAGTGGCCATCCGTGGATCAGGACGACGGGCCGTCCGGTGCCGTGGTCCTCGTAGTGGAGTTCGATGGGCTGGCCGTTCTCGGTGCCGACGGTCAGGCGGGGCATGGGGTCTCCCTCTCTTTGCGGACGAGTGGTCCATTGCGCCCTACCCGGTAGCGCACAATCAAACTCGGCCTGAGACCCCGGTCACGCCAGTGACCGGTCCGACCGCGGCGTCCTATCCTCTTCGGAGATCGACGCCGCGTATCGCGCGGCGGCACCGACATTGCGGTCGCCACCGTGGGCGACCCGGCACAGGAGGCAGCCCATGTCCCGCTCGGTCATCGTCAGCGGCGCCCGTACCCCGATGGGCCGGCTGCTCGGCTCGCTCAAGGACTTCTCGGCGGCCGATCTCGGCGGGGTGGCGATCAAGGCGGCCCTGGAGCGGGCCGGCATCTCCGGCGACCAGGTCGACTACGTGATCATGGGCCACGTCATCCAGGCCGGCGCCGGGCAGAACCCCGCCCGCCCGGCCGCGGTCGCCGGCGGCATCCCGATGTCGGTGCCGTCGTTCACGCTGAACAAGGTCTGCCTGTCCGGCATCGACGCGATCGCGCTGGCCGACCAGCTCATCCGCGCCGGCGAGTTCGAGATCGTCGTGGCCGGCGGCATGGAGTCGATGACCCAGGCGCCGCACCTGCTGGCCAACTCCCGTACCGGCACGAAGTACGGCGACACCAAGCTGATCGACTCGATGGCCCACGACGGGCTGACCGACACCTTCGACCAGGTGGCGATGGGTGCACTCACCGAGGAGGCCAACGCGCGCTACGACCTGACCCGCGAGGAGCAGGACGAGTTCGCCGCGGCCAGCCACCAGAAGGCCGCCGCGGCGCAGAAGAACGGCCTGTTCGACGACGAGATCACCCCGGTGCTCATCCCGCAGCGCAAGGGTGACCCGATCGAGTTCCGCGAGGACGAGGGCATCCGGGCCGACACGACGGCCGAGAGCCTGTCGAAGCTGAAGCCCGCGTTCGCGAAGGACGGCACGATCACCGCCGCGTCGGCGTCGCAGATCTCCGACGGCGCGTGCGCGGTCGTGGTCATGAGCGCCGAGAAGGCCGCCGAGCTGGGCCTGACCCCGCTGGCAGAGATCGGCGCGCACGGCGTCGTCGCCGGGCCGGACGCGACCCTGCAGACGCAGCCCTCGCGGGCCATCGTCAAGGCCTGCGAGCGCGAGGGCATCGACCCCAAGGACCTCGACCTGGTCGAGCTCAACGAGGCCTTCGCCGCGGTCGGCATCGTGTCCACCCGCGAGCTCGGCATCGACCCCGAGAAGGTCAACGTCAACGGTGGCGCGATCGCGCTGGGCCACCCGGTGGGCATGAGCGGTGCCCGCATCGTGCTGCACGCGGCCCTCGAGCTCGGCCGCCGTGGCGGCGGGGTGGCGGCTGCCGCCCTGTGCGGTGGTGGTGGTCAGGGCGACGCCCTGATCTTGCACGTGCCCGCTCGTTGATCGAAGAGACCGCGATCCGGACGCCGGCCGCCGCCACCCTCGCTGGGCGGCGGGGCCGGCGGACGGCCGACGTCCCGGCCCTGGTCGCGGGCGCCCGGGAGGGTGACGCGCGCTCGGTGGCGCGGCTGATCTCGCTGGTCGAGGACGCCAGTCCGGCGCTGCGCGAGGTGGCCGCCGCGCTGTCGCCGCACACGGGCCACGCGCAGGTCATCGGGCTCACCGGTTCCCCCGGTGTCGGCAAGTCGACGACGACGACGGCGCTCGTGCGGGCCTTCCGCGCGGCCGGCAAGCGCGTCGGCGTGCTCGCCGTCGACCCGTCGTCGCCGTTCTCCGGCGGAGCGCTGCTCGGCGACCGGGTGCGGATGCAGGACCACGCCGGCGACAGCGGCGTCTACATCCGGTCGATGGCCTCCCGTGGGCACCTCGGGGGACTGGCCTGGGCCACCCCGCAGGCGCTGCGCGTCCTCGACGCGGCCGGCTCTGACGTCGTCCTCATCGAGACGGTCGGCGTGGGCCAGTCCGAACTCGAGATCGCCTCGCTCGCCGACACCACCCTGGTCCTGGTCGCGCCGGGGATGGGCGACGGGATCCAGGCGGCGAAGGCCGGGATCCTCGAGGTGGCCGACCTGTTCGTCGTCAACAAGGCCGACCGGGACGGCGCCGACCAGACCGTCCGCGACCTGCGGTACATGCAGTCCCTGGGCGGCCGGCACTCCGAGGCGGGTCATTGGCGGCCGCCGATCTGCCGGACGGTCGCCTCGCGCGAGACCGACAACGGCATCGACACGGTGCTCGAGAAGATCGAGGAGCACCGCGTCTGGCTCGAGTCGTCGGGCGAGGGCAACCGCCGCCGCGAGGAGCGGGCGGCGCGCGAGATCGAGGCCATCGCGCTGGCCACCCTGCGGGAGCGGATGGGCGACGTGCACGGCTCGGCCGCGCTCGGCGCCCTCGCCGGGTCCGTCGTCGCGGGGGAGACCGACCCCTTCCGCGCCGCCGACGAGTTGCTCGCCGAGCTCTGACAGGCGGCACCACGCCGGCACGGCGAGGATGACCGGGTGAACGGGCCACGGCAGTGAACGGCAAGGCCGACGCCGTCGTCGTCGGATCGGGACCGAACGGGCTGGCCGCCGCCCTCCGGCTGGCCGCCGCCGGGCTCCGGGTGCAGGTGCTCGAGCAGGCCGACCGTCCCGGCGGCGGCATGCGCACCGAGGAGCTGACCAGACCGGGCTACCGGCACGACGTCTGCTCGACCGTGCAGCCGATGGCCGCCGCGGCGCCGTTCTTCCGGGAGTTCGACCTGCCCAGCCGCGGCGTGCGGCTCGTGCAGCCGGAGATCAGCTACGCCCACCCCCTGGACGGCGGTCGCGCCGCGGTGTCGCGGCGCTCGTTGGAGGAGACCGCGGCGGGGCTCGGGACGGACGCGGCGGCCTACCGCCGGCTGTTCGAGCCCCTCGTCGAGCACGGCACCGACGTCATCGACTTCTTCCTCACCAGCCGGCTGCGCCGTCCGCCGACGAAGAGCGCGCCGCAGATCGTCCACTTCGCCCTCAACGGGCTGCCGAACGTGCGCTGGCTGGCCCGCCGGTACTTCGACACGACCGAGGGGCAGGCGCTGCTCGCCGGCGCCGCGGCCCACGGCATGCTCGATCTCGCCCGCCCGCTGACCGCCAGCCTGGGGATGCTCCTCGGCATGCTCGCCCACCACGTGGGCTGGCCGCTGGTCGAGGGGGGCTCGCAGGCACTGGCCGACGCGATGGTGGCCGCGCTCGAGGAGCAGGGCGGCGAGGTCGTCACCGGGCACGAGGTGACCGACCTGCGCGAGTTCGAGGGGGTGCCGGCGGTCCTGCTCGACACCACGCCCCGCGCCTTCGTCGCGATGGCCGGCGACCGGGTCAACGAGGGCTACAAGAAGTGGGTGTCGCGCTACAAGCACGGCCCCGGGGTGTTCAAGGTCGACTGGGTGCTCTCGGAGCCGGTGCCGTGGACGAACGCCGAGGTCCGGCGGGCCGGGACCATCCACATCGCCGGCACGCTGGAGGAGACCTTGGCCGGCGAGGCGGCGCCCGCGCACGGGCGGCTGACCGACAAGCCCTATGTCCTCGCCGTCCAGCCGACCGTGGTCGACCCGACCCGGGCACCCGAGGGCGGGCACATCTTCTGGGCCTACGTGCACGTCCCGCACGGTTCGGACGGCGACATGACCGAGGCGATCGAGAACCAGGTGGAGCGCTTCGCGCCGGGGTTCCGGGACACCGTGGTCGAGCGGGTCACGAAGAACGCCGTGCAGATGGAGGCGTGGAACCCGAACCACGTCGGCGGGGACATCTCCAACGGCGAGGCGTCGTTCCGGCAGATGCTGGCCCGCCCGGTGCCGCGGTGGAACACCTACAAGACGCCGGTGCCCGGGACGTACCTCGCCTCGGCCGCCACTCCGCCCGGGCCCGCGGTGCACGGCCAATGCGGGGACAACGCGGCGCGCGTGGCGTTGCGCGAGGTCTTCGGCGTCCGGAAGGTCCCGCCGCTGCGCCCCCCGGCGCGCTGAACGGACGGCGCGCTGAAACGGATATGCGGCGCGCCGGAACTCGTTGACAGCGGGGCCCGTTCGGCGGTCGGGTAGCTCCAGCCGCGGGCCCGGTTCCGGGCCCGGGCGCCGTGCGGAGCTGGGGGACACAGTGCGCGAACACAATCCTTTGCGGTGCATCCTGCCGCCGAACGTGCTGGACAGGCTGGCCCGGTCGGACGACCCGGACCTACGGGCGTCGGCGCTGGACGCCCTCAGGATCGACGCTCGCTTCCGCATCGCCCGGGCGGAGTCGGCGTCCCGGACGGGCGGTCGCACGACCGCCCCGGTGACGTTCGCCCGCATCGGCGGCGCACCGAACCGGACGATCTACGACCAGGAGCACGGCTCGAGCCAGACGCTCGGGCGCGTGGTGCGCGCCGAGGGCCAGCCCGAGACCGACGACATCGCGGCCACCGAGGCCTATGAAGGCCTCGGGCGGACGTATGAGTACTACTGGTCGACGTTCCAGCGGGATTCCATCGACGGGCAGGGCCGGACGCTGCACGGCTGCGTGCACCAGGGCGAGAACTATCCGAACGCGTTCTGGGACGGCCGCGCCATGTTCTTCGGCGACGGCGACGGGCAGATGCTCACCCGGACCACGGCGGGGGTCGACGTCATCGGCCACGAGCTCACCCACGGCGTGACGCAGTACGAGGCCAACCTCGTCTACTCCGGACAGTCGGGCGCGCTCAACGAGTCCGTCTCCGACGTGTTCGGGATCCAGGTCAAGCAGCGCGCCCTCGGTCAGGACGTCACCACCTCGGACTGGCTCATCGGCGCCGACATCGTGGGTCCGGCGCTCCAGCCGGCGCTGCGATCGATGAAGGACCCCGGGCAGGCCAACCCGCACGACGACCAGCCGGCGACGATGGACGACTACGTCCCCGGGGGAGACGTGCACACCAACTCGGGCATCCCGAACCGCGCCTTCTACGTGCTCGCGACGACCCTGGGTGGGAACGCGTGGGACGCGGCCGGCCCGATCTGGTACGCGGCCCTGCGCGATGCCCGGCTCACCCCGACGGCCACCTTCCAGGAGTTCGCGCGGCTGACCCTGCGCAACGCCCTGATGATCTACGGCCAGACGAGTTCCGAGGCCGACGCCGTGCGCGGGTCCTGGGAAGCGGTGCAGGTGCCACTCTGAGCCGGTGCGCATCCGGGTCCGCCGTGTGGGCGGCATAGCGGGAAACATCGCCCTCGCGGCGGAACTGGACACGGCCCAGCTGCCGGCCTCCGACGCGACGCGGCTGGAGGGCGCTCTCGAGGCCCTGCCGTGGGGCGCTCCCGCCGGAGTGCCGCCCCATCCCGACGCCTTCCGGTACGAGGTCGACCTGCCCGACGAGCCGGGCCGGGGGACGGCGGTCCTGGAGGAGTCCGACGTCGGGGGAGACATGGACCTGCTCCGGACGCACCTGCAGAGCGACGGCGTCATCGAGTCCCGGCGCCGGCCCGGATAGCTCGTGTCGACACGTCGAGATGTCGCCGCCGTCCTCGGGCACTGCTCCTCCCTCGGCCGTCGTCGGGGCCTGCCCCGGTAGCGTGCCGGGCATGGTCCGACCGCTGGGACTGCCCTTCGACCCGATCGAACGGGCGGGGCAGACGTGGGAGAAGCGGTTCGGCCCCGCGTCGTCGATGCGGGCCGCGACCTCGGTCTTCCGCGTGCAGCAGATCCTGCTCGCCCGCTTCGACGAGGTCCTCAAGCCCCACGAGCTCACCTTCGCCCGGTACGAGGTGCTGGTCCTGCTCACCTTCAGTCGCACCGGGGAACTGCCGCTGAAGGTGATCGGCAGTCGCCTGATGGTCCACCCGACGAGCGTCACGAACGCGATCGACCGGCTGGCGGCCGCGGGCTACGTGCGCCGCCGGCCCAATCCGGACGACGGCCGAGGGGTGCTGGCCGGCATCACCGAGGACGGGCGCGCGGTCGTGGAGAAGGCGACGAGCGCTCTGACGGGCCTCGACTTCGGCCTCGGCGACCTGCCCGAGGGCGAGCGGGCCGACCTCTTCGACATCCTCCGCCGGGTCCGGCTCGGCGCGGGTGACGTGGCCGACGTGACGATCGACGAAGGATAGTTGGACGTCCTACTATCTAGGGCATGACCCAGGACGCCCGGCAGCGGTGGCAGCAGCGGTACGACGCGGCGCTCAGTGGGGGCAAGGTCCGGGACGCGGACTTCACCACGCTCTCCGGCGTCGAGGTGGACCCGGTCTACGGCCCCTCCGACGAGTCGGCCGTCCCCGGTTTCGAGCGGATCGGCTATCCGGGTGAGTTCCCGTTCACCCGCGGCCTGCACGCCACCGGGTACCGCGGCCGGGCCTGGACCATCCGGCAGTTCGCCGGATTCGGCAACGCCCAGCAGACCAACGAGCGCTACAAGATGATCCTGGCCGAGGGCGGGGGCGGATTATCCGTCGCCTTCGACATGCCCACGCTCATGGGCAAGGACTCCGACGACCCGCGGGCGCTCGGCGAAGTCGGCCACTGCGGCGTCGCGATCGACACCGTCGCCGACATGGACGTCCTCTTCGCCGACATCCCGCTCGACGAGACCACGACGTCGATGACCATCAGCGGCCCCGCCGTCCCGGTGTTCTGCATGTACCTGGTCGCCGCCGAGCGGCAGGGCGTCGACATCGGCAAGCTCAACGGCACCCTGCAGACCGACATCTTCAAGGAGTACATCGCGCAGAAGGAGTGGCTCTTCGCACCCGAGCCGCACCTGCGCCTGATCGGCGACCTCATGGAGTACTGCGCCGAGAACATCCCGGCCTACAAGCCGATCTCGGTCTCCGGCTACCACATCCGGGAGGCCGGCTCGACCGCCGCGCAGGAGCTCGCCTTCACCCTCGCCGACGGGTTCGCCTATGTGGAGCTGGGCCTGTCCCGCGGCCTGGACATCGAGCAGTTCGCGCCCGGGCTGTCGTTCTTCTTCGACTCCCACCTGGACTTCTTCGAGGAGATCGCCAAGTTCCGCGCCGCCCGCCGGATCTGGGCCCGGTGGCTGCGCGACGTCTACGGCGCGACGACCGACAAGGCCCAGCAGCTCCGCTTCCACACCCAGACCGCCGGCGTCTCGCTGACCGCCCAGCAGCCGGACAACAACATCACCCGGACGGCGGTCGAGGCCCTGGCCGCGATCCTCGGCGGCACCCAGTCGCTGCACACCAACGCACTCGACGAGGTGCTGGCGCTGCCGAGTGCGAAGGCCGCCCAGATCGCCCTGCGCACCCAGCAGCTGATCATGGAGGAGACGGGGGTCATGAACGTGGCCGACCCGCTCGGCGGCTCCTGGTACGTCGAAGCGCTCACCGACGAGCTGGAGCGCCAGGCCGAGGAGATCTTCACCCGCATCCGGGAGATGTCCGACGGCGCCTCGCCCTATCCCATGACGTCCGGCATCCTGCGCGGCATCGAGGACGGCTGGTTCACCGGCGAGATCGCCGAGGCCGCGTTCGTCTACCAGCGGGCGCTGGAGAAGGGCGACAAGAAGGTCGTCGGCGTCAACACCCTGACCGGCTCGGTGGAGGCCCACGACAAGCTCGACATCCTCCGCGTCAGCCATCAGGTGGAGATCGATCAGAAGGCCGAGCTGGCCGGGCGCCGGACGAGCCGGGACGACGACGCCGCGCGTGCCGCCGTCGCTCACATGGTCGAGGTGGGCCGCACGGAGGCGAACATGCTCCCGGCGATGCTCGACGCCGTCCGGGCCGAGGCCACGCTCGGCGAGATCTGCGACGCCCTGCGTGCCGAGTGGGGCAGCTACACCGAGCCCGCCCGCTTCTGAGCACACTGTCGCCCTCCGGGCTCCAACCGCGGCCAGGAGCCGTCCCCGATCGAAACTGAGCCCATCCGCCGTCGCCCGCGGGGAGCCTCCGGCCCCGCCTCGCCCGACTGCCCTCGCGGTCCGGGGCCTCCGGGGCCGACATCGGCAGCAGCATGGGGGTCAGCAAGCAGGCCGCGCAGCAGCGCTTCGTCGCGAAGGGCGCGCCCGATCCGAGCGAGGGGTTCAGCCGGTTCACCGACCGGGCGCGGGCCGTGGTCGTCCGCGCGCAGGAGGAGGCCCGGACGGCGGGGAACGAGACGATCGGCGTCGCCTACCTCGTGCTCGGGCTGGTGGCCGACCCGGACAGCACGTCGGCGGCGGCGATCGCGGCCCAGGGGATCGACCTGGACGACGCCCGCCGGACGGCGACCGCGACACTGCCTGCCCGCTCGGAGCAGATGCCCGCCCTCGTCCCGTTCGACGCGCACGCCCGCCGCGCCCTCGAGCTCACGTTCCGGGAGGCGCTGCGGCTGGGATCGCCCGCGATCGGGACCGGCCACGTGCTGCTCGCCGTCCTGGAGGCCGACGACGGAACCGGGGTGCTGGCCGGTCTCGGCGTCGACAAGCCGACCGTGGAAGCGCACGTCAGCGCGGTGCAGGGAACCTGATCGGCCGTAAGTTACCCGCGCGTAACCGTCCGGGGTGTGTCGTCGTTCACACGGCACGACACCCGCACCCGGAGGTAGGCGCATGCGCAGGCTGGCGATCGTGGCACTCGGTACGGCCGTCCTGGCCGGGGTGATGGCTCCGGCGGGTGCCACGCCGGCCGGCCCGGGGGAGTACCCCGGCGTGCGCAACATCCTCCCGCCCGGCCAGTCGGGGTCGATCAATGCCGCCGAGGCGGCGCAGGTCGCCGCCGGAGATCCGCAGGGCCGGGTGGCGGTCGACGGCCAGAATGCTCCGGCCAACTTCGCCGACCAGCTCGAGATGTACGACGCGCTCAACCACGCCGATCTCGGCGGGCTGACCGACGGACAGCTCTCGGCGTTCTACAAGGACGCCCCGCTGACGCTCAGCAACAGGGACGCAGTCCGCACGGACCGGCCGAAGTTCGGCGTCATCATCCGCTGGGACTCCTTCGCGGTGCCCTACATCGAGGGCAAGACCCGGGAGGACGCGGCGTTCGGCTCCGGCTACGCCGGTACCAAGGACCGGATGTTCCTCATGGACCTGCTGCGTCACGTCGGCGCCGCCCGGGCCGCGGAGTTCCTCGGCCCGGACGAGGCCAACGTGGCGATGGACCAGGAGCAGCTGCGGGCGGCGTTCTACACGCCTGAGGAGGCCGCGGCCCAGATCGACCAGGCCGCCGAGCGCTTCGGTGCCGAGGGCCGGCGCCTCGTGGCCGCGCTCGACGCCTACATCGCCGGCATCAACGCCGCGCAGCAGGAGCTGTGCCCGGCCGTGGTGACCGGTCCGGAGTGCCCGGCCGAGTACGCGGCGCTGCAGAAGAAGCCCGAGCCCTGGACCCGCGCCGACGTCGTCTACGTGGCGTCCCTGGTGGGCGGCATCTTCGGCAAGGGCGGCGGTGCGGAGTTCGCGAACGCGCGCTGGCTGCAGCAGCTCGAGGCGCGCTTCGGCGCCGACGAGGCCAAGCGGATCTTCGACGACCTCGCCCTGGCCGACGACCCGGAGGCACCCACCACGGCGAGCACGCCGGCGCCGTACGGCAGCGGCCCGGTGGACCCGACGCTGCCCGGGGTGGCGCTGCCCGACCTCGACGGTCCGACCGCGCCCGGCACCGGCGCCGATGCCGGTAACGGCGGGCTGCCCGACCCAGGGCTGGGATCGCTCCAGGGCCGGTTCGGCACCCAGGACCGCGCGACGGTCGTCCAGGGGCCGTTCGGGCCGATCGACCTCGGTGGCGTGCCCGACATGATGAGCAACGCCGCGCTGGTCGCCGGTGACCGGACCGTCGACGGCCACCCCCGGGTGGTCTTCGGCCCGCAGACGGGGTACTTCACCCCGCAGCTGCTCACCGAGCAGGCCGTCGTTGCACCCGGCATCCGGGCCCGCGGGGTGTCGTTCGCCGGCACCAGTCTCGTCGTCCAGCTCGGCCGCGGCGTCGACTACGCCTGGTCGGCCACCAGTGCCGGCAGTGACCTCGTGGACACGGTCGTCGAGCGGCTCTGCGACCTGGCCGGCGGCGAGGCGACCGTCGAGTCCGAGGGGTACCTGGTCGGGAACGAGTGCCGGCCGATGGACAAGGACGTGCACGAGGAGACGGCGCTCCCGAACGCGGCCGCGCCCGGGCTCCCGCAGACCTACCGCTTCCTCGTGCTGCGGACCGAGCACGGCATCGTGCAGGTGCGCACGACCGTCGACGGCCGGCCCGTCGCCGTCGTGCTCGAGCGCAGCACCTACGGTCGGGAGCTGGACTCGGCACTCGGGTTCGAGCGGCTCGGCAATCCTGACTACGTGCAGGACGCTGCGACCTTCCGCGACGCCGCGGCGGCCATCGACTACACGTTCAACTGGTTCTACGTCGACGACCGCGACATCGCCTACTACTCCTCCGGCCGGCTCCCGGTGCGGGCCGACGGCGTCGACGGGCACCTGCCGCGGTGGGGCGACGCGGCCTACGACTGGCAGGGCTGGCTGGCCGTGGACGACCACCCGCAGCAGGCCAACCCGCCGTCGGGCTTCCTCGTGTCCTGGAACAACAAGCAGGCACCCGGGTTCAGCGCCGCCGACGACCAGTGGGGCTACGGGCCGGTGCACCGGAGCCAGGCGATCTCCGACCGGCTCGCCGATCTCGCCGCGACCGGCGGGGTGACGACGACGGACGTCGTCGCCGCCGTCCAGGACGCCGCCACCGTCGACTCCCGGGCGTTCTACACGCTGCCGTCGCTGCTCGACGTGGTCGGCGACGATCCCGAGCTCGCCGACGCGGTGTCCCTCCTGCGCGGCTGGCAGCAGCGCGGCGCCCACCGGCTGGACCAGGACCGGGACGGCGCGTACGAGGAGCAGGCCGCCATCGCACTGTTCGACGCGTGGTGGGGAGCCGCCGACGAGCAGGGGGTCGCACAGGACCTGCTCCGCGGCACCCTCGGCGATCTCGTCGGCGAGCTCCCGCAACGGGTCGACGACCACCCGCGTCAGGGACTCGGCTCGTCCTGGAACGGCGTCGCCTGGTACGGCTACGTCCTCAAGGACCTCGACGTCGTCCGTGGCATCGACCCCGGCGCCTGGTCGCGGGCCTACTGCGGTGGCGGTGACCTCGCGACCTGCCAGGCCGACCTGCGCACGTCGCTGCGGGCAGCGGTGGACGGCGTGCTCGCCGAGCAGGGGGTCTCCTCGGTGGACCAGCTGACCTACGACAAGCACCTCGACGACATCCGGGCGACCACCGCCGGCCTGGTCGCCTCCCGGCCGATCGACTGGCAGAACCGCCCGACGTTCCAGCAGGTGGTCGATTACTCCAGTCACCGCCCGCGGTGACACCGCGGCCAGGAGCCGTCCCCCCGCTGCGCTGACCCGGTTCGGCGCCCCGCGTGGGGAGCCTCCGGCCCCGCCCCGCGGGACCCCCCTCGCAGGGCGGCTCACCTCTGGGACAATCTCTCCATGCAGCCTTCTCGTCCTGGACGTCCCGACCCGCGGGCCGCCGCCCAGCAGGCCCAGATGGCCGCCGCGATGGCCGGCGCCGTCGACCTCGCCGCGGTCAAGGCCCGGTCCGACGCCGCCGCCCGCGCGCAGGCCGCCCCGCCGCCGAGTGCCGACGTCCCCGCCGGTGCACCCGGCTCTGCCGTCGTCGACGTCACCGAGGCCACCTTTCAGGCCGAGGTGCTCGACCGCTCCTTCCAGGTGCCCGTCGTGCTGGACCTGTGGGCCGAGTGGTGCGGTCCGTGCAAGCAGCTCTCCCCGGTGCTGGAGCGGCTGGCCGCCGAGGGTGGCGGCTCCTGGGTGCTGGCGAAGGTCGACGTCGACGCGAACCCGACACTGGCCCAGGGCCTGCGCGTGCAGGGGATCCCGGCGGTGAAGGCCGTCTGGCAGGGGCAGCTGGTCGCGGAGTTCAACGGGGCGATCCCCGAGGAGCAGGCCCGCCAGTTCGTGGACGAGCTGGTGAAGGCCACCACCGGGGGCGTCCTGCCGGGTGGGGACGGCGAGATCCCGGCCGAGGCAGAGGACCCGCGCCTGGACGCCGCCGAGGCGGCCCTGGAGCAGGGTGACCTGGCCGCGGCCGAGGAGGCCTACCGAGCCATCCTCGAGACCGAGCCCGACCACCCCGAGGCCGGGCTGGCGCTGCGTCAGGTGCAGCTCTTCCGCCGAGCCGACGAGGCCGGACCCGACGCGCTGGCCGCCGCCGAGGCCGCGCCGGACGACATCACCGCCCAGACCCGGGCGGCGGACTTCCTGCTCGGCACCGGCAATGTGCAGGAGTCCTTCGACCACCTGCTGGCGGTCGTGCGGCGCACCGCGGGAGAGGACCGCGACCAGGCCCGCAAGCACCTGGTCGAGCTGTTCGCCGTCGTCGGTGACGAGGACCCGAGAGTCAGCGCCGCCCGCCGTCAGCTCACCCTCGCCCTGTTCTGACAAAGGACCCCGTCCTCCCCACCCTTCGCAGGCTCAGGGCGGTGCCCGGGACGGGGCCTAACGCCCGAGTTCGCAGGCGTCCCCGCCGAGGAGGAAGCCGGTCCGGAACGCGCCGACGAGCTGGAAGCCGGACGCCGACGTGTTCGGGAAGACCTCGGGGCGGACGCCGTACTCGAGCAGGAACTGCACGGCCTCGTCGATGTCACCGGGGCTGATGCTGGCGCCGGTGCTCTCGGTGAAGGCGCCGTTGTACCACTGGGCCTCGTACCAGCCGGTGAGGCAGACCGCCGACTGGGTGGCGGCACCGTCGTCGATCGAGAGGCCGGCCTGCTCGCGGACGGCCAGCGAGTAGGGCAGGGACAGCGCGGTGGTCAGCGCGAAGTCGCCGATCTCGTCGTAGGCCGGCGTCGCCAGTTCGGTCTCGTCGAGATAGACCGTGGTCGTGTCGGCGCAGTAGCCCAGGTCGCGGTCCTCGAGGCCCTCGCAGTCCGGCGCCGTCCCGTCGAAGCCCTCGACCGCGGGAGGGGTGAACTCGCTGCCGAAGGCGCTCGGGAACACCTCGGTCCAGAACTCCGGCAGCGTGGTGCCGACCCAGTCGACGATCTGGTCGAAGGCGGCGTTGCCCTGACTGTCGTACTCGAGGTCGTTGGCGAATGCGGCGGCGGTGTACAGCCGGTCGGCGCCGAAGTCGTCCCGGCACGGGCCGACGCCGCCGTCGAACCCCTCGTAGAAGGCCGAGACGCGGTCGAAGTAGGAGCCGTGCGCCTGGCTGTCGGCGGGGTCGCTGCCGACGTCGTCGCGCAGCAGCAGGAAGCCGCGGATCACGTCGTCGAGCTCGGGGGTGCGCAGCGCGACGTGCTGGGCCTCGCCGTCGGCGACCCACCGGGTCCACGCGCCGGCCAGGCAGTCGGCCTGGGTCTCGTCCTGGATGCTCCGGCCGTTCTCGGCGAAGCCGAACCGGCCCTGCATGGCGTGGCCGAACTCGTGCGCCATCACGACCGGTCCGAGGAAGCGGCCGTAGTCGGTGGAGAGCTCCTCGAGCAGCGCCCGGTCGTAGGCGATGAGGTCGCACGCGGGGTCGTAGAACGCGTTCCCGGCGACCTCCTCCGGATCGGTCCGCGAGCCCTCGCAGCCGATGCCGTTCTCGGGGTAGGCGCCCTCGTCGATCGCGTTGGAGTCGACCGAGAAGTAGCCGTTCTCCAGCGGCGTGAACTCCTCGCCGAAGAACTCCGGATAGGCCTCGGCCCAGAAGTCGTTCAGATCGGTGAGCGCATTGCGCGCGAACTGGTCGATCCCCGTGTCGCTGACGCCGATGATCGGGAACGCGTCAGGAGCGACGTCCACCGGCTCGCCCGGACCGGGGGAGGCCTGGCCGACGACGACGTCGGCGGCGCAACCGGCGAGCAGCACGCCCGCGAGAGCCAGCGGCAGTGCGCGGCGCAGGACCTGCCTCATCGGGGCTCGTCCCCTTGTCTGGGAAGGCCGGCCGTGGGGCGGTGCCGGCGGTGCGATCGGAGTCGGCACAGAATGCCCGGTCGGGAGCCACTTGGGGAGCCTCCGGCGCGCCGCGGGATGCGGCGCGCCGGAGTTCCGCAGCGGGTGGGGACGGCCCGGGCCGCTCAGCCCCCGTGCAGGAACCAGACGGTGCCCAGCGGCGGAGCGGCCACCGTCGCGGAGTACGGCTGACCGTGCCAGGGTTCCGCGACCGCCTCGATGCCGCCGAAGTTGCCGACCCCTGAGCCGCCGTAGCCGTCGAAGTCGGAGTTCAGCACCTCCCGCCAGGGGCCGGGGCGGGGCAGCCCGATCCGGTACCCGTGGTGCGCGGAGCCCGAGAAGTTCGAGACGCAGGCCAGGGCCGAGCCCGTGCCCTCGCTCGCGCCGTTGTCCGACGCCGCCGGCTTGCCGTACCGCAGGAACGACAGCACGTTGCCGGTCGCGTCGTTGGCGTCGATCCACTGGAACCCCGCCGGGTCGACGTCCAGCGACCACAGCGCGTCGATCTCCTGGTAGCGGCTGTTGAGGTCGGTCACCAGTTGCAGGATCCCGCGGTGTGCCGGGTCGTCGAGGTGCCACCAGTCCAGTGAGCGGCTCTCGGCCCACTCCGCGTCCTGGCCGAACTCCGAGCCCATGAACAGCAGCTGCTTGCCCGGGTGCGCCCACATGTAGGCGAGGTAGGAGCGCAGGTTGGCCAGCTGCTGCCAGCGGTCCCCGGGCATCTTCCGGAGCAGCGAGCCCTTGCCGTAGACGACCTCGTCGTGGCTGATGGGCAGCACGTAGTTCTCGGAGTAGGCGTACATCATCGAGAACGTCAGCTGGCCGTGGTGGTAGCTGCGGTGGACCGGCGCCCGTTCCATGTAGCCCAGCGAGTCGTGCATCCAGCCCATGTTCCACTTGAAGCCGAAGCCCAGGCCCCCGAGGTGCGTCGGCCGGGTGACGCCGGGCCACGCCGTCGACTCCTCGGCGATGGTGACCACGCCGGGGATCTCGCGGTAGACCGTCGCGTTCATCTCCTGCAGGAACGCCACCGCCTCGAGATTCTCGCGGCCGCCGTGGATGTTGGGGACCCAGTCCGTGCGGGAGTAGTCTAGGTAGAGCATCGAGGCCACGGCGTCGACGCGGATGCCGTCGATGTGGAACTCCTTGCACCAGAACAGCGCGTTGGCGACGAGGAAGTTCCGGACCTCCGAGCGGCCGAAGTCGAACACGTAGGTGCCCCAGTCCAGCTGCTCGCCGCGGCGAGGGTCGGCGTGCTCGTACAGCGGCGTGCCGTCGAAGCGGGCCAGCGCCCACTCGTCCTTCGGGAAGTGCGCGGGCACCCAGTCGACGATGACGCCGATGCCGGCCTGGTGGGCGCGGTCGATGAGGTAGCGCAGGTCGTCCGGGCTCCCGAACCGCGACGTGGGCGCGTAGTAGGAGGTCACCTGGTAGCCCCAGGAGCCACCGAAGGGGTGCTCGGCGAGCGGCATGAACTCGATGTGGGTGAACCCGGCGGAGACCACGTAGTCGACGAGCTCGTCGGCCATCTGGCGGTAGGAGAGCCCCTGCCGCCAGGAGCCGGCGTGCACCTCGTAGACGCTCATCGGCCGCTCGTGCCAGCCGGCGCTCGCGCGCTCCGCCAGCCAAGCGTCGTCGGTCCACTCGTAGGTCGACTCGGTGACGACGGAGGAGTTGAGCGGCGGGACCTCGGTGGCGAAGGCCAGCGGGTCGGACTTCTCCCGCCACGTCCCGTCGGCGCCGAGCACGTGGTACCGGTACCGGCTGCCGACCTGCACGCCGGGGACGAAGATCTCCCAGACGCCGGAGGAGCCCAGCGACCGCATCGGGTAGGCGCGCGCCTCCCAGTAGTCGAAGTCTCCGGTGACCTTGACGCCCCGGGCGTTCGGCGCCCACACCGCGAAGGAGACGCCCTCGACGGTGCCGCGCGGGGTGTCGTAGCGCCGCACGTGCGCACCGAGGACGTCCCACAGCCGCTCGTGGCGGCCCTCGCGGATGAGGTGCTGGTCGAGCTCGCCCAGCGTCGGCATCCACCGGTAGGGGTCGTCGACGGTGTAGCTGGTCGAGCTGCCCTCGCCGTCGAGGTAGGCGACCTCGATGCGGTAGTCGCCCGGCTGCTGGGGAAGCTGCGCCTCGTAGATCCCGCCGCCGTGCAGCTGACGGGCCTCGTGGCGGGTGCCGTCCTCGTCCAGGACGGCGACCGCGACGGCGTCGGGCCGCAGCGTGCGGACCACCCAACCGGACGCGGTCAGGTGGGTGCCGAGGACGCCGTGCGGGTCGTGTGACCAGCCCTCGACGACCGCCCGCAGGTCGTCGCCGCTGACCTCCCGCGCCTGCCCGGACGGGGCGGCGTGGCCGGCCTCCTCCGGGCCCCGCGGCGCGGGCGGCTGGGCCGACGCCGCGGTCGGGTCGCCCGGCTCCGCGATCGGGGCCGGCGCCACGACGGGCGTGGCCGTCGCCGCCGCCCGCTTGGTCGGGGTGGCCTTCGTCGCGGCCTTCTTGGCAGCCGCCTTGGTGGGCGCAGCCTTCTTCGCCGCGACCTTCTTCGCCGCGACCTTCTTCGCCACAGCCTTCGCCGGCGCCTTCTTCGCGGTCCGTTTGGCCGGCGGGTCGGCGTTCACGATCGGCTCGTCGCCGGCGGCCGCCTGCGCGGCGGCGGTCTTCTCGTCCACGGCGCGCTGGAGGGCGTCCTTGTCGTCGGCGGAGGACCCCGGAGGGACTACACCTCGGTCGTCGGTCGTCATCGTCTCGCCGTCCTCTTGGGTGCTCGGTCGTGCTGCGGGCGCGTCACTCGCGGCTGGTCAGCCGGGACAGGCTGTTGAGCGGGATCATCAGCCAATGCGGACGGTTCCGTGCCTCGTAGACGCACTCGTAAACGCACTTGTCCGCCTCGAACGCCCGAAGGAGTGGTGATTCGCCGCACGGGTCGAGGCCGCCGGCGGTGGAGTACCCGGCGCAGAACGCGGCGCGGTTGCGGGCCGCCCACTCCTGCGCCCGGTAGGCGCGCTGCGCGTCGTCGGGCTGCTCGACCAGCATGTGCCGGGCGGCGTAGTCGAAGCTCCGCAGCATCCCGGCGACGTCGCGCAGCGGGCTGTCGAGCTCCCGCCGGGCGGCCAGCGGGCGGGCGGGCTCGCCCTCGAAGTCGAGCACGATCCACCCGGTCGCGGTTCGCAGCACCTGCCCGAGGTGCAGATCGCCGTGGACGCGCTGGCGCACCACCTGCTCGGTGGTCGCGGCCACGGCGGCGTAGAGCTCGCGCAGGCCGTCGGCGTGCTCGGCCAGCTGGGGCACGACCTCGGTGGCCGCCGTCAGCCGCTCGGCCATCTGCTCGGCGACGGTCGCGAACCACTCGGGCCCGGCCGGCTCCGTCGGCAGCACCGAGGCCATGTCGGCGTGCACCGAGGCGGTGGCCGCACCGAGCCGCTCACTGTCCGCGGCGAAGTCGCCCCCGACCTCGTCGGCGTGCAGGTCGCCCTCGGCGTAGAGGTCGCGGACGCTCGCCGTCGCCAGGCGCCAGCCGTCGCTCGCGTTGGGCACGAAGGTCTGCAGCATCGCGACCGTCGCAGGCGGATGAGCGGGATCGGCGTCGTCGATCTCGATGTGGCCCAGCAGGGGGGCGATGTGCTTGTTGTTCGTCTGCCGGAGCGCGTCGTGGATCTCGACGTCGGGGTTGAGGCCCGGCTCGAGCCGGCGGAACAGCTTGAGGATCGCCTCGGAGCCGTAGATGAGCGAGGTGTTGCTCTGCTCGCCCGAGACGATGTCGCCGGGCAGCCCCTCGGGGATGTAGGCGACGCCGGCCGGGTGGAAGTGCATCGGCCCGATCGTCGAGGCGTTGACCAGGTGGATCAGCCACGGCGGGGTCGCATCGCGATCCCGCATCGCGTCGTAGGCGTAGCTCTCGCCGTTCTCGTTGGGTACGGCGCCGACGAAGGCCGACTCGAGGTCGTCGGCCGGGTGGTCGCGCCAGGAGAGCGGGACGAGGTAGGTCTCCTTGTGCCCGTCGGTGTAGGACACCCGGACCCGGTGCACCGAGAGCACGGGGTTGCCGCGGTCGAGGAAGAAGCCGTCCTCGGAGACGTCGGCCCACTCGCGGCCCTTGCCACCGAACCAGCGCTGGTGCGGCATCCACTCGCGGAACAGGTCGGTGAGCACCTTCATCGGGAGTCCCCCTCCGTGTCGGGCTCGGACGCGCTCGGTGCGTTGTCGCCGGGCGTCTCCTCGGCGGCGCTGACCACACCCGCGGCCAGCAGCGAGTCGGCGACGGAGCTGGACAGCATCCTCGACGGAGCCTGCTCCCAGTCCTCGTGCTCGTCCGCGGCCGGCTCGACCGGCTTGGACAGCTCGAACCAGTAGAAGCCGTGCCCGGCCAGCGTGAGCATGTACGGCAGGACGCCGATCTGTGGGAACTCGACCCGGCCGGTGAGCTCGATCGGCGTGTAGCCCTCGAACTGGCGCAGGTCCAGCTCCACCGGCTGCGGGAACCGGGACAGGTTGTTGACACACAGCACGATGTCGTCGCCGAACCTCCGCACGAACGACAGCACCGTGGGGTTGCGCGACCCGACCTCCTCGAACGTGCCCAGGCCGAACGTCGGGTGCTCGTTGCGGACGCGGATCATCCGGCGGACCCACTGCAGCAGCGAGTTGGTGTTGCGCAGCTGGGACTCGACGTTGGTCACCTGGTAGCCGTAGACCGGGTCCTGGTTCAGTGGCAGGTACATCCGCTGGGGGTCGGCACTGGAGAAGCCGCCGTTGCGGTCCGGCGTCCACTGCATCGGGGTGCGGACGCCGTCGCGGTCTCCGAGCCAGATGTTGTCGCCCATGCCGATCTCGTCCCCGTAGTAGAGGACGGGGGAGCCGGGGAGGGAGAACAGCAACGCGTTGAACAGTTCGAGGGTGTTGGTGTCGTTGTCCAGCAGCGGGGCCAGCCGCCGGCGGATGCCGATGTTGGCCTTCATGCGGGGGTCCTTCGCGTACTCACCCCACATGTAGTCCCGCTCCTCGTCGGTGACCATCTCGAGGGTCAGCTCGTCGTGGTTGCGCAGGAAGATGCCCCACTGGCAGTTGTCCGGAATGTCCGGCGTCTGCGCCATGATCTCCGAGATCGGGAAGCGCTGCTCCCGCCGGACGGCCATGAACAGGCGCGGCATCACCGGGAAGTGAAAGGCCATCTGGCACTCGTCGCCGTCCTCGCCGAAGTACTCGACGACATCGGCCGGCCACTGGTTGGCCTCGCACAGGAGCACGGTGTCGGGGTAGTCGGCGTCGACCACCTTGCGCACGTGCTTGAGGAACTCGTGGGTCTTGGGGAGGTTCTCGCCGTTGGTCCCCTCCTCCTCGAACAGGTAGGGGACGGCGTCGAGACGGAAGCCGTCGACACCGAGGTCCAGCCAGAAGCGCAGGGCATCGATGATCGCCTCCTGCACCTTCGGGTTCTCGAAGTTGAGATCCGGCTGGTGGGAGAAGAACCGGTGCCAGAAGTACTGCCGGCGGACCGGGTCGAAGGTCCAGTTCGAGGACTCCGTGTCGACGAAGATGATCCGCGCGTCGGCGTACCCGGAGTCGTCGTCGGCCCAGACGTAGAAGTCGCCGTACTCGCCGTCGGGGTCGCTGCGGCTGGCCTGGAACCACGGGTGCTGGTCCGAGGTGTGGTTCATGACGAAGTCGATGATCACCCGCATGCCCCGGGAGTGGGCCGCGTTCAGGAAGTCCTTGAAGTCCTCGATGTCGCCGAACTCCGGCAGGACGGCCGTGTAGTCGCTGACGTCATAGCCGCCGTCGCGCAGCGGGGAGGCGAAGAACGGTGGCAGCCAGAGGCAGTCCACGCCGAGCCACTGCAGGTAGTCCAGCTTGTCGATCATGCCGCGCAGGTCGCCGACGCCGTCGGCGTTGCTGTCGGCGAAGCCGCGGACGAGGACCTCGTAGAAGACCGCACGCTTGAACCACTCCGGATCGGTGCCGGGCGGCGGGAGCGCGGAGCGGTTGGAAGGGGAGTCGGGGACGGGAACGGTCATCGCTGGGGGTGGCCCTCGTTCATCGGCGGGGTGCGGTCAGGGGAAGGGGCGGATTACGCGACCGGCGGCGGGAACGTCACCGGTCGCGGCAGGGTGACCGCGAAGACGTGGGCGGGCTCGCGGTAGGGGTCCAGCTCCAGGTAGTTGAACTGGCCCCAGTCGTAGCTCGCGCCACCGATCTCGTCGGTGACGGCGAACCGCTCGTGCCAGTCCAGGCCGAGCACCGGGAGGTCGAGGGACGTCGTCCCGATCTGGGTGTTGTGGCTCGACAGGTTCACGACGACGAGGACGGCGTCCTGCGACCCCGGGTCGGTCCCTCGGTCGGCCGTCTTGGAAAAACACAGCAGGTTCGGGTTGTCGACGGCGTGGAAGTGCAGCGTGCGCAGCTGCTGCAGCGCCGGATGGGCCCGCCGGATCTCGTTGAGCCGGCGCAGGTAGGGCGCGAGGCTCCGGCCGGCGGCCTCGGCGGCGGCCCAGTCCCGCGGGCGCAGCTGGTACTTCTCGCTGTCGAGGTACTCCTCGCTGCCGGGCCGGACGGCGACGTGCTCGAACAGCTCGAACCCGGAGTAGACGCCCCAGGTCGGGCTCATCATCGATGCGAGGACGGCACGGATCTTGAACATCGGCGGGCCGCCGAACTGCAGCGACTCGTGCAGGATGTCCGGGGTGTTCACGAAGAAATTGGGCCGCATGTAGTGGCTGTTCGTGGCCAGCTCCCGGCCGTACTCCTCGAGCTCCTGCCGCTCGGTACGCCAGGTGAAGTACGTGTACGACTGCGTGAACCCGATGCGCGCGAGCTGGTGCATCATCGCCGGCCGGGTGAAGGCCTCGGCGAGGAACAGCACGTCGGGGTCGGTCTTCTTGACCTCCCAGATCAGCCAGTGCCAGAAGCTCAGCGGCTTGGTGTGCGGGTTGTCGACGCGGAAGATCTTCACGCCCGCCTCGATCCACACGCGGATCACCCGGAGGCACTCGGCGTAGATGCCCTCGGGGTCGTTGTCGAAGTTGACCGGGTAGATGTCCTGGTACTTCTTCGGCGGGTTCTCCGCGTAGGCGATCGTGCCGTCGGGCTTGGTGGTGAACCACTCGGGGTGGCTCTCCACCCACGGGTGGTCCGGCGCGGCCTGCAGCGCGAAGTCCAGCGCCACCTCCATGCCCAGCTCGCGGGTGCGGGCGACGAAGGCCCTGAAGTCCTCCATCGTGCCCAGCTGCGGGTGGACGGCGTCGTGCCCGCCCTCGGCGCTGCCGATCGCCCACGGTGAGCCGACCTCGTCGGGCCCCACGTCGGTCGGGTTGCCGCCCGGGAACTGCGCCGAGTTCGGGCCCTTGCGGTTGACCGTGCCGATCGGGTGGATCGGCGGCAGGTAGACGACGTCGAAGCCCATCTCGGCCACCGCCGGCAGCCGGTCCTGAGCGTTCGCGAAAGTGCCGTGGGTGGCCTTCCCGCCGACGACGGGGCCCTCCGACCGCGGGAAGAACTCGTACCACGATCCGTAGAGCGCGGTCGGGCGGTCGACCCAGACCTCGTACGTGGGGGAGGGCGTTACCAGCTCGCGCACGGGGTGCTCGTGCAGGTAGTCCTGCAGGGACGCGGTGAACGACGGCGCGATGCGGGCGGTGAGCTCCAGCGAGGTGTCGCGCAGGGCGGTCGCGGCGGCCGCGAGGGCGTCCCGGTGCGCGGAGTCGGCCTCGGCAGCGACCCGGTCGAGCAGGCGGGCGCCTTCCTCGAGGTCGTTGGCGAGGTCCTCGGCGCCCTGCCCGGCCTCGACCTTGACCTCGACGGCGTGGTGCCAGGTGGCCAGCGGGTCGCTCCACGCCTCGATGCGGAAGGACCACAGCCCCTCGCGGTCGGGCACGACGGTGGCCAGCCAGCGGTCGGGCTCCGGAGGGAGCTTCGCCATGCGGACCAGCGGGGGAGCGTCGTCCGCACCCGGCGGGCTCCAGACGACATTCGCCGCCACGGCGTCGTGGCCCTCGCGGAACACGGTGGCGGTGATCGGCAGGTGCTCGCCGACCACTGCGCGGGCCGAGAACGACCCGCAGGACACGACGGGGGCGACATCGGAGATGCCGAGGCGGAGGTCAGCGCGGCCAGTCATCCCCGCCACGCTATCGAGTGCCCGCCCCACCAGCACCTCGGCTGCGATCACGTCACACCTGTCTCACCCGTTGGGGCTCTCGGGGAGCGTGGTGTCGGGGGAAGCGGTTGATTCCTCCGGCCCCCTGGCGGTCCGGCGCCTGCTGGTTAGTCTCGTCCGGTGCGAGCTCTTCGTCGGTTCACCGTCCGTGCGGCGCTGCCCGAACCCCTGACCCCCCTGTCCCAGCTCGTGATGAACCTCCGGTGGTCGTGGCACGTGGAGACCCGCGACCTCTTCGAGGCGCTGGACCCCGACCTGTGGCAGCGCTGCGGCGGCGACCCGGTCAAGGTCCTCGGTGAGGTCTCGGCCGAGCGGCTGGCCCAGCTCGCCAAGGACCGCAAGTTCGTCCGCCGGCTCCAGGACGCCGTCGACGACCTCGAGGAGTACCTGTCGACGCCGCGCTGGTACCAGTCCCTCGGGCCCGAGGCGCCGGCCGGCATCGCGTACTTCTCCGCCGAGTTCGGCATCACGGAGGTGCTGCCGCAGTACTCCGGCGGCCTGGGCATCCTGGCCGGTGACCACCTCAAGGCGGCGTCCGACCTCGGCGTGCCGCTGATCGGCGTAGGCCTGCTCTACCGCGCCGGTTACTTCGCGCAGGGCCTGTCCGCCGACGGCTGGCAGCTCGAGCACTACCCGTCGCTCGACCCGCACGGCCTGCCGGTGAAGCTGCTGCGCCAGCCCGACGACTCCGCCGTCGTCATCACCGTGCCGCTGCCGGAGGGGCGTGCGCTGCACGCCCACGTGTGGCGCGCCCAGGTCGGCCGGGTGTCACTGCTGCTGCTGGACACCGACATCGAGGAGAACGCGCCGGCCGAACGCGTGGTCACCGACCGCCTCTACGGCGGCGACGAGGACCACCGCCTGCGTCAGGAGATGCTGCTCGGCATCGGCGGCGTCCGTGCCGTGCGGGCCTACTGCGGGCTGACGGAGACGCCGGCGCCGGAGGTCTTCCATGCCAACGAGGGCCACGCCGGATTCCAGGGTGTCGAGCGCATCCGCGAGCTGAGCGAGGCGCACGGGCTGAGCTTCCCCGAGGCGCTGCAGGCGGTGCGGGCGGGCACGGTGTTCACCACGCACACCCCGGTCCCGGCCGGCATCGACCGCTTCCCCCGGGCGCTGATCGAGCGCTACTTCGCCGGGTTCGGCGTCCCGCTGCAGGAGCTGCTCACGCTCGGCGCAGAGGAGGACCCCACCAAGTTCAACATGGCGCACATGGGCCTGCGGCTCGGTCAGCGGGCCAACGGCGTGAGCGAGCTGCACGGGCACGTCAGCCGCGGCATGTTCTCCGACCTGTGGCCCGGGTTCGACGAGAGCGACGTGCCGATCTCCTCGATCACCAACGGGGTGCACGCCCCGACCTGGACCGCCCGCGAGCTGGTCGAGATGGGCACCCAGACCTCCAGTCAGGGTGACCCGGTCGACATCGACGGCCCGGTCCACTTCGACGGCGTCGACAAGATCGCCGCGCGCGACCTGTGGAGCATCCGCCGGACGCTGCGCGCCCGCCTCGTCGAGGAGGTGCGCCGCCGGATCAAGGACACGGCGCTCTCGCGCGGCGCCACGGAGGCCGAGGTCGGCTGGACGGCGAAGGCCTTCGACCCCGACGTCCTGACGATCGGGTTCGCCCGGCGCGTCCCGTCCTACAAGCGACTGACGCTGATGCTGCGCGACCCCGAGCGGCTCAAGGCGCTGCTGCTCGACCCCGAGCGGCCGATCCAGCTGATCATCGCCGGCAAGAGCCACCCCGCGGACGACGGCGGCAAGGAACTGATCCAGCAGATGGTGACGTTCGCCGACGACCCGGACATCCGGCACAGGATCGCGTTCCTGCCCGGCTACGACATCGGGATGGCCCGCTACCTGTACTGGGGATGCGACGTCTGGCTGAACAACCCGCTGCGCCCGTTGGAGGCCTGCGGCACGTCCGGCATGAAGGCCGCGCTCAACGGCGGGCTCAACCTCTCCATCCGCGACGGCTGGTGGGACGAGTGGTTCGACGGGCAGAACGGCTGGGCGATCCCGACCGCCGACGGCGTGGCCGACGCCGACCGCCGTGACGAGGTCGAGGCGCGGGCCATCTACGACCTGCTGAGCAACCAGGTGGTGCCCCGCTTCTACGAGACCGGCCGGGACAACGTGCCCGCTCGGTGGGTGGAGATGGTCCGGCACACGCTCCGGGAGACCGGGCCGAAGGTGCTGGCCACGCGAATGGTCCGCGACTACGTGCAGAAGCTGTACGTGCCGGCGGCCGGCTCCGCCCGGGCGATGACCGTCGAGGGGTATGCGCCGGCGCGCGAAGAGGCGTCCTGGCGTTCACACCTGCTGCACAACTGGCCCGCGGTGCGGGTGGCGCACGTGGAGGCGACCGGCGGGGGCGACACCCCCCAGATCGGGTCGACGCTGGATCTGCGCGCCGAGGTCGAGCTCCCGGGCCTGGCCCCGGCCGACATCGAGGTCCAGGCCGCCTACGGCCGGGTGGACGACGCCGACGGCCTGCACGACGTGACCACCGTGCCGATGGCCCACGAGCACACTGACGGCTCCCGGCACTGGTTCACCGCCACCCTGCCGCTGGAGCGCACGGGCGCTTTCGGTTACACGGTGCGCGTGCTCCCGCACTCCGAGCGAATGGCCGACCCGGCGGAGCTCGGGGTGGTCACGAGTGCCTGAGATCGAATCGCGTGAAACTTCACTCACGCAGGTCCCATGGACCCCGTGTGACCTGGTGAACGCCCGGCGTGGCGGCATCGCGCGGTCAGCCAGACCGCCCGTCGATCACTAGGCTGGAGGCCATGCCTGACCGCTGTGAAGTCCTCCCCGGAGACTCCGTCGTCGCCCGCCGCGGCGGCGGGCTGCTCTGGGTCGACGCACCCGGCTCGCCCGCCCTCGTCGCGGCCCTCCACGCCTGCCTGGGGGTGTCGGGTCCCGGTGCCGACCGAGTGCTGTCCGCCGTCGCCGGCCAGGTGAGCTCGCTCGCTCACGGGTCCGCCTCGTTCGCGCTCGTCCTGGCCGACACGTCGGGGGGCACCGGTACCGGTGTCGCCCTGTGGTCGGGCAAGGGCCAGCCGGCCGTCGACGGTGTCCCCGTGTCCGGGTCGTCGGTGGAGGGCTGCACGCTCGCCTCCGGCTTCACCCTGGGCCAGACGCTCTACGTGGGGCCGGGCGCGGCCGCGCCGCAGATGCCGCCGGGTGTCGCCTTCGACCTCGTCGACGGGACGGTGCCGGGGTCCGGCGCGATGCTGCAGCTGGCGAAGGCGGCGCCGTCGTCGTCCTCGGCCGTGCCGGCCGCCGCCCCCGCCCCCGGACCGTCGCCGTTCACCGCGGCGTCGGACGCCGGCTTCGGCTCGGGCGCCGGATCGAGCCGCGCGCCGAGCGCCGCGGTGGAGTCCGGTGAGCAGACCGCCTTCTGGCGGCCGGAGCAGACGGCGGCGCCGGTGCTCCGCTTCGACGACGGCATGGTGGTGACCGTCGACGAGGACCTCGTGCTCGGTCGGCGTCCCGACAACCACGAGCTGGTCTCCGCCGGCTCGGCCCGCCCGGTACCGATCGCCGACACCCAGAACGTCCTCTCCTCGGCGCACGCGGCTCTGCAGCGCTCCGGCCGCGAGGTGTCCCTGGTCGACCTCGGGTCGCTCAACGGCACGCACGTCGCCGGCCCGGAGGCCACCGAGTGGACCCAGCTCGAGCCCGGCGTCGCGCACCCGCTCGCCGACGGCGACCGCCTGCTCCTCGGCTGGACGGTCATCACCTTCGAGCAGCCGCAGGACTGATCCGCTCGACCTGAGAAGCACGGAGAGCCCCGGCCGATCGGCCGGGGCTCTCCGCGTTCATGGCCAGCGCGGGGAATGTCGCCTCATCGAAGCAATCGAGAGATCGACAACCCCGCGGTCGCGCGTGGACAGCAGCGTGCGGACCCCGAGGACCAGAGCACCAGGCTCGTGCAGGTCTGCCGCCGTCACGTGCAGGACCGTCCACCCTGCTGCGACCAGTGCGTTCAGCCGCTTGCGGTCGCGGGCCAACTGGCCCGGCCTCCCGTGCCACGCGCCGTCGTACTCGACCGCCACACGGTGTTCTGGGAAGGCGAGATCGACCCGGGCGATGAAGTTTCCGTCGGGGTCGCAGATGACGTACTGGGGTTCGGGCGTGAGCCCAGCGCGTCGGAGGATCACCCGCAGCCTCGACTCCGGTGGCGACTCGGCACGTCCGTCGGCGAGAGCGACCGCCCTGCGTGCGCGGCAGGTGCCCCTGCCGCTGGTCAGCGTCGCGGCCTCCTCCGACAGCTGCTCGGCGTTCACCAGGCCCCGCGCGAGCAGGACGTCGAGCGCGGGAACCGACTCCATGAGGTCCTCGAAGCGGGCCAGGTCCAGGGCGGTGCGTACCGGGGTCGTGCAGAGGATCCGGCGCACGCTGCGGACGTCGTGCTCGGGTAACAGCGTGCGACGGATGCGCAGGCCGGTGACCGGCCCGAACCGGTCGGTCTCCGGGACGATGACCTCCACCGGCGTCGAGGCCGGGGCCAGAGACTCCGCGCCGAGGAGGTAGGCGGCGGACCTGCCGGCGAAGACGGCCGAGGGCGGAATGATCAGCGTGGCGCCGGCTACGGCGGTCTCATGCGTGTCCGGAAGCGCCGCGTCGGCGTACACATCGCGGAAGAGCCGCCGCCAGGCCGTCGACGTCAGTTGTGCCCCGTCAGCAACTGTGCGGCCACCGCGGTGGAGCCGCGGAAGACCTTGCTCCGCAGCGAGGGCGGGCGGGCCGGCGGAAGCACCGAGGCAGCCTGCCCGAATGTGCAGGTCCGTCGCGGTCGGCGTCCACAGGGCCTGTCGAGCGCGGGGATCTCGGCTACATGGCCGCGGGCCAGAGGATCTTTTCCCCGCGCTCGTCGCTGGCGGGCTCGTGCTCAGGGACGCCGAAGGACTCTGAGCAGCCAGACGGTGCGGCCGGGGAGCTCGATGGGGCCCGGGGCGACCACCGTCTTCTCCGGTGGTGCGCCGGTGAGGTACTCGGTGGAGAGGACCAGCTCGTATCCGTCGGCCCACGGCGGGCCGGGGAGCTGCACCGCGACCGGGTCTGGGCCGGCGTGCAGCTGCACGAGGTAGGAGTCGTCGACGACCGGGCGGCCGTGCTCGTCGCGGTGCCGGATGCCCCGGCCGTCGAGGTACATGCCCAGGGTCTGCAGCCCGGCGTCGAACCAGTCGGCGGTGGTCAACTGGCCCCCGGCAGGCGCGAACCAGGCGAGGTCGCGCGTGCCGCCGGCGCCCGGGATCTCCGAGCCCTCGAAGAACGCCTCCTGACGCAGCACCGGCGAGGAGCGCCGGAGCCGGACCAGCCGGGAGACGAACGCGAGCAGGTCCTCGTCGACGTCCTTCCAGTCGATCCAGGAGAGCTCGTTGTCCTGGCAGTAGGCGTTGTTGTTGCCCTGCTGCGTGCGGCCGAGCTCGTCGCCGGCGGTCAGCATCGGCACGCCCGTCGACAGCAGCAGGGTGGTCAGGAGGTTGCGCACCTGGCGGGCCCGCAATGCCTCGATCTCCGGATCGCTGCTCGGCCCCTCGACGCCGCAGTTCCAGTTCCGGTTGTGGCTCTCGCCGTCCCGGTTGTCCTCGCCGTTGGCCTCGTTGCGCTTGTGCTCGTAGGTGACGAGGTCGGTGAGGGTGAACCCGTCGTGGGCGGTCACGAAGTTGATGCTCGCGAAGGGGCGCCGCCCGTCGGAGCGGTACAGGTCGGAGGAGCCGGTCAGCCGGTAGGCGAGGTCGCGGATGCCGACGTGCGCCCCCGACCAGACGTCGCGCACCGTGTCGCGGTACTTGCCGTTCCACTCCGTCCACGGCGGCGGGAAGTTGCCCACCTGGTACCCGCCGGGGCCCACGTCCCAGGGTTCGGCGATCAGTTTGACGTTGCTCACGACCGGGTCCTGGTGGACGACGTCGAAGAACGCCGAGAGCCGGTCGACGTCGTGCATCGAGCGGGCCAGCGCCGAGGCGAGGTCGAAGCGGAACCCGTCGACGTGCATCTCGGTGACCCAGTAGCGCAGCGAGTCCATGAGCAGCGCCAGGACGGCGGGACGGCGGACGTCGAGGGTGTTCCCGCAGCCGGTGTAGTCGGTGTAGCGGGCGTTGTTCTGCCCGTCCAGGCGGTAGTAGCCGGGGTTGTCGATGCCCTTGAGCGACAGCGTCGGCCCGGTGTGATCGCCTTCTGCGGTGTGGTTGTAGACCACGTCGAGGATGACCTCGATGCCGGCGGCGTGCAGTTCCTTGACCATCGTCTTGAACTCGAGCACCTGGTTCCCGCCGCTGCCCGAGGAGCTGTAGGCCGCGTGCGGCGCGAAGTAGCCGAGCGTGTTGTAGCCCCAGTAGTTGGTCAGGCCGCGGCGCATGAGGTGCGGCTCGCTGACGAAGTGGTGCACCGGCAGCAGTTCGACGGCGGTCGCGCCCAGCGACTGGAGGTGCTCCACGAACGCCGGGTGCGCCAACCCCGCATAGGTGCCGCGCAGGTGCGCCGGCACGTCCGGATGCGCCGCCGTCGCGCCCTTGACGTGCACCTCGTAGATGACGGTGTCCGACCACGAGGTGCGCAGCGGCCGGTCGCCGTCCCAGGGGAAGGGATCGTGGACGACGACGCCGCGCGGCACGTAGGGCGCGGAGTCGATCGGGTTCGCCTGCGGGGTGTCGACGGCGCTGTCGGAGTAACCGAACAGCGACGGGTGCAGCGTCACGGCGCCGTCGACGGCCCGGGTGTAGGGGTCCAGCAGCAGCTTCGCCGGGTTGTGCCGCAGCCCGGACTGCGGGTCGTAGGGGCCGTGCACCCGGTAGCCGTAGCGCTGGCCGGGGCCGACCCCCGGGAGCCGGCCGTGCCAGACCTGGTGGGTCGTCTCCTCCAGGCGGTGCCGGTGCTCGGCGCCCTCGGAGTCGAACAGGCACAGGTCGACCGCGTGGGCGCCGGCCGACCACAGGGCGAAGTTCGTGCCGGTGCCGTCCCACAGGGCGCCGAGCGGTGACGGCGACCCGGGCAGGACCTCGTGGGCGAGACGTTCGGCTCCTGCGTTGTCGCCCATACCGCGATCCTGCCAACTCCTGGCCGCGTGGGGGCGCAGGGGCGACCCGCGAGGTTGATTGGATGGGGGCGTGTCGAGCTCAGCCGCCCCTGGGGCGGTCGTCGGGATGACCGGGGTCGACGTCGTGCGGGGGGAGACCTACCTGCTGCGCGGCGTGGACTGGACCGTCGAGGCCGACCACCGCTGGGTGGTCCTCGGCCCGAACGGGGCGGGGAAGACGACGTTGCTGCAGTTGGCCGCGGCACTGCTGCACCCGACCCGCGGGGAGGTGCGGCTGCTGGGGGAGACCCTCGGTGCCGTCGACGTGTTCGAGCTGCGCCCGCGGATCGGGTTGACCAGCGCCGCCCTGGCGCAGCGCATCGCTCCGGCGGAGAAGACCGGCGACATCGTGGTGTCGGCCGGTTACGCCGTCGTCGGGCGGGGGCGGGAGCGCTACGACGTCCACGACCTCACCCGCGCCGGGATGCTGATGAAGCAGTGGGGGGTCGAGCAGTTCGCCCACCGCCCGTTCGGAACCCTGAGCGAGGGGGAGCGCAAGCGCACCCAGATCGCCCGCGCCCTCATGCCCGACCCCGAGCTGCTGCTGCTCGACGAGCCCGGGGCCGGCCTCGACCTGGGCGGCCGGGAGGACCTGGTCGCCCGGTTGTCCGACCTCGCCCGCTACCACTACGCGCCCGCCCAGGTGCTGGTCACCCACCACGTCGAGGAGATCCCGCCGGGCTACACCCATGCCCTGCTGCTGCGCGACGGGCAGGTGGTGGCGGCCGGAGCCGCGGACGACGTCCTCACCGAGAGCGCCCTGTCGGAGACCTTCGGGCTGTCCCTGTCGCTCACCCGCACCGACGGCCGGTTCATGGCCCGGCGCGCTGCCTGAGGGGGGACCCCGTCCTCCCGCCCCTTCGCGGGCTCGCGGCGAGCCGCTGGGCCGGGCCATAGGGTGCCTGCATGGCTGAACCGGAATTCGTGACCCTGCAGGTCGAGGGCGGGGTCGGCACGATCCGCCTCGACCGGCCGAAGATGAACGCGATCAACGAGCAGCTCCACTGGGAGGTGCGCAGGGCGGCGATCGAGGCATCGGAGCGTGCGGACATCCGCGCCGTCGTCATCTACGGCGGGGAACGGGTCTTCGCCGCCGGCGCCGACATCAAGCAGATGTCCCAGCTCGACGCCACCGGCATGGCCGACTGGGGTCGCGAGCTCACCCACTCCTTCACGCAGGTCGCCCAGATCCCCAAGCCGGTCATCGCCGCGATCACCGGCTACGCCCTCGGCGGCGGCTACGAGCTGGCCCTGTGCGCGGACTTCCGGGTCATCGGTGCCTCCGCGAAGCTCGGGCAGCCCGAGATCCAGCTCGGCGTCATCCCCGGCGCCGGCGGCACCCAGCGCCTGGCCCGGCTGGTCGGCCCGGCGAAGGCCAAGGACCTGATCTTCACCGGCCGGCACGTCGGGGCCGAGGAGGCCCTCGAGATCGGCATGGCCGACGCCGTCGTGCCGGACGACGAGGTGTACTCGACCGCCGTGGCGATGGCGCGCAAGTTCGCCGCCGGCCCGCCGCGGGCGATGGCCGCTGCGAAGCAGGCGATCGACGAGGGTCTGGAGGGCCCGCTGACCGACGGGCTCACCCTGGAGAGTCGTCTGTTCGCCGAGCTGTTCGGCACCGAGGACCAGAAGATCGGCATGACCTCCTTCATCGAGAACGGCCCGGGCAAGGCGCAGTTCACCGGCCGCTGAGGGCTGAGCGCGTCTTTCGCCGAGGGTTCACCACACGTTCGTGTGCCGTAACCGCCCCTGATCGACCGCGGTCGGCCACAATCGCGGAGCCGTACGGCTCGGGGTCAACGGGGCCCGGGGACGGCGTGGCACCACCACAGGAGGACACGTGCGACCCAGCACCATCCGGACCACCGTCGCAGTCGTGACGGCCGGACTCATCCTGACCGCCTGCGGGTCCGATGACGGCGGGTCGGGCGGGAGCGGCAGCGGCAGTGACACCGAGGCCGCGACCGCGACCTCCGCCGAGGACTTCGGTGGCATGGACGCCCTCATCGAGGCCGCGCAGGCCGAGGGCACCCTCAACGTCATCGCCCTCCCCCCGAGCTGGGCCAACTACGAAGAGATGCTCTCGACCTTCAGCGAGAAGTACGACATCGAGATCAACAGCGCCAACCCCGACGGGTCCAGCCAGGACGAGGTCAACGCCGTCGAGAGCCAGAAGGGCCAGGACCGCGCTCCCGACGTCCTCGACCTCGGCACCAGCTTCGCCAAGCAGGCGGCTGCGCAGGACCTGCTCGCCCCGTATCAGGTGGAGACCTGGGACGACATCCCGGACAACCAGAAGGACGCCGACGGCCGCTGGTACAACGACTACGGCGGCTTCATCTCCATCGGCTGCAACGCCTCGGTCGTCGCGGAGTGCCCGACCGCCTTCGCCGACCTGCTCGACCCGCAGTACGCCGGGCAGGTGTCGCTGAACGGCAACCCGACCCAGGCCGCGGCCGCGTTCAGCGGGGTCTGGGCCGCGTCCCTGGCCAACGACGGCAGCCTCGACGACATCGGTCCGGGCATCGACTTCTTCGTCCAGGTGAAGGAGGCGGGCAACTTCAACCCGGTCGAGGTCACCCCCGCGACGGTGCAGAACGGCGAGACGCCGATCGCGATCGACTGGGACTACGTGAACGCCGGGCTGACCTCCACGCTCGCCGAGGACGGCGTCGAGTGGGAGGTCAACGTCCCCTCCGACGGCGTGTTCGGCAGCTTCTACAGCCAGGCGATCAGCAAGTTCGCCCCGCACCCCGCCGCCGCCCGGCTGTGGCAGGAGTTCCTCTACAGCGACGAGGGCCAGAACATCTGGCTGAAGGGGCTGTCCCGCCCCGTCCGGCTCGACGCGATGACCGAGGCCGGCACCGTCGACGAGGAGGCCCTCGCTGCCCTGCCGGAGGTGTCCGGCGACGTCGAGTTCCCCGACGACGAGCAGCAGACGGCGGCCCAGGCGGTCGTCGCCGAGCGCTGGAACGCGGAGATCTCCGGCTGAGTACCGCAGCCCCGGGCCGAACGCCCGACGCCACGGTCGCGCCGGTCCCTCGCAGGAGGGGCCGGCGCGGCCGCGTGCTCGTCGTCCTGGGGGCGCTCCCGTTCTTCCTCTACGTCGCGGTCTTCCTGCTGCTGCCCATCGGCGTGCTCGCCGTCGAGGCGTTCCGGGCGACCGACCCGGTCACCTTCGAGGAATCCTGGTCGACCGCCTCCCTCGCGGCGATCACCGAGGGTCCCTACCGGCGGGCCTACGTGGGCAGCCTGCAGCTGTCGATCATCACCGCCGTCCTCGGTGGCGTGCTGGGGCTGGCGCTCGCGGTGGCGGTGCTGCGGGCCCGTCGCGGCCGGCTCCTGCGCCGCCTGGTGCTGACCGCGTCCGGGGTGCTGGCGAACTTCGGCGGCGTTCCGCTGGCCTTCGCCTTCCTGGCCACCATCGGCACCGCCGGCGTCGTCACCGCGCTGCTGACCGACACCCTGGGCCTCGGGCTCGGCGGGTTCTCGCTGGCCTCGCTGACAGGTCTGGCGCTGGTCTACCTGTACTTCCTGATCCCGCTCATGGTCCTGACGATCATCCCGGCCCTGGAGGCGCTGCGGCCGCAGTGGCGGGAGGCCGCGGACAACCTCGGGGCCAGCGGCTGGCAGTACTGGCGCTACGTCGGCGGCCCGGTGCTCGCACCGCCGGTGATCGGCGCGACGATGCTGCTCTTCGCGTCGGCCTTCGCCGCCTACGCCACGGCCAGGGCGCTGGTGGGCAGCAGCATCCCGCTGGTAACGCTGCAGATCGCCGACGCGCTGTCGAGCAACGTCGTCGTCGGTTCGGAGAACCTCGGCAAGGCCCTCGCACTCGGCATGGTGGTGCTCATCGGCCTGGTGATGATCTTCTACGCGTGGGTCCAGCGCCGGACCCAGCGGTGGCTGTCATGACGTTGACCGAGGGCCTGACCAGCATGGGAACCGCCGCGCCGGAGACCCCGGTGCGGGCCGGCCGCCGCGGTGCGGGAGCCTGGCGCTTCGTCGTCCTCGGTGTGCTGGGCGTGTACTTCCTCGTGCCCATCGGCGCCTCGGTCTGGTACACGATCCGCGACCGCAGGAACGGCGGGGTCACCCTCGGCACCTACGCCGAGATCCCCGGGGCCGCGGGGTTCGCCGACGCCTTCACCCGGTCCCTGGTGCTGGCCGGACTCACCGTCGTCCTGGTGCTGGTCCTGATGGTGCCGACCGTCGTCCTGGTGAACCTCCGGCTGCCCCGCCTGCGGACGACGGTCGAGCTGCTGACCCTCATGCCGCTCGTGCTGCCGCCCATCGCCCTCGTCGTCGGGGTGCGCAGCGTCCTCTCCTGGGCGCCCGACTACTTCCTGAACACGCCGCTGGCCGAGGCGTTCTTCGCCCTCCAGGAGCCGGCGCTGCCCTGGATCCTCGTGTTCGTCTACGTCGTCCTGGCGCTGCCGTTCGTCTACCGGGCCCTGGACGCCGGGGTGCGCGGCGCCGACCTGCGCACGCTCACCGAGGCGGCGCGCAACCTCGGTGCCTCCTGGCCACGGGTGATCGTCTCCGTCGTCCTGCCCGTGCTGCGGACGTCGGTGCTCAACGCCGCGTTCCTCACCCTCGCCCTCGTCCTGGGGGAGTTCACGGTGGCCGCGATCCTCGGCTTCGAGACCTTCCCGACGTGGATCGTGCGGATCTCGGGATCGGAGCCGCGGTTGTCGGTGGCCGTCTCGGTGCTCTCGCTGCTGATCACCTGGATGCTGCTGCTGCTGATCTCCGCGCTGGACCGCCGGCGCGGCACGAAGGAGAACTCATGACCGCCGTGTCCGCCCGGTCCTCCGGGCCCGCCGACCTGCGGGAGCGGCCCGGCGTCCCGATCCGGCTGGACGGGCTGACCCGCCGGTACGGGTCGGTCGTGGCGCTCGACGGCCTCGACCTCGACATCTCCGGTGGCGAGCTGATCGCCCTGCTCGGGCCGTCGGGCTGCGGCAAGACGACGGCGCTGCGGGCCATCGCCGGCTTCGACCGGCCGGACGGCGGACGGGTGCTCCTGGACGGCCGGGACATCACCGACGTGCCGGCCAACAAGCGCGACATGGGGATGGTGTTCCAGGCCTACAGCCTGTTCCCGAACCTCACCGTCGCCGAGAACGTGGCCTTCGGACTGCGGGTGCGGCGCCGGGCCAAGTCCGAACGGGCGGGCCGGGCGGGGGAGCTCCTGGAGCTGGTCGGCCTCGCCGACCGGGGCGACCGATATCCCCACCAGCTCTCCGGCGGGCAGCAGCAGCGCGTCGCGCTGGCCCGCGCCCTCGCGGTGGCGCCACAGGTGCTCCTGCTCGACGAGCCGCTGTCGGCGCTGGACGCCCAGGTGCGGGTGCAGCTGCGCGAGGAGATCCGGCGGATCCAGCTGGAACTAGGCATCACGACCGTCTTCGTCACCCACGACCAGGCCGAGGCGCTCTCGGTGGCCGACCGCGTGGGTGTGCTGCGGGCCGGCCGGCTGGAGCAGGTCGCGAGCCCGGACGAGTTGTACGAGCGCCCGGCGACCGCCTTCGTCGCGGAGTTCGTCGGCACGATGAACCGGGTGCCGGCGATCCTGGCGGGCGGCGAGGTGCAGCTGCTGGGCACCCGGCGGCCGGTCGCCGGCGCGGCCCCGCCCGAGGGCGTGGTGGTCGCGCTCGTCCGTCCCGAGGGGCTGATCGTGACCGCCGACCCCGCAGGGAGCGGGCGGGTGGTGACCCGCACGTTCTCCGGCGCCTCGACGCGGGTGCTCGTCGCCCTGGCCGACGGTGTCGAGGTGCGGGTCGACCTCCCCAGCGCGGTCAGCGGCGAGCTCACCCCGGGTGCGGCGGTGACCGTGCGGCCCGCGGAGCGCCCGGTACTCGTGGCCCCGCCCGAGCCACTCCCGGAGATGGCGGAGGAGGCGCGGGCCGGGGCGTAGCGTCGAGGTCGTCCCGATCCACCTCGCGCGCCGGCTTCCAGCGGCGCCGGATCGGGAGCACGCCTTCTGCGTGCCGGCAGGTCCGGCTCAGTCAGGTTCCCGTCATGACGTCAGCCCCGACCGCTCCCACGACCGTTCCCGTCGTCCAGACCGACGGCCCCGTCTCCGACGGCGGGTGCGCGGTCTGCCCGCACCCGCTCGTCGCCCACGACGCCATCTCGCTCCGCTACTGCCGCGCCACCGAGGCGCAGGCAGCCACGACCCGCGGGTGCGTCTGCCCCGCGAAGTGACGCCCGGGTGCGTGATCATGCGGGGGTGACTGCCGCACCGAACCCGTCGCCCGGCGACGTCGACCGTTCCGATCCCGCCTGCCGGGCGTGGGTCGACCGCGCCGTGGCGGCCGTGGAGGCCGACGCGCGGCGCAGCGCGGACACCCACCTGCTGCTCTATCCCCTCCCGCCGGAGTGGGGTGTCGAGCTGTACCTCAAGGACGAGTCGACCCACCCGACCGGCAGCCTCAAGCACCGGCTCGCCCGGTCGCTGTTCCTGTACGGCCTGTGCTCGGGGCAGATCACCGAGGGCAGCACGGTCGTGGAGGCCTCGAGCGGGTCGACGGCGGTCAGCGAGGCGTACTTCGCCCGCATGCTCGGACTGCCCTTCGTCGCGGTCATGCCCGCGGCGACCAGCCCGGAGAAGATCGCCCTGATCGAGTTCTACGGAGCGCGCTGCCATCTCGTGGCCGACGCCGGCAGCGTCTACGACGAGGCGCGGCGGATCGCGACCGAGGCCGGCGGCCACTACCTCGACCAGTTCACCTATGCCGAGCGGGCCACCGACTGGCGGGGCAACAACAACATCGCCGAGTCGATCTTCAGCCAGCTCGCCCTGGAGCGTCATCCGGTACCGGAGTGGGTCGTCGTCGGCGCCGGCACGGGCGGCACCAGCGCGACCATCGGCAGGTACCTCCGCTACCGGCGGCTCCCGACCCGGCTGGCCGTCGTCGACCCGGAGGGTTCGTCGTTCTTCCCCGGCTGGCGGGACGGCGACCCCGGGACGACGACCGGGCGGTCCTCGCGCATCGAGGGCATCGGCCGGCCGCGGGTCGAACCGTCGTTCGTCCCGACGATCGTCGACCGCATGATCTGCGTGCCCGACGCGGCGTCGCTGGCCGCCATGCGCGAGCTGGAACGCACCACCGGACGGCGGGCCGGCGGCTCCACGGGCACCAACCTCTGGGGGGCCTTCCAGCTCGTCGCCGAGATGGTGGCGGCCGGGCGCACCGGCAGCGTCGTCACCCTGCTCTGCGACGGCGGCGAGCGGTACGCCCACACGTACTACTCCGACGCCTGGGTGGCCGGCCAGGGACTGGACCTGGCGCCCCACACGGCGACGGTTCAGCGGTTCGCAGCGACGGGGGAGTGGGCAGCCGCAGGGTGACCGGCGTCACCGGCCCCTCGGTCCGCTACCGCGTTACGTCCCAGTAACCTCCATCATCGGAGCCAGGCGGGTTTTCTGCCCGCGTCCTGAACCGTCGGAGGTTGATCTGGCGATGAACATCGTCGTTCTTGTCAAGCAGGTCCCGGACTCGGGCAGTGAGCGCAAGCTCGACCCGTCCGACAACACCGTCGCCCGTGCCTCGGCCGACAACGTCATCAACGAGATGGACGAGTACGCCATCGAGGAAGCGCTGGCGGTGAAGGAGGCGCAGGGCGGCGAGGTCACCGTGCTGTCCGTCGGCCCCGACTCGGCCACCGACGCCATCCGCAAGGCGCTCTCCATGGGTGCCGACAAGGCCGTCCACGTGGTGGACGACGCGCTGCACGGCTCGGATGCGCTGCAGACCAGCGCCGTCCTCGCCGCCGCGCTGGGCCAGCTGGAGTACGACCTCGTCGTGACCGGCGCCGAGGCCACCGACAGCCAGATGAGCGTCATGGCCGCGCTGCTGTCGGAGCGGCTGGGCATCCCGCAGCTGTCCGGTGCGCGCAAGCTCACCATCGAGGGCTCGACCGCGAAGATCGAGCGGCAGACCGACGGCGGCTACTGGGCCGTCGAGGCGCCGCTCCCGGCGATCGTGTCCACCTGGGACACCATCAACGAGCCGCGCTACCCCTCGTTCAAGGGGATCATGGCCGCCAAGAAGAAGCCGGTCGAGACCAAGTCCCTGGCCGACCTCGGGATCGACGCCGGCGCCGTGGGCCTGGCGAACGCCGCCAGCCAGGTGCTCGACTTCGCCGGCCGCCCGCCCAAGGGCGAGGGCGTGAAGGTCACCGACGAGGGCGACGGTGCCGAGAAGTTCGTCGGCTTCCTCGCTGCCCAGAAGATCGTCTGACCCGGCCCGGATCACAGGAAGAGGAGACACATCCCATGGCAGAGATCCTGGTTCTGGTCGAGCTCAACCCGGCCGGCGGCGGAGTCCGCAAGACCACTCTGGAAGCTCTCACCGCGGCGCGTGCGCTGGGTGAGCCCTCGGCGGTCGTCATCGCCGCGCCCGGCACCGCAGCCGGCGTGAAGGACAGCCTCGCGGAGTACGGCGCCGCGACCGTCTACGTCGCCGAGTCCCCCGAGATCGACGAGTACCTCGTGGCCCCCAAGGCCGAGGTGCTGGCGCAGTTGGTCGGCGAGAAGTCGCCCGCCGCCGTCGTCATCCCGTCCTCTCCGGAGGGGAAGGAGATCGCCGCCCGGCTGGCCGTCAAGACCAACAGCGGCTTCCTGACCGACGTGACCGAGATCGCCGCCGACGGCACCGCGACCCAGGCGGCCTTCGCCGGCCAGGTCATCGTGCACTCGAAGGTCACCACCGGGACGCCGATCTACACGCTGCGCGGCAACTCGGTCACCCCCGAGCCGGCCCCCGCGGCGGGTACGGAGCAGGAGGTGTCGGTCTCGCTGTCCGACGCGGCCAAGCAGGCCCGCGTGACCGACCGCGTCGTCGAGCAGAAGAGCAGCCGCCCCGAGCTCACCGAGGCATCGATCGTCGTCTCCGGTGGCCGCGGTGTCGCCAGCGCGGAGAACTTCTCGATCATCGAGGCCCTCGCCGACTCCCTCGGCGCGGCCGTCGGCGCCTCCCGCGCCGCGGTGGACTCCGGCTTCTACCCGCACAGCTTCCAGGTGGGGCAGACGGGCAAGACCGTCTCCCCGCAGCTCTACGTCGCCGTCGGCATCTCCGGTGCGATCCAGCACCGGGCCGGCATGCAGACCTCGAAGACGATCGTCGCCATCAACAAGGACCCCGAGGCGCCGATCTTCGAGCTGGCCGACTTCGGGGTCATCGGTGACCTGAACGCGGTCGTCCCGGCGGCCACCGAGCAGATCACCGCCCGCAAGTAGAGGACCCGTCCTCCTCCCGACTCGCTTCGCTCGCCGCGAGCCCCGGGACGGGGCCGAACAGCCAGTCGAGCGCCGATCCCCCAGGGGTCGGCGCTCGACGCGCGTCTACCCTCGGGAGCGCCATGACCTACCTCGACCACGCGGCCACGACGCCGATGCTGCCCGAGGTGCTGGCCACCATGACCGAGCAGCTGGGCCGGGTGGGCAACGCCTCGTCGCTGCACGCCAGCGGCCGCGCCGCCCGCCGGTCCGCCGAGCAGTCGCGCGAGCGGCTGGCCGAGGCGCTCGGCGCGCGGCCCTCGGAGGTGGTGTTCACCGGGGGCGGCACCGAGAGCGACAACCTCGCGGTCAAGGGGCTGTTCTGGGCCCGGCGGCAGGCCGACTCCCGCCGACGCCGGATCGTGGTCAGCCCCGCGGAGCACCACGCCGTCCTCGACAGCGTCGAATGGCTGGCGAAGCACGACGGCGCCGACGTCACCTGGCTGCGGGTCGAGCCGACCGGCCGGATCACCCCCGACGCGTTCGCCGAGGCGCTCGGGGACGGCAGCGACGTCGCGGTCGCGAGCGTCATGTGGGCCAACAACGAGATCGGCACCGTCACCGACATCGCGGCGCTGGCCGCCCTCGCCCGCGAGGTGGGAGTCCCACTGCACACCGACGCCGTCCAGGCCGTCGGGCAGGTGCCGGTCGACTTCGGTGCCAGTGGCGCCGACGCGCTGACCATGACCGGGCACAAGCTCGGCGGCCCGATGGGCGCCGGGGCACTGCTCCTGCGCCGCGACGCCGAGTGCACGCCGCTGCTCCACGGTGGCGGTCAGGAGCGCGACGTGCGGTCCGGCACACTCGACGTCGCCGCGATCGTCGGGCTCGCCGTGGCCACCGTGGCCTCGGTGAACTCCCGCGAGGAGCGTGCCGCCCGACTTGCGGACCTCCGCGGCCGACTGGTGGCCGGGGTGGTCGCCCAGGTGCCCGACGTCCAGCTCAACGGGGCGCCGCTGGACGACCGGATCGGCGGCGGCCCGGGCCGGCTGCCCGGCAACGCGCACCTGTCGTTCCCGGGTGCCGAGGGCGACGCCCTGCTCATGCTGCTCGACGCGCGCGGCATCGAGTGCTCCACCGGCTCGGCCTGCAGCGCGGGCGTGGCGCGGCCGAGCCACGTCCTGCTGGCGACCGGTGCCGACACCGACCGGGCCCGCAGCTCCCTGCGGTTCAGCCTCGGGCACACCTCGACCGACGACGACGTCGACGCGGTGCTCGAGGTGATCGGGCCGGTGGTCGAGCGCGCCCGGCGGGCCGGGATGAATCAGCGATGAGGGTGCTCGCCGCGATGAGCGGGGGAGTGGACTCCGCGGTCGCCGCCGCGCTCGCGGTCGACGCGGGCCACGACGTGACCGGCGTCCACCTCGCGCTGTCGCCGGACCGGCAGATGCTGCGCAGCGGCGCCCGGGGGTGCTGCAGCGTGGAGGACGCCCACGACGCCCGCCGGGTGGCCGACGAGCTGGGCATCCCGTTCTACGTCTGGGACCTCGCCGACCGGTTCCGCGAGGACGTCGTCGACGACTTCGTCGCCGAGTACGCGGCCGGCCGGACGCCGAACCCGTGCCTGCGCTGCAACGAGAAGATCAAGTTCTCCGCGGTCCTGGACCGGGCGCAGGCGCTGGGCTTCGACGCCGTCGTCACCGGCCACCACGCGCGGCTGCACGAGGGCGAGCTGCGTCGCTCGGTCGACGCGGGCAAGGACCAGTCCTACGTCCTCGGGGTGCTGCGGCCCGACCAGCTGGCCTCGGCGATGTTCCCGCTCGGGTCGATCACGAAGGACCGGGTCCGCGAGATCGCCGCCGAGCGCGGTTTCGCGGTGGCCGGGAAGCCGGACTCGCACGACATCTGCTTCATCCCCGACGGCGACACCCGGGGGTTCCTGGCCCGCACGCTCGGCAGCCGGCCCGGTCCGGTCGTCGACGCCGCCACCGGGGCGACGGTGGGGCAGCACGACGGGACCTACGGGTTCACCGTCGGGCAGCGGAAGGGGCTCGGGGTGAGCGTCGGTGACCAGCGGCCCCGCTACGTGCTGGGCATCGAGCCGGTGACCCGGACGGTGACGATCGGGACGCAGGACCTGACCGGGATCGGCGAGGTGCGTACCGGCGTGCCGACGTGGACCGGTCCGGCGCCCGCGCTGCCGCTCGCCGCCCACGTCCAGCTGCGTGCGCACGGCACCCCGGTGCCGTGCGAGGTCCTGGCCGACGACGGCGGACTGCGGATCGTGCTCGCCGAGGAGCAGCGCGGGGTGGCTCCTGGACAGTCCGCGGTGCTCTACGAGCCGGACCCGGCGCGGGGCGACCGTGTACTCGGGCAGGCCGCCGTGCAGACGGCACGCGAACGTAACGAAACGGTTCGTCACTAGGTCTTGGCTTCCAGCCGGAGAGCGGCTAGCTTCTGTGACGAGCCGCTTCCCGAGCGTGAACATCTGAGCTCGGCTCACGAATTACGCCGCTGACGAGGTCGCCCCGCGGGGTGGCCTGTTCCCGCATGTCCTCTGGAGGACCCCCTTGCGCAGATCGCGCCTCTCCCTGGTCGTCGCCCTGGCGCTGACGACCTCCGCCGCTGTGGTGGCGCTGCCGACCGCAGCCTCCGCCGCGCCGGCGCCCGCCACGCCTTCGGCGGACGTACCCGTCCAGCTCCTGGCCATGAACGACTTCCACGGCCGGATCTCCGAGACCACCGCCGGTGACAGCCAGTTGTTCACGGGTGTCGGCCCCGGTCCCGACAAGACTGCGGGGACCGCCGACGACGGTATCGAGAGCGTCGGCGGCGCAGCGCACATTGCGACCACGGTGAACAACGCTCGCAGCGCGTTCATCGGCGCGGGAGGCACGGACGCATCGTCGCTGTTCGTTGGCGCGGGTGACCTCATCAGTGCCTCCCCGTTCAACTCCAGCGCCTTCAAGGACGAGCCCACCATCGAGGTGCTCAACGCGATGGGACTCGACGTCTCGTCCGTCGGCAACCACGAGTTCGACCGTGGCACCGAGGAGCTCCGCCGCATCTCCGGCGCGACCGACGGCACTTACACCGACGACGTCACCGCCTGCGAGGGCATCGTGGTGGGCTCGACCGGATGCTTCGGCACCGGCGAGCACGCGTTCGACGGCGCGGACTTCCCCTACCTCGCGGCCAACGTGATCTCGAAGACGACGCAGCAGCCGATGCTCCCGCCGTACCAGGTCTTCAACGTCGGCGGCGGCAAGAAGGTCGGGCTGATCGGTGTCGTCACCGACACCACACCCACGATCGTCGCCGGCGCGGGAGTCGCCGACGTCACGTTCATCGACGAGGCGGAGGCGGTCAACCGCTGGGTCCCGGAGCTGCAGCGGCAGGGCGTCCAGGCCATCGGTGTGCTCGTCCACGAGGGCGGTACGAACGCCGGTGCTGACGGCAAAGCAACGGCGGACAGCAAGTTCGCGAACGGCTGCGACAAGCTCAGTGGTCCGGTCGTCGACATCAACAATGCCGTCGTCCCGGCGGTCGACCTGATCATCAGTGCGCACAGCCACCAGGCATACAACTGCATGCTCACCGACTCCGCCGGCCAGCCGCGGCTCGTGACGCAGGCCGGCTACTACGGCCGCCTGGTCAGCGACATCCGGCTAACGCTGGACGGCACCACCGGTGACGTCGTGCGCTACTGCTCCGCCGGCTACGAGGCCAACAACCTCCCGGTGTACCGGAGCGGCACGGGTGACCCCGAGGTCGCGTCAATCGTCCAGTACTGGACGACCCGTGCGGCGGAGACGGGCAACGTGGTCGTCGGTTCGCTCGTCGAGGCGGCGGCGCGGGCCAAGAACGCCAACGGGACGGAGAACCGTGGCGCGGAGTCCCGGCTGGGGAACCTGGTCGCGCAGGCCCAGCTCGAGGCGCTGGTGGCAGACCCGGCCCACGCCGACCCGGCCGTGGGTGCACCGACCATCGCGTTCATGAACCCCGGCGGTCTCCGGGCGGACATCGACGCCGGCGCGGTGACCTACGCCGAGGCATTCGCCGTCCAGCCGTTCAGCAACAGCGTCAACAGCATCACGTTGACCGGTACCGATATCCGCGGCCTGCTGGAGCAGCAGTTCGTCGGCGGCGGCCGGACGACCCAACTGATCCTGGGCACCTCGAACGGCTTCCGCTACCAGTACGACGCGAGCCGTCCGTACGGAGACAAGGTCGACCCGGCCTCCATCACGCTGAACGGCACGGCGATCGTTCCGACGCAGAAGTACCGCGTCGTCGCCAACTCGTTCCTCATCAACGGGGGGGACAGCTTCACCTCCTTTACCAAGGGCACGGGCCAGGCGACGGGCCCGATGGACGTCGACACGGCGGTGAGCTTCTTCAAGGCCCACAACCCGACGACGCCGCCGGCCGCCGACCACGGCGTGCCTACCCCATCGAGCCGTCCGGCCGACCCGGTGAACCTGCCCACGGCCCCGGTCGCCCCGGTGACCACGGTCGACGCCGACCCTGGCCTCGAAAGCCCGGTGTGCGACGCGACAGCGACGATCAGCAAGGCCACCCCGACCCGTGGCGAGTCGGTGACGGTCACCGGTGCGGGGTTCGCGCCGAACCAGCCGGTGACGGCGACCCTGGCCGACCGTCGGGTGCTCGGCACCGCGACCGCGGACGCGACCGGCGCCGTCACCGTGGCGTTCCGGGTGCCGGTCGACCTGCCGGCCGGTCAGCAGACCGTGACGCTGACCAGCACCTCGGGGGAGAAGGCGTCCACCACCTTCACCCTCGGCACGGTCGGCTCGGACGTGAAGACGGTGGTCACCGCCCTCATCACGAAGCTGCTCGCCTGGCTGCGCGGCCGCTGACCGACGGGCTGATCGGAGCCACGACGGCGGCGGGCTACCGTCGCCGTCGTGGCCTCCCCGAACGACCGGAACGACCCGGACAGCACTGACGACCTGAGGCCGGTCCCCATCCCGTGGGGGCCGGCCTCAGGTGTCGGTTCCCTCCCCGGCGCGGACCCGGCCGAGGCCGTCCGCCTCGTGGTGGGTGAGCTGCCGGGCTTCGCCCACCTGCCCGAACTCCCCGCACGCGGGCCCGGGGCAGACCTGATCGGCCGGAGCGCGGCGCTGCTGGTCGACCTCGCCTTCGACCTGACCCCCGCCGGCTGGCGGCTGGTCCCGCGTCCCGGCGTGGACCAGCGGCGCGCGCAGGAGTTCCTCGAGCGGGACCTCGACGCCCTCTACGACGTCGCGGGCAGCTACGACGGTCCGCTGAAGCTGCAGGCGGCCGGACCGTGGACCCTGGCGGCCGGGCTCGAACGCACTCGCGGCGACCGGGCCGTCGTCGACCCGGGCGCCCGCCGCGACCTGGCGCAGTCCCTGGCCGAGGGCCTCGCCGGGCACGTGGCCGCCGTCGCCGCCCGGGTGCCCGGTGCGACCGTGCTCGTCCAGCTCGACGAGCCCTCGCTCCCGGCGGTCCTGCAGGGCGGGCTGCCGACGGTGAGCGGCTTCGGCAAGCTGGCCGCCGTCGAGTCCCACGTGGTCGAGCAGGAGCTCGCCGACCTGGTGCGGCGGCTCGCCGTCCCGGTGGTCCTGCACTGCTGCGCGGCACGCATGCCGATGGACCTCTTCCGGGCGGCCGGGGCCGCCGGGCTCTCCTTCGACCTGGGGCTCGTCCAGGACCTCGACGCCGTGGGCACCGCGATCGAGGCCGGAACCCACCTGTTCCCCGGTGTCGTGCCGGGCACCGACACTCCGCTACCCGCACCGAAGGCGACGGCGTCCCGGGTGCGGGCATGGTGGAACGAGCTCGGCTTCCTGGCCGACCAGCTGCCCTCCGCCGTCACGCTCACCCCCTCCTGCGGACTGGCGGGGGCAACTCCCGACTACGCCCGGGCAGCGATGGCTCACGTCCGCGAGGCGGCGAAGTACCTGCAACCGGAATGACCGACGCGACGACGTCCCGGTGCTACGCGCCGACCCGGCGCGTCAACCCCTAACCTGCGGCGGTGCTGCAGACCTCCATCGACGGCATCCCCGTGTTCGTCGCCGACGCCCCGCCGCCCCTGACCGCCGGCCTGGTCTTCGGCGTGGGACGAGCGGACGAGACGTTCGTCCGCGGGGGCCTGACCCACCTGGTCGAGCACCTGGCCATGGGCGCGGTCGGCCGGACGACGATCGACTCCAACGCCTCCGTGGACCTCTCGAGGACGGAGTTCGTCGCGTCGGGCGCACCCGACCAGGTCGTCGATTTCCTGCGCCGGGTCTGTGCGGCGCTCAGCGACCTCCCCACCGACCGACTGGCCGTCGAGGTCGACGTCCTGCGGGCCGAGGGCGGCCGTGCTGCCCCGCCCGTCGTCGGTGGCCTGCTCGGTGAGCTCTACGGCATGACCGGCCCGGGCCTGGCCTCGGTGCGCGAGCCCGCGCTGCGGTCACTGACGACGGACGACGTACGTCACTGGACGAGCAGCTGGTTCACGCGGCAGAACGCGGCGCTGTGGCTGGCCGGACCGGTGCCGGAGGGCATCACGCTCCCCCTGCCCGAGGGTGTTCCTCCCGCCCGGACGGCCCGGCACCGGACGGCCCTCCGGACACCGGCGTGGACCGAGCTGCCCATCGAGGGCCAGGTCGCACTGGCCGCGGAGATCCCACCCGGGACGCACTTTGCCGTCGGGCTCGAGGTACTGCGCCGCAGGGTCGAGGACGAGCTGCGCCACCGCCGCGGGGTGGCCTACGCCGTCGAGGCAGATCGTCTCCCACTGGACGCCGCGCACCGTCTCGCCGTCGTGGTGAGCGATGTGCGCCCCGGCAACGAGGCCCTCGCCGCGACGGTGCTGTGGCGGGAACTGCAGCGCCTGGCGCACGAGGGCCCGACACCAGGGGAGCTGGACCACGAGCGCGCGGTGCTGACCGGCCAGCTGGACGACCCGCGGTGCGGTGCGGAGGAGGCACGCGCCGTCGCCGAGGCCCACGTGACCGGGATCCCCGCCCGCAGCACCGCGGACCTCCGCCGCGACGTGGCCGCGCTGACCGCCGACCAAGTGCGCGACGCCGCCGCGACCATGCGTGATGCCGCCGTGCTGGGTGTTCCCGAGCCCCTGGAACCGGCGCCGGGCGATCTGCCCCGCCTGCCGAAGTGGTCCGCCGACGTGGTCGAGGGCCGGGTCTTCACGCGCAAGAGGCTCCGGGGTGTCCCGAAGGACGCACGCCTGGTCGTCGGGACCCAGGGCGCGAGCGTGGTGCTGAGCGAGACCGAGCGCAGCACGGTCCGGTGGGCCGAGGCCGTCGGGCTGGTGGAGACCGAGCCGGGGGAATTCCTCCTGCTCGGCCGGGACGGGTTCACCCTGCCGGTCTCCGCCGCCGACTGGCGGGACGGCGACCAGGCGGTCGCCCTCGTCCAGGCGGCGGTCCCGGGGGAGCTCCAGGTGACCGACGACGACGCGGACGAGGGGGAGGGCCTCCTCGTGGTCCGGGCCCCGGCATACAAGGTGCGCGAGGCCGTCGGCCTGTCCAAGCACGACGCGACGATCGTCTACAACGGGGAGTGGACGGTGGTCGTGCCCGACGGGACGGTGTCCACCGCCGTTCGCCTCGGCGAGCTGACCGCGGTCCTCGGCCGTCGTTCCGTCGCGCTCGTGCTCCGGCGCACCCACGCCGACCTGGCGTACGTCCTGCTTCGGGGCGGCACGGAGATCGCCCGCCACCAGTGGGGCGTGACGCCTGGCGACCCGCGGCCGCTGGCGGAGGCCACCGGTCGGCCGGACCACCACATCACCTACCTGCATGGTGTCATCGGCACGCCCGACGAGGTCGCCGCCCACGCGGTCCAGGCGCTCGCGCTGCCTCCGGAGGTGCCCGCCCTGCTGGCCGGCGCACCGGTCGCCGGCGAGCACGTCGTCGGGCGAGGTGCGCTGGGCGGTTTCCGGGCATCGGTGCGCGGTGAGTTCGACCCGCCGCCGGGGACGACGGGGGGCATCGCGCAGTGGGAGCGGCTCAACCGGGACCGGCCGCCGTGGTACCGCATCGCGAACGGCGCGAGTGCCGTGGTCTGCGCCGTGCTGCTCGTGCTGCTGTTCGCCGGCTCGCACGGCCTCCAGGGCCGGCTCTTCGGCACCCTCACCGGGCTGGTGATCATCGGCCTGCTGGGCTCGCTCTGGGGCACGCTGCCGCCGCGCCGGCGCGGCGTCGATCCCCAGCAGGCCGCCCAGCGCGCACCCGCGGACGTGACGCCGTCCGGGTGACAGCCGGTTCGTCGTCGTACCGGGCGGATACCGTTCGCCCGTGAGCACAGAGGCGGAACTGGACCAGCCCGCGGTCGGCGCCGCGGCCGACCGGGAGGACCTGACCGAGGTCCCCGACGACGCCCGCACCCGGCACCGCGACCTCTCCGAGGAGCTCGACGGCTACGCCTTCGCCTACTACGTCCGCGACGAGCCGCTGGTCAGCGACGGCCAGTACGACGAGCTGATGGGCGAGCTCAAGACGATCGAGGCCGCCCACCCGGCGCTGGTGACCCCCGAGTCGCCCAGCCAGAAGGTCAACGGCGGGTTCACCGCCACGTTCTCCCCGGTCCAGCACCTGGAGCGGATGCAGAGCCTGGACAACGCGTTCTCCAGCGACGAGCTGTCGGCCTGGGCCGCCCGCGTCGAGCGGGAGGGCGCGGCGGGGGCGAGCTACCTGTGCGAGCTGAAGGTCGACGGCGTCGCGGTCGCCATCGTCTACGAGCAGGGCCGCATGGTCCGCGCCGCGACGCGGGGCGACGGGACGACGGGGGAGGACGTCACCGCGAACGTCCGCACGATGGAGAACGTCCCGCAGCAGCTGACCGGGGACGACGTGCCCGAGCTGCTCGAGGTGCGCGGCGAGATCTACTTCCCGGTCGCCGCGTTCGCCGACGTCAACGCCGGCATGGTCTCCCAGGGCAAGGCGCCCTTCGCCAATCCGCGCAACGCCGCCGCCGGCTCCCTGCGGCAGAAGGACCCGCGGGTCACCGCCTCCCGGCCGCTGCGGCTCGTCGTGCACGGGGTGGGGGCGCACCGCGGCTTCGACGCCGACCGTCAGTCCGCGGCCTACGACCGGCTGCGCGATCTCGGACTGCCGGTGAGCGACCGCTTCCGGGTCGTCGACGACCTCGAGGCGGTCTGGGCCTTCATCGAGCAGACCAAGGAGCAGCGGCACTCGGTCGCGCACGAGATCGACGGCGTCGTGGTGAAGGTCGACCAGTACGCCCTGCAGCGGCGGCTCGGCTCGACCTCGCGCGCCCCCCGCTGGGCGATCGCCTTCAAGTACCCGCCGGAGGAGGCGACGACCAAGCTCCTCGACATCAAGGTCAACGTGGGGCGTACCGGCCGGGTCACGCCGTTCGCCTACATGGAGCCGGTGAAGGTGGCCGGGTCGACCGTCCAGCTCGCCACCCTCCACAACGCCTCCGAGGTCCGGCGCAAGGGGGTGCTGATCGGCGACACCGTCGTCATCCGCAAGGCCGGCGACGTGATCCCCGAGGTGCTCGGCCCGGTGGTGGCGGCTCGGGACGGCTCCGAGCGCGAGTTCGTCATGCCGTCGCACTGCCCCGAGTGCGGCACGGAACTGCGCCCGGAGAAGGAGGGCGACGCAGACATCCGCTGCCCGAACGCCCGGTCGTGCCCGGCGCAGCTCCGGGAGCGGGTCTTCCACGTCGCCGGCCGCGGCGCGTTCGACATCGAGAACCTCGGCTACGAGGCGGCGATCGCGCTCCTGCAGAGCCAACTCCTGCAGGACGAGGGCGACTTCTTCTTCCTCGACGCCGAGAAGCTGTCCCGCTCGGCGTTCTTCACGAAGAAGGACGGCGCCCTGTCGGCCAACGGGGCCAAGCTGCTGACCAACCTGGAGAGCCGCAAGGACGTCCCGCTGTGGCGGGTGCTGGTGGCGCTCTCGATCCGGCACGTCGGGCCGACCGCGGCGCAGGCGCTCGCCCGCGACTTCCGCTCGATGGACCGCATCGTCGCCGCCACCGAGGAGGAGCTCGCCGCCGCCGACGGCGTGGGCCCGACGATCGCCAAGGCGGTCGCCGACTGGTTCACCGTCGACTGGCACCGCGACCTCGTCGAGAAGTGGCGCAGCGCGGGCGTGCGCATGGCCGACGCGGGGGAGGACGCCCCGCCCGGGCCGCTGACCGGCGTCACCGTCGTCGTGACCGGGTCGCTGCGCGACTACAGCCGGGACCAGGCCATCGCGGCGATCCAGGAGCGCGGCGGCAAGGTCACCGGCTCGGTGTCGAAGAAGACCGGATTCGTCGTGGTCGGGGCCGATCCCGGCAGCAAGTACGACAAGGCCGTCCAGGTGAAGGCGCCGGTCCTGGACGACGACGGGTTCCGGGTGCTGCTCGAGGACGGTCCGGACGCCGCCCGCGAGGTCGCCTCGGTCGGCGACGGGAGCTAGACGGGCGGGAGCTCGGCGACGGTCGACGCGATGCCGGTGAGGTGCACCAGCCGCAGCAGCTCCGACCGACGGAACGCCGGCCCGCCCGAGCGGCCGAGCACCACCGCGCACGCCTCGCCGCCGTAGGGCGCGGCCATCATCTCGATGGCCATGTCCCGCCAGCGCTCGGGAAGCCAGTCGTCGTCGCTCGGCAGCAGCCGCGGGGCCCGCAAGGGCATCCACGGCAGCGGTACGCCCTCGAAGGCCGGGGCGGCGTCCGAGGCGGCGGCCACAGCCCACGTGTCGGGCCCGCACGCCAGGACGACAGCCCACGCGCTGTGGAAGACCCGGGGCAGCTCGGCGGCCAGCAGCTTCGCCGTCGTCCCCTGGTCGGTCCGCGCGAGGGCATCGAGGAGTTCGAGCTCGCGGTGGGTGTCCAGCGGACCGGCGAAGGGCCGCAACGACTCCACGGTCACTCCCGGCACGGCCTGGGCGGCGGTGATGAGGCTGTCGGGAAGCCGGTCACGGGGGAGCTCGACGACGACGTCGTCCACGGCGACGCCGTTGCCCCGTTCCAGGACGTCGAGGGAGACGATGTCGATCCCCGCGTCACCGAGCGCCGTCGCGACGGCGCCCAGGATGCCGGGCCGGTCGGGCACCACGAGGCGCAGGAGATAGGACACGGTTCCTCCGGGTCGTCGGCCCCCCGCAGGGGCCCGACGCGAGCGCGCGAGCGGCGGGGGTGCAGGGGGTCCTTGTTCGATCTCCGTCGATCGCGATGCGTGCAGCCTCTCACGCCGGTTCCGCGGCGGACGGCGCCCGGACGGCCCCACGTAGAGTGGCCCGGTCACGTCCCCGGCCGAGAACCGAGCCGTCGCACCGCCGAAGTGGAGTCCCGCCCCAGCATGAGCACGCCTTCCCGGAAGGGCCAACTCTCCCGTGACGAGGTGGCGCACCTGGCGCACCTCGCCCGGCTGGCGGTGACCGACGAGGAGCTCGACCTCTTCGCCGGCCAGCTCGCCGCCGTGCTCGATGCCGTCGCGCAGGTGGGAAAGGCCGCGGTCGAGGACGTCCCGCCGACCACGCACGCGGTGCCGATGACCAACGTCATGCGCGAGGACGTCGTCCGCCCGAGCCTGCCCCGTGACGTCGTCCTGGCCGGCGCCCCCGCGGCCGAGGACGGCCGGATCCGGGTGCCGCGGATCCTGCAGGAGGAGGTGTGAGCAGCGACCTCACGGCGATGAACGTCGACGAGCTGCAGGCCGCCCTGGCCGACGGCACGACCTCGGTCGACCTCACGCAGGCCTACCTCGACCGCATCGACGCCGCCGACGGCGAGCTCCGCGCGTACCTGCACGTCGACCCCGAGGCCGCCCTGGCGCGGGCGGCCGAGATCGACGCCGGCGGCACGCGGGGCACCGGCCTCGCCGGCCTCCCCGTCGCGCTCAAGGATGTCGTCGTCACCGAGGGCGTCCCGACCACGAGCGGCTCGAAGATCCTCGAGGGCTGGAAGCCGCCGTACGACGCGACCGTTGCGGCCCGGCTCAAGGCGGCCGGCACCGTCCTGCTGGGCAAGACCAACATGGACGAGTTCGCCATGGGCTCCTCCACCGAGAACTCCGCCTACGGCGTCACCCGCAACCCCTGGGACCTCGACCGGATCCCCGGGGGTTCCTCCGGCGGCTCGTCCGCCGCGGTCGCCGGCGGCCTCGCGCCGTGGGCGATCGGCACCGACACCGGCGGCTCGATCCGCCAGCCCGCGGCCCTCACCGGGCTCGTCGGGCACAAGCCGACGTACGGCTCGGTCTCCCGGTACGGCCTCATCGCGTTCTCCTCGAGCCTCGACCAGGCCGGTCCGATGGCCCGCACCGTGCTCGACGCGGCGCTGCTGCACGAGGCGATCGGCGGGCACGACCCGCTGGACTCCACCAGCATCGACGCCCCCCAGCCGGTGCTCGCCGAGGCGGCCCGGCGCGGTGCCGGCGGCGACCTGGCCGGCCTCCGGGTCGGCGTCGTCCGTGAGCTCGGCGGCGAGGGACACACCGACGGCTACGAGGACGGCGTCCTGTCCGGCGTCGGTGGGGCCGTCTCCCGGCTGGAGGCGATGGGTGCCGACGTCCGGGAGATCTCCTGCCCGGCGTTCGACCTGGCCCTCGCCGCGTACTACCTGATCGCGCCGAGCGAGGCGTCGTCCAACCTCGCGCGTTTCGACGGCGTCCGCTACGGCCTGCGCATCGGGGACGACGGCAGCCGCGACCTCGACGAGGTCATGGCGCTCACCCGCGAGCAGGGCTTCGGCCCAGAGGTCAAGCGCCGGATCATCCTCGGCACCTACGCGCTGTCCAGCGGCTACTACGACGCCTACTACGGCCAGGCGCAGAAGGTGCGCACGCTGATCAGCCGTGACTTCTCGGCCGCGTTCGAGGGCGTCGACGTGCTGGTCAGCCCGACCACGCCGACCGTCGCCTTCCCCATCGGCGCGCGGGTCGACGACCCGATCGCGATGTACGCCGCCGACCTGTGCACGCTGCCGGCGAGCCTGGCCGGCGTGCCGGCCATCTCGGTGCCGTGCGGACTCTCCGAGGGACTGCCGGTCGGGTTCCAGATCATGGCCCCGGCCCTCGCCGACGACCGCTGCTACCGCGTGGCCGCCGCGCTGGAGGCCGCGCTCACCGCCGACCGTGGCGACCGCGGGTTCCTCGACCAGCTCGCGACTCGACGGGGGAGTGCCGCATGAACGGCGCGCTCAAGGCCGCCTGGGCACTGACGGCGTTCGTCGTCGTCGCGGGCATCGTGCTCTGGATCGTCTACGACCGCCCCGTCTTCGCCGTCTTCATCGTGCTCGGGGTGCTGACCGGCATCGGGGCACTGGTGACCGGTCGCACCGCATCCGAGGAGGGCCCCACGCCGTGAGCACCGACAAGCTGGTCGACTTCGACGAGGTCCTCACCCGGTACGAGCCGGTCATCGGCCTGGAGACCCACGTCGAGCTCGGCACGGTCTCCAAGATGTTCTGCGGGTGCTCGACGACCTTCGGTGCTGAGCCCAACACCCAGACCTGTCCGGTGTGCCTCGGGCTGCCCGGCTCGCTGCCGGCCGCCAATGCCGTCGCGATCGAGTCCGCGATCCGCATCGGACTCGCGCTGGGGTGCCGGATCGCCACCTGGTCCCGATTCTCGCGCAAGAACTACTTCTACCCGGACATCCCCAAGGGCTTCCAGACCACCCAGTACGACGAGCCGTTCAGCACGGCCGGGCACCTGGACGTCGAGGTCGACGGCGAGACCTACCGCGTGGAGATCGAGCGGGTGCACCTCGAGGAGGACACCGGCAAGAACCTGCACGTCGGTGGTGCCACGGGCCGCATCCACGGCGCCGACCACTCGCTGATCGACTACAACCGGGCCGGCATCCCCCTGGTCGAGATCGTCACCCGGCCGATCCCGGGAGCCGGCGCCAAGGCTCCCGAGGTGGCCAAGGCCTACGTCGCCGAGCTGCGCGAGATCCTGCTGGCGCTCGGCGTCTCCGAGGTCAAGATGGAGCAGGGCAACCTGCGCTGCGACGTCAATGTCTCCCTCGCCCCGATCGGCAGCCTGGAGTGGGGCACCCGTACCGAGACCAAGAACGTGAACTCGCTGCGCTCGGTCGAGCGGGCGGTGCGCTTCGAGATGCGCCGCCAGGCCGCCGTCCTCGACGACGGCGGGCGGATCGTGCAGGAGACCCGGCACTTCCACGAGGACACCGGCAGCACCTCGCCCGGTCGCAGCAAGGAGGAGGCGACCGACTACCGGTACTTCCCCGAGCCCGACCTGGTGCCGATCGCACCCGACGAGGAATGGGTCGAGAAGCTCGCCGCGGCCCTGCCGGAGCTGCCCGCCGCCCGCCGGACGCGCCTGTCGGAGGAGTGGGGCATCGCCCCGACCGAGATGGCCTGGCTGGTCAACGCCGGCGCGGTCGAACTCGTCAGCGACACGGTCGCGGCCGGGGCGACGCCGGCCGACGCCCGCAAGTGGTGGCTCGGCGAGCTGGCCCGCCGCGCGAACGACGCGAACGTCGAGCTGGCCGAACTCGCCGTGACGCCGGCCCAGGTGGCCGAGCTCGTGGCGCTGGTGGGCGCCGGCACGATCAACGACCAGCTCGCCCGCCAGACCCTCGACGGCGTGCTGGCCGGCGAGGGCAGCCCCACCGAGGTCGTGGCCTCCCGCGGACTGGCCGTCATGGGTGAGTCCGACGAGCTGGTCGCCGCCGTGGACGCCGCGATCGAGGGCAACCCGGACGTCGCCGAGAAGGTGCGCGGCGGCAAGGTGCAGGCCATCGGCGCGCTGGTCGGCGCCGTCATGAAGACCACCCGCGGCAAGGCCGACGCCGCAACCGTCAAGCGCATGCTCGAAGCAAGGTTGACGGCAGGGTGATGGTCGTACCCGGCGCGGGGCCCGGAAGGCTCCCGCCGGGGACGACGGATCGGCTCAGCTCACTTGGGGGACGGCTCCTGGCCGCGGTGCGGTCCGGAGGGCCGCAATGTCATAGCGGCGAGTTGCCGGCGGTGCTCGGCGGCTGGATGCGCAGCACCTTGTCGTCGTCCTCGCCCGGCGTCCCGATGCCGTCGCGGTTGGACGTGGTGATCCAGAGGGCGCCCTCCGGGTCGAGCACCACGGTGCGCAGCCGGCCGTACTCGCCGGTGAGGAACTCCTCGGGATCCCCGGTCGCCGCCCCGCTGTCGTCGACCAGGAGGGCGTGCACCCGCTGGCCGTCCATGGCGCCGAGGAACACCCCGCCGCCCGCGGCCGCACAGCCACCGAGACCCCCCTCGTCGGCACGGATCTCGGCCACCGGCGCCGTTCCCCGCGGGGCGGCGTAGTCGCCCCCGTCGGTGATCGTGTTCAGCTCGTCCGGCCCGTCCAGCGTGGCGTCCGTGGCGTACAGGGTGTCGGCTCCGTCGTGGCAGAGCGCGGTGACGTCGCGGTGGCCGCGGCTGTACACCGGGGTGGCCCCGAGGGCCCGCCCGAAGACGTCGATGCGGAGGACCTTCCCGGCCAGCGAGTTCGGGTCCGCGGCCAGGGCCGGGTTCCCGGTGTCGCCCGTGCCGACGAACAGGGCGCCGTCGGGCCCGAAAAGCAGGGCGCCGCCGTTGTCGGTCTCCCCGCGCGGGATGCCGGTGAGCACCGGGTTCGGGGTGCCTCCCAGGGGGAAGCGGACCACCCGGTTGTCGGTCGCGGTGGAGAGGTAGGCGTAGAGCAGCCCGTCCTCGAGGTAGGTGGGGGAGAGGGCCAGCCCGAGCAGTCCTCCGTCACCGGCGGTGTCGACCCCGGGGACCGTCATGAGCTCCTTCGCGGGCGACCGGTCGGGAAAGACGTGCAGGAGGCGGCCGGTCTCCCGCTCGCCGACGATCGCGCTGCCGTCGGACAGGACCACCAGCCCGGTCGGCACGTTCAGCCCGGAGGCGACGACGCTGGGATCGCCGCCGTCGCCACCCGATTCCGGCTGGGCGGGGTCTCCCGGGATCGGGGCCTGGGACGTCGGTGGCCCCACCTCGGGCGGCGCGCCCTCGGGGAGCGGGCGGAACGGGCCGACCGGGTGGTACCCGTCGTCGCCGCAGCCGCTGAGCAGCGCGCCCGCGAGGAGGACCCCGAACACTCGCGCCGCCGCTCTCCGCACCCCGACGACAGTACGTGCGCTCGCCGGAGGTCCGCCTAGAGTCGCCCTCCGTGCCACGCCTGAACCTCGCTCCCGACGAACTCCTCCACGTGCTCGTGCCCTCCCGCGCCCTCGCGGCCGCGGTGGAGGGCCTCTCGCCCCGGGTCCGCGCCCACCGCATCGACCCCGCCGACGGCGCCCCGACCGGGGAGGCAGCCGCTGCGCAGGTGTGGGTGCCCCGCGGGGGCGGGGCGGAGATCCCGGGCAACGGTTTCCTGGAGGGGCTGCCGCGGTTGCAGCTGGTCCAGCTGCTGAGCGCGGGCGCGGAGACGTTCGTCGGCCGGCTGCCCGACGGCGTCGTGCTGGCCAACGCCCGCGGTGCGCACACGCCGTCGACCGCGGAGTGGGCGGTGGCGGCGATCCTCGCCGCCCAGCGCGGCATCCCCTTCTTCGTCCGCGAGCAGGAGGCCGGGCGGTGGTCGTCCTCGACGCACCGCTCGCTGGTCGGCGCCCGCGTCCTCGTCGTCGGCGCCGGTGACATCGGGACGGCGATCGGCCGGATGCTGGCCGGCTTCGACGTCGAGCTGACCTACGTCGGCCGGACCGCGCGCGAGGGCGTGCGCGGCACCGTCGAGCTGCCCCGGCTGCTGCCGCATGCCGACGTGGTGATCGTCATCGTTCCCGTGACACCGGAGACCACCGGCCTGGTCGACGCCGCCTTCCTCGCCGCGATGCCCGATGGCGCGCTGCTGGTCAACGCCGCGCGGGGCGTCGTCGTCGACACCGACGCCCTCCTCGCCGAGCTGACGTCGGGCCGGCTGCGCGCGGCCCTCGACGTCACCGACCCCGAACCGCTGCCCGAGGGTCATCCGCTGTGGTCGGCTCCGGGCCTGCTGCTGACGCCGCACGTCGCGGGAGCGGTGCCGGACACCAACGCGCGGGCCGCGGCCGCGGTGACCGACCAGCTGACCCGGGTGCTGGCCGGGGAGCCGCTGGTGAACGTGGTCGACCGCTACTGAGGCTCAGGCTGGCGGCTGCGGAACGTCGATCCGGCCGCCGGAGACAGCGGCCAGGCGGGGCAGGTCGCGGGCGCGCACGACCGGCATGCGCACCTCGGTGCCGCCGGTGGTGACCAGCCACAGCTCGCCGCGCGGCGCCACCCGGATGCCGGCGACCTCACCCCACGGCACCCGACGCTCGCCGACCAGGGACCGCACGGTCAGCCCGTCGTCGGAGATGTCCACGCCGACGCGCAGCACCCAGACGGCGACCGCCAGGGGGATGAGCAGCAGGATCGGCGTCCAGGGCGCGGCGAAGGCCAGGGGCACCGTGCAGAGGGCCAGGAGACCGACCGGGAACAGCGCGGTCCGGTTCATCCGCAGGCGGGCAGGGGCGTCCACGACCGCCCATCCTCCCACCCGCGAGAGCGCGGTCAGCCGGGCGGCGCGCCCCGGCTCACGCCGTCAAGCGACTGAGCTTGGCGGCGGCGTCGCTGTCCTCGGCGGCCGTGTAGACGACGAGCTGCAGGCCGGGCGCGTCGGCGGGGGTCAGCTGATGGTGCTCGAGGAGCAGCGTGCCGACCTCCGGGTGCTCGAAGCGTCGTTCGCCCGAGCTGAACCGGTCGACGTCGTGGCTGGCCCAACCGGAGCGGAAGTGCGGGCTGGCTGCCTCCAGCCGGGCGACGAGGTCCACCACCTCGCGGTCGGCCAGACGTGGTCCGACCTCGGCGCGGAACTGGGTCAGGAAGCGACGGCTGTCGGTCGTCCAGTCGCCCAGCAGGGTCCGCACGCCGGGGTCGGTGAAGACCAGCCACAGCAGGTTCCGGTCGGCGGGCGGCACCGTTGCCACGCCCGGGTAGAACCGCTCGTAGGCCCGGTTCCAGCCGAGGATCGACCAGCTCGAGGTGATCACGTAGGCCGGGGAGGAGCCGAGGGCGTCCACCAGCCGCTGGACGTGGGCGGGCATGCCCTCCGGCGCACTCGCCGGGACCGACCCCCCGTGGCCGGCCAGGCGGCGGACGTACTCGTGCTCGGCGGGGGACATCCGCAGCGTTCGCGCGAGGGCGTCGATCACCTGCCGCGACGGCCGGATGTCGCGGCCCTGCTCCAGCCACGTGTACCAGGTGTGACTCACCCCGGACAGGAGCGCGACCTCCTCGCGGCGCAGGCCGGGAGTGCGGCGGGCCCCGCCGGCCGGGAGGCCGGACTCGCGGGGATCGACCTGACGGCGGCGCGACACGAGGAACTCGGCCAGCTCACGGCGGGCAGGGGACGGCACGAGCGCTCCGGAGGTCGGTGGTGGTGTTGGTACCAGTATCACCGCTCTCCTTGTCCCCGCCGGGCACCGGCCTAGCATCCATCCTCGTGACGACCGTCGAGGACCGCCCCGCTGGTGACCACGCCGGCAGCCAGACCCACAGCCCGCTCAAGCCGCGCAGCTGGGAGGTGACCGACGGCGACACGAAGGCGCCGGCCCGCGCCATGCTCCGCGCCGTCGGCATGGGCGACGACGACTTCGCCAAGCCGCAGATCGGCGTCGCGTCGTCCTGGAACGAGATCACGCCCTGCAACCTGTCCCTGGACCGGCTGGCCAAGCGGGCCAAGGAGGGCGTGTTCGCCGCCGGCGGCTACCCGCTGGAGTTCGGCACGATCTCGGTCTCCGACGGCATCTCGATGGGCCACGAGGGCATGCGTGCCTCCCTGGTGAGCCGCGAGGTCATCGCGGACTCGGTGGAGACGGTCATGTTCGCCGAGCGGCTCGACGGCTCGGTGCTGCTGGCCGGCTGCGACAAGTCGCTGCCCGGGATGCTGATGGCCGCCGCGCGCCTCGACCTCGCCAGCGTCTTCCTCTACTCCGGGTCGACGATGCCCGGCAAGCTCGGCGATCGTGACCTGACGATCATCGACGTCTTCGAGGCCGTCGGGGCCTGCGCCCGCGGCCTGATCACGCGCGACGAGCTCACGGCCATCGAGAAGGCAGCCTGCCCCGGCCAGGGGTCCTGCGGCGGCATGTACACCGCGAACACGATGGCCAGCGTCGCCGAGGCCCTGGGCATGGCGCTCCCCGGCAGTGCCGCGCCGCCGGCTCCCGACAGCCGCCGCGACGCCTTCGCCGTCGCCTCGGGCGAGGCCGTGGTCAACCTGCTGCACAAGGGCATCACCGCGCGGCAGATCATGACCAAGGAGGCATTCGAGAACGCCATCACCATCGTCATGGCGCTCGGTGGCTCGACCAACGCGGTGCTGCACCTGATGGCGATCGCCCACGAGGCGGAGGTCGACCTCGCACTCGAGGACTTCAACCGGATCGGCGACCGGACCCCGCTGCTGGCCGACGTGAAGCCGTTCGGCCGGTTCGTGATGACCGACGTGGACCGCATCGGCGGGGTGCCGGTCGTCCTGCGGGCGCTGCTCGACGCTGGTCTGCTGCACGGCGACACGCTGACCGTCACGGGGAAGACGATGGCCGAGAACCTGGCCGAGATCGCTCCGCCGGACCCCGACGGCGCGATCATCCACGCGATGAACAACCCGATCCACGCGACCGGGGGGCTGGTCGTGCTGCGCGGCTCGCTGGCCCCCGAGGGTGCGGTCGTCAAGTCGGCCGGATTCGACTCCGAGGCGTTCGAGGGCACCGCTCGCGTCTTCGACGGCGAGCAGGGCGCGATGGACGCCGTCACCGAGGGCACCCTGAAGCCCGGTGACGTCGTGGTGATCCGGTACGAGGGCCCACGCGGTGGCCCCGGCATGCGGGAGATGCTGGCCGTCACCGGCGCGATCAAGGGCGCCGGCCTCGGCAAGGACGTCCTGCTGCTGACCGACGGCCGATTCTCCGGCGGGACGACGGGCCTGTGCATCGGCCATGTCGCCCCCGAGGCGACCGACGGCGGGCCGATCGCCTTCGTCCGCGACGGGGACCGGATCCGCCTGGACCTCGTGGCCCGCACGCTCGACCTGCAGGTGGACGACGCCGAGCTGGCCCGTCGCAGGGAGGGCTGGGCCCCGCCCCCGCCCCGCTACACCCGCGGTGTGCTCGCGAAGTACGCGAAGCTGGTCGGGTCCGCCTCCCAGGGAGCCGTCTGCGGCTGAGCACCAGCCGCTGAGCCCGATCGGGGGCACTCCCCCGAACGGGTGACGGAGGTACCGGCCCGGCTTGTCACGCTGGGTGATCGTGCCGAGACAACGGGTGTGGACCCGCGTCGATGGTGGCTGCTCGTCTGCGCCGTGCCGGTGCTCGTCGCCTGTGCCGTCGCAGCCAGCAACCCTGCCCTGCGCGTTCTCGGCGATCTCGCCGTCTCCACCGGCGGACTCCTCGTCGCCGTCCTGATCCTGGCCTACGCCGGGCGGACGACGAGGCCGCGGGCCTGGCGCCTGATGGCCATCGCCCCGCTCTTCCCGGTCGCCGGCGCGATCAGCGCGGCGATCGTCGGGACGCACGAACCCGTGCAGCTCGCCGTCCTGCGGTGGATCCCCACCGTCCCGGGCTACCTGATCTCGATCCTGGCGCTGCTGGCCATGGTCGATCGGGCCCGGCTGCGGACCGGCCCGAGGCTCGCCGCCGAGGTCGCGCTGTTCCTCGGCGCCTGCCTGGTCGTCATGCAGCTGCTCGTCGTGGGGCCTGCGGGCCGCTGGACCGGGCTCGAGCTCGACGAGAAGCTGATCCTCGCCGCCGCCGTGCTGGCGACGTCGGCCACGATGGCCGCTGCCCTGACCGTCCTGGGCGTCATCGAGACCGGGCGCCGTCCGATGGCGCTCGTGCTGCTGACCGCCGCCGCCTTCCTCACGATGGGCCGTGGACTCGGCACATCGGCGATGCTCTCGGGCGCAGCGGTCCCGCTCGATGCCGCCCGGTTCCTGATCTGTGCCGGCCTGTTCCTGCTGGGCTGGGCCGCCCTCCTGGACGGGCAGCCGTCCGCTCCGCAGACCGATCGGCCCGCCCGCTCGCTGGCCGACGTCGGCCAGCTGCTCCCGCACGTGGCCCTGCTGGTCGCCGTCGTCACGTGTGGCTCGGTGGCCCTGACCGGGGTCCGGCCGAGCCCGGGCACCATCGTCGGCCTCGTCGCCTGCGTGACCCTCGCCGCCGTGCACCGCTGGCTGACCGCCCGCGAGGAGCAGCAGATGGGCGCGCGGCTGCGGCGCAGCGAGGCGCACTTCCGCTCCCTCGTCCAGACCGCCGGCGACGCCGTCGTGATCCTCGACGACGACCTGTGCATCACGTGGTCCTCACCGGCCCTGCAGCGTTCGCTCGGCCCCGAGGCCGACGCGCTCCTCGGCCGGCCGCTCCTCGCGGCGGTGCACCCCGACGACATCGCCGCGCTGGCCGCCGTCCTGCCGACGTCGGGCGCGGAGTCCGCCCCGGTGCCGGCCGACGCGGGCCTGCTCACTCTGCGCCTGGCCGACGCGTCGGGGGAGTGGCGCTACCTCGAGGCCGGGGTCTCCGATCTCCGCGGGGACGCCGACGTCGCCGGGGTCGTCCTGCACTGCCGCGACATGACCGACCGCCATGCCCGCGAGCAGGCGCTGCAGAGCGTCGCTTTCACCGACCCGATGACGGGCCTGCCCAACCGGGCCGGCTTCCTCGGCCTCGTGCGCCAGACGCTGGCCGACGCCGCGGACCCGTCGATGACACTGCTGGTGATCGAGCTGGACGGCCTCGCGGCCGCCCGCGAGAACGCCGGCCGCGAGATCGTCTCCACGGTCGTGGCCGAGGTCGGCCGGCGGCTGCGGGCCACCGTGCGCGGCGAGGACACCGTGGCACGCATGGGCGGCGGTGCGTTCGCCGTCCTCACCGAGGGAACCGACGCCGACGCCGATCGCCTGGCGGCGCGCTGCCTCTCCGTCGTCGAGCAGCCGATCCTCACCACCGCCGGGATCATCGACCTCACCGCCGGTGTCGGAGTCGTCCCGCTCGAGGAGGGGCTCGGCGTCGAGGGACTGCTCGCCCGCGGCGACCTCGCGGTACGCGCGGCGCACGAGGCCGGCGCCGGGTCGGCGCGTCGCTACTCCGCAGCCCTCGGGGACGCGGCCGTCCGGCGGGACCGTCTCCGGCGCGACCTGCAGGGTGCGCAGTCCCGCGACGAGCTGTTCCTGCTCTTCCAGCCCATCGTGTCGCTCGAGCAGCAGCGGATCACCGGCATGGAGGCGCAGCTGCGCTGGATGCACCCCGAGCTCGGGGAGGTGCCGTCGGCGGAGTTCCTCGCGCTGGCCGAGCGCGCCGGCCTGATCGGTGAGCTGATGCGGTGGGCGGTCGAGGAGTCCGCCCGCGCCGCCGCCGGGCTGCCCGAGCGCGAGGACCCGCTGCGCATCGGCGTCAAGATCCCCTTCGGCTACCTGGCCACCGGCGCCGTCGTGACCGACGTCGACCAGGCGCTGCGCCGGTCCGGCCTCGCGCCGGAACGGCTGGTCCTGCAGATCAACGCGCCCGCCGTGACGTCGGACGACGAGCGGACCGGGCTCGATGTCGCGAGTCTGCGCCTGATGGGCGTGCACGTGGCGCTCGACGGCTTCGGGAGCGGCTCGTCCGCGCTGGCCCACCTCACCCGGCTGCCGATCGACGTCCTCCGGCTGGACCGTTCGCTGATCAGCCGGATCGACCGCGACCCGCAGAGCCGTGCGCTGTGCGAGTCGATCGTCGGCATCGGCCGTGCCCTCGGGGTGGACGTGGTGGCCGACGGCGTGGAGACGCCGGCGCAGCTGGCCGCCCTGTGCGGCTTCGGCTGCGGCTTCGCCCAGGGCTTCCTGATCTCCCGCCCGCTGTCGCTCGCCGGCTTCACCGCGATGTTCGCCGAGACCGAGGGCTCCCTGTGGCCGGGCCTGGTCGGCTCGAGCTCGCGGTGACCCGGTCCGGCGCCCCGGATCCCGTCGACCAGGACGGCGCATCGCCGGTGCGGCCCTGGCCGCGGGCCGCGGTCCTGAGCTCCCTCGCGGTCACCGCGGTCGCGACCGGGGCACTCCAACTGGTGCGCCCCGACTGGAACGGCCGGACCGGGCCCGCCGTCCTGGCACTCGCCACCGTCGTCGTCGGGGTCCTCGTCCTCCGGCACAGCCGCCGGATGGACCCGCTCGCGACCACGACATGGCGGGGATTCGCCGCGATCGCCGCGCTGCTGGCCCTGGGTCACGTCATCCGGGCGGCCGCCGGGCTGGGCGTCAACGCACCCGAGGCCGGGCTGTCGGACCTGCCGCTGGTGGCGACCGGCCCGGTCGCCGTCCTGGTCTGCATCCGACTGGTCCGATCCACCGGCGGGCGCGTCCGCGTCCAGACGGTCCTCGACGCCGCCGTCGCGCTCGCCGCCCTCGGCGTCCTGCTGGAGATGCTGGTCCCGCTGACCGCCAGCGGCCAGACCGAGCCCCTGCTGACCGTCGGATATCCCGCGGTCAGCGCTGTCCTGTCCGCGGTCGGCCTGGTCACCTTCGCCGGGGTCTCCGCCCCGCGCCGGGCCGCGGCGGCCTGGCTGCTGCTCACCTTCGGCTCGCTCGCGGTGACCATGGTCTGCGGCGCGCTGGCCGTCGGGCGGCCGTCGCCGATCCTGGACGTCGTGGCGAGCACGGCCTACCTCGCCATGCTGGCCGCGGCGACCCAGGCGCTGGCCGTCGATCCCGGGCCGCGGGCCCGCGCCGAGGAGCCGACCGCCGCGGTGCCGCTGGCCGGCGTCGTCGTCAGCTACTGCCTCGGCTTCGGCGTCCTGCTCCTGCTGCTCGGTGGTCTGGCCCTCGGCCGGCCGCACGTGCCGCTGGAGGCGGCGACGGTGGCGGGCCTGATGGTCCTGACGTTCGCCCGCACGCTGGTCTGGGCGCGCGACGGGGCCCGGCTGACCCGTCAGGTGCTGCGGACCGAGGCCTTCTTCCTGTCCCTGGTGCACCGCTCGGCCGACGTCACGCTCGTGCTCGACTCCCGTGGGCAGGTCACCTGGGCCTCCACCTCGGCGGCCCAGAGCCAGTCCACGTGGTCCCCGCGGGATCTCGAGGGACGGCAGTTGCGCGACTTCGTCCACGAGGACGACCGGCACGAGCTCTACCGGGCGCTGCATCCGACGGCCGACGACGACGAGCGCGGTCCGGTCTTCCGGCTGCGTGGCCGCGACGGGTCCTGGCGGCAGTTCGAGACCGTCCGGACGGCGCCGTCGTCGGGTCTGCCGGCCGCTCCCGGACTGGCGGGGCGGCGCTCTGGCGCCGGACGGGACGGGCTGGTGCTGCACCTGCGCGACGTGGCGGGGCGGCGGAGCAGCGAGCTCGAGCTGGAGCGGCTGGCGCACACCGACTACCTGACCGGGCTGCCCAACCGTGCCCGGCTGATGGCCGGCCTGGCGGCCGCCCGGGCCCGCGTGGCCGGGGGCGGCGCGCCGGCCTGTCTCCTCCTGCTCGACCTCGACGGCTTCAAGCCGGTCAACGACGTGGCGGGGCACGAGGCGGGTGACGACCTGCTGGTCCAGGTGGCCGCCCGCCTCCGGGCGACGGTCCGCGACGGCGACCTCGTGGGCCGGCTCGGCGGGGACGAGTTCGCCATCCTCGTCACCGACGAACTGGAGGAGGCAACGGCCCTCGCCGAGCGCATCGTCGCCGGGCTGGGGACGGTGCACCGGGCGCCCGGGACCGAGGGCTACGCCTCCGGTGTCGTGTTCGACGTGTCCGGCAGCATCGGCGTCACCCCGCTCGACCCGGCCGACGACGTGTCGACCACGATCCGGCAGGCCGACCTCGCCCTGCGCGCGGCCAAGGCGGCGGGCAAGAGCTGCGTCCGGACCGCGGGTCACGCGGTCGACAGTGCCGCCGGACGGCGTACCCGGCTGGGCCGGGACCTCCCCGCGGCGCTCGACGAGGAGCAGTTCCGGGTGGTCTACCAGCCGGTCGTCGGGGTGGCTGAGCGCCGGATCCTCGGCCTCGAGGCGCTCGTGCGCTGGGACCACCCCGTCCTCGGGACCGTGCCGCCCGACGAGTTCATCTCCCTCGCCGAGGACGACGGCCTGATCGTGGCGCTGCAGCGCTGGGTGCTCCAGCAGGCCACGACCGACGGCGCCGCCCTGCTCGCCGCGGGCTGGGACGTGCAGATCGGCGTCAACGTCTCCGTGCGTCACCTGCAGGCGGGGTGCCTGGCCCCCGACGTCGCTCTCGCGCTGGCCCAGTCGGGGCTTCCCCCGCAGAAGCTCATCCTGGAGATCACCGAGTCGGTGATGCTCGACGCCGAGGACCGCCTCGAGAGCGACCTCGCGACCCTCAAGGGGATGGGCTGCGTGCTGTCGGTCGACGACTTCGGTCGCGGCTACTCCTCGCTGGCCTATCTCGCCCGGCTGCCGGTCGACATCCTGAAGCTCGACCGCGAGTTCTTCGCCGACATCGAGCGCGACGAGCGGGCGGCCGCCCTGGTGGCCGCCATCGTCGAGCTGGGGCGCACCCTCGGCATGGACGTCGTCGCCGAGGGCGTCGAGACCGCCGGTCAGCTCGACGCCCTGCGCGGCATGTCCTGCCGGTACGTCCAGGGGTGGTTGTTCGGCCGGCCGATGCCGCTCGCCGAGGTGTGGCCGCTGATGGAGACGTTCGACCCCAGCGTGCTGGACGCCGACCCCGCGCGAGAAATGGACACGCTTGTCCATACAGTGGGACAGGCTGGTTGACGATCCCGGCGGGGAAGGCGCACAGTGTGCACGTGCCTCGCGTCTGCCTGCCCGTCACCGGCTGCCCGCCTGTCACCGGCAGCCTCGTAGTCGCCTAGCGCGTCGGTCTGCCGACCGACGCGCTGACCCCTCCGTGCCTGTGGCACGAGGGGTTTTTTGTTGCCCGTAGAGACCGCCCCACTTCAGCAAGGCCCAGGAGAACGCCGAGATGACCACCACTCCGAGCGAGCACCGCGAGGGATCCCGCGAGGCCGCCACCCGCGAGGCCGCTGCCTCCCTGGCCGGCGTCGAGACCACGGCCCGTTCCGTCAGCGCCGCCGCCGCCGAGCCCGCCACGGGCATCACCGGGGCGCAGAGCCTCGTCCGCTCGCTGGAGGCCGTCGGCGTCGAGGTCATCTTCGGCATCCCAGGCGGGGCGATCCTCCCCGCGTACGACCCGCTCTTCGACTCCGCCGTCCGCCACGTCCTCGTCCGGCACGAGCAGGGCGCCGGGCATGCCGCGACGGGCTACGCGCAGGCCACCGGCAAGGTCGGCGTCTGCATGGCGACCTCCGGCCCCGGCGCGACCAACCTGGTGACGCCGCTGGCCGACGCGCACATGGACTCCGTCCCGATCGTGGCGATCACCGGCCAGGTGCCCAGCGCCGCGATCGGCACCGACGCCTTCCAGGAAGCCGACATCCGGGGCATCACGATGCCGGTGACCAAGCACAACTTCCTGGTCACGAACGCCGACGAGATCCCGCAGCGGATCGCCGAGGCCTTCCACCTGGCCAGCACCGGTCGCCCGGGGCCGGTCCTCGTGGACATCCCCAAGGACGTGCTGCAGGCGACGACGAACTTCTCCTGGCCGCCCCGGATGGACCTGCCCGGCTACAAGCCGACCACGCGTCCGCACGGCAAGCAGGTCCGCGAGGCCGCCGCGCTGATCGCCGCCGCCCACCGTCCGGTGCTCTACGTCGGTGGCGGCGTCCTCAAGGCACAGGCCAGCGCGGAGCTCGCCGAGCTGGCCGAGCTCACCGGCGCCCCGGTGGTCACCACCCTGATGGCCCGCGGGGCGTTCCCGGACAGCCATCGGCAGAACCTGGGCATGCCGGGCATGCACGGCAACGTCACGGCGGTCACCGCGCTGCAGAAGGCCGACCTCCTCGTCGCGCTCGGCGCACGGTTCGACGACCGCGTCACCGGTCAGCTGTCGAGCTTCGCGCCGGACGCGCTGGTGGTGCACGCCGACATCGACCCGGCCGAGATCGGCAAGAACCGCAAGGCCGACGTGCCGATCGTCGGCGACGCCAAGGAGACGATCACCCAGCTGGTCGAGGCGCTGCGTGTCGACCGCGAGGGCGGGCGCACGCCCGACCTCACGGCCTGGTGGGCGCAGCTCGACGACTGGCGGGAGCGCTATCCGCTCGGCTACGACTGGCCCGAGGACGGCTCGCTGTCCCCGCAGTACGTGATCGAGCGGCTGGGCGCGATCGCCGGCCCGGACGCGATCTACACGGCCGGCGTCGGCCAGCACCAGATGTGGGCCGCCCAGTTCGTCAAGTACGAGAAGCCGGGCACCTGGCTCAACAGCGGCGGTCTGGGCACGATGGGCTACGCCGTCCCGGCCGCCATGGGCGCGAAGTACGGCCGCCCCGAGGCCACCGTGTGGGCGATCGACGGCGACGGCTGCTTCCAGATGACCAACCAGGAACTCGCCACCTGCGCCATCGAGGGCATCCCGATCAAGGTCGCCGTCATCAACAACGGCAACCTCGGCATGGTCCGGCAGTGGCAGACGCTGTTCTACGAGGGCCGCTACTCCAACACGAAGCTGCACGCGCGCAACGCCGACGGCACGCCCAAGGCGGTGCGGATCCCCGACTTCGTCACCCTCGCCGAGGCCCTGGGCTGCATCGGACTGCGCTGCGAGACCAAGGACGACGTGGACGCGGTGATCGAGAAGGCCATGGCGATCAACGACGCCCCGGTGGTCATCGACTTCGTGGTCGGCCACGACGCCCAGGTGTGGCCGATGGTCGCCGCGGGCTCGAGCAACGACGACATCCTGGCCGCACGCGACACGCGGCCCGTGTTCGGAGAGGGACAAGTCTGATGAAGGACCCCCTCTCCCCCCACCACTCGCAGGCTCGCGGCGGGCCCCTGAGAGCGGGCCGGACCACGGAACGGAAGAAGGTCATCTGATGCGCCACACGCTCTCCGTCCTCGTGGAGAACAAGTCCGGTGTCCTGGCCCGCGTCTCGGCGCTGTTCAGTCGCCGCGGGTTCAACATCGAGTCCCTCGCCGTCGGGCCGACGGAGAACCCCGACCTGTCCCGCATGACGATCGTGGTCGACGCGGAGAGCGCTCCGCTCGAGCAGATCACCAAGCAGCTCAACAAGCTGATCGAGATCATCAAGATCGTCGAACTGGACGGCGGTGCGGCCGTGCAGCGCGAGCTGCTGCTGGTGAAGGTGCGCGCGCCGCTGGCCGAGCGCACCCAGGTGCTGCAGACCGCCGAGCTGTTCCGGGCCCGCGTCGTCGACGTCAACCCCGACACGGTGACCCTCGAGGCCACCGGCACCCCCGAGAAGCTGCAGGCGCTGCTCGCCGTCCTCGCCCCGCTGGGCATCAAGGAGATGGCGCAGTCGGGCACCGTCGCACTGGGCCGGGGTCCGCGCTCGATGTCCGGCGCCGGTACGTTGCGCCCCGTCGAGCGCTCCGCCTGAAAAACCTCACAAGAAGACACCGAAGGAGCACCTACCGCATGGCCGCCGAGATCTTCTACGACGACGACGCCGACCTCTCGATCATCCAGGGGCGCACCGTCGCCGTCCTGGGGTACGGCAGCCAGGGGCACGCCCACGCGCTGTCCCTGCGTGACTCCGGGGTCGACGTCCGCGTCGGCCTGCCCGAGGGGAGCAAGAGCCGGCCGAAGGCCGAGGCCGAGGGCCTGCGCGTCGTCACCCCCGCCGAGGCGGCCGCCGAGGCCGACCTGATCATGATTCTCGCGCCCGACCACGTGCAGCGGACCCTGTACGCGGAGTCGGTGGAGCCGAACCTGCAGGACGGCGACGCGCTGTTCTTCGGCCACGGCTTCAACATCCGCTTCGGCTACATCAAGCCCCCGGCCGGCGTCGACGTCGCCATGGTCGCGCCGAAGGGCCCCGGCCACCTGGTGCGCCGCGAGTTCGAGAACGGCAAGGGCGTGCCCTGCCTGGTCGCCGTCGAGCAGGACGCCAGTGGCGCGGCCCTGCAGCTCGCGCTGTCCTACGCGAAGGCGATCGGCGGCACCCGCGCCGGTGTCATCCGGACGACGTTCGCCGAGGAGACCGAGACCGACCTGTTCGGCGAGCAGGCCGTCCTCTGCGGTGGCGCCAGCGCGCTGATCACCGCCGGGTTCGAGACCCTCACCGAGGCCGGCTACCAGCCCGAGGTCGCCTACTTCGAGTGCCTGCACGAGCTCAAGCTGATCGTCGACCTCATGTACGAGGGTGGCATCGCCAAGCAGCGCTGGTCGGTGTCCGACACCGCCGAGTACGGCGACTACACCTCCGGCCCGAAGGTCATCGACGGCCGCGTGAAGCAGTCCATGGGCGAGGTGCTGGCCGCCATCAAGGACGGCTCGTGGGCTGCCGCCTTCATCGCCGACCAGGACGCCGGCGCGCCGGACTTCAAGGCCAAGCGCGCCGCCGCCGAGGCGCACCCGATCGAGGAGACCGGTCGCAAGCTGCGCGGGCTCATGAGCTGGGTGTCGGCCTCCGACGACTACACCGGCACCGCCGCCCGGAGCTGATCGAGCACCAACGAGCAGAACGGCCCCCCTGCCGGTTGGCAGGGGGGCCATTCCGCGTGCGGCTAGTAGCTGATGCCGCGAGAGGCGTAGTACTGCTTCGCCTGGGGCTGCATGAGCAGGAACACGATCAGCCCCGGCAGGAGGAAGCCGAGCATGCCGAGGAACACGAAGCCGTAGCCGCTGACCACGGCCCAGATGAGCGTGAGCAGCTGGACCCCGATGGACGCGTAGCTGCCCAGCATCAGCAGCCGGGGGGAGTTCCCCTGGATGGCCTGGATGCCACCGATCAGGGTGACGACCGCCGCGACCACGGCGAGCAGGCTCAGCAGGCCGAGGACCGTGTCGAACGCGAAGTACACGCCGATGCTGAACAGGCCGAGGACGCCGAGGGCGCCGATGACGATGCCGATGATCGCCGCCGCGGTGACCTGGCCGGGGCGCTGGTTGCCCGCCGGCGGCCCGCCCGAGTACGACGGGGCGGGGTTGTATCCCGGGGGCGGCTGCTGCGGCGCTCCCCAGGCCGGCTGGCCCTGTGGAGCACCCGACTGCGGATAGTTCGGGTCGGAACCTGGGGTGGGGCTGGACATGGGGCAGCTTCCTCCTGGGCAGGCCGCCGGGGTGGCGGGTGGTGGCGGAGTGTAAGGCGCGTCACACCGCCAGGGGGAGATCTCCGGTGTCGATCCGGATACGCCGGTCGAACGGACGGGCGACGCTCAGGCGCCGCGGCGGGCCCGGTGGGCGGCGAAGAAGTCCGCCGCCGGCTTCAGGCAGAGGAGGACGACGATGGCCACCGCCGCCACGAGGAGGAGCAGGTTGAAGAAGATGCCGCCTCCGCTGGTGCTGTTGTCCCCGACGCTGCCGAAGAAACCGATCAGCGTGAAGGCGAGGGCGATCGATCCGCCCACCAGGAGCATCACCCGGCTGCGCCCCTTCAGCGCCCACACCGAGCCCCAGATCATGACCACCGTCCAGGCGAGCGCCAGCAGCCCGATGACGATGAGCACCCCGCCCACGGCGCCCGCGACGGCCCCGAGGCCCGGGATCTCCTCGTCGGCGGCGTCGCCCGCCCCCGAGGCGACGGCCCCGACGATGATGGCGAACAGGGAGACCAGCACCCCGAGCGCACCGAAGACGAAGCCGAGGACGGCGGCGATGATCACGTGCGGCGGCTTGGCCGGCACCGCCGACGTGCCGTACTGGCCGTAGCCGGGGGGGTACGCCGACGGCTGCTGCCCGTACTGGGCGCCGTAGGGAGCGGGCGCGTACGGCTGCTGCTGGCCGTACTCGGGCTGCCCGTAGGCCGGTGGCTGCCCGTACTGGGGCTGCTGCTGGCCGTACTCGGGCTGGCCCGGCTGCTTCTGGAAGGGGTCGGCCGGTGCGCCGTAGGGCTGCCCGCTGCCGGCACCCTGGCCGTAGGGGGAATCGGAACGACCCGGGTCGTCGGTCTGGCTCATGGTCTCCTCCGTCGGTCCGGCGGTCCCGGATCTCGTCGGGCCAGGATGTCGGGGCCGCCGGTCGGGCACAAGGACGCCGCTCCTGCCGGTGCGGTGTCGAGACGTTCCGGGCGCGCTCCTAGGCTGTCGCCCTGTGACCGCCATCGTGCCGGGGACTCCGCCCGTCGTCCTGATCGCCGAAGAGCTCGCCCCGAGCGTCCTGGAGGTGCTCGGCGACGACGTCGAGATCCGGCACGTCGACGGCGCCGACCGTGCGGCGCTGCTCCCCGCGCTCGCCGAGGCGGCCGCGGTGATGATCCGCAGCGCCACGCAGATCGACGCCGAGGCACTGTCAGCGGCGCCGAACCTCAAGGTGGTCGCGCGCGCGGGCATCGGGCTGGACAACGTCGACGTCCCGGCCGCCACCGAGCGCGGGGTCATGGTGGTGAACGCGCCCACGTCGAACATCGTCAGCGCTGCCGAGCACGCCGTCGCCCTGCTCCTTGCCGCCGCCCGGCAGATCCCGGCCGCCGACGCCTCGCTGCGCGAGGGCGCCTGGAAGCGCTCGAAGTTCATGGGCGTGGAGGTCACCGACAAGACCGTCGGCGTCGTCGGCCTCGGGCGCATCGGCGTCCTGGTGGCGCAGCGGCTGGCGGCCTTCGGCGTCACGCTGATCGCCTACGACCCCTACATCCAGCCCGGCCGGGCCGCGCAGCTCGGCGTCCGGCTGGTCCCCCTGGACGAGTTGCTCCGCGAGTCGGACTTCATCACCATCCACCTGCCGAAGACCCCCGAGACCCTGGGCCTGATCGGCGCCGCGGAGCTGGCCACCACCAAGAAGGGCGTCATCATCGTCAACGCCGCCCGTGGCGGTCTGGTCGACGAGGCCGCGCTGGCCGACGCACTCCGGTCCGGCCAGGTCGGCGCCGCGGGCCTCGACGTCTACGCCAAGGAGCCCACCACCGACAGCCCGCTGTTCGGGCTGCCGAACACGGTCGTCACGCCGCACCTGGGCGCGTCGACGACCGAGGCGCAGGACAAGGCCGGCACGGCCGTGGCCCGTTCGGTGCGGCTCGCGCTGCAGGGCGAGTTCGTCCCGGACGCGGTCAACGTCCAGGCCGGTGGGGTCGTCGCGGAGGACGTCCGCCCGGGCCTCCCGCTGGCCGAGAAGCTCGGCCGGGTGTTCACCGCCGTCGCCGGGGGGCTCGCCCAGTCGGTGAACGTCGAGGTGCGCGGCAAGATCGCCGAGTTCGACGTCTCCGTGGTGCAGCTCGCCGTCCTCAAGGGCGTCTTCTCCGACGTCGTCGAGGAGCAGGTGACCTACGTGAACGCCCCGCTGCTGGCCGACCAGCGCGGCCTGGAGGTGTCGCTGTCCAGCGACGTCGAGAGCCCCGACTACCGCAACCTGATCACCGTGCGCGGCGCCATGGCCGACGGCACCGCGGTGACCGTGTCCGGCACGCTCTTCGGCAAGAACCAGGTGCCGAAGCTGACCGAGGTCGACGGGTTCGACATCGACCTGGACCTCTCGGGCTACCTGCTGTTCTTCATCTACACCGACCGCCCGGGTGTCGTGGGCACTGTCGGCGCGGCGCTCGGGGAGGCCGGGGTGAACATCGCCGGGGCCCAGGTCAGCCGCACCACCCGCGGCGGCGAGGCACTCATGGCGGTCACCGTCGACGGTCAGGTGCCGGCGGAGCTGCTGGGCGACATCGCGGGCCGGATCGGTGCCCGCGAGGCCCGGGCCGCAGACCTCCACACCGTCTGACCTAGGGTCGTTCGTCATGCGGCTGGCAGTGATCGCGGGTGACGGAATCGGTCCCGAGGTGGTGGCCGAGGGCCTGAAGGTCCTCCGGGAGGTTGCTCCCGACATCGAGAGCAACCACTACGACCTCGGCGCCACGCGCTGGCAGCACACCGGCGAACTGCTGCCGGACACCGTGATCGAGGAGCTCCGGCAGCACGACGCGATCCTGCTCGGCGCGATCGGCGACCCCGGTGTGCCACCGGGGATCCTGGAGCGCGGGCTGCTGCTCCGGCTGCGGTTCGAGCTGGACCACCACGTCAACCTGCGCCCGGCCAAGCTCTACGACGGCGTGCGCAGTCCGCTGGCCGACCCCGGCGCCATCGACATGCTCTGCATCCGCGAGGGCACCGAGGGGCCCTACGTCGGCAACGGCGGCGTGCTGCGCAAGGACACCCCGCACGAGGTGGCCACCGAGGTCTCGCTCAACACCGCGTTCGGTGTCGAGCGCGTCGTGCGCTACGCGTTCGAGCGGGCCGTCGCCCGGCCGCGCAAGCACCTCACGTTGATCCACAAGACCAACGTGCTCACCCACGCCGGCGGGCTCTGGTCGCGCACCGTCGAGGAGGTGGCGCCGGAGTTCCCCGAGGTCACCGTCGCCTACCAGCACGTCGACGCCGCCTCGATGTTCTTCATCACCGACCCCGGCCGCTACGACGTGATCGTCACCGACAACCTCTTCGGCGACATCGTCACCGACATCGCGGCAGCGGTGACCGGCGGCATCGGGCTGGCCGCCAGCGGCAACCTCGATGTCTCCGGGACGAACCCGAGCATGTTCGAGCCGGTGCACGGGTCGGCCCCCGACATCGCCGGTCAGGGGATCGCCGACCCGACGGCGACCGTGCTCTCCATCGGGCTGCTGCTCGACCATCTCGGACGCACCGACCAGGCGAAGAAGGTCAACGCCGCCGTGGCCTTCGACCTCTCCACGCGCTCACCGCAGGGGCCGGTCCGCACGACCGACGTCGGCGACCGGCTCGCGGCGCTCGCCAGCGGTTGAGAAAGGACCCTCTGCCCCCCGCCGCTCGCAAGCTGGCGACGGGACCCTGCAGAGGGCCGGCGCGGTGAGCTCCTCGGGCGGTGGCCACTCCGGGCGCACCCGGCAACCGCCGGGGGAGACCTCCACGAGGAGGACGGGGCGCCAGTCCCACCCCGGGAGGGGGCTGCCGGCCGGCAGCACACCGCCGGGGAGCTGCGCCGGGAGCCGGCACCACCACCGCCGGTCGAGGTACCTCAGCCCCCGTTCGACGAGGTCGGCCCGGGCCACGTCGGGACCGGTAGGAGGGCCCAGCGGCGACCCGACGAGGGTCATCGGCAGCACGAGGTCCGGCGCGCCGTCGGGCACGAGGTAGCCGACGTGCTCGCCGTCCGCGCGGTGCACCGGGGTCCAGTCGGAGGCGATCACCGGAGTGGGGTACCAGGCCGGGCGAGGCCGCGTCGCCCGAATTCCGCGGACCTCGTGCCGTCACAGCTCCGATGTGCGTGCTTTCATGGACCCGATGCACACCACCGGCACGATCATCATCAGCTAGCGCGCAGTCCCCTCCCCGACTGCGCGCAGACCTCCCGTACCCGGGGGGTCTTTTTCGTGTTCGGGCCGAAGGCCACCGCACCCGGGAGAACCCATGAGCACCGACCCTGTCGACGGAACCGACTTCCACGTCTTCGACACCACCCTGCGCGACGGCGCCCAGCGTGAGGGCGTCAGCTACTCCGTGGCCGACAAGCTCGCCGTCGCCCGGCTGATGGACGAGGTCGGCGTCGGCTTCATCGAGGGCGGGTGGCCGGGCGCGCTGCCGAAGGACACCGAATTCTTCTCGCGGGCACGCACCGAGCTGTCGCTCAAGCACGCCCAGCTGGTCGCGTTCGGGGCGACCCGCAAGGCCGGCGTCCGGGTCGAGGACGACGGGCAGGTGCGGGCACTGCTCGAGGCGGAGACGCCGGTGGTGTGCCTGGTGGCGAAGTCCGACGTCCGGCACGTCCGCGATGCCCTGCGCACGACGCTGGAGGAGAACCTCGCGATGGTGGCCGACACGGTCGCCTTCCTCGTGGGGCACGGCCGCCGGGTCTTCCTCGACTGCGAGCACTTCTTCGACGGCTACTCCCACGACCCCGACTACGGCATCCGCGTGCTGGAGGCGGCGTTCGGTTCGGGGGCCGAGGTCGGCGTCCTCTGCGACACCAACGGCGGCATGCTCCCGACCGGTATCGGCCGCGTGGTCACCGACGTCCGGGCCCGGGTCTCCGGCCGGCTCGGCATCCACTGCCAGGACGACACCGGGTGCGCCGTCGCCAACTCGCTGGCCGCCGTCGAGGCCGGCGTCACCCACGTGCAGGGGACGGCGAACGGTTACGGCGAGCGGGCCGGCAACGCCGACACCTTCTCCCTGATCGGCAACCTGGTCACGAAGATGGGACTGCCCGTGGTGCCGGCGGAGTGCCTGCCGGAGCTGCAGCGGGTCAGCCACGCCATCGCCGAGCTCGCCAACATCGCCCCTGACGACCACCAGCCGTTCGTCGGTGCCTCGGCGTTCGCCCACAAGGCCGGGCTGCATGCCAGCGCGATCAAGGTGAGCCCCGAGCTCTACAACCACCTCGACCCCGCCGTCGTGGGCAACGACATGCGCATCCTGGTCACGGAGATGGCCGGCCGGGCCTCCATCGAGCTGAAGGGCCGCGAGCTCGGCGTCGACCTCGCGGGGCAGGCCGACGCCATCGGCCGGGTGGTCGACCAGGTGAAGGTGCTGGAGGCCGACGGCTGGTCCTTCGAGGCGGCCGACGCGTCGTTCGAGCTGATGCTGCGCGCCCAGCTGCCGGGCGCACCCGCGCCCCTGTTCGAGCTGGAGAGCTACAAGACCTCCGTCGAGCACTGGGGCAACGGGGTCGTGGTCAGCGAGGCGACGGTGAAGGTGCACATCTTCGACGAGCACGGCCGAAGCGAGCGGATCATCACCACCGCCGAGGGGAACGGGCCCGTCAACGCTCTGGACAACGCGCTGCGCCAGGCGCTGGTCAGCCGCCACCCGCACCTCGCCCAGGTCTCCCTCGCCGACTACAAGGTGCGCATCCTCGGCTGGAAGGGCGGCACGAGCGCGACGACGCGGGTGCTCATCAGCTCGACCGACGGGGTGGGGGAGTGGACCACCGTGGGGGTGCACGACAACATCGTGGAGGCCTCGTGGCACGCGCTGGTGGACGCGCTGACCTACGCCGTCCTGCACCGCCCGGCGGTCTCCGGCTGAGCCTTGGTCACGGTCTCGTCACGTCCCGGAAGGCCCGTTTGACGTGACTTGGAGCACGCCTTAGGTTCATTGGGTGAACATGTGTTCGCAATGCGAACACGACACTCGATCACCGATGACCGGGCGTTCGCTCGGCAAAGGAGCCCTCATGCGTCGTCTGCTCGCCACCACCGCCGCCCTGGCGCTGGCCACCACCCTCGCCGCCTGCGGTGGCGACAGTTCCGATGACTCCTCGAGCGGTGGCAGCGGAGGCGGCGGTTCCGAGGAGGTCCGCTCGATCCGCGTCGGCGTGATCCCCATCGTCGACGTCGCCCCGATCTACCTCGGGGTCGAGCAGGGCTTCTTCGAGGACCGCAACATCGACGTCGAGCTGGTCCCCGGCTCCGGCGGCGCGGCAGCCGTCCCCGGTGTCGTGTCCGGGGACTACGACTTCTCCTTCGGCAACGTGACCTCGGTGCTGCTCGCGGGCTCGCAGGGCCTGCCGCTGCGCATCGTGGCCAACGGTGTCTCCTCCACGGGTGACCCGGCGACCGACTTCTCCGGCGTCGTCGTGCCGGGGGACAGCCCGATCCAGTCGGCCGCCGACCTGGTGGGCCAGACGGTCGCGGTGAACAACCTCAAGAACATCGGTGAGGTCACCATCCGGAAGGCGATCGAGGACGCCGGTGGCGACCCGTCGGACGTCGAGTTCGTCGAGCTCCCGTTCCCCGAGATGCCCGCTGCGGTGGCCGGCGGCAATGTCGACGCCGCGTGGGTGGTCGAGCCGTTCCTGACCGTCTCGAAGGGTCAGGGTGCTCGCTCCGTGCTCGCCCCGTTCGCCGAGCCGATCGAGAACCTGACGGTGGCCTGCTACTTCACCACCGAGCAGATGCTGCAGGAGGACCCCGACCTGGTGGACGACTTCCAGGCCGCCATGCAGGAGTCCCTGGCCTACGCCCAGGCGAACCCGGACGAGGTCCGGCGCATCATCCTGACCTACACCCAGGTCCCGCCCGCGGCGGCCGAGGCGATCGCGCTCCCCTCGTTCCCCGAGGAGATCAACGTGGAGTCGGTGGAGACCGTGGCCGAGCTGATGCAGGACTTCGGGATCACCGAGGAGCAGGCCGACGTCGACGCGCTGATGGCGACCGACTGACCCGTGGCTGATCCGACGACGGTCCGGGACGTCACCTTCGACGTCTTCCGCCGGCTGGGGCTGACGACGATCTTCGCCAACCCCGGCTCCACGGAGGTGCCCTTCCTCACCGGGCTGCCGGACGACATCCGGTTCGTCCTGGCCCTGCACGAGGGCTCCGTCGTCGGGATCGCCACCGGCTGGGCGATCGCCAACGAGCGCCCGGCCCTGGTGAACCTGCACACAACGGCCGGCCTCGGCAACGCCGTCGGGGCACTGGCCACCGCCCGGGTCAACCGGGCACCCCTGGTGGTCCTGGTGGGCCAGCAGGACCGTCGGCACCTGGCCCTCGAGCCGTTCCTCACGGGGCGCCTCGAGGGCCTGGCCGGCGACTACCCGGTCTGGGTCAACCAGCCGGTCACGGCCCAGGACGTTCCCGGCGCCATCGCCCGCGCGTACCAGGAGGCCATCACCGGGCGCGGACCGGCGATCGTGATCGTCCCGATGGACGACTGGGCGCAGCCGATGACGGCCACCGGCCCGGTCGCGGCCCCGGCGCAGGTGCGCCGACGCCCCGGTGTCGACGCGGCCACCCTCGCCGAGGTGGCCGGCCTGCTGGACGGCGCGCGGTCCCCGCTGCTCGTCGTCGGTGCCGGGGCCGACACCACCGGCACGCGGGCCGCGCTGGTCGCGCTGTCCGAGCGGCTCGACGCCCCGGTCCGCCAGGAGGCCTTCGGCGCGCGCGCCGGCTTCCCCCAGGACCACCCCAACTACCAGGGGCTGCTGCCCGCGGCCCGCGGCCGGCTCCGCGGGGCGCTCGAGGGCCACGACGTCGTCCTGGTCGTCGGCGCCCCGGTCTTCCGGCAGTACCCGTACGAGCCGGGCCCGTTCGTCGCCGACGGCGTGCGGATCGTGGAGATCAGCCAGGACCCGGCTGAAGTGCACCGCAGCCCGGCGGACCTCGCGGTGCTGACCGATCCCGAGGGCTTCTGCGCCGCGCTGGCCGAGCGGGTCACCCCCCGCGAGCCCTCCGGCAGCGCGCCCCGCGTGGTGCCGACCGTGCCGCCGCCCGGTCCCGGCGAGCCGATGCGCGCGCCGCACGTGTTCGCGCTGCTGGCCGAGCGCACCGACCGCGACACCGTGATCGTCGAGGAGACGCCCTCGACCCGGCAGGTGCTCGAGGAGATGGTGCCCGCGCGCGAGGCGCTGGGATACCTCGGCGTCGCCATGGGCGGCCTCGGGTTCGGCATGCCCGCCTCGATCGGCGTCCGGATGGCACGGCCCGACCGCCCGGTCATCGCGATCCTCGGCGACGGGTCGTCCATGTACGCCGTCCAGTCGCTGTGGACGGCGGCGAACTACGGCGTCGGCACCCTGTTTCTCGTGTTCGCCAACGGCGGCTACGCGATCATGGACAAGCTGGCGGAGCGGGCCGGCGGCAAGGCGCCCTGGCCGAGCTTCCCGGAGGTCCGGCTGTCGGCGCTGGCCACGGCCCTGGGCTGCCCGGCGCGGCGGATCAGCAGCTACGAGGAACTGCTCGAGGTGCTCGACGACGTCCTGCCCCGGCTGCGCGACATGGACGCCCCACTGCTCCTCGACATCGACGTGGCGCCGGAGCGCGAGTTCAACCCCTGAGTCAGGGCTCGAGCCGCCGGCGGAGGAGGCAGAACTCGTTGCCCTCGGGATCGGCCAGCACGTGCCAGCTCTCGTTCCCGGTCTGTCCGACGTCGGCAGGCGTCGCCCCGAGACCGAGGAGGCGTTCCAGCTCGGCGTCCTGGTCGCGGTCGGTGGGGTTGACGTCGATGTGGAGGCGGAGCTTGCCGGGTGTCGGGTCGTCGACCGGGCCGAAGACCAGCGTCGGGGCCGGACCGCCGAAGCCCGCCTCAGGACCGATCTCCACCGCTCCCTCCTCGCGGGAGAGCACCCGGTAGTCCAGGACGGCGGCCCAGAACGCGGCCAGGGCCTCGGGGTCGCGGCAGTCGACGACGAGCTCGGAGAAGCGGCAGGCCATGACGGGCAGGGTAGGCAGGAAACGCACCCGACTAACCTCGTGGACGTGCGCATCGTCCGTTTCGCCTCACCTCAGGGCATGTCCTTCGGCGTTCTCGACGGGGACGGCCAGGTGGCCCAGATCGAGGGCCATCCCTTCGGCCGCATCTCCTTCACGGGGGGCCGTTACGCGCAGGCCGACGTCCGGCTCCTCTCGCCGATCCTGCCGAGCAAGGTGGTCTGCGTCGGCAAGAACTACGCGGCGCACATCGCCGAGATGAACACCGGCGACGCCCCGAAGGAGCCCCTGCTCTTCCTCAAGCCGTCCACCTCGGTGATCGGCCCGGGCGACGCGATCCGCATCCCGCCGGGCAGCACCAACGTCCATCACGAGGCGGAGCTCGCCGTGGTCATCGGCGCCCGCGGGGCCCGTCACGTCACGCCGGAGCAGGCGACGGTGAGCATCTTCGGCTACACGATCGGCAACGACGTCACCGAGCGGGACATGCAGAAGAGCGACGGGCAGTGGACCCGCGCCAAGGGCTTCGACTCCTTCTGCCCGATCGGGCCGTGGATCGAGACCGACCTCCCCGGCCTCGGTCTCGACGCGGCCGACCTCGAGGTCACCTGCACAGTCGACGGCGAGCCCCGCCAGCAGGGCCGCACCAGCCAGCTGATCTTCGACGTCCCTACCCTGATCTCCTACATCTCGCAGGTCATGACCCTGCTCCCCGGCGACGTCGTGCTGACCGGCACGCCATCGGGCGTCGGGCCCATCCGGCCCGGCCAGCGGGTCGACGTGACGATCGAGGGACTCGGCACGCTGAGCAACACCGTCACCGCCGCCGAGGCCGTGTCCACCGCCGGCGGCGCGCGATGAGCGATGTCCGCACCCGCTTCTGCCCGTCCCCGACCGGGATGGTGCACGTCGGCCTGATGCGGACGGCCCTGTTCAACTGGGCGCACGCACGGCACACGGGTGGCGCCCTCGTCTTCCGGATCGAGGACACCGACGCCTCCCGCGACTCCGAGGAGTCCTACCGGCACCTGCTCGACTGCATGCGCTGGCTCGGGCTGGACTGGGACGAGGGCCCCGAGGTCGGGGGCCCGCACGGCCCGTACCGGCAGTCGGAGCGCTCCGAGATCTACCGCGAGGTGGCCGCCAAGCTGCTCGCCACGGGGCACGCCTACGAGTCGTTCTCGACCAACGACGAGGTCGACGCGCGCCGGCTCGCCGCCGGCCAGGATCCCAAGCTCGGCTACGACAACCACGACCGGTTCCTCACCGACGGGCAGAAGGCCGCCTTCCGGGCCGAGGGCCGGCAGCCGGTGCTGCGGCTGACGATGCCCGACGAGGACATCGTGTGGACCGACCTCGTCCGTGGCGAGATCCGCTTCGCCGCCGGGTCCGTCCCCGACTTCGTGCTCGTCCGGGGCAACGGCGCGCCGCTGTACCCCTTCGTCAACCCCGTGGACGACGCCCTGATGGGCATCACCGACGTCCTGCGTGGCGAGGACCTGCTGCCCTCGACGCCGCGGCAGCTCGCCCTGTACGCGGCGCTGACCGACATCGGCGTCGCCTCCGGCACCCCGCGGTTCGGCCACCTGCCCTACGTCACCGGCGAGGGCACCAAGAAGCTCTCCAAGCGAGACCCGCAGGCGAACTTCGACATCTACCGCGAGCGGGGCTTCCTGCCCGAGGGGCTCGGGAACTACCTGGCGCTGCTCGGCTGGTCGATCGCCGAGGACCGGGACATCTTCTCGTTGGCGGAGATGGTCGAGGCGTTCGACGTCACGCGGGTGAGCGCCAACCCCGCGCGCTTCGACCTGAAGAAGGCCGAGGCGATCAACGCCACCCACCTGCGGGCCCTGCCGCTCGAGGACTTCATCACCCGGGTACTCCCGTTCCTCGCCGCCGCCGGGCTGGTCGGCGAACCCCCGACCGCCGAGCAGCGGCGGATCCTCGAGGCCATCGCCCCGCTGGCCCAGGAGCGGATGATCGTGCTGTCCGACGCCGTTGGCCTGCTCCGCTTCCTGTTCGTCGACGAGGTCGAGGTCGAGGAGGCCGCCGCGGCCAAGAACCTGCGGCCCGAGGACGCCGAGATCCTCGACGCGGCGACCGCGGTCCTGCGGGAGCTGCCCGAGTGGTCGACGCCCGCGATCGAGGAGGCGCTCAAGGCCGCCCTGGTCGAGGGGCTCGGCCGCAAGCCCCGCCAGGCGTTCGGCCCGGTGCGCGTGGCCGTCAGCGGCCGCACGGTCTCCCCGCCGCTCTACGAGTCGATGGAGCTGCTCGGCCGTGAGCGCACCCTGGACCGCCTGGCCGCCGCCCGGGCGCTGACCGAGCGGCCGACCGCCGGATGACCTGGCCCGGGGCGGGCGACGAGCCGTACTGGGGACCGCCCCCGACCCGCCGGCCGGAACCGTGGGAACGCGGGCCGGCGTACGGGTGGACGGCTCCGGGGCCGGTGCTGTGGTGGCAGCCCGCGCCGCCGCCGCCTCCACCTCTGCCTGCTGTGCACTGGGCACCGCCGCCCGGCACGCCGCCGCACGACGTCCCGCAGCCCTATCTGCTCGCCATGCGGTCACGGGACTGGTCGTGGTGGCGGCCCCTGCTCGGTCTGCTGCTCCTCGGCGTCGTCTACGTGGTGGCCGCGACCGTCGTCGTCGTCCTCACCCTGGCCACCGGGGTCGGCCCCGACTACGCGCAGCTCGACCTGGTCGACCCGTGGACGCTGCTGTTCACCAACCTCTCGCTGATCGTCGCCATCCCGGTGGTGTGGCTGGCCTGGATCACCGCCCACTCCATGAGCCGGAGCTGGTCCTCCTCGGTGCTGGCCCGCCTGCGCTGGCGGCTGCTGCTGCCGTACTCGCTGATCGCCCTGGTCACCCTCGGTGCCGGGATCGGGCTGTCGGTCCTGGGCGGGTTCCTCCTCGGCGAGGAGAAGGTCACCGGGCCGGTCGCCTCGTTCGGCTGGCTGCTGCTGGTGGTCCTGCTCACCACGCCGCTGCAGTCGGCCGCGGAGGAGTACCTGTTCCGCGGGTACCTGAGCCAGGCGATCGCCGCATGGGTACGGCGCCCCGCCGTCGGTGCGGTGGTCGCCGGCGTCGTCACCGCCGCCCTGTTCTCCGCCGCGCACCTGCCCCCGGACGTGCCCACCTTCCTCGACCGGTTCGCGTTCGGCCTGGCGGCCTCGGCGGTGGTCTGGCTGACCGGCGGGCTGGAGGCGGCGATCGTCCTGCACGCGGCCAACAACGTGATCGTGTTCATCCTCGCCGGGGCGCTGGGGGAGGGGGTCGCCACCGAGCAGGTCCCGGACGGCACCGGGCTGCTGTTCCTGCTCGTGAGCCTTGCGACCATGGGCGCCTACGTCGTGCTGGTGGGCAGGTCGCGGCGGCGGTCGTGCCCCGAGACGCACACTGCGGCCGTGAACCTGCGGACGCCGGGGACCCCGTATCCGGTCGCCGCGGGCTGACCCGCCTGCCCGGGGTGGGTGCTCGCCGCCGTCGGCCCGTCGGGTATCGTCTTCTGCGGCGCCGCGAGGTGCCACCCATGGGGTATGGGGTAATTGGCAGCCCGACGGTTTCTGGTTCCGTTAGTCTAGGTTCGAGTCCTGGTACCCCAGCGAGGCAGCATCGGTCCTGAGATGCACGCCTCCGCAGCTGAGTTTCCCGGCTGCGCAGCACGGCCCCGTCGTCTAGCGGCCCAGGACGCCGCCCTCTCACGGCGGTAGCGAGGGTTCGAATCCCTTCGGGGCTACAGCAGTCGAGAGCCCCCGGCCACCGGCCGGGGGCTCTCGCCGTTCCGGCCGGGCGCCGTGGCAGAATCTTCTCCGGAGCACAGCTCGGCCCCGTCGTCTAGCGGCCCAGGACGCCGCCCTCTCACGGCGGTAGCGAGGGTTCGAATCCCTTCGGGGCTACCACGCACGAGAGCCCCCGGCGCCCACGGGCCGGGGGCTCTCGCCGTTCCGGCACCGAGTGGCCCGATGATCACTGCTGGCGATAGCGTCTCGCCGTGATCCGGACGAGTCGCCGCTTGGCAGACGGCCGGGAGATCCTGTACTTCGACCGCGAGCCGGTGGCGCGCGACGCGACGGATCCACGAGACCTCCCTCCGGTCGCCACGCACTCGCAGCTGCGCTGGGACGCGCTGCTGGGGGAGTGGGTGGCCATCGCCTCGCACCGGCAGTCGCGCACCTTCCTGCCGCCGGCCGACGAGTGCCCGCTGGACCCGTCCCGCCCCGGGCGCCCCACCGAGATCCCCGAGAGCTCCTACGAGGTGGTGGTCTTCGAGAACCGCTTCCCGTCCCTGGCGACGGGAGTCGAGCGGGACGTGCCTCCGTCGGCGCCGGGTGACCCGGTGGCCGAGCTCCGCCCCGGATTCGGCCGGTGCGAGGTCGTCTGCTTCACCGACGAGCACGACCGCGTCTTCGCCGACCTCGGACCCGACCGCGCGCGCCTGGTCGTCGACGTGTGGGCGGACCGCACGGAGGCCCTCGGCGCCATCGACGGCGTCGAGTACGTCTATCCGTTCGAGAACCACGGGGAGGAGATCGGGGTCACGCTGTCCCACCCCCATGGCCAGATCTACGCCTATCCCTACCTCCCGTCGCGGGTGGAGAAGATCCTGGCGTCCGCCCGGCGGCACCGCGAGCGGACCGGGCGGGACCTGTTCGCAGACGTCGTCGCGGCCGAACGGTCCGGTCCGCGCGTCGTCGGCAGCAACGAGCACTGGACGGCCTTCGTGCCGGCCGCCGCCCGCTGGCCCTACGAGGTGCAGCTGTTCCCCGTGCGGAAGGTGCCCGGCCTGCCGGCGCTGAGCGAGGAGGAGCGCGACGCCTTCGTCGACGTGTACCTCGACGTGCTCGCCCGCTTCGCGCGCCGGTTCGACCGTCCGATGCCCTACATCGCCTCCTGGAACCAGGCGCCGGTCCGCGAGGGCCGGGAGGACTGGTGGCTGCACCTGCAGCTGTTCTCGCTGCTGCGGGCGCCCGGGAAGATGAAGTACCTCGCCGGCTCGGAGTCCGGGATGGGGGCGTTCATCACCGACACCAACCCGGAGGACGTCGCCGAGCAGCTGCGAAGCGTGGTCGTGGCGTGACCGCGGCCGAACGCGTGGCGCACGAGTTCAGCGACCTGTTCGGCACGGAGCCCGAGGGCGTGTGGGCCGCCCCGGGCCGGGTGAACGTGATCGGTGAGCACACCGACTACAACGGCGGGTACGTGCTGCCCGTGGCGCTGCCGCACACCACGCGGGCCGCGGTGGCCCGGCGGAACGACGGGCTGGTCGCGCTCGGCTCCATGCAGCACCCGGAGAAGGCGGTCGAGATCGCCCTCGCCGAGCTGAGGCCCGGTCACCCCGAGGGCTGGGCGGGATACCCGGCGGGTGTCGTGGTGGGTCTGCGCGACCGCCTGGCCGGGGGAGTGAGCATCCTCGTCGACACCGACGTCCCGGTGGGGGCGGGCCTCTCGTCGTCGGCCGCGCTCACCTGCTCGGTGGCGCTGGCCCTCGGTGACCTCGCCGCCCCCGAGCTGCGCCGGCAGGACCTGGTGGAGCTGGCCCGGGGGGCGGAGAACGACTTCGTCGGCGCCCCCACGGGCATCCTCGACCAGTCGGCGTCGCTGCTGTGCACCGCCGAGCACGCCCTGTTCCTGGACACCCGCGAGCGCACCAGCGAGCAGGTGCCCTTCGCGCTGGCCGCGGTGGGACTGGCCCTCCTGGTGATCGACTCGGGGACCACCCACGACCACGCCGAGGGCGGCTACGGCGACCGCCGTCGCGAGTGCGAGGCGGCGGCCGACCGGCTGGGCGTCGCGCTGCTGCGCGAGGTGGACGACGTCGCCGGTCTCGCCGTCCTCGCCGACGGCACCCCGGAGGGGGACGTGCTGCTGCGCCGGGCGCGGCACGTCGTCACCGAGGACGCCCGCGTCCTGGAGGTGGTCGCCGCGCTGCGCGAGGACGCCGACCCGCGCGCGATCGGGCCGGTCCTCACCGCCGGCCATGCGTCCCTCCGCGACGACTTCGACGTCTCGATCCCGCTGCTGGACGCCTGCGTGGAGGCGGCCCTCGCGGCCGGCGCGCACGGCGCCCGGATGGTCGGTGGCGGGTTCGGCGGCAGCGCCATCGCGCTGGTCGAGGCCGACGCCGTCGACGCGGTCACCGCCGCGGTCGCCACCCGCTTCGAGCGCGAGGGACACCCCGCGCCCCGCATCTTCGTCACCGTCCCGTCCGCCGGGGCGCGACGGCTGGCCTGACCGACTCCGAGAAGAGGATCCCGATGGACGACGCACTGCAGCTGGACGCGAACTTCGTCGACTACGCGCTCGTCGCTGCGTACTTCGGCGTCGTCCTGGGAATCGGGTTCGCCGCCCGACGGCGGGTCTCCGACAGCCTCGACTTCTTCCTGTCCGGCCGGTCGCTGCCGGCCTGGGTGACCGGCCTGGCGTTCATCTCCGCCAACCTGGGCGCGGTCGAGATCGTCGGCATGTCGGCCAACGGGGCCCAGTTCGGCATGGCGACCATGCACTACTTCTGGATCGGCGCGGTGCCGGCGATGCTCTTCCTGGGCATCGTGATGATGCCCTTCTACTACGGGTCGAAGGTCCGCAGCGTCCCGGAGTTCATGCGCCGGCGGTTCGGCACCGGGGCGCACCTGGTCAACGCCATCAGCTTCGCCGTCGCGCAGATCCTGATCGCCGGCATCAACCTCTACCTGCTGGCGCACATCGTCGAGCTGCTGCTGGGGTGGCCGCTCTGGGTCTCGCTGATCATCGCGGCGATCGTGGTGCTCAGCTACATCACCCTGGGCGGACTGTCGGCCGCCATCTACAACGAGGTCCTGCAGTTCTTCGTCATCGTCGCCGCGCTCGTGCCGCTGACCCTCATCGGCCTGCACCGGGTGGGCGGCGTCGGCGGGCTGATCGACAAGGTCACCGAAGCGGGCAACGAGGACATGCTGTCGTCCTGGCCCGCCACGAACCTGACGGGTTTCGAGAGCCCGTTCTGGTCGGTCGTCGGCATCGTCTTCGGTCTGGGGTTCGTCCTGTCCTTCGGCTACTGGACGACGAACTTCGTCGAGGTGCAGCGGGCCATGGCCACGCACTCCATCTCGGCCGCCCGCGCGACACCGATCATCGGGTCCTTCCCGAAGATGTTCGTGCCGTTCATCGTGGTCATCCCCGGCATCATCGCCACGGTCCTCGTGCCGGAGGTCGTCGAGGCCAAGGCGTCGGGGAACCCGGACTTCGACTACAACAACTCGATCCTGTACCTGGTCAGCGACGTCCTGCCCAATGGCCTGCTCGGCGTCGCGCTGGCCGGGCTCCTGGCGGCGTTCATGGCCGGCATGGCGGCCAACATCTCCGCCTTCAACACCGTCTTCAGCTACGACCTGTGGCAGCAGTACGTGAAGAAGGACCGGCCCGACGACTACTACCTGAAGGTGGGTCGATGGGCGACGGTCGGCGCCACGGTCATCGCCATCGGCACGGCGCTGATCGCCTCGGGCTACACCAACCTGATGGACTACCTGCAGACGCTGTTCGGGTTCTTCAACGCGCCGCTGTTCGCCACGTTCATCCTCGGCATGTTCTGGAAGCGGATGACGCCGACCGCCGGTTGGACGGGCCTGGTCTCGGGCACGCTCGCCGCCGTCACCGTCGCGCTGCTGAGCGAGGACGCGTTCGGTGCGACGTCCCTCGGGGTCATCCCGCTCGGGGGCCAGGGCGCCAGCTTTGTGGCGGCCGGTGCCGCATTCGTCGTCGACATCGTCGTCAGCGTGATCGTCACCCAGGTGACCCAGCCCAAGCCGGCCTCGGAGCTTGCCGGGCTGGTCTACTCGGAGACGCCGAAGGAGCAGCGCACCGACCCGGAGGCGCACCTGCTGCCGTGGTACCGGTCGCCGACGAAGCTGGCCGGCATCTCGCTGGTCATGGTCATCATCCTGAACGTCATCTTCCGCTGAGCCAGGAGGCACTTCGATGAGCACATCGACCGGAGGTACCGAGACCGGGACGAAGCACGCGGCCGGCGCGTTCGACGTCCGCAACGTCATCGCGGCCCTGATCGGCTTCTACGGCGTCGTCCTGGTCGTCGTCGGCCTGGTCGACAACGGCGAGGCCGCCCTGGAGAAGACCGACGGCTTCAACGCCAACCTCTGGGTCGGCCTCGCCATGATCGTCTTCGCGGCGGCCTTCGCCCTGTGGTCGCGGCTGCGGCCGATCGTCGTCGAGACGAAGCCCGAGCAGGCACCCGAGGAGACGCGCTGACCCGGCCGGGGACGGGGGCTGGGCCGAGGGCTACTGGCACGGCTGAGCCGAGTGCGGCGGTGAGCCGCTGGTGCTGGCGGCGCCAGCCGACGGGTCACCGTGTCCCGCGGCGCTCCTTCGCAGCCGCACCGCCGACACCACTGGTCGGGCTCGACGACCCGACCGGCCCCGCACCCACGACTGCGATGAGCCCCATCAGGCGCGGTCGTGGAGGGTGATCTGGTAGCCGTCGGGGTCGGCGAAGGTGAATGTCCGACCGAACGGGCCGTCGATCGGTGCGGAGACGATGGTGTGACCGTCGGCGACGAGAGCATCGTGAGTGGCCTGGACGTCTGTGGCGTGGAGCCAGATCGCGGCACCGATGCCGGGCTGGGCAACTGAGGCGAGATCGGTGCCGGGAACGAGGTCGCGAAGTGCGAACGCGATCGGCTTCGTCTCGAAGACGACGGCGTGCGGAGGTCCGGCCTGCGAGCGGACGAGGCCGAGGTACTGCTCGTAGAACGCCTGCGAAGCGTCGAGGTCGCGCGCTTGGAGCGAGATGAAGTCGGGGCCGGTGGCGGGCATGATGATGCTCCTTCTTTTGTGTCAGGTTTCTGACACGGGCCAATGTATGTCAGAATACTGACATGAGTCAAGACGGTGCCGGCGTCGACCTGGAGACGTCACTGGGCTACCTGCTGAAAGAGGCCTCGAGCGCCCTCCGCGCAGCCATGGAGGAGGTGCTGCGGCCGCTCGGGATGAGCGTGACGCACTACTCCTGCCTCGAACTGCTGGCTCAACGACCGGGCTTGTCGAACTCCGAGCTCGCGCGCGGCGCGTTCGTGACACGGCAGTCGATGAACGTGCTGCTCCAGGCCCTCGAACGAGAGGGCTACGTGACCAGGCCTGCGGAGGCACCCGTCGGGAAGGTTCTGCCCGCGCGGCTCACGCCTCGCGGCCGACGGAGCCTCGCGAAGGCGACCGTGGCGGTCCGGTCCGTCGAGGTCAGAATGCTGGTCGGCATGACCGAGACCGAGCAGTCAGGCGCGTTCCGGATCCTGCAGCGGATGATCCATTCCCTGCGCGGTGGCAACGATGGTGCATAGCTCGTTCCCGGCGCACGTCTCGTCGTGCCCAGGGATCGTCGTGCCCAGGGAATAGTGCAGCCGCGTGAAATCCGCGCGGGCGACCTCGAAAACGACAGATCCCGACTGCACCCTCTGGTGCCTCGGGCCGGCAAGAGAGCCGTGCGCACCGTGACCGTCACGCCGACGGTTCTCCGGGACACTCGCGGATCGTAGGGCCGGACGGGGCCCTACTCCTGGACGGTGACGGGCACGCGCTGGACCAGGTTGTTCGCCAGCCCCTGGCGGTTCCACTCGGCTTCGACCGGCTGGCGGCCCACCTCGTCGGTCGCCCGGGTGAGCAGTTGGTAGCGGCCGGGCCGGGCGTCCCACCCGAAGCGCCAGCTCCGCCAGGCGAACGGGGCGGCCGGATCGGCCGGCGCCAGCTCGGCGAGACCCCGGGAGTTCCCGCCGTCGGTGCTGACCTCCACCTGGGTGACGGGCGCCCGGCCGGACCAGGCCCGGCCCGACAGGGTGACCGGCCCGGACCGGAGGTAGCGCTCCCGGGTCATGAAGTCCGGCCAACCGGGCGGGGCGAGCAGCGACCGCGGCCGGATGCGCGTCACCGGTTCGCCGTCCTCGTCGGAGTCGACCTTCAGCCGGTACGCGGTGGCGTTCTGGAACCCCGTGAACGGCTCGGTCGCGACGTCGACCCGGGTCAGCCACTTCACCTGCGCCATCCCGTACCAGCCGGGGACGACGAGGCGCAGGGGAGCGCCGTGCTGCGGCGGCAGCGGCGCGCCGTTCATCGCCCACACCAGCAGCGTCTCCGGCCGCATCGCCTCGGCGAGGGGGAGACCTCGTGCGTAGTCCTGCTCGACGCCGCGCTCCACGCCGTGGTCGGCGCCGGTGAAGACGACGTCGACGGTCTCGGAGGACAGACCGGCCTCTTCCAGGAGCGGGGCGAGCGGCGTGCCCGTCCACTCGGCGGTGCCCACCGCCTCCAGCAGCCAGGGCTGGCTGACCGGGCGCGGCTCGAGGCGGGCCCGCCCGTTGCCGGCGCACTCGAGCAGCACCCGGGAGGTGACGCTCGGCCGGCTCTGGAGCTCTCCGAGCGAGAGGCTCAGGGGTCGCTCGACGGCGCCGCCGATCTCCAGCCGCCACGACGTGGGCTCGACCGCGGGGATGTCGTAGTGGGTCAGGACGTAGTGCAGCCCCGGCGGGGTCACGTCGTAGCGGAGCGCCTCCAGCGGCATGCCGTGGTTGCGGGCGGCGAGGGCGAGCTCGTCGAGTCCGACACCTTCCCCGGGCTCGGCGATCCGGGCCATGCCCCGGTAGTTGTCGGTGGCAGTCATGGGGCGTGTGTACGCCGGCGGCCCGGCACGGGGAAGGGGCTCAGCGCGCGGCGCGGGAGATCGCGGCGGCCGCGTCGAGGACGGCGCCGATGATCTCCGGGCCGGGGCGGCGGCCCAGCCGCTCCACCGGACCGGAGATCGACACCGCACCGAGGACGGCGCCGGAGATGTCGCGCACGGGAGCCGAGAGCGAGGCCACGCCGGGTTCGCGCTCGGCGACGCTGTGCGCCCAGCCGCGGCGGCGGACCTCGAGCAGGGTGCGGGCGGTGAAGCTGGCCGACGGCAGCAGGCGCGTGACCTCGTCGGCGGGGGTGAAGGCGAGCAGCGCGTGCGCTGCGGACCCGGCCGTCATGGGCAGCCGGGCGCCGACCGGCACGGTGTCGCGCAGCCCGCTCGTGCGCTCTGCCGCGGCGATGCAGACGCGCGTGGCGCCGTCGCGCACGTAGAACTGGGCGCTCTCCCCGCTGACGTCGCGCAGCACCACCAGGTGCCGGGCGGCGAGATCGGCCAGGTCGGCCCCCTCGCGCCCGAGCTCGCCGAGCGCCGGCCCCGGCGCCCACGCGCCCTCGGCGGTGCGCCGGACCAGCCGGTGCCCCTCGAGCGCCACGGCGAGCCGGTGCGCGGTGGCCCGGGGCAGGCCCGTGCGGCTGACCAGCTCGGCGAGCGTGGCCGGCTCGTCGGCGACGGCGCGGAGAATCGACACCGCTTTGTCCAACACGGCAACGGGGTTAGGCTGTCCCACACAGCAATACTCGCATCTCACACTATGAGATTTCAACTGCGCGAGATTTGCCGGCTGAGGGGAAGAACAGTGCCGAAGACCCTGGCGGAGAAGGTCTACGACGCCCACGTGGTGCGCAGCGCCGACGGCGAGCCCGACCTGCTCTACATCGACCTGCACCTCGTGCACGAGGTCACGAGCCCGCAGGCGTTCGACGGCCTCCGGGCCGCGGGCCGCACGGTCCGCCGTCCCGACCTCACCATGGCGACCGAGGACCACAACGTCCCGACCCTCGACATCCTCAGCCCCATCGCCGACCCGGTCAGCCGTGCGCAGATCGAGGCGCTGCGGAAGAACACGCGAGAGTTCGGCATCCGGCTCGCCCCGATGGGCGACCGCGACCAGGGCATCGTGCACGTCATCGGTCCGCAGCTCGGGCTGACCCAGCCGGGCATGACGATCGTCTGCGGTGACAGCCACACCTCCACCCACGGGGCGTTCGGCGCGCTCGCGTTCGGCATCGGCACCAGCGAGGTCGAGCACGTGCTGGCCACCCAGACCCTGCCGCAGTACCGGCCGAAGCAGATGGCCGTGACCGTCGACGGCGAGCTGCCGCCCGGCGTCTCGGCGAAGGACGTCATCCTGGCCGTCATCGCCCGGATCGGCACCGGCGGCGGCCAGGGCCACGTCATCGAGTACCGCGGCAGCGCCATCGAGAAGCTGTCGATGGAGGCGCGGATGACGATCTGCAACATGTCGATCGAGGCCGGCGCCAAGGCGGGCCTGATCGCCCCCGACCAGACCACGTTCGACTTCCTGCAGGGCCGCCCGCACGCCCCGCAGGGGGCGGACTGGGACGCCGCCGTCGCGTACTGGACGACGCTGCAGACCGACGAGGACGCCGTCTTCGACCGCGAGGTGCACATCGACGCGTCCTTGCTGACGCCGTACGTCACCTGGGGCACGAACCCCGGACAGGGGCTGCCACTCACCGGCAGCGTCCCCGACCCGGCCGACTTCGCCGACGAGGACGAGCGCCGCGACGTCGAGCAGGCGCTGGCCTACATGGGCCTGACCGCGGGCACCCCGCTGCGCGAGATCAAGGTCGACACCGTCTTCGTCGGCTCCTGCACCAACGGCCGGATCGAGGACCTCCGGGTCGCCGCCGAGCTGCTGCGCGGAAAGCACATCGACCCCGACACCCGGATGCTCGTCGTGCCGGGCTCGGTGGGGGTGAAGGCGCAGGCCGAGGCCGAGGGCCTGGACCGCGTGTTCCTGGACGCGGGTGCGGAGTGGCGCGGCGCCGGCTGCTCGATGTGCCTGGGCATGAACCCCGACCAGCTCAAGCCGGGGGAGCGCTCGGCGTCCACCAGCAACCGCAACTTCCAGGGCCGTCAGGGCAAGGGCGGCCGCACCCACCTGGTGTCGCCGTCCGTGGCCGCCGCGACCGCACTCACCGGCAAGCTCACCGCCCCCGCCGACCTGACGACTGTCGAAGTCTGACCCTGGAGTTCTGAATATGGACGCGTTCATCACCCACACCGGCACCGCCGCCCCGCTGCGGCGGTCGAACGTCGACACCGACCAGATCATCCCCGCGGAGTACCTCAAGCGGATCACCCGCTCGGGCTTCGAGGACGGCCTGTTCAAGGCCTGGCGGACGAACGAGCCCGACTTCGTCCTGAACCAGCCCCAGTGTGCCGGCGCCTCGATCCTCGTGGCCGGACCGGACTTCGGCACCGGCTCCTCGCGCGAGCACGCGTGCTGGGCGCTGTTGGACGGCGGCTTCCGCGTCGTCATCAGCTCCCGGTTCGCCGACATCTTCCGCAACAACTCGACCAAGTCGGGGCTGCTCACGGTGCTGTTGCCGCAGCCGGAGGTCGAGGCGCTCTGGGCCGCGGTCGAGGCCGAGCCCGCACTGCCCGTGACCGTCGACCTGCAGGCCCAGCAGGTCACCTACTCCCCCGGGGGCGGACAGGGCGTGACCGTGCCGTTCCGGACCGACGAGTACACCCGCTGGCGACTGCTGGAGGGACTCGACGACGTCGGGCTGACCGAGCGGAACCTGCCCGACATCGAGGCGTTCGAGGCGCGCCGGCCGTCGTTCCTCCCGAAGGCGCTTCCCGTCATCTGAGTGCCGGCGCCTCCGGGTCGGGGTCGAAGTTGCGGTAGTAGTCCGCGCTCAGCGCACCGGCCCGGCCGCCCAGTACCCAGACGCTGCCCTTGGCCGACGGCGGGTAGAGCCGGTCGCCCTCGGCGCGCACGCCGAGGGCCATGAGCACCGACGGGATCGCCCCGCCCTGGCTGCAGACGACGACCACGCCCGGGTCCGTCCGAGGCGTCAGCAGCCGCTCGATCGCGACCATCCCGGCCTGGGGGTCGGCCGAGAACTCCTCCTCCCCGAGCTCGGGAAGGGCGGCCACCGGGATCCCGAGGCCCTCGGCGAGCGGGGCGACGGTCTGCTCGCACCGGGTCCGCCGGGCCGAGAGCACCGCCGTCGGGCCGAAGACCGGCAGGGCCTCGGCCAGCCGCTGGGCCTGCGCCCGGCCCCGCTGGTCGAGCGGCCGCAGGTCGTCGGGACCGTCCCAGTCCGAGCGGTTCCCGGCCCGGCCGTGCCGGACCAGGAGCAGCGTGGGCGTGCGGGGGACGTCGGTCCGCGCCAGGTCCGTCAGCACGTCCCGGTCCTGCTGGTGCGAGCAGAGCTCCCCGGCCACGGAGATCGGCAGCCAGCGCAGCTCGTCGACCTCGTCGTTGGGCTCGAAGTCTCCGCCGACTGCCTGCATCAGCCAGTAGTCGACGCGCTTGGTGCCCTCGGGGACGGCGTAGCAGGTCTGCACGCTGCGCCGCCCGGCGTCGACCTCGAGCCCCGTCTCCTCGACGACCTCGCGCACCGCCGCGGCGAGCGCGTGCTCACCCGCGTCGAGCTTGCCCTTGGGCAGCGACCAGTCGTCGTAGCGGGGGCGGTGCACCACCGCGACCTCCGTGCCGCCGTCCGGGGCGTGCCGCCACACCGCGCCGCCGGCCGCCGCGACGATCCGGTCAGGCGGTGAGCTCACCGACACGCTCCAGCATCGCGGCCTGGAAGTCCTGCCCGTCCTGATGGGTCCAGGCCCCGTCGCTGCCCAGCTCCCAGCAGCGGACGTCCGGGTCCAGGGCGGCCTCGAGGATCCGGTGCAGCTCGGCGCGGGCGGACTCGTCGCAGACCCGGAGCAGGACCTCGACCCGGCGGTCGAGGTTGCGGTGCATCAGGTCGGCACTCCCGATCCAGAACTCCCGGTCCCCGTCGTTGACGAACGACATCACCCGCGAGTGCTCCAAGAATCGGCCGACGATCGACCGCACCCGGATGTTCTCCGACATCCCGGGCACCCCCGGGCGCAGCGCGCAGATGCCGCGGATCAGCAGGTCGATCGGGACGCCCGCGCCCGATGCCTCGTAGAGGGCGTCGGTGATGCGCTCGTCGACCAGCGAGTTCAGTTTGAACCGGATGCCCGAGGGCTTGCCCTCGCCCGCGTGCCGGGCCTCGCGGCGGATCTTCTCGATCAGCCCCGCGCGGACGCCGTGCGGCGCCACCATGAGGGTCCGGTAGTTCGTCTGCCGGGAGTAGCCGGTGAGGGTGTTGAACAGGTCGGTGAGATCGGCCCCCACCCGCGGGTCGGCGGTGAGGATGCCGAGGTCCTCGTAGAGCCGGGCGGTCTTCGGGTTGTAGTTGCCCGTGCCGATGTGGCAGTAGCGGCGCAGCACCCCGTGCTCCCGCCGGACCACGAGCGCGGTCTTGCAGTGGGTCTTGAGGCCGACCAGTCCGTAGACGACGTGGCACCCGGCGCGCTCCAGCGAGCGGGCCCAGGTGATGTTGGCCTCCTCGTCGAACCGCGCCTTGATCTCCACCAGGACGACGACCTGCTTGCCGGCCTCGGCTGCCTCGATCAGCGCGGTGACGATGGGGGAGTCGCCCGAGGTGCGGTAGAGCGTCTGCTTGATCGCCAGCACGTTCGGGTCGGCGGCAGCCTGCTCGATGAACCGCTGCACGCTGGTGGCGAACGAGTGGTACGGGTGGTGGAGCAGCACGTCGCCCTCGCGCAGGGTCGCGAAGACGCTCTTGGGCGTCTCGCCGTCCGACAGGCGCGGGTGGGTCGCCGGCACGAACGGCTCGTCCTTGAGCTCGGGCCGGTCGAGGGCGTAGAGGGCCCAGAGTGCGGACAGGTCCAGCAGGCCGGGGACCTGGAGGACGTCGTGCGGCTTCATCTCCATCTCCGACAGCAGGACCTCGAGGATCTGCGGGTCCATCGTCTCGGTCACCTCGAGCCGGACGGCGGGACCGAACCGGCGCCGGGCGAGCTCGCGCTCCAAGGCCTGCAGCAGGTCCTCGTCGCGGTCCTCCTCCACCTCCAGGTCGGCGTTGCGGGTGACCCGGAACAGGTGGTGGGACACGACGTCGAGACCGGGGAAGAGCGCCGGCAGGTGTGCGGCGATGAGGTCCTCGAGCGGGAGGAAGGTCGCCGTCTCCGCGACCGGACCCACCTGCACGAACCGCGGCACGTTGTTCGGGACCTTCACACGGGCGAAGTGGGCGACACCCGAGTCGGGGTCGCGGACGCTCACTGCGAGGTTCAGCGACAGGCCGCTGATGTAGGGGAAGGGGTGCGCCGGGTCGACCGCCAGGGGCGTCAGCACCGGGAACACCTGGTCGCGGAAGTACTCGCGCAGCCGCCGGGCGTCGTCGTCGGCCAGGTCCTCCCAGTGCACGATCCGGATGCCGGCGTCCTCGAGCCGCGGGGTGATGTCCTTGATGAACACCTCTGCCTGCCGCTGGACGAGGTCCTGGGTCCGCTGGGTGACGAGCTCGAGCTGCTCGCGGATGGTCAGGCCGTCGGGTGACCGGACCGTGAGACCGGTCGTCTGGCGGCGCTTCAGGCCCGCGATGCGCACCATGTAGAACTCGTCGAGGTTGCTCGCGAAGATCGCCAGGAACTTCACCCGCTCCAGCAGCGGCAGGGTGTCGTCCTCGGCGAGCTCCAGGACCCGCGCGTTGAAGTCGAGCCAGGACAGCTCCCGGTTCAGGAACCGGTCGGCCGGCAGCGGAGTGGTCCGGGTCGGGCTCTCGGTGGGCACGGGCTCATCGTGCCGCACCGAGGTGAACGGTGCGGCACCTCAGGTGCCGGCCGGCCGGAGCCGGCGGATCCACTCGGTCGTCCGGGGCCCCGCCCCGAGGAGGAGCGCCGCGTCGAGATCGGCATCGGTGTCGACGTCGCGGACCAGACCGGGCCACGAACCGGTGAGCGCCCTGGCGCCGCTGGTCCGGTGGGCCTGGGCGGAGCCGGGACCGAACCCCGGGTCCAGTGGGACGCCGACGGCCGTGAGCAGCGTCGTCCCCGTGCCCTGTGCGTCGGCGACGAAGGCGCGGAGGAACGCGGTCGCCGCCTCCAGTGCGGCGGCGAGCTCCTCGGGGCGCAGCGCGGCGAGGTCGGAGGAGAGCGCCGCGACGGCGGGCCCGGCGGCGCTGCGCGCGCCGTGCTCCAGGGCGGGGTTCAGCCCCCGGTCGGGCTCGTCGGTGACCGTGCGGGCGCCGAGCCCGTGCACCACGTCGGTCGCGGCGGGGTCGTCGGTCACCACGACCACCTCGGCGACGGCGGGACAGGCGACCGCCGCGGCGACCGTGTCGGCCAGCAGGGCGAGCACCAGTTCCCCATGCGCGGGCCCGAGGGCGTGGGTGAGCGGCCGCAGGCGGGTCTTCGCGACAGCCAGGCGTTTGGCCGGGACGACGACCGACCAGCTCTGCACCCACCCATGTGAGCACACAGGCCGGTCGGCCCGAACGGGTGGCGTCACCCCCCGGTGCGCGCCAGGCCGACGCGAGGGGTCGATCATGGGCAGGATCACACCAGCTGGAGCAGACCAGGGAGGGGGCCAGTGGCCGAGGAGACGCCGACGGGGGTCGCTGCGGTCGAGGACCGGGCCGACCGCCGTCCCGCGAAGTGGCGCACCCGCGGATGGCTGTCCTACGGGATGTGGGCGGCGATCATCGTCGTCTACCCGGTGGCCTCGCTGATGTTCCGGCTGCGCTACCGGCACGCGGAGCGGATTCCCGCCCGTGGGCCGGTGCTCCTGGTGGCCAACCACGTCTCGGTGCTCGACCCGCTCGCCTGCGCCCGGCTCGTCTTCGACAGCGGCCGGCTGCCGCACTTCCTGGCGAAGCAGTCGGTGTTCAAGGGGTTCGCCGGAACGCTGCTGCGCAGCTCCGGGCAGATCCCGGTCGCCCGCTTCTCCGTCGACGCGCACGCCGCCCTCGACGCCGCCAAGGCCGACCTCGACGCGGGCAACGTCATCGTGATCTACCCCGAGGGCTCGGTCACCCGTGACCCCGACTGGTGGCCCATGCAGGCACGCACCGGGGTGGCGCGCCTCGCGCTGACCACCGACGCCGTCGTCCTCCCGGTCGCGCAGTGGGGACCGCAGCGGGTGCACGACTACCACCGCAAGAAGCTGTACCTGCGCTTCCGCGTGCCCGCCGACTACCTGGTCGGCGAGCCCGTCGACCTGTCCGCCGCCAGGGCGGCCGTCCGCGACGGCGCGCCGCTGTCCGGCCAACTGCTGAGGGAGACGACCGACCTGATCATGTCCCGGGTGCGCGAGCAGCTCGCCGAGCTCCGCCAGGAACCCGCTCCGCTGACGTTCCACCCCCGCCCCCGGCACGAGCTCCCCGGTGACCTGTCCGGGAGCGCGGCATGATCCGCGCCGCGGTCCTGGGGGCGGGCTCGTGGGGCACCACCTTCGCCAAGGTGATGGCCGACGCCGGCTGCCAGGTCACCCTGCACGCCCGCCGTCCCGAACTGGCGAAGTCCATCACCGACGACCGCGAGAACCGCGACTACCTCCCCGGCATCCAGCTCCCCTCGGCGGTGCGCGCGACCGCGGACCCGGCCGAGGCGCTGCTGGACGCCCAGATCGTCGTCCTCGCCGTCCCGTCGCAGTCGCTGCGCGACAACCTCACCGAGTGGGCGTCGCTGCTGCCGCCGGACTCGACGCTCCTCTCGCTCATGAAGGGCATCGAGCTGGGGACGACGAAGCGGATGAGCGAGGTCATCTGCGAGGTGACCGGCGCAGCTCCGGAGCGCGTCGCGGTCATCTCCGGCCCGAACCTGGCCCGCGAGATCGCCGAGCAGCAGCCCGCCGCGACCGTGATCGCCTGCCTGGACGCCGACCGTGCGGCGGCGCTGCAGGCGGCGTGCCACACGCCGTACTTCCGGCCGTACACGAACCCGGACATGGTCGGCTGCGAGCTCGGGGGGGCGGTCAAGAACGTCATCGCGCTCGCCGCGGGCATCGCGGAGGGGCTGGGGTTCGGCGACAACACGCGTGCCTCGCTGATCACCCGAGGGCTGGCCGAGACCGCCCGGCTGGGCATGGCGCTGGGTGCCGAGCTGACCACGTTCGCCGGTCTCGCCGGGCTCGGTGACCTGGTGGCCACCTGCAGCTCGCCGCTGTCCCGCAACCGGACCTTCGGGGAGAAGCTCGGCCAGGGCATGTCGGTCCAGGAGGTGCAGGAGAGCACCCGCCAGACCGCCGAGGGCGTGAAGAGCTGCCGGTCGGTGCTCGACCTCGCGCGCGCCCACGGGGTCGACGTCCCGATCACCGAGGCCGTCGTCCGGGTCTGCCACGAGGGGGAGTCCCCGGCGAACATGGTGAAGGAGATCATGTCGCGCGAGGCGAAGCCGGAGTGAGCTCGTGGGGTGATGGCACCCGGTCGGTGCGCGCGGGGGAGGGGGTCGCCGTCCCGGGGGCGCCGCTGCGGCCGTCCCCGGTGTTCGCCGCGCCGTTCCACCTGGGCGACCAGCCGCCGCGCGCCCACGGCGCGGACGCCTACGCCCGCACCGAGCACCCGACGCTGCGCGACTTCGAGTCCGCGGTCGGTGCGCTCGACGGCGGTCGCTGCCTGTCCTTCGCGACGGGGATGGCCGCGATCAGTGCGGCCGTGTTCGCCTGCGTGAGCGCGGGAGACCGGGTGGTCCTGCCGTCGGACGGCTACTACACGACCCGTCTCCTCGCCCGGGACGAGCTGGAGCGGTTCGGGGTCCGGGTGGACTACGTCGCGACGCCGGAGATCGAGGCGGTCGCGGCGCGGGGTGATCTGGACGGCGCCCGATTGGTCTTCCTCGAGACGCCCAGCAACCCGCTGCTCGACGTCTGCGACATCGCCGCCGTCGCGCGTGCGGCGCACGCGGCCGGGGCGCTGGTCGCCGTCGACAACACCACGGCGACGCCGCTCGGGCAGCGCCCGCTGGAACTGGGCGCCGACCTGACCGTGGGCAGCGACACCAAGGCCCTGACCGGGCACAGCGACCTGCTGCTCGGCCACGTGAGCACGACCGACGACGAGCTGTTCGCCGCGATCCAGCGGTGGCGCAACAACACGGGGAACACCCCGGGGCCGTTCGAGGCCTGGCTCGGCCATCGCTCGATGAGCACGCTGGACCTGCGGCTGGCCCGGCAGGCGACGAACGCCGCGGCGGTCGCCGACCTGTTGGCCGGCTCTCCGGCGGTGACCGGCGTCCGCTGGCCGTGGCGCGCCGGGGACCCGTCGTTCGAGCTCGCGTCCCGGCAGATGCTGCGTCCCAACGGGGTCGTGTCCGCCGTCCTGGCCGACGAGGCCGCCGTCTCGACGCTGCTGTCGCGCACCCGGCTGTGGACGGCCGCAACCAGCTTCGGCGGGGTGCACAGCACGATCGACCGCCGTGCCCAGTGGGGCGGGGACGCCGTCCCGCCGGGCTTCGTGCGGCTGTCGTGCGGCATCGAGGACACCGACGACCTCGTCGTGGACCTAGCGGCCGGGCTCGACGGCCTGACGTGAGCCGCGACGTGAGCCCAGCCGCGTGCCGACCGTGAGGTACAGGCTCAGGCCGACGTAGTAGACGAGATAGGCGAGGCTCAGAGCCACGACGACCGGGTGCGGGTCCGGGTACTGCGCGAGCAGGACGGCGTAGGTGACCAGCCACGTGCCGGCCAGCGCCAGGTTGAGGCTGCGCAGCAACTTGGTGCGCGACGGGTAGACGTAGCGCACCGGCACGAACACCAGCACGGTGAGGACGACGAGCGCGATCGCCACTCCCGTCGGGCCGACGTCGAGCACGATCGCGTAGAAGGCGACCACGTTCCAGTAGCTGGGGAAGCCCAGGAAGAAGTGGTCGGCCGTCTTCGCGTCGACCCGGCAGAACTGGTAGCAGGAGGCCAGCAGCGGCAGCGCCGCCAGCACCCAGCCGATCAGGCCGTCGGGGAGCCGGTCCGTCGTCCAGAGCAGGACGATCGGGGCGAAGACGTAGGTGAGGTAGTCGACGATGTCGTCCATCCGGGCCCCGTCGAACCAGGGGATCGTCTCCTTCACCCGGAAGTGCCGCGCGAGCATCCCGTCGGTGCCGTCGACGAACAGCGTCGCCAGGCCCAGCCACAGCGCGGCGACGACCTCGCCCCGGAAGGCGGCGATGACGATCCAGAACCCCAGGACGGCGCCCAGGGCGGTGTACAGGTGGACGGCGGCACCGGCCAGCCGCAGGCCGAGCGGGAAGGAGGGGGGCGCGGCGCTGTCGACGGGGACCGCGTTCTCGCGCACGTCGAGAGGTTGCCACACCGCCTCGGCTAGGGTCGCGACGATGAGCCGGAACGGGGCCCTGCATGGGTGACAAGGTGCGTGTCGCGGTCGTGTTCGGGGGCCGTAGCGCCGAGCACGCCATCTCCTGCGTGTCGGCCGGGAGCGTCATCGGCGCACTGGATCCCGACCGCTACGAGGTCGTGCCCGTCGGCATCACGGCCGACGGGGGCTGGGTGCTCGCCGATCCCGACCAGCGGCTGGCGATCACCGACGGCACGCTGCCCGAGGTGTCCGGCGGGACGGCGGTGTCCCTCGTGGGCGATCCGGCCGGTCCGGGACTCGCCGTCCTGGACCCCGCGGCGGCGATCGTCCCGGCGCTCACCGAGGTCGACGTCGTCTTCCCCGTCCTGCACGGCGCCTACGGTGAGGACGGGACGATCCAGGGCCTGCTGGAGATGGCCGGCCTGCCGTACGTGGGCTCCGGCGTGTTCGCCAGCGCGGCGTCCATGGACAAGGAGTTCACCAAGAAGCTGCTCGCGGCCGCGGGCCTGCCGCAGGGCGACCACGTGGTGCTCCGCGACGCCGACGGTGCGGTGTGCGCCGATCCCGCCGTTCTGGACGAGGCCGCCCGCGAGCGCCTGGGCCTCCCGGTCTTCGTGAAGCCGTCGCGGGCCGGGTCGAGCATCGGGATCACCAAGGTCACCGACTGGGCGCAGTTCCCTTCCGCGGTGGCGACGGCGGCGGCGGTCGACCCGAAGGTGATCGTCGAGGCGTCGGTGCCGGGCCGGGAGATCGAGTGCGGCGTGCTTGCCCCCCGGGGCGCCGGGCTGCCCGAGGCCAGCCTGCCCGCCGAGATCCGGCTGCGGCCCGGTGTGGACTGGTACGACTTCTCGGCGAAGTACCTCGACGACTCGGTCGACTTCGACGTCCCGGCCGACCTGAGCCCCGAGCAGACCGCGGCCGTGCAGGAGGCCTCCCGCCGGGCCTACCTCGCGATGGACTGCCGCGGCCTCGCGCGGGTGGACTTCTTCCTCGCGACGGCGCCCGACGGCAGCGACCACCTCGTGATCAACGAGGTCAACACGATGCCCGGCTTCACACCGATCTCGATGTTCCCGCGGATGTGGGCGGCCAGCGGCGTGACCTACCCGGAGCTGGTCGACCGGCTGATCGAGTCGGCGCTCGCCTCGGTCCCGCGGCCGGCGCGGTGATCCCCGGGCGGTCGTCCCCGAACCTCCGGACCGCCGTCCTGCTCGTCGTCCTGCCGTGCCTGCCGGCCACGGTCGGTTGCTCCCGCTACGTCGACGGGGTGCCGGCGGCGGCGGAGACCGGGACGTTCCCGGAGTCCTCCGCGGACCTGGGCGCGCTCGTGGTCGGCGAGGTGCCCTCGGGTCTGCCGCGGCTGCCCGACCAGGAGCTGGAGCCGCCGGCGGGGGCGAAGGCCGTCGACGACATCGCCGACTACTCCGACGACCCGGCCCGGGAGCGGGACGTGCTCGAGGGCTACGGCTACCGCCACGGGTGGGAGCGGTTCTGGGGTACCGGCTCCGGACCGATGACGGGTGTCTTCGTCGACCAGTTCGAGTCGCGGGCCGGTGCGGGGGCGTACGCCGAGGACCTCGCGCGTAACGACGCCGAGCACTACGACGGTGTCCTCCACGAGAACCCGGCGGAGCTGCCGGGTGGCTGTCGGATGCTCACCGTGGACGACGCGGACGGGCAGGAGGCGCTGGGCGGCCCTGCCGCGCTCGCCTGGTGCGGCCACGGGCGGTTCAGCGTCGCGGTGACCTCGGTCGCCGACTCCCTGGGCGCGGCCGAGGAAGAGGTCCGGGCGGTGGTCGAGGCGCAGCTGGACCGGCTGCCGCCGTGACCGCTCACGGGCCGGGTCGCGGCTCCCGGTAGGGGAGGGCCTGGGCGATCTGCGTGGTCAGCGCGGTGACGGGCGCGCTGTCGACCGACGCCGGCAGGGAGATCTGCACGTAGACGGGCCGGTCGACCGTCGTCCAGACGGTGGTCTCGGGGTCGTCGGTGTCGACGTACCACTGGACGCCGTTGATCTGGATGGCGCTGACCCCGACCACGTATCCGGCCGGGCGGTCGACGCCGCAGACCAGCACGATCGCCGGGTCGCCCCACGCGTAGGCGTAGGGCGAGTCCGACTGCACCCGGCGGGAGGGCTCCCCGGACAGCTCCAGGGGCAGGGCGCTCATCAGCGCGGGGCAGGCGGCGTCGGCGTCGGGCGTCACCGGGGGCACCTCGACCGGGAGCACCGGAAGGTCCTCCAGTGGCGAGGACGTGTCGCCTGCGACCTCGGCCGGCCCGCCGGTGTCCTCGGTGCCGCCGCGGACGTTCACCAGGACGGCGAACGCCACGATCACCGGTACGAGGACGGCGGCCGCGATGAGGGCGATGCGCCGCAGCGGGTCGGGGTTCTCGGTCAGGGCACTCAGATGTTGACGACGGGGCAGGTCAAGGTACGGGTGATGCCGTCGACGGACTGCACGCGGGCGACGACCAGCCGGCCGAGCTCGTCGACGCTCTCGGCCTCGGCGCGGACGATCACGTCGTAGGGACCCGTCACGTCCTCGGCCGTGGACACGCCGTCGATCTCGGCGATGGTCGCGGCGACCTGGGCCGCCTTGCCGACTTCGGTCTGGATGAGGATGTAGGCGTGGACCACGGGAGACCTTTCCTCAGGGCTTCGTTGCCGCCCGCCGGGTGGCGGTCAGTTCGGCAACCTACCGCAGCGGCAGGATGGGGCAGGTGACTCGCCCCCGCCCCCTCGTCCCTCGCGGTGACCCGGCCGACAGCGTCCGCGTCGTCGGGGAGTTCGGCGTGATCGCCCGGGTACTGGCCCAGGCCGGTTCCGCGCGCGCCGCCGAAGTCGGGCCGGGGGACGACGCCGCCGTCCTCCGGACCAGTGACGGCCGGGTCGCGGCGAGCACCGACGTCCTGGTCGAGGGCCGGCACTTCCGGCGTGACTGGTCGACGGCCGAGGACATCGGCCACAAGGCCGCCGCCGCGAACCTGGCCGACATCGCCGCCATGGGTGGGACGGCGACCGCCCTGCTCGTCGGGCTGGCCTGCCCGTCGACCACCCAGACGGCCTGGCTCGAGGGTGTGGCCGCGGGCTTGGCAGCGGAGTGCGCACCGCTCGGTGCCGCCGTGGTGGGTGGCGACCTGGTCGCTGCCGCTGCCGACAGTGCCGCTGTGGTGCTCTCCGTGACTGCGCTGGGCGACCTGGGTGGGCGGGCGCCCGTCCTGCGGTCCGGCGCCCGTGCGGGCGACGTGGTGGCGCTGGCCGGGCGGCTCGGCTGGGCCGCCTGCGGTCTCGCCGTCCTGCGCCGGGGGTTCACCAGCCCGATCGCCGCGGTGGCGGCGCACCGCCGGCCCACCCCGCCGTACGCGGCCGGTCCGGCCGCTGCCGAGGCGGGCGCGACGGCGATGTGCGACGTGAGCGACGGCCTGCTGGCCGACGTCGGGCACATCGCGTCCGACAGCCGCGTCGTCGTCGACCTGGACCGGGCGGCGCTGGAGCGCGCGTGCCTGGAGCCGCCCGGCCCGCTCCAGCAGGTGGGCGCTGCGCTGGGGGTCGACCCGATGGCGTGGGTGCTGACGGGCGGGGAGGACCACGCCCTGGTCGCGACGTTCTCACCGCGTGCGGTGCTGCCCGAGGGCTGGACCGTGATCGGCGAGGTCCGCAAGGGCGGGAAGAGGCCGGGAGTGCTCGTGAACGGCGAGTCGGCCGCGGACGTCGTCCGGGCCGTCGGAGCGGAGGGAGCCGGGCATGTCCACTTCGGCTGATCGAAAGGTGGTCCTGCGCGACGGGACGCGGGCGAGTCTGCGGCCACTGCCCTACGACCACCCGGTGGCGCACTACCTCGTGGAGCAGGTGCAGGAGGAGTACGTGCGGCGCTACGGCGGGCGGGACGCCGCCGTCGTGGATCCGGCGGAGTTCCTGCCGCCGCTGGGGATCTTCCTGGTCGCCGAGGTGGACGGCGTGCCGGCGGGGTGCGGAGCGTGGCGAGCGCTGCCCGAGGGCGTGGCGGAGATCAAGCGGGTCTACGTCGAGCCGGCCTTCCGCCGCAAGGGGCTTGCCCAGGTGATCGTCGCGGCACTGGAGGACGGCGCCGCACGGGCGGGCCACGGCTCGGTCGTGCTGAACACCGGGCAGCAGCAGCCGGAGGCCCTGGCGCTGTACGCGGATCTCGGGTACCTCCCGGTCGGCGGCTACGGGATCTACGCGTGCTCGCCCGAGGCGGTGTTCCTGGGCAAGGAGCTGGCTGTGGCCCCGGAGTCGGGCGAGGAGGGGTCGTCATGGGCATCGTGACCGTGTCGGCGGCGTACGGAGCGGCCGGGGCGGAGGTCTCGCGGGCGGTCGCCGAGCGGCTGGGGCTGCCGTTCCACGACCGGGCGATCGCGGCGCAGGTGGCCGGCCGGCTCGGTGTGACGGTGTCGGAGGCCGAGGCGAACGACGAGACGGTCCTGCGCGGGCTGTGGCGGCTCGTCGCCTCCCTGGGCACGATGCCCGATCCGGTCGGCGGGGTGCTCCCGATGTCGGCGTTGCCCGACGCCCGGGCGTACCGGCAGCAGACCGAGCGGGTGCTGGCCGAGATCGCCGACGGGGCCGGAGGAGTCGTGCTCGGCCGTGCCGGGGCACTCGTGCTGAAGGAGCGGGCGGACGCGCTGCACGTGCGCCTGGACGGTCCGCGGGAGCGCCGCCTGGAGTCGGCCATCGAGCGGTCGGGGCGGTCCCGAGAGGACATCCTGCGCGAGATGGAGGCCAACGACCGGACGCGCGAGGCCTACGTGCGGCACTTCTACCGGTGCGATCCGGCGTCGGCGCAGCACTACCACCTGGTGGTGGACACCACGGCGCTGCCAGTGGAGGCGGTCGTCGAGCTCGTGGTGACCGCGGCGCGGGGGCGGGGGATAGGCCCCGTCTGAGGGTTGGTGGGCGCTGCTGCATGTCGCCACTGTGCGGTGCCGCGAGGATTCCGCCGCGATGTTTTCCACATCGCCAGGCACTGTCCACAGGCCGTGTTCGCGCTGGTCAGAGGCGTGTGAGTCGGCTACTATCGAACACATGATCGAACAGCTGACGCCGCCTCCCCCGCGGGTGTCCCTGTTCGAGGCGGTGCTGGCTCGCTGGCTCGTCGAGCTGTCGGGGCGCCGATACCTCGTCGACGTGTGTCCGCGGCACGAACCGCCCGAGCGTCCTCAGGTGAACGGGCCCGAGCCCGTCCCGCCTGCCGGCGAATCCGCGCCCGTCGACGACGGCGCGGCTGGCGACGACCGGTTCCCGGGGCTGACGGTTTTCCGCGGGCTGTTGGAGGCCGGTGCGGAACATCTGGCCGCGGCGAGTGCGGCGCAGGTGGAGCAGCGTCGGTTGGCGGCGGTGCAGGCCCGGTCGTTGGCCGCGTTCGCCAGGTCTCGGCCGGCGGTCGTGCTGGACCGGCCCGATGAGGAGGTGGGGGCGGCGGCGGTCGCGTCGCGGGCGGCCCGAGCGGAAGCGTTGACGGCGGTGAGCGAGTGGGCCGTCGATGAGGTGATGGTCGCCTTCGGGCTGTCGTCGCGTGCCGCGGCCGGGCTGCTGGCGGAGTCGGTGACGCTGACCGAGCGGTTGCCGGCGACGCTGGCCGCGTTGGAGGCCGGGGTGATCGGCTGGGACCACGCGCGGGCGATGGCCGAGATCGTCGGGCCGGTGACCGAGGAGGCCCGGGCGGAGGTCGAGGCCCGGCTGCTGGGCGGCGCCGAGGGCAGGACGGTGACCCAGCTGAAGGTGGCGGCCCGGCGGGCGGTGCTGCGCGCCGACGCCGCGGCGGCCGCCCGCCGGCTGGCCGCCGCGATCCGGGACCGCAGCGTGCGGGTGTATCCGGGTGAGGACGGCATGGGCAGCCTGTCGGCGACGCTGCCGCTGCCGGTCGCGCAGGCGTGCCGGAAGGCTTTGGAGGCCTACGCCGAGGACTGCCGCACGCCCGGCGACACCCGGACCAAGGACCAGCGGATGATCGACTGCCTGGTGGATCTGATCCTGCGGCCGGGCAGCAACGGTCCGGTGCGGATCGGGCTGACCGTCGTCGCCGGCGTGGACACGCTGACCGGCGGCGGCGGACCCGGCGAGGTCGACGGCCACCCGGTGCCGGCGGTCCTGGTGCGCGAACTCGCCCACACCCTCGGCCTGCTCCCGCGACCTGAAGCCCCCGAAACCGAGACCCACGGCGACGCGGGCGAGGCCGCCGCGGTCGAGCCGGCCGCGATCGAGCCCCCCGCGGAAGAGCCCGCCGCCGTCGCGATGGAGCCCCCCGCGGGGCGGCTGGCCGACCTGCTCGGCCTCCGCACCATCGCCGGCACCAGCCTCGCCCACCTCCCGCAGATCGCGGTCGTCGAAGAAATCTCCGGCCAACTGCTCGCCCTCACCGACGCCACCTGGATCCGGCACACCGCCACCTGCGGCCGCAGGGCCTGCCGCACCGGAAAACGGGCCTGCCACCACCCGCCCACCGGCCCCGGACTCGCCCCACCACCGGACAGCCCCGGCTACAGCCCCTCGGCCCCGCTCGCCCGGTTCGTGCGCGCCCGCGACCGCCGCTGCCGCTTCCCCGGCTGCCGCGCCACCGCGATCCGCTGCGACCTCGACCACAACACCCCCTGGCCGACCGGACCCACCAGCGAGACCAACCTGTGCTGCCTGTGCCGCCACCACCACCGACTCAGCCACCAGGCACCCGGCTGGACCATGACCCCCCTCCCCGACGGCGCCCTGCGATGGACCACCCCCAGCGGCGACACCGTCACCACCCGACCACCCCGCTACGGCACCGACGACAACCTCCCGCCACCGACAGCGTCACCGTCACAGTCACCGTCGGCGGCTACCGCGACCCGGGGCCCCAGCACGCTGGAACGGCTCCGCCTATGGCGCCCGGGCTCGCTCGAGGCTGCGCCCGGGCAGGAGGCACCGTTCTGATGGCGACTCTCGGAGGGTGGCGTGTCGTCCCTGGGTGCGCCTCGCAGCGCGCACGTGCTCGAAACGCGAAGAACCCCGGAGGTCGAGGACCTCCGGGGTTCACCCGGGACTACCGGGACGCGCAGACCCTCAGGTCAGGCGCGCACGACCTTGCCGGCGCGGATGCACGAGGTGCACGCGTTGATCCGACGACGGTTTCCGGGGGCGATGAGCGCCCGCACGGACTGGATGTTCGGGTTCCAACGGCGCGGCGTGCGGCGGTGCGAGTGCGACACCGACATACCGAAACCGGGCCCCTTGCCACACACATCGCACACGGCAGCCACGGTTAATCACTCCCAGAGAATCGTTCACAGACGGCGGGGCAAGGCAGCACCCGCATCAAGACCGTCCAGAAGTCTAACCGCTCCGGGGGGAAGGCGTCGCCGCACCCCCTCACCGGGCGTGGGATCGGTCGCGTCAACCGGTCCTGTCACCACACATGGGTACCCTCCGCCCGTGCTGCAGGCGCTGGATGACGCCGCGGTCGGTGACTGGTACCGGGCCGCGGTCGAGGTCCTGTCCGAGTCCCGTAGCCGGCTCGACGACCTCAACGTCTTCCCGGTACCCGACGGCGACACCGGCACCAACCTCCTGCTGACGGCCCAGGCCGCCATCGCCGCGCTCGATTCAGAAGGCCCGAGGACGACCGAGTCCGCCTGGTCGATCCTCGCCCGCGGCGCGGTGCTCGGAGCGCGAGGCAACTCCGGCACGATCCTCGCCCAGCTGCTGCGCGGCCTGGCCGACCAGCTCGCCGGCCAGCCGCCCGCCGACGGTCCCGCCTTCGCCGCCGCCATGCAGAAGGCCGCCGAGACCGCCTACACGGCCGTCGCCGATCCCGAGGAAGGAACCTTCCTCACCGTCGCCCGCTTCGGCGCCGAGGCCGCGGTCGCCTCCGTCGACGCCGGTCACGCCGACCTGTCCGACGTCGTCCGCGCCGCAGCCGACGGCGCCCGCGTCGCCCTCGAGGCGACCCCCGGCCAGCTCGAGGTCCTGCGCGAGGCCGGCGTCGTCGATGCCGGGGGCGCCGGCCTCTGCCTCGTCCTCGACGCGCTCGTGACCACGGTGACCGGCGTCGAGCCGTCCCGTCCCGCGCTCGCCCGCCGCGACCACGGCCACCACCACACCGGCGAGCACCTGCCGCACCAGCCGCCAGCGGGCCCTGGGAGCGAGGTCCAGTACCTGCTCGCGGACAGCGACGAGGACGCCGTCGCACGCCTGCACCACGGCCTCGCCGCGCTCGGCGACAGCCTCGTCGTCGTCGGCGTCGACACCCCGACCGGCCGGGAGTGGAACGTCCACGTCCACTGCGCCGACGTCGGTGCGGCCATCGAGGCCGGCATCGAGGCCGGGCGGCCCTATCGGATCTCGGTCTCCCCGCTGGCGCCGGTCCTGCCGTCCGCTCCCGTCCCGGGCACCCGTGCCGTGGTCGCGGTCGTCGCCAGCGACGGGCTCGCCCAGCTCTTCCGGGGTGAAGGGGTCCGCGTCGTCGCCTGCGGTCCGGACGGGGTCACGGAGGACGAGATCCTCGCCGAGGTGCTGGCCTCCGTCGCCCTCGAGGTGGTCGTCCTGCCCAACGACGCCGGCCTCTCCGCCGTCGCCGCCCGCGCCGCCACCCGCGCCCGCGAGGTGGGCCGGGACGTCGGCGTCGTCCCCACCCGGTCACCGGTGCAGGGCCTCGCAGCGATCGCAGTCACCGACCCGGCCCGCCGCTTCGGCGACGATGTCATCGCGATGGCCGAGGCCGCGGCGGCGACCCGCTGGGCCGAGGTCACCGTCGCCGAGCAGGAGGCGCTCACCTCCGCCGGTCGCTGCCAGCCCGGTGACGCCCTGGGCTCGGCCGAGGGCGACGTCGTGGTGATCGGCAGCGACCTCGCCGCCGTCGCCTGTGACCTCCTCGACCGCCTGCTGTCGGCCGGCGGTGAGATGGCGACCCTCGTGGTCGGTTCCGACGAGGCCCTGGGCGACGTCGTCTGCCGGCACCTGGCGACCCAGCACCCCACCATCGAGGTCACCAGGTACGGCGGCGGCCCCGACGGAATCCTCCTGCAGGTCGGGGTCGAGTGACATCATGGCGGTGACCCTCGAGACACCGCTCAGCAAGGTGCTCGGACCGAAGACGGCGAAGGGGATGGCCGAGCAGCTCTCGCTGCACACGGTGCGTCACCTGCTCCGCCACTACCCGCGCCGCTACGCCCGGCGCGGTGAGATGGCCCGGCTGGACGATCTGCAGGAGGGCGACCGCGTCACCATTCTCGCCCAGATCACGAGCGTGAACAGCCGCCGCATGCGCCAGCGCCACGGCACGATCACCGAGGTCACCGTCGGCGACGGCGCCGGCTCGATGAAGCTCGTCTTCTTCAACTACCGGCACTCCGGGCTCAAGCACGGCGCCTGGGGTCTGTTCGCCGGCACCGTCGGCAAGTACCAGGGGCAGCTGCAGTTCACCCACCCCGACATGCACCTGCTCAGCGGGGACGACGACAGCGACGACGACTGGGCCCGCGAACTCGTGCCCATCTACCCCGCCAGCAAGGACGTCTCGAGCTGGGTCATCCAGAAGTCGGTCAAGCTGCTGCTCGGCGCATCGGGCGGCTTCACCGAGCTCGTCGAGGACCCGCTGCCGGAGGAGATCCGACGGCGGCACGGGCTCCCGTGGCTGGCAGCCGCTCTGCTCGACATCCACCGGCCCACCACCGGGGAGGACGTCGAGCGGGCCCGCCTCCGGCTCAAGTGGGACGAGGCGCTGATCCTCCAGCTGACCCTCGCCGCCCGCCGTCGGGCCGCGGCACTGGAGCCGGGTATCGCGCGGCCGCGCCGCGACGGGGGTCTGCTCGACGCCGTCGACGCCGCCCTCCCGTTCGAGCTCACCGCGGGCCAGCGGGAGGTGGGGGAGGAGCTCGCGGTGGAGCTCGACCGCGACCAGCCGATGCACCGGCTCCTGCAGGGCGAGGTCGGTTCCGGCAAGACCGTCGTCGCGCTGCGCGCCATGGCACAGGTCGTCGACGCCGGGGGACAGGCCGCCCTGCTCGCCCCGACCGAGGTGCTCGCCGCGCAGCACGCCCGCGGCATCCGGCAGCTCCTCGGTCCGCTCGGCCGGGCCGGCGAGCTCGACGGCGATCCGGCGGGCACCCGCGTCAGCCTGCTCACCGGCTCGCTCAAGGCCGCCGCGAAGCGCGAAGCCCGGGCGGACGTCGCAGAGGGCCGAGCGGGCATCGTCATCGGCACGCACGCCCTGCTGCAGGAGGGCGTCGACTTCGCCGACCTCGGCCTGGTCGTCGTCGACGAGCAGCACCGCTTCGGCGTGGAGCAGCGCGACGCCCTGCGCGCCAAGGGCAACCGGCCGCCGCACGTGCTCGTCATGACCGCCACGCCCATCCCGCGCACGGTGGCCATGACCGTCTACGGCGACCTGGAGATCTCGACCCTGCGGCAGCTCCCCAGCGGTCGCGGCGGGGTGTCCAGCTCCGTCGTCCCGCAGTCGGAGAGACCCGGCTGGCTCGATCGCGCCTGGGAGCGGCTCCGCGAGGAGGTCGCCGCAGGGCGGCAGGCCTACGTCGTCTGCCCCCGCATCGGGGACAGCCCCACCGACGCTGCCGGCGCCGACGACGAGCCCGAGGACGCCGACGGCGCCCCGGACGACGGCCCCGTCAGCGACCGCCGCCCGCCGCTGGCCGTACTCGACGTCGCCGAGATCCTGCGCAACGGCCCGCTCGCCGGACTGAGGCTCGACGTCCTGCACGGGCGGCTAGGACCCGAGGACAAGGACGCCCGCATGCGTGCCTTCGGCGCCGGCGAGATCGACGTCCTCGTGGCGACGACGGTGGTCGAGGTCGGTGTGGACGTCCCCAACGCCACGGTCATGGTCGTCATGGACGCCGACCGCTTCGGCGTGAGCCAGCTCCACCAGCTGCGCGGCCGCGTCGCCCGTGGCAGGCACGCCGGCCTCTGTCTGCTCGTCACCGACGCGAGGACGGACTCCCCGACGGGCCAGCGGCTCGCCGCTGTCGCCGCCACCTCCGACGGGTTCGAGCTCGCCCGGCTCGACCTCGAGACCCGCCGGGAGGGTGACGTGCTCGGTGCCGCGCAGTCCGGCAAGCGCTCGGGCATCCGGATGCTGTCGCTGCTGGAGGACGAGGACCTCATCGCCGCGGCCCGCGCCGAGGCCACCGCGCTGCTGGAGACCGAACGGGGACTCGCCGACCACCCGGGGCTGGCCGCCGAGGTCGCCGCGCTCGCCACCGACGAGCGCGCCGAGTGGCTGGAGAAGGCATGATGAAGGACCCCGTCCTCCTCACCCCTCGCACGCTCGGGGCGAGCCTCGGGACGGGGCCGTGACGCGCCTCATCTCCGGCGTCGCGGGCGGGCGGCGCCTGAAGGTCCCGCGCGCAGGCGTCCGGCCCACCGGCGACCGCGCCCGCGAGGCCCTCTTCAACTCCATGAAGGCCCTGCTCGACCTCCGGGGCGCCGCCGTCCTCGACCTCTACGCCGGCTCCGGCGCCCTCGGACTGGAAGCCCTCTCCCGTGGGGCGGGAACCGTGGTCTTCGTCGAGTCCTCGCAGGGCGTGCTCCCCGTGCTCAAGGAGAACCTCGCCGCCGTCGGTCTGCCGGGGGGCCGCGTCGTCGCCGGTTCGGTGCCCACTGTGCTCGGCGGCGCGCCGCCCGCCCGATTCGACCTGGTGCTGGCCGATCCGCCCTACGCGACCCCCGTCGAGGAGGTCCAGGACGTGGTCCGGGCGCTGGTCGACGGCGGGTGGCTGGCTCCCGAGGCGGTCGTGGTGGTGGAGCGCCCGGCCCGTGAGAAGGAGTGGGAGTGGCCGACACCCCTCGTCGGTCTGCGCGACCGGCGGTACGGAGAGGCTCAGCTCCGGTACGGTCGCTCCTCGTGAGGCGTGCCGTCTGCCCCGGATCCTTCGATCCGGTCACCAACGGTCACGTCGACGTCATCACCCGGGCTGCCGGCCTGTACGACGAGCTCGTCGTCGCCGTGCTGGTCAATCCCGGCAAGGCGGGCCTGTTCTCCGTCGACGAGCGGATGGAACTGCTGCGCGAGGCCGTCGCGGACCTCTCCAACGTCGTCGTCGCCAGCTTCCAGGGCCTGCTCGTCGACTACTGCAAGGCCAACGACATCCCGGTCATCGTCAAGGGCCTGCGCGCGGTCAGCGACTTCGAGTACGAGTTGCAGATGGCGCAGATGAACCGCGAGCTCGCCGCCGTGGAGACCCTCTTCGTCCCGACCGCCCCGCAGGTCGGCCACCTGTCATCGAGCCTGGTCAAGCAGGTCGCCATGTTCGGCGGCGACGTCTCCCGGCTGGTGCCCAAGGCGGTCAACGACCGGCTCATCGAGCACGCCCGGAAGGGCGGAAGCTCATGACCGAAGTGGTGTACCGCCTCTACGAGACCGTCGACGAGCTGACGACGGTCATCGAGAACGCGCGCAGCGTGCCGATGTCCGGGTCCTGCATGGTCCCGCGCGACCACCTGCTCGACCTGCTCGACGACCTGCGGGAGTCCCTCCCCGAGGACGTCCAGGCCGCCGGCGCGATCGTCGAGCAGCGCACCGAGATCCTCCAGCAGGCCCAGGCGGAGGCCGAGCGGCTCACCGGCCGGACCCGCGGGGAGAGCGAGCAGCTGCTGTCCACGGCGCGGCGCCAGCGCGAGGACCTCCTCGGCACCGCCCGCCGCCAGCGCGACGAGCTGCTCGTCCGCGCCCAGGCCGAGGCCGAGGAGCTGCTCGCCGACGCGGAGGCCGAGGCCGAGCGGCTCATCACCGAGGGGCGCGAACACCGCGAGGCCCTGATCGCCGAGGCGCTCGCCGAGCACGAACGGCTGATCACCGAGACCGAGGTCTACCGCGGCGCCGTCTCCCGCGCCGACGAGCTCGGCGCCCAGACCGCCACGGACGTCGCCCGCATGCGCGCGGAGGTCGACCAGTACGTCGACAGCCGGCTCGCTGACTTCGGGACGACGCTGGAGCGGATGCTGCACTCGGTGGAGAAGGCCCGCAGCACGCTGCGCGAACCCTGACCTCGCTGCCCGCCGCCCCCCGAAGGGGATCGGGTAGTCTCGACGCCTGGTCCGACCGCCGCTGGCCCCGCTGTTCCTGGGGTGGCCCCGGGCGGCCCTCCACCCCACTGCCTACCGCGAGTACTGACATGTCTGCTGCTGCCCCGAACCGCTCAGGCGCTGTGTCCCCTGGTCCACGCACCAGGGCCGACCGGCGCCCCGCAGGCAACCCGTGGCGGCTCGATCTCCGGGAACTGGGCCGTCGCGCGGGATCCATGCAGGAGATCGACCGCACGCTGCCGGCCCTCGAGGGCTGGCGCGTGGAGCTCATCGGCGTGCCCACCGGCGGTGACGTGCACGTGCACCTGCGGCTGGAGTCGGTGATGGAGGGCGTGCTGGTCACCGGTGAGCTCGACGTCCCCGTTGCCGGGTCCTGTGCCCGCTGCCTCGAGCCCTTCGAGGACACCCTGCACCTCGACGTGCAGGAGCTGTACGCCTACGAGGGCAGCACCACCGAGGCCACCAGCGAGGAGGACGAGGTCCGCCGCATCGACGGCGACTTCCTCGACCTGGCGCCCCTGGTGCGCGACACCGTCGTCCTGAACCTGCCGCTCGCGCCGGTCTGCACCGACGACTGCGCCGGGCTGTGCGTCGACTGCGGCCAGCGTCTCGACGACCTCCCGGCCGACCACCACCACGAGATCGTGGACGCCCGCTGGGCCGGGTTGGCCGAGAAGTTCGGCACGCCTGCTGCCTCCGCCCCTTCTTCCTCGCCGGGCACCCCCGGCGAGAGCCCCACCACTGAGGAGAACTGACCGTGGCTGTCCCGAAGCGGAAGACTTCCCGCTCCAACACCCGATCCCGCCGCTCGATGTGGAAGGCCACCGCGCCGACCCTGTCGCCGTGCCCCAACCGCGCCTGCGGCCAGCTGAAGCCCCCGCACCAGGCGTGCGCCAACTGCGGCCAGTACGACGGCCGTCAGGTCCTCTCGGTCTGAGCTGAGCACCCTGTCTCGCTTCGTCGTGGCAGGTGCCGCACCACCCGCGCCGGGTGGCGAGGCGCACGCCGACCAGGCAGCCCGTTGGCTGAACGACGTTCTCGGCGTCGAGTTGCCGGACGGGCTGCTCGGGCTGGCGCTGACCCATCGGTCGTTCGCGTACGAGAACGGCGGCCTGCCGACCAACGAGCGCCTGGAGTTCCTGGGTGACTCGGTGCTCGGGCTGGTCGTCACCGACGAGCTCTACCGCAGTCAGCCGGACCTCCCCGAGGGCCAGCTGGCCAAGCTGCGTGCCTCCGTGGTCAACATGACCTCGCTGGCCGGCGTGGCCCGCCGTCTCGGCGACGGCGGGATCGGGCCGCACCTGCTGCTCGGCCGCGGCGAGGAGACCACCGGCGGCCGGGAGAAGGACTCGATCCTCGCCGACGCCGTGGAGGCGCTGATCGGGGCCGTGCACCTCGGCTGCGGACTCGACACCGCCTCGGAGGTCGTGCACCGGCTCTTCGACCCGCTGCTGGTCGAGGCCGCCACCCGCGGCGCCGGCCTGGACTGGAAGACCAGCCTCCAGGAGCTCGGCGCCGCCCGTGGGCTCGGCGCCCCCATCTACGAGGTCGAGGACGCGGGCCCCGACCACGCGAAGACCTTCACCGCCGCGGTCGTCCTCGCCGGCACCGTCTACGGCCAGGGATCGGGACGGACCAAGAAGGCCGCCGAGCAGGAGGCCGCGGAGACCGCCTGGCGCGCACTGTCGGACGCCGTCCCCGAGAGCTGAGCGATGCCGGAACTTCCTGAGGTCGAGGTCGTCCGCCGCGGCCTGGAGCAGTGGGTCGCCGGGCGGACGATCGCCACCGTCGAGGTCCACCATCCCCGCGCGGTCCGTCGTCACCTCGAGGGCGCCGACCACTTCGTGGCCGCCCTGGCCGGCCGCACCGTCACCGACGCCCACCGCCGCGGGAAGTACCTGTGGCTGCCGATGCGGGAGGCCGACGGCACCGCGTCGGGCCGCGCCCTGGTCGCCCACCTCGGGATGAGCGGTCAGCTCCTGGTGGAGAAGCCGTCCCAGCCCGACGAGACCCACCTGCGCGCGCGCTTCACGTTCACCGACGGCGGGCGGGAGCTGCGCTTCGTCGACCAGCGGACCTTCGGCGGTCTCGCGGTCGAGGACAGCGACGGCGGCATCCCCGACCGGCTGGCACACATCGCCATCGACCCGCTGGACGAGACCTTCGACGTGGACGCCTTCTCCGCCGCCCTGCGCCGTCGGCACACCGAGGTCAAGCGCGCGCTGCTGGACCAGACCCTGATCGGCGGGGTCGGCAACATCTACGCCGACGAGGCGTTGTGGCGGGCCCGCCTGCACGGCGCCCGGCCGACCGACAAGCTCACCCGCGGTCAGGTGGCGGACCTCCTGGACGGCGTCCGCGACGTGCTGGGGGAGGCGCTGGCGCAGGGCGGCACCTCCTTCGACTCCCTCTACGTCGACGTCAACGGGCAGAGCGGCTACTTCTCCCGGTTCCTCGCCGTCTACGGCCAGGCCGACCGGCCCTGCCCTCGCTGCGGGACGCCGATCCGCCGGGAGTCGTTCATGAACCGCTCCAGCTACAGCTGCCCGCAGTGCCAGCCGCGGCCGAGAGTCCGCAGGCCATGACCGTTCGCACCGTCGCCGTCGTCTCCGGTCACGTCCAAGGCGTGGGGTACCGCTGGTACGTCCGCGAGCTCGCCACCTCGGCCGGACTGGCGGGGTCGGCCCGCAATCTCCCCGACGGGCGGGTCGAGGTCGTGCTCGAGGGGCCGGCCGAGTCGGTCCAGTCCGTGCTCGACGCCCTCGACGGGCCGCGCGCCCCGGGCGCCGTGCGGCGGGTCGACCATCACGTCGACGAGGTGCAGGGGAGCCAGGGCTTCACCACAGCGTGACGAACGCGACATACCCCCGACACGGGGAGTAGGCAGTCTTCGCGTTGACCTGCGTGGTCGGGCCTGTCACCCTGGGGATACCACAGCTCGCGCCGACCGGCTTCCCGGGGCGCCGGGCTCACCCTCTCGCTCGGAAAGGCCGCTTCAGCTATGGCCAAGGCCCTGTTCGGTCACGTCGTCGCACCCGCGGAACTCCGAGTAGCTGAGGAGAACGCAGTCCTGCGGGCCAGGGTGCGCCGGCTGGAGCGGGAGCTCGAGGACCTGCGCGCCCAGCGCGACGCCGCCATCGCCCACGAGCTGCTCTCGCTGGCCGGCGACAGGGCCGAGCCCGCGCTCGCCTGAACGGCCTGAACCCCTCCGTCACATCGGTACCAGAAACCCCTGAAATCCGGGGTTCGGGGCGCACGCTCCACTAGGGTCTCCGTTCTGTGCACCTCTCCAGCCTGACGCTCAAGGGCTTCAAGTCCTTCGCGTCCGCGACCACGCTGCGGCTGGAGCCTGGGATCACCGCCGTCGTCGGCCCCAACGGGTCCGGCAAGTCCAACGTCGTCGACGCCATCGCCTGGGTGCTCGGCGAGCAGGGGGCCAAGAGCCTCCGCGGCGGCAAGATGGAAGACGTCATCTTCGCCGGCACGCACCTCCGCCCCGCTCTCGGCCGGGCCGAGGTGACGCTCACGATCGACAACGCCGACGGCGCCCTGCCGATCGCTTACACCGAGGTGTCGATCACCCGCCGCATGTACCGCTCCGGCGAGAGCGAGTACGAGATCAACGGCGACAAGGTCCGCCTGCTCGACGTCCAGGAGCTGCTCAGCGACTCCGGGATCGGCCGCGAGATGCACGTCATCGTCGGGCAGGGGCAGCTCGACGCCGTCCTGTCCGGCCGCCCCGAGGACCGCCGGGCCTTCATCGAGGAGGCCGCCGGCGTCCTCAAGCACCGCAAGCGCAAGGAGAAGGCGCTCCGCAAGCTCGAGGGCATGGGGCACAACCTCGACCGCCTCGCCGACCTCACCACCGAACTGCGCCGCCAGCTCACACCGCTGGGCAAGCAGGCCGAGGTCGCCCGCCGGGCCGCCGGCGTGCAGTCCGACCTGCGCGACGCCCGGTTGCGCCTGCTGGCCGACGACCTCGTCCAGCTGCGTGACGCCCTCGACCGCGACGTCGCCGACGAGACGGCGGCACGCGCGCGCCGGGCCACCGTCGAGGGGGAGTTCTCTCTCGCCTCGCGGCGGGAATCGGCGCTGGAGAGCGCGCTCGCGGAGAGCGCCCCGCGGCTGGAGGGCGCTTCGGACACCTGGTACCGGCTGTCGGCTCTGACCGAGCGGTTCCGCGGGGTGGCGCAGCTGGCCGCCGAGCGGCACCGTCACCTGTCCGCGGCCGGGCCGGCCGCCGCCCCCGGACGCGACCCCGACCAGCTCGACGCCGAGGCCGACCGGATCGCCGCCACCGAGGCGGAGCTGGGCGACGGGCTCGTCGCCGCACGGGACCGGCTGGCACTGGTGGTCGGGCAGGGCGCCGAGCTCGAGGCCGCGCTGACCGCGGCCGAGCAGGCCTGGGTCGCCGCGGCCCGCGCGCTCGCCGACCGTCGTGAAGGCCTCGCCCGGCTGTCCGGCGAGGTCGCAGCAGCGCGCTCACGGATGGCCGCCGGACAGGCGGAGATCGAGCGACTCGCGCTCGCCGCGGGCGAGGCGGCCGATCGCGCCGAGGTGGCCGCGGAGCGCCTGGCCGACCGTCGCGCGCAGCTGGAGGACCAGGAGGACGGCGACATCGCCCTGGTCACCGCCCACGAGGACGCCGTCGCCGCGCACGCCGCCGCAGCCCGCCTGGTGACCGAACTGACCGAGGCGGAGCGGGCCGCCGAGCGCGACCGCGCCTCCTGGCAGGCCCGGCGCGACGCGCTCGCGCAGGGCCTCACCCCCGCCGACGGCGCCGCCGCCGTGCTCGGTGCGAACCTGGCCGGCGTCCGCGGACCCGTGGCCGACCGGCTCACCGTGCAGCCGGGCGACGAGTTCGCGATCGCCGCCGCACTCGGCGGCATGGCCGACGCCGTCGTCGTCTCCGGTGTCGCCGAGGCCGCCGCGGCGCTGGCCCACCTCAAGGAGTCCGACGGGGGCCGGGCCGGCCTGCTCGTGACCGGCGGGCTCCCGCCGGTCCCGCGGGACGGCTGGCCGACCCTGCCGGACGGCGTCCGCTGGGCGCTCGACGCGGTGGAGGCGCCGGCCGAGCTGCAGCCCGCGCTCGCGCGGGCGCTGGAGCGCGTGGCCGTCGTCACCGACCTCGACGCCGCCGTGGCAGTCGTCCGGACCCACCCGCGGGTGCGCGCCGTGACGGCGGCCGGTGACCTCGTCGGCGCCGACTGGGCCGTCGGCGGGCAGAGCGAGGCTCCCTCGAACCTCGTCGTCCGCGCGCGGGTCGACGAGGCGGCGGCCCAGCTGATCGCCGCCGAGGCGCAGGCTGCCGCGCTGGCCGACGAACTGGCCGCGGCGCGGGAAGTGGCGACCCTGCGGTCCGCCGACGTCGACGCTGCCCTTGCCGAGCGTCAGGCCGCCGACCGCGGCCGCTCCGCCGTCGCCGCCGAGCTCGCGGAGCTGGGAGCGGCGGCCCGGTCCGCCGCGGCCGAGGCCGAGCGGCACCTCGCCGCCCGCGTACGGGCCGAGCAGGCGCTCCTCGGCGACGAGCCGCACCGCTGGTGGTCGGCGTCCGAGATCGCCGCGAGCGCGGAGGAGTTCG
>NZ_SPQK01000004.1 GCF_004570875.1 Blastococcus sp. CT_GayMR16 | reverse complement strand
GGGCCTTCGACGCCGAGGCCAGCGCCCGCAAGTCGTCGGCGTCGAGCCGTTCCACGGAGCCGGCGGGGAGCGCGCCGCGCGGAGGCGGGCCGGGCGGCGCGGCAGCGGCCGGCGGGGGAGGGGGCGATCCCGGAGGGGACCCGGCGAGGACGGCGTCCAGTTGTCGCCGAGCCTGGTCGGCAGCGGTGCGCGCGGCCGGGTCCTTCGTCAGGAGGCCGCGCAGGACCGGCTCGAGAGGGCCCGCCCGGAGCATCGGCGCGGGATGCTCGGAGACGACGGACATCATCGTCGCCATGGCCTCGCCCCGGGCGAACGGCGGCCGTCCCTCGACCGCTGCGTAGAGTGTGGCCCCCAGCGACCACAGGTCGACCTCGGGGCGCGGCTCCTCCCCGTTGACCCGCTCGGGCGCCATGTAGGACGGCGAGCCGATGAGCGCGCCGTTGGTCGTCAGGCTGGAGTCGCCGGTCGTGGTGGCGATCCCGAAGTCGGTGAGGCAGGCGTGGCCGTTCTTGCCCACCAGGACGTTCGCCGGCTTCACGTCGCGATGGACGATGCCGGCGTGGTGTGCCGCCTCCAGGGCGGCGAGGACGTCGAGCCCGATGCGGGCGACGGCGGCGGGTGCGAGGGGCCCCTGCTCCTCGAGGATCTCCTGCAGGCTGCGGGCGGACACGTGCTCCATCACCAGCCAGGGCTTGCCGCCCTCCTCGACCACGTCGTACACCGTGGTGACGCACGGGTGGTCCAGCCGGGCGGCGGCGCGGGCCTCGCGCATCGTCCGCTCGCGGAGGATCGTGCGCTCCTCGTCGGTCACGTCGACGGAGAAGGTGATCTCCTTGAGCGCGACCTCGCGCTCGAGCACGCGGTCGGTCGCGAGCCAGACGGTGCCCATCCCGCCGCGGCCGATGACCTCCGAGAGCGCATAGCGGCCGGCGACGATACGGGTCCGCGGCCCGGTGTCAGCACTCATGATCGGCACCTACCCGCAGGTCGGGGTCAGGATTCGTCCGCAGGGCCCTCGTCCTCGCTCTGGGCCTCCAGTTCGGCCGCCTGCCCGGGAGTCTCCTGCTCGAGGGCGATGTCGCGCGGCTGGGGTGTTTCGGGCTCGGGCGTGGTCATGACCCCGAGCCTGCCGTACCGCGGGGTCATCCGCCGGGCCGGACGACGCCTGTCTCGTAGGCCAGCATCACCGCCTGGGCGCGGTCGCGGAGGTCCAGCTTGGTGAGCACGCCCGTCAGGTGGGTCTTGACGGTCGACTCCCCGAGGTAGAGGCGGGCGGCGATCTCGCTGTTGGACAGCCCGCCGGCCACCAGGACGAGCACCTCGCGCTCGCGAGGCGTCAGCGCCCGTAGACGGTCGTCGGCGCGGGGGACCGGCCGGCGGGCGAACTCCTCGATCAGCCGCCGGGTCACCGAGGGGGCCAGCAGCGCATCACCGGCCGCGACGACGCGCAGGGCATGGACGAGTTCCTCGGGCGGTGCGTCCTTGAGCAGGAATCCGCTCGCCCCGGCCCGCAGGGCATCGAACACGTACTCGTCGAGGTCGAACGTGGTGAGCACGACCACCCGCGTGGCCGGCAGAGCCGCGACCAGCCGGGCGGTGGCGGCGAGCCCGTCGAGACGCGGCATCCGGATGTCCATCAGCACGACGTCCGGGCGGAACCGGTGTGCCGCCTGGAGGGCCTCGAGTCCGTCGGCCGCCTCGGCCACGACGTCGACGTCGGGTTCGGACTCCAGCAGCTTCCGGAAGCCGGCGCGGACCAGCGTCTGGTCGTCGGCCAGCAGCACCCGGAGCGTCACCGGACCACCCCGGCGTAGGGCAGCCGGGCGCGCAGCCGGAACTCCCCGTCCGGCTCCGGGCCGGCCTCCAGCGTCCCGCCGTGCAGGTCGACCCGTTCGCGCAGCCCGACGAGTCCGTGCCCGGGGGTGTCCGGCGCGCCGTGGTCGCGTGCGGGGTTGACCACCTCCACCACGAGCGCATCCGGGCAGTAGGAGAGCCGGAGTTCGGCCGGGCCCGGGCTGCCGTGCTTGCGGACGTTGGTCAGCGCCTCCTGGACGATCCGGTAGACGGACAGGTCCAGGGCCGCGGGCAGCGCGGCGGGCCGGCCCCGGACCTCCAGCCGTACGTCGAGCCCGCCGCTGCGGGCGGCGCCGAGCAGCCCGTCGAGCTCGCGCAGCGACGGCTGTGGGGAGCGGTCGCCGGCGCCGTCCTCCTTGCGCAGGACGCCGAGCATCCGGCGCAGTTCGACCAGCGCCTCCCGCCCGGTGGTCTCGATGTCGTGCAGCACGCCTCGGGTGGCGCTGCCCGAGGGAAGGGTGCGCGCCTCGGCCGCGGCCTGGACCACCATCACGGTCACCGCATGGGTGACGACGTCGTGCAGCTCGCGGGCGATGCGGGTCCGCTCGGTGACGGCTGCCCGCCGGGCCTCCTCCTCGCGCCCGGCCTCGGACCGGGCCGCCCGCTCCGCGGCCGCCGCGGCCTGCTGCTGCCGCAGACCGACCACCCGGCCGACGGCGAACGTCAGCGCGAACACGACCCAGGACGGGAGGACGTTGCTCCACGGTCGCCCGTCCAGCAGGGCCGGGACGTCGGTGGAGACGAGGAAGGCCGCGAGCCCGGCGCCGACCCCCCACGCCGTCCGGCTCCTCGGGACGGCGGCGGCGCTGAACGTGGACAACCACAGGGCGACCGCCGGGACGAACGGCGGCTGGGGCTGGTCGCCGTAGAGGAGGAGCAGCCACAGCCAGGTGCTCCCCAGGACGACGGCGAACACCGCCACCGGGCGGCGCGTCCGCCAGGCGACGGGCACGCAGACCGGCACGAGGAACAGCGCGTCCACCCATGGCGGGGCGACGAAGCCGGACTCGGCCGACGGCAGTGCCCACACCGCGTACTGCCCCGCCCCGAGGAGAGCGGCGGCGAGCAGCGGGTCGACGATGCGTCGCACCTGCGGCCAGGTGGCCATGCGGGCACCGTAGGGCGAAGTGGGCGCGCAGACCTCCCCCTCGGGTACGAGCCGGACCGGCCCGATCCCGTCCTGCAGGGGGAGGAGGACCAGCGCGCAGGGGGAAGTGCCCGCCTGCGACCCCGACCTAGCGTTCCGCCGTCTCCGCGGCCCCGGACGTCGCGGGCGGATCAGGGAGTCGCCATGACCGGTTCAAGGATCGCCGCGCCACTGCTCGGCGGCGGCGGTGTCGTGCTGTTGGTGGTGGGCAACGAGCTGACGAAGGTCGGCGGGGACTCGCCGTCGCTGCATGCACCGGCGGCGGAGTACGCGACCGCCATCGGATCGTCGGGCCTCGTCGTCGTCGGGGTGTACGGGGTCGTCGCCGCGTGGCTGGCACTGGGTGCGTTCTTCTCCGTCGTCGGGGAGCGGCTGCGCGAGCGGCCGGACGGCGGCCGGCCGGCGCGGCTGGTCGCCGCCGGCGGTGCGCTCGCGGCCGCGGTCGGCATCTCCGGGGCGGCGCCGCTGCTGGCGGCGACGGTGATGGTCGGCGACGGCGGCCTGTCACCGGAGACGGCGAAGTCGCTGCTGCTGCTCAACGGCGCCGTCTTCGTGCTGGGGTGGCTGGTCGTCTCCGTGCCGCTCGGGGTCGCGGCGGCGGCGGGCCGGCGGCTGGGCGTCCTCGGCCGGGGCACGGGGCGGGTGGGGACCGTCGTCGCCGTCGCTCTGGCGGCCGGTTCCCTCGCCGTGTGGTTCGCCGAAGGAGCGCTGCTCGTCTGGCTGGTCGCCCTGATCTGGATCGTCGTCGCGAGCGTCTCGGTGTCCCGCCGCGCGGGGCGGCCGGCGATCCTGACCACCGTCGGATGTCTGTGACCGGTGTGACTCGCGACCCGGTACGGACAGGCCGGCCCGGCCTGTCCGTACCGATGTCTCGTCGAGGCCGACCTAACCTGCCCGGGTGCGCCACGCCTTCCAGGTCGACCTGCGCGGCATCATCGACCTGCTCTCCTCACATCTGTACAGCTCACCCGACGTCTACATCAGGGAGCTGATCCAGAACTCGGTCGACGCCCTCACCGCCCGGGGCAGCGTGGCGGAGGTCGGGGCGGTCGTGGTGGAGTGCCACGACTCGCAGGGCCGCCCGATCCTGTCGGTGGACGACGACGGGGTCGGACTGACCGTCGACGAGGTCCACGAACTCCTGGCGACCATCGGGTCCTCGTCCAAGCGGGACACCCTGCTGGAGCCACGCGCCGACTACCTCGGCCGCTTCGGGATCGGGCTCCTGTCCTGCTTCCTGGTCAGCGACGAGATCCGCGTGGTCACCCGGTCCGCCCGCGGTGGCCCGGGCGTCTCGTGGCGGGGTCGCAGCGACGGCACGTACGAACTGCGCGAGCTCGCCGACGGCGAGGGCCGCGACCGGCCCGGGACGACGGTGTGGCTCGACGCGCGCGCCGGCTTCGAGGACCACCTGGCGCCGGACACCGTTCGCGCGCTCATCCACCGCTACGCGGGACGGCTCGCGCAACCGATCGTGCTCCGCTCCGGCGGCCGCGACGAGGTCATCGGTGGCGGTCCGCTGCCGTGGGTCGGTCGCGACGCGGCGGACGTCCTCGAGTGGGCTCAGGACGAACTCGGCGAGCAGTTCCTGGACGCCGTCCCGCTGGACCTGCCGGCCGCGGGCCTCACCGGCGTGGCTCTGGTGCTGCCCGACAGCCCCAGCCCGGCGGCTCGGCAGCGGCACCGCGTGTACCTCAAGAGGATGCTGCTGTCGGACACCGTCGACGGCCTGCTGCCGGACTGGGCGTTCTTCGTCCGGGTCGTCGTTGACACCAGCGCTCTGCAACCGCTGGCCTCGCGCGAGGGGCTCTACGAGGACGCGACCCTGGCCGCGGTCCGCGACGGGCTCGGTGCCGCCCTGCGGACCTGGCTGACCGGGCTGGCCGACCGTGATCCGGTGCGGCTGCAGGCGCTGGTCCGGGTGCACGCCCTCGCACTGAAGGCGCTCGCCGTGCACGACGACGAGTTGCTTCGGCTGTTCGCGCCGTGGCTGCCGGTGGAGACCAGCCTCGGCCGGATGACTCTCAGCGAGGTCATCCGCCGGGGTCCGGTCCGGTACGCGGCGACCAAGGAGGACTTCAGTCAGATGGTGCAGGTGGCCACGGCCGAGGGGATGTGCCTGGTCAACGCCGGCTACACCTACGACGAGGAGCTGGTGCACCGGATCGCCGACGTGCTGCCCGGCGTCGACGTCGAACGGGTGGAACCGGAGGACCTGGCGGCGGTGCTGCGTCCCGTGCCGGCCGGGGACGAGGCGACGGTCGCCGCACTGCTCCGCCGGTGCGAGCCGATCCTGTCTCCCTTCGGTTGCACCGTCGAGGTGCGCGACTTCAACCCGTCGTCCCTGCCGTGCCTGTACACCGCCGGGGACGGCGCACGCTTCGCCCGGGAGGTCGGCGAGACGGCCCAGGTCGCCGGATCCTTCTGGGGGCCGGTGCTGAGCCGGGTCGAGGCCGCGTCCCGGGACCGCCGCGAGGCCGCCCTCGTCCTCAACTGGCGGCATCCGGTCGTCAACCGGCTGGCCGGACCCGTGCCGGACAGCGCACTGCGGACCGCGCTCGAGGTCCTGTACCTGCAGGCCCTCCTGCTCGGTCGTCACCCGCTCCGGGGCCGGGAGACGGCCCTGCTCTCCGGCGCCCTCGGGCGTCTCGTCGAAGGGAGCCTCGGTGGCTCGCAGTAGGTCGGTCCAGTCACTGCTGAGCGAAGGCTGGGACATGCCGCCGGGGTTCGCCCGGACGGCGGTGGCCGAGGAGGCCGTGCGCGTCGCGGACGCGGCGAACGATCTCGACGCCGGTTTCGAGGCTCGCTGCACCCTGGCCGAGTTCGCGCAGCACGGCGGTGAGGCACGCAAGGCCCTGGTCGCCGTGACCTGGTGCCTGGCCCAGATCGACGCCCACCCGGGCCGCTTCGAGACGCACCGGCCCTACTGGGCGCTCAAGTGGCTGCCCTGGACGTTGCTCGACATCCCCGACGTCCCGCTCGAGGAGGTCGAGGGGGTCGTGGGCGAGATGCGGCGGCGGTACGAGTCGGAAGGCACCGGGCAGGACGCCGTCGCCAAGATCGACTGGACCCTGGCGCTGTACCTCGGCCGGATCGAGGACGCCGTCGAGGCGCACCGCCGCTGGCGGCTCGTCGCCAGGACGGAGTACGGCGACTGCCGCGCGTGCGACGTCGCCTCGGAGGTGGAGCTGGCGCTTGCTGCGGGGGAGCGGGCGCGCGCCCTGGACATCGCGCGTCCCGTCCTCGCGGGGCGGCTGGTGTGCGCGGAGGAGCCCGCCTACGTCCTCGGCGTGCTGCTGGCTCCGCTGGCCGACCTGGGGGAGACCGAGGAGGCAGAGCGCCTGCACGAGTGGGGCCTGCGCCTGGCCCGGGGCAACCCGTCACTGCTGACGACCCAGGCGCAGCACGTCGTCCACCTCATCCGGCACGGCCGGCTGGATGCTGCGCTCGACCTCGTGACCGAGATCCTGGAGGTCTGCGACCGGGACGCGATCGACCTCGACACCCGCATGTGGGTGGCCGCAGCGGGCGGTGCCGTTGCGGCGGCCCTCGCTGAAGCAGGCGTCGACCGGGTGACGCGGTCACTGGGCTCCCGCCCCTCGGGGACCTCGGCCCTGGCCGACGTCCTGGCAGGGGAGGCACGCGTCGCCGCTGCGGCCTTCGATCGACGGAACGGCACCGACACGATGTCCAGAAGAGTGGAGGAGCGGCTGACGGTGCGCCCACAGGCCGCGCCGGCCGCCGGAACTCCCACGGAGGGCCGGACGGAAGCGGTCTCCACCGTGGCGGTTCCCGCGCCACCTGCGCCGGACGCGGAGGGACCGGAGGACGTCCTGACCCGCGCCCGCAAGGAGAGCGGACTCGCGGAGGAGGCCCGTATCGGGCTGGCCGAGCGAGCCCTGGCCGGCTTCCTCGACGCGGGCGACGCGGCGGGGGCCGCGCGTGCGAGGCGCACCATCGGTGCGGCCCTGCTCCGGCTCGACCGGGACGACGAGGCACGCCCGCTGTTGGAGGCTGCCCTCGGGGAGTTGGAGGGGCAGCTCGAGGAGCAGGTCTACGCAGCGCTGGATCTGGCCCGGCTGGGATTCAGTCGCGCGCAGCGGGTCGACGACCACTGCCGTCACTGGCTCCAGGTCGCGCTCGGCGCCGCCGAGAACGCACCGGACCGAGCGACCCTGCTCGGCTTGTGCCGGATCGTCGAGGCCGAATGGCGGGTCCTGGAGCTCGGCCCCGATCCCACCCCCGCGCAGCTGGCAGCGGCCGTCGGGCTGTTCGCGGAGGCCCGCGCCCAGCTCGCGCCCGATCCCGTGGAGGTCGCGCACAGCTGGGCCGCCGAGGCGAACTGTCGCGCGGCCGTGGGTGACCTCGACGGCGGGTCGGGCGCAGCGTCGACGGCGTGGGAGGTGGCCGAGGACGCCGGGAGTGACGAGGCGCGGGCCGCGGTCGGCGGGCTGCTCAGCAGCCTGCTGGTCGCCACAGGGCATCCGGTCCGGGCCCTGGAGATCCTCGAGGCGACCCAACAGGCAGAGATCGCACTCGGTGCGCGCGGGGAGGCCGCGGAAACCGCCGTGGCACGGGCGGAGGTCCTCCGCGACCTCGGCCGGGAGGAGGAGGCACTCGGCCGGGGCTGGGAGGCCGTCGACCTGTTCGTCGCCGCCGGGGACCGTTCGGGCGCCGCAGGAGCCCGGCTGCTGGTCGCCCGCCTGCTCCGGACCCTCGGCCAGGACATCAACGCCTACGACATCCTCTCCGAGGTCGTCGCGCAGGCAGCCGACGACGGCGATCGCCGGCTCGAGGGTGCGGCCGCGCTCGACCTCGCCGTCCTCAACGGTGACTACGGGGACGTCGACGAGGGCCTGGCCGCCGCGCAACGGGCACTCGCATGCTTCGACGCCGACGACCACCACGCCCGCGGGCGCACCTACCGCGCCCTCACCGACCTGCACTTCGCCCGGGAGGAGGTTACTGACGCCCTGTCCGCAGGAGCGGCTGCCCTCGACGCGCTGGCGGAGGAGGGCGATCTGCTGACCCTGGCCGAGGCGCAGCGGGACCAGGCCGCTCGATTGCTGCTGTCCGGGCGGGCGGCGGAGGCGCTGACGCTCTTCGACCTGGCTCGCGCCGCCTTCGAGGCGGAGGGTCTGCCGGTGGCAGTGGCCGGTGTCGATCTGGGCCGGGCCGACGCGCTCGCCTCCCTCGGCCGCACCTCCGAGGCGGCGGCCCTCGCGGAGACGGCGGCTGTCGTCGCGGTCCGGGAGGACGTGCCGATGCTGGAAGCCGACGCGCTCTGGACCGTCGCCGCCCACAGCACGCCGGAGAAGGCCCTGTACGACCGGGCCATCGACGCCTTCGTCCGCGCGGGGGCGCCGGAGGAACAGGTGGCGAGCCTGCGTTCGGCCCGCGACGAGGCGTTGCGGCCCGCACGGGGGCTGTTCCGCCGGAGCCGCTGACCCGGCCGTGTGCCGACGGGGAACGAGGCGTTCGACTCAACTGGGTTGCCCACGGCCGGTCGGGGCACTGGACGGCGGTGACCTCACTCCCCGTGGACGCGGATCGCCGTCCCGTGCCCGTTCGCACGATCCTGGCCACCATCGGCCTGGTCCTCGCGACCGTCGTACTGCTCTACATCGTCGTCGAGACCAGGCGGGTGCTGACCTGGCTGGTCATCGGCGCGTTCTTCGCCGTCGCGCTCTACCCGCTCGTCGGGTGGGCGCAGAAGCACCTGTTCCGCGGCCGCCGCCGGGCGCTGGCCACGTTCCTGGTGTTCCTCCTGGTCTTCGCCGTCCTCGGGGCGCTCATCACGGCGTTCGTGGTCCCCCTGGCGCGGGAGGGGACGAAGTTCGCCGGCCAGCTGCCGGATCTGATCGACCAGGCCCGCAACGGGCGCGGACCGATCGGCGGTCTGCTGGAGCGGACGAACGCGCTCCAGTACGTGCAGGACAACGAGGCCAAGATCCGGGACTTCGCGACCGGCCTGACCACGCCCGCGGCCGGCGTGCTCGCCGGCGTGGCCACGGGCATCGCCGGCACCGTGACCGTCTTCGTCCTCGCCTACCTCATGGTTCTCGAGGGGCCGAAGATCGTCGACGTCTCGCTGAACGTCTTCAATCCGACACGGGCGGAGCGGATCCGCCGGGTGGGCCACGACTGCGCCAAGTCCGTCACCGGGTACCTGTCGGGCAACCTGTTCATCAGCGTCGTCTGCGGAACCCTGACCTACGTCGTCCTGCTCGTCGCCGGTGTGCCGTTCGCCGGGCTGATCGCCCTCTTCGTGGGGCTCGCCGACCTGGTTCCCCTCGTCGGCGCCACCATCGGCGGCGTGGTGGCGGTCGCCGCGGCCTTCATCCACTCGGTGCCCGCCGGCATCGCGGTGCTCGTCTTCTTCGTGCTCTACCAGCAGCTGGAGAACCACCTGCTGCAGCCGCTGGTCTTCGCCCGTACGGTGAAGCTCAATCCGCTGACGGTGATCGTCGCGATCCTCATCGCGGTCGAACTCGCCGGCATCCTCGGGGCGCTGCTCGCCATCCCGGTCGCCAGCATGATCCAGGTGATCCTCCGCGACGTCTGGGACCACCGCCGGGGACAGCCGAAGGACGAGCCGACCGTGGGCGTGGACCGCGAGCCGGCGCTGACCCCGGAGACGAAGGAGCGGGCCGAGTGACCGTGATCGGCCTCAGCTGCCCTGGCGCACCGTCATGCCCATGCGGGTGAGGACGACGGTCTCCACGATCTGGACGACGTTGTAGAGGACCAACGACACTGCCGTCACCACGACGACCGCCGACCAGACCAGGGAGAACTGGACCTGCGAGTACGCCGTCTGGATGGTCGACCCGATGCCGTCGCCGGTGGCCAGCCACTCGACGAGGAGCGCACCGGTCAGCGCGCCCGGCACGGAGATGCGGACGGCGGCGAAGAACGAGGGCAGCGACGCCGGCAGGGCGACCCTGCGCAGCGCCGTCCAGGAGTTCCCGCCGTAGACGCTGACCACGTCGAGGGTCTCCGGGGTGGCCGAGTGCAGGCCGAACACGATGTTCACCAACGCGGGGAAGAGGACGACGATGCCGGCCACGACCGCGACCGTGGCGACGTCCCGGCCGAAGATGAGGATGATCAGCGGAGCCATCGCGATCAGCGGCACCGAGCGCAGCAGCATCGCGATCGGCATGAGCGCGTGCTCGACGCCCCGGGACAGCCGGAACGCGATCGCGCCGAGCAGGGCCACGACGAGGCCGGCGACGAAGCCGATGAACGCGTGGGTGAGGCTGACGCCGAGGTCGCCCGTCAGCACCGCGCGGTGGTCGGCCGCGTCGTCATCGGTGACCAGGTACGCCCACACGTCGAGCGGTCCCTTGGCCACGTAGGCCGAGATGCCGAACAGCTCGATGACGGCCACCCACAGGGCGATCACGACGACCAGGGTCAGTCCGAAGGTCAGCAGCGACCGTCCCACGGCGCGCAGCACCGAGCGCGAGGCCTCGCGCTGGATCTGCCGGCGGAGGCCCGTCGCCTCCGGTGCCGGACGCGTGACGGTGGCGGTCATGCGCTGCTCCGGCCCCGGGACCACGGCGTCACCAGCCGCCCGAGCATGCCGAAGAAGGCGAACCCGACGATGGCGACCGCACCCGAGGCGAGGGCGATGCCCCAGACCCGCGCGGCGTTGAGCGACTGCTGCGCGCTGGTCATCGCCGGGCCGATGCCGAGGTCGACCTTGCCGAAGTACTCGCCCAGGATGGCGCCGAGAAACGCCGCCGGGACGGCGATCTGCAGGGCCGTGAGGATGCTCGGCAGGGCCGCGATCAGCCGCACCTTGCGCAGCTGGGTGAAGGCGTTGCCCCCGTAGACGGTGACCACGTCGAGGGCGGCCCGGTCGGCGGCCCTGAGGCCCAGCAGCGTGCCGACGACGGTGGTGAAGAAGCAGCTCAGCGCGGCCAGGAAGATCGCGGTCCCCGAGGGGTCACCGGAGTCGGGCGCCCCGGCGATGATCAGCACCAGCGGCCCGATCGCGACGATCGGGATGCAGTAGGTGATCGTCGCGATCTGCGTGATCAGGCCCTCGGTGCGGGGGACGACGAGCACCACGGAGGCGAGCAGTAGTGCGATGGCGTTGCCCCAGAGGAAGCCCTGCGCGGCCTCGACGAGGGTGACGCCGAAGTTGCGCCCGTAGAAGGTCGCCCCGTCGGCGGCCCACTGGCTGACGACCTCGGGCGGGGTCGGGATCGCCCGGCGCGCGCCGGCGCCCACGCCGGAGAACACGGTGAGCGCGCTGATCCACCACAGCGCGACGATGACGAGCGAGCCCGCCACCCCGACGGCCCACGAGGGCAGTCGCACCCGCGTCATGCCAGGGCCCCGTCGCCGCTGAGCGCACCGCCGAACAGCAGTTCCGAGGCGTGGTCGACGTAGGCGTGGAACTCCGGCGTCCGCTGCATCTCCGGGGTGCGGGGCCGCGGCAGGTCGATGTCCATGACCTCCTTGATCCGCCCCGGCCGCGGGCTCATGACGGCCACGTGGTCGGACAGGAAGATCGCCTCGGTGATCCCGTGGGTGACCATCAGCGTGGTCGCCGGCTTCTCCGTCCAGATCCGCAGCAGCTCCAGGTTCAGCTTCTGGCGGGTCATGTCGTCGAGGGCGCCGAACGGCTCGTCGAGCAGCAGGACCGACGGCTTGAGGATCAGCGAGCGGGCGATGGAGACCCGCTGGCGCATGCCGCCGGACAGTTGCGCGGGCTTGGCATTCTCGAAGCCCTCGAGGCCGACGAGGGCGACCATCTCCCGGACGTAGTCGTCGTCCACGCGTACCCCGGCCACCTCGAACGGCAGCCGGATGTTGGACAGCACGCTGCGCCACGGCAGGAGCGCGGAGTCCTGGAAGGCGATGCCGAGCTCGTGGCCCCGCCGGAGCTCCGCCGGTCCCTTGCCGTCGACCTTGACCGAGCCGCCGGTCGGGGTGTCGAGGCCGGCGAGGATGCGCAGGATCGTCGACTTCCCGCAGCCCGACGGCCCGAGCAGCGACAGGAAGCTGCCCTGGTCGCTGTGCAGGTGCACGTGGTCCAGTGCGGGCACCCGCTGGGTGCCCATGGCGAAGACCTTGGTCAGGCCGGAGATCTGCACGCCCGTGCCCAGGGCGGCCTGCTGGCCGCCCTGGGCACCGGTGGTGGTCACGTCGATCACGACACCGCGTCCGATCAGGCGCTGTAGTCCATGAGGTCAGGGTTCTCCTCGTAGACCTCCGCGAGCAGGGACAGGTCGAACAGCTGGTCCACCTCGACGTCGACACCCGCGCCGGCCAGGGACGTCACGGTCTCCTCCTGGAGCTCGTCGGAGATCGTGAACAGGCCGAACTCCCGAGTCTCGTCGGAGGTGATCAGCTCGTCGTTGGCCGTGGTGGCCGAGACGATCTCGTTGGCGCGGTCGAGGCCCAGGTCGGCGCCGTAGGACTCGAGGCACACGTCGACGGCAGCCTCCGGGTCCTTCAGGACGTCGATCCAGCCGCGGATCTCGGCCTCCAGGAACGCCTTGAGCTTGTCGCGGTCCTCGGCAATGGACTGGTCGGTGGCGGTGAACGTCTCGGCGACGAACGGCAGGCCGTTGTCGGCGAAGGGCAGGTTGGTGACCGCGGTGCCGTCGGCGGAGACGGTGATCGACTCGTTGGTCAGGTAGGCCATGAAGCCGTCGACCTCGCCGTTCACCAGCACCGACGGGTCGTACTGCACCGGCACGATGGTGAGCTCGTCGGGGGAGATGTCGTTGGCGGCCAGCAGCCCCTCGAAGAGGCTGGTGTTGGAGTCCTGGACGCCGATCCGCTTGCCGATCATGTCCTCTGGGGTGGCGATGTTCCCGCCCGCTGCCAGCGACAGGATCGTGAAGGGGTTCTTCTGGTAGGTCGTGCCGATGATCTTCACCGGCGCGTCCTCGTTGGCGACGGCCGTGCCGACCGACACCGCATCGCTGAGCGCCACGTCGGCCGCCCCCTGCACGAGCTCGGCGACACCGGTGGAAGGGCCGGCGACCAGGTTCACCGAGTCGAACCCGGCGTCGGAGTAGTAGCCGTTGGTGTCGGCCATGTACTCCCCGAGGAACTCCGCGTTCTTGATCCAGGACAGCTGGACCGACAGCTCACCGAACCCGCCCTCCCCGGAGGAGCTGGAGTCCGACTCGTCGTCACTCCCGCAGGCGGCGAGGGTCAGAGCGAGGCCGACGGCGGTCGCCGCTGCCGCGGTGCGGCGGAGGCCGGCACGGCCAGGAGTTGAGCGGAAGGTCATCGAGGGTCCTCACTCGGCAGGGTTCGGGGCGGGCGGCTCACAAGTTCTCCGATCGACGTTTCCGCCGAGCAGGCGTCGTGTTTCGTCGCCGTAACCAGCTGCTGCGAGGTGCCGTGATCGTCGTCTCCTCCCGCAGGCCCACGTCCAGCGAGACGGGGGAGCGGACCGCAACCGATTGCTTCCCCGGGGTGCGAGGTGGAGGTCGGCGGGCCGGCACGCGACACCCGCTCTGCTGCAGCGGGTGCCGGGAGTTCCGGAAACGGCCATGACTGGGTGGGTCGTTCGCCCGAGTCCCGCGGCGCCCCCGGAGCCACGGTTCGAGCGTGGCGCGGGGGGTTCGAGGGGTTCCCGCACGCTCAAGGGCGACCCGTCCGGCACGGTTATCGGACAGTTACTTGACACCTGTGAGCCCCACCACACAGGATTGGCGCCTCGCGTCGCAAACGATTGCGACAGCTCGGACCCTGAACGGGAGCTTCGATGGCGAAGCAGCACAAGCCAGGACATGTCGCACGCGGGGGATGGTCGAGATCGACCGTCCGGGCGGTTGCGGCCAGCGCCGCGGTTCTCCTCTCCGTAGCGGCGTGCGGAACCAAGCCCAGCGAAGAGGCCGGCTCGGGAAGTGACGACCCCATCGTGATCGGCATCTCGCTGCCGCTCACCGGGGACTTCTCGCAGCCCGGCGGCGAGGCCCGCAAGGGCTACGAGATCTGGGTCGACCAGATCAACGCCGACGGCGGCCTGCTCGGGCGCCAGGTCGAGCTGAAGATCACCGACGACGCCAGCAACCAGGACACCGTCGTCACCGACTACACGAAGCTGATCACCCAGGACAACGTCGACCTGCTGCTCGGCACCTTCTCGACCCTGCTGAACTTCCCGGCCTCCGCCGTCGCGGAGAAGAACGGGATGCTCTACGTCGAGCCCGCCGGCGGCGCGCCGAAGATGTTCGACCGCGGGTTCGACAAGCTGTTCTTCGCCCAGCAGGCCACGGCGGAGCACCAGCCCGACGTGTTCGTCGACTACATCGAGAGCCTGCCGGAGAACGAGCGTCCGAAGACCGCCGCCTACCCGACTCAGGACGACCCGTTCACCACGCCGGTGATCGAGTCGATGCAGAAGCAGCTGGAGGCCCTCGGCGTCGAGACCGTCTACACCACGACGTACCCGGCCGACGCCACGAACTTCCAGACGATCGCCAGCGCGATCGCCGCCGCGAAGCCGGACCTGATCGCCCAGGGTGCCGTCTTCGAGGACGGGGTCGGCCTCGTGCGCTCGCTGCAGCAGCTCAACTACTCGCCGAAGATGCTGTTCCAGACCTCGGCGCCGAGCAACGCGGCCCAGTACAGCGACGGCATCGGTGTGGCGAACACCGAGGGCGTCTTCTACACGGTGAGCTGGAACGAGAAGGCGAACACCCCGAAGAACGAGGAGTTCGTCGCCGAGTACGCCAAGCGCTTCGACGGGGGCATCCCCGCCGAGGACGCCGCGGACGCCTACGCCGCCGCGCAGGTGGTCCAGGCAGCCGTCGAGGCGGTCGGCTCACTCGACCAGGACAGGCTGGCCGACTGGCTGCACGCCAACGAGGTGGAGACCATCCTCGGTCCGCTGGCCTGGGACGAGACGGGTGCCCCGACGTCGGACTTCCTGCTCGCGCAGTGGCAGAACGGCGCGGTGGAGATCGTCGCCCCGGCGGACGCCGCCACCACTGACACGGTCGTCGCCAAGACGCCCTGGCAGTGATCTCCTGCCCGGTGGCCCGCGCACTCGCGCGGGCCACCGGGACGGCCCGCACCCTGAACACCGGAAGAGGAACGAATGACCCAGCTGGTGCAGGCACTGGCGCTCGGGTTGCTGATCGGCGGCGTCTACGCCCTGATGGCGAGCGGGCTGACGCTGATCTTCGGCGTCATGAACATCATCAACGTCGCGCACGGGGCGCTGCTCATCCTCGTCGCGTTCATCACGTGGCGGATCTGGTCGCTGACCGACATCGACCCCATCCTGCTGTCGATCGTGATGACGCCCCTGATGTTCGGATTCGGGTGGCTGCTCTACAAGGGTGTGCTCTCCCGGATCAGCGGTAGCTCGCCCGGGATGTCGGTGCTCCTGACGTTCGGCATCGCGATCACGATCGAGGGCGTCCTGAACGTCACGGCCGGCAACCGGTTCCGGTCGGCGACGCCGTCCTACTTCTCCGAGTCCTACCGCGTCTTCGGCATCTCGCTGCCGAAGGCCCAGGTCTTCGGCTGCCTCGCCGCGGTGCTCGTCCTCGGCCTGCTCTACATCGTGCTCGCCCGCACGTGGACCGGCCGGGCGATCCGGGCGACCGCCCAGAACTCCTCCGGGGCGGCGCTCGTCGGCATCCAGGCCGGATCGGTCGCCGCGCTCGCCTTCGCGATCGGCACCGCGACCACCGGCGTCGGCGGCTCGATCCTGTCGGTGCTCTACCCCTTCTTCCCGGCGTCCCACTACGACTGGATCTCGCGACTGCTCGGGATCATCGTGCTGGGTGGGATGGGCAGTCTGGCCGGCGCGCTGGTCGGCGCGATCATCCTGGGGCTGGCCGAGACGCTGACGGCGACCTACGGCTCGCTGCAGTGGTCCACGCTGATCTTCTACGGCGTGATCATGGTCGTGCTCCTGTTCCGCCCCCAGGGCCTGTTCGGCTCGCGACTCCGCCAGGACGTGATGGCATGACCCTCGTCCAGTCGCTCCGGCAGCGCGTCGAGGGACGCCGCGGCAAGCTGGTCCTGATCGGCCTGTTCGCGGCGCTGTTCCTGTACCCGGTGATCCTGCCGTTCGCCGTCTACGAGCAGGGCGTGCTGCTGCTGGCGTTCCTGCTGGCCCTCATGGCCGTCAGCTGGAACATCATCTCGGGGTTCGCCGGCTACGTGTCCCTCGGGCACAGCGTCTTCCTCGGGCTCGGCGCCTACACCGGCGGGCTGCTGGCCGAGAAGTACCAGGTCAACCCGCTGTGGTTCATGCCGCTGGGCGGGCTGGTGGCGTTCGTGGCGGCGGCCCTCGTCGGCATGGTCGTGCTCCGGGCCCGCGGGCACGCATTCGTGATCATCACGATCGCGTTGCTGCTGTCCATGCAGGTCCTGGTCACCAACTTCTCCACGATCACCAATGGCTCCAACGGTGTGAACGTGCCCCTGCCGTTCTGGTCGTCGGACTACCAGAACATGCCGTTCTACTACCTCTTCCTCGTCCTGCTCCTGGCCACCGTCGCCTTCGCCGCCTGGGTGCGGCGGACCAAGTTCGGCACGGGGCTGCTGGCCATCCGGGAGGACGAGGACAAGGCGGCGGCCATCGGCGTGAACACCACGCGCTACAAGGTGCTCGCCTATGCGGTCAGTGCGCTCCCGATCGGTGTGGCCGGGGTCGTCTACGCGTACTTCCTGTCGTTCATCAACCCGATCGGGGCGTTCGCGCTGCTCACCAGCGTGACGATCGTGCTCTCGGCCCTGGCCGGCGGCCGCGGCACGCTCTGGGGGCCGGTCCTCGGGGGCTTCGTGGTCTCGATCGTGTCCGAGGTGGCCAACGTGTACGGCGGTGGCTCGCAGAGCCGTCTGCTGGTGCTCGGCCTGGCGCTCGTGCTGGTCGTGCTCTTCCTGCCGCAGGGGATCCTGCCCGCGGTCTCCGCCCGGTTGGCCAAGCGGCGGGCCGCCAAGCAGGCGGTCGAGTACACCGACCAGGCCGGGGTAGCGACCGCGCGGACGCCGATCGTCGTCACACCCCGGTCGGCCCCCTCGGCCGGGAAGACGTCGGCACCGCTGCTGGAGATCCGGGGCGCGAAGAAGAGCTTCGGCGGGCTGCGCGCCGTCGACGGCGTCGACCTGACGGTCGAGGCCGGGTCGATCACCGCGCTCATCGGTCCGAACGGCTCGGGCAAGACGACGCTGTTCAACCTCGTCACCGGGGCGATGCCCCTCGGCGAGGGCGAGATCTGGTTCGACGGCACCCGCATCGACCGCCTCCCGCCCTGGGAGCGGGCGCACCTCGGCCTCGGGCGCACCTTCCAGATCACCCGGCTGTTCAAGAGCATGACCGTGCTGGAGAACGTCGTCGCGCCGCTGCCCTCGGCGAGCTGGGGCCTCATGGCCAAGGACGCCGTCAGCGGGCACGAGGCGGAGCGGGCGCGGGAGCTGCTGGACTTCGTCGGCCTCGGCCGCTTCGGCCAGCAGCAGGCCGGAGCCCTCTCCTACGGCCAGCAGAAGCTCGTCGAGCTGGCGCAGGTGCTGATGCTGGAGCCGAAGATGATCCTGCTCGACGAGCCGGCGGGCGGGATCAACCCGACGCTGGTCAACCGGATGGTCGAGATCATTCGCGACCTCAACCGGCAGGGGATCGCCTTCCTCGTCGTCGAGCACAACATCCCGCTGGTCCTCGACCTGTGCGACCCGGTCGCGGTGCTCAGCCGCGGGCAGGTCATCGCGCAGGGGCCGCCGTCCATCGTGCGTGCCGACCCGGCCGTGCTCGAGGCCTACCTCGGCCCGGAGTGGCTTCCCGCCGAGCCCGTTCCCGACGTGGTCCTCGACCAGCCGTCCCTCTCCGGAAAGGGGAGCTGACCGGTGCTGACCATCTCCGGCGTCTTCGCCGGGTACGGCGGTGGCGACGTCCTCCAGGGCCTCGACCTCCACGTGCCGACCGGTGCCATCACGTGCATCGTCGGACCGAACGGCGCCGGCAAGTCGACGGTGCTGCGGGTCGTCAGCGGCTTGCTCAAGCCCCGGCTCGGCACGATCGAGCTCGACGGGACGCGGCTGGACCAGCTCGGCTGCGCCGGGGTGCTGGCCAAGGGCGTCGCCCAGGTGCCGCAGTCGCAGGCGCTGTTCCCCCAGATGTCGATCCGGGAGAACGTCCTGCTCGGTGGCTATACCCTGCGCCGGGACAAGACGCTGCTGAACAAGCGGTACGACCACGTCAGCGAGCTCATCCCGATCGTGGCCGAGCGGTCCAACGACAAGGCCGGGAACCTCTCCGGCGGTCAGCGGCGCATGGTCGAGATCGCCCGCTGTCTGATGGTCGACCCGAGCGTGCTGCTCCTCGACGAGCCCTCGCTGGGGCTGGACCCGAAGAGCCTGACCGGCGTCTCCCAGCTCGTGCGGGACGCCAACGCGGCGGGGACGACGGTGCTCCTGGTCGAGCAGAACGTGCGCCTCGGGCTGAGCATGGCGACCCACGGCGTCGTCCTCGAGGGCGGGCGCGTCCGGCTGGAGGCCCCGGCGGGGGAGCTCATGGCCAACCCCGAGGTCGCGGAGCTCTACCTCGGCGGGCACGCCAGCGAGAGCCGCACCGCCCGCGTGAGCGGAGCCTCGCTCCCCGCCGACACCGGCTCCGGCCGGTGAACCCGGGCGCGCTCCCTCCACGGTTCGACGGCTTCAGCGGGCAGGAGGTGGCGCGCCGCCGGCGGGCGCTCGAGGACGTCATGCAGGCCGAGGGGCTCGAGCACGTCGTCCTCTACGGAGCGAACCGCTCCGGCAGTGCGGTCTCGTGGCTGACGCAGTGGCCGGTCACCCGGGAGGCGCACGTCCTGGTCACCCGGGGCGAGCAGGACGTGCTGCTCGTGAGCTTCTACAACCACGTGCCGGAGGCGCGCCGCCGGGCCACCGACGCCGACGTCCGGTTCGCCGGCGACGACCCGGCGGCCGGGCTGGTGGAGCTGTTGCGGCACCGCGGGGCCGAGGGACGGCCTCTCGGCTTCGTCGGCTCGCTGCCCTGGGACCAGCACGCCACGCTCGCCGAGGGCCGGCGCCTCGTCGACCTGAACCGGGCCCACACCCGCCTGCGCATGAGAAAGTCCGACGAGGAGGTGCGGGCGCTGCGGCACGCGGCGGCGCTCACCGACGCCGCGGCATCGGCCCTGCTCGGCACGCCGATGGTGGGCTGCACCGAGCACGAGCTCACCGCGCGCATCGAGCAGGCCTACGTGTCCCGCGGCGGCATGCACCACATCCACTACGTCGGGGTCACGCCGATGGGGGCACCGGACCGGTCGGTGCCGGCCCAGTGGCCCAGTGCGCGGCAGGTCGCTCGCGGTGACCTGCTCACCTTCGAGCTCAGCGCGGCCGTGGCCCCGGAGTACTCCGGTCAGCTGCTCCGGTCGGTGACCGTCGCCGCGGAGCCGACTGCCCAGGTGCAGCGGCTGCACGAGGTGGCGGAGGCGGCACTCGACGCGGTGGCCGCGCGGCTGCGGCCCGGGGTGCACGCGCGGGAGCTCGTGGAGGCCGCGGGCGTCATCGAGGACGCCGGCTTCACGACCGTGGACGACCTCGTCCACGGATTCGGCGGGGGATACCTGCCACCGGTGATCGGCTCCCGGAGCCGAGCCATCCGGCCGACCCCGGACGTGACGCTGCAGGCAGGCATGACGCTCGTCGTCCAGCCGAACGTCGCGACTCCCGACGGGCGGCTGGGCGTGCAGACCGGCGAGCTCCTGCTGGTGACCGAGGACGGCGCCGAGCGCCTGCACGGCTTCCCGAGAGGACTGATGAGGGCCGCATGAGCGGGAACAGCGCAGACGTCGTCGTCATCGGCGCCGGTCACAACAGCCTGATCGGTGCGGCCTATCTCGCCGCCGCAGGCCTCGAGGTCGTCGTCCTGGAGGAGCAGCCGCACGTCGGCGGCAACACGGTGACCGAGGAGCTGACCCTCCCCGGCTTCCGGCACGACTCCTGCTCCAGCGCGCACGTGCTCATCCAGACCAACCCGGTCATCCGGGACGACGAGCTCGGGCTGTCCAAGCACGGGTTGCGGTACGTCCACACCGACCCGGCGGTGGTCCTGCCGCTGGCCGACGGGGACGCGATCGTCATGTCCCGGGACCGCGCGGCGACGGCCGCGGAGCTGGCCCGCTGGAACCCGGCCGACGGCGACGCGTACCTGCGGCTGCTCGCCGACTGGGAGGGCGGCCTCGCCGGGGCGCACGCCCGCTGGAACGCCGGCCGGCTCGACCCGGCCGCGTCCACCGACGACGCCGCGTACGAGGCCCTGCGCTCGCGCAGCGCCCATGAAGTCATCGCCGAGCGGTTCACCTCCGACCAGGCGCGCGACCTGCTGACCTGGCTGTCCTTCGCCACGATCATCGACGTCCGCCGCGCCGGCACCGGCATCCTGCCCTTCTCGATCACCGCCGGTCGTTCGTCGTTCGGCTGGGCGACCCCGATGGGCGGCTCCGGCGCCCTGCCCGACGCGCTGGTCGCCTCGATCGAGTCCAACGGCGGCCGGGTCCACGTGGGGCGGCCGGTCGAGCGGGTGCTGGTACGGCACGGCCGGGCGGTCGGTGTCGTCACCGCCGACGGGGAGAGCTGGGAGGCGCGCCGGGCCGTGCTGTCCTCGGCGCACATCACCCAGCTGGCCGGGATGCTCGACGGCGCCGAGGCCCCCGCGGAGCTCCGCCGCGCCGCCGACACCTGGCAGACGGGCATCTCGCTGTTCGCCGTCCACCTCGCCACCGACGCCAACCTCACCTACGAGACGCACGACGGACCGGTGGCCTCGGTCGCCGGGGGGATCGGCTCGGCCGCCGGTCTGTACGCCCAGCTGGACGCCTTCGCCCGTGGCGAGACCTACGCGGTCGACCCCTGGGTGCTCGTCGTCTGCCAGACCGTGGTCGATCCCGACCGGGCACCGGACGGTCAGGGCGTGGGCAAGCTGCTGACCTTCGCACCGCGCGACCTCGCCCACGGCGGGGACTGGGCGGTCGAGCGCGACCGCTTCGCCGCCCAGATCGTCGAGCGGACGGCGGAGCGGGTGCCCGGGCTGCGGCCGGAGCACGTGCTCGCGGTGCGCGGCGAGGCGCCGGTCGACCTGGAGGCACGCAACCGGCACAACGTAGGCGGCTCCTGCCACGGTGGGGAGTTCCAGCTGTCGTCCGGGGAGGTGCTCGTCGGGTGGCCCTCGCACCGGCTGCCGGTCGAGGGGCTCTACCAGACCGGCGCGACGGCCCACCCGGGCGGCTCGGTGTCGGGACGGGCCGGGCGGAACGCCGCACGCGTGCTGCTGACCGACCTCGGGATCGACCCGGCGACCGTCATGGGCGCCGGCGCCTGACCGGTCGGCTCAGCCGGCGGCGCGCGCCGGGCGCTTGACGGTCGGTGGGGGAGCGGTCGACCCACGGACGACGAGCCGCACCGGCAGCAGGACGACGCGCGGGGTCACGGTGCGACCGCTCAGCCGGTCCAGCAGCAGGCGGGCCGCCTCGACGCCGAGGTCGTACTGCGGCACCCGGACCGAGGTCAGCGGCGGTTGCAGCCGGTTGATGAACGGCATGTCGTTGAAGCCGACGATGCTGACGTCGTCGGGGCAGGAGAGGCCGGTCTCGGCCAGCGCGTCGTAGCAGCCGAGGGCCAGCAGGTCGTTGCCGGCGACGATCGCGGTCGGGCGGTTGCCGTCGAGCAGTCGGAGGAGTGCGGTGCGCCCCGCCGCCTCCGAGTAGGCCTCGGCCTCGACGACACGGTCGTCGCGCAACCCGTGGCTCTGCATCGCCGCCCGGAACGCGCGCAACCGGACGGCGCCGGTGGAGACCCGGAGCGGCCCGGCGACGTGGGCGATGTCGCGGTGCCCGAGCTCGACCAGGTGGGCGACGGTGCGCTCGATCCCGGTGGCGTCGTCGGCGGAGACGGCCGAGACGTCCAGGTGCTCGGTGAGCCGGTTCACCAGGACCATCGGCACGCCGCGCTCGGCGGCGTCGTGCATGAGGGGGTCGTCGAGCAGGGCGGTCGCGACGATGAAACCGTCGACCTGGCGGGCCTGCATGGCGGCGAAGTTGGAGGACGTCCGCGCCGGATCGTTGTCGGTGTTCGCCGTCAGCACGGTGTAGCCGCTGTCGGCCAGCGCGTCCTCGATGCCGCGGACGATCGGGGGGAACAGCGGGTTGGTCAGATCGGGGACGAGCACGCCCACGGTCTCCGATCGGCTGGTCTTCAGGCTCCGGGCGATCGGGTTGACCTGGTAGCCGAGTGCGGCGGCCACCTCGCGCACGCGGGCGACGGTGGCGGGGCGGACGAGGCTGCGGGTCGCCTCGTTCAGCGCGCGCGAGGCCGTGGCCGGGTGGACCCCCGCCTGCGTCGCGACGTCACGGAGGGTCGGGCGCGGAGCCACGCTGGGAAGGCTAGCGGCGGAGACGTACCCGTAGCCGGCCGGGGGGCGAGCGGTCATCAGCGTCCCCTTCGGGTGCGGAGGTAGATGCGGCGGGTCGCGGCAGACGCGATCGTCAGGGGCACGAACAGGGCGGCCGACACGGTGAAGAGCAGGCCGTAGTGCCCGTTGCCCGCCAGGAGCCCGCCGAGGGCCGCGCCGGTCGAGCCCCCGAGGAAGAGGCTGGCCGCGAACAGCGGCACCACCTGCGCCCGCTTCAGCGGCGCGACCGAGGTCGCCCACGTCTGCAGGGTGGAGTGCATGAAGGCCCAGGCCGCGCCGAGCAGCACGCAGGCCACGACGCCGGCGACCACGCCCTGCTGCACGGCGAGCACGGTGAACCCCAGCCCGCCGCTGGCGCCGCCGATCAGCAGCAGCGTCGGCGTGCTCACCCGGGCCGAGAGCGGGCGGACGACCCGGCTGAACGCCAGGACCGAGACGCCGTACGCCGCGACAACCGTCCCCGCGATGCCGGCCCCGGCGGCGGCGGCGTGCTCGACGCTCGGCGCCACGAACGTGAAGGTGCCGGTGATCGCCGCGCCCTCGACGAACCCCAGCACGAGCACCAGGAGCACCCACCGGTCGGCGGCGGCCCGGGCCAGGGCACGCACCGGGCGCCGTTCCCGCTCGGCGCGCGGGGGCTCCGGGAGGCGGCGGATGAGGAGCGCGAGCACGGCCGCCGCGGTGGCGGTCACCCCGAACATGACGCGCCAGCTGACGAGCTCGGCCGCCCAGCCGGCGGCGACCGTGGCGGCGGCCATGCCCACCGCGACACCGGCCATCAGGTCGGTGAGGGGCTGCTGCCGCCGCTCGATCGGCACGGTGGCGCCGACGTACACCAGCGTCGCCGGGATGGCGCCGCCGAAGAACCCGCCGGCGATGCCGCGCAGGACGACGAGCACCACCACGCCGGGCGCGAGCGCGGACAGCAGGCCGGCCGCGGCCGCACCGACGAGGGCGACCTGCAGCGTGCGGATCGTGCCGAGCCGGGCCAGGACCACGCCCCACACCGGCTGCAGGAGGCCGTACGTGAGGAAGTAGACGCTCGCGGCGATGGTCACGGTGCCGACCGACGTGTGCAGGCTCGCCGCCATCACGAGCAGCATCGGCGCGATCGCCGACCGGTCGAGGGAGCTGACGGTGTTGACCGCCTGCAGCGCGCGCAGGTGTCCCCGCGAGAGGTCGGTCGCCACGACCTGGGTGTCGGTCATGTCAGGGCCGCAGCAGGCCGCCGCCGGGGCGGGACAGCGCCGCGAGGTCGTGGACCTGCTCGAAGCCGCCCTGTTCCGCGCGCAGCCGCAGGACCGCCTCGAACGCGGCCGGCTCCACCTCCCCGCCGGCGCAGATGCCGTGCAGCGGGTCGAGCAGCGTCTCGTACATCTGCTCGGCGATCTCCGGGTCGGTGTCCGGCTGCTTCTCGAGGAGGGCCAGCACGTCGTCCCGCCGGTCGGGTGCGAGCACCGCGCGCTCGGCGTCGTCCCAGGCGGCGAGCAGGGCGCGGACGGCGGGGGTGTCTACGTCGGCGCGGGTGGCAAGCACCGAGCCGAGGTAGGGGCGGACGACGTCGCTGACCACGCCCAGGACGTGCGCCCCGGCCCGGACCGCCCGCGCCTCGTGACCGGCGTTGAGCAGCGTGGCCTCGAACGCGCCGTCGGCCAGCAGCTGCCGCCGTCGGGGAGTGGCGCCGGCGGTCACGACCTCGTAGTCGCGCCCGGCCTCGAGTCCGGCCGCGCGGAGCAGGGCGAACCCGACGTAGGCGAAGCCTGAGGTCGGGACGTCGACGGCGAACCGGCGGCCACCGAGATCTGCCGCGCGCTCGATGCCCGGGGCGCCCACCAGGCTGAGCCGGCTGCCGCGGTCGACCGCGCGCAGGATCTGCAGGTCCAGCCGCCGGCCGAGGGGGTTGTGCTCGTTCAGCACGTAGGTGGCCACGTTGTCCGGCGAGGTGAGGACGGCGTCGTACTCGCCGTCGGTCAGGGACGCGAACTGGGCGGGCGAGGACGCGACCGGAAGCTGCTCGACGACCAGTCCGTGCTGGGCGAAGACGCCGTGTTCCTGCGCCCAGCTGGCCACCACGTTGGCGCTGAAGATGCCGAGCCGGAGGGTCTGCATCGCACCTGTCCTCGTGTGGGCCGTCTGCCGCCGGCCGTGCTGCGGCCGGCCCCGAGGAGCTGCCCGTCGTCATTGACAACCAGTTGCATGCTGCCCGAGCATGCAGTCGTTTGCAAGGACGCTCAGCCGGGAGGGTGCATGGACGAGAGAGTTGCGAGTGCGGTGTCGAACTGGGCACCGCGCTTCACTACGAACGGCGTGGCGGTGGCCGACTTCCAGCGGGTCACGGCGAGTGTCGAGCGCTGGGACGACTGGTGCTCGGCGTGGTCGTCGGCGGCGAAGGTGCACGAGGACCTCGGCCGGGAGGCGATGCGCGAGGGACGGACCCGCTCTGCCGGCGCACACCTGTCGACCGCGGCGGTCTACTACCACTTCGGCAAGTTCCTCTTCGTCGAGCACCCGGACGAGATGCGTGAGGCGCACGGTCGGGCGGTCGCCTGCCTCAACGACGCACTCCCGTACCTGGACCCGGCGGGCGAGCGGATCGAGATCCCGTTCGAGGGCAGCCGGATGGTCGGCGTCCTGCGTCGCCCGAACGGGCCGGGGCCGCACCCGGTGGTGGTCATGGTCCCGGGGCTGGACTCCACCAAGGAGGAGTTCCGCTCGACCGAGGCGCTGTTCCTCGAGCGCGGACTCGCAACGTTCTCGGTGGACGGGCCGGGACAGGGCGAGGCCGAGTACGACCTGCCGATCCGCGGCGACTGGGAGGTCCCCGGCCAGGCCATCGTCGACGCGGTCGCCGCCCAGCCGGGCATCGATCCCGAGCGGATCGGCGTCTGGGGCGTAAGCCTCGGCGGCTACTACGCCCCACGCCTGGCCAGCGGTGTCGAGCAGGTGCGGGCCTGCGTCGCCCTGGCCGGCCCGTACAACTTCGGGGAGTGCTGGGACCAGTTGCCGCCGCTCACCCGGACGGCGTTCACCGCGCGCTCGTTCAGTGGCGACCAGGAGACCGGCCGCAAGCGGGCGCTGGAACTGGACCTGACCCATGCGGCCGGGAAGATCCGGGTCCCGCTGCTCGTCGTCGCCGGCAAACAGGACCGGCTCATCCCGTGGCAGCACGCCGAGCGACTGGTCGCCGAGGCGGGCGGCCCGACCGAGCTGATCATGCTCGAGGACGGCAACCACGGGAACATGAACGTGGCCGCCAAGCACCGCTACAAGACCGCCGACTGGATGGCCGCGCAGCTCGGCGCGTGACCCCGACCTCCGGCGCGGAGAGTCCGGCGGATGCCCGGACTCTCCGCACCGCCGGGCACCGAGCCCGGGGTCTTGACATCGATCTCCGGCGATCGGATCGTCATCGCCAGGCAAACGTTTGCGTGCCCGAGCGGTGCGTCGACGGCCTGTTCCCCACCCGCGCAACGCCGCGCCGGCCACCCGGAGGAAATCGTGCCCAAGCCGCACATCAGCTACGTCCCGCTCGAGGACATGGACGAGCGCATGCAGGAGGAGATGCACCGCTGCGCGCGGGAGGGGACGCCTCGGCCGGAGAGCTCCGCGGTGCGGGCGCACGCACCGAACGCGTTCTGGGCGTTCGCCGACTCCTGGCAGTCGACCTTCCACAGCGGGGTGTGCGACCACGCCATCAAGGATCTCTGCCGGGTGTACATCTCCCGCACCGTGAAGTGCGAGTTCTGCGGAAACCAGCGGTCGGAGAAGGCGATCAAGGCCGGCCTCGAGGAGATGCAGTACGACGACCTGCTGAACTTCGAGAAGAGCGACCGGTACGACGAGCGGCAGAAGGCGGCGCTGTCCTACGCGGAAGCCATCGCCTGGGGGATGCCCGCCGACGAGGAGGGCTTCTGGGCCCGCCTGCACCAGAACTTCTCCGAGCCGGAGCTGGTGGAGCTCGGCTGCGCGATCGCCCTGACCTTCGGCCAGCAGAGCTGGATCCGCCTGCTCGGCATCGATCACCACCAGTACATGCCCGGCACGGACGCCTCGATGGCGCCCGGCTTCCGCACCGCCGAGGAGCTCGCCGAGAGCAAGGCCTCTGCGGACTACTGGGCCACCGGCACCCCCAGCTGACCCGCTCGGAGGGCCTTTGTTGCCACAAAGGCCCTCCGAGCGGTGCCTTGACATGGCCCCTTCCGCAAGTAACCTACAAACGATTGCATCACCGACCCGGATGGGGCACCTCGATGACACGTACGGACCTCCCCGAGCTGACCGTCGGTTGGCTCGGCACCGGGCACATGGGCGCGGCGCTGGCCGCGCGCATCGGCCGGGCGGGCTTGGATCTCACGGTCTGGAACCGCACGCGCAGCAAGGCCGAGCCCCTGGTCGACGCCGGCGCGAAGGTGGCCGACGAGCCGGTCGAGCTGGCCGACCGCGACGTGGTGTTCACGATGGTGACCAGTTCCGCCGACCTCGAGCAGGTGGTCGAGCGCCTGCTGAGCGATCCCGACCGGGCGCCCCGGATCCTGGTCGACTGCTCGACGGTCTCCACCGAGGCATCGGCGCGGGTGCGGGCCGTCGCCGAGGAGCGGGGGATCGCGTTCCTCGCCTCGCCGGTGAGCGGCAACGGCAAGGTCGTGTCCGCCGGCAAGCTGAGCCTGGTCAGCAGCGGCCCGCGTGAGGCCTACGACCAGGTCGAGCCGATCCTCAACCTGCTGGGCCGCCACGTCACCTACGTCGGGGACGGCGAGAAGGCCCGCCTCGTGAAGATCTGCCACAACATCATGCTGGGTGTGGTCGCCCAGAACATGGCCGAGATCGTCGTGCTGGCGGAGAAGGGCGGCGTGCCCCGGGCCGCGATGCTCGACTTCCTCAACAACAGCGTGATGGGCTCGATGTTCACGCAGTACAAGTCGCCGGCGTACGTGAACCTCGACTTCACGCCCACGTTCACCCCGGTGCTGCTGCGCAAGGACCTCGACCTGGGCCTGCGGGCGGCCGACGAGCTCGGCGTCCCGATGCCCGTGACCTCCGCCGCCCGCGAGACCGTCCAGGCGGCGATCGCCCAGGGCCGCACCACCGAGGACTTCGCCGTCCTGCTGGTGCTGCAGGCCCGCAACTCGGGTCTGGAGCTCGTGTCCGAGGACGTCGAGGTCGACGACGGGCTCGCGCCCCTCGGGGAGCACTGAGCATGCCGAGGCCGTTGGCGGCGCCCGGGCACATGGGCGTCGACTACGAGCAACGGGTCGACTTCGCCCGCCTGCGCGACTACCGGCTCGGCCGGGCGAAGGAGTCCCTGGCGGCCAGCGAGTGCGGTGCCTTCCTGCTGTTCGACTTCTACAACATCCGGTACACGACGCAGACGTGGATCGGGGGCGCCCTCGGCGACAAGATGATCCGGTACGCCCTGCTCGCGCGCGGCAAGGACCCCGTGCTGTGGGACTTCGGCTCGGCGGTCAAGCACCACCAGCAGTACTCCCAGTGGGTCCCGACCGAGAACTACCGTGCCGGCTTCCTCGGCTTCCGCGGAGCCGTCGCACCGACGGTCGGTCTGATGGCCGACGCGGTGACGGAGATCAAGGCGCTGCTCGTCGAGGCCGGTGTGGCCGACATGCCCGTGGGCGTCGACATCGTCGAACCGGCGTTCCTCTTCGAGATGCAGCGGCAGGGCCTGACGGTCGTCGACTGCCAGCAGCTCATGCTCGACGCGCGGGTGATCAAGTCGCCCGACGAGATCGTCCTGCTCAACCAGGCGGCGGCCATGGTCGACGGCGTCTACCAGGACATCGTCGAGATGCTGAAGCCCGGGGTGCGCGAGAACGAGATCGTCGCGCACGCCAACAAGCGCCTCTACGAGATGGGCTCCGACCAGGTCGAGGCGGTCAACGCGATCTCCGGTGAACGGTGCAACCCGCACCCGCACAACTTCACCGACCGGCTCATCCGCCCCGGCGACCAGGCGTTCTTCGACATCATCCACTCGTTCAACGGTTACCGGACCTGCTACTACCGCACGTTCGCGGTGGGCAGCTCCACCCCGGCCCAACGCGACGCGTACACCAAGGCTCGCGAGTGGATGGACCGCGGGTTGGCCGGCATCAAGGCCGGCGTCGGCACGGACGAGGTCGCGGCGCTGCTGCCGAAGGCCGAGGAGTTCGGGTTCGGCAGCGAGATGGAGGCCTTCGGGCTGCAGTTCGCCCACGGCCTCGGGCTCGGACTGCACGAGCGGCCGATCATCTCGCGGCTCAACTCGATGAAGGAGCCGGTGGAGCTGCAGGTCGGCATGGTGTTCGCCCTGGAGACCTACTGCCCGGCCAGCGACGGCTTCTCGGCCGCGCGGATCGAGGAGGAGGTCGTCGTCACCGAGGACGGCCCGCGCATCCTTACCCTCTTCCCGGCCCAGGACCTCGTCGTCACCAACCCCTACTGAGTTCGAGAAGGACCTGCTCATGTCGCTGGACAAGCTCAGCAATCCGGACCTGCTCACCGATCTCTGGATCGGCGGCAAGGCGGTCCCCGCCTCCGAGGGTGGCCGGTTCGACGTGCTCGACCCGGCCACCGGTCAGGTGCTGACGACGGTCGCCGACGGCAGCGTCGAGGACGCGCTCGCCGCCGTCGACGCAGCGGACGGCGCCGCGGCGGCCTGGGCCGCGACCTCCCCTCGGGAGCGGGCCGAGATCCTCCGGCGTGCGTGGGAGCTCATGACCGAGCAGGCCGAGGACCTCGCCAAGCTCGTCACGCTCGAGAACGGCAAGGCGCTGGTCGACGCGAAGGGCGAGGTCGCCTACGCGGCCGAGTTCTTCCGCTGGTACTCCGAGGAGGCGGTGCGCGCGGTCGGCCAGCTGATGACGGCGCCGTCCGGAGCCAACAAGATCATGGTGCTGCAGCAGCCGGTCGGCATCTGCGTGCTGGTGACCCCCTGGAACTTCCCCGCCGCGATGGCCACCCGCAAGATCGGTCCGGCCCTCGCCGCGGGCTGCACCGTCGTCCTGAAGCCGGCGAGCGACACCCCGCTGACGGCCCTGGCGATGGCCCGCATCCTCGACGAGGCGGGTGTTCCCGCGGGCGTGGTCAACGTGCTGCCGGCCCGGCGGTCCGGCGCCGTCGTCTCGGCGATGCTGCACGACCCCCGGGTGCGGAAGCTCTCGTTCACCGGCAGCACCGAAGTCGGCCGGGTCCTCCTCAAGGAGGCCGCGGACCAGGTCATCAACTGCTCGATGGAGCTCGGCGGCAACGCCCCGTTCCTCGTCTTCGCCGACGCCGACCTCGACGCCGCGGTCGAGGGCGCGATGGTCGCCAAGATGCGCAACGGCGGCGAGGCCTGCACCGCGGCCAACCGCTTCTACGTCGAGGGTTCGATCGCCGAGGAGTTCGGCCGTCGGCTGGCCGAGCGGATGCAGGCGTTGCACATGGGCCCGGGTCTCGACGACGGTGTCCAGCTCGGACCGCTGGTCAATCCCGACGCCGTCGACAAGGTGGACGAACTGGTGCGCGGGGCCGTCGACGCCGGCGCGGAGGCAGTGGTGGGCGGCCGTCGTCCGGCGGACGAGAAGTACAGCGCCGGCTTCTACTACGAGCCGACCGTGCTGCTCGGCGTAGAGCCGGGCTCGCCGATCTTGGACGAGGAGATCTTCGGTCCGGTCGCGCCGATCGTCACCTTCGACGACGAGGACGTGGCGATCCGGTTGGCCAACGCGAGCGAGTTCGGCCTGGTCTCCTACGTCTACACCGGCGACCTCGCGCGCGGCCTGCGGGTCAGCGAGGCCCTCGACTCGGGCATGGTCGGGCTGAACCGCGGCCTGGTCAGCGACCCGGCGGCGCCGTTCGGGGGCACCAAGCAGAGCGGGATCGGCCGCGAGGGCGGCCACGACGGCATGCTCGACTACCTGGAGAGCAAGTACATCGCCGTCGACTGGTGACGGTGCCGGCGGGACGTGCCCCCGCGGGTGCGGGGAAATCGGGGTCTCAACGGCCGTCCAGACCCCGATTTCCCCGCGTTGATCATGTGACCAACGCGGGACGGGGTCAGGACGGCGGGGCGGCGAAGACCTCGGGGTGCTGCGCCAGCTCGATCCGGGTGCGGCGGATGTGGCCGGACAGGTACCGCTCGCCGTCCACCGGGTCCTTGCGGCGGATCGCGTCGAGCAGCAGCCGGTGCTCGCTGTTGACCACCCAACGACGGTCGGGCCCGCTCAGGAGCATGAACGCCCGGCGGTAGTGCTGCGTGGAGTTCCACAGCCGGCTGATCGTCGTGACCAGCTGCTCCGACGGGCACGCCGTGTAGGACGTCAGGTGGAACTCGCGGTCCAGGACCAGGAACTCGGTCAGCTGGACGTCGGCCTCGATGCGGGCCTGCACGTGCTCCATGTGCTCGATCTGGTCGGCGGTCAGGTGCGGCAGGCTCTCGGTGAGCGCCAGGGGCTCGAGGCGCTCGCGCATCTGGTAGACGACGTCGACCTCGTGCTGGTCGAGCAGCGGCACGCGGGAGCCCTTGTTGGCCTCGTGCTCGGTGAGCCCCTCGGCCTCGAGCATCCTCAGCGCCTCGCGGACGGGCAGCCGGCTGGTGCCGAGCCGGGCCGCGACCTCCTCCTGCCGGATCCACTGCCCGGGCAGCAGGTCGCCGAAGAGGATCGCGTCGCGCAGGTAGGCGGCGATCCGCTCGCTCGCCGCGCCGACGCCGTCCTGGAGCTCGGTCATGCGAACGCCTCCGGATCGCGGAAGTACGCCTTGCCGTCGGGGTAGCTGACCAGCTCGAACTGCATCCCCCACGGCGCGAGGAAGTAGACCCAGCGCTGGCCCTCGTGGGCGCCCCTGCTCGCCGTCGGCTCGCCGAGCACCCGCACGCCCTGCTCGTGAAGGTAGGCCACCGCCGAGTCCAGGTCGTCGACGTACAGGGCCACGTGGTGGCCGCCGACGTCGCTGTTGCGCGGCGGGACCGGATTCTGGTCGGGCGCCTCGTAGTGGAAGACCTCGAAGATCGCCTGCCCGCCGCACCGGAAGAAGGAGTTGCGCCGCATGACCGTGCGGGGATGGCAGTTCAGGTGCTCCGCCATCCAGTCGGAGTCCTCGTGGACGAAGGGCCCCAGGGAGTAGAGGTACTCGCAGCCCAGCACGTCGACGAGGAATGCGCGGGCCTCCTCCAGGTCGGGCACGGTGAACCCGATGTGGTCGACGCCGGTCATTCCGGGCAGTGCCACGTGTCCTCCAGGTGACCGCTGATTGGATCCAGTGAGTGAACACCTTGCCGTAGTGAGGGCGCCAGAGGTCGTCCTTCCTTGTGATTGGATCCAGTCCGTGGGATCGTGTGACGGCCACCACCTCTGTGAAAGGCGTTCCGATGCCGCAGCGCACGCCCCTGGATCCGGCCGTCGAATGGGTCGAGTTCGCAGCGACCGACGCCGACTGGGATGCCGCCGAACCGCACCTGCTGACCAGCATGCTCAGCCAGCTGGTGCTGATCCGGACCTTCGAGGAGTTCGTCCTCGAACTGGCAGGTGAGGGGCTGATCCACGGGCCCGCGCACTCGAGCATCGGCCAGGAGGGTGGCGCGGTCGGCTCGGTCATCGGGCTCACCAGCCAGGACACCGTCAACGGCTCCCACCGCGGCCACCACCAGTTCCTCGCCAAGGTGCTCTCGCACGTCCACCCGGAGGGCATCGACCCCACCAAGCCGTTCTCCGAGGACGTGCGGGCGGTCGTCCTGCGCAGCCTCGCCGAGATCTGCGGGCTCGACCGGGGCTTCAGCCACGGGCGCGGCGGCAGCATGCACCTGCAGTGGAAGGACGCCGGGGCGATAGGCACCAACGCGATCGTTGGCGGGGGCGTACCGCTGGCCGCGGGCTCGGCCTGGGCGCACCGGCAGGCCGGCACCGACGCGGTGGCCGTGACCTACTTCGGTGACGGCGCGACCAACATCGGATCCACTCTCGAGTCGTTCAACCTCGCCGCCGCGTGGAAGCTCCCGCTCTGCTTCTTCATCGAGAACAACCAGTACGCCGTCTCCACCAGCGTGCACGAGGCCACCGGCGAGCCGCGGCTGTCGGCGCGGGGTCCCGGCTTCGGCATCCGCAGCTGGAAGGTCGACGGGATGGACCCGCTCGCCGTCTACCTGGCGATGCAGGAGGCGCTGGCGCACATGCGCGCCGGCAACGGCCCCACGGTCATCGAGGCCGACGTCTACCGCTACTTCCACCAGAACGGCGCGTTCCCCGGCAGCTCCTTCCGCTACCGCACCCGCGAGGAGGAGGCGGCCTGGCGGCAGCGCGACCCGATCGACCAGCTGCGCGCCCACCTCGCCCGCCGCCGCATCCTCAGCAGCGCCGACGTCGACGACACGATCGCCGCGGCCAAGGCACTGATGGCCGACGTCGGCACGGTGCTGCTCGAGCCCAAGCCCGGCGGAAAGCCCAAGGAGCGCCAGATCAAGGCCGCGGAGTGGCCGGACCCGGCCTTCGTCAACGTCGGCGTCCGGGGCGACCTGAGCGAGTTCGACGACGCGCCGCTCGCCGACCGGGACACGTTCGACGGCGAGCTCGCGGAGACGAAGTTCATCGACGCGGTCGCCGCGGTGATGAACCGGCGGATGGGCACCGACGATCGCATCGTCGTCATGGGCGAGGACGTGCACCGCCTCAACGGCGGCACGAACGGCGCCACCCGGGGCCTCAAGGACGCCTATCCGGACCGCATCCTCGGCACCCCGATCAGCGAGAACGCCTTCACCGGGCTGGGCGGCGGGATCGCCCTCGACGGGCGGTTCCGGCCGGTGGTCGAGTTCATGTACGCCGACTTCATGTGGGTCGCGGCCGACCAGCTGTTCAACCAGATCGCCAAGGCCCGCCACATGTTCGGCGGTGACGACGACGTCCCCCTGGTGTTGCGCAGCAAGGTCGCGATGGGCACCGGTTACGGCTCCCAGCACTCGATGGACCCGGCCGGCATCTTCGCGACCGCCCCCGGCTGGCGGATCGTCGCGCCGTCCACGCCGTTCGACTACGTCGGGTTGATGAACAGCGCCCTGCGCTGCAAGGACCCGGTGCTGGTGCTGGAGCACGTCGACCTCTACGGGTCGACCGGCGAGGGCCCGGTCGACGACTTCGACTACTGCCTGCCGGTGGGCAAGGCCGCCGTCCGACGGGCCGGCGGCGAGCTGACGATCCTGACCTACCTCGCGATGACGAAGTACGTGCTCGAGGCCGTCGAGCAGGTCGGCGACGTGGACGCCGAGGTGATCGACCTGCGCTGGCTCGACCGCGCCAGCATCGACTGGGACACCATCGGCGAGAGCATCAAGAAGACCAACAACGTGCTCATCGCCGAGCAGGGCGCCCTGGGGACGTCGTACGGCGGCTGGCTCGCCGACGAGATCGGTCGCCGCTTCTTCGACTGGCTCGACCACCCGGTGCAGCGGGTGACCGGCGGCGAGGCCTCGCCCAGCATCAGCAAGGTGCTGGAGCGGGCCGCCATCGCCAAGAGCGAAGAGGTCGTCGAGGCCCTCCAGACCCGGGTCCGGTACTGACATGCCCGAGCTGCTGCTCATGCCCGAGATCGCCGCCGCCACGACGTCGGCGGTGCTCGCCGGGTGGCCGGTCGCCGTCAATACCCGGTTCGCCGCCTCCGACGTCATCGCCACGGTCGAGACCGACAAGGCCGTCGTCGACGTCGAGGCCGAAGCCGACGGCGTCATCCTCCGCACGCTCGTGGGCGAAGGCGTCGAGGTCGAGGTGGGCACCGCGATCGCCCTGCTGGCCCGGCCCGACGAGACGGTCGAGGACGTCGACGCCGCGCTCGCCGCACTCGGGGTGAGCTCCGGCAACGGCGGGGCGCCCGCCCCGGTGGCCGCTCCCGCCGAGGCCGCTTCCGCCGAGGCCGCTCCGCCGGCCTCCAACGGCGGGTCCCGCCGGTTCGCCAGCCCGCTGGCCCGCCGGCTCGCTGCGGAGTCGGGCCTGCTCGTGACCGACCTGGTCGGCACCGGTCCGGGTGGCCGGATCGTCCGCCGGGACGTCGAGGCGGCGCTCGCCCAGCGGGTGGCGCACGAGGAGGCCGACGTCCACGACGCCAGCCCCGCCCTGCTCGGTGCTCCGGCCCCGGCGCTCGAGGTGCCCACCGCTGTCGCGCCCCCGGAGCCGCGCGCGGCCGTCCCGGTGCCTTCGACGCAGGAGCCGTCCGGGTACACCGACCAGCCGCTGAGCCGGATGCGCAAGGCGGTCGCGGCCCGGCTCACCGAGAGCAAGGCCACCGCCCCGCACTTCTACGTGCGCGGGGTCGCCCGGGTCGATGCCCTGCTGCAGATGCGGGCCGACCTCAACGACGGCGCCGACGTGCGCATCTCGGTCAACGATCTGATCGTCAAGGCCGTCGCCCGGGCGCACCAGCTCGTGCCGGAGATGAACGTCGTCTGGACCGGCGAGGCGATCCGCTCGTTCTCCGGGGTGGACGTGTCCGTCGCCGTGGCCACGGACAAGGGCCTCGTCACCCCGGTGCTGACGTCGGTGGAGAGCCGGACGATCAGCGACGTCGCCCGTGCGACCCAGGACTTCGTGGCCCGCGCGCGGGAGGGCCGACTGCAGCAGTCGGAGCTCGAGGGCGGCAGCGTCACGGTCACGAACCTCGGGATGTACGGGGTCGAGGAGTTCGCCGCGATCATCAATCCGCCGCAGTCGGCGATCCTGGCCGTCGGTGCCGCGAAGCAGGAGGCGGTGGTCACCGACGGCCGCGTCGAGGCCGCGACCGTGCTCCGCGTGACGCTGTCGGTCGACCACCGGCCCGTCGACGGCGCCGTCGCCGCCCGGTGGATGAGCGCGTTCGTGTCGCTGCTCGACCGGCCCGTCCGCATCCTGTCGTGACGGACGCCGGCCCGGTGGAGCTCGTCGTCAACGGCACCCGGCACGAGGTCGCGTGCGATCCGGACACCCCGCTCCTCTACGTGCTGCGCAACGACCTCGGGCTGGTCGGGGCGAAGTTCGGCTGCGGGCTCGGCCTCTGCGGCGCGTGCAACGTGCTGGTCGACGGCCACCCCACGCACTCGTGCGACACCCCCGTCTGGGCGGTGGCCGGCAAGCAGGTGACGACCGTCGAAGGGCTGGGCGGACACCCCCTCCAGGGCACGTTCGTCGAGGAGCAGGCCCTCCAGTGCGGCTACTGCACGTCCGGGATGCTCGTCACGGCCGCGGCACTGCTCGAGCGCGAGCCCGAGGTCGACGACGACGGCGTCCGGCGGGCGCTCGACGGCAACCTGTGCCGCTGCGGGGCGCACAACCGGATCGTCCGGGCGGTGCTCGGCGCGAGGCCGTGCGGGCGATGAGCAGCCCGAGCCTGGAGAACAACCCGCGGCTGGACAGCTGGCTGACGATCGAGCCCGGCGGGCGGGTGCTGGTCCGCTCGGGGAAGGTCGAACTCGGGCAGGGCGTGCTCACCGCGCTGGCCCAGATCGTGGCCGACGAGCTCGACGTCGACCTGGCCCGGGTCGCCATGGTCGCGGCGTCCACGGACGCCAGCCCCGACGAGTCCTACACCGCGGGCAGCCTCTCCGTGCAGCACTCCGGCGGAGCGCTGCGGGCCGTGTGCGCCCAGGTCCGGGCGCTCCACCTGGCCGCGGCGGCCGAGGCGCTCCGGGTCCCGGCGGGGAGCCTGTCCGTCGCCGACGGCGAGTTCGTCGCGCCGGACGGTCGGCGGACCAGCTACTGGGAGCTGACCGTCCCGCTGGATGCGGACGTCGTCCCCGGCTCGACCCCGAAGGGCGCGGGCGACCACGCGGTCGTCGGGCGGTCGGCGCTCCGGCTGGACGTACCGGACAAGGTCGCGGGCCGCCCGCGGTTCATCCACGACCTCCAGCCGGCCGGGCTGCTCCACGGGCGGGTGGTGCGGCCGCCGTCGCGGGGCGCCGTCCTGCTCTCGGTCGACGAGAGCGCCGCACAGCGGGTGCCGGGCGTCGTCGCAGTCGTCCGGGACGGCTCGTTCCTCGGCGTCGTCGCCGAGCGCGAGGAGAACGCCCTGCGGGCGCTCGCGGCGCTGCAGGCCGGGTGCGCCTGGAAGGAACAGGACTCCCTGCCGCCGGAGCATGCTCTCGCCGATTTCCTCGTGTCCGCGCCCACCGAGGAGACGGTGCTCAGCGACACCGACACGGCAGCCGCCTCCGCCGCGCGATCGGTGCGCGCGCGGTTCGCCCGCCCGTACCTGGCGCACGCCTCGATCGCACCGTCGTGCGGTCTCGCCGTCTGGGAGGGCGGGCGGCTGTCGGTGTGGTCGCACTCGCAGGGCATCTACAAGCTGCGGACGGCGATCTGCCGGCTGCTCGAGCTGGCTCCGGAGGACGTCGTCGTCCAGCACGTGGAGGGCGCCGGCTGCTACGGGCACAACGCGGCCGACGACGCCGCCTACGACGCGGTGCTGCTCGCCCCGGCAGTGCCGGGTCGACCGGTGAGGGTCGTGTGGACGCGTGAGGACGAGCTGAGCTGGGGCCCGCTCGGTCCGGCCATGGTCGTGGACATCGCGGTGCACCTGGACGACGCCGGCGCCGTCCAGCGCTGGCAGCAGGACGTGTGGAGCAACGGGCACTCCCACCGGCCCGGGCCGCCCGGGGCGCCGCTGCTGGCAGCCACCCACGTCGAGGCCGCGGTGCCGAACCTGCCCGCCTCGGACCCGCCGCTGCAGAACGGCGGAGGATCCGGGCGCAACGCCGTCCCGCTGTACGACCTGCCCCGACAGCTGGTGCGCACGCACCGTCTGCAGACCATGCCGCTGCGGACCTCGGCGCTGCGGGCCCTCGGCGCGCACCTCAACGTCTACGCGATCGAGTCAGTGGTCGACGAGCTCGCCGTCCTCGCCGGGGAGGACCCGGTCGGGTACCGGCTGGGCATGCTGTCCGACGAGCGGGCACGGGCGGTGCTGACGGCGGCCGCGGAGCGAGCCGGGTGGGGGAGCGACCGGGGTCCGGACGTCGGCCTGGGTGTCGGCCTCGCCCGGTACAAGAACCGCGGCGCCTGGTGCGCCGTCGTCGCGGAGGTCGAGGCGGAGACGTCGGTGCGTGTGCGCCGGCTGACGATCGCGGTCGACGTCGGCCTGGTGGTGAACCCCGACGGGGTGGTCAACCAGATCGAGGGCGGGGCGCTGCAAGCGCTCAGCTGGACGACGAAGGAACAGGTCCGCTTCGACGCGCGCACGGTGACCAGCCGGACGTGGGAGGACTATCCGATCCTCACCTTCAGCGAGGTGCCGCCCGTCGACGTCGTCCTGCTCGACCGGCCGGCCGAGGCCTCGCTGGGCGCGGGCGAGGCCTCCATCGGGCCCACCGCGGCGGCCATCGGCAACGCCCTGTATGCGGCGACGGGTCTTCGCGTCCGCACCCTGCCGCTGACCAGCGCGAACGTCGTCGCGGCGATGGACGCGGGCTGAGGAGCCCTGCCGCTCCCTAGGCTGCCCTGGTGACGCACGAGGCAGCTCCGCCGGGCATCCGCATCCGCGTCCGGATGGGCGAGCGCGCGACCGACGAGCCGCATCGGGTGTCGAGTCCGCTGGAACTGCTGTTCGACCTGACGTTCGTCGTCGCGATCGCGTCGCTGACCGTGCAGCTTGCCCACGGCATCGCCGAGGGGCACGCACTCGGCGATCTGGCGCCGTTCTTCATGGTGTTCTTCGCCATCTGGTGGGCCTGGATGAACTTCACCTGGTTCGCCTCGTCCTACGACACCGACGACGTCCCCTACCGGCTCCTGACCATGGTGCAGATGGCCGGCGTCCTCGTCCTCGCCGCGGGTGTGCCGGCAGCGTTCGAGAACTCCGACTTCCGGGCGGTCACCCTCGGCTATCTCGTCATGCGGATCGGCCTGGTCGCCCAGTGGGTGCGGGCCGGCATGGAGCACCCCGCCGGCCGCGTGACGGCCGTCCGCTACGCGATCGGGATCACCGTCGTCCAGGCCCTGTGGCTGCTACGCCTCGGCCTCACCGAGGCGGGGGTGCTCCCCGCGGCCTCGGTGATCCCGGTCTTCGCCTGCCTGGTGGTCCTCGAGCTCGCGGTGCCGCCGTGGGCGGAGCGGACCAGGTCGACCAGCTGGCACGCGCACCACATCGCGGAGCGGTACGGCCTGTTCACGATCATCCTGCTCGGGGAGAGCGTCTTCGCCGCGTCGACCGGGGTGCAGGCGGCCTTCGAGGCGGGTGGTCTCGGCAGCGCCTTCGTGACGATCGCCGTCGGAGGGCTGGTCCTCCTCTTCGCCCTGTGGTGGCTCTACTTCCTCGAGCCGAGCGCGAGCGGCCTGGCCGACAACCGCGACCGGTCCTACGTCTGGGGCTACGGCCACTACGGCATCTTCGCGGCGCTGGCCGCTGTCGGCGCCGGCCTGGAGGTCGCCGTCGAGCAGACCGCGCACCATCTCGAGGTCGCGGCGATCACCGTCGGCTACGCCGTCGCGGTACCGGTCGGCGGCTTCCTCCTCCTGCTGTGGGCGGTCCACGCCCCGATCGTGGCCCGCCCGGTCATCCGGCCGGTGGTGATCCTCACGGCCGCACTCGTCGTGCTGCTGCTGCCTCTCACGGTGGGTCTCGTGGGGCTCGCCGTGGTCGTCTCGGCGATCGCGGGAACCGTCGCGGTGGTCATCGTGACGACCCTCCTGACGCCCGCCGCGCGACAGCCCGCGGACTGATCCGGATACCAGAGATGCGTCGAAAGTGCAGGTCGGAAGGTCGATCTACGGCCTGCCGGAAGCTCGGCCGAACAGTTTCCTCTCGGCCATGTTCATTACGGAACCGCTCGTTTACGGTGCGTGTGGACCCGGCAGTGCCGGGTCGGGGCCGGCAATGACGCCGCCCCTCCTCACCGGAAGGGTCCGGGGCGCCGGGCCCGAGAAGGGTTGTTCATGCGACCGTCCATCCGCTCGCTGGTGGCAGGCACCGCCATCGGCGTACTCGCTGTCGCGGGGCTGGCCACACCAGCTCTCGCGGACCACTCCGCCGATGCCCCGGCAGATCCCGGGAGCGCCGGTGACCTGATCATCACCGTTCCGATCAACGACTCCGCGGCCGGCGGGACGTACTACCAGCCGTTCCGGCAGGCCTACGCCGGCGCGACGCCGGACGGGACCCCGGTCTACGTCTACGTGCCGACCAACGACGACGGTGCGAACCACAGCATGGACCCGCAGTGGGACCCGAACCCGGACGACGACTTCGTCCCCTGCTCCGAGGGCACCCTCGCCGACTACACCGTCACCCAGGCCCAGATCGACTATCTCGGCGACGAGCTGAGCGACCAGATCGTCGACGTCGACGAGGCGCACTTCGGGCCGATGGACGCCGCGAACCCGGCCGATCCCTCCAGCGACTCCCTCGTCACCCTGGTCTACAACGTCCAGGACGAGAACTACTACGACTGCTCGGTCACGAGCTACACCGCCGGCTACTTCGCCCCCGACTACATCGACAGCGTCGGCATGAACGTCATCGTGCTCGACGCCTTCGACTGGGCCAACCGCGTGGGTCCGGACCCGAGCAGCGCGCCCTGGAGCGACGGCGACGCCGCCAACGACAGTCCCGAGCTGTACGAGGGCGTCATCGCCCACGAGCTCGAGCACCTGCTGATGAACTACTCCGACCCGGGCGAGCTGTCCTGGGTGGACGAGGGCCTGGCCGACACCGCGGCCTTCCTCAACGGCTACGACATGACCGGCAGCCACCTGACCTACCAGCAGGTGTTCCACCGCGAGACGTCGCTGACCCGCTGGGGCGGCGGCCTGGAGAACTACGGCGCCTCGTTCAGCTTCTTCGCCTACCTGTGGGAGCAGGCCGGTGGCAACGGGGACGGCACCCTCGTTCCCGACGAGGAGTACGACGCCGCCGGGGGTGACCTGCTGATCAAGCGGATCTTCGAGGAGCAGGCCGACGGCATGGAGGGCGTGCAGAACGCCATCGACACGTACAACACCCAGAACGGGGCCGCTCCCGACCTGCGCTCGGCGTCGGCGCTGTTCCAGGACTGGGCGGTGACGATGTACCTCGACGACGAGGACTCGGCGCTCTGGGACCTGGAGAACTTCGACCTCGGCCCGGCGTCGGGCGGCTACACCGTCGACATCGCCAACAGCGAGTTCTGGGACGACCGGGGCGACTACAAGGGCTCCCAGCCGGACTCGAAGTGGAACCGTCCGGGCCACCGCCCCGACGGCACCGCACTGCCGTTCGGCGTCTCCTACGAGAAGTTCCGCAACCCCGGCCCGCGGGTCGCGATCGACTTCACCGGCGACGCGATCACCCAGGTCGCGCCGCACACCGGGCCGAACCACTGGTGGGGCGGCTACACCAGCCAGTCGGACACGATCCTCGGACTCGACACACCCGTGGTCCCCGGGCAGACCGTGGCCTTCTGGAACTGGCACTTCATCGAGGAGGGCTGGGACTACGGCTTCGTCGAGGCCTTCGTCGACGGTGAGTGGGTGACCGTTCCGGTGACCGACGTCGCCAGCAACACGGTCGTGTCCTCCGACGACGACCCGCACGGTGGCAACACCGAGGGCAACGGCATCACCGGCACCTCCGGCGGGGAGTACTTCGTCGACGAGCCGGTGTACCGCCAGTACGCCGTCACCGTTCCGGCGGGTGCCACCGACGTCCGGTGGCGCTACTCCACCGACGCGGCCTACCTCGACACCGGCTGGTTCATCGACGACGTCACCGTCGACGGCGCCCCGGCGACCCTGTCCTCGGAGGAGGGCAACTGGATCGAGACCGACGGCGTCCAGGACAACAACTGGACCGTGCAGGTGATCTCGGCGTGCGACCTCACGCCGGGCACCACCAGCGCGGGGGAGATCACCGACGGTGCGGGCAACTTCGTCTACCGGTTCACCGGCGACTCGTTCAGCACGACCACGCTGAACACGAAGTGCGCGAACGGCAACCAGCCGGACTTCGTGGTGTCGGTGTCCAACCTGCCCACCGGTGACATCGCCGTCCTCGATGCCACGTACGACTACTCGGTGGTCAAGCGGAACAAGTAGCGCCAGCGGAACGTCGTGGGGGCCTGATCGAGTCGATCCGGCCCCCACGGTGGTCTCCGGGTCAGCGCGCGCCGGCGTCGGGACTCGGGGCGCGTCACGGCTCCACGGCGACCGGGGTCTCCGTGGCCGGGTCGGTCGGTTCCGCCGGGTCGGGGACGCAGGTCGTGGGCGTGGTCCCGTCCTCGGCGCCGGCGCCTTCCGTCGCGGTCTCCTCGGGCGGGGTGGTGACGGCCGGCGGGGTGGTGCCGTCGGTCGGGGGCGGGGTGCCGTCACCGGACGGCGTCCCCGCCGGTGTGCAGGGGTCGGGCGGGCACGGCGTCACGTCGGGTGCCGCGGGATCGACCGGTGCCGCCGGGTCGGCGGCATCCACGGGCGCAGTCGGATCTTCCGGCGTCGTCGTCCCGTCGGCAGGTGGTGGCGCTTCGGGCTCACAGGTGACCGGCGGGGTCTCCGAGGGAACCGTCGGAGCGGGCTCGGCGGGCGTCGGCGTTAGGACCGCCGGATCGGGAGACTGGTCGGCCGGCGGCGTCGCGGTCGGGGTGCTCGGGGCCGGGGCCGGGGCCACCGCCGGAGCGCTCGGGGCGGGGACCTGAGGGCCGGGGTCCACCGGCCCCGGGTCGGGCGAGGGGAGGACGGGCGCGTCGACCGTGGCCGTGGCCGGGGCCGGAACCACCGCGCCGAGGGACCCGACGACGCTGCTGAGGAGCCGTGACGGAGGCGCCGCCGAGGACAGCGCCAGCCCGGGGCCGGTCGTGTACCAGTCGTCGAAGCCGGGAGCGACGACGCCGATGGCGGGCATCTCCAGCGGTCCGCCGACGAGATCGAAGTCGAGCGCCCCGAGGGGGGAGGACTCCCTCGCGGCCGACAGTGCGCCTCCCGCGTTCGCCGTCCCCACGACGGTGGTCTGCGCGATGGCGAGCAGCGAGGCGAGCGTCAGCGCGGTCGCGCCGGCGCCGAGCACCAAGGCAGCGGAGGAGGAGCGGTGGAGCGCGCTGTATCTGGTCACGAAGCCTCGTGCCTCTTCCGGAACGGGAGTGGCTCCATCCTGCGGGGGCAGGAGACGCGCGTGCCACCGACCCGGCCCTCGGCGGGCAGGTTCGTCGGTCCAGAGAGGCGCCGTGCGGCGCGCACTCCCCGATTCCTGACCAGCCGGTTACTCGCAGTCGTCGCCGGCCCTCGGCCGGCAGGCTGTGCTCAGGGGGGTGAGGTCAGCCCTTCGGGAGTTCGGCCCAGACGCACTTGTGGTCCCCCCGGACGTCGATGCCGTGCGCGACGGCGAGATCGGCCACGACGTAGAGGCCGAAGCCGCCGAGGTCGCCGGGGCGGCCCACGGCCGGCACAGGCAACTCCGCGGTCGCGCCGTCGGTGACGACGATCAGCCACGTCTCGCCGCGATCGAACAACTCTGCGGAGATCGGCGACCGGCCGTGGCGCAATGCGTTGGAGGCGAGCTCGTCCAGCGCCAGGACCGCTCGCTCGATCGCTTCGTCCTGCGCGTCGTTCCACGGGCCCGGACCGACGCTGCTCCCGAGCAGCCCGCGGGCATCCCGGCGCATCGCCGACAGCTGGAGGTGGCCGGAGAGCTGCCAGCGCCGGCCGTCGGCGGTCACCGCCGGCGTGGCCGACGCGGCCCAGCTCAGGGCCCGGGGACGCCCACGGTCCGGGTTCGGGGACGCGGTGGGCGTCATGTCGCTCACCTCCGCGGCCTCCGCGGGAACGGAAGCGGTCGTTCCGCCGACGGCCATCGTCACACAGCAGCACATCGGCCACCCGTCGAGGAGATCAAGGGTGGGGTGGGCGGGGTGGCACGTCCGGCCCGTGCCCCGAGCATCACCAGGAACGCCAGATCCGGGGCGCGTGACGTACTTGCCGAACAGCGTCGGGGCGCGCTGGACAGCCGGATCCTCCTCGAGCAGGCGACGGGCATGCCGATGGTGTGGTGGACCGCCGTTACCGGCCGTCTGGTGCGCCGAATGGCCCCCGGATAGGCTGGTTTCGTCGCTCATGGAGTGGGCGCGTTTCCTCGCCCGGGACCCGGCGAACCACATTCCCAGGACCGATCATGGCTGAGAACCATCCGTCGATGAACGGTGGCCGGCCAGACGCGATGGCGATGATCCGGCCGCGTCAGGAGGTGGCCGAGGTGCACGCGTCGCCGCGCCCCGACCCCGTGGGATCGCCGTTGCCGCAACCCAGGGCCCAGCGGGCGCGGGGCTACGGAGGGGAGGCCCACCACCGGGAGTGCGCCGTCCATGGCGAGCAGCCTCCGCAGTACCTGGAGTTTCCGGTGCCGACAGGCACGCGTCGCTACCGACTCGTGCGTCATCCCCGCACCGGCCTCCCCGCCCGTGACCCCGGCGGGGCCCTGGTGTTCATCCCGGTGCGAGACGGGTCCGGGGCCGAGCCGCCTGATTCCCGATGAGCGGGGGCTGAGGTCACGCCACGGCGTCAGCTGCCGAACGACACGTCCTGGGTGTCCGAGACGCCGGCGGTGCGGCCCGGTGCGGCGTGGTACTGCCAGTAGAGGTTCGTGTGTGCGATGACCTGGCCCGGCGGTGGGGCACCCCACTCGCTCAGGTCCTCCGTGGTGTGCGCGTCGGCGACGAGCGTGACGTCGTAGCCACGGGTGAACGCGCCGTGGATGGTGCTCCGGATGCATGCGTCCGTGGACGCGCCGGTCACGACCAGGCGCCCGACCCCCGCGTCCGCGAGCACGCCCTCCAGGTCGGTGTCCTCGAAGGCGTCGCCGAACGACTTGTGCACCACCGGTTCGGGCTCCTGACGCACCAGCTCCGGCACGTACTGCCAGGCGTCGCTGCCCTTCACCAGGTTCTCCTCGTCGGAGTGCTGGACCCACACGACGGGCACGCCTTCGCTCCGGGCCCGGTCGACGAGCGTGCCGATGTTGGCGACCACCTCGTCGCGCTCGTGCGCCTGGGCGGTGTTGCCGTTCTGCACGTCGATCACCACGAGGGCGGAGTTCGGCCGGTCGGGCAACGTGGTCATGACGATGTCCCCTGCTCGTGGGCTGTTTACTGGAGGACCACGCTAGGGGGAGCCACCGACATTCATCTGCGGGTCCGTGCGGGCTCCTCCTTGTCGGGCCGGCCGAGGAACCAGCCGACGCCGAGCACGACCAGGACGAGGGCGAGCGGCAGCAGCGTGTCGAGCAACTGCTCCCAGATGCTCTGCTCGTTCTCCCTGGCGGTCTGGATCACGATCGCCACCAGAGCCAGGAACGCGACCGCGCCCGCGAGGATCACGCGCCAGCCGAACGGCCGGGCGATGAACCCCTTCTGCCGGAGGGCGGCGGCGCCGGCCGTTGCCAGGATCAGGACGACGCCGGTCAGGGGCACCGCCATCGGCACGCCCGGAACCACCAACGCCAGCGCGACGAGGGCGCCGCCGACCCCCACGACCAGGCTGGTCAGGTTCCGGCCGAGGTGGCTTCTCTCGACGAGGTAGTTCACGAGCACCCAGAGCAGGAGTGCGTAGCCCCGCAGGACCTTGAGCAGGGCGACGGCGGCCCGCGGCTTCTGCACCGAGGAGGCTGCAGCGGAGAGCGTGGCGGTCGCGTGGGTCACCGTCCGGGCGAACGTGTCCGAGCCGCGTTCGGCCTCCGCGGTGATGGTCTGGCTCCCGACCACCTCGGCTCCGGTCAGGAATGCGTCGAGCTCGGCAGGACCGGCCTGCGTTCCGCCGTCCTTGTGACCGAGGAGGCGGGCCTTCACGGGTCCGGCCCACTGGACGGCCAGCGTCACCGGATCGGGTTCGTCGGCGACGACGGTGGCCAGGGACTCGAGCTCCTCCGACAGGAAATCCGTCCGGAGCCGATCGGCGATCAGGCGCGCGGTCACCGGGAACGTGCGGGGGAGCGGGCCGTTCCCCTCCAGGACCCGCAGCTCCGCGGTCAGGCGGGATGCCTGCCCGTCCCAGGCGGCGGCCAGTTCGGTGTGCCGGGTGGTCCCGGTCGGCCCCGCGGCGACGGCGCGCAGGAGCTGTTGCGTCTCGGCCACCGTCCGGCCGAGCTGCCGGAGCCGTTCGGGGGCCAGGAGCATCTGCACGAGCTGCTCGCAGCCGTCGACGCGGCCGCGCAGCCAGTCGTTGGCCCGCCAGGACTCCCGGTAGAACGCCCCGAAGTGGTGCAACTGGACGCCCGTGACCAGGTCGTCCCGGAGCGCGCTCACCTGCACCAGCTCGACGCCCTGCTCGGGCAGGTCGGTCACGCCGGTGAACGCGACGTGCACGACCTCCAGCCGGAGCATGTTGCGCAGGACGTCGTCCGCCATGGTGTCCTCGGAGGGAACGAGGAGGGCGACCAGCGACTGGAGTCGTTTCTGTTCCGTGCCGTCCCGGTCCACGGGCGCGGTCTCGCCGGTGCTGATGCTGCGCAACGAAGCCCCTGCGGTCCGCAGGCAGCCCGCGAGCTCGAGCGCCAGCTCGTAGAGGCGGGTGGCCATGCCCGTCTGCTGACCGGTCCGGCCCCACTCGGTGGTGAGCTTCTGCAGCGTCGCCCGGAGCAGGTCGAGTTCGTCGCGGCTGGCCGTCAGCCGGTCCCTGCGTTCCGGCAGCCGCGCATCCCGCCAGTAGGCGTCGAGCCTGGCCCGCTCCCGCCGAACGGCGCGAATGATCTCGTGAGCACGTTCCCGGTGGCCGACGATCCTCGCCCGGTCGTCGTCGGTGAGCGGGGCCAGCCAGACCGCGCGCTTCAGGACGTCGAGGACGACGTCACCGAGCCGCCGGACGGTCGCCTGACCCCACCTCCATTCCTGCGGTCCGGCGTCCAGCGCCGCGGCCAGGTTCCGCTGCGGGATGAACGGGAAGTCGTCGTCCTCGGCGGCGTTGTCGCCGGCGAGGTCGCGCAGCTCCGAGGCGACCTCCCGGTGGCTCCACGGGTACTCCTGGGGAGCGGCGAGCAGCCGTCGCGCCACCGACTGCGCGGTGTCGGCGCGCCGGACCTCCAGGTACCCGGGATAGGCCGACTGCACCAGGTCGACCGCGCCGGGGGACAGCGGAGCGGCCGCGGCCTCGACCAGGGTCTGGGCGAGCCGGTCGCGGGCGCGCCGTCGGTGGGCCGTCAGCTGGTTGCGCTGCTCGATCTCACCCAGTTCCTCCGCGACCGAGTCGGTGGACCGCAGGCGGGTCATCACGCCGAGCAGGACACCGGCCGCGTCCGGGAGCTCGGTCACCCTGGTCTCTCCCGGACCGGTCGCGGCTTCCCCGGGATCCGGGACGACGTAGGCGAGGATCCGCCGCACCTGCTGGTCCGCCGGCTGTTTGTAGACGGCGTCGATCGCCGGCCGGATCGGTTTGTTGCGCAGGATGCCGCCGTCGATGACGTACTGCGAGCGCTGGAAGTTGGCCCGCCCTGCCGCGGAGTTCCACCGGCCGTCGACCACCTGGAGGGGGTCATCCACCGTGACCATGAACGGCTCGAATGCCGCGGGGAAGGACGCAGTGCACCGCGAGGCCACCGCCAGCTGCTCGGTCACGCCCTCGCTGCGCAGGTCACCGCGGCCGGAACCGGGTGCGGCGCCGTCGAACGTCTCGGCATCGGAGGTGAAGTGGAAGGTGGCGTCGTAGTCGATCTCGGTGATGCGCCGCCCCATGTCGTCGGCGAAGAAGCTCTGCCGGCCTTCCCACAGCGTGCCGGTGAGGAACAGGTCGACGTCCTCGTCCGGAGCGGCCGCGATCCCCGGTCGTTTCGGCCAGACCTCGGCGTAGGCCTTCTTCAGCGACTCGTGGAAGTACGTCCCGCGCAGCAGCGACGGCTGGTCCTTCTGCCGGGGGTGGCGCAGCAGCGTGCTCAGCGACCCCGCGTCCTGCCAGAGCGTGCGGAGCTCGGTGAGGTCGCAGCCGTGCACGAGGCCGAGCGCCAGGAAGCCGCCGTTGATGCCCCCGGCGCTGGTGCCGGCGATGACGTCGATGCGGGCGTCGGCCTCCAGCACGCCGAGCAGGTCGGCGTAGGCGTCCGGCGGCGCGCCGGGCGTGCCGCGGCGCCGGCTCGCCTGCACCAGGCGGTTCAGCTCGTGCGTCACGCCGCTGATCCAGACGGCGAGGCTCACGCCGCCGTTGAGGACGACGGCGAGGCGGATCTCCTGGGTCGCGGGCGCCTTCTGCTGTCCACCGACAGGGGTCTCCAGCCAGCCGACCAGGCCTGTCACGGCGGCACCGTCCCCGCGCGTTCGACGTCCGATGTGCGGCACGAACGAGACATGGGTCCCCCGTGACATGCGCCGAAGAGGTGGCGCACGTTAGCGCCGTCGACACCTCCCGCGGTAGGTCCGCCGCGATGGGCCACGGTTCGCCCCACAGCCGACACAACAACATGCGCGGTGGGGCGGGTGGGGCTCGAACCCACGACCCAGGGATTATGAGGGCGCTCAGGCGGCTGGCGGCGCACGCCGCTTGCCTGGGGATTCGGCCCTTCACCTGCGGAAACGGCATCGGCTCGATGCTCACCAGGGAGCCCCTGATCACCCCTGATCGCGGGGGCTCAGTTGGGTCAAACGTTGGGTTAGAAGCGGTGGCGGACACCTACTCCGTGGGTTGCGGACGAGGACCGGCTGACGCCCGATAGGCGGCACGCGCTGCGCTGATCGTCTCGTACAGCGGATGCGCCTTGTTGTCCCGCTGGTTGAGTGGCGGCCCGAGTGCCTTGATAACCGCGCTCTCCACCGTCTGTGGCTCCGGATGCGGAGCCCACGTCACCCGCAGGTGCTCGCGCATCCATTCGGACAACCGCGCCTCGTCCGCGTCGACCGGGACGACACGGGTCCGGGTCCATCGGGTGGTGTAGCTCTCGGAGGTCATCAGCAGCGCCACCAAGGCGCGGCGCAACGTGGACGAGCCGGTTGGACCTCGGAAGTGGTTGCCGACCACCCTGGCGCGCAAGTTCTGAGCCAAGCCGATGTAGAGCAGTTCCAGTCCGTCGGCGCTCGGATGTGCGGGGCCGGACACTCGCGGTAGCAGCCCAGGGGGAGCCCACCAGGCGTAGAGACCGGATTCACGCGGTGCCTGTTCAACCGCTTCCTCGGCGGTCGCCGGCGACCCGCACAGGTTCTTCGCGACCGTCGGTGCCTCCGTCACGCCGAGTAGCTTCGCAGATAGAAGGGTGCCCCTGGGATGAGCCGCCAGGTCTCTCCCCAGGGGCACCTGGCTTGTGTCGACCTAGCTGACCCGCTGAGTGGGCGGCGGCTTGGTCTTCCGGGGGCCGTTCGCTCCGATGTACGGGCGCTCGCCCCCGTGGTCCTGCGCTGGCAGCCCCAGTCGGCCGGCGATGCGCTCCCGAGTGCTTAGCCCGCCCCACATGCCCCAGGGCTCGTCGTAGACCAGGGCGTGGGCGAGGCAGGCTGCGCGGACGGGGCAGGCCGCACAGACGGCCCTAGCGGCAGCGGTCGGCAGACCGGGTCGGCCGTCCATCCAGTCCTCGGGGTCGTGGCCCTTACAGGCGGCGCGGGCGGACCAGGGCATCCGAGGAATCCACGGCTGCGGTCGCCGACGCAGGCGTTGCAGCTCTTTGGTGACAGCCTTCACGAGAGCAGGTGAGGGAACGGCTCGCGGCGGGGTCGGGGTCGATAGTCATCGGCGTTGTAGCGATGCGGGAAGAGTTCGAGGTTGCGCCGATGGATCGCGTCGACCTCCGCTTGCTGTTCGGGGGTCAGCGGTGTCGGGGTGGTCGCCCGCTGCACCGCCAGCGCGTAGCGGCGTCGTTCGTCCAAGGTGGGCGCGCCAGGAGTGGCGAAGGTGACCGGCTGCCCGTTCTCGTCGGTGAGCTGCGACCTGATCAGGTGCGTAGTTGCCCGGCGCCGTCGCATGCGCCAACCCCCTTCCGTGGTCGGTACTGACCACGGTGCAGAGCCCAGCCGGGTGTCTGTGCAGAATCTGTCTCACGCACTCGGTAGCTTCGACACGTGGACCGACTCTTCTACGGGGACAACCTCGAAGTTCTGCGGCAGCGCATCCCTGCGGAGAGCGTCGACTTGGTCTACCTGGACCCGCCGTTCAACTCGAATCGCAGCTTCAACGTCATCTTCGCGCGCCATGAGACGGCGGCCAACGATGAGCGCGCACAGATTCAGGCGTTCGATGACACCTGGCGATGGACACCAGTAACGGATCAGCAGTATTCGGACTACGTGACGGGCGAACTTCCGCAGCCCGTCGCAGACGCGCTGACAGCCTTCCGCACATTGCTCGGCGAGAACGATGCAATGGCCTACCTCGTCAACATGGCCCCGCGCTTGGTGGAGCTGCATCGCGTCCTCAAGGACACCGGGTCGCTCTACCTGCACTGCGACCCGACGATGAGCCACTACTTGAAGATCTTGCTCGACGCGATCTTCGGCGCAACTAGCTTTCGGAACGAGATTACGTGGCGTCGCACACCCTTCAAGGGCAGCAGCAAATCGCGGGCACAGCAGCTCCCTAAGAGCCACGATGTCATCCTCTTCTACAGCAAAGGCGAGACCTGGACTTGGCATTCGCCGTCGACTGCCTACTCGAACGAGTACCTGGCTCGCTTCAAGTGGGATGACAACGACGGGCGAGGCCCATATCGAAAGACGAGCCTCAAGACCTACAGCCAAGAGACCCTAGAGCGATTGCGGGACGACAACCGACTGATCGAGCCCAAGAGGGCTGGTGCCGGGTACAGCTACAAGCAATACCTAGCCGAGAGCCCCGGTACCTCGCAGATCGATGATGTCTGGACGGACATCAACATGCTGAACCCTGTGGCCAAGGAGCGTCTCGGGTACCCCACGCAGAAGCCGGTCGCGCTGCTGGAGCGCATCCTTGCTGCAAGCAGCAACGAAGGTGACGTCGTTCTCGACCCGTTTTGCGGGTGCGGTACGACGATCGACGCGGCTATCAAGCTGAAGCGCCGATGGATCGGCGTCGACATTACGTATCTGGCCGTGGATCTCATCGAAAAACGCCTAGAGCACACTTACACCCCGTCGATCAAGCAGACATACGACGTTCTCGGTATCCCGCGAGACAAGGCCGCTGCGCTCGCGCTGTTCTCCCATTCTCCGTTCGACTTCGAGCGTTGGGCCGTCTCTCTAATCAGCGGTCAGCCGAATCAGAAGCAGGTCGGAGACAAGGGCATCGACGGAGTGGCGCGCTTCCCTCTCGGGCGCGCCAACTTCGGCAGGGTGCTGATCTCCGTCAAGGGCGGCAAGCAGCTCAACCCGTCGATGGTTCGAGATCTAGGCGGCACGGTGACCACGCAGAAGGCCGAGATGGGCGTTCTCATCACCAATGCACCGCCCACGCGCGGCATGGTCGATGAGGCAAATCATGCCGGTGTGTACCACCACCCGAACTACCCGCAGGCGTTTCCGAGGATTCAGATCATCACCGTCGACGAGCTTCTCGCGGGTAAGCGCCCGATGATGCCGCCGACGATGCTGCCGTACATCCAGGCTCAGCGGAAGCACATCTCCGAACATCAGGGAGCGCTGTTCGACGCCTGAGGACGGAGCCGAATCCAGGGCATTGACTCCGCTGGTCTAACTGCGCTCCGTGGACGTATCCGTGGGAGGCAAGGACCTACGACCCCGCATGGCGTCCGCGAGGGCTGCGGCATGGCCAAGCGCGGCGGGGTCACCGGTCTCTCGGACCAGCCAACGGCCGAAGCGCAATACGGCGAGCCAGCGGATGAGGGCGCATACGGGGAGCACTGCAGGAACTAGCAGCAGCCAATGGCTCATCTCGAAACCCCGCGCCCCCTCAGCACATCAATCCTCGGTTGTGTCCTCGAATGCCAGCGTCCGAACGAAGGCGGCGATACGACCCGCTTCTGCCGCAGAGAGGTCTTCGGGGAGCATCAGCCGTGCGCGTAGCCCAGGCCGTAGCGGGAAGGGGTACTCGATCAGGCCCACGATGGGCGTCGTCGAGCGCGGGGCTTCAGCCGGCTCTACGGCGGGCGCCACCGGAGGCGTCGCTGAGGGTTTCGTGGGGCGCCGCTGCGCCGTGCCGTTCCCGTTTCCGCTTGCGGTTGGCCGCAGACGCGCGGGTCGCCAATCTCCGCCGTCCAGCCAGGTCAAGTACATGGCCACCGACTGGCGGAATCGCTGGCGGTAGACCTCCTGGCTCTTGTCCTTGAACTGGCCGCGCGTCTTGTTCGTGAAGCGCAGAAGGAAGTTCTCCATCGCTCCTTCATCGAGGGAGCGGAGGTCAACCCCGTCGGCATCGTCCTCTACGGACAGCACGTTCCTGACGCCTGTCTTCAGGGCTGACGCCGTCGCCTTGTTCAGCTCGTTCTTCTCGATGGTCCAGTCCAGGAAAGCGAGCAGTCCAGCTCCCGTTCCGCTACCGATGGCCTCGCTCACTGGCGTCTCCACTCGTCGAAGTGTTGCGACGGGTCGAGAATGCACTACGTACTACGTGCTGTCAAACACGACGTGACTACGCATCCACGTAGCAGGGGTCGCGTGCAGCTACAGTCCTCGCGCTAGCCGCGTACGTTCGATGGCGGCGGTGTAGTCCGGCTCCTTGGCGACGTGGCCGTAGACGTCGGCGGTGAAGGCGACGCTGCTGTGCCCGAGCCAGCGAGACACCGAGAACATCTCGTGTCCGTCCGCGAGCCACTGGCTGCCGCAGGTGTGTCGCAGATCGTGGAAGCGGACCCCGGTGTGCGGGTCGGCGGGCAACCCCACGGCGGCCACGGCCGGGCGGTAGACGTTGCGGTAGAACGCCTGCTGATTCCACAGGTGGTCGGCACCCGTCTGGCCATAGTCCGGCCCGGTGCGGCCCCGCCCCGGCCAGAAGGGCGCATCCAGTTCGTCGCGCCGTGGGTGGCCTGCCAGGTAGAGACCCAGGTCGTGCAGCAGCTCGTCATCGAGGATGGGCACCCGTCGCCGGCTCTTCTTAGACTTCGGTTCCTCGAAGACCCAGCCGGTACCGGGCACGTTCTTCGCAGTTCGCTCGACGTGCACCTCTCGGCGAGCCAGTCGCAGGTCCCGCACCCGCAGCCCAGCGATTTCGCTCGCCCGCAGCCCTACGCCCCCAGCGAATCGGACGAGGAGCCCGTCGACCGGATCTGTCTCGGCGCACTTGCTCGCCAGGGCGGCGACTTGCGTCAGGCTGAGGAAGTGCCCTTCGACCTCTTCCCGGCCGGTGGGCAACGCCTTGGGCACCTTCACGGTCTGGCCCTCGCACGGGTTGATCGCGATGACGTTGTGCTGCCGGGCGTAGCGGAAGGTCGCTTGCAGCGGAAAGTACGCCCGTCGAACGGTCGCAGGCATCAGCGGTTGGCCGTGGGTGGTGCGCAGTCCGCGAAGCCACAGCTCGACGTCCCGGCTCGTGATGCTGTCGAGCCGGCGACGGCCGAACGCGGGTAGCGCGTAGTTCGCGAGGTTCCGTCGGTACTTCTCTAGCGTCTGCGGTCGAATGTCGCTGGTCGATGCGGTGGCGAGCCACTGGTCCGCGACGTCCGCGAAGGTGACCTTCCCGGCCTGCGGGTCGACGTAGGTCCCGGTCGCCTGGGTGTGCTCCACTCTCGCCCGGTACTGCCGGGCGGCGGTCTCGCTCAGGAAGGTCTTGTCGCGGACGCGGGCCTTGCCGGTCGTCGGGTCAACCTCGCGCCAGCGGGCCACGTAGACAGTGCCCTTGCCCCGGTGGATCTTGTAGACGCCGGGCGTGCGGGTGGGGATGCGGGTGCTCATGCGACGGCCTCCGATGCCGAAAGGGTGGGTTCGACGGGGTCCAGGGCGGCGCTGGTGAGATAGCCGCCGATGCTGCCGGGGTTCCACCGCGCGCGGCCGGTGGGCGTGGGGACGCGCTCAGCCGTGAGAGCGGCGGCGATGCAGCGGTGGCTCGACCCGGCCGCGTGCATGGCGACGATGCGAGTCAGCAGCGCCGGGTCGATTTGGCGTGGGCGACCCAGGCGGGTGCCTCGCGCCTTGGCAGCTCCGAGAGCGGCCTTCGTCCGGGCGCTGATCATCTCGCGTTCCAGCTCGGCGAAGACCGCGAGCATCTGCGCCATCGCCTTGCCGTGCGGGGTGGTCAGGTCCATGCCCAGGTCGAGGACGATGAGGTCCCACTTCTGGCGGCGGGCCGTCTCGAGCACGTCGCTGGCTTGGATGACGCTGCGGCCGAGGCGGTCCATCTTCGCCACGACGAGCGCCTGCGCCTCGCCGGCTCTCAGCCATCCCAGGGCGCGGTCGAGTGCGGGGCGGTTGCGCAGCTTGCCGCTGACCCCTTCGTCGACCTCCCACACGACCGACCAGCCGCGCCGAGCGGCCTCCTGCTCGACGGCCGCCCGCTGCGCTTCCAGACCGAGCCCGCTCTGCACCTGTTCGTCGGTGCTGACCCGCAGGTACGCGACGACGTTCATCGGTCGTACTCCCCCTCCCACAGCTCGACCTCGCACGGGTGCCACTGCGTGGAGGCGTCGTCCTCGCCGTCCTCCACTGGCAGCCAACCCACGTTCTCCGGGTCGCTGAGTGCGGTCAGCGGGTAGACGTCGACCGCCTGCCGCGCACCGCAGCGCGGGCACTCGACGGTCGTGGGTGGCTCGGCGGGGCCGGGGGACACCTGCACCACTTCGACGCGGTGACCGCAGGCCAGCAGGGCGCGCCACGGTCGGCGCTGTGCGTCAGCCCGAAGGCCGGTGCCCTCCTGGGCACCGGCCGGGCCGTTCTGGTCGGTCTGGGTCGGGATGGTGGCGGGCACGTCGGCACCGGGTGGGCCGGGTGGCGTGGGCTCACACACGCTTGTCACCGGGCTGGTAGCCCTCGGGCATCTCGCCTTCGATGTCCCATGCCTTGGCGTACCGCAGCGGCTCGATGACCTCCCACGCGCGGGCTTCGGTGCAGTCGGCCCACACCTCCACGTCCCGCTCGCCACTGCCGACGCTCGTTCCGGCGCCCTCTTGCGTGGCAGAGATGCCAGCCGCAGCGAACGCGGCCAACAACTCCTCCACCGGCTTGCCGGTTGGCGTCTCCGTGAGGCTGTACAGCCCAACGATCTCGATCATGGTGGCCTCCTGGGGCTCGTAGCCGGGTCTGTCAGGCGGTCTTGGCAGGGTTCGCCTTGGCGGCGGCGGCCTTCTTCGGCGCGGGCTTCGCGGCCGGAGCCTTGGCAGCCGGGGCCTTCTTCTCGACCGGGGCGGGCTCGGGAGCCTTGGCAGCCACCTTCTCCGCATCGGCCTTGGCCTTGGCCGCCGCAGCGGCTGCCGCCTTCTCCTCCGCCTTGCGCTGGCGGTCGGCGGCCCGCTCCTGCGCCCGCTGCTCCTTGGCGGCCAGGTCGGCGGCCTTGGCCTGCTCCTGTGCGGCCTTCACCTCGACCCGGTACGTGTCGGTGCTGCGGAACGCCTTGCGCTTGCTGGTCACGAGGAACACCTGCTCGGCGGTGATGCCGTTTGCGCCGTGCTGACCGTTCAGGAAGTCGGCGAACGCCTGGTGCATGGGGCCGACGCGAGTGGCCGACTCCTCGGTGTCGACGGTGGCCGGGGTGGTGGTGGTCTTGGTGCTGGTCACGGGGTGCCTCCTGGGCGGTGACTCGTGTGGTGCGGACCCACTCAGCTCACAGAACCCGGCCCCGAAAGTTCAGGACTTTCTGACCTCCACTCTCTGTGGACCCGGCCGCGACGCCGATACGTCCCGTTCGGCGTCGCCGGCGACCGCTGGCGGCCCGCCAGGCGGCGTCCTTGGGGAGGGTGTGCCAGCACCCGACCGGCACCAGTCCATCGGCGCACGTCGGCGCCCAGGGCGCTGGCGTCGGCGTCAGCGGCGGCGCCCGGCGATGCGGCCCTTGCTGGGCTGTCGTGGGGTGGGCCGGTAGGTCCGGGGCACGGCCCAGTAGTCAGGGTCGTCCGGCTCGATGCGGCGCCGTTCCGGCAGCGGGTGCTCGGGCGGCGGTCGGTCGGCTCCGTTCCTCATAGGCGTCGCCGGCTCCTGCACCGGGGCGGGCCGGGGCGGTTCGGAGCCGTAGGCGAAGGCGTCCGACCAGTCGGCGTCGTGGGGCTCGGCCTGGTAGCGGGCCAGTTCGCGCTCCGCTTCGACACGTTCCGCCGCGACCACCAGCGGGTCCGGGGCGCCCTGCGCTTCCGCGAACGGGCGCATCTGCACGCCGGGCTCGACGCTTGCAACCACCCCTTCGAGGATCTGCTGCCACGCGGGCACCTCGATCTCAACGGTCGTCTTGCCGGAGACCTGCGCTCGGTCGAGAAGATCCTTCGCGGCCGCGAGTCGAACGTTGTGCGGAACGCTCTCGTCATTCATGAAGGCGATCAGCTTCGCGGCGGCTGGATCACTGGCCAGGGCGATGCGCTCAGCCGCCCGACGACGCACCTGGGCGGCGGCCCCACCGTGCATCCGGCAGACGTTCCCGCCTTGCATGGGTGGGTTCTTGCATGGATTGCCCGTCCGCGACGAGTGCGCGATGCACTTCACCGGGTCGTCAGTTCGAACCCGCCTCTTCTTCTTGCTCATCCTGTGTTCCTCCTTCTCTTGCATTGAGTGGTTCCAGGCCGCCTAGTGGGAGTGGTGGTAGCTGGTCACCGGTTCCCGGCCACCCCGTAGGGGGGCCGGAACTGGTACCAGTACCGCCCACCGCGCACCGGTACCGGTACTGGTCCGGTACCACCGGTACCACTGCCCTTCTGCGCGTCAAGCCAGCGAGTGGAACTGTGCTTTTCCGGCTCCCTGTTCTCGAATGACGACTCCCTCCTCCGTCAGCAAATCGAGCATGAAGAGCACTTCGCTCCGATTACCGCCGATGCCAGCGGCCACCGTGTTCTTCGAGGCGCGAGGGTGCTCGCGCAAATAGGAGAGAACCCTGCGCCGAAGCTGGTCATTGCCCGCCCGCTTCTGCTCCACCTTCTTCTCCGCGGCCTTCTCGACGGCCTTCGACTTCTGCTCGGCCGCGAACTCTCGGGCGCTCACGACGCCCTGCCATTCGAGAACGACGGACGGCCCCGTGCGAACCATGTCCAGCTCGATGGCCTGCCTTTCCTCGAACCGGTTCTTGTCCTGAACCAGGCCGCGACCGGTGCCGCCTTCATCCGTTTCACTGAGCCGCATGAACAGTCCGGCGCCCATCCGGAGGAAGGCCGCACCGCGCTCTCGGCTCTCGTTGGCGTTGGTGTGGTGCCCGACCACCACGGCGCAGTCGAGAATTTGTGCCAGCGCCCGTAGCCCTCGGGCGGCGAGCAACATCCCTTCGCCGTTCTCTTCGCCGGTCATGAACTCCACCAGCGGGTCGATAATCACCATGCCCACCGGTTCGCCGGTGTCGGCTTCGAGCTTCTGCACCGTGCGGATGACAGCCGCTACGCCACTCTCGGTGGTGACGTCGAAGGTCTTGTCCCGATAGCGGACCGGGGCCATGTGCCGGTCGCTGGGGTAACGCAGCTTCCAGGCGTCGACGTGGTCCTTGACCTTCCGCAAGCCCTCGCCTTGGTAGAAGAGAACGCCGGTCTGCGTCGTGTTGCGGGCGCCGTTCTGCCAGCGTGTGCCGCGACGCACCGCCAGGCCCATACCGGTCAGCGCGATGGTCTTCCCGGCGCCGGGCGGCCCGTACAGAACCGAGTACGCCCCACGGGGAACCCAGCCGTCGATGACCCACTCGACCGGCGGCAGGCTGGCGAGCTGGTCGTCGTCCATCAGCCCGTCGAGATGGTCGGACTCATCAGCCTGGTTGGAGAGGAAGGTGGCCCGGACCAGGGCCAGCACGTCGTCGACGTCTTCGTCGTCGCCTGGCTTCCTCTTCGCCGCGCTGACGAGGCGCACCGGTTCGGCCTTGCCCGCGTTCAGCCCGCTGCGGATCGTGGCGCGGGCCTCCGCTTCCGGCAGGTCGATGTCCAGCGCGGCGCCCAACAGCGCGTCGAAGACCTCGGCCTCGTCGGCCTGGCCGCTGCCGACGTAGTGCCCGAGAGCGCAGGCGCTTCGATTCAGCTGGTCGTTGCGTCCGCCGGCTCGGGTAGTCGCCAGCGTCTCTACCTCGGCGGCGACGGCACCAGCCACGTAGTCGGCCACCGGCACCCCAACAGACCGGGTGGTGGCCGTTGCCCCGCCGTTGGGGCTCGCCAGGGCAGCCAGCAGCCACTCAGGGGCGGTGGTCACCGACGCGCACTCGTCCACGGCGTCGTAGGTGCTGCCACTGGCATGCACCGAACCAGCCGCGACGACGAGACCGCCTTCGCCGCGAACATCCAGCCCCGTCCGCACGGCTGCCCGGTTGCGCAACCCCTCGACGGCGCGGAAGTAGATGTGCTCGCCCCGGCCACTGCGCACCCGGTACGTCTTCGGAATTCGGCCGTGCTGGCGTTCCAGGCTCGCCAGACTGGCGCGCCCTTCATCGCCGTCCACGTCGAGGACGAACACGCCCGAGCGAACCCCCGTCACGACACCGACGTTGGCGCCGGGATGCTTCCGCCAGAGCGCTCGAACGCGGGCCGGGTCCGTGGTGGCCGCGTCCTGCCACTTCACGAGGGGATGCTTGCCGTCGAGCGGGAACACCGGCCAGCCCTTGCGGGCCCACCCCTGGGCAGCGACCGCCTTCGGATCGGCGAGCCCGCCTCCGTTGTGTCGGAATGTCGTCACCGACGACCCCGGCTGCTGCGGCGGACGAGCCGCACCACGTCGTCGCTCACGGCGTCCGCGAGGTCTTGGTCGGCAAGCCGCTGCCACGCGCACTCAGTTCGGAAGTCCGGCGCCTCGCCGTACAGGGCCAGCCGCAGTTCTCTGCGGAGAACGTCAATCGGCATTGTCGGATCGTGACTTATTTCGAGCCACCGCTCAACCAGATCACTAACGGTCGACGGCGTTCCATTCGGCGCTAGAGCGACCTCGTGTGATCCACGGAGCATCAAAATTTCTCGACCACTCAGCGGGGAACCGGATGACCGCAGGGTGCGTGCCTGGGTTAGTGTGGTAGTGCCCATTCGGGCCTCCTTGGTGGATGTGTTGGCCGAAAGAGCCGGGGTAGCAGAAGCCGTGTCGAGCAACTGCTGCCGCCCCGGCTCTTTCGACTATCTGGGTCAGATCGGGAACTGCGGCCGGGGAAGTGCCGGATACCGCTCGTAGAGAACGTTGAGCACGTCCTCCGGGTGGTCACGCACATAGACCTCGCGCTCGTGCGCAGCCGTGATGGAGTCCAGAAGCTGGCTGAGCTTCATCTCCTCGCGACGGATGCGGTCGCGCTCCTTGCGGGCGTCCTTCGCAGTGATCTCGCGGCGCTTGATCCGGCGGCGCAGAGCTTCCAGCGCCTCGTCGTGTTCGGCAGCCGCCTGGATCAGCTCGGCTGCTTCCTCGTTCATCGCGGCGAGGCTGTCCTGAGCGCCCTGCACGACAGGGCCGGTCAACTCCCCGATGCGGCGTTCCACTTCCTTCTTGACCTGCTCGAACACGACCGGGTTCGGAGCGTTCAGCTCCTGAAGTGCGGCCCGCGCCTGAGCTGGGGTGCGGGACACGCCCACGTCCAAGACGCCCACGTCAGTTCGCCTCCAATCCGTACTGCGCGGCCAGGTCGCCGTCGTCTTCGGCTTCCATGGCGGCCAGGCGCTTCTCGCGGTCCCGCAGCACCAACACGTCGTCGTCGACGGCGGTCAGTCCTTCGCGCAAGTGGCCGATAGCCGTCTCCAGTGCTCGAAGGTTCGGCGTGTAACTCATCGGACAATCTCCCTGTTCTCTTCGCGGATGGTCTTCAGCACCATTCGAAAGAATTCGGAGTAGCTGACGTTCATGACGCGACTCATCGACTCGACGTATCGACGGTCACTGTCGGTGAGCCGTACACGCAGTTCGCTGCCCGCGATGGTCGGCCTACCTCGTGGTCGAAACAAGATTGCCTCCGGTGGTCGGTGGTGGCGGCTTTATGCGGCCGCAACAACCACTAAACAGCGGCTGGACGGAGCCGCGTGGGAATCTTTCAGCCCGCTAGTCGACGGGAAGTGGAACTTGCGTTCAGAAATACCGCTGTTGAGTTGGCAAAGAGCATCCGGGCAGTACGGAACAGCCCATCCGCGCGGGTCACCCCACGCCACTCCTCAAGACGAGAAGGGGCGTGGCGTGGGGTGACAGAGGGGCGGGTCAGCCGAACTGAACTACGCCGAGAACTCGTCCACCCAGACCACTTCGGGGTCCTCAGTGGAGGTGCTGTCCGCGAACCGCAGGAACACGGCGACTCTCGTGCCGCACAGCCGGAAGCCCTGCTCGGGCAGCACCTCGGCCAACGGGGGTAGAGAGCCGAACTGGTCGATCATCGGGTCCCACAGACCGTCGATGTCGTCAAGGTCAACTTCCCGCTCCTGCGCTGTCCACATGGCGCGAACCTGAGTAGCCGCTGCGAGAACCTGCGCGATGTCCGCGTTGACGGCCGGTCGCAGACTGACGTCCTGCGTCTCTCGCTCGGCTCGCAGCTCTTCCGCCTGTTGCCTCATGGCGCGCTCCGCAACCTGAAGCGGGATCCATTGGCGATCCAGCACCCGGATGACCACGGCGCGGGTCATGCCGCACCGTCGTTGGTCTGGGGCGCCCCGTAGGCGAGCACAGCGCTACGCGGGATGCGCACGGCGGCGCCGACCTTGCGGTACGGCAGTACGCCTCGGTAGCGGAGCCGGCGAACGGTCACACAGGAGACGCCGAGGAAGGCGGCGGCCTCCTTGTCGGACCACATCTGGTCCGATGGGCTGAGCTTGGTGGTGGGCATGGTGGGTCGTCCTCCAGAAGAAGTGGAGGGTTCCGCCCGAGAACGAAAAGAAGCCGGACCGAACCCAGAGGGGGTGTCATCTGAGTTCGCCCGACTTGCGCGCCAGTCCGTGCAGCGCGGGTCCACGGTTTGCTCGCCCGCTCGATGGCGGGGCAGGGGCTCCGTGTGGGCCTTTAGCGACCCCGCTCGATGCGGGGTGACGTTTACGAGGTACTGCGCCAGTTGCCCGGCCACCGTACACGGACATACAGATCGGCCAAGGGAGCGCGGGGGATTGGACGAGCTGTGCTGCGCACAGTTATCCACAGCTAGTTGGGTCAACCGGTGGGGCAACGGTGGAACTACCAACGTCCGAGCCGGGCCAGCAAGCCGCTGACCAGGCGATTCATGGTGGGGCGGGTGGGGCTCGAACCCACGACCCAGGGATTATGAGTCCCATGCTCTGACCAGCTGAGCTACCGCCCCGGAGTGCCGCCAGCCTGCCAGATGCTCCTCGCTCGACCGGAGCCTGCCGCTCCCACGTTCACAGCCGGCGCACAGCCGGTACACCGGCTGGGCGGAGGTCGAGCCCTCACCGTCGTCACTGACGACCTGAGGAGCCCGCCATGCAGAACGACCCCTTCACGGCCCGCCGTACCGGAGTCCACCGGCTCCGCGTCACGACCGCCGCCCTGGGTGCCGCCGCCGTCGTCGGCACCGGCGGACTCGCCTGGTACGTGGCCGCTGACACCGCCTCGGCCGCGACGACCGACGAGGCTTCGTCCGACGACTCGGGCACGACCACCGGCACGGATCAGTTCACCGCGCCCTCGCAGTCGCTGGGGACCACCGGTTCCAGCGGCTCGCACGCCTCGAGCGGTGGATCGTGATCGCCGCCGCCGACTGGACGGCGTGGACCTGTCGCGTCCGCGTCGCCGTCACCGACCCCGCCGCGCTGGACGACGCCCGCGAGCTGGTGACCGACCTGCTGGCCGACGTCGACCTCGCCGCCAGCCGCTTCCGCGAGGACTCCGAGCTCGCCGCGGTCGACACGGCCCACGGCGAATGGACGACGATCAGCCCGCTGTTCACCGAACTGATCGCCGTCGCCCTCCGCGCCGCCCGGCTCACCGACGGGGACGTCGACCCGACCGTCGGCGCCGCCCTCTCCGGGCTCGGCTACGACCGCGACGTCTCCGAGATCTCCGCGGACGGGATCGTCGTCGCCACCCCCGCACCCGGCTGGCGCACCATCGAGCTCGACGAGGACGCCGGCCGCGTCCGCGTCGCCCCCGGCGTCCGGCTGGACCTCGGCGCCACTGCCAAGGCGTGGACCGCCGACACCGCGGCCGGTGCCGTCACCGCAGCGACCGGCAGCGGCTGCCTGGTCTCGATCGGCGGCGACATCGCCGTCGCCGGCCCGGCTCCCGAGGGTGGCTGGCGGATCCGGGTCGAGGACGTCACCGGCAATCCGGACGCCGAGCCGGCCGGGCCCGCCGCAGTCGTCACCCTCCACGACGGTGGCCTGGCCACCTCGTCGGTCCGCGCGCGTCGCTGGCAGCGCGACGGGCTGTGGCTCAACCACCTCATCGACCCCCGCACCGGTTTGCCGCCGGTGCCGGCCTGGCGGACCGTCTCCGCGGCCGCGGGCACCTGCGTCGACGCGAACGTGCTGAGCACCGCAGCCGTCGTCCGTGGTCACCGGATCTGGTCGCTGCTTCGTGCGGCGCACCTGCCCGTCCGCCTCGTGACTCCCGACGGTCAGGTGCTCACCGCCGGCGGCTGGCCCGTGGAGCAGGCCGCGTGACCGGCGAGGTGCTCTGGTACCTCAACCGGGCCACGGGCATCGTCACGCTGGTGCTGATGACGGTCACCGTCGTCCTGGGCACGGTCGTCCGCCGGCACGGACGGGTGCCAGGGCTGCCGCGCTTCGCCGTCACCGGCCTGCACCGCAACGTCGGGCTCCTCACGGCGCTGCTGCTCGTCACCCACGTGCTCACCGCCGTCGTCGACTCCTACGTCGACATCGGGACCGCCGACGTCCTCGTCCCGTTCACCGCCGGGTACCGGCCGCTCGCGATCGGCCTCGGCACCCTCGCGGCGGACCTGCTCCTGCTGGTGGTCGTCACCAGCCTGCTGCGCGAGCGGCTGCCGCAGCGGGTCTGGAAGGCCGTGCACCTGACGACATATGTGCTCTGGCCGCTGGCCTTCGTGCACGGCCTCACCGCCGGCACCGACCTCGGCGGGGGGTGGCTGCTCGCCGTCGTCCTGGCCTGCGCGGTCGCCACGACCTGGGCCTCGGCCGCCGCTCTGCGGGCCCGGCGCACAACGCCACCCCCCTTCGAACGGGCAGCCGCCGCCCTTGCCAGCACCTCCGCCGCCCTGTCGACCGGACGCCCGGTGGGCGTCTTCCGGAACGGATGACCGCCATGACCGCACCTCTCCTGATCCGCGGCCCGCTCGACGTGCCGGGCCCTGAGATGGCCGACCACCTGGGCGCGCACGGCGCGCTGCCCGTGGTCGACCTGCACGGGCTCGTCGAGCGGGCCGCCCTGACCGGTCGGGGTGGCGCCGGGTTCCCTACGGCAGCGAAGCTGCGGAGCGTGGCCGCGGCTGCCGCCGCGACCGGGCGGGCGCCGGTCGTCGTCGCCAACGGCTCCGAGGGGGAGCCGGCCGCGGCCAAGGACGCCGTCCTGCTCGTCCGCGCGCCGCACCTCGTGTTCGACGGCCTCGCGCTCGCGGCCGCCGCAGTGGGGGCGACGAGCGCCTACCTGGCGGCCGATCCGGCGCTGCTCCCAGGCCTGGCCCGCCTCCTCGGCGATCGCGGGGATCGGCTGGGGGTCCGCCTGCGCCCGGTGGCGGGCACGTTCCTGGCGGGGGAGGAGTCCGCGCTCTGCGCCGCCTTGGACGGGAAGGCCCCGCTGCCGCGCAGCAAGTTCCCCCCTGTCCGGGAGAGAGGCGTCGACGGCCGCCCGACGCTCGTCCTGAACGTCGAGACCCTCGCGCGGCTGGCCCTGGTCGCCCGCGGGAACGATGCCGCCGCATCCTCCCTGCTGGTCACGCGGCGGATGGAGATAGCCGGCACCTCCTGGGTGGACGTCGTCGACGTCGCCCTCAGCTCGCGGCTGGGCGACGTCCTGCGCCTGGGCGACGGAGTGCAGGCGGTGCTGATCGGCGGGTACGCGGGAACCTGGGTCGAGGCCGGTCGCGCCGCGCACCTGACCCTCGACCCGGTCGGCCTCGCGCAGGCGGACGCCGCCCTGGGGGCGGGCGTGCTCGCTGCCCTCCCCGCCGACCGCTGCGGCCTGCGGGAGACGGCGCGCGTGGTCGGCTACCTCGCCGCGCAGTCCGCCGGGCAGTGCGGGCCGTGTCTCAACGGGCTGCCGCGCATCGCCGCCGCGCTGGATGTGCTGGCCCGCCCGACGCCTCCGCCGTCCGGGCTGCTCGCCGACGTGCACCGCTGGTCGGGGCTCCTGCCCGGGCGCGGTGCCTGCTCCCATCCCGACTCGAGCGTGCGGCTCGTCGCCAGCGCGCTGCGGGTCTTCGAACCCGAACTGGCCCTCCACCGGACCGGCCGCTGCACCGCCCGCACCGCACAGCCGTTCCTCCCGGTGCCCGGGAGCACGCGGTGACCCGGCTCGGGGTGGACCCGATCCGGTGCACGGGCCACGGCCTGTGCGCCGAACTGCTGCCCGAGGGCATTCGCCTCGACGAGTGGGGCTATCCGTTGCTCGTCCGCGGCGAGCTGCCTCCGGACCTGGTCCGGACCGCGAGACGGGTGGCCGCCGCCTGCCCGACCCGGGCCCTGCAGCTCCGGGACGGGGGCGGCTAGCCCCTGCCGAACAGCCGGCCGAGCATGCCGCCGGCGCCGCCGACGGTCTTGGCAGCCAGCTGCAGGATCGGCCCGCCCGGGATGCCCGGGACCGCCTGGACGATCGGCGCCAGCTTCAGCAGGCCGCCGACCTCGTGCACCTTCAGCCGGCGGCGGGCCACGGCGGGGACCGGGTTGATCCGGCCGGACGCCGCCTCGAGCAGCAGGTCGGCCGGCGCCTCGACGGCAGGGCCCTCGTGCTCGCCGGCGGCGACCCGGTGCACCGTCCAGCCGTGCGGGTCGGCAGCGAAGGCCCACCCGCCGTCCGGCGTCGCCAGCGTCACCCCGCCGGTGATGTCCAGCGACGCGGCCAGGGCGCCCGTCACGTCGACCAGGGCGGCGAGACCCGACTGCAGCACCGCCGGGGGCGGGGGAGCGGCACCGCAGGACACCAGGTCCAGCCCGTGGACGGCGAGCTCGTAGGCCTGCCCCAGGACGACGCTGAGCAGCGGGATCCGGCCGACCACCGAGACGGTGGGCGCGGTGTCGAGCTCGACCGGCTCCTCGGCCAGGTAGCGGGCGGTCGCCTCGCGGTTGCGGCGCAGGGCGGCGAGCACCTCCTCTCGGGAGGCGTCCCGGTGCGCGGCGGTGACCCGCGCGTTGACCGCGTCGACGTCAGGGGGTGTGCCGGTGCCGTCCGCCCGCGCGGAGGCGATCAGGTCGGCCATCGCCGTGTGGTCGTCCCAGCAGCCCAGGTGCACGCAGATCTCCTGCGCACGCCATCCGTCGAGTCGGGACCGGCGGGTCAGGTCGACCGTCTCCGCCTGCTCGAGAAAGGCGTCCCACGCGCCCAGCACCATGCTGCCGACCTGTTCGCGGCCGGCGTCCGCCATTCCCTGGGAAATGCCCACGGATGCGCCCTACCCCTCCCGGGCCCGGGCAGGCATCGATCCCGCGTTCAGGGACGTGGCACGCGCCACGCCCCGGCGGCAACTGCTCTCCCCCCGTGGGGTGAGGGGACGGTCAAGGAGTGCCCCGGGCCGGTCGATCGCTGGACCGTGGACGAGATTCCGGCCGGCGACCGCCGTGCCACCAGTGCGCCCCTGCGCGCCTCGGCCCGAGCGGGCTTCCTCCGCCGGCTGGGTGCGGCGCTGCGCGCTGGGCTGTACCGGCCCTTGGCCGGCGACGACGACCGGGTCGCCTACTGGATCCGCCACGTACGCAACGGCGTGCTGCTCAGCGAGGTCGCTGCCTGGTCGGTCGTCGGATACGTGCTGATCACCGACAGCCCCGGGCGGCACAACCGCCTGCTCCTCGCCCTCACCGGGCTGGTCATCGTCGGCGTCCCGTTCCTGCTCCTCCTGCCGCTGCAGGCCATGATGCGCGACAGCCGTGGTCCGACGATGTTCTACGCGTGGACGCTCGGGACGAGCGCCCTGGTCATCCTCGGCACCCACCTCGACGGGGGAGCGTCCAGCCCGCTGGACGCCCTGCTGTTCCTGACGCTCACCTACATGGCGGTGGCGTACTCCCCCTACGGGGTGGTCGCCATGGGCGCCACCATGACCGTCGCCTACTTCCTCATCATCGAGCTGCCGCACGTGACGACGTCCGGGCTGTTCTTCCTGGCGGTCATGGTGTCCTTCACGATGATCTGCGCGATGGCCTCGGCCAACTCGTGGGCGGCCTACGACCGCCAGGTGATGCTGATCCGCACCCAGGAGACGCTGGCTGCGACCGACCCGCTCACCGGCATCCCGAACCGGCGTGCCTACCTCGAGCGCGTCGCCTCCGCCGTCGACGCCGCAGCCTGGGGCCACCAGACCGTGGTGTGCCTGGTCGACCTCGACCGGTTCAAGGCCGTCAACGACGCCGGCGGTCACGCGGCCGGTGACTACATGCTGCGGTCGGTGGCGACGGCGCTGGGCGGCGCGGTCCGGGAGACCGACACCGTCGCGCGCCTCGGCGGGGACGAGTTCGCCGTCCTGGCCGACGTCTCGGTGACCTTCTCCGGCGAGATGCTCGCCGAGCGGCTCCGTCAGGCCGTCGCGGCGGTCGGCGCCGCCTCCGGGGTGACCGCCAGCGTCGGTGTCGCCGAGGTCGAGCCCGGCGACGACGTCCAGGACCTCATGCACCGCGCGGACGCCGCCATGTACCGCTCGAAGAGCGTGGGCGGCAACTGCGTCACGATGCTCGCCCCCTGAGCGACGTCCCTACCGCTTGATCCGGCGTGCCGGAGCGGTCAGCCTGACGGGCATGACCCGTTCCGGCACGACCCTCGGCACCGTCATCCGCTGGGACGACGCACGTGGGGGAGCGGTCATCGAGGCCACCGAGACCCCCGGCGGCTGTTGGGCCGACGCATCGGTCATCGAGCACAGCCACTCCGGCGGGGTGCTCCGGGCCGGCCAGGTGGTGGAGCTGGACTGGACCGACGTCCCCGCGCAGGACCTGGCGTTCTCCGCCGTCCGGGTCGTGCCGCGCAGCGACCTGCAGGCGACCGTCGGAGGGTGAGGACGTCGCCACGCACCGCGCGCCTCCACCGGCGTCGATCGGGCGACTATCACTCTCCGTGATCGGGGAGCCCCACCTCGGCATGTTCTCGAACACGCTCCTGAGCAGCCCTTCCGGTGCTTCGTGGAGAGTCCACGGAGACGCGCCAGATCCGGTGGACGCGGTGCCGTACTCCATGGTAGTGCGTTTGACCAGCAGTAAGACGCACCAGCAGTGACCTTCTGTCACATTCGTCCCAACTGTCGCAGCCGGGCTGGCGCGATGCGGCCCTCATCGTGCACACTGTCTGCAGGAGCCCTGCTCCGTCACTGCCGAATACAGCGCGTCACCGAATCGATGGTCCGTAGGGGAAGACGAGACCAATCGAGTCGATGGAGGTGCCCCGTGCAGCGACGGTCTACCCAGGGTGTCGTCTTCGTGCACGCGTGCCCGAAGGCGCTCTGCCAGCACGTCGAATGGGCGCTCGAACGCGTCGTCGGCGCGCCGGTTTCCCTGTCGTGGGCCGAACAGCCCGCGGCACATGGTTCCTACCGGTCCGAGGTGGCCTGGACCGGTTCGCCCGGTACCGGCGCCAAGCTGGTGGCTGCGCTGCGCGCGTGGCCGATGCTGCGCTTCGAGGTGACCGAGGAAGCCAGCCACGGCAACGACGGCGAGCGCATGTCGTACGTGCCGGGCCAGGGCGTCTTCCGCGCCCCGACCAGCGCCAACGGCGACATCATGATCAGCGAGCAGCAGTTGCGGCACCTCGCGGCCACGACGTCCTCCATCGAGGCGTTCCGGCACGGCGTGGACGAGCTCCTCGGTGCGGCCTGGGACGCCGACCTGGAGGTTTACCGGCATGCCGGCGACGGCAGCCCCGTCACCTGGCTGCACCAGGTCGTCTGAGGCCGTCGTCCCAGATAACAGATCCACTACGCACTCCCGCCAGACCCGCGGAGTCGTCGTAATCTGAGGCCGGTCGTTCGGGCGCCGTCGGGGAAGCGGCGTCCGAACGACCTACTTCATGGCTCGCATGATGATCAGGTGACCTGATCGTCAGGGGTCCTGGCTCAGCATCGACCGTGAGCCAGGACCCTTAATGATCAGGTCACCTGATCATCGAGGGTCACAGCGGGATGTTGCCGTGCGCCCCGCGTCCGGGAGGTGCGGCCGCCAGCGCCTCGACCAGCCGGCGCTTGGTCTGGCTCGGCTCCACGACCTCGTCCACGACGCCGATCTCCAGGGCCCGGTTCACCCCGCCGGCGATCCGCTCGTGCTCCTCGGCGAGCTGCGCGTGCAGGGCCTCGCGCTCGTGCGGCGGGACCGCGGCGAGCTTCTTCCGGTGCAGGATGCCGACGGCGGCCTTCGCGCCCATGACGGCGACCTCGGCCCCCGGCCAGGCGAACACGGTGGTGGCCCCGAGGGACCGCGCGTTCATCGCGATGTAGGCGCCGCCATAGGACTTGCGGGTCACCAGCGTCACCCGCGGCACCACGGCCTCGGCGAAGGCGTGCAGCAGCTTCGCCCCGCGCCGGACCACGCCGTCCCACTCCTGCCCGACGCCGGGCAGGTACCCCGGGACGTCGACCAGGACGACCAGCGGCACCCCGAACGCGTCGCACATGCGCACGAACCGGGCCGCCTTCTCCGCCGAGGCCGAGTCCAGGCAGCCGCCGAGCCGCAGCGGGTTGTTCGCGATCACCCCGACGGTTCGGCCGGCCAGGCGGCCCAGCGTCGTGACGACGTTCGGCGCGAACCGCGGGTGCAGCTCGAGGCCTGGGCTGTCGAGCAGGGCAGCGACCACCGGCTTGACGTCGTAGGCGCGGTTGCGCTGCTCGGGCAGCATCGCCCCGAGGTCGACGTCGTGCTCCCCCTCGGCCGGGGCGAACGTGCCCTGGGCGGCCAGCAGGTCGACCGCCATCCGCGCGGTCTCGAGCGCCGCGGGCTCGGAGTCGGTCACGACGTGGACGACGCCGCTGCGCCGGCCGTGGGTGTCGGGGCCACCGAGGCTCTCCATGTCGACGTCCTCACCGGTCACCGACCGGACGACGTCCGGCCCGGTGACGAAGACGCGCCCCGCCGGTCCCATGATCACCAGGTCGGTGAGCGCGGGTCCGTAGGCGGCGCCACCCGCGGCGGGGCCGAGCACCACGGAGATCTGCGGGATGCGGCCGGAGGACCGGACCATGGCCGCGAAGACCTCGCCGACCGCGTGCAGGGCCGTGACGCCCTCGGCCAGCCGGGCGCCGCCGGAGTGCCAGATGCCGACGACCGGCACCCGCTCCCGCAGCGCCGTGTCGATCGCATCGACGATGTGCTTGCACCCGTCGATGCCCATCGCGCCGCCCATGACGGTGGCGTCGGTGCAGAAGGCGATCACCGGGCTGCCCTCGACGCTGCCCCGGGCAGCCAGCACCCCGGACGTGTCGCGCGCGGCCAATGGGCGCATGGACCCGGCGTCGAAGAACCGCTGCAGGCGGTCCTCCGGGTCGCGGGGGTCCGGCGCGGGGACGAGTGGAGCGGCTTGAACGGTCGTCAACTCAGGACCTCCAGGCCCTCGGAGAGGCGGATTCGGTCGCTCAGGCCGTGGTGAAGACCAGCGCGATGTTGTGGCCGCCGAAGCCGAAGGAGTCGTTGACGGCGGCCGTGAGGGACGTGCGGCGAGGTTCGTTGCGCACGATGTCGAGCGCCTGGACGGCCGCGTCGTCGTCCGGGTCCTCGAGGTTGGCCGTGGCGGGCACGATCTGCTCGCGGAGGGCGAGGATCGTGAACACCGACTCCAGGGCGCCGGCGGCGCCGAGCAGGTGGCCGGTCTGGCTCTTGGTGGCGCTCACCAGCACGTGCTCGCCGAGGGAGGAGCGGATCGCCGCGGCCTCCGCCGTGTCGCCCACCGGGGTCGAGGTGGCGTGGGCGTTGACGTGCTGGATGTCGGAGGGGCTGAGCCCGGCGTCGCGGAGCGCCGCGGTGATGGCGCGGGCAGCGCCTTCGCCCTCGGGGTGCGGCGCGACCAGGTCGTAGCCGTCGGCGGTGCCGGCGGCACCGGCCAGCCGGGCGTGGATGCGGGCGCCGCGCGCCCGGGCGGCATCGCCGCGCTCGAGCACGATGCACGCCGCGCCCTCACCCAGCACGAAACCGTCCCGGCCCTTGTCGAACGGGCGGGAGGCCCGCTCGGGCTCGTCGTTGCGGGTGCTCATCGCGCGCATGGCGGCGAAGCCGGCCATCGGCAGCGGGTGCACGCAGGCCTCGGTGCCACCGACGAGGACGACGTCGGCGCGGTCGAAGCGGATCAGGTCCAGGCCCCACCGGATCGCCTCGGCGCCGGAGGCGCAGGCGCTGACGGGTGCGTGCACGCCGCCCTTCGCGCCGATCGCGAGGCCGACGGCGGCGGCCGGGCCGTTGGGCATGAGCATCGGGATGGTGAAGGGGGAGACCCGCTTGGGCCCCTTCTCCTCGAGGACGTCGTCCTGACCGAGGAGGGTGAGCGCGCCGCCGATGCCGGTGCCGATGACGACGGCGATGCGCAGCGGGTCGACGCCGGCGTCGCCGGCGCCGGAGTGACGCCAGGCCTCCTCGGCCGCGATGACCGCCACCTGCTGGCTGCGGTCCAGGCGCCGGGCCCGGACGCGGTCGATCTGGTCCGCGGGCTCCTGGGCGAGGCGGGCGACGAGCTGTGCCGGGAACTCCTTGATCCAGTCCTCGGTGATCCGGGAGACCCCCGAACGCCCGGCCAGCAGCGCCTCCCAGGTGCTGGTGACGTCGCCACCCAGGGGTGTGGTGGCGCCGAGCCCGGTGACGACGACGTCGGTGGACGTGCTCATGGACTTCCTCCTGGAATGGTGGCCGGGCGGCCGGGGTGAGGCCCCCCTGCAAGGTCCCGCCGCGAGCGGTGGGGGGCAGGGGGGTCCTTGGTCAGCCCTGGTTCTTCTCGATGAAGCTGATCGCGTCGCCGACGGTCTTGATGTTGGCGAGCTCGTCGTCGGGGATGGCGACGCCGAACTTGTCCTCGACGGCGGTGGCGATCTCGACCATCGACAGCGAGTCGACGTCGAGGTCGTCGGTGAACGACTTCTCGGGGGTGGCGTCGGCGGGCGTGACGCCGGCGACCTCCTCCAGGATCTCGGCCAGACCGGTCTGGATGTCCTCGCGGCTCACTTCAGCTCCTCGCTGGCGCTCGTTGCCGTTCGCCGGGCTGCTGTGTTCCTCGGTTCGCTCGCAAGCTCGCTCACGAAGGGTCCTCTCTCTCGAAGGGGGCTCTGCGACGAGCGGGGAATGCCGCCGTCGGCCGGGACGGAATGTCCCGGGGATCTGGGGTGGAGCTGCTCACTGCGCTCATGGCAGGACGAGCACCTGGCCGGCGAAGGTCAGCCCGGCGCCGTAGCCGAGCACGAGGGCGAGATCGCCGGACTTCGCCTCGCCCGACTCCATCAGCGCGGTGAGCGCCAAGGGGATGGAGGCGGCGGAGGTGTTGCCCGACTGGACGATGTCGCGGGCGACGACGACGTCCTCGCCGAAGCCGAGCCGCTTGGTCATGGACTCGACGATGCGCAGGTTGGCCTGGTGCGGCGCGAACACGTCGATGTCGGCGGGGGTGACGCCGGCCCGCTCCATGGCCGCCACGAGCGTCTCGGTGAGCTTGGTCGTCGCCCACCGGTAGACCGCCTGGCCCGCCATGGTCATCGTCGAGCTGCCGGCGGCGATCTCGATGGCGTTGAACTGGTCGCCGTCGCTGCCCCAGACTGCGGGTCCGATGCCCGGTTCCTCGGAGGCGCCGACCAGGGCCGCACCCGCACCGTCGGCGAAGATGACCGCCGTCGTCCGGTCCTCGAGGTTGGTGACGTCGGTGAGCCGCTCCACGCCGACGACGAGGGCGTTGCGCGACGAACCGGCGCGGATGCTGTCGGACGCCACGCCGAGCGCGTAGCAGAAGCCCGCGCAGCCGGCATTGAGGTCGAACGAGCCCGGGCGGGGGATGCCCAGCCGGTGGCCGACCTGCGGGCCGATGCCCGGGATCGGCACCCGGAGGCTCGCGCTGGCCACGATGACGAGGTCGATCTGGTCGGGCGCCAGACCGCTGGCCGCGATCGCCTTGCCGCCGGCTGCGACGGCCATCTCGACGAGGGTCTCGTCCTCGCTCGCCCAGCGGCGCTCGGCGATGCCGACCCGGCTCTGGATCCACTCGTCGTTGGTGTCCATCATCTGGGCGAGGTCGTCGTTGGTGACCCGGCGACGGGGACGGTAGGCGCCCAGCCCGAGGATGCGGGCCCCCGGGGCGACGGCCGGCAGCTGGATGTCTGTCACGCGCTGACCTCCGGGTAGAGACGGGCGATCGGGTCTCCTGCATCGACGAGGTCGCCGTCGTGGACGAGCCACTCGGCCAGTACCCCGTCGTAGGCGGCTGAGACGTTGACCTCCTCGCGGCGGCTGCGGATGCAGCCGAGCGGGGAGCCGGCGGGGACGCGGGTGCCCTCGGCGACCTCGGCTGGGCTGACCGTGCCGCGGACGGGGGAAACGACCACCCGCCAGTCGGGGAGGTGCTCGGCCTCGGCCCGTCCGCGCTCGGCGTCGATCAGCGCGCGGGCGCGGTCGAGGTCGCCGGGGCTGTTGATCGCCAGGATGTCGATGCCCGCGCCCTTCCACTCCCGCTTGGCGAGGCCGGCCAGCGCCCCGGCGGGCGGCAGCTCGAGGACGGCGGTGACGCCGAGCTCGCGCATGGTGGCGAGACATGCGTCGAAGCGCACCGGGCTGGTGACCTGGCTGACCAGCCGGGACACCGTCTCGGCGCCGGAGTCGACGGCGTGGCCGTCGGCGTTGGAGAGCAGCAGGCGGCTGGGCTGGGCGGGGCGGAGCCCGCCGATCAGGCCCTGCAGTTCCGCGCGGGCCGAGGCCATGTAGTCGGTGTGGAAGGCGCCGGCCACCGACAGCGGCATGATCCTGGCCTTGGCCGGCGGGTCGGCCTTCAGCGCGTCCAGGCCGTCCAGCGACCCGGCGGCGACGATCTGCCCGGCGCCGTTCATGTTGGCCGGGGTCAGGCCGTGCTTCGCGATCGCGGCGAGCACCTCGTCGGGATCGCCCCCCAGGACGGCGGACATGCCGGTCGGCGTCTGTGCGCAGGCGGCGGCCATGGCCCGACCGCGGACGGCGGTGAGCGCGATCGCCGCCTCCACCGAGAGGACCCCGGCCAGTGCGGCGGCGGTGAGCTCCCCGACGCTGTGCCCGGCGATGACGACGTCCCGGCCGGCGTGCGGCGTGTGGCTGACCGGGCCGGGCAGCCCGCCGAGCTCGCGGGCGATGAACAGGCTCATGGCGACGACGAGCGGCTGGGTGACCGCGGTGTCCTTGATCGCCTCGGCGTCGCCGGTGGTGCCGAGCGTCAGGAGGTCCGCGTCGGCGATCGCGCCGGCCCAGCGGAAGAAGGATTCGGCTCCGGGCAGATCGAGCCAATCGGTGAGCATTCCGGGCTTCTGCGCGCCCTGTCCGGGGGCGAGGACGGCGAGCACCCGTTCACCGTGCCAGTGATCTTCGGTGCGTGGGGACGCAGAGCGGCACGAAAGCACACCGCTGATCTTTGTGGGAACCCTCCAAAAAGGGTGCCCTGGAAGGCCGGTTCAGGCACGTCCGGTGGTGGGGAACACACGTCTGCTGGGGGAGCTCAGTGCCAGAGAGAGCGATCCTGGTCCAGCTGGGCGAGGGCCAGGGCGACCTGCAACGTCCAGCTGCCACGGGCGTCGGTGGCCGACAGCCCGGTCAGGTCGGCGGCCCGCTTGAGGCGGTACCGGATGGTGTTGGGGTGGACGAAGATCGCCCGCGCACTGGCCTCCAGGTTGCCGCCGCTGTTGAGCACGGCGCGCACCGTCTCCAGCACCTCCCCGCCCGCCGCCTGCAGCGGCGCGGCCACCTGGTCGTGCAGTCGGGTGCGGGCCAGCGGATCGCCGTCCAGGGCGCGCTCGGCGAGCAGGGCGTCGGCGGCCACCGGCCGGGGCGCGTCCGGCCAGGCGGGCGCGGCGCGCAGGCCCGCGAGGGCCGCGGCTGCGGACTCACCCGCGTGGCCGAGGCCGTCGACGATCGGCCCGGTGACGACCGGGCCCTTCCCGAAGTGGTCGCTGACCCGCTCGGCGACGTCCTCCAGGCCCCCGTCCCGGCCGAGGACGACGACGAGCTGGTCGGCGTGCACACCCACGAGCACCTCGCTGCGCATCGAGCGGGCCGTCCGGCGGACCGCCGCGTGCGGGTCCTCGACGTCCTCCGGGGTGGCACCGACCAGGACGACGACCGGCGTGCTCGTCGCCCAGCCCAGAGCCGCCGCCCGCCCCGACAGCTCGTCGGACCGCTCGCCGCGCACCAGGGCGTCGACGACGAGCGCCTCCAGCCGCGCGTCCCACGCCCCGCGGTTCTCGGCGAAGCTCGCGTAGACGTGGGCCGTGGCGAAGGCGACCTCGCGGCTGAACTGGAGGACGGCGACGTGCAGCGCGTCCTCGTCGCCCGGCTCCGCGACGGAGGGGACGTGGTCCTCCAGGACGTCCACGACGATCTTGATGAGGTCGACGGTCTGCTTGAGGGCCACCACCCGGACCAGTTCCCGGGGAGCCGCGCCGAACACGTCGCCGGTCAGCCGCGGTGGCCGTCCCGGGTCGCGGCACCACTCCACGAGCGAGGCGATGCCGTTCTGCGCGACGAGGGTGACCCAGGACCGCCGGTCGGCCGGCATGTCGCGGAACCAGGGGAGCTCGTCGTCCATCCGGGCCACGGCCCGGGTGGCCAGGGCACCGGACGAGCGCTCCAGCCGCCGGAGCGTCGCTTCGCTCGGCGGGCGGTTGCTCACCCGGCTGCCCACCTCGCCAGCGTGTCACGCGGATCGCGGTCGGGGAGAGTGGAGCGGTGAACGTTCCCCCGGACGGCAATGCCGCGCTCACCCGTACGCGTGCGGTGCGGGCGGTCCCCGCCGCCGTCGTCAGCACCGCCGTCTGCCTGGTGGTGCTGGCACTGCTCGGCGCGGGGGTGCGCGCGGACTTCGGCCCGCAGCTGCGCCTGGACGCCGCCGTCAGTGAGGCGCTGTACGTGGGCGACGACAGCGCGGCGGCCCTGCACGTCCTGCTGGAGGTCCTCACGGCTCCCGGGACGTCGTGGTTCCGCGCCGTCGTCTTCCTCCCGGTGCTCGTCCTGCTCCTGCGCCGGCGGCTCTGGTGGACGTCGGCATGGCTGGCCACGGCGGTGGTCCTCGTCGGCCCGGTGACGTCGCTGCTGAAGGAGTACTTCGGGCGCGTGCGTCCCGACTTCTCCGAGGGCGGCGCGCGGCTGGACTCCCTGAGCTACCCGAGTGGCCACGCGTCGGGCATCGCCACGCTCGTGACCGTGGGCCTGATCCTCGCGTGGCCGCTGCTCGCGGCCCGCCCGCGGCGGTGGGCGCTCGCCGGGGGCATCGCACTGGTCCTGCTGGTCGGCCTGACGCGCATGTGGCTCGGCGTCCACTTCCTGTCCGACGTCGTCGGCGGCTGGGCGTTCGGCGTCGGCTGGTCGCTGCTGACCGCCCTGGTCTTCGGTGCCCTCGCCGAGGGCCGGGCCTCGCTGCGGCCGACGTCGTGAGTGGGCTCGAGCAGCGCATCGTGCTGGCGCCCACCGACGGCTCGCTCGGCCCCCTGCTGCGCATCGCCGACGACCGGCTGGCGCCGGGCACCGGGTACGGCCGGCACGAGCACCGCGACGTCGACGTCGTGGCGGTGGTCCTCGCCGGCTCGCTGCATCACGGCTGGGGCGACGGCGTCGACCTCGCCGCGGGCGACGTCGGTGTCCTGCGGGCGGGCTCGGGGCTGACCCACGACGAGGTGGCCGGGGACGACGGCGCGCGGGCGCTGCAGTGCTACCTGCGCAGCGCCGACCCCGGGGCGCCGCCGTCGTATGGGGTCCATCGCGTCGAGGACGGCTGGGTCGACCTGCGCCGTCCGGACGCACGGCTGTGGCGGTCGCGCGTCACGCCGGGTGACGCCGTACCGGCCGGCCTGCTCCTGCTGCGCGGCGCCGACGGCGTGCTCGTCGAGCAGCAGGACGGTCGGCAGGTCGAGGAGGCGGGCATGGCGCTGGTGTGGCAGCTGGACGTCGCGCGTCCTGCCTGGGCACGCGACTGACTGACCCGTGGGCCAGAGTGGAGGCATGCCGACCAGCGCTGCCGATCTGCTCTCCGCCGCCTACAGCGACGCCGACCGGACGATCGACCTGCGCCGGCGCCTGCACCGGCACCCGGAGATCGGGCTCCACCTGCCGCACACCCAGGAGCTGGTCCTGGAGGCCTTCGCCGAGCTGCCCGTCGAGGTGACGACGGGGACGTCGACCAGCTCGGTGGTCGGGGTCCTGCGCGGCGCCCGGCCCGGCCCCACCTACCTGCTGCGCGGCGACATGGACGCGCTGCCGGTGCACGAGGACACCGGCCTGCCGTTCGCCTCGGAGGTGCCCGGCGCCATGCACGCCTGCGGGCACGACACCCACGTGGCGATGCTGCTCGGTGCGGCCCGGCTCTTGGCCGAGCGCCGCGACGAGCTCGCCGGGCAGGTCGTCTTCATGGCGCAGCCGGGGGAGGAGGGCTTCCACGGCGCCCGGTACATGCTCGAGGAGGGGCTGCTGGACGTCGTCCCGGAGGCGCCGGTCAGCGGTGCCTTCGCGCTGCACAGCATCGCGAACATGGCCAGCGGCACCATCAACGTCCGGCCCGGGCCGCTGATGGCAGCGGCGGACCAGTGGCGCATGACGGTCCACGGCCGGGGTGGGCACGCCTCCATGCCGCACACCGCCGCCGACCCCATCCCGGTGGCCGCCGAGATCGTCCTGGCGCTCCAGTCGATGGTGACCCGCAGGGTCGACGTGTTCGACCCGGCGGTCGTGACCGTCGCGCACATCGAGGCAGGCTCGACGAACAACGTCATCCCCGACTCGGTGCTCATGGAGGGGACGATCCGCACGCTCTCGGCCGGACGCCGCGCCGACGTCGTGGCGTCGGTGGAGCGCGTCGCCACCCACATCGCCGCGGCCCACGGGCTCGAGGTCGACTTCGTGCACGAGGAGGGCTACCCGGTCACGGTGAACGACGCCGGGGTCGCGGCGTGCGTACTGGAGACGGCCGCCGTCATGCTGGGCGAGCCGGCCAGCGTGCCGATGCGGGCGCCGCTGATGGGCGCCGAGGACTTCTCCTACGTCCTGCAGCGGGTGCCCGGCGCGATGGCGTTCCTCGGGGCGTGCCCGCCCGGCCTCGAGCCGGGGACCGCGCCCGGCAACCACTCGAACCTGGTGGTCTTCGACGAGGAGCCGCTGCCGGCCGGGGTCGCGCTCTACGCCTTGATGGCGCTGCAGGCGCTGGCCGCCTGACGGAGCCATTCACAGGGTCGTCCCAGGAAGCCGTGCGTCACTGTCCGGCGACCGCGCCACTGCCAGCCGGAGGAACCCGTGCCCGAGACCGTCTTCGGACTGCCCACCCACGCGATCGTCGTCCACGCGACCGTGGTCCTGCTCCCATTGGCCGCGCTCCTGGTGCTGCTGCACGCGTTCTGGCCGACCGCCCGCCGCCGCCTCGGGATCGTGACGCCGCTCCTGGCCGGCGTCGCGCTGGTGCTGGTCCCGCTGTCCACCCAGAGCGGGGAGAGCCTGGAGCACTCGGTCGGGCGGAGCGCGCTCGTCGAGCGGCACGCCGAGCTGGCCGACGGGATGCTGCCGTGGGCCATCGGGCTGTTCGCCGTCGCCGTGGGGCTGTGGCTCCTCGACCGGCCGTCCGGTGGCGGGCGCCCGCGCTGGCTGCCGATCGTGGCGGGCGTCCTCGCGGTCGTCGCCGTCGTCGGCACCGTCCAGCAGGTGGTCCGGGTCGGGCACGCCGGGGCCAAGGCGACCTGGCAAGGCGTCGTCCAGACCGCGACCGACCGCTAGCCGGCTCCGGCCAGCGCGACGACGTCCCGTGCGCAGCCCCACGAGAGCGTGACCCCGGCGCCGCCGTGCCCGTAGCAGGCGATCACCGGCCGGCCGTCCACCAGCGTGCGGTCCAGGCGCACGGTGGGCCGGCCGGGCCGCAGCCCGACCGCCCGCGACAGCACCCGCGCGCCGCGCAGCGCGGGCACCAGCGCCCACGCCCGCTCCAGCAGCGCGGCCTCGACGACGGGGTCGGGCTGGGTGCCGGTCGCGCCCTCGACCGCGGTGCCGCCCACCACGACGTCGTCCCCGCGGGGCACCACGTAGGTCAGCCCGGCCGGGTTGTCCTCGTCCAGCAGCCAGCCGGTCAGGCCCGGATCGGCCAGCCGGACGACCTGCCCCTGCACCGGGACGCCGGTGTCGTCGTCGAGCAGCGGCCCCGACCGCAGGCCGGCGGCGACCACGAGGAGGCCCCCGGGCACGTCGGCGAGCCGGTCGACCACGCCCGGCACGACGGTCACGCCGGTCGCGCGGCAGGTGTCGAGCAGGAACGGCAGGTACCGGCCCATGTCCACCACGGGCAGCGTGCACCGAGTGCCCGCGGTCGCTCCGGGCGGAAGCTCCCCGGCCGTCGCCGGCCGGTGTCCGGGGACGGCCGGGGACCACCAGAGGTCGGGCTCGGGCGAGCGGTGCACCACGGTTCCCGGGCGCAGGGCGACCCCGCTCGCCGGGTCCTCCGCGAGGGCGGCGAAGACCTCCAGCGAGGTCGCCGCCCAGCGGAGGACGGCGTCCACCGGCGCCGCCCGGTAGGGGAACCACAGCGCCGCCGCCACCGCGGACGTCGTGTCCCCGACCGGGTCGGCGGTGTGCACCTCGACCGGATGCCCGGCCCGCGAGAGCTCCAGCGCGCAGGTCAGCCCGACGACCCCGCCGCCGACGACAGTGACCCGCAGGCCCGGGTCACCGTCGCGCGGGTCCCTTGTCAGGTGGCGGGGCTCTCGTCGGACCGCTCCTCCGCGGGTGCGGCCTGCACGTCGCGGATCTGGTACTTCTCCACCGCCTGACGGACGACCTCGCGGTCGAGCTGGTTCCAGTCGGCGAGCGAGGCCAGCGTGCGGACGACGATCGACTCGGCGTCCACGTGGAAGTGCCGCCGCAGCGCCGGCCGGGTGTCGGACAGACCGAACCCGTCGGTGCCGAGCGACTGCATCCCGTGCGGTGCGTACGGGGCGATGAGGTCGGGGACCGCGCGCATCCAGTCCGAGACCGCGATCACGGGGCCGTGCGCGTCCTGCAGCCGCGAGGTCACGTAGGGAACCTGTGCCTCCTCCTCCGGGTGCAGCAGGTTGTGCTCGGTCACCTCGTCGGCCTGCCGGCGCAATTGGCCCCACGAGGTCACCGACCACACGTCGGCCGAGACGTTCCAGTCGTTCGCCAGCAGCTCCTGGGCACGCATGGCCCACGGCAGGGCGACGCCCGAGGCGAGCACCTGCGCCTTGATGCCCCCACCCGCCCCGCCGTCCGGACCGTCCAGCTGCGGCCCCTCGGCGTACCGGTACATGCCGGCGAGCAGGCCCTGGACGTCGAGGTCCTCCGGTTCGGCCGGCTGGCTGATCGGCTCGTTGTAGACGGTCAGGTAGTACATGACGTCGGCCGAGCGGCTCCCGCCCAGCGGGCCGCCCGGGTCCTCGCCGTACATTCGGAGCAGCGCGTCCTTGGTGATGTGGGCGACCTCGTAGGAGAACGCCGGGTCGTAGGACACCACCGCGGGGTTGGTGTGCGCGAGGAGCAGCGAATGGCCGTCCTCGTGCTGGAGGCCCTCGCCGTTCAGCGTCGTCCGACCGGCAGTGGCGCCGAGGACGAAGCCGCGGGCCATCTGGTCTGCGGCGGCCCAGAAGCCGTCGCCGGTCCGCTGGAACCCGAACATCGAGTAGAAGATGTAGATCGGGATCATCGGCTCGCCGTGCGTGGCGTAGGAGCTGCCGACGGCGGTGAACGACGCCGTGGAGCCGGCCTCGTTGATGCCCTCGTGCAGGATCACGCCCGACTCGGATTCCTTGTACGCCAGCATCAGTTCGCGGTCGACCGAGGTGTACCGCTGCCCCGCCGGGTTGTAGATCTTGTGCGAGGAGAACAGGGCGTCCAGGCCGAACGTGCGCGCCTCGTCGGGGATGATCGGCACGAAGCGCGGACCGAGCTCCTTGTCCTTCAGCAGCTCCTTCAGCAGGCGGACGAACGCCATCGTCGTCGCCACCTCCTGCTTGCCCGACCCCTTCTTGAGGATGTCGAGCGCCTTCTCCTCCGGCGCCTTGAGCTGCTTGAACTCCGACCGCCGGCGCGGGACGGCGCCACCGAGCTGCCGGCGCCGCTCGAGCATGTACTCGAGCTCGTCGGAGCCGGGCTCCGGCTTGTAGTAGGGCGGCAGCGTCTTGTCGAGCGCCTCGTCGGGGATGTCCAGGTAAAGCCGGTCGCGGAACCCGGCGAGGTCCTCGGCGGTCAGCTTCTTCATCTGGTGCGTGGAGTTGCGGCCCTCGAAGTGGCTGCCCAGCGTCCAGCCCTTGATGGTCTTGGCGAGGATGACCGTGGGCTGGCCCTTGTGCTCCATCGCTGCTTTGTAGGCCGCGTACATCTTCCGGTAGTCGTGGCCGCCGCGGGAGAGGTTCCAGATCTCCTTGTCGCTCATGCCCTCGACGAGCTTGCGGGTGCGCGGGTCACGGCCGAAGAAGTGCTCGCGGACGAAGGCGCCGTCCTCGGCCTTGTAGGTCTGGTAGTCACCGTCCGGCGTCTGGTTCATCAGGTTGACCAGGGCGCCGTCGCGGTCGGCGGCCAGCAGCGCGTCCCACTCGCGGCCCCAGATCACCTTGATGACGTTCCAGCCGGCGCCGCGGAAGAAGGACTCCAGCTCCTGGATGATCTTGCCGTTGCCGCGTACCGGGCCGTCGAGGCGCTGCAGGTTGCAGTTGACGACGAACGTGAGGTTGTCCAGTTCCTCCCGGGCGGCCAGGCCGATGGCGCCGAGCGACTCCGGCTCGTCCATCTCGCCGTCGCCGAGGAAGGCCCACACGTGCTGGTCGGAGGTGTCCTTGATGCCGCGGCCGTGCAGGTAGCGGTTGAACCGCGCCTGGTAGATCGCGTTGAGGGGACCCAGGCCCATCGAGACGGTCGGGAACTCCCAGAACTCCGGCATCAGCCGCGGGTGGGGGTAGGACGACAGGCCGCCGCCGGGGTGGCTGACCTCCTGGCGGAAGCCGTCGAGCTGGTTCTCGGTCAGCCGGCCCTCGAGGTAGGCGCGCGCGTAGATGCCGGGGGAGGCGTGGCCCTGGAACCAGATCTGGTCGCCGCCGCCGGGGTGGTCCTTGCCGCGGAAGAAGTGGTTGAAGCCGACCTCGTAGAGGGAAGCCGAGCTCGCGTAGGAGGAGATGTGCCCGCCGACGGCGATCCCGGGCCGCTGGGCGCGGTGGACCATGATCGCGGCGTTCCAGCGGATGTAGGCGCGGATGCGGCGCTCGACGTCCTCGTTGCCGGGGAACCACGGCTCGCGCTGGGGCGGGATGGTGTTGATGTAGTCGGTGCTGCGCAGCGACGGCACGCCGACCTGCTGCTCACGGCTGCGCTCGAGCAGCCGGAGCATCAGATAGCGGGCACGGTCACGGCCCGCGTGCCCGACGACCGCGTCGAGCGAGTCGAGCCACTCCTGGGTCTCGTCCGGATCGATGTCGGGGAGCTGGCTGGGCAGCCCGTCGGTGATGACCGCGCGGGGGGCGCCGGACTCCTGGACGGGATCGCCGTCCTTCTGCTGCGGTGCGCTCATGCCCCCATCGTCTCCCCTCCGGGTAACCGACGTCACGTGGGCCTGCCGTGTTGTGCGGGGAGTCATTGGTCTCGCGCGGGGCTCGCCGGCCGAATGCCCTGCTCCTGCGCGCTTGCGTCACGCGCGCCATGCCCTACGCTTCCGCCAGCGGTGGCTCGGTGTGACGGGTTCCGTACCGGGACGGCCGCCGCTGGGCGGCGGTCGCAGCGAGGCGAGAGGGGTGACATGACCGGGGTGCGGGTCTCCCTCCCGCTGGTCGTGTCCGTCATCAGCAGCCGATGCAGTCCACCCGTCCCAGGCCACGTCAGCGGACGTCCGTGACGCCTCCGCGCGCGTCGGACGCCCGGACAAGGCAGCATCCACCCCACTATCAGTCAGCACAGTCACCCATGGAGGAGCAGCAGGGATGAGCGTCGACAGCGCCGGCATGGCGGCCCGGCTGGGCATCAAGCCGGGCATGGTCGTGCAGGAGCTCGGCTGGGACGAGGATGCCGACGAGGACCTGCGCGACGCCATCATCGATCTCTCGGGTGGCGAGATGGTCGACGAGGACACCGATGAGGTCGCCGACGTCGTCATCCTCTGGTGGCGTGAGGACGACGGCGATCTGGTCGACGCCCTCGTGGACGCCATCGCGTCGCTGGCCGACGAGGGTGTCGTCTGGCTGCTGGTGCCCAAGTCGGGGCGCCCGGGCCACGTCGAGCCCGGCGACGTCACCGAGGCCGCTCCCACCGCGGGGCTCTCGCAGACCAGCAGCATCTCGGCGGCCAAGGACTGGTCGGGCATCCGCCTGGTGACCCCCAAGGCGGCGCGCACCCGCCGCTGAGGCACGATCGGGGACATGACGCTCTCCGTCGGCGACGCCGCTCCCGACTTCTCGCTCTCCGACCAGGACAAGCAGGTCGTGTCCCTCGCCGACCTGCGGGGCACCCCCGTGCTGCTGGTCTTCTACCCCTTCGCCTTCTCCGGTCTGTGCACCGGCGAGCTGTGCCAGCTCCGCGACGAGCTGTCGGTCTACACCGACGCCGGGGTGACCGTGCTCGCCGTCAGCACCGACCCGACGTTCAGCCTCAAGGCCTTCCGCGAGAAGGAGGGCTTCGACTTCCCGCTGCTCTCGGACTTCTGGCCGCACGGGGTGACCGCCCAGGCCTACGGCGCCTTCAACGAGAAGGCCGGCATGGCCCTGCGCGCCACGTTCCTCGTCGACGCCGAGGGGAAGGTCGCGTTCGCCGAGGTCAACTCGCCCGGCGACGTGCGCGAGCAGTCCGGATGGAAGCAGGCAGTCGAGAACCTGACCGACGAGGCAGCCGCGTAACCAGGCTGGATCCGCCGCCCGGGGCACCTACCCTGGGCGCGCCGGGCGCGTAGCTCAGCGGTAGAGCTCTCGCCTTACAAGCGAGCGGTCGCAGGTTCGAACCCTGCCGCGCCCACCGTGGTCGTCGTCCTCGAGTGTCGGCCGGTCGTCGTCTCAGTGGTCCCGAGGGGACGACGACCCGACAGTCAGCGGGGGCGGCCGGCGAGCACTCCCCGCGCCTCGAGGACGACCTGGACGGCGAAGAACTGATGCTGCTTCGACGCCGGCCGGCCGGCCAACCACGGTGGCGGTCCGGAGGCCAGTCGGCGACAGACCTCGGCGGTGAGCGCCTCAGCGGCCGTTGTCGTGGGGGTCAGCGCCACCAGCCATCCGTAGATGCTCTCCCAGCCGTCCGGGAGCGGTCCCGGCGTGGCCGACCTCGCCGGGTCCGAAGGCTCGGGGCGCTCCGGTGCGCTCATGGCAACCTCCCGGACGCGCGTGACCTGACGACGTCACCGGGGTCCGGGGCAACTGAGGCCTACGACACTAGATCGACTGCAACGATCCGGCATGCCGGAACCGTTGCACCCTCGGCCGACCGGGATCCGACGGGCCGCGCGAGTTCAGGCGGCAGAGGTCTCGGCGGCGAGCGGGCCGGCCGGGGCCGGGTGTGCGGGCTTCGGGAACGCCGGCCGCAGGAACAGCGGAGCCTTGAACGGCTTCCACGTGCCCTCGGGCTGGGCCAGCCGGTCGGCGACCGCCCAGATCGAGGCCGGGTGGTGGCCCAGGCCCAGGTGGCTGGCCATGACGGCGATGTTCTCGCAGCGCTCGCCGGGCGTGTCCAGGCAGGTCTGCCAGTGCACGATCCCGTCGTAGTGCGAGTAGATCGACGTCGCCGGCACCGTCAGCGGGATGTTCTCCGACTCCAGCGGCAGGGTGCGGTGCTCCACGTGCAGGTGGGAGAACCGGTCGAACACCTTGGTGGCCCGGCTCTGGCTGTTGCGCGCCAGGCGGAACGGGCTGCCCAGGGTGACCACCTGGCGTACGGACTCGGGGACGCTGCGCGCCAGGTCGCGGGCGAAGATCCCGCCCAGGCTCCAGCCGATCACCGTGACGGGGCGTCCGGAGTCCTCGTAGAGACGGGCGAGTAGATCGCGGGTGCCGTTCACACAGGCGGCGGTCGGGCCGATGTTGCGGCCCAGACCCCAGCCGTGGACGTCGTAACCCAGCTTGCGCAGGACGGCCCGGAGAGCGCGGGTGGAGACGTCGTCGGCGAGCAGGCCCGGGAGGACGAGGACGGAGTGGCCGTCGCCGCGCGGAAGGCGCGACATCAGGGGGCGGGCGGCCAGGTAGAGGCCGTAGTCGCCGACTGCGCGGCCGGGCTCGGTGAGGTACAGCGGGAGTGCGGGACCGTCGTCCTGCTGTCGTGCCACATCGTCCTCCACGTGCCGACCGCCTTTGGTACGGACCTGTACCAAGATGGGGGTTGACTCACACGCCGTCGAGACCATTCGCGGGCAGATGTTGCCCAAATGTGTTCTGGGTCATATCAGCCGTTCACGTTCCGCGGGTATGCGCCTCGGCAGATGAACCCCGGACGGCGATCCGGTGGCGGACGTGTCACCGTACGGAGGCCGGAACGGGTGTGGAGAGAGGCGTGGACGTGACCAACGCGGAGCGGGCGACCAACGGGGAGAGCCGGGTCGTCGACCTGGACGGGCCGGTGCACTACGTCGATTTCGGCGGCCCGCAAGACGGTCCGGCCATCGTGCTGGTGCACGGTCTCGGCGGCTCGCACCTGAACTGGGACCTGCTCGCGCCCCTGCTCAACGACCACGCGCGGCTCTGGGCGCTCGACCTGCCCGGCTTCGGGCGCAGCGAGCCCGGGGCGCGGAAGGCGAGCGTGTCGGCGAATGCCGCCGCCCTGCACCGATTCCTCACCGAGGTGGTCGGTGAGCCCGCCGTCCTCATCGGCAACTCCATGGGCGGGATGCTCTCGATCCTGGCGACCGGCGAGCACCCCGAGGCGGTCACCGGTCTGGTGCTCATCGACCCCGCCGTCCCCGGCCCGCGGCGGGCCCTCGACCCGCTGGTCGCCCTGATGTTCGCGATCTACGCCGTCCCGCTGGTGGGGGAGCGGTTCATGCGGATGCGGCGCACCCGGCAGTCGGAACTGGCCCGCGTGCGGGAGATGCTCACCCTGGTCGGGGTCGACCCGGACTCCGTCCCGCCGCAGGTGATCGACCGCTCGGTCACCCTGCTGCAGGAGCGGGAGGACGTCGACGGCATGGACCGGGCGTTCCTGGCCGCGGCGCGGTCGCTGCTGCGCCTGCTCGTCGACCCGCGGCGCTACCGCAAGGCGATGGCATCGATCACGGCCCCGGTCCTCCTCGTGCACGGTGATCGCGACCGGCTGGTCCCGGTCGCGGCCGCCCGCGACATCTCCCGCCGTCATCCCGGGTGGGGCTACCTCGAGCTGCCCGACGTCGGGCACGTGCCCCAGCTGCAGGTGCCGGAGAAGGTGGCGGCCGAGGTGCTCGGCTGGCTGGACGCCACCAAGAAGGTCCGCGCCGCGCGTTAGAGCTCCTCGCGCAGCGTGTCGCGGAGGGCCTCCAGGCCGGTGTACCGCGGTCGCCAGCCCAGCCGCTCGCGCGCCCGGCTGGTGTCCATGATCACCGGGCGGCTGGCCGCCTCGATCCACTCCGCCGCCGGCGGCAGGAACGGCAGGCGGGACACCGCGCGTGCCGCGGCCTGGCCCGGGCCCGCCGGCACGGGGATGACCAGCGCGCCGAACTCCCGCGCGACGTCGACCGCGGTGACGATCCCGTCGCCGGCGATGTTGTAGGCGCCCGGCGGGCCGGCGGCCACCACGCAGAGCAGCAGCGCGCTGCCGACGTCGTCCTCGTGGATGAACTGCATCGGGTGCTGCGGCGCGACCACCGGCACCGGGAACGGCAGCCGTCGCGGCTTGCCGAACAGCCGTCGCCCGAGCGGCGCGAGGGGGCCGGGCAGGACGTCCTTCGCACCGATGACGTTGGGGCCGAGCACGATCGGCGGCCGCAGCAGGTAGAGCGCGAGCTCGGGGTGCTGATCCGACTCCTCCTGGAGCAGGCCCTCCAGCTCGGCCTTCTCCTGCGCGTAGAACAGCTTCGCCGCCGGCCGGGTCGGCCAGTCCTCGTCGATCGTCTCGGGGGTGTCGGTGTGGAAACCGTAGGCCGCCACCGAGGAGGCGTAGACGAACCGCTGCGCGCCGACTGCCGCCGCGGCGCGGAACGCGTTGAGCGTGCCGTCGACGTTGATCGCCCGAGTGGTCTCCCGCGAGGCGTTGCCGGTGATCAGGAACGCCAGGTGCACCACGACGTCGGCGCCCTCGAAGGCCTCCCGGAGCGCTGCGGGGTTGCGGACGTCGCCCTGCCGGTACTCCATCTTCGTCCAGCCGCGCTCGGCCGGGTCGAACGGGCGCCGGGCGATCCCGATGATCCGGGCGATCCGGTCGTCGTCCTGGAGCTGGGGGATCAGTCCCGCCCCGAAGGTGCCGGTCGGCCCGGTGACGGCGACGGTCAGCCCCGGGGTGTCCTCGGTCTCCAGTCCCCGGGGGCCCTCGCCGAGCGCCCCCGCACCGCGTCGTCGGGCCGGGCTCACCGGGCGGCTGCTGACTTCTTCTTCGGGGGCGCGGTCTTCCGCGGGGCGCTCGTCGCGGCCGCGCTCTTCTGCGGCGCGGTCTTCGGGGGTGGGCTCTGCTTCGGTGCGCTCTCGGGTGCCGCGCTCTCCTTCGCCGCGCTGTGCTGCTTGGCCAGCGTCAGCAGCTCGTCCAGGCCGGCGCGGATGCCGCCGGAGAGGACGTCGACGTCGGGGTAGCCGTCGAAGTCGGCGTTGAGCCCGAAGGTCATCGTGTTCAGGTAGGAGAAGATCCCGATGGAGCAACGCACGCCGCCGGCGATGGGCACGTAGGCGTACGCCGACTCCATCCGCTTGCCGAGCACGTAGAGCGGGAACCGCGGCCCGGGCACGTTCGTCGTGACCGCCTGGCACCAGAACTGGCCGGCCGAGAGTGCGGCACGGACGCCGAGCGCGAGCAGCGTCGGCGCGACGTAGTTGCCCATGTCGATGATCGAGTTGGCGTCGACCGCCGACATCGTCTTCTTGTACTCGTCCATCTGGCCGCGGATCGAGGTCAGCCGCGCCACCGGGTCGGGCAGCCCCACCGGGAGGTCGACGAAGACGGCCGAGACCTGGTTGTTCAGCGACCCCTTCTGGTCGGCCTTCCGCACCGAGACCGGCACCATCGAACGGACGACGAGCTTCTCCGAGGAGAGCTCACCGCGACCCAGCAGGAGGTCGCGGAAACCGCCGGTGATCGCGGCGAGGACGACGTCGTTGACCGTTCCCCCGAAGGCGGTGCGGACGGCCTTGAACTCCTCGAACTTGCCCTCGGTCCAGGCCCACCGGCGGTGCGGGCCGATCGGGCCGTTCAGCGAGCGGGCGGTCGGGGTGACCGCCTGCTTGGCGAGGGAGGGCACGGTCTGGGCGACGGTCTTGCCCTGCTCGGCCAGCGCCTTCGCCCCGCGCACCGCGGTGCTGACACTGGGCAGCGACGAGAGCCCGCGCAGCGGGTGGGCGACCGTCTCGGAGACGGCCTCGGTGACCAGCGACAGGCTCGACGGCGTCCGCCGCGGCGTCCAGTCCTTCGGGGCCTCGTGCTTCGCGTCCGGTTCGAGGTCGAACATCAGCTGCATGAGGTCGGTGCCGGCGACGCCGTCGACCATGCAGTGGTGGACCTTGGAGATGATCGCCCAGCGGTTGTCCGCGAGGCCCTCGACCAGCCACAGCTCCCACAGCGGCTTGGCCATGTCCAGGCGCTGGCCGAGCACGCGGCCGGCCAGGTTGCGCAGCTGCTCCTCGCTGCCCGGGCCGGGCACCGCGGTGTGCCGCACGTGGTACAGGATCTGGAAGTGCGGGTCGTCGACCCACACCGGCCGGCCCAGTTGCATCGGCACCTCGCGCACCCGCTGGCGGTAGCGCGGCACGAGCGGCAGCTTGCTCAGCAGCAGCCGCACCACGTCGCCGTAGGTGGGCGCCGGCCCCTCGAAGACGGCCACCGACCCCACGTGCATCGGGGTGTTCTCGCTCTCGGCGAAGAAGAAGCCCGAGTCGAGGGCGCTCATCCGGTCCATGTCCTGCTCCTCGCCGCCCAGGTCGCACTGTTCGGACCGGGCCGTCACACGTCGTCGGGTGGCCGCCGAAGTTAGGGGTGTCGGCGGGTTACTGCAACATGAACTGAGTGGTCGTCGTCACAGTGCGATGCCCGACCGTACCCCCGCTCAACCCGCTTTTCGCAGGCGCTCCTCCACGCGGTCGAGCAGAGCGGCGAACGCGGTGTCGACGACGTCGGCCCTGGTCAGGTTGACGCTGTGGCCGGCCCCGGGGACGACGACGAGCTCGGCGCCGTCCCCGATCTGCGCGGCGATGTGCCGCCCGTGCGCGGCGGGGGTCAACCGGTCGTGGGTGGCCGCGATCACCGTCACCGGCACCCGGCGCAGCACCTCGAGCGCCGCCGTCTCGTCGTGGTCGAGGAAGGTCGCGTAGTAGGCCATCGCGACCGGCAGCGGTGTCTCCTCCAGCAGGTCCTGCACCAGGCGGACGTTGCCCAGGTCGGCGTCGTCGACACCGAACAGCAGCCGCCGGGTGACCCGCCGGCCGAGGCGCGTCCCACGCCGGCGGAACCGCTCCAGGAGCGGCGCGATCAGTTGCAGGAAACGGAGGTACAGCGAGAGCAACCGCAGCTTCCGGATCACCTTGATCGCCAGGCCCACGACGCCGGTCTGCACCAGGCCCCCGGCCGAGGTGGCGAGCAGGAAGACGCCGACGACGCGGTCGCCGAACAGCTCCGGGCGCTGCCGGGCCAGCGCGAGCACGCTCATCCCGCCCATGGAGTGCCCGGCCAGCACCACCGGCCCGGTCGGGGTGGTGGAGTCCAGGACCTCTCCGAGGTCGCGCCCGGTGCGGTCGATGGTGGCCGCGGTGAGCTTCGTCCAGCCGGAGCGGCCGTGCCCGCGCTGGTCCCACAGCACCAGCCGGGCCCGGTTCCGCAGCGCGGCGCGCTGGAGGTCCCACTCCGCCAGCCGGGCGGTGAACCCGTGCGACAGGACGACGGTGAGCGGCGCGTCCGGATCGCCGTCCACCTCGACGTGCAGGGGGACGCCGTCGTCGGTGGTGACCGTCCGGGAGCCGGGGGGAGGCGGGCCGGTGGGCGCGGGCAGGGACGAGGGCGGCTGGTCGGTCGGCACGTACCCGATCCCAGGGTGACCTGGCGTCACACGCAACTCAGCTGCCGGAACGCCGACCGGGTGCGGTCTCCCGGACGAGCCGGCGGGCGGCGTCCACTTCGCGGGCGACGGGCGCGAGCACCCCCTCGGCGTAGATCTCGGCGTCGTCCTCCTCCTGCGGGGTCCCGTGCGTGCGGACGTCGTCCTCCAGCTGCCGGATCGCCCGGCGCAGGACCGAGACCTGGGCCAGGTCCGGCGCGGGCTCTCCGGCCCGGGTCGCGATCACTGCCTCCGTGACGGCGTCGGAGGTCCGTTCCAGCTGCACGATCACCGGCCACCACGCCGCCGCCCGGGTGCTGATCGGCGGCGGCTCGGCGAGGCGGCGCTGGAGCTGGGTCTGGAGCTCCGTGAGCGCCCGGTAGTTCCGGCGGCGGGCCCGGCGGCGCTCGGCGGCGTCACCGGTGAAGGCGGCCTCCACGAACGCGTCGAGCGCCAGGGCGGCGTCGCGCAGCGCCTCGTCGAGCGGCGCCCGCCAGGTCTGGGGCCAGAGCAGGTAGCCGAAGACGAGCACGATCCCGCAGCCGATCAGCGTGTCCACGAGCCGCGCCCCGACCAGCCCGGGACCTCCGGGGAAGACGAGGTCGAGCAGCAGGATGATCAGCGGCGTCTGGAAGACCGAGAAGAGCCCGAAGTTGGCGTTGCGGGCCCAGGGCAGGATGCCGGCGAACACGGCCATCGCTACCAGCAGCCAGGGGCTGCGCGGCAGGAACGCCAGCAGCGCCGAGCCGAGCAGCACGCCGAGCAGCGTGCCGACGGCCCGCTGGACGGCGCGGGTGAACACCGACCCGAAGTCGGGCTTGAGCACGATCGCGACGGTGAGCAGCACCCAGTAGGGCCGCTGCGTCGGCACGGTCTGCCGGGCGATCTCCGCGACGGTCATGCACAGCGCCAGGCGGACGGCGAAGGACCGGCTCTCGGCGCTGGCCAGCGTGCGGTCGGCCAGTTCGCGCAGTCGCGCGCGCCGGTCCTCCTGCGGCCGCAACGCCGCGGCGCCGGCGCGCTCCTCGGGATCCCCGACGACGTTCCAGACCAGCCGGACGCCGTGGCGGACCGCCCGCGCGGCGGCGTGGCCGTCCTCCCGCGGGGGAGGACGGTCACCGGGAAGGTCCCGCGCAGCCCGCAGCGCGTCGGCGACCGCCCGGATCGCCGCCAGGTCCTCCGGCTCGGCGGGCAGCCCCGCGCGGGCGGCCGCCACCGCGCCCTCGACCAGCGGCGCGGCCGCGTTCAGGACGCCGGCCAGCTCCGACAGCTCGCGGGTGCGCCCCGCGGAACGGCCCCGACTGCGGATCACCCGGTCGTAGGCCGCGTTGAGCGAGCCGGTCAGGTCCCGGCGGGCGTCCTCGGCCCGCGGTGTGCCGGCCGCCGTCAGCAGGTCGGCGAGGCGGGTGAACACGGCGGCGACCGCGGCCCGATCGGGATCCAGCGGCTCGGTCCCGTACTGCACGAGTGCGGTGAGCGTCGCCCACGCCGCGCCGGCGAGGAAGAAGCTCAGCTCGGCCCACTGGGGTAGCGGCGACACCAGGCCGGAGGCCAGCGCGGCGTAGATGAGCAGTTGCAGGGCGCCGAGCGAGAGCGCGGCGTTGATCGCGCTGACCAGCGCCGCCACCACCGAGAGCGCCGCGATCACCAGCACCGGTATCCATCCGCCGCCGGTCGCGTACTGGCCGGCCACGAGACCGACGAGCCCGAACCCGGTGGCTGCGCCGATGCGCCGGAGCCGGTCGCGCAGGGGTCCCGGCTGGGGCGCCAGTGCCGCGGCCAGCGCGCCCATGGTGGCGAAGACACCCGCGCCCAGGGCCGTCCCCGGCTGCACCCCGCCGCCCACCACGACGGCGACGGTCAGGGGCGCGGGGATGGTGACGGCGAAGCGGACGACGTCGCCCCACGGCACCGGTGGCGGCGTGGTGCGGACCAGCTCCTCGAGCCAGGCGGGTGCCCGCAGGCCCCGACCCCGAAGCCCGCTGTCCGCCACGTGCGGAAGCTTGTCATCGCGGCCACGGGGCCGGCCGCACCGCCTGACCTACAGTCCCGACCGTGTCCGTGCCCCTGCGCGAGGTGCTCGCCGCGCTCGACGCCCGCTACGACCCCGCACTCGCCGAGAGCTGGGACGCCGTCGGGCTCGTGTGCGGTGACCCAGACGAGCCCGTGCGCCGCGTGCTGTTCGCCGTCGACCCCACCACCGCCGTCGTCGACGAGGTGCTCGAGACGGGTGCCGACCTGCTGGTCACCCACCATCCGCTGCTGCTCACCCCCGTCCACGGTGTCCCCGCCGACGACCCGAAGGGCCGTCTGGTCCACCGGCTGATCCGCGGCAACGCGGCGCTGTTCGTCGCGCACACGAACGCCGACCGCGCGCCCGATTCCGGCGTCAACGACGCGCTGGCCGCCGTCCTCGGGCTCCACGACGCCGTCCCGCTGGAGCCCGCCGGCACCGACCCGCGGCCCGGGCTCGGCCGGATCGGGGAGCTGGAGCGAGCGATGACCCTGCGGGAGTTCGCGGCGCTGGCGGCCGCGGTCCTCCCGGCCACGGTCGGCGGGGTGCGGGCGGCGGGCGAGCCGCACCGGGTGGTGCGGCGGGTCGCTGTCTGCGGCGGCAGCGGGGGGTCGCTGACCAGTGCCGCGGCTGCCGCGGGCGCCGATGTGTTCCTCACCAGCGATCTCAAGCACCACCCGGTCTCGGAAATAATGGAGTCGGGTGGACCGGCGCTGTGCGACGTAGGACACTTCGCGACCGAATGGCCCTGGCTGCCGGTCGCGGCGGACGTGCTCCACCGCGACCTGTCCGGGCGGGTGGAGGTGGCCGTCTCGCGACGGCGGACCGACCCGTGGACGTGGCACGAGGGGTCGCACGGGGTTCCGGCCGGGCAATCGGCCGGCTGAGACCCGAGGGCGCGCCCTCGGGGGAGGGGGCAGTGATGTCCACCGCAACGACGCCACCGGGCGGTCCGGCCACCGAGGGGGTGGCCCCACAGCGCAGCGACCGCAGTCCGTGGAACTGGCTGCTGCTGGTCCCGATCGTGGTGGTCCTGCTCGTGCCGCTCTACAACCGGGTCGAGCCGACGCTCTTCGGCTGGCCGTTCTTCTACTGGCTGCAGCTGGCCTTCGTGGCTCTGGGCGTGGCGACGACGTCGCTCGTCTACCGCATGACGCGGCGGAGCCGGGCCGACCAGCAGCTCGCCCGCGACGCCATCACCCGCGACTCCGACACCAAGAACCGGGAGCGCTGAGCCGTGGACGGCATCAATGTCGTGGAGATGACGATCGTCGTCGTCCTCTTCCTGCTGGTCACCGTGCTGGGTTTCCTGGCGTCACGCTGGCGGCGGGCCGACGACCTCATGCACCTGGACGAGTGGGGGCTGGGCGGGCGGAGCTTCGGCTCGTGGATCACCTGGTTCCTGCTGGGCGGTGACCTCTACACGGCGTACACGTTCGTCGCGGTGCCGGCGCTGATGTTCGGTGCGGGCGCGGCGGGGTTCTTCGCCGTCCCGTACACGATCATCATCTATCCGCTGGTGTTCCTGGTCGTGATCCGGCTCTGGTCGGTCAGTCACGTGCGCGGATTCGTGACCCCGGCGGACTTCGTCCGGTCCCGGTTCGACTCCCCGACGCTCGCGCTCCTGGTCGCGATCACCGGGATCGTCGCGACGATGCCCTACATCGCCCTCCAGCTGGTCGGCATCGAGGCGATCCTCAAGGCGATGGGTGTCGAGGGTGAGCTGCCGCTGATCGTGGCGTTCATCATCCTGGCGATCTACACGTACAACTCGGGCCTGCGGGCGCCGGCGCTGATCGCCGTCGTCAAGGACACCCTGATCTACCTGACGATCATCGTCGCGGTCATCGTGATCCCGTCGAAGCTCGGCGGCTGGGACGCGATCTTCGGGGCGGCGGAGGAGAAGTTCTCGGCCGGGTCCGGCGTGATCCTCCCGGCGACCGGTCAGCTCGGCTACGCGACCCTCGCCCTGGGCTCGGCGCTGGCGCTGTTCCTCTATCCGCACTCGATCACCGGTGTGCTGGCTGCCAGCAACCGCGACGCGCTCAAGCGGAACATGAGCGCGCTGCCGATCTACAGCCTCGCGCTCGGCCTGATCGCGCTGCTCGGGTTCATGGCGATCGCGGCCGGGGTCGAGCCGATCGGCACCGACGGCAACACGATCGTCCCGGTGCTCTTCCAGGAGATGTTCCCGAGCTGGTTCGCGGGCATCGCGTTCGCCGCGATCGGCATCGGTGCCCTCGTGCCGGCCGCGATCATGTCGATCGCCGCGGCCAACCTGTTCACCCGCAACATCTACAAGGAGTACCTGAAGAAGGACGCCACCCCGCGGCAGGAGGCGAGGGTCGCCAAGATCGCCTCGCTGGTGGTCAAGCTCGGCGCGGTCCTGGCCATCCTGTTCCTCAACCCGCAGTTCTCCATCGACCTGCAGCTGATCGGCGGCGTGATCATCCTGCAGACGATGCCGTCGGTGGCGCTGGGCCTCTACACGCGGTGGCTGCACCGCGGTGGTCTGGTCGCCGGCTGGGTCACGGGCATGGCCGCGGGACTGCTCATGGTGTACAACATCCCGAAGCTCAACCCCGACGGCACCGTGGCGCGCGAGCACTTCGGCGGGTCGGCATTCGGGCTCTCGAAGTTGGGCTTCGACAGCAAGGCGACGGTCTACGCCGGGCTGCTGGCACTCGCGGTCAACCTGATCGTGGCCGTCGTGGTGACGCTGATCCTGCGGGCCATGAAGGTGGACGAGGGCGTCGACGGGACGGCGGAGAGCGACTACACCGCCGAGCGGGAGGACCCCACCGTCCGCGACCTCCCCGACCCCCTGGCCTCCACGCCGCCCGGGGTGAAGGGGCGGGTGCAGGGCCAGACGTAGTGGCTTCGGACGCTCGGGTTCTGCCCACCCCGACCGGGCAGGCCCGAGCGTCCGGAGCGGCAAGCGCGCGCAGGTAGGTTGACCGGGTGAAGGCCGACCATTTCGAGCAGCAGAAGCTCCTGGAACTCGCCGCCGAGGACGTCGCTCTCACCCAGCTGGCGCACCGCGGTCGCACCCTCCCCGAGGTCGCGGCGGTGGAAGCTGCCGAGGAGGCCGAGCGCACGTTCTCGGCCGACGTCATACGGGCCGAGACCGAGGCGCGCGACCTCGGCCGCGAGGTCAAGCGGCTGGAGTCCGACGTCGAGACGGTCCGGGCGCGCGAGACCAAGGACCAGCGCCTGCTGGACTCCGGCAGCGTCTCGCCCAAGGAGATGACCAACCTCCAGCACGAGCTCGAGTCGCTGAAGCGGCGGCAGTCGGACCTCGAGGACCAGGAACTGGAACTCATGGAGCGGGCCGAGGTCGCCGAGACGGCGCTGGCCGCGGCCCGGTCGGGGCTGGCGAAGGCGCAGGCGGACCGGGAGCGGGCCGCGCAGCTCCGCGACGACGCCCTGGCCGACATCGCCGACTCCACCAAGCGGCACGAGGCCGCCCGGGCGGAGGTGGCCGCGGGGATCTCCCCGCCGCTGCTCACCCTCTACGACCGGATCCGCACCCAGACCGGCAGCACCGGGGCGGCGATGCTCCAGGCCCGCGCGTGCCAGGGCTGTCGGCTCGAGCTGTACGGCAACGAGCTGTCCGCCGTGCGCAACGCCGATCCGCACGAGGTGGTGCGGTGCGAGAACTGCGGCCGGATCCTGGTGCGCACCGCCGAGTCAGGACTGTGACTCGGCGGCTCATCGTCGAGGCCGACGGCGGGTCGCGGGGCAACCCGGGCCCGGCCGGCTACGGCGCTCTCGTGCGGGATGCCGAGACCGGGCGGGTGCTCGCCGAGCGGGCGGCGTCGGTCGGCCGGGCCACGAACAACGTCGCGGAGTACGGCGGCCTCGTCGCCGGTCTCCAGGCGGTGCTGGACCTCGACCCGACCGCCGACGTCGAGGTGCGGATGGACTCCAAGCTGGTCGTCGAGCAGATGTCGGGCCGCTGGCAGATCAAGCACCCCGACATGCGCCAGCTCGCGCTGCAGGCACAGAAGATCGCGCGGCAGCTGGGCCAGGTCCGGTACACGTGGGTGCCGCGGGCGCAGAACGGCGCCGCCGACGCGCTGGCCAACAGCGCCATGGACGGCAAGCCGGTGCACCGTGACCCGGCCGCCGAGGCCGTCGTCCTGGAGGACGAGCTGCAGCCAACGGCGGAAGCCCTTGCCTCCCCACCCAGCAGCCCCGGCCAACTCGTCACCACGGTCACCCACCTGCTGCGGCACGGCCAGACCGAGCACACCCCGGAGCGCCGGTTCAGCGGGCGCAATGAGCTGCCGCTGTCCCTCACCGGGCGGGCCGAGGCCGAGGCGGCCGCGGCGCGTGCTGCGGACCTCGGTGTCGAGGTGGTCATCGCGTCCCCGCTGCGCCGGACGCGGGAGACCGCCGAGATCGTCGCCGCCGCCCTCGGGCTGCCGGTGACGTTCGACCCGGACCTGGTCGAGCTGGACTTCGGCGACGTCGAGGGGCTGACCTTCGACGAGGCCCGGGAGAAGCACCCGCTGGCCGCCCGGCGGTTCATGAGCGACATCAGCGTGGCCGCGCCCGGTGGGGAGTCGATCTCCGACGTCGGTACCCGGGTGGCGCGGGCGCGGCGGCGGATCCTCTCCGATCACGCAGGCCGGACCGTGCTGATCGTCAGTCACGTCACGCCGATCAAGCTGTTCCTCGCCGCCGGCCTCGGTGTCGGCGACGACGTCGTGCACCGGGTGTTCCTCGAGGCCGCCTCGCTGAGCACGGTCACGTGGTCGTCGGACGGGCGCAGCTCGGTGCGGCTGGTCAACGACACTGCCCACCTGCGCTAGAGCTGCAGCGCCGCCCAGAGCGCGGTGGTCGCGGCCACCAGGGTGAGCGGCACGGTCGCGAGACCGACCGCGCAGTGGTGGGCAGAGGACGGCGCCTGCGCGCCGAGCACCCGCCGCCAGAGCAGGTTCGCCAGCGACCCGACGTAGGTCAGGTTCGGGCCGACGTTGACCCCGATCAGCATCGCGAGCACCGGGCCCGGGCCACCGACGGCGGCCACCGGGAGCAGCGCGAGGGTCGCCGGCAGGTTGTTCAGCAGGTTGGCCAGCACCGCCGAGATGCCGGCGACGGCCAGCAGGGGCAGCAGTGCGTCGCCGTCCGGGAGCACGGTCTGGAGGAAGTCCTCCAGGCCACTGCGGAGCACGGCGAGGACCACGACCGCCAGCGCGAGGACGAACAACGCGAACGGCAGGTCCGCGGCCCGGACCAGGTCGGCGACCCGGGTCGTGCGGCGGATGAGCTGCCGCGCTCCCAGGACAAGCACGCCGGCGACCGCAGGCCAAACGGGCGAGAGCCCGGCGAGCGAGGCGGCCCCGAACCCGACGACGACCAGCCCCACGACGACGATCGCGACGGCGGGCGCGGGCGGGACCACCGTCACCGGCTCGCCCGCCAGTGTCGCCAGCTGGGCACGGAACAGCCACCGGAGGACGGCGAACTCGACGGCCACCGCCACCAGCCACGGCGCGAGCATCAGGCCGGTGAAGTGCAGGAACGACAGGCCGGTCGCTGCGAAGGCGAGCAGGTTGGTCAGGTTCGACACCGGAAGCAGCAGGGACGCCGAGTTCGCCAGGTGCCCGGTCGCATAGGCATGCGGCAGGGGCGGCACCCGCAGGTGGGCGGCCGTCGCGACCACCACCGGGGTCAGCAGCACGACGGTGGCGTCGAGGCTGAGCACCGCCGTCACCACGGCCGACAGGACGACGATGCGCGCGAGCAGCGCTCGGGCGGACCTGCCCGAGCGCCGTGCCGTCATGGCCGCCGCCCAGGTGAACAGCCCCTCCCCGTCGGCCAGATGCGACAGCAGCAGCAGGACGACGAGGAAGGCCACGGGAGGGGCGATCTCGCGGACGGCAGCTTCCGCCTCCGGTGCGCCGATCGCGCCGACCAGTACGAGGAAGGCGGCTCCCGGGAGCGCGACGGAGACCGGCGGCACTCGCTGGTGGGCTGCGGTCGCGGCGATCAGCGTCGCGAGCAGGACGATCGCGGAGACGCCCAGCGCCAGGAGGTCGACCACGCCGATCAGCTGCGGGAGAACAGGTAGATCGACACGGCGACCCCGAACACCACGATGAAGATCCTCAGCGGGGTGGAGGGGATCCGGGTGGCGATGCGGGCGCCCACGAAGCCGCCGACCAGGCTGGCGGGCGCGGCGACGGCGACCACGAGCCAGTCGATGGGACCGAACAGCCCGAAGACGACGAGCGTCACCGTTGCAGTGACCGCCGACAGGGCGGACTTCAGGGCGTTGGCGAGCTTGAGGCGGTGCAGGCCGATGCCGAGCACGCCGACCAGGATCACGCCCAGCGCCCCGCCGAAGTAGCCGCCGTAGACCGTCGCCAGGAAGAGCGCGACGTACAGCCAGGCCGGGTCGGGGCGCGTGCCGCGGTCGCCCTCCTCGCCTCGAAGGCGTCGGGTCAGCAGGGGCTGCACCGCGAGCAGCAGGCTGGCGAGCAGGACCAGGACCGGGACGACGACGTCGAACGCCTCGGACGGCGTCGTCAGGAGCAAGACGCTGCCGGTCGTCCCGCCCAGGACGGCGACGATGCCGAAGCGGATCAGCCGGCCGCGCTGGCCGGCGTACTCGGCGCGGAACCCCGCGACCCCACCGAGGTACCCCGGCCACTGGGCCACGGAGTTGGTGACGTTCGCAGCGACCGTGGGCAGGCCGAGTGCGACGAGGGTGGGGAAGAGGATCAGCGAACCGCCGCCGGCGATCGAGTTGATGACCCCGGCCACCAGGGCAACCCCCGCGACGATGAGCAGGTCGACAGCGGACACGAGCGGCCAGCCTACGGTGGGCGCATGCGGAAGCCGGGCAGGGCGATGGTGCTGGGAGCCCTCCTGGGTGGATCGGGCGTGCTGCACCTGGTGCGGCCGAAGACCTACGAGTGGCTGGTGCCGCCGGAGCTCGGGTCCGCGCGCTCGTGGGTGACCTCGACCGGGGTGGCCGAGCTGGGCACGGCGGCGCTGCTGGCCGCCCCGGCGACGCGGCGGGCCGGGGGATGGGCGGCCGCCGGTCTGCTGCTGGCCTTCACCCCGGCGCACCTGCACACGTTCCGGGTGATCCCGAGGAAGCCCGTGCCGATGGCGGTCGCGCTGGTCCGGCTGCCGCTGCAGGTGCCCCTGGTGCTGGCTGCCCTGCGGGTGGCCCGGCCGCGCTGAGGTCGACGAAGCGCCTTGTCGACACGTCGACATGGCGACCGGGGGGATGACCGACATCTCCCTGGGTGATCGGTTGCATCGTGCACCGGAAGGGCATGGCGGATCCGTGCGCAAATGGCTCCCGCTGGTCGCGATCTGCACTGGCACCTTCATGCTCCTGGTCGACGTCACGATCGTGAACGTCGCGCTGCCCGACGTCGCCACCGACCTGGGCACCACGTTCGGGCAGCTCCAGTGGGTGGTCGACATCTACGCCCTCGCCCTGGCCGCCCTCGTGCTGGGCGCCGGCTCCCTGGCCGACCTCTACGGACGGCGCAAGCTCTACTTGATCGGGCTCGTGCTGTTCGCGCTGGCGTCCCTGGCCTCGGGGCTGGCGCCGAACGCCGGGGCGTTGATCGCCGCCCGCGGCCTGCAGGGGATCGGCGGGGCGATCATGTTCGCCACGACGATCGCGCTGATCAACACCAGCTACGAGGGCCGCGACCGCGGCACCGCGTTCGGCGTCTGGGGAGCCGTCGTCGGCGCGTCGGCGGCGCTGGGCCCGATCCTCGGCGGCGCGCTCACCGAGCTCTCGTGGCGCTGGATCTTCTTCGTCAACCTGCCGGTCTGCGTCCTGGCCGTGGTGCTGACCCTGACCGCGGTCGAGGAGGCGCGGCAGCCGAATGCGGCGCGCCCCGACCTGCTCGGCATCGCGCTGTTCACCGTCGGCGCCGGCTCGCTGGTCTTCGGTCTGGTCCGTGCCGCGGCCGACGGCTGGAGCAGGCCGGAGGCCTGGGCGCCGATCGCCGGAGGCCTGGTCGTGCTCGGGATCTGGGTGGTCGTCGAGCTGCGCCTGCGGGCCCCGATGCTCGACGTCCGGCTGTTCCGGTCGCGCTCGTTCACCGGGATCATGCTGGGGGCGCTGCTGCTTAACGCTGCAGCCTTCGCGGCGCTGATCTACACCTCGCTGTGGCTGCAGTCGATCGGCGGCCTCTCGCCGCTGCAGGCCGGCTGCGTGTTCATCCCGCTGTCCGCGCTGAGCTTCGTGGTGGCCGGCGCGGGTGGGCGGTTCCTGCAGACCCTGCCGCCGAGGTGGGTGCTCGGCGGCGGGCTGCTGCTGATCGGCGCCGGCAGCCTGCTGATGGCACTGGTCGACGCGGACTCGACGTGGCGAGTGCTGGTCGCGGGGCTCGCGGTGCTGGGTGCCGGCGTCGGCCTGGCGAACCCGACCCTGGCGTCGGCGGCACTGGCCGCCGTCCCGCGGGAACGCAGCGGGATGGCCTCGGGCGCGGTCAACACCGCGCGGCAGCTCGGGTTCGCCGTCGGGGTGGCGGTCCTCGGCACCGTGTTCACGACCGGTGCGGCCGCCGCGCTCCGTGACGCCAGCGCCTCCGACCCGTCCGGGCTGGCCTCGGCGCTGTCGGCGGGCCAGGCACCGACGATCCTCGCCGCGGCCGATCCCGGGGCGCGCGGACAGCTGGCCGACGTCCTGGCCTCGGGTTACGCCGAGGGTCTCCGCGATGTCTTCCTCGCCTGCGGCGCCGGCGGGATCGTCGGCGGACTCCTGGTGCTGTGGCTCGTCCGTGCGGCAGCGCCGACCGCGTCCGCGCGGCCTCCGGTCGAGGATGCGGCGCCCGAACCCGCAGCGCGCTGACCCCGGCGGCGGCAGACTGCCGGTCATGCCGACGAAGCCCTTGCCCGACGACTGGCAGCGCGCCCTGGTCGTGGCGGCCCACCCGGACGACATCGAGTACGGGACGGCGGCCGCCGTCGCCGTCTGGACCGCGGCCGGCAAGGAGGTCCACTACCTGCTGGCCACGCGCGGTGAGGCCGGGATGGCCGGAGTGCCGCCCGAGGAGGCAGGCCCGCTGCGGGAGGATGAGGAGCGACGGTCGGCGGCCGTCGTCGGCGTGACCGAGGTGGAGTTCCTCGACCACCGCGACGGCACCCTCGTCGAAGGGCCGGAGCTGCGACGTGACCTGGCCGCGGCGATCCGCCGGCACCGGCCGCACCTCGTCGTCACCGGGTACTTCGGTGCCACCTGGACGCCACCGGGGGTGTCACCGGCCTACGTGAACTCTGCTGACCACCGCGCCCTCGGGCAGTCGGTCATCGACGCGGTCGCCGACGCGGGCAACGAGTGGATCTTCCCCGACCTTCCCGAGCCGCGGTGGTCGGGCGTGCAGTACATCGCCGTCCAGGACATGTCCGATCCGCCCCACGAGGTCGACGTGAGTTCGACCGTGGACAAGGCGGTCGCGTCGCTGGTCGAGCATCGCCGGTACCTGGAGATCCTCTCCGACGTCCCCGTCGAGGAGCAGGCCCAGCAGGTCATCGACATGTCGACGATGACCGAGGACGGTCGGCGCCGGGTCGGTTTCCGGCTGTTCTGGGGCTGATCGGGGCTCAGGCCTTCCGCGAGTTGATCATCGCCTCGGTGCACGGCCGCAAGGCACGTCGGTCTCCGTCGGCCCGTGTCGCTTGCACGCAGGCGATGATCAACTGCGCCCTCGTCGGACGTCGTAGACCAGGTGGGTGACCTGCTTGCCCTGCACGATGCGGGGATCCTCGAAGAGCACCGGGTCGGCCATGGCGCCCGTGCCGAAGAAGGGCACTCCCGAGCCGAGGACGGCGGGAACGAGGTTCAGCACGACCTGGTCGATCAGGCCCTCCCGGATCGCCTGCCCGCCGATCTGCCCTGCGCTGACCGAGACGTCGCGGTCGCCGGCGAGGGCCTTCGCCTGCTCGACGGCGCTGCGGACCCCGTCGGTGACGAAGGTGTAGGGCGCGGTGTCGAGATAGGGCCACTCGGCCGGCACCTCGTGGGTGACGACGAAGACGTGCTCCCCGTTGGCGGGCACACCGTTCCAGCCGTTGGTGAGGTCGAACAGTCGTCGTCCGATGACGCCGGCGGCGATGCCGGGCGCGAACTCCTGGAGGAAGTCCGCGGTGGCCTGCGTGGTGCGGAAGACCCGGTCCTTGTCGCTGAAGGTGCCGGCGACGTCGCCGTTGGAGTACCAGTCGAAGAGCGGGCCCACCGTGTCGTCGTCCGCGGCGATGAAGCCGTCCAGCGAGACCGCGGCGAAGATGCTGGTCCGTGCCATGGCGCTACCTCCCGGTCGTCGTGCGCTCTCCGCTATGACCGCTGCGGCTCGTTCAACTCATCGGTTGAACAACGAGGATGACGGTGTTTCGGGAGTCGTGTCCGTAGACTGCCGGGTACGACGGACGAGTCGGCTGGGCGGTCGCGTCGGCGGGGGAGACCCCGTCGCCGAGGAACGTCCGGGCTCCACAGGGCAGGGTGGTCGTTAACAGCGACCCGGGGTGACCCGCGGGACAGTGCCACAGAGAACAGACCGCCAGTGCTCGCACTGGTAAGGGTGAAACGGCGGTGTAAGAGACCACCGCACACCGGGTGACCGGTGTGGCTCGGTAAACCCCACCCGGAGCAAGGTCATAAGGGACGGCGGTCCGCCGCCGTCCTGCGCAGGCGTTCGAGGGCTGCCCGCCCGATGCCTGCGGGTAGACCGCTGGAGCCTGCCGGCAACGGCAGGCCTAGATGGATGACCGCCCATCGGGAGGCCGCAAGGCGCCCGTGGACAGAACCCGGCGTACAGGCCGACTCGTCCGTCGCCTGTCATGCGCGTGCCTTCGTGAGCATCGGGTGCATCGACACCCTGCAGCCCTCCTGACACGATGCTTTTCCGGAGCCCACCGTCGCGTCCCCGGCACCGAGGCGTGGGGAGGTGCTCGTGGCAGGACCTCTTCTCCAGACCAAGTTCCACGTCCCCAGGCGGCGCCGGGCACTGGTGTCTCGTCCGAGACTGAGCGATCGCCTGACCCGTGGGACGGAGTCGGCGCTGACGCTCGTGTCGGCCCCGGCCGGTTTCGGCAAGACGACCCTGTTGACCGAGTGGCTGGCCGACTGGCTGGCGGCCGCTCCGGCCGCGGAACGGTCCGCGGCCTGGCTGTCGCTCGACGAACGCGACAACGATCCCGCGCTGTTCTGGCGGTACCTCGTCGCCGCGCTCGATTCGGTGGCACCCGGGGTCGGTGCGAGCGCGCTCGCGCTGCTGCAGTCGACGCAGCCGGCCGCCGAAGCGGTCCTCGCCACCCTGCTCAACGACCTCGGCGCCGTCCCGAACGACGTCGTCCTGGTGCTGGACGACTTCCACGTCATCGAGGCGGGCGAGGTGCAGGACGGGATGGCCTTCCTGCTGGAGCACCTGCCGCCGCAGATCCGCCTCGTCATCGCCGGCCGGGCCGACCCGGCGCTCCCCCTGGCGCGACTCCGGGGGCGTGGCGAGCTGGTGGAGGTCCGCGCCGCCGACCTGCGCTTCTCACCGGACGAGGCCGCGGCCTACCTCAACGGCGTGATGAACCTGGCCCTGACGCCCCAGGACGTCGAAGCGCTGGAGGGACGCACCGAGGGGTGGATCGCCGCGCTCCAGCTGGCGGCGCTGTCGATTCAGGGCCGGGACGACGTCGCCGGGTTCATAGCGGGCTTCGCCGGGGACGACCGCTACATCGTCGACTACCTCGCCCAGGAGGTCCTGCAGCGCCAACCCGGCTCCGTCCGCGACTTCCTGCTGCAGACCTCGATCCTCGGCCGGCTGAACGGGCCGCTCTGTGATGCCGTCACCGGCCAGGGCGGGGGCAGAGCCACGCTCGAGGCTCTCGACCGGGGCAACCTGTTCCTCGTCCCGCTCGACGACCAGCGCCAGTGGTATCGCTACCACCACCTGTTCGCCGATGTCCTGCAGGCGCACCTGATGGAGGAGCAGCCCGACCGGATCCGGGAGCTGCACCGCCGGGCGAGCGACTGGTACGAGCAGCGCGGCGAGCGGTCCGAGGCGGTGCACCACGCGCTGGCCGGCGAGGACTTCGAGCGCGCGGCAGATCTGGTCGAACCGACGATCCCCGAGCTGCGCCGCAACCGGCAGGAGGCCACGCTGCGGAGCTGGCTCGAGGCGCTGCCCGACGAGCTGTTCCGGGTCCGGCCGGTGCTGACCGTGGGCCTGGTCAGCTCGCTCATGGTCCGAGGCGACTTCGACGGCGTGGAGGCGCGGCTGCGGCAGGCCGAGAAGTGGCTCGACCCGACGGCCGACCGGACGGGGATGGCCGTCGTCGACGAGGACGCGTTCCGCACGCTGCCGACCGCGATCGCGATGTACCGCGCCGGAACGGCCCTGGTCCGGGGTGATGTCGCGGGCACGATGACCCACGCGCGGCGTGCCCTCGACCTTGCAGACGAGGACGACCATCTCGCGCGCGGAGCGCCCGCCGCCCTCCTGGGTCTCGCGTACTGGACGAGCGGGGACCTGGACGAGTCGAGCCGGCTGTATGTCGACGCCATGGTCAGTCTGACGCGGGCCGGATACCACTCCGACGTGCTGGGCGGATCGATCGCGCTGGCCGACATGCGTCTCGCGCAGGGCCGCCTCCGCGAGGCGATGGGCATCTTCGAGCGGGGACTTCAGCGCGCCGAGCGGTCCCAGCCAGTGCTTCGGGGAGCGGCGGACATGCACGTCGGCCTGAGCCACGTGCTTCGCGAGCGCGGCGACCTGGACGCCGCCCGGATGCACCTGCAGGCGAGCAGCGAGCTGGGCGAGCACGTCGGCCTGCCGCAGAACCGCTATCGCTGGCGGGTGGCGATGGCCCGGATCCGCGAAGCCGGGGGAGACCTGGTCGGCGCCCTCGATCTGCTCGACGAGGCCGAGCGCGTCTACGTCGGCGACTTCTCGCCGGACGTCCGGCCGGTCCCCGCGTTGCGAGCGCGGGTGCTCGTCGCGCAGGGAAGGTGGGCCGAAGCACTCGACTGGGCGCAGGAGCGCGGCCTGTCCGTCGACGACCAGCTCAGCTATCTGCGCGAGTTCGAGCACGTCACCCTCGCCCGGGCGCTCAGCGCCCGGTACACGGCCGAGCGGGACGAGTGGTCGATCCGCGAGGCGGCCGCGCTCCTCGAGCGCCTCCGATCGGCCGCCGAGGACGGCGGGCGAACGGGCAGCCTGCTCGACGTCCTGGTGGTGCAGTCGCTCGCCTCGCAGGCGCAGGGCGACCTGCCCGCCGCGCTCATCTCGCTCCGGCGCGCGCTGACCCTCGCCGAGCCGGAGGGCTACGTCCGGATCTTCGTCGACGAGGGGGCGCCGATGGCCTCCCTGCTGAGAGTCGTGGCGAAGGAGGGCGACCCCGGGAGTTACGTCCGTCGGCTGCTGGCCGCGTTCGACGGGACCAAGGTCAGGAAGCCTGTCTCCCCGGAGGTGATCGACCCGTTGAGCCCTCGCGAGATCGACGTCCTCCGGCTGCTCGGCACCGACCTGGACGGGCCGGACATCGCCCGGCGGCTCTTCGTGTCCCTGAACACCGTCAGGACCCACACCAAGAACATCTACGCCAAGCTCGGCGTGAACAACCGCCGTTCGGCGGTCCGCCGGGCCGAGGATCTCGGCCTGATGGTGCGACCCAGGTAGCGACTCACCACCAGCGGATCACCACACATGGTGATCCGCACTCATCACATCGCTCCCTAGCTTCGCCGCATGACGACCGACGACGACGCGGGACGCTACGAGATCCGGGTCGAGGGACATCTCGCGTCCCGCTGGGCCGTCTGGTTCGACGGAATGAGCCTCACGAGCGAGAGCGACGGCACCACCAGCATCCGCGGCCAGGTGATCGATCAGGCCGCGTTGCACGGCCTGCTCCAGCGACTGCGCGACACCGGCCTGCCACTGATCTCGGTCACCCAGCTCGACCCATCCATCACGGAATCCACGCCGACCCCGAGAAGGAACGCGACATGACCACGACCATGCCCACGCCCGGTGCGATGCGAGCGCCGATCGACCCGATGCGCCGGACCTCCCGGGCCGCCGGGATCCTGTACCTGATCACCTTCGTGTCGATCCCCACCCTCTTCCTCTACAACCCGGTGCGGGACGACGCCGACTTCGTCCTGGGCGCCGGCAGCGACACCGGGGTGCTCTGGGGCGCCCTCTCCGAGGTCGTCGTCGCGCTGGCCGGCGTCGGTACGGCCGTGGTGCTGTTCCGGGTGGTGCGGCGGCAGAGCGAGACGGCCGCCCTGGGGTTCGTCGCCGCCCGGGTCCTGGAGGCCGCGGGCATCCTCGTCGGTGTCGTCAGCCTGCTCTCGCTCGTCAGCCTGCGAGACGTCGCGGGCACCGCCGGCGCGGACCCGACCGCGCTGGTCACGACCGGCCACAGCCTCCTCGCGACCTACGACGGCGCGTTCCTGCTCTCGCAGAGCCTCATGCCCGTCTTCAACGCGCTGTGCCTGGGCTACGTGATGTACCGGTCCGGCCTCGTGCCCCGCATCCTGCCCATCATGGGACTCGTCGGCGCCCCTCTCCTGCTCGCCTCCGACATCCTGATCTTCCTCGGCGTCATCGACCGGGTGTCCCCGTTCGCCGCTGTCGCCTTCATCCCCATCGCCGTGTGGGAGCTCTCGCTCGGCATCTACCTGACTGTGAAGGGCTTCAGGCCCTCAGCCGTCGCTGCCCTGACGTCGGCTCGGACGACGGAGCAGCAGCGATGAAGGCGATCGTCCAGCCCCGATTCGGCTCCCCGGACGTCCTGCAGTTCGTGGACACCGACCAGCCCGCCATCGGTCCCGACGACGTCCTGGTCCGCGTGTACGCGGCCGCGCTCAACCCCTACGACTGGCACATCATGCGCGGCGACCCGTACGTCGCCCGGCTCATGGGCGCGGTGGGACTGACCAGGCCGAAGCCCCGGATCGCCGGGGTCGACGGCGCGGGGGTGGTGGAGGCGGTCGGCGCGAAGGTCCGCGAACTCCGGCCGGGGGAGGAGGTGCTCGGCCGGTTCGAGGGGGCCTTCGCCGAGTACGCCCGCGCCGAGGCGAACCTGGTGGTGCGCAAGCCGGGAAGGCTGACCTTCGAGCAGGCCGCCGGCGTTCCGATGGCGGGGCAGACCGCACTCCGGGCCATCCGGGACGCGGGCCAGGTGCGGGCCGGTCAGCGGGTGCTGGTCAACGGAGCCGCGGGTGGCGTCGGGAGCTTCGCCGTGCAGATCGCCGCGGCGCTCGGCGCGGAGGTCACCGGCGTGTGCAGCACCGGCAACGTCGAGACCGTCCGGTCGATCGGCGCCGCGCACGTCGTCGACTACACGAAGGACGACTTCACCGACGGCCACGTGCGCTACGACGTCGTCCAGGACAACGTGGGCAACCAGCCGTTGCGCCGCCTGCGCCGGGCACTGACCCCCACCGGGACCCTCGTCAGCAACGCCGGCGGCTCACCCGATGGGCGCGTGTTCGGCCCGATCGGGGCGATCATCCGTGTGCTCGCCGTCAACGGATTCGTCAAGCAGCGACTGCGCCCGCTCCCGGACACCTGGACGCGGGAACACCTACTCGCCGTCGTCGACCTCGTCGAGGCCGGGCAGGTCACCCCGGTCGTCGGCCGGAGCTACCCGCTGGCCGACACGGCTGCGGGCATGCGCTACCTGGAGCAGGGCCACGCGCGCGGCAAGGTCGTCGTCACCGTGAGGTGAGGCCAGCTTTCAGGGTGCTCGGCCGGTGAAGGCGAGGAACTGGCTCTGCTCGTCACTGTTCGCCGGGATCTGGGTGGGAGGGGCCATATTTCCGGAACGGCGCAACAGTCCCTCGTCGGCCGCCCGCATGTTGGCGTATGCGATCCGCACGGCTTCCGGGTCGAGTCCCTCCGACCGACCGGTCGCCCGGGCAAGGTCCCAGGTGTGCACTGTCAGCTCACCGATCATGAAGCGGGCCGCGGCCTGCTCGAAGGTGAACTCACCCAGGGGCGTCGAGTGGACCGCGGCTCGTTGCTCCGGATCGGCCAGCCGATCCGCCCACCACCGGACCCGCTCATGCCAACGGCCGACGAGGTCCGTCCCTTCAGGCAGTGGCTCGGGAGTCGGCCCGCCGACCGTCGCAGCCACGCGCTCGTCGCGTTCGACGACGTGCCGGACGAGGTCGCGCACCGTCCAGCCCTCGCAGGGCGTGGATGCTGCCCAGTCCTCCGGCTCGAGGCCCTCGATCAGCTCGGTGAAGCGGGCGATCACCCGCTGGTACACCTCGGTCGTCGACACTTCTCGATCCAACCTGGCGCCGCTACCCACGGCAAGCAGCGGGCGTCCCCACTCATGCCTGCGGCGGCAGCGTCGGACCCGGGGGCAGCGGTGGGCCCGACGTCAGCACGGGCGTCCGCCGACGCGCCAGGCGAACCAGCACCAGCACGGCTGCGGCCACCAGTGCCGCGATCCCCAGCCACGGCAGGAGGACGCCGAAGACGATGGCGGCGCCGCTCAGAGCCGAGACCAGGGCGCGCCATCCGGTGCCGAGCCCGTCGAGGAAGCCGTCCGGCCCACCGGCCGGCGCCACCCCGAACGGTTCCAGGTGCACGCTGAGCGTCGAGAGCTCCACCTGGTCGGCCAGGAGCGCCCGCTGGGACTGCAGCGACTCGAGCGTTTCCTGCCGGTCGGCGAGTGCTTCCTCGGCCGCCAACAGCGCCTCGGTGGTGGCCGCGCCGTCCATCAAGGTCGTCAGCCGCGCCACCGACGTCCGCAGCGCCGAGATCCGTGCGTCCAGGTCGACCGCGCTGGCGGTCACGTCGGAGCGGGACACCGACACGCTCTCGACGTCGCCGAGCTCCTCCAGGTCGGCCAGGAGGCCGGTGAGCTCGGCCGCCGGCACCCGCACCACGAGGTCGGCGACGGCGCCCTCGGTCCCGTCCTCCCCGGACGCCGCCTGCTCGGTGCGCTCGTCGACCCGTCCACCGGCGGACTCGACCAGCTCGCTGACCCGTTGGGCGCTGTCTGCCGGGTCCTCGACGGCGAGGGAGGCGGTGGCAGTCGCGATGACCTGCCGGTCGGTGTCGGCCGGAGCGCCTTCGGGATCCCCCGGGGCCGCGGGCTGGGGAACGGACGCACCCCCGCCGGAGTCCGTGCCGGCGGGGCTCGAGCAGCCGACGAGTACCGCCATGAACAGGGCTGCGACTGCCGTGCCCAGGGAGCGCGTCACGGTGCAGACGCTAGGCCCGTGATCAGGCCGCCGACCAGCGACGATGCCCAATCGTGACGCGGGACTGCGGGAGAACCGGAAGCGCGAACTCTCCTACGGGGCGTCCTGCCGGCGAACCATCTCGGTGATCCAGATGGGCGCGAACGGAGACGTGCAGTTCGGGGGAGTCGGGTAGTCCTCGAGCACGTGGAGGCGCTCGCCGATGTCGATGGCCCGGGGGCGGTGCTCGGGGTGCTCGATCCCGATCTGAGCCAGGCAGTTGTTCATCGCCCACTGGAGGCGATCCGGGGCGTCCTTCATCTCCGCCTCGATGACGTCGAGCAGTCCTGCGAGGTCGAGCCCCTCGGGCTTCTTCGCCACGCGCTCGGTCGTCAGCGCCCAGCCGGCACTCGCGACGACCGGATCCAGGTCGGCGAACCATGCGATGCGGAGCTCTTCGGAGTGCGGGTTCTTCTTGACCACGTAGTTCACGAGCCAGTCGTGCACCTTGGGGGTGCGCGCCTCGCGCAGCATGACGTCGAGTTCGTCCCGCTCGAAGGCCTTGGGACGGCAGATCAGGAGTGCCAGCAGTCGCGCCGCGGTGTCGTCGGTCTCCCAGAGCTGGCGCGCCAGGTCCTGCTGCGCCTTCAGCCGCTTGGCGATCGCGCGCAGTTGGCCGAGGTTCACGCCGTGGTCGTCGCCGTGTCGCTCGTTCACCGCGCGCGCCTTCGGGTCCTCGAGCGCGACCAGCTCGGCCATCACCTCGGCCACCGTCGTCCCGGCCACCGTCGTCCCGGCCACCGTCGTCCCAGCCACCGTCGTCCCAGCCACCGCCGTCCCAGCCACCTCGGCCTCCCGTCCATCTCGTGTCAGCCAGCCTGCAGGCAGCTGCGGTCAACGAGGTGATCCTGCACCGCCGTGCTTCCTCGCACTGTTACCTCTTAGTGATTGTCCAGCGGGCATAGGGCAGCCTAAGTTAGGCGAGCTCACTTAACCGGTTTCGCGTCATGCGGCCGTTGGCCCCCGGCTGCGCCGACAGCGCAGCACGACGATGCGAACGACAACATCCAGCTGATCGACACACCCGGTCAGAGGTCGAGGGCCAGGTCGGCTCGCATGACGTCGTCGGGCGGGAGCGGCGCCGGCAGCTGACAGTGGTCGCGGAAGACCTGGCCGATCGGCGCGAAGTCGCCCCGCTCGGGCCACTGCTCCGGCTGCCACAGGCCCGACCGCATGAGCGACTTGGCGCCCTGGAAGTACGCGCGCTGCACCTGGAGGACGAGCACCGATCGCGGCGGCCTCCCGAACTCGGTCAGGTCCACCTCGAGGTCGGCAGGATCGACGATGGACGCCGTCCCGAAGACCCGCAGCGTCTCCTCGATGCCCGGTACCAGGAACATCAGCGCGACGCGGGGGTTGACCGCCACGTTGCGCAGGCTGTCGATGCGGTTGTTGCCCGGACGGTCGGGCAGGGCGAGCCGGTGGTCGTCGAGGACCGTCACGAATCCGGTCTCGCCGCCGCGGGGGGAGACGTCGGGGAAGCCGTCGGCATCGGCGGTGGCGAGCGTGGCCCAGGGGGAGAGCCGGATGAACGCGCGGCAGTGCCGGTCGATCCGGTCGATCTCCTTGTCGCGGACCAACTGCGACGGGGAGCGGTAGCCGGGCAGCGTGTCGGGCGTGCTCATGCCGCCGACGGTTTCGGGGGCGACCGACGCTCTCGGCAGTGCGACCCGCTGTCGAGGCCGGCCACCGCGGGCGGCCGGCCCCGACAGCCGGTTCAGCGCAGGTCGAACCGGTCGAGGTTCATGACCCGGTCCCATGCGGACACGAAGTCACGCACGAACTTCTCCTGTGCGTCGCTCTGCGCGTAGACCTCCGAGATGGCGCGGAGCTGGGAGTGCGAGCCGAAGACGAGGTCGACGGCGGTCGCCGTCCACTTCACGTCGCCGGTGGCGCGGTCCCGGCCCTCGTACACGTTCTCCTCCGCGCCCTGCTTCCACTCGGTGGAGATGTCGAGCAGGTTCACGAAGAAGTCGTTGGTCAGCGATCCCGGCCGGTCGGTGAAGACGCCGTGCCGGGTCTGCCCCGCGTTGGCCTCCAGGACCCGGAGCCCGCCGACCAGGACGGCCGCCTCGGGAGCGGTCAGGTTCAGCATGTAGGAACGGTCCAGCCAGCGGACCTCCAACGGCAGTTTCTCGCCGGGCTCCGAGTAGTTGCGGAACCCGTCGGCGGTCGGCTCGAGCACGTCGAACGTCTCGACGTCCGTCTGCTCCTGGGAGGCGTCCGTGCGCCCAGGAGCGAACGGGACCGTGATGTCGTGACCGGCGTTGCGTGCTGCCTGCTCGACCGCCGCGCAGCCGCCCAGGACGATCAGGTCCGCCAGCGAGACCGTCTTGCCCGACTGGGAGAGGTTGAACGCCCGCTGGATCTCCTCGAGCGTCCCCAGCACGGTGGCCAGCTCCGCCGGCTCGTTGACCGCCCAGTTCCGCTGCGGCTCCAGGCGGATCCGCGCCCCGTTGGCCCCGCCCCGGTAGTCGGTGCTGCGGAAGCTGGACGCCGAGGCCCACGCGACCGACACCAGCTGGGAGGTGGAGAGGCCGGAGTCGAGGATCGTGGCCTTGAGTGCGGCGATCTCCGCGTCACCGATCAGCTCGGTGTCGACCTCCGGGACCGGGTCCTGCCACAGCTGAGGCTCGGGCACCCAGGGCCCGAGGTAGCGGGAGAGCGGGCCCATGTCGCGGTGCAGCAGCTTGTACCAAGCCCGCGCGAAGGCGTCGGCGAACTGGTCGGGGTGCTCCAGGAACCGGCGCGAGATCTCCTCGTAGATCGGGTCGACGCGGAGCGCGAGGTCGGTAGTCAGCATCCGCGGGGGACGGTTCAGCTCGCCGGTCTCCGGGTCCGGGACCGTGTTGGCGCCTGCCCCGCCCTTCGGCTCCCACTGCTTGGCCCCGGCGGGGCTCTCCGTCAGCTCCCACTCGAACTGAAACAGGTTCTGGAAGAAGCCGTTGCCCCAGCGGGTCGGCGTCGACGTCCACGTCACCTCGAGGCCGCTGGTGATCGCGTCCCGGCCCTTGCCCGTGCCGTAGCGGTTCTTCCATCCCAGGCCCTGCTCCTCGAGCGGGGCCCCTTCCGGCTCGGGGCCGACGTACTCCTCGGCGCCGGCCGCACCGTGGGTCTTGCCGAAGGTGTGGCCGCCGGCGATGAGCGCGACGGTCTCCTCGTCGTTCATGGCCATCCGGCCGAAGGTCTCCCGGATGTCCCGTGCGGCGGCGAGCGCGTCCGGGTTGCCGTTCGGTCCCTCCGGGTTGACGTAGATCAGGCCCATCTGGACGGCGCCGAACGGACCGGTGAGCTGCCGCTCCTCGCCGCTGTAGCGCTCATCGCCGAGCCAGGTGTCCTCCGGGCCCCAGAAGATCTCCTCGGGCTCCCAGACGTCCTCCCGCCCGAAACCGAAGCCGAAGGTCTCGAACCCCATCGACTCCAGGGCGCAGTTACCCGCGAAGACCAGGAGGTCGGCCCAGGAGATCTGCTGGCCGTACTTCTGCTTGACCGGCCACAGCAGCCGGCGGGCCTTGTCCAGGTTGGCGTTGTCGGGCCAGCTGTTGAGCGGGGCGAAGCGCTGGGCGCCCTGACCGCCGCCACCCCGGCCGTCCGCGATGCGGTACGTGCCGGCGGCGTGCCAGCTCAGCCGGATGAACAGTCCGCCGTAGTGGCCGTGGTCGGCGGGCCACCAGTCCTGCGAGGTCGTCATCACCTCGATGACGTCGCGCTTGAGGGCTTCGACGTCGAGGCCCTGGAACGCCTGCTTGTAGTCGAACCGGCCGTCCAGCGGGTTGGACCGGGACGAGTGCTGGTGGAGCACCGACAGGTCGAGCTGGTTCGGCCACCAGTCCTTGTTCGTCCGCGGCCGGTGTGACGCCGGTTCCGGGGAAGGCATCCCCGGGTTCTCGCTCTCGCTGACACTGTGGGTGTTCGGGTCGGTCACGACTGGCCTCTCCTGATCTCGGTGTCCTTCTTGCGGGCTTGTGGTTGGCGGCGTCGGTCGATGCTCGGGTCCGGTGCCCCGACCGGGGAGGAGCTCAGGCACTGGGCGCAACGGCCCCAGTAGATGACCTCGGCCTCGTCGATCGCGTAGCCCGCGTCGTCGGAGGCCGTCAGGCAGGGCGCGGGGCCGACGGCGCAGTCGACGTCGGAGATGGCGCCGCACGACCGGCAGACGACGTGGTGGTGGTTGTCGCCGACGCGCGCCTCGTAGCGCGCCAGCGAGCCCGTGGGCTGGAAGCGCCGCACCAGCCCCGTGTCGGTGAGGGCCCGCAGCACGTCGTAGACGGCCTGGTGGGACACGTCTCCGTAGTCCTGGCGCACGAAGCCGAGAATCGAGTCGGTGTCGGCGTGCGGATGCTCGTAGACGGCGGACAGCACCGCCGTCCGGGGCCGCGTCACGCGGAGCCCGACCTGGCGCAGCATGCGCTCGAGATCCGGAGGCGTCGGCACGATCTGCAGTCTTGCCGACTTTCTGGAATCGATCAACAACAGGAGAGGGGGATTCCGTCCGGATGCACACCGGACCGCTGATCCGGTACCCGTTCGTCTTGACACCCCGGGGGCCGGTCTCCAGCCTGGGCCCATGACGGTGATACCGCTTCCGCGTCACGGGCAGTGGGCCTGGGATCTCCGTGGCCAGGGCCGTGGTGTCCGCGTCTCGACGCACGCCGACGAAGGCCTGCTCAACGTGAGCCTGTGGCGCGAGGGCACCTGCGTCGGGACGGCGCAGTTGCTCCCGGCCGACGTGGCCAAGCTGGTCAGCGGGCTGACGGAGGGGCTCGCCGAGATCGCTGCCCCTCCTCGAGTCCCCGCAGCGGACGACGGAACGCGGCTGCACGAGCTGGAGCAGCGCCTCGCCGAGGTCGAGTCCCGCCTCGGTTCTCCCGCCCGTCCCAGCGGAGTGGAGCGTGCCGGGGCGGTCGCGCGGTCCGCCCGCACAGCGATCGCCGAGCGCCGGCGCAGCCTGTTCGGCGACCGACGCACGACCTAGTACCGCGAACGGCAACCCTTGCCCCGGTTCGGTCGGCGGGATGATCGCCTTGTCCCGGTGACTCTTGCGGTGTTGCCCCTGCTCTCGCGGCGGTGCAACGCCGCAAGAGCAAGGGGGATACCGCAAGAGCGGGTGGCGAGACACCGATCGCAGCCTCGAGGTGCTGCGAGTGCTGTCGGCATCTCGTGTGGCCAGGGCTGACCCGAAGGGGCGAAGGTCGGCGGCCGGCGCAGGACGGAGCCGAGCTAGGGCCCGTCGGCTCCCTCGGCGGGGGCCGCAGCCGAGCGGGCCCGCAGCGTCGCGACCGTCGCCCAGATCGCCGCCACCACCAGGATGCCGACGTCGATGAGCAGCAGGTTCCGGCCGTAGTCGCGGGGCAGGAACGACGGGTTCGCCGGGTCCTCCCCGACGCCCAGCACGAACGGCAGCGCGATCAGCGCGAGCAGCCCCGCCACGGCGGCACCCACGACGATCGCCGGACGAGCCGCCGCCGGCAGCACCTTGGCCGCGAGCCAGCCCAGGCCGATCCAGATCGGTGCGATCACCAGGTCGTGCAGCAGTGCGCTGCCCACGAACCAGGTCAGCCACGACCCCAGCGGCACCCGGCTACCCGCGGTGAGCAGGCCGTAGACGCCGTACAGGACCGCGCCGAGCCCCGGCAGCACGAACAGCCAGCGCCACCAGGGGCCCCGGGCGGAGGTGGCCGGCCGCGACGGGTCGGAGGCATACGGGTCGCCCGGCACGAGTCCGGCGGCACGGTCGTCGAGCCCGCGGGCTGCTTCGGCGGAGAGGCTCATACCGGCGTCACCTTCGTCACCCATTTCGTCTGCATGACCCCTGGCCGGTTGGGCGCGATCAGCCGGACCGGGTAGCCGTGGTCGGGCTCCAGGGGGGAACCGTTCAGGCCGGTCGCGAGCAGCGTCCGCGGGCTCGACGCATGCGGCGGCGCGACGGTCGACTGCCGGTACAGACCCTTCTCCTGCAGCGACTCGACGACGACCTCGGTGTCGCGGGGGAGGCCCGCCTCCGCCAGCAGGTCACTGAGCCGGACGCCGGTCCAGGTGGCGTTGGCGCTCCAGCCCTCGACGCACGTGATGGGGAGGCGTTCGGTGCGCTGCGGGAACGCGGCCAGGTCGTCGAGGGAGAGCTCGAGGCGGTTGGGTCCCTCGATGACCAGGCGGTAGTCCGGGCCGACGTCGGTGACCTTCGCGCGTTCGGCGGTCTGGCGTACCGGCAGACCCTGCGGGCCGACGCCGGGGATGCGGGGCGAGAGCACCGAGACCGCTCCCAGCGGGGACACGCTCTGGCCGACGGTGGTCAGGGTGACCGCCCCGACGCCCAGTCCCGCGGCGACGACGAAGGCCCGCCGGGACACGCTCTGGGTCTCGGCCTCGGTGTCGACCGCCGCGCGCTCGGCCGCCTGCTCCCCGGTCAGCCCGGCCGCCGCTCCTGCCGTTCCCCGACGAGCGAGGCCGCGCCGGATCTCCGGCGCCTTGGCCCCGACGTGCACGGCGACGGCGCCGATCGCGAGCCAGCCGGTCCAGTAGTGCGTCGTCGTGAAGAAGAAGCCCCACGGGTACCAGGAGGCGATGTTCATCAGGCCGGTGAGCAGCTGCATCGCACCGGCGCCGACCAGCACCAGGATCGACAGCCGGCTGACCACGCGCGACACCGAACCGGCCGGAGGCCACTCGAAGAGCTTCGGGTAGACGGTCCACAGCTTGATGAGGAACAGCGGGATCGCCGCCAGGCCGGTGGCCACGTGCAGACCCTGGGTGAACCGGTAGAGCCAGGTCGGCGACGCCGGCCACGAGAACCAGCCGGGCGGGTTCTGGATCAGGTGGCTGATCAGCCCGGTGACGAAGCAGACCAGGAACGCGAGCCCCAGCCACAGGCCCGTGCGGGCAGCGCGCCGTTCGGAGTGCAGGGGGCTGGTAAAGCTCCCCTCGCGCAGTGGGCCCTGCCGCAACGCGTCGGGCGGGCCGGGCAGCCGCGCGCCCAGCAGCCGGTCCAGGCCGCTGGTCATGCCAGGCCCAGTGCGGTCGCCACGGAGGCCACGACCCGCGAGGTGCGGCTGGACGGCGGGCACTCGGCCGCCACCGACATCGCGTCGGGGAAGTGGTCGATGTCGGTGAGCTGGGGAAGGTCCACCACCCTCAGTCCGGATGCCTGCAGTGCGGCGCGGGTGAGCACGGCGGTGTCCTCTCGTGACATGGGAACGGTCGCCAGCACCGCCGCGGGGGCGGCGCTGTGCAGCCCGAGGGCCCACCAGCCGCCGTCCGGCGCCGTCCCGAGGACCGCCGTCCCGGGACCGGCCGACTCCAGCAGCGATGCGCAACGGGTCAGCAGCTCGGCCGTCACCTGCGGGGTGTCCATGCCGATGAGCAGGGTCGGCACGGAGCCGTCGGGCATGGCGTCGGCGAAGGCCGCCGCCAGCCGGGTCCCGAGATCGCCCTCCACCTGCGGGACGACGGTGAAGCCGTCGAGCTCGAGATCGCCCGGGGGGCCGTCCAGGGCGACGACCCGGTTGGCCACGGGCGCGGCACGCACCGCGTCGAGGGTGTCGCCCACCGCGGCCGCGGCGATCCCGGCGGCCTGCTCGGGCGTGCACGGGGGGGTCAGCCGGGTCTTGCTGCGGCCGGGCACCGGCGCCTTCGTGATCACCAGCACCTGGGTGGCGCTCATCGGGCCAGCACCCCGCGCATGTCGCGGATGGTGCGCACCGTGCCGCGCACCGTGCCCGTCACCTTGGACTTGCTGCCCTCGGTCCGGAGGCCGTAGTCGACGTCGACCTCGTGCACCCGCCAGCCCTCGTCCGAGGCGCGGGTCACCATCTCCAGCGGGTAGCCGAAGCGCCGGTCGGTGAGCCCCAGCCCCAGCAGCGCCTGCCGCCGGGCGGCCCGCATGGGGCCGAGGTCGTGCAGCCGGAGCCCGGTGCGGGCGCGCATCATGCGGGCGAGCGCGATGTTGGCGACGCGGGCGTGCGGAGGCCACGCGCCGCGGGTAGGGCGGCGCCGGCCGAGGACGAGGTCGTACGTCCCGTCGCGGACCGGGTCGAGCACACGGGGCAGCTGGGCGGGGTCCATCGAGCCATCCGCGTCGCAGAAGCAGACGAAGTCAGCCGTCGCCGCCTCGAGCCCTGCGTGGGCGGCGGCCCCGAAGCCGCGCTGGGGCACGGAGACGACGGTGGCGCCGTGCTCGGCGGCGATCCGGGCGGAGTCGTCGGTCGACCCGTTGTCCGCCACGATCGCCCGGTAGCCCGCCGGCAGCCGCGACAGCACCCACGGAAGGGAGGTGGCCTCGTCGAGGCAGGGGAGGACGACGTCGGCGAGCGCGGAGTCGGGAGATGTCGCCATGACGGGTATTCGCACGCGAGCCCGGATCGGTTCGCCCGCCGGAGCAGACGGGCGCGCGCCCGTCGGGCCACATACTCTGCGGCTGATGACCGCCGCCGTTGACGACGTCGAGCAGGAGCGGGTCCCGAGATCGGGCGGCATCGCGCGGGCAGCGCTCGTCGTCCTTGTCGCCGCGGGTGTCCTGGTCGTCTGGCTGGTCGGCCGCGCGCTCACCCGGGACGGCGCCGACCTGCACCTGCGCGACGGCTACATCCTGGTCGGCGGCTTCGATCCCGTCCTGAGCGCCCGGGTTCTCCTGCCGCTCGCGGTCGCGGCCGCCGGCGTGCTGTGGGGACCGTCGCTCGCCCGCCGGCTCCGCTGGCCGCACCTGCTCGCCGGCGGTGCGGCCGGTGCGGCCGCATGGGCGGTGGCGCTCGCGGTCACCAGCGGCTGGGAGCGGCTGGCCGAACCGATGGCCAGCAAGCACGAGTACGTCGCCGACGTGGATCGCGTGCGGGGCATCGGGACGTTCCTGTCCACGTTCGTCGACTCGGTCCCGGTCGACTCCGCCGACCCCTGGGTCACGCACGTCTCCGGCCATCCGCCGGGCGCACTGCTCTCCTTCGCGCTGCTCGACCGCGTCGGGCTCGGCGGACCGGAATGGGCCGCCGTCCTGTGCATCGTCGGGGGAGCGCTCGCCGTGCCTGCGGTGCTCGTCACCGTGCGCGCGGTCGCCGACGAGACCGCGGCGCGGGCGGTGGCGCCGTTCGCCGTCCTGTTCCCGGGGGCGGTGTGGATCGCGACGAGCGCGGACGCGTTCTTCGCCGGGGTCTGCGCGTGGGGGATCGCGCTGCTGGTCCTCGCCGCATCGAAGCGGCGGGGTCACCTGCAGGCCCTCGCGGGCGGCCTGCTGCTCGGCTTCAGCCTCTTCCTGTCCTTCGGCCTCGCGTCGGCCGGGCTACTCGCGCTCGCCGTCGTCCTCGTGCAGGGGAGGCGGCTGGGCTGGACCGGCGTCGTCCGGGTCCTGGCGGTCGCCGCCGTCGGGGTCCTGCTGGTCTTCGCCGCGTTCACCCTCGGCGGCTACTGGTGGTTCGAGGGGATCACCGTGGACGCCGAGCGGGTGCGCGAGGGCGCGGCGTTCGAGGACCGGTTCGCCCACGTCCACTACTTCTACGCATCGAACGTGGCCGCCGGGGCCATCGCCGCCGGCCCGGCGGTCGTCGCCGGACTGGCCGGGCTGCGCGGCCGGCTGCTCTGGCTGCCCCTGGCCGCGCTCGGCGGCATGGCGGTCAGTGACCTGTCGGGGCTGGTTCTCGGGGAGACCGAACGGATCTGGCTACCGTTCCTCGTCTGGTTGCTCCCGGCGACGGCGTCCCTGCCGCCCCGGTCGCAGCGCTTCTGGCTCGGCCTCTCCGCGCTCGTGGCGATCACCGTCGAGGTCGTCGTCCGCAGCCCGTGGTGATCAGGGAGCAGCGCGGAGGGGATCGGTGGCGAAGGCGCGCATCCCGTCCTCGAACTCCACGCGTGCCCTGAACCCGAGTTCCTTCTCGGCCAGCAGGGGGCTGGCGACGACGTGCCGCACGTCGCCGATCCGGTACTCGCCGGTGACCTGCGGGTCCGGCCCGCCGAATGCGTCGGCCAGCGCCCGCGCCATGTCGCCGACGGTGTGCGGCTGCCCGGAGGCGACGTTGTAGGCGCGCAGCGCCGAGTCCGGGGGATCGGCCAGGAGCGAGCGGAGGTTCGCGTCGGCCACGTCGGTGACATGCACGAAGTCGCGCTGCTGGCCGCCGTCCTCGAAGACGCGCGGCGCGCGGCCGGCCTCCAGGGCGCTGCGGAAGATCGCCGCGACCCCGGCGTACGGGGTGTCGCGCGGCATGGAGGGGCCGTAGACGTTGTGGTAGCGCAGCGCGATCGCGCCGCCGCCCGTCGAGGACGCCCAGGCCGACGCGAGGTGCTCCTGACCGAGCTTGGTGGCCGCGTACGTGTTGCGCGGATCGAGTCCGGTCTCCTCCGTCACCGTCCCCCAGGCCAGCTGGCGGCCGCACAGCGGACAGGGCGGCTCGAAGCGGCCCTCGTCCAGGTCCGCGCGCCGCCGCGGAGCAGCCGGGACGACGCCGTCGACCGGACATTCGTAGCGGCCCTCGCCGTAGACGACCATCGAGCTGGCCAGGACCAGCCGGCCGACCTCGGCGCGGGCCATGCCGGCGAGCAGCACGGCGGTGCCGAACTCGTTGATCGAGGCGTACTCGGGCATGTCCTGGACGTCGACGCCCAGTCCGACCTTCGCGGCCTGGTGGCACACCGCGTCGACCCCGTCGAGAGCCCGGTCGACGACGCCTGCCTCGCGGACGTCACCGACCAGCAGGTCGACGCCGTCCGGGAGGGTCGGCACGACGCCGGCCCGGTGGACGGTGGGCAGCAGCGCATCGAGCACGCGCACCTCGTGGCCGGCGTCGCGGCAGGCGCTGACGACGTGCGAGCCGATGAAACCGGCACCACCGGTGACCAGGACGCGCATCAGGACACCAGCCCGAGGTGTCGCACCGGCATCGGCACGAGTGCGGCGAACGAACGGCCGGCCCGCTCCCAGGTCTCGTCGACGCGCAGCCCCGCCTGCGCGGCGGGCTCGTCGACCGCGTCGGCCCCCACGTGCGCCCAGTCGAACCAGCTGCCCCGCTGGCTGCCGTGCTCGAGGCGCACACGGTCGGCGCGCAGCCCCGTCCCCGGGGGATCCAGCTCGACGAGGACCCGGCCGGCGGGGCCGATCAGCTCGCGGCAGCGGGACAGCAGCGCGGCCGGGTCGCCACCGATGCCGACATTGCCGTCGGCCAGCAGCACCGAGTCCCACCGGCCCTCGCCGGGCACGGGATCGAAGATCGACCGGCAGATCGCGGTGGCTCCGGCACTCCGGGCGAGCCGTACCGCGACGCGCGAGGTGTCCACCCCGGCGGACTCGCGTCCCTGGCGGGCCAGTTCGATGACGAGCCTTCCCGGCCCGCAGCCCAGGTCGAGCACGGTGCCGGGTGCGCGGGCGAGCAGGTCGGCATCCGTGGAGTCGGCCGTGCCGCACCACCGGCGCAGCGCCTCGCCCAGAGAGCGGCGGGGACCGCCCTCGTAGCGGGCGTACCAGTGCCGCTGACCGCCCGGTTCGTTCATCGAGCGCAGGGCGGTGCCGTAGAGGTCCGTCGTCGTGACACCCGTGATCGCGAGGCTCATCGGGGGAGCCGCCCGCTCGCGTGCAGCGGGGGGTGGGCGTCAGGGCTTCGGTGGCGGGTCACCTCAGACGTTCGGAGCAGGCGGTCGGATCGGTTCGGGAAAAGAGCGGCTCCAAAAAGTTTGGTTGCGTGCAATCCGTCTCGGCGTCTCGGCCCGAATGCCCCCTGCATCGACCGATCGACTACTAGGAGCACCATGACCAGCACCAAGCTCTCCGCCAAGAAGCTGCTCGTTGCCGGCGTCGCCCTGAGCGCGGCTCTCGGTCTCGGCGCCTGCAGCAGCGACGACTCCTCGACCGCGAGCGACTCGTCGTCCTCGAGCTCGAGCACGCAGATCGCCCGTCCCGAGCCCATCGCGTCCCTGCCGGCCATCCCCGCCGGCGGCACCACCGCCGTCGCCCTCGACGCCGACTTCGTCGCCGCCCTGGGCACCCTGGGCCTCACCCCGGCCACGGTCGGTGGCGCCACCCTGGCCGACGGTTCGATCAGCTTCCCGATCACCGGCGGCACCGTGACCGTGTTCGACAAGGCTTCCGGATACAAGCCCTACGTGCAGGGCACCCTGCTCCACGAGGGCAGCGGCCTGAGCCTGACCGCCGCCGGCACCACGGTCGAGCTGACCAACTTCACCGTCGACCCGGGCACGCCCGCGCGGCTCTTCGGTGACGTCTCCGTCAACGGCGAGCTGGCCGTGCCCAGCGCACCGCTGTTCGACCTGAACGGGTCCACGCTGGAGCCGATCACCGTCGACTCCTCGGGCAACGCCATCCTGCAGGGCACCACGGTCGAGCTCAGCCCCGAGGCGGCCGAGCTGCTCAACACGACCTTCGGCACGGACGCCCTGGCCGGCGGCCTGGTGATCGGCATCGCCACCATCACGGTTCCGACCAGCTGATACATCCGCACGCGTTCGGGGCCGGTCGGCAGAGATGCCGACCGGCCCCGCTGCATGTGCGGCGGCGTTCGAAGCGCCTACGAACCGAGCCGAGGACGCACTGCCCGCTGGAGGCCCCCGGTTCCCGGGCTGCGGCCCGGTGCTGTGTCAGGGTGGCCGCCGTGCCCGCCGCCCTGACCGCGCTCGTTGCCGTCGGCGCCGGGGGACTGGGGATGCTCGTGGGCGTGCTGCTGAGCCGCCTGGTCGCGCGGTTCCCAGACCGGGAGCGTGGGCGCTCCGTGCGGCCGCCGTGGATCGAGGCCTGGACGGCGGCACTGTTCGTCCTCGTCGCACTGAGGTTCGGCGCCGCCTGGGAGCTCCCGGCGTATCTCTGGTTCGCGGGGGCCGCGGTGCTGCTCGCCGTCATCGACCTCCAGCACAAGCTGCTGCCCGACCGCATCACGCTGCCCTCGATCGGGATCGGCGCGGCACTGCTCGCCGCGGTGGCGGTCGCCACGGGCGACGGCGCGCCGCTGGTCCGGGCTCTGCTGGGCGCGCTGGTTCTGTACGTCGTGTTCGTCGTCCTCGTGCTGATCTCGCCGCGCAGCATCGGCATGGGCGACGCGAAACTTGCCGCGCTGCTGGGCCTGTACCTGGGCTGGCTCGGCTGGGACGTGCTGCTGCTCGGCGCCGCCGCGGGCTTCGTCGTCCAGGCCGTGCTGGCATTGGTCCTGCTCGCCACCCGGCGGATCGGACTGCGCGGTGAACTGCCGTTCGGGCCCGCCATGCTGATCGGCGCCGCCGTTGCGATCGGGTGGAGCGACAGCCTTCTCGGCTGACCCCTCAAAGGTGGTCACCCACAGTCACGTCACGGTGCGCAGGGTAACCCGTACGCGTGGCCGTTGTCCGGCAGTCGGGTGAACAGCGCTCAAGTCGGCCGCTGTTCGGCTCGACAAGCTCCTCACAGCCGCGAGGCCCGGGTCGTCCGACCCGGGTCCGGACGGTCGTCCCCCCAAGGAGCACGAATGTTCAACAGCTACGCCACGATCGTCAGCCTCCTCGCCCTCGCCAAGGACCGCATGCGTGAGGAGAAGGGCGCCACCGCCGTCGAGTACGGCCTGCTGGTGGGCCTCATCGCCGTCGCGATCATCGTGACCGTCGGCATCCTCGGTGGTCAGCTGAACGGCCTGTTCACGACGATCACCGACGCCCTGCCCGGCAACTGACCCCGACGCCAGTCCAGTTGCGGCTGTCCGGCGCAGCGGTCCCCGATCCGGGGGCCGCTGCGCCGTTGCACACCAGGGAGGCGGTGACCAGCAATGACGACGATCCGACTGCGCGGAGAACGCGGGGCCACAGCGGTGGAGTTCGCCTTCATCGTGCCGCTGCTCCTCGTCCTCGTCCTCGGCATCGCCGAGTTCGGGCGGGCCTTCCAGGTGTCCGGCACGCTCTCGGCCGCCGCACGCGAGGGCGTCCGCGTCATGGCCCTCCAGAACGACCCGGCCGCCGCACGGACAGCCGTCCGCAACGCCGCGGCGTCTCTCGACCCGGCCGTCACCAACGCCCAGATCACGATCACGCCCGCGGTGTGCCCCAGCACGGGCAACACCGACGTGCGCCTGACCGTCACCTACCCCATGCCGTTCCTCACCGACTTCTTCGGGAGCGGCGTCGACCTCACCGGAACAGGAGTCATGCGATGCAACGGCTGACCGACCTGTTCCGCGGGCGTCTGTCCGGCGAGCGCGGCGCCAGCGCGGTGTTGTTCGCGCTGCTCCTCGTCCCGATCCTCGGCTTCGCGGCCATCGCCGTCGACGTCGGCGCGCTCTACGCCGAGCGGGCCCGCCTGCAGGTGGCCGCCGACGCCGCGGCGCTCGCCGTCGCCCGGGACTGCGCCCGGGGCGCCTGCGGCGACATGCAGGCCACCGCCCAGGCTCTCGTGACGGCGAACGCCGGCGACGCCGACGCGGCGCCCCCGGTGCTCACCCAGAACCCGACCACCGTCACGGTCAACGGAAGCACCCCGAAGCAGCACTGGTTCGCGCCGGTCATCGGTCACGACTCGACCACGGTGTCGGCGTCAGCCACCGTCGCGTGGGGCGCACCGGGCGGAGGCACGGCGGCACTGCCGCTCGTCTTCTCCTGGTGCGAGTGGTCCGCCCAGACGGGCGGGGCGCTCCCGTCCACTACTGCCGAGCGGACGATCATGCTGCCGAAGACGTCGGGCACCGGCTGCACCGGCCCCGGGCACAAGTTCCTCTCCGGCGGGTTCGGCTGGCTGACCACCGACGGCGCCAGCACGTGCGAGGCGACCAGCCGGGTGGGCAGCTGGTTCACCTCCGAGACGGGGAACAACCCGTCGAAGGGCTGTGAGCCCGTTGACATCGACGCGCTGCTCGGTCAGACCGTCCTGCTGCCGGTGTTCGACGAGACGCGCGGCGGTGGGAGCGGCGGCGAGTACCACGTCTTCGGTTACGTCGCCTTCAAGCTCACCGGCTACTACTTCTCCGGCGGCTACAAGGGCACCAGGGCCTGCAGCGGCAGCGACCGCTGCATCCGGGGCTACTTCACCCAGTTCGTCGAGGCGTCCGACGCCTTCTTCTACGACTCCACGTCGCCGTCCTTGGGCGCGTGGATCCTCCGACTGATCCGATAGGGGCGCCGAGTCATGGCACGTCGACTTCTCGCCGCCTTCGCGGCACTTCTCCTGCTCGTCGTCGGCACGGCGGTCCTCGTGGCCTACGTGCGCGGCGCCGACAGCCGCGCCCTGGCAGGCGTCCGCACCGTCGACGTCCTGGTGGCCGACGAGCTCATCCCCGAGGGAACCTCCGGGGCGCAGCTCGCGGGCATGGTGCGCACCGAGACCGTGCCGGCGAAGACCGCCGTCGACGGCAGGGTCACCGACCTCGCGTCGCTCTCCGGCCGGATCGCGACCGTCGACCTCCTGCCGGGGGAGCAGCTGCTGGCCGGCCGGTTCGCCCGACCCGGTGACCTCCAGGCGCCGGGCACGGTCGAGGTGCCGGCCGGCAAGCAGGAGCTCAGCGTCCTGCTCGAGCCCCAGCGCGCCGTGGGTGGCCGGCTCGTCGCCGGCGACTCCGTCGGCGTCGTGGTCTCGCTGACGTTCGCGGACGGGACGTCGGCGACCCACGCCGTCCTGCACGACGTGCTGGTCACGCAGGTGCAGGGCGCTCCCCCACCCGTGGACTCCACCGACGAGCAGGAGACCGCGTCCTCCGGCACGCCCGCGCCGTCAGCGAGCCTCATGGTCACCGTCGCGGTCAGTGCCGCTCAGGCCGAGGCCCTCGTCTTCGGCGTCGAGCACGGCACCCTCTGGCTCTCCCTCGAGCCCGAGGGCGCCGACACCAGCGGGACCGACGTCATCACCCAGGGCAACATCTACGGAAAGGCCTTCGCATGAGCCGCGTCGTGCTCGCCGCAGCCGATGAGGAGCTCATCCTGCGGGTCAAGCAGGCCTGTGACGGCGACGTCCACGTCCTGCCTGCCGGCCGCCTGCCCGCCGATCCCGCCCGGCTGTTCGAGCAGCTGCTCGACGACGAGCTGCCCGATGTCCTGGTGATCGGGCCGGGTGCCTCGCCGGACGCCGTGCTGACCCTGGCCGCGCGCCTGGACATGCAGACGCCGGGCATCACCGTCGTCCTCATCACCGAGGCCTCCCAGCAGATGTGGCAGGCAGCGATGCGGTCGGGCATCCGCGACCTGCTGCCGCCCACGGCCAACGTCCCGGAGATCCGGGACGCGCTCGACCGGGCCTCGCTGGCCGCCACCGGGCGCCGCCGCGTGCTGCGGCCGGCCACCGAGACCGAGCGCTACACGGGCCGGGTCATCACGATCGCCTCGCCCAAGGGCGGCGTCGGCAAGACGACCGTGTCGACCAACCTGGCGATCGGGCTGACCGCCGCGGCTCCGCAGTCGACGGTGCTGGTCGACCTCGACGTGCAGTTCGGTGACGTCGCGTCGGCGCTGAGCCTGGTGCCCGAGTACACGCTGCCCGACGTCGTCCGCGGCCCGGCCAGCGAGGACACGATGGTCCTCAAGACCTTCCTGACCCAGCACCCCAGTGGTCTCTACGCCGTCTGCGGCGCGGAGTCCCCGGCCGCCGGCGACACCGTCCGCGGCGAGGACGTGACCCGGCTGCTGGCGATGCTCGCCCGCGAATTCCGCTACGTCGTGGTCGACACCGCTCCCGGGTTGTCCGAGCAGACGCTGGCCGCCCTCGACCGCGCGACCGACGTGGTCATGCTGACCAGCATGGACGTCCCCGGCGTCCGCGGGCTGCGCAAGGAACTCGACGTGCTGCGGGAGCTGTGCATGATCCCGGCCGGCCGGCACGTGGTCATGAACTTCGCCGACCCCAAGGGCGGATTGTCGGTGCGCGACGTCGAGACGACGATCGGCGCCGGTGTGGACGTCGTCCTCCCGCGGGCGGCGGGCGTCCCGGCGTCGACCAACCTGGGTGTCCCGTTGCTGCAGAGCGGCAGCAAGCGTGACCCCATGGTCAAGGAGCTGAAGCGGCTGGTGTCCCGCTTCGCGGCCACCCCGCTGATGAAGCCGGGCCGGTACCGCGCCAAGCACCGTGCGGCGTCCTGATGAACCTCGCCGACCGCCTCGCGGCGGCCTCCGGCCGGCCGTCGCCCTCGGCGGACACCGCCACGACGTCCGCCCTCCTGGCGTCTCGTCCGTCCGTCGTCGCCACCGTCCCCCCGCCGCCCGTCGACGCCCTGGCCCGCCTGAAGGACCGCGTGGGCAAGGCCCTGTTCGAGCGCATGGGCGCCCGGATGAACGATCCGAGCCTGAGCGAGGACCAGCTGCGCACCATCGTGCTCGGCGAGCTCGACGAGGTCGTCGAGGAGGAGAACGTCCCGCTCAGCTCCGAGGAGCGTGCCCGGCTCACCGCCGAACTGGCCGACGACGTGCTCGGCTACGGCCCGCTGCAGCGCCTGCTCGACGACGACGCGGTCACCGAGATCATGGTCAACGGCCCGGAGAGCATCTACGTCGAGCAGGGCGGCCGGCTCACCCGCACCGGCGTCTGCTTCACGTCCGAGGAGCACCTGCGGCGGGTCATCGACCGCATCGTCTCCCGGGTGGGACGGCGGATCGACGAGTCCTCGCCGCTGGTCGACGCCCGCCTGGCCGACGGCTCCCGCGTCAACGCGATCATCCCGCCGCTGGCCTTCAGCGGGTCGACCCTCACGATCCGCAAGTTCGCCAAGGACCCGTTCACCGTCGACGACCTGATCGGCTTCGGCACCCTCTCCCCGGAGATGGCCGAGCTGCTCGACGCCTGTGTGCAGGCGCGGCTCAACGTGATCGTGTCCGGTGGCACCGGCACCGGGAAGACGACGCTGCTCAACGTGCTGTCCTCGTTCATCCCGGACGGCGAACGCATCGTCACCATCGAGGACGCCGTGGAGCTGCAGCTGCAGCAGGACCACGTCGTCCGGCTGGAGTCCCGGCCGCCCAACATCGAGGGCAAGGGCGCGATCACCATCCGCGACCTGGTCCGGAACTCCCTCCGCATGCGGCCCGACCGGATCGTCGTCGGCGAATGTCGTGGTGGCGAGAGCCTCGACATGCTCCAGGCCATGAACACCGGCCACGACGGCTCCCTGTCGACCGTCCACGCCAACTCGCCCCGCGACGCGATCGCCCGGCTGGAGACGCTCGTGCTCATGGCGGGCATGGACTTGCCGTTGCGCGCGATCCGCGAGCAGATCGCCTCCGCCGTCGACGTCGTCGTGCAGCTGAGCCGGCTGCGCGACGGCACCCGGCGGGTCACCCACGTGACCGAGGTGCAGGGCATGGAGGGGGAGACGGTCACCCTCCAGGACGCGTTCCTCTTCGACTACTCCGCCGGCGTCGACACCGCCGGGAAGTTCCTCGGCAAGCCGGTGCCCACCGGTGTCCGGCCGCGCTTCACCGACCGGTTCGAGGAGCTCGGCATTCCGCTCTCGCCCCGGGTCTTCGGCGCCGATCCGGCCGCCGCGAGGAGCTGGGGATGACGCCGACGGTGCTGCTCGTGGCCGGCGTGGCCGCGTTCGCCGCGGGGCTGCTCGTCCTCGCCCTCGTCGTGGTCCCCGCGGGGCCCTCGCGCGTGCCGCTGAGCCGGCTGGACCCCACGGTCGTGCCGGAGACGTCGGCACTGGCCGGAGCCGGCGCAGCCGCCGAAGCCGCGGTGGAGAAGGTGCTGGTCAGGCGTGGGCGGCTGGCCGCCGGAGTCGCGGCCCTGGAGCAGGCCGGCATGTCGACGACGCTGCCCAACTTCGTGCTGGCCGTGGGTCTGTGGACGGTCGTGGCCGCAGCGGGCGGCGTGCTGGTGGGCGGTCCGCTGCTCGGGCTGCTGATGCTCGTCGTCGTCCCCGTCGGCGCGCGGCTGCTCGTGACGTTCAAGGCCGGACGCCGGCAGTCGGCGTTCGCCGACCAGCTCGACGACTCGCTGCAACTGATGGCGAGCAGCCTGCGGGCCGGGCACAGCCTGCTGCGCGCGGTGGACGCGGTCTCCCAGGACGCCGTGTCACCGACCGCGGAGGAGTTCTCCCGGATCGTGAACGAGACGCGGGTCGGCCGGGACCTCGGTGACTCCCTGGACGAGGTCGCCGAGCGGATGCGCAGCGACGACTTCACCTGGGTCGCCCAGGCGATCGCGATCCACCGCGAGGTGGGCGGAAACCTGGCCGAGGTGCTGGACGCCGTCGGTCACACGATCCGCGAGCGCAACCAGATCCGGCGCCAGGTCAAGGCGCTGTCGGCCGAGGGCAAGCTGTCGGCGATCGTGCTGGGTGCGCTGCCGTTCGCGATCGTCGGCTTCATCTCGATGACCAACCCCGCCTACCTCGCCAAGTTCACCGAGAGCGTGGCCGGCTACGGGATGCTCGCCGCCGTCGTCGTCCTGATGCTCATGGGCGGGTTCTGGCTCAAGAAGACCGTGGCGATCAGGTTCTGATGACGACCCTCCTTCCGCTCCCGGTGCTGGCGGCCGCCGTGGCCGTCGTCTCCGCCGTGCCCCTGGTCGCCTGGGCCCTCCTCGCGCGCCCGCAGACCCTCGCCGGCCAGGCCCGCGACAACCTCACCCGGGGCATCGAGCTCCCGACCGGCAGCACCGCCGGGCGCACCGGCCCCGGCCTCGCCGTCCGGCTGGTGAACGGGCTGACGCCCCACGGCACGGTGACCCGGCTCGACCGGCTCGCCAGCCGGGCCGGGCGACCGGCCGAGTGGCCGGTGCCGAAGCTGGTGGCGGCCAAGCTGGTGCTCCTGGCCGTCGCGGGCGGGCTCGGCCTCCTGGTGATCTCCGCGAAGGGGACGACGCTCAACGTCCTGCTCGTCGGCGCGGTGACCCTGGTCGCGTACTTCGTGCCCGAGCTGCTGCTCTACAGCCGCGGGCAGGAGCGCCAGGAGGCCATCAGCCTGGAGCTGGCCGACACGCTCGACCAGATGACAATCGCGGTGGAGGCGGGCCTCGGCTTCGAGTCGGCCATGTCACGGGCCGGCAAGAACGGCACGGGGCCGCTGGCCGAGGAACTGGTGCGCACGCTGCAGGACATCGCCGTCGGGCAGCCGCGGCGGGAGGCCTACCTGGCCCTGGCCGAGCGCACCGGTGTGCCCGACCTGCGCCGCTTCATCGGGGCCGTCGTCCAGGCCGATGCCTATGGCGTCTCCATCGCCGACGTGCTGCGCACCCAGGCCCAGGAGATGCGGCTCAAGCGCCGTCAGCGCGCGGAGGAGAAGGCCATGCAGATCCCGGTCAAGGTGATCTTCCCGCTGATCCTCTGCATCCTGCCGACGCTGTTCATCGTCCTGCTCGGCCCCGCCGTCATGGACATGATCGCCGCGTTCAGCGGGCCGTGAACGCCGTGCCCCACGTCTGAGGCATCACGCGTCCGAGGGGCGAACCGCTACGTCCAGCCGCTCCTTCAGCGCCTCCGCGGTGGCCTGGTGGCCGGGGCCGGGGAACTCTGTGCCCGGAGCGACGTAGGGGGCGCCGTACGCCGGGGTGTCGGGCTGGTAGCGCCAGCCCTCCGACAGCGGGCCGACGTCGACGGCGTCGTACCCGATCGAGTCGAGGAACTCCACCACGGACCTCTTGGCTGCGTCGTCGTTCCCCGCGACCGCGATCGCGGAACGGTCCGAACTCCCTGCCGGGCGCTGCAGGCTGCCGAGGTGGCCGTACTGGATGTTGTTGAACGCCTTCACGACGCGGGAGTCCGGCAGGTGCGCCTGGAGCAGCTCGCTGCTCGTCGTCGACCCGTCGTCCAGCTCGGCGATGTGCCCGTCGCGCTGGGAGTAGTAGTTGTTGGTGTCGATGACGACCGTGCCGCGCAGCGGCTCGACGGGTACCTCGCGGTAGGCCTTCAGCGGGATGGTCACCACGACGATGTCGCCGGCTGCCGCGGCGTCGGCCGGTGTGGCGGCTCGTGCGTGCGGTCCGAGCCGCTGCACGAGCTCGGCGAGCGTCTCGGGGCCACGGCTGTTGCTGAGCACGACGTCGTGGCCGGCGTCGACCGCCAGCCGCGCCAGCGTGCCGCCGATGTGTCCGCTGCCGATGAATCCGATGGTCGTCATCTACCCGGAAAGCCCCGCGCCGGAGAAGCCATTCCCGGCGGGATGACTGCTCAGGCCCTCATCTGGGCTGGGCCGGATTCGTGGGGTCCCCGTGGGCGGGCGGGTTCACGGGCGGGCCGCTGGTGGCCTCGGACGCCTTGGACCCACCAGCCGGCTCGGGGGCTGCCTCGGGCGCCGGTGCGCCGGGATCACCGCCCGACGGCTGTGCCCCCGCCCGCAGGCCGGAGAGCCTGCTCTGCATCACCGTGACCACCTGGATGCGGTTGGCGTGCGCCCGCTCGTAGGACAGGAGGGTGTTCAACGCCTCGGCGTCGAGCGTGCGGATCCGGGAGGTCAGCGACCCGACGGGCAGATGGTCGTAGTCGGGCAGCGGCAGGTCTCGCTCTGCGGGCACGGCTGGTCCTCTCTCCAGGATCCAGGATCTCGGTCCCGACCGCCTACCCGTGGCCGGGGGGATCACACACCGGGTGTGAGGACACGGTCGATGGGTAGGCGGCGACGGAGAGAGCGTCGGGCGCCGACCGATCGACGGAGGAGTTCCCCTACATGGACGTGTCCTTCCTGAAGCCGGTGTTCGCCGCCAGCGGACCCTTCGCCACCGTCTGCGCCGACGTCACGCACACCACCGCGACCGCCGACGCCGAGCTCGACCTGCGCGTCCGGGCGATCACCGCACGGCTGACCGAGCAGGGCGCCCCCGAACCGGTCGTGGAGGCCGTGCGGAGCCGGCTGCTGGAGGGGAACGAGGGCGGTGAGGCCGGCACGCTGAAGGGCCGGGCCCTCGTCGTGGCCGCCGACGCGACCGTCGTCCTGGATCAAGCGCTCGTCGACGCGCCCACGCGTGAGGTCGCCGACTGGTCAGCGCATCCGGACCTGCTGCCGGTGCTGCGCCAATTGCCGGGTCGGGTCCCGCACATCGTCGTCCTGACCGACCGCACGGGAGCGGACATCACCTTCATGGGCGGGCCCGGCCAGGCGCACGAGGAGGAGACCGTCAACGGGGACACGTTCCAGATCCACAAGTTCCCCGGCGGCGGGTGGTCCCAGCACCGCTACCAGCACAACGTCGAGAACAACTGGATCGCCAACGCCGACGACGTCGCCGCGCGGATCGCCTCGATGGCCCGGCGGCTCTCACCGGTGTTCGTGCTGGTGGCGGGTGACGTCCGCGCCCGCCAGATCCTCACCGACCGCGCGAGCGGCGAATGGGCCGACCTGATCGTGTCCATGGACGAGGGCGGCCGCGCGGCCGGCGCCGACCGGGAGCCCGTCGACCGGCGGATGAACGAACTCGTCGCCGAGCACGAGGCACGCGAGAGCGCCCAGGTGCTCGAACAGCTCGATGCCGCGGGTGCCCACGGTCTGGCGGTGCGGGGCAGCGGGCCCGTCGTCGAGGCGCTGCGCAAGGGGCAGGTGGAGACGCTCGTCCTCAGCGATGAGCCCGCGGACGCGACGCTCCTGGTCGGCCGGACGCCGATCGAGCTCGGCGCCGACCAGCGCGACATGGACGCGCTCGGCACCCACGGCGAGGTCGTACCGGCCGACCGGGCACTGCTCGCGGCCGCCGCCGCCACCGATGCCGGCGTCGTCGTCGCGCCGGCGTCGGCCCTGCCGGCCGACGTCCCCGTCGCCGCGGTCCTCCGCTACGCCGACGCCACCACCGACCAGTGACCCCCGTACCGACCGAAGGAGACAGAACCCCGTGAGCGACCCGCACCAGCCCGCCACTCCGACCGGCACCGACCCGGCCGACATCGAGCGTCGATCGGCCCTTGCCGAGGTCCTCGGAAAGGAGGTGTGGCCGGCCGATCGCGACCGGTTGATCGCCAAGGCGCAGGAGGCGACCGCGCCGGACGCCGTCATGGCGCAGCTGCGCCGCCTGCCCGCCGGGCAGCAGTTCGCCAACGTCCAGGACGTCGCCCAGGCCCTGGGTCTGGGCACCGAGCAGGAGCGGTTCTGAGATGCCGTCGATGAAGGAGCCCTCGCCCGAGGCGCTGGCCAACGTCACCGAGCACAACATCGAGACCCGCTCGCGGCTGCTGCCGGAGGAACAGGCCGTCGAGGGACACCCCGACCCGGCGCAGGGGGATCTCGACCCGAAGGTGCAGGCCGCAGCGATCCTCGCCGAGTCCGAGGAGCGCACGATCAACGCCGATCCCGATGACGCCCAGGGAGGTCACCGGCAGTCCGAGGACACCGTCTGACAAGGTCAGCCGGTGCGACACGAGCATTCCGTCCAGCTGCGCTGGTCCGATCCCGACTCCCTCGGCCACGTCAACCACGCGCGGGCCCTGAGCCTGCTCGAGGACGCCCGCACCGCGATGCTGGGCGACCCCGAGGGGCAGTTCCCGCTGATCCTCGCCCGGTTGGAGGCCGACTACCTGCGCCAGCTGTACTACCGGGTGGGGGAGCGGCTGGCCGTGTTCACCGGCGTCGTCCGGCTGGGCGGGAAGTCGTTCACCGTCCGGCAGGAGCTGGTCCAGGACGGCGAGGTGGCGATCCGGGCCGACATCGTCATGGTCACCTACGACTTCGCCGCCGACACCTCCCGGCCGATCAGCGACGCGGAACGCGAACGGTGGGGCCGCTACCTCGAGCCGTGATGCTCAGGCGCGGATCTCCAGCGTGCAGCATTTCACGCTGCCTCCTGCCTTGAGCAGCTCGCCGAGGTCCACGCCGACCGGCTCGTAGCCGCGCTCCCGCAGCTGGACAGCCAGGCCGAGCGCCGCGGACGGCAGGACGACGTGGCGGCCGTCGGACACCGCGTTCAGCCCGAGCACCACGGCGTCGGCCTCCGTGGCCAGGACGGCGTCCGGGAAGAGCCGCTGCAGAACGGCGCGGCTGCCCCGGCTGAACGCCTCCGGGTAGTAGGCGACGGTGCTGTCGTCGAGCACGGCCAGCGCCGTGTCCAGGTGGTAGAAGTGCGGGTCGACCAATTGCAGTGAGATCACCGGGATGCCGAACAGCTCCTGGACCTCAGTGTGGGCGCCGGGATCGGTGCGGAAACCGGTGCCGGCCAGGACCAGGTCACCGACGACCAGGAAGTCACCCTCGCCCTCGTTGACGTGCACCGGCTCGGCGACGTCCTTCAGCCCGGCGCGGGCGAGCCAGGTCAGGTAGGCCGGGCCCTCGGCCCGACGCTCGGCGTGGGTGAACCGGGCGCCCAGTGCGCGGCCCTCGATGACCAGGCCACCGTTGGCGGCGAACACCATGTCCGGCAGACCCGGCTCGGGGGTGATGACGTCCACCTGGTGCCCGAGGTCGAGGTACGTCCGACGCAGCGCGTCCCACTGCCGGAGGGCGAGCTCTCGGTCGACCCCACGGGCGACGTCCATCCACGGGTTGATCGCGTAGCTGACGTCGAAGTGTTCCGGGCGGCACATGAGGTAGCGGCGGGGTGACGCGACGCGCTCCAGCGGGGACTTCGAGCGTGGCTGGGGCAGGACAGCGGTCACCAGGAACTCCTCGGGGAAGACGAGGGCGCCGGCGGCGCCTGCTGACGACGCTATGCGGCGGGGGATTCACAAACAATCGCCTTCTGTTGCGTTGTTGGAGCCGGTATGTTGCATCAGCGACGTGTCAGCGTTGATTTATTGCGTAGGGGGAATGATGGACGTCGTCGATGGCCGGGTGATCGGCTGCCTGCTGCGCAACGCACGGGCGACCCTGGCCGAGATCGGCGCGGAGGTCCGCCTCTCGGCGCCCGCGGTCAAGCGGCGGATCGACCGGCTCGTGGCCAGCGGCGCGATCCGGGGCTTCACGGCCCAGATCGACCCCGACGTCCTCGGCTGGCAGACCGAGGCCTATGTCGAGCTCTACTGCAAGGGGACCGTGGCGCCGGAGGACCTCCGCCGGAGCCTCGAGCAGGTGCCCGAGGTCGTCGGGGCCGCGACCGTGTCGGGGCAGGCGGATGCCCTGGTGCACATGCTTGCCTCGGACGTGAAGCAGCTGGAGCGGGCGCTCGAGCGCATCCGCGACGAGCCGAACGTCGACCACACCCGCAGCGTCATCGTGCTGTCCCGGCTGATCGACCGGCCGCGCACCTGAGCAGGATGACCGCGTGACGTTCTTCGCGGGCTTCGAGGAATCGCGGGTCGACGTCGGGGGCGGCGTGGTCCTCAGAGTTCGCTCCGGCGGCGAGGGGCCGCCCGTTGTCCTGCTGCACGGCCATCCCCGCACCCACACGACGTGGCACCGCGTCGCGCCGCTGCTGGTCGCCGCCGGCCACACCGTGGTCTGCCCCGATCTGCGCGGCTACGGCCGGTCGTCCAAGCCCGAGCCCGCGCCCGACCATTCGCCGCACTCCAAGCGGGCCATGGCCGCAGACGTCGCCGCGCTGATGCAGCGCCTCGGGCACCCGTCGTTCGCCGTGGTCGGCCACGACCGGGGCAGCTACGTCGCGATGCGGACGGCGATGGACCATCCCGGCGTCGTCACCCACCTCGCCGTCCTCGACAGCATCCCGGTCGCCGAGGCGCTGGCCCGGACCGACGCCCGGTTCGCCGCTGCGTGGTGGCACTGGTTCTTCTTCGCCCAGCCCGACAAGCCGGAGCGGGCGATCCTCGCCGACCCGGCCGCCTGGTACGGCGCCCACGCGCCCGGCAAGGTCGAGGCGCTGGGGGCGGAGAACCACGCCGACTACGTCGCCGCCATCTCCGACCCGGACACCGTCCGGGCGATGCTCGAGGATTACCGGGCCGGCCTCGGCGTCGACCGCGCGGCCGACGAGGCGGACCGGGCCGCCGGACGCCGGATCGGCTGCCCGACGCTCGTGCTGTGGTCCAGCCGGGACGACCTCGAGGAGCTGTTCGGCGATCCGCTGGCCATCTGGGCGGACTGGACGACGGACCTGCGCGGTGGCGGACCGATCGACAGCGGCCACCACATGGCCGAGGACGCGCCGGAGGAACTGGCGGCCGAGCTGGGCAGATTCCTCGCGATGTGATCATTTCGGCTTCCGTGGGTAGGTGGCGCGGCAACTTTCGAGAGGGAGAGGCCATGCCCAAGACGACGAAGACCGGCAAGCCCAAGCAGGACGAGCTGCCGAGCACGCTCCAGCGCTCGGCGAAGAAGGCGCAGCGGACGTTCGCGAAGGCCTACGACGCCGCTGCCGACCAGTACGGGTCGGCCAAGCGGGCCAACCAGGTCGCCTGGTCGGCGGTCAAGCACGCCTACGAGAAGGTCGGCGACCACTGGGAGAAGAAGGACTCGATGGGGCCCAGCGACAAGCGGGCCGAACAGGGGCGCAACAGCCCGGCCAAGCCCAAGGGCGGGGTCGACGCCAACGCCACCAAGGTCCATCTGCTCAAGGTCGCCAAGAGGCTCGACATCTCCGGCCGGTCGGCCATGAAGAAGAAGCAGCTGGTCGAGGCGATCCAGAAGGCCAACAACAGGAAGACGGCGGCCGCCCGGAAGAAGTGACTCCGGCGCGCGACGCCGTCAGCGGGCCGGGACCAGGATGAGCTCGGTCTGCCGGCCGTCCAGGTAGTCCACGCCGTCACCAGTCACGGCGATGCCCTCCTCGACGGCCATCCGCACGCACTGCCCGTCCCACTCCGGCACCGGCCTGCGCACCGCGAGCTCCAGGGCGTAGACGGTGTCGGGGTGGACGGGATAGTCACCGGCCCCCGGGACGCGGTCCTGCTCGTCCCACTGGCCGATGGCGGGGCCGGCTCCGTGGCCGTGGAAGCCCACCGGGTGGGAGTAGATGTCGCCGTCGATGCCCTCGTCCGCCGCGGCCGCGCGGGCGGCGGCGAGCACGTCGTTGCCGGTGCGGCCGACGGTGAGTGCGGCCGTGGTGAGGTCCTGCATCCGGTTGGCGGTGCGCAGCGCCTCCCGCAGACCGGCCGGGGCGTCGGTCTCCCCGGGCCGGAGGACGTAGGCGTTGCGCTGGGTGTCGGTGCGCAGGCCGAGGCTGCTCAGGCCCACGTCGCAGTGCACGAGGTCGCCCGGGTCGATCACCGCGTCGTAGCCGACCGCCGGCAGCCGGGTGCCGCGCTCCGGGCTCAGGGGCACCCCTGCCCGCTGCAGCGCCACGCTCGGCTGGAACCACGGCTCGACGCCGAGGTCGTGGAAGCGCTGGCGGAGCCACCAGGCCACGTCCAGCGCCGTCGTCGTCCCGACGTCGATGACGGCGGGGGAGAAGGCCTCGTCGATCACCTCGTGGACCAGCCGGTTGAGGCCGCGGAGGGCGGCGATCTCCTCCGGCAGCCGGGTCTCCAGCCAGCCGACCACCAGGTCCTCGGCCGGCACCAGGCGCTCGGCCCAGGGGCCCAGGGCCTCGGTGAGCAGTCGGTGCTCGGTGTGCGAGAGCCCGTCGGCGAGTGCGAAGGAGGCCGAGACGTCGACACCGATCCGGGTCGGGGCGGCCTGCTCGACGATGCGGCGCACCTCGGCCCACTGCGAGGCCTCCGCGGGGAGGTCCGGTGCGTCCTCGGGTGACCACGCGGGCACGAACTGGCCGACCGGGTAGCGGGAGACCGCGGCCGCGGTGACGCCGTCGTCGCTGCGGTGCAGGACGAGGATCGTGCGACGCCGCGCCGACAGCCAGGTCGCCGGCAGGAGGGTCGGCAGCACCGGGTCCTCGTTGTACTCGCGGCCGATGACCAGCCACAGGTCGATGCCGGCGCGGTCCATGATGCCGGGGAGGACGTCGAGCAGGCGCTGGGTGAGCCAGCGGTCGCGGACGGCCGCCTGCTCGCGCAGTGGCAGCGGAACGGCCCGAGTCGGGTCGGGCGCGACCAGCGTCATGCACCCAGCGAAGCAGATAAAGGACCTCCCCGCCCCCCGTCACTCACAAGCTCGCGACGGGACCCTGCGGGGAGGCCGACTTCAGGCCACGTCGGTGGCCGCCGGCCCCTGTCGCGTCGTGTTCTCCTGCGGCAGCGGCGCGCGGGCGCGCGGAAGCCAGAGGGAGGCAACCCGGTCGCGGCCCTGCTGCTTGGCCTCGTACATCGCGGCGTCGGCCCGGTCGACCAGTCGCCACAGCGCCTCGGCCGCGTCCTCGCCCTCGACCGGCCGGGTGAGTGCGATGCCGATCGATGCGGTCACCGCGTGCCCGTCGGCCGTGCGGCTGTCGGCGACGGCGGTCCGCAGGCGCTCGGCGAGATGTGCCGCCTCGTCCGGGTCGGCCACGAGCCCGAGGACGACGATCTCCTCCCCGCCGGTGCGGGCCAGCACGTCGGTGGGGCGGACGGTGGCCGTCAGGGACGCTGCGACCGCCCGGAGGACGGCGTCCCCGGCGGCGTGGCCGTGCGCGTCGTTGAGCCTCTTGAAGTGGTCGAGGTCGAGCATCATCGCCGCGACCCGGGTGCCGTCACGGCGGGCCTGGCGCCACATCCGCGGAGCCTGCCCGACCAGGAAGCGGCGGTTGAACAGCCCGGTCAGCGGGTCCAGGTGGCTCAGCGCCTGCGTCGCGACCAGCAGCCGCTGCACGCGCCGCCGCAGCACGAAGACTCCCAGGGCGCCCGCGTTGAGCATTCCGGCGCTGACCCCGACCTGGACGCCGAGCGCGACGGGATCGTCGTAACTGGGCCACAGGGCGACGAGGCAGACGAGCGTCGTCACCACCATGTTGACGGCGAGCTCCCAGCGGCCGAGGAACCAGGCGGCCACGAACGCGGGGAACAGGAGCATCAGGGGTGTGGCGTAGCGGACGGGATCGTCGATGCAGAAGACGACGACGAGATAGATCAGGTCGCCGAGCAGCACGAGGCCGAACATCTGCCACCGGCCGACGCGTTGACGGACCACCAGCGGGACGGCGGCCAGGACGCAGGCGGCCATCGTCGCGCCGTAGATCCAGCGCTGGGGACCCGCCCGGAGGACGTCGTCGACGAACAGGTTGATCGTGCCCATCAGTCCGCCGACCACCAGAAGCAGGGCGAGCGTCAGAGCGGCCACCCGGTGCTCCGGACCACGGCTCGGGATCGTGGCCCCCGGCACGCCGGGTCCACCGTCCGAGTCTGGCTCTGACCTGGCGATCACCGCCAAAGGATGCCGCACAACCGGCTCTTTGGGACCAGAGGGACGAAGAGTTACCCGACCGATGCGCTCCGGGTGCTGCAGATCACCCGGCGGCGGTGGCGGTTCCCGCGGTCGGACGCAGCTGCCAGGGTGGCCCGCATGTCGCACCCGGACCCCTCGCTGTTCGACGTCCGCACCGTTGCCGATCACCCGCTGATCAGCAATGGGCCGACCAGTTCACTCCGGCTGGTCGTCCCCGGTTCGGCGACCGCCGGCCGGTACGGCCTGTTCGAGTACCGGGTGGCCCCGCACAGCCCCGGCGCGGCGCCGCACGTCCACTCCACGTTCTCGGAGTCCTTCTACGTGCTCTCCGGGCGCCTCACCGTCTACCACGGCGGGGACTGGCAGCCCTACGTCCCGGGCGACTACGCGCTCGTGCACGAGGGTGGCGCGCACGGCTTCCGCAACGACGGCGACGAGGAGGCGGCCTTCCTCATCCTCTTCGCGCCCGGCATCGCCCGGGAGCAGTTCTTCTTCGAGATGGCCGAACTGCGCCGCAGCGGGCGCACGCTGTCCCCGGAGGAGATGACCGCGTTCTACGCCCGGCACGACCAGGTGATGGTCGACGGCTGAGCGTCGCACGGCGCGTCACTGCAGGAAGTCCCGCAGCGTCCGCACGAACCACTCCGGGTCGTCGAGCCACGGGGAGTGCCCGCCGCCCGGTTGCACGGCGAGCTGGGCATGAGGGAACAGCTCGGCGTACTCGGCGGCGCGGGCCGGGGGGAGCGCGACGTCGTACTCGCCCGTCAGCAGCAGGACCGGCGCCCCGAAGGTCGCGAGCGCGGTCCGCGTGGTCTCCGGTGCCGGAAAGCCGGGCGCGTAGAAGAGGGCCCGCGCAGCCTCGTTGAACTGGTTCCCCTCCTGCGCGATGTGCTCCCGGCGGGCGGAGTCCCACCGGCCGTGCAGGAACGGGTCGATCGCCGTCCAGTCGGCGTCCGTCGCGTCGCCCGACCAGATCCGCTCGAACGCGGCGTACGCAGCCGGGAACCACGGCTCGCCCCGGCGCAGTTCGGCGACCTCCCGCCGGTCGGCGTCGCGGACTTCCACGCCCACCCCGAGGGGGCTGGGATCGATCAGCGCCAACCGGCCGATGCGGTCGGGATAGCGGGCCGCGTAGAGCAACGCGAGGGTGGCGCCGGCCGAGTGCCCCAGCACGTCGACCCGCTCCAGCCCGAGGTGCACGCGCAGCGCCTCGACGTCGTCGACCTGCCGGTCGCACCGGTAGCTGGCCGGGTCCGCCGGCTCGGCCGAGTCCCCGGTCCCGCGCAGGTCGAGCAGCGCCAGGGAACGCACGGCCGACAGCCCGCCCAGGTCACCGAGATACACCGAGGCACGCATCGGTCCACCGGGCAGGCAGACCAGCGGTGGACCGTCACCGGTCCGGTGGCAGGCCAGCCGCGTGCCGTCCGGTCCGGCGAAGGTGTCCATGCGGCGACCTTATGGGGCCCGCACAGCGCTTTTCCGGTGCCGGATCCTGCGCGGCCCGAGGGCGACGGCACGGCCGGTTCGGCGACGAACGCGGTGATCAGCCACGGGTAGCCTCCCCGTCGAGGACAACAACGCGGATGGAGTCTGACGATGGCCGAGGGTCCCTGGTTCTTCTGTCTCAAGCACCACACCGTGGAGACCCGCGACGGCTGCGCGGAGCGCCATCGCCTCGGGCCCTACGCCACGCGCGAGGAGGCCGAGCACGCCGTGGAGTCCGTCGCCGCTCGCGAGCAGGCGCTCACCGCGGAGGACCGCGCCTGGGAGGGCGACTGATCATCCCCGCCCAGCTGCCGGGCCGTCGCCGGCGCCAGGCATGATCGGCGGGGTGGCCCGGGCTGTCCGGAGCCGGTGAAGGAGAACACGTGGCCGAGCGCGCGGTCGAGGATCTGGTCGTCGGAGTGCTGGGCGGCACCGGTCCGCAGGGTCGGGGTCTGGCCGTCCGGCTGGCCGCCGCGGGCCAGCGCATCCTGCTCGGCTCCCGGGAGGCCGAGCGCGCCTCCGAGGTGGCCGCCGAGGTCGCCGGTCGCGCGGCTGCAGCCGCCGGTGGTGTCGAGGTCTCGGTCCAGGGCGGCTCCAACGTCGACGTTGCCGGCGCCGCGGACCTGGTGATCATCGCCGTCCCGTTCGCCGGGCACGCCGCCACGCTGGCCGACCTGGCCACCCCGCTCGCCGGCAAGGTCGTCATCGACTGCGTCGTCCCGATGGGCTTCGACGAACTCGGCGCCTACGTCCTCGACGTCGAGGAGGGGAGCGTCACGCAGCAGGCGGCGGCGCTGCTGCCCGACAGCCACGTCGTCGGGGCGTTCCACCACCTGTCCGCCGTCCTGCTGGAGGATCTCTCCCGGCCCACCCTCGACGGCGACGTCATGGTCGTCGGCGACGTGCGGGAGGCGACCGACCTGGCCCAGGCCCTCGCGGGGCGGCTGCCCGGCATGCGCGGCGTCTACGCCGGCCGGCTGCGCAACGCCCGCCAGGTCGAGGCGCTGACCATCAACCTCGTGTCGGTCAACCGCCGGTACAAGGTGCACGCCGGCGTCCGGGTCACCGACGTCTGAGCACTTGCTCCCTGGTCACGTGGACGACCGCGGGACGGCGTACTCCGGTGCGCCGCCCCGAACGGTCGTCAGCCTCGTCCCGTCGCTGACCGAGGCGATCGCCGCCACGGACGCCGGTCTGCTGGTCGGCGCCACCGACTGGTGCACGCACCCGGCGGGGCTCGACGTCGCCCGCGTCGGCGGCACCAAGTGGCCCGACCTGGACCGCGTCCGCGACCTGGCCCCCGACCTCGTGGTGGCCAACGCGGAGGAGAACCGGGACGAGGACGTCGCCGCGCTCCGGGCCGCCGGTATCCCGGTGTGGGTCACTGCCCCGGCCACCGTCGACCAGGCGCTGACCTCCCTCGACCGGCTGTGCGCCGTGCTGGACCGGCCACACCCGACCTGGCTGGTCGACGTCCACGAGGTGTGGGCGGATCCGCCGCGGATCCCGCCAGCCACCGCCGTGATCCCGATCTGGCGGCGTCCGTGGATGGTGCTCGGCCGGGACACGTTCGCCGGCGACGTCCTGACCCGGCTCGGCGTCCGGAACGTGTTCGCCGACTCCGCCGACCGCTACCCGCGGCTGGCGAAGGACGATCCGGCCGCCGTGGCAGCCGACCTGGTGATCTTCCCGGACGAGCCCTACGCGTTCACCCCCGACGACGGCCCCGAGGCCTGGCCGCAGTGCCGGCCGGCCTTCGTCAGCGGCCGGCACCTCACCTGGTACGGCCCCTCGCTGGCCGAGGCGCCGGCGGTCCTGATCGCGCAGCTCGCCGGCTGACCGCCGGACGGATCACACTTCGTGCGTGCTCCTCGCCGGTGCGGTCGCGGTGGTCCACGGGGCCGCCGTCCTGTTCATGCTGACCGGCTCGCTGCTCGCGCTGCGGTGGCCGCGGGTGCTGTGGCTGCACGTCCCGGTGAGCCTGGCGATCCTCGGGCTGTACCTCACCGGCTCCGACTGCCCGCTGACGACGTGGGAGCTGGCCCTGCGCGAGCAGGCCGGCGGGCCCGGCTACGACGGCGGTTTCATCGGCCACTACCTGACCGAGCCGCTGGGCTTCCCGATCGAGGCGACGTCCACCCAGGTGGGCATCTACCTGGTTGCCTTCCTGCCGAACCTGATCGGCTACGGGCTGCTCGCCATCCGGGCTACTCGAACGAGTGCTCGGGACCCGGGAACACCCCGCCACGGACGTCGTCGGCGTACTCCTTCGCCGCCCGCAGCAGCTCGCCGCGCAGGTCGGCGTACTTCTTCACGAACTTCGGCACCCGACCGCCGTTGAGCCCGGCCATGTCCGGCCACACGAGCACCTGGGCGTCGCAGTCGACGCCTGCGCCGATGCCGATCGTGGGGATCGACAGCTCCTTGGTCACCTGACCGGCGATCTCCGCCGGGACCATCTCCAGGACGACGGCGAAAGCACCGGCCTCCTGGACGGCGTGCGCGTCGGCGAGCAGCTGATCGGCGCCGGCGCCGCGGCCCTGCACCCGGAAGCCGCCCAGGGCGTGCTCGCTCTGCGGCGTGAAGCCGACGTGCGCCATGACCGGGATGCCGGAGTCGTTCAGCAGCTTGATCTGGGGGGCGACCCGCTCACCGCCCTCGAGCTTGACCGCCTGCGCGCCCCCCTCCTTCATGAACCGGACGGCGGTCTCGAACGCCTGCTGCGGCCCGGACTCGTAGCTGCCGAACGGCAGGTCGGCGACGATCAGCGACCGCTTCGTCGAGCGGGTGACCGCCTTGGTCATGAGCAGGAGGTCGTCGACCGTCACCGGCACGGTGCTGCTGTAGCCGAGGACGACGTTGCCGGAGGAGTCGCCGACCAGCATCACCGGGATGCCGGCCTCCTCGAAGATGGCGGCGCTGTAGGTGTCGTAGGCGGTGAGCATCGCCCACTTCTCGCCGCGCTCCTTGGCCTGCTGCAGGTGGTGCACCCGCACGCGGGCGGAGGACTGCCCGCCGTAGAGAACCGACTCGGTCATGAGTGCTCTGCTCCTTCGCGGACCGTGGGCGGGGTCTCCCGCCACCGGTTGGTGATCGGCAGCCGCCGATCCCGGCCGAACGCCTTCAGGCTGATCTTCGTTCCGGGCGCGGACTGCCGGCGCTTGAACTCCGCCGTGTCCACCAACCGCAGCACCTTCGCGACCACCGCAGCGTCGTGGCCGCGTTCCAGGAGCTGGGCCAGGCCCAGGTCGCGGTCGACGTAGTCGGCGATGACGGCGTCCAGGACCTCGTAGGGAGGCAGCGAGTCGCTGTCCACCTGACCGGGCGCGAGCTCGGCCGACGGCGGCTTGTCGATGCAGTTCTGCGGGATGGGCGGGGTCTCACCGCGGTTGACGGCGGAGAGGTTCCGCCACCGCGCCAGCTCCCAGACCAGGGTCTTCAGCACGTCCTTGATCGGCGCGAAGCCGCCCGCCGAGTCGCCGTAGAGGGTGGAGTAGCCGACGGCGACCTCGCTCTTGTTGCCGGTCGTGAGCAGCAGGTGCCCGTGCTGGTTGGACAGCCCCATGAGGAGCGTGCCCCGCACCCGGGCCTGCAGGTTCTCCGCGGCCACGCCGCTGAGCTCCACGCACGAGTGGTAGGCGTCGACCATCGGCGCGATCGGCACCACCTGGTAGTGGACGCCGAGCCGCTCCGCGAGGTCCTCGGCATCGGTCAGCGAGTGGTCGCTGGACCACTTCGACGGGAGCCCGACGCCGTACACCCGGTCGGACCCGAGCGCGTCCACCGCGAGCGTGGCCACGATCGCCGAGTCGATGCCGCCGGACAGGCCGAGGACCACCGACGGCAGGCCGTTCTTGTCGATGAAGTCGCGCAGGCCCAGGACGAGGGCCCGCCAGACCTCCTCGTGGTCGCTCAGCGGCTTCACGATCGTCGACGGCCTGCGCTCGAAGGCGGCCACCGGCTCCTCCGACACGACGTGCCGCGAGACCGTCATCGGACCGATCCGGCCCTCCCGCCGCTCGGGCACGGACCCGGGGCGGATGTCGAGGTCGACCGTCAGCAGGTGCTCGACGAACTGCGGCGCGCGGGCCAGCAGCTCGCCGTCCCCGGCGACCACGAGCGAGTCGCCGTCGAAGACCAGCTCGTCCTGCCCGCCGATCTGGTTGCAGTACACGATCGGGGCGTGGGCCTCGGCGGCGCGGCGGCGGACCAGCGGCAGCCGCAGGTCGTCCTTCGCCCGCTCGTACGGGGAGGCGTTGGGGGAGACCACCAGGTCCACCCCGGCCTGGCCCGCGACGCCGCACGGGCCGCCCTCGACCCAGAGGTCCTCGCAGATCGTCAGCGCGACGTCCACGCCGTGCAGCCGCACGATCGGCAGCTCGGTGCCCGGCACGAAGTAGCGGGCCTCGTCGAAGACGCCGTAGTTCGGCAGGTGCCGCTTGTAGTAGCGGGCCACGACCTCGCCGCCGTGGAGGAGCGCGGCGGCGTTGCGCGGGGCCCCGCGCCGGGGGTTGGCGTCGCCCGGCTGGTCGTCGTCCGTCGGCGGCTCGTCGACCGGTGCCGGGCCGCTGCCCTCGGTGTGCGCCAGGTAGCCGACGACGACGGCGGTCCCGCCCAGGCCGTCGTCGGCCAGCTGGGTCGCGAGGTCGACGAGGGCCTGCTCGCTGGCGTGCGCGAAGGACTCCCGCAGGACCAGGTCCTCGGCCGGGTATCCGGTGAGGGTCATCTCCGGGAAGACGACGAGGTGGACGCCGTCCCCGGCGGCCTTCGCCGTCCACGAGCGCACCAGGTCGGCATTGCCGGCCAGGTCACCGACCCGCGTGTCGACCTGGGCCAGGCCCACCCGCAACTGCACCGACTGCTGATCGTTCACGGGTCCATCCTCGTCTCGGTCCCGCGGTGACGGCGAGGTGGGGAGCGTAGACGGCGCACCCCCACCGGCCTACCGTGACGCCATGCCCGAGTGGCTGACCGTCGAGGTCTTCGACGGCGACGCCCCCGCGTCGGGGTGGCGCCTGGCGCACGAGAACGCCCTCATCGAGGCGGCGATCACCCACGGCGCGTCCTTCTGGGACTGGCACTCCACCCGGTGGGGCGTCGTCCTGGAGCTGGCCTTCGACAGCGACGAGCGGCTGGAGCGCTACCGCTCGCTGCCCGTCGTCCGCGCCGCGCTCGACGCCGTGCCCGACCGGGCGCACGGCCTGCTGGTCTACCGCGGCCGGGGCGGCGGTTCCGGCGCACTGGTGCCGAGCAGGCCACGGCCGCGCCCGGTCGCGGGAGCCGCGGCCCTGCCCGAGCCGCCACCCGACGAGTACGTCCGCCTGACCAGCGACCGGGACAGCCTCACCTGCCGTTGATCGGCGTCGGGCCGGCCGGCATCCCCGTCCGGACACGGGTCTCCGGGATCTCGGGTGCCGACGGCGGGACCTCGGGAGGTGTGGCCCGTTCGAGGAAGCGCAGGAGCTCCACCGGGAAGGGCAGGACCAGCGTCGAGTTCTTCTCCGCGGCCACCTCGACGACGGTCTGGAGCAGCCGGAGCTGGAGCGCCGCGGGATGGGCCGCCATGACCTCCGCAGCCTGGGCCAGCTTCTCCGACGCCTGCAGCTCGCCTTCGGCGGTGATCACCCGCGACCGGCGCTCCCGCTCGGCCTCGGCCTGCCGCGACATCGACCGTTTCATCGTCTCGGGCAGCGCGACGTCCTTGATGTCCACGCGATCGATGTGCACGCCCCAGTCGACGGCCGGGCTGTCGAGCATCAGCTCCAGGCCCTGGTTGAGCCGTTCCCGGTTGGAGAGCAGGTCGTCGAGGTCGCTCTTGCCGATGATCGAGCGCAGCGAGGCCTGGGCGACCTGCGCGATCGCGGCCTCGTAGTTCTGCACGTCGACGACCACGCGGACCGGGTCGAAGACCTTGTAGTAGACGACCGCGTCCACCTTCACCGTGACGTTGTCGCGGGTGATGCCCTCCTGGGCGGGCACCGGCATGGTGACGACCTGCATGCTCACCTTGTGCAGCCGGTCGGCGACCGGCGCGATCATGGTGAGGCCGGGACCGCGGAGGTCGCCACGCAACTGCCCGAAGCGCAGGACGACGCCCCGCTCGAACTGCTTCACCACCCGGACGCTCGCCCCCGCGAGCACGAGGATGCCGAGGACCACGACCGCGAGCACCACGAGAATGGTGTCCATCTCGCCCCTCCGATGTCGCCCGGCGCCGGGTCGCGGCGCGCCTGGGACGACGCATCCAGGGTAGTCCGGCCACGCATGCGCAGGCCTCGATCACGGCGCGCCGAGCGACGTCGGCCGGACCTTCTGCAGATCCCGTTGAACCGCCGCGTCTCCGGAGCCGTGTCCGAGGGCGGGGATCTGCGAATCTCGTCGTGCCGTTCTCCGCCCCTTCGCCGAATGCGAGGTCGACCGGGATGACCGCTGAGGAACCGTTCGTGATCGTCGGTGGGGGACTGGCCGGCGCGAAGGCCGCCGAGACGCTGCGCGCCGAGGGGTTCGACGGGCCCGTCGTCCTCGTGGCGGGGGAGGCCGAGCTGCCCTACGAGCGGCCGCCCCTGTCCAAGGACTACCTGCTCGGCAAGGCCGACCGGGAGAGCCCGCGGGTGCACCCCGCTGACTGGTACGGCGAGCACGACGTGGAGCTGCGCACCGGCGTCCGGGCCACCCACCTGGATCCGGCCACGCACCGGCTGACGCTGGAGGACGGCGCGGAGCTGCCCTACGCGAAGCTGCTGCTGGCCACCGGTTCCTCGGCCCGGCGGCTGCCCGTGCCCGGAGGGGACCTGGACGGCGTCCGGTACCTGCGCACCCTCGCCGACTCCGACCGGCTCCTGGCCGACCTCTCCGGCGGCGGACGGCGGGTGGTGATCATCGGCGCCGGCTGGATCGGCCTCGAGGTCGCGGCGGCGGCCCGGCACCACGGAAACGAGGTGACCGTCGTCGAGCCGCAGCCGACACCGCTGCACGCCGTCCTCGGAGCGGAGATGGGCAACGTCTTCGCCCGGCTCCACCGCGAGCACGGCGTCGACCTGTTTCCCGACACGGTCGTACGGGAGTTCCGCGGCGCCGACGGCACGGTGCGGTCGGTGGCCACCGACCGGCACGCCGGGCTCGACGCCGACCTGGTCGTCGTGGGGATCGGGGCGACACCCAACGTCGACCTCGCCGCCTCGGCCGGGCTGGAGGTGGACAACGGCGTCGTCACCGACGATGCCCTGCGGACGTCGGCGCCGGACGTGTTCGCGGCCGGCGACGTCGCGTCGTCCTTCCATCCGCTCTACGGCCGGTACGTGCGCGTCGAGCACTGGGCCAACGCGCTCAACGGCGGTCCCGCCGCGGCGAGGTCGATGCTGGGCCAGGAGGTCAGCTACGACCGGGTGCCCTACTTCTTCACCGACCAGTACGACCTGGGCATGGAGTACTCGGGCCTGGGCGGTCCGGGCGACAGCGTGGTCACCCGAGGCGACCCCGACGACGGCGCGTTCATCGCGTTCTGGCTGCAGGACGGTCGCGTGAGCGCCGGGATGAATGTCAACGTCTGGGACGTGACGGAGCCGATCCAGGAGCTGATCCGCACCCGGCGGCAGGTGCCGGTCGCCTCGCTCACCGACCCGGACACGCCCCTGGAGCGGCTGGCCGCCTGACCCGTTCTCGGAGTTGATCATCGTCTCGGTGGCCGGGACACGACCGGACGCGTTCGGACACGCCGACGGGCCGTGCATGCAGACGATGAACGACAACCGGCGACACGACGGCTGAACCGGGCCTCGGTCGTGTGCGATTCGCCCGGAAGAGGCAGGCTTGGGGGGACGTCACACCCCGGAAACGAGCGGACGCGATCATGGCGAGCATGGACCGACAGCAGGAGTTCGTCCTGCGGACCCTCGAAGAGCGCGACATCCGATTCGTCCGGCTGTGGTTCACCGACGTCTCCGGCTACCTGAAGGCCGTCGCGGTGGCCCCGGCCGAGATCGAGGCCGCCTTCGCCGAGGGCATCGGCTTCGACGGCTCGGCGATCGAGGGCTTCGCCCGCGTCTACGAGTCCGACATGCTCGCCAAGCCCGACCCCGGCACGTTCCAGGTGATGCCGTCGGCCAAGGGACAGCCCAGCGACACCGCGCGGATGTTCTGCGACATCACGCTGCCCGACGGCTCGCCGGCCTGGGCCGACCCGCGGCACGTGCTCCGGCGGGCGCTGGCCAAGGCCGCCGACATGGGCTTCACCTTCTACACGCACCCCGAGATCGAGTTCTTCCTGCTCAAGGACCTCCCGACCGACGGCAGTCCGCCCCAGCCGGCCGACGCCGGCGGGTACTTCGACCTGTCGACGCACAACGTGGCGCACGACTTCCGCCGCGAGGCGGTCTTCGCGCTGGAGGCGATGGGCATCTCGGTGGAGTTCAGCCACCACGAGGTCGCGCCCGGCCAGCAGGAGATCGACCTGCGCTACGCCGACGCGTTGTCGATGGCGGACAACATCATGACCCTGCGGCACGTCGTCCGTGAGGTCGCGCTCGCCCAGGGCGTGCACGCCACCTTCATGCCCAAGCCGTTCACCGATCTGGCCGGCTCCGCGATGCACACCCACTTGTCGCTGTTCGAAGGCGACCGCAACGCCTTCCACGACGCCGCCGACCCGATGCGGCTGTCGACGACCGGCAAGCAGTTCATCGCCGGTCTGCTCACCCACGCCCGCGAGGTCACCGCCGTCACCAACCAGACGGTGAACTCCTACCGCCGGTTGCTGGCCGGCACGGAGGCGCCGACCGCGGCGACCTGGGGGCGGGCCAACCGCTCGGCGCTCGTGCGGCTGCCCTCGTACAAGCCCGGCAAGGCCCAGTCGGCCCGGGTCGAGGTGCGCTCACCGGACTCCGCGTGCAACCCCTATCTGACCTTCGCCGTCCTGCTCGCCGCCGGCCTGCGCGGCATCGAGAAGGGCTACGAGCTCCCGCCCGAGGCCGAGGACGACGTCTGGTCGCTGACCGACACCGAGCGGCGCGCGGCGGGATACGAGGACCTGCCGGTCTCCCTCGGCGAGGCGCTGACCGCGATGCAGGGCAGCGAGCTCGTCGCCGAGACGCTGGGCGAGCACGTCTTCGAGTTCTTCCTCCGCAACAAGTGGGAGGAGTTCAACTCCTACCGGCAGAACGTGACCCCCTTCGAGCTCCGCCGGTACCTCCCCGGTCTCTAGAGGGGATGGAACGGCCTCGTCGCAGGGGCCCGTGCCGAGCCTGCGAGGCGCGGGGGGCGACGAGGCCCTTCAACTAACCTCGACGCCGTGACCCGCCTGCTCGTCGTCGTCGTCCACGAGACCGATCCGGTCGCCCGCCTGGGCGGGTGGCTCCGCGACGCCGGGGCGGAGCTCGACGAGCGCCACATCACCACCGGCGACGAGCTGCCCAGCGCGCTGGACGGGTTCGACGGGATGGTCGTCCTCGGCGGTCCGCAGTCGGCCATGGACGACGAGGCGACCAGCCCCGAGCTGGTCGGCGTCCGGGACCTGCTGCGCCAGGCGCTGGCCGCCGATTTCCCGACTCTCGCGATCTGCCTCGGCGCCCAGCTGCTGGCCCAGGTCGGCGGCGGCAAGGTACGGGAGGGCATCGACGGCCCGGAGGTCGGCGCGCTGCTCGTCGCCAAGCGCGACGCCGCCTACGCCGACCCGGTCTTCGGGCCGCTGCCGCTCACACCCGATGTGCTCCAGTTCCACCACGACGAGATCTCGGAGCTGCCCACCGGGGCGGTCCTGCTGGCGAGCAGCCCGATGTACGTCAATCAGGCGTACCGGGTCGGGCAGCACGTCTACGGGCTCCAGTTCCACATCGAGACGGCGCCGGAGATCGTCCACGAGTGGGCCGAGCGCGACGTCGTCGGCGTCGCCGCGAGCCCGCACGACCGCGAGACCATCTGCCGGCTCTCCGACGAGGCCCACCCCCACGTCGAGGCAGCGTGGGCGCCGTTCGCCGCGCGCTTCACCGACCTCGTCAGCGCCCGCGCCCGCCAGGCTGCCTGAGGGCATGAGCAGCACAGACGCGGACATCCCGCGCCGGGCGATCGTGCGCCTGGCCCGGTTCGGATTCGAGGACGGCGAGCGCGCGGCGACACTGCTGTCCGATCCGGCGCTCGGACTGTGGGACCTCGAGCGCAACGAGCCCGCCGACCCCGAGGCCGGCCCAGTCGTGGCCGCTCTCGCGCGGTCCGGAGACCCCGACCTGGCGCTGCGCTCGCTGCACCGGCTGGTCGAGGCCCTCGACCGCCGGGACTCCTCCGGCGGGCAGGCGGCGGCGCTGCTGGCGCACTTGCGCGGGTCGGGCCCGCTGCGCGGGCGGCTGCTGGCCGTGCTCGGTGCCAGCTCCGGGCTGGCCGACCACCTGGCCGCGCACCCGAGCGACTGGGACGTGCTCGAGGAGGACGACGGGAGCTCCCGCGGATCGAGCGGCCCGTCGGCGTCGCAGCTGCAGCGGCAGATGCTGGCGGCCGTAGGCGCCGACCCCGACGACCCGCCGTGGGGCGTGCGGCTGGGCAAGGGCGCCCCCGATGCCTCCCCGAAGCGGATCGCCGCGCTCCGGCTGGCCTACCGCCGGGCGATCCTCTCCCTCGCCGGCCGCGACCTGGGTGAGGGGCTCCCGGCAGAAGAGGCCGCCTCGGAGCTCGCCGACATCGCCGCCGCGGTCCTCACCGCCGGGATGGCGCTCGCCGTCGCCGAGCAGCCGCCGTCGGCCGCCGCCTGCCGGCTCGCGGTCATCGCGTTGGGCAAGACCGGCGGCCGGGAGCTCAACTACGTCAGCGACGTGGACGTCGTCTTCGTGGCCGAGCCGGTGGACCCCAGCGACTCCGAGAGCGCGGCGCTGACCAGCGCCACCCGCGTCGCCGCGGCGCTCATGCGGATCTGCCGCGAGGCCGCGTGGGAGGTCGACGCCGCGCTGCGCCCGGAGGGCAAGGCCGGCGCCCTCGTGCGCACCCTCGCCGGGCACGAGGCCTACTACGAGAAGTGGGCCAGCACCTGGGAGTTCCAGGCGCTGCTGAAGATGCGTCCGGTGGCCGGCGACCCCGACCTCGGCCGGGGCTACGTCGACGCGCTGTGGCCGCTGGTCTGGAAGGCCGGCGACCGTCCCGGGTTCGTCGCCGAGGTGCAGGCCATGCGCCGCCGCGTCGAGGCCAACATCCCGCCCACGCAGGCCGAGCGGGAGCTCAAGCTCGGCCGCGGCGGGCTGCGGGACGTCGAGTTCGCCGTCCAGTTGCTGCAGATGGTGCACGGCCGGGTCGACGCGTCGCTGCGGCTGGGCGGCACGCTGCCGGCCCTGACGGCGCTGTCGGCCGGCGGGTACGTCGGGCGGGAGGACGCCGCCACGCTGATCGCCTCCTACCGGTTCCTCCGCACCGTCGAGCACCGCCTCCAGCTGCTCCGGCTGCGCCGCACCCACCTGCTGCCCACCGACGACCAGCAGCTGCGCTGGCTCGCGCGGTCGCTGGGGTACAAGCCCGACCACCGCGGCCAGGCGACCGACGTGCTGCAGGCCGAGCTCGCGCTGCACACCCGTGAGGTGCGCCGGCTGCACGAGAAGCTCTTCTACCGGCCGCTGCTGTCCGCGGTCGCCCGGGTGCCCGGCGAGCAGCTGCAGCTGGGGTCGAAGGCGGCGGGGGACTGGCTGCGCGCTCTCGGGTTCGCCGACCCCGAGGCGGCGCTGCGCCATCTCGCCGCGCTCACCGGCGGGGTGTCCCGCTCGGCCTCGATGCAGAGGTACCTGCTGCCGGTGCTGCTGCAGACCTTCGCCTCGTGCCCGAACCCCGACGCCGGGTTGCTGGCCTACCGCCAGGTCAGCGAGGCGCTCGGCGGCAACCAGTGGTTCCTCCGGCTCCTGCGGGACGAGGGCCAGGTGGCCGAGCGGCTCGCGCACCTGCTCGGGTCCAGCCAGTACATCGCCTCGCTGCTGACCCGCACGCCCGAGGCGCTGCGGCTGCTGGCCGACGACGCCCAGCTCGAGCCGCGGACCGCGGAGGCCCTCGCCGGTGCATGGCGGCAGTCGGCCGGGCGGGCCGCGGACGCGCAGGAGGGCATCCGGGTGCTGCGCGGGCTGCGCCGTCAGGAGCTGCTGCGGGTGGCCTCGGCGGACCTGCTGGGCCGGCTGGACGTCGTCCGTCTCGGCACGGCCCTCACCGACATCGCCGTGGCCACCCTCCAGGCCGGGCTGGACGTGGCGATCCGGGCGTACGCCCTCGAGAGCGGCACGGACGTCGCCGACGTGCCGATGGACCTCGCGATCATCGGCATGGGCCGCCTGGGGGGCGGGGAGATGGGCTTCGGCTCCGACGCCGACGTCCTGTTCGTCCACCGGGCACGGGACGGCGCGGACGAGGGCAAGGCGACCGCGGCGGCCAACGCCGTCGCGCACACGCTGCGCCGGCTGCTCGGCGAGCCCGCACCCGACCCCGCGTTCGAGGTCGACGCCGACCTCCGGCCGGAGGGCCGGCAGGGCGCCCTGGTGCGCAGCCTCTCGGCGTTCCGCGAGTACTACGAGCGCTGGGTCTCGGTGTGGGAGGTGCAGGCGCTGCTCCGCGCCGTGCCGGTGGCGGGGGACGAGGAGCTCGGCGAGGACTTCGTGGCCCTCATCGACCCGATCCGCTACCCCGCGGACGGCGTGACGAGCGAGCAGGTCGCCGAGATCCGCCGGATCAAGGCGCGGGTGGAGCGCGAGCGGCTGCCCCGCGGCGCCGACCCGGCGACACACACGAAGCTCGGCCGCGGCGGACTGGCCGACGTGGAGTGGACCGTCCAGCTGCTCCAGCTGCAGCACGCCGCCGGGACGCCGGAGCTCCAGGTGCCCTCCACGGTCGAGGGGCTGGCCGCGCTGGGGGAGGCGAAGCTGCTGGACGCCGACCAGCTCGAGGCCCTCCGGTCGGCGTGGGAGCTGGCCACCCGGGCCCGCAACGCGATCTTCCTGGTGAAGGGGCGGCCCAGCGACCAGCTGCCCCGCCCGGGGCTGGAGCTGGCCGGTGTCGCGCGTGCCTGCGGGTACGGGGCGGACATGGACCCCGGCCAGTTCCTCGACGACTACCGCCGGACCTCCCGCCATGCCCGGTCGGTCGTCGAGCACGTCTTCTACGGCCAGGCCACTACCAACTGAGAGCTTTCGGTACCGAAAGTCCCTGGCGCCGCCGTGCGGTGGCGGCAACGGTGGAGGAGCTCCTGTCCCGGCTCGCCGGAGGTCCCATGTCGCCCACCCTCGGTCGCTCCCTCGTCGCGGAGTTCCTCGGCACGGCGCTGCTGGTCTTCCTGGCGGTCGGCTCCGCGGTCGGTGGCATCGAGGCGATCGGCCCGCTCGGCGTGGCCTTCGCCTTCGGTCTGGTGCTGCTCGCCCTCGCGTACGCCATCGGCCCGATCTCCGGGTGCCACATCAACCCCGCGGTCACCCTGGGGGTGCTGCTCGCGAAGGGCATGACCGCGACCGAGGCCGTCTACTACTGGGTGGTCCAGCTGGCGGGCGGCATCGCCGGCGCGGCCCTGCTGAAGCTCATGACCAGCGGTTTCGGCGACGTCACCGACCAGACCGGCACGCTGGGGTCCAACGACTGGGGAGCGAACATCAGCGCGGGTGGTGCCTTCGTCCTGGAGGTCCTGCTCACCTTCGTCCTCGTCGCCGTGGTGCTGCTCGTGACCGGGCGGTCGGCGACACCGGGGTTCGCGGGACTCGCCATCGGCCTGACGCTGACCGCCGTCCACCTGATCGGGATCCCGCTGGACGGGACGTCGGTCAACCCCGCCCGTTCCCTCGGCCCGGCCCTGTTCGCCGGCGGGGACCCGCTGGCGCACGTGTGGCTGTTCCTGATCGCACCCCTGGTGGGAGCCGTGCTGGCCTACGGGGTCGTCCGTGGCCTGAGCACGCCGCTGGTCACCGAGGAGGCGGCCCGGGAGGCCGAAGCCGCGGCGCCCGGAGGCCCACTGGACCAGACCGGCGCCCAGCTGCCCCCGGAGGAGCACGTGGTGCAGATCCCCCCGCCCGCGAGGGCGCGCGTCGACCACCGGAGGACGTCGCGCTGACCGTCGGCTGCCCCGGACGGGTGGTCGCGGGTGTGCCGGGCTTGCGGGCGGGGCAGTGTGGGGACGTGTCGCGCTCACTGTCCGCCGAACCGGACCTGCCCGAGGACGCCGACGAGCCCCCCGTGCAGGGCGCCGGCGCCACGATCACGCCCTACCGTGACGGACCGCTGATCGTCCGCGGTGACTTCCGGCTGGTGGACCAGGACGGCGCCGAGATCGATCCGGGCCGGAACACGATCGCGCTCTGCCGGTGCGGGAAATCCGGCATCAAGCCCTTCTGCGACGGCACGCACAAGCGCTCGGGGTTCTCCGCGCCGAGTGCCTCCAGCCGACCGCGCCCCGCACAGATCATCCGGGAAGCGGGGCGGCCGGAGGCCTGAGCGGCCGCGTCAGCGACCCGCGTCGAACGCCTTCGCCATCTCCACCTGCTCCTCGAGCACCTCACCGATCCGGGCCTGGACGACGTCCAGCTCCCCGATGACCTCGCTGGTCGCGTGGATACCCGCCGACACCGACTTGCTGCTCGTCTGGATCTCGGCGATCTGCTGGGAGACCCGGTGGGTGGCGCCGGCGGTCTCGCGGGCCAGGTCCTTCACCTCGCTGGCGACGACGGCGAAGCCCCGGCCGAGCTCGCCCGCACGCGCCGCCTCGATGGTCGCGTTGAGCGCGAGCAGGTTGGTCTGGTCGGCGATCGCCCCGATGATCCGGATGACGTCGTCCACGGCGGCGGAGGCCGTACCGAGAGCTTCCACCTCGGCGGTCATCGACGAGGCCTGCGCCACGGCCTTCTCGGCCACCCGGCCGGCGTCGTCGGCCGCCTGCCGCAGCCGGGACACCGTCTCGAGCAGGGCCCGCGAGTTCTGGGCGTCGGCCTCGGCCCGGCGGATGATGTCCAGCCGCTGCGACACCAGCTGCGCCACGTTGCGCAGGGCCGAACCACGGGAATCGGAGAGCTCGATCGTCTCCGTGGCGAAGAAGTCCATGGTGCCGATGACGCGTCCACCGGCGGTGATCGGGAAGCAGACCCCGGACCGGACGCCCGCCCGCTGTGCCGCGGGGGCGCGGACGCAGTCGGTGACCTCGGCGAGGTCGCGGACGAAGACCAGGTCGCGCTGCTTCCAGGCCCGGCCGGAGAGGCCGACGCCCTCGGCGAAGCTGGCAGCCAGCGTCACCTCGCGGAACTCCTGGCCGGCCGAGCCGGACTCCACGTCGAACCGCAGCACGTGCGCGGCGTCGTCCAGGGCCCAGAACGAGCCGTAGGCCCAGCCGAACGCCGTCCGCACCGTCTCGAGCGCGATCCGCAGCGCGGTGGCCTCGTCCGTCGCCTCGCCCACCCTGCTGACCACGGTCGTCACCGCGTTTCGGTCGTCGAGGTTCTCCCGCAGCTGCGCCACGGCGAGGGCGCTGCGGCGGGCGTGCGCCACGAGCCGCCCGATGGTCTTCCACTGTTCGGCGCGACCGCCGAAGAACGGCAGCTCGCTGCGGGTGTAGTACTCCAGGACGGCGGTGACCCGGTTGCCCTCCACGACGGGCAGGAAGCAGCCCTGGCGCGCACCGGCCGCGGCCGCGGTTGCCCAGCGGGGGCAGGTCGCGGTCCCGGAGGAGGCGTCCATCAGGACCGGGCGGTGCGAGCGCAGGGCCTCCCCGCCGTACCCGGCGCCGTCGACCATCGCCTGGCCCGGTTGCCAGGCCGCCGCCATCGTCGGGGCGAGGTCGCCCTCGGTCACCCGCAGCACGAATCCGTCCTCAGCGGGCAGCCAGGCGGCGCCGTAGACCAGGCCGAGGGAGTCCACGAGCGACCGCATGATGCGCTCGTGCGCGTCCACCTCGTCGCTCACGTCGGCGTCGAGTGACTCGATGACCCGCTCCAGGGCCTCGATGTCCTGGGCGAACGTCCCAGGCTGCGTCGCAGCCGCTGACGTGCCGCTCTTCCACCACATGTGCACTCCCACCGATCACCGCCGCCGACTGTTCGGGGTTGTGTTCGGCACCGGGCGCCGCGAGTTCAGCCGGGCGAGTCGACCGTGTTCCGATATTGACCCGTAGCGGATCTTGACCGGTCAGGCGGCGAGGGTGCGCTCCCCGCGGAGGGCAGAGCGGCCGGCCTCCCAGGCGCTGAGAAGGTGCCCGGCGGTGACGCCGTCCATGGCCAACGAGCAGGCGGCGCCGAAGAGGACGTCGGCAAGCAGGTCCGGCTCCTCGGCCACGAGCGAGCCGCACATGTCGACCGAGGCGATCTGCTCGTGAACGGCGTCGGCCTCCACGTGCTCGTCGTAGAAGACGGTCACCCGCTCGTCGAAGCCGAGCCGGCGCAGGCCCGCGGAGTAGCGACGGCTCGGCTCGGACGACGTCATCTCCACGGCCGTCATGTGCCCGAGGGCGGCCCCGCGCCAGCGGCGGTGCAGGCCGAACAGCGACATCGTGTTGACCGACGCGAAGGCCGCGGCCGGCGCCTCGTTCCAGAGGGCGCCGTAGGTCGCGTCCAGGTCGAGGTCGCGCATCAGGCCGGCGAACAGCTCGCTGTGCATCCGCTCCGGGGTGCCGCCGCCGTACTCGTCGGCCTGGATCTCCACCATCGCCGCCTTGGCCCGGCCGGAGAGGCGCGGGATCGCGAACGTGTGCGGGTCGCCCTCCTTGAGGTGGTACACCGACCGCAGCGTCAGGTACTCACGCCACTGCGCGAGCGTGCCCTGCTTGGCCATGAACGACGACAGCGACGGTCCGTCGTCGGCGGTGATCAGGGCGGTCAGCTGACGATCGACCGACTCGTCGCTGGTCGCGAGCGGGCCCACCAGCTCCTGCAGCGCAGCCAGGTGCCGGCGCTCGAGGCCGGTACGCAGCCGGATCAGCGCCGGGTCCCACTCCCAGTCCTCGGACACGCCCTCGAACCCGCGGTAGTGCAGTTCGTAACAGACGGCCAGGCTGATCTGGAGGTCCTCGTCGGACAGCGCGCCGGCGCCACCGTCCGCGAGCCGGTCGGCCTGCTCGACGGTGGACGCGGACAGCTCGGTGCGGCTGACGAGGTCACGGAACAGGGCCTCGCTGAGAGGGCCCCGGGGCTCGGGCAGACGCATGGTCCTCAGCATGCCCAGCGCCGCGGCGTTCGATGCGCCCGCAGATGTGATGTCCCCCGTGCGAAGGACCTGGCCTCCCCGTCCCCCCGTTCGGGGACAGCCGCGAACGGATCTGCCCAGAGACGGTTGATCCGCGCAACCACTGGGCAGAGGGGACCGGCACTTCAGCCAGCCAGCCCATCCCGGAGGCGCTCAATGACGACCACGCACGAGGCATCGGCACCCGCACCAGGGATCATCCGCAGCCTCATCCCCGCCCGGATCGACCGGCTGCCGTGGTCGCCCTTCCATACGCGGATGGTCATCGCCCTCGGTGTGGCCTGGATCCTGGACGGGCTGGAGATCACGGTCGCGAGCGCCGTCGTCGCGACGCTCACCAAGGCGGAGACCCTCGCCCTGTCGTCGACCGAGGCCGGGCTGATCGCCACGGTCTACCTGGCCGGCGAGGTCGTCGGTGCGCTCTTCTTCGGGCGGCTGTCGGACAAGCTCGGCCGCCGCAAGCTGTTCATCATCACGCTGGCCGTCTACCTGATCGGCAGCGGTCTGACGGCGCTCACGCTCAGCGGCGGGACCGGCTGGCTGATCTTCCTGTACGCGACGCGGTTCATCAGCGGGATGGGCATCGGCGGCGAGTACGCCGCGATCAACTCCGCGATCGACGAGCTGATCCCCGCCCGGTTCCGGGGGCGCGTCGACATCATGGTCAACGGCACCTACTGGGCCGGCGCGATCATCGGAACGCTGGGCACCTACATCTTCCTCAACCAGCTCGACCCGGGCATCGCCTGGCGGGTCGCCTTCCTCCTCGGCCCGGTCCTCGGCCTCGTGATCATCGTCGTCCGCCGGCACCTGCCGGAGAGCCCGCGCTGGCAGGTCATGCACGGCCACGAGGCCGAGGCCGAGAAGACGATCGACTACATCGAGCACGAGGTGGAGGCCGGCGGCCGCGAGCTGCCGAGGGTTCCGGAGGACAAGGCGGTCGAGATCAAGCCGGCGGAGGACATCGGCTACTTCGCGCTCGCCCGGGTGCTGTTCAAGGAGTACCCGCAGCGGGCGATCTACGGCGCCACGCTGATGATCACGCAGTCGTTCCTCTACAACGCGATCTTCTTCACCTACACGCTCGTCCTGACCAACTTCTTCGACGTGGACGAGAAGAAGGCGCCGCTGTTCCTCATCGCGTTTGCGGTGGGCAACCTGTCCGGGCCGTTCCTGCTCGGGCACCTCTTCGACACCGTCGGCCGCAAGAAGATGATCTCCGGCACCTACATCCTGTCCGGCGTCCTGCTGGCGATCACCGCGTTCCTGTTCAAGGCGGACGCCCTGACCGCCACCACGCAGACGGTCGCCTGGTGCCTGATCTTCTTCTTCGCCTCGGCGGGAGCCAGTTCGGCGTACCTCACGGTGAGTGAGATCTTCCCGCAGGAGGTCCGGGCGAAGGCGATCGCCGTCTTCTTCGCCATCGCCCAGTGCTTCGGTGCTCTGGGCCCGGTGATCTACGGCGCGCTCATCGGCGAGGGCGAGGACCGGGGCCCGCTCTTCGGCGGCTACCTGCTCGGCGCCGGGGTCATGATCGTCGGCGGGCTGGTCGCGGCGGTCCTCGGCGTCTCGGCCGAGGGCAAGTCGCTCGAGGACGTCGCCACGCCGCTCGCGCTGCGCCGTCCGGGCACCCGCGCGGAGGGAGCCGCGCGGTCCGGCATTTAGGTACGCCTGCGTCGGAGCCGCGGTCCACCTCGAGGGAGGTGGCCCGCGGCTTCCACGTTTCCGGACCGTCACGAACCGGTGCCGGACGCCGTGCCGCCCTTGCCAGCCCCTTCCGCGGCCTGTTGTCTTTCAAGAACATCTACGGGGGACAGCGAGGAGCGCCGATGGACTTCCTGCAACCGTCGTCGTGGCAGGAGGCTCTCGACATCCGGGCCGAGCGCCCCGACGCCGTCCCTATTGCCGGCGGTACCGACGTCATGGTCGACATCAACTTCGACCGGCGACGGCCGGGTGCGCTGCTCGACCTCGGCCGGGTGGCGGAGCTGCGGGAGTGGGGGACCGAGGCCGGTGTGGTCCGGCTGGGAGCAGGAGTGCCGTACACGCGCATCGTCGAGGACCTCGCCGACCGGCTGCCGGGCCTGGCAATGGCCTCGCGGACGGTCGGCTCCCCACAGATCCGCATCCGCGGCACGGTCGGCGGCAACCTCGGCTCGGCCTCCCCGGCCGGTGACGCGCACCCGCCGTTGCTGGCCGCCGGGGCCGTGGTCGAGGTTGCATCGGCGGCCCGGGGTGCCCGGCAGATCCCGGCCGCGGAGTTCTACACCGGCGTGAAGCGCAACGCCCTGGAGGCCGACGAGCTCATCGCCGCGGTGCTGATCCCGTCAGCGGCCGGTCCGCAGCAGTTCTGCAAGATCGGCACCCGCAACGCCATGGTCATCGCGGTCTCGGCGTTCGCCTGCGCACTGCACCCCGACCGGCGGGCCGTCGGCACCGGGATCGGGTCGGCCGCGCCCACCCCACGCCGGGCCGTCGACGCGGAGGATTTCCTGGCCGGCGAGCTGGAGGGCTCGGGGCTCTGGGAGTCCCGGGGCGAGCTGCCGGAGACCCTCGCCCGCGCCTTCGGCGAACGCGTCGCGGCGGCGGCGTCCCCCATCGACGACGTCCGTGGCAGTGCGGCCTACCGGCTGCACTCGCTGTCGGTGATGGCGCGGCGCGCCGTTACCTGGGCATGGAACGACCTGCGGAAGGCGGCCTGAGCATGCGCATCACCACCAGGGTCAACGGCACCGAGCAGGAGGTCGACGACGTCTGGGCGGGGGAGAGCCTGCTGTACGTGCTGCGCGAGCGGATGGGCCTGCCCGGCTCGAAGAACGCCTGCGAGCAGGGCGAGTGCGGCTCCTGCACCGTCTACCTCGACGGCGAGCCGGTCTGCTCCTGCCTCGTCGCCGCCGGCCAGGCGATCGGCCGGGAAGTGACCACCGTCGAGGGGCTCGCCGACGGCGAGCGGCTCCACCCCGTGCAGGAGGCCTTCGTCGAGTGCGGCGCCGTCCAGTGCGGCTTCTGCACGCCCGGCCTCGTCGTCGCCGCCCACGACCTGCTCGCGCGGGTGCCCAGCCCGTCGGACCCGGAGATCCGGGAGGCCCTGGCCGGCAACCTGTGCCGCTGCACCGGCTACGAGAAGATCCTGGACGCGGTCCGGCTGGCCGCCGAGCGGCAGGCACAGGCATGAGCACCGACACGGGCACGGCCACCACGACCACCACCACGACGACGGTGCCGCCGGGCCGGATCGGGGACAGCCCGCTGCGCCCCGACGGGACGCTGAAGGTCACCGGCGAGTTCGCCTACGCCAGCGACCTGTGGCACGACGAGATGGCCTGGGGCGTCACGCTGCGCAGCCCGCATCCGCACGCCCGCATTCGCGGCATCGACATCACCGAGGCACTGACCGTGCCGGGGGTCTGGGCGGTCCTCACCGCGGACGACGTCCCGGGGGAGAACGCGTTCGGACTCGAGCACGCCGACCAGCCGGTGCTGGCCTCGGAGTTCGTCCGGTACGAGGGCGAACCGGTGGCGCTGGTCGCCGCGGACCACCCGGAGACCGCCCGCCGCGCAGCCAAGCGGATCCGGGTCGACTACGAGGTGCTGCCCGCCGTCACCGACGCCCGCCGGGCGATGGATCCCGACGCCCCCGCCGTCCACCGGCCCGGCAACCTCGTGCGGCACCTGAGGTTGCGCCGCGGCGAGGAGAACCCCACCGCGCCGGTCGTGGTCTCGCTCGACTTCGAGGTCGGCATGCAGGACCAGGCCTTCCTCGGGCCGGAGTCCGGGCTCGCCGTCCCGGCCGAGGACGGCGGCATCGACCTCTACGTCGCCACCCAGTGGCTGCACGTCGACCAGCGGCAGATCTGCCTCGCGCTCGGCATGCCGGCGGAGAAGGTGCGGCTGACCCTGTCCGGCGTCGGCGGCGCGTTCGGCGGCCGCGAGGACCTGTCGGTGCACGTGCACGCCTGCCTGCTCGCCCTGCGCACCGGCAAGCCGGTCAAGATGAGCTACGGCCGGGAGGAGTCCTTCTACGGCCACGTGCACCGGCACCCGGCGACGATGACGTACGAGTTCGGGGCCGAGCGCGACGGCACCCTCGTCTACGCGAAGGCCTACGTGCTGCTGGACGGCGGCGCCTACGCCTCGTCGACGAACGCCGTGGTCGGCAACGCCGGCACCCTGGGCCTCGGGCCCTACCGGTTCCCGTCGGTGGCCGTCGACGCGTACGGGGTGTTCACCAACAACCCGCCGTGCGGGGCCATGCGCGGGTTCGGCTGCGTGCAGGCGGCGTTCGCCCACGAGGCGCTGATGGACGAGCTGGCCGACACCGTCGGCGTGGACCGGGTGGCGATCCGGCAGCTCAACGGCATGCGCGAGGGCGACCTCAACATCACCGGGCAGGTCATCGACTCCGCCGCACCCGTCGGCGAGCTGCTCCAGATCGTGGCCGACTTCCCGCTGCCGCCCGAGCGCGGTGAGGGCGCGGATCCGCGGTCGCTCCCCGGGGCAGTGAACAACACGACCCACGGCGAGGGCGTCGTCCGGGGGATCGGCTACGCCGTCACCTACAAGAACGTCGGCTTCTCCGAGGGCTTCGACGACTACTCGACCGCGCGGGTGCGCCTGGAGATGACCGGCGGCGAGGCCGTCGCGACCGTGCACACCGCGGCCGCCGAGGTCGGCCAGGGGCTGATCACCGTCGAGCAGCAGATCTGCCGGACCGAGCTCGGCGTCGAGCGGGTCGTCGTCCACCCGAAGGACACCGCCGTCGGGTCCGGCGGCTCGACGTCGGCGTCCCGGCAGACCTACGTGACCGGGGGAGCGGTGAAGGCGGCGTGCGAGGCCGTGCGCGCCGCCGTCCTGGAGCGGGCTGCCCTGGCCCTGGCCCGGCCCGCCGCTGACCTGCGGCTGGACGGTGAGAAGATCGTCGGCTCCTCGGGCGAGGTGCTCACCGGGCTCGCCGAGGTGCTCGGGGACGACGCCGTCGAGGAGACCGTGGAGTACCGCCACCGGCCCACCCACGCCATCGATCCGGAGACCGGCCAGGGCGACGCGCACGTGCAGTTCGCGTTCTCCGCGCACCGGGCGGTGGTCGACGTCGACGTCGAGCTGGGCCTGGTCAAGGTGGTCGCACTGGACACCGCGCAGGACGTCGGCAAGGCGATCAACCCCGACGCGGTGGTGGGTCAGATCCAGGGCGGCAGCGCCCAGGGGATGGGCCTGGCGCTGATGGAGGAGATCGTGGTGACCGACGGCCACGTGCGGAACCCCTCGTTCACCGACTACCTGATCCCGACCATCCTCGACATGCCGCCGATGCGGATCGAGGTGCTCGAGTACGCCGACCCGCACGCGCCCTACGGCGTGCGCGGGGTGGGGGAGCCGCCGACGATCTCGTCCGGGCCGGCCGTCGCCGCCGCCGTCCGGGCCGCGGTCGGCAAGCCGCTGCGCCGGGTGCCGATCCGCCCGGAGCACATCACCGGCACCTGACGCTCGACTAGCCTGCGCTCGTGTTCCACCGGCTGGCCGCGCGACGGGTGCGGCACGTCTTCGACCGGCTGAGCGCCGGTGACTACGAGGTGGCCCTCGCTGGCCTCGCGCCGGACGTGCACCACCGCTTCGCCGGCGATCACCCGCTCGGCGGGGAACGGCACGACGCGGCCGCCGTCCGCCGCTGGTTCGAGCGCCTGTACCGGCTCTTCCCGGAGTTGGGGTTCACGGTCACCGACGTCGCCGTGTCCGGGTGGCCGTGGAACTTGACCGTGACCGTGCAGTGGCAGGCGGACGTCGTCCCGCGGACCGGCCCGACGTACGTGAACGTCGGTGCCCACGTGCTGCGGGTGACGCGCGGGCGGATCGCGTGCCTGCACGCCTACGAGGACAGCCAGGCGGTCGCCGAGGCGTGTACCCGCATGGCCGCGCACGGCATCGAGGAGGCAGCGGCCGCCCCCATCACGACCTGAGCCGGGCGAACGACGCGCGGACCTCGTCCGGATCGCGGTGGATACTCAGCAGCGCAGCAAGCAGGATGCGCGCCTGCGACGGCCGCAGCAGCCCGCTCGGGACGGCGCCGGCAGCCAGGAGGTCGACGCCGCCGCCGTCGCCGTAGATTGCCGCGATCGGTCCGGCGGGCACCCGGGTCGAGGTCACGACGACGACACCGGCCGCGGTGAGCTCCCGCACCGCGGCGCAGATCGCGGGATTGGCGTTCCCCGCCCCGGTGGCCTCGAGGACGATCCCGCGGGCGCCGGCGGCGGCGAACGCCTGCAGCGCGGTCGCGTCCGCGTCCGGATAGCAGGCCACGACGTCGACCCGCACCCCGGTCGGGTCGAAGGCGGCGAGCTCGAGGGCCGGTTGCCGGCGCGGCGTCGTCACCACCTCGACGTGCCCGCCGTAGACCCAACCCAGCGCACCGCCGTAGGGATTGGTGAAGGTGTCGGCGGCCAGGGTGTGGCTCTTGCGGGTGCCCCGGGCCGGGAACAGCCGACCGCCGAACCCGACGAGGACGCCGAGTCCCCGCGCGGCGTCGTCGGCAGCCACCGTGACGGCGTCGAGCAGGTTGCGGGGGCCGTCGCTGTCCGGTGCGTCGGCGGCCCGCTGGGCACCGGTGACGACGACCGGACGGGCGTCGTCGTGGAAGAGGTCGAGGAAGAACGCGGTCTCCTCGGTGGTGTCCGTCCCGTGGGTCACGACCACGCCGGTGACCTCGGGGTCCCGCAGTTCGGCAGCGACCGCCGAGGCCACCGTGTGGACCCGGTCGACCGTCATGCGGAACCCGCCGACGCGCAGCACGTCCCGCACCTGCACGCGGACGCCGGCGGGCAGTGGCAGTCCGGCCACGAGGTCGGCGCCGGTGTCCTGTGCGGTCGCCGCGCCGTCGGGGGCCGAGCGGCTCGCGATCGTCCCGCCGGTCGCCAGCACGGTCACGAGCGGCATCCGTCCACCTCTCCCTCGGTCCGGTGGCGGGACCGTACCCACTCGTGGCCGGGTCGGCCCGGCTCCGAGAGGCGGTCCACCCCGGCTCAACGCAGAGTGAGCCGTGCCGTTCGAACCCGGAAGCCTCGTCGTCCGCAGGATCGACGCGAGCAGGTGGGCCACCGTCGACCCCCTCGTCTACCGGGGACGGCGGGACCGGTTCGTCGTCCCGGCCGGTTTCCGCACCGACTTTGCCAGCGTGCCTCGCGTGGTCACCTGGCTCGTCCCGCGCTTCGGTGCCTACACGCTGGCGGCGATCCTCCACGACTGGCTGTGCACGGAGGGCCTCCGAACCGGCGCGGTCACCTCACGCCAGGCCGACGGCCTCTTCCGCCGGGTCATGCGGGAGAGCGGGGTGCCGGTGCTCCGCCGTTGGCTGATGTGGGCCGGTGTGCGATGGGGAGCGCTGGTGGACGAACGGCGCCGCCGCGGCTGGGGAATCAGCGCGCCGGGGGTTCTGGCCGTCTCGGTCCTGGCCGCCCCGCTGGTCGTGCCGCCCGCGGTCGTCATCGCGCCGGGGCTGCTCGTCTTCGCCCTCGCCGAGTGGTTGGTCGCGCGGGTGGCGCCGACGCGGACCGACGAGATGGTGCTGAGGACGTGACGAGCGGCTGCGCATGCTGCCGGTCTGGGCCAAGCTGCAGGACATGACCGATTCCTCCGGCCCGCCGTTCCGTGCCGACCACGTCGGCAGCCTGCTCCGCCCCAAGAACCTGCTCGACGCCCGAGCCCGTCATGCCGCCGGTGACATCGACGACGCCGAGCTGCGCGGCATCGAGGACGAGGCGATCGCCGACGTCGTCCGCATGCAGAACGACGTCGGCCTGCGGACGGCGACGGACGGGGAGTTCCGGCGCGCGTCGTGGCACATGGACTTCATCTACGCGATCGACGGCATCACGAAGGTGACCGATCAGAACCTCGTCGTGCACTTCAAGAACGCCGACGGGAGCCTGGACTACACGCCGGCCGGGCTGCACGTGGACGGTCCGCTGTCGATCGACGAGCCGATCTTCGGGCCCGACTTCGCGCACCTGCAGTCGGTGGTGGCCGACGGGCAGACGCCGAAGCTGACGATTCCGTCGCCCTCGATGGTCCATTACCGCGGCGGAGCGGCGGCGATCGATCCGAAGGTCTATCCCGACGAGGACTCGTTCTGGGACGCGCTGTCGGCGGCCTACTCCCAGCAGGTGCACGGGATCGCGGCGATGGGCGGCACCTACCTGCAGTTCGACGACACCAGCCTGGCCTATCTCAACGACCCGCAGCAGCGGGCCGAGCTGGCCGCACAGGGCCGCGACGCCGAGCACCTGCACGAGCGCTACATCCGGCAGATCAACGCCGCGCTCGCCGGCCGCCCGGACACCCTGACCGTCACGACGCACATGTGCCGGGGCAACTTCCGCTCCTCGTGGGTTGCCGAGGGCGGCTACGACTTCGTCGCCGAGGCGCTGTTCGGTGGCCTGGAGGTCGACGGCTTCTTCCTCGAGTACGACGACGACCGGTCCGGTGGCTTCGAGCCGCTGCGGTTCGTCCCGCCGGGCAAGCGCGTCGTCCTGGGCCTGGTGACGACGAAGCGACCGGAGCTCGAGCGCAAGGACGACCTCAAGCGGCGGATCGAGGAGGCCTCGACATTCGTGCCGCTCGAGCAGCTGGCGCTCTCGGGGCAGTGCGGGTTCTCCTCGACCGTTGAGGGCAACTCGCTCACCCGTGACGAGCAGATCGCCAAGCTGGCGCTGATCGTGGAGACGGCCGAGGAGGTCTGGGGATGATCCGCCTCGGGCGCCCGACCTAGGATCCGCGCGTGCGGCCCTTCCTCCTGTTGTCCTCCCGCGCCGAGGACGTGGCCGCCGACGACGAGTACGAGGCGTTCCTCCGGGTGACCGGTCTGGCGCCCGCCGAGCTGCAGCGCGTCCGCATGGAGGCCGCCCCGCTGCCGGCGTTCGAGCTGGACGACTACGCCGGGATCTTCGCCGGCGGGGGACCGTTCAACTCCAGCGACGCCCCGCTGGAGAAGTCGGCGGTCCAGCACCGGGTCGAGCGAGAGCTGGGTCGGCTGCTGGACGAGGTCGTCGCGCGTGACTTCCCCTTCTTCGGGGCCTGCTACGGCGTCGGGACGCTCGGCGTGCACCAGGGCGGGGTGATCGACGGCACCTACGCCGAGCCGATCTCCGCCGTCCGGGTGCGGCTGACCGAGGAGGGGGCGGCCGATCCGGTCCTGGCCGGGATGGCCGAGGAGTTCGAGGCCTTCGTGGGACACAAGGAGGCGTGCAGCGTGCTGCCGCCGAACGGCGTCCTGCTGGCCTCGTCGGAGGCGTGCCCGGTGCAGATGTTCCGGGTCAAGGACAACCTGTACGCGACCCAGTTCCACCCGGAGCTGGACCTGCCCGGGCTGCTCACCCGGGTCCGGATCTACCAGCACGCGGGGTACTTCCCGCCGGCCGAGCTGGACGAGGTCCTCGCCCGGCTCGAGCCGGCGGTGGTGACCGAGCCGGGGCGGATGCTGGCGAACTTCGTCGCGCGGTACGCCTGACCCGGTCGCCCGTTCGTCCTATGTGTCGGTGGGCGAGCGGTAGGGCGACCCGGGGTTGAAGACCTCGAGCGTGTAGCGGTCGAACCGGTCCAGCGACCGGCGGGTGAACCGCCCCATGCGGGTCAGCCCCGTGGGCGCCTGGCCGGGCGGCCTGCCGCCACGGGTGCTGTCGGGGCTGCGTCGTCCGGCGGTCCGCCGCTCGCGGGTCAGGTCGTGGTCGGAGAGGTCGACGGCCGGGTCCTCGGCGAAGGTCGTCGTCGCCAGCTCGTGTGCAAGGTCCTCGCGGTCGGCCTGGACGGCGGAGTTGATCTTCTGCGCGTACGCGGCGTGCATGCGCACCAGCCGCTCCTCCGCGCCGGCGGGGCGGGAGGGCGCCGAGGTGGCCTCGGTCGGGAGGGCGCCGGGGAAGCGGTCGCCGTGGTCGTCGTTCATCGGTGTCGGTCGTCCTGTGGTCACTGTGGAGCATCCGTCTCGTGAGTTCGGGCGACCGGGGTCGCCGCTGGTGGAGCGAGACAGCTGTGTCTGCGCAGGTTCGTGGGAATCGCTTCGTCGCGATGTCGGCAGCGCTGCCGAGGAGGGACTCCTGCCGCGACGCTCGTCATCGGCGTCGTGCGGCTCATCGGGCCCATCCGCCCTCTCGGGCTCCCCTCCAGTATGGGAGGAGATGGGTTGCCATCGCGTGTCAACGCACAGAACGGACGGTGACATTCCCCGCGCCGACAGGCGCACCGCCGGGAGTGGGTACGTTTTGGCCGAGCAGGAGCGCGGAGGTGAACCGGTGAGCGACCCATCCCGCCGACGGCCCGGGACCTCGCCGGGGTCCGGAGCGCCTCCTCGTCGCCCGGCCCGGTGGGCGACGGTCGGGGTGCCGGTGGCGCTCGCCGCCCTGATCGTCCTCGCGGTCGCCGTCTACCTCGTCGTCGACCGGGAAAGTGTCGACGCGCAGCCGGGCGTCACCGTGCCGACGGGAGGCCCGGTGCCGTCGTCCGAACTCGCGGGGGAGTGGTCGGGCGAAGGATCGCTGACCGACTGCGCCGGGCTCGACGACGTGGACTGTCCCGCGGGCCGGCAGGTCGTGCTCGCGATCGAGTGCTCCGAGCGGCCCTGCGTCGTGACCCCGTTCGAGCGCGGCTACGGGCAGCCGCCGCTGGAGTTCCAGGACGGCCGGTACCGCGCCGCCGGCCCCGTGCCGGCGAAGAGTGCGCCCACCTGCGGCGGCGCGCCCACGGCCAGCGCGCTGTGGCGGCTCGAGATCGTCGCCGCGGACGGGCGGCTCGCTGGCACCTACGCCGAGTCCACGGTGCAGGGATTCGACTGTGGTGCCACCTGGCTGCGCTGGCAGATCACCTTCGAGCGCGGATGAGCGACGCCCGCGGGGCGGATCCGGCGCTCCTGTAGCTTCGGCCTGTGCCGCGCTATCGAATGCCGGTGACCCACCGCCCGAACCGGGACGGCTCCGCGGTCACCTCCCGGCACGTGCCGTACTACCTGGCCCTCGAGGTCGCTTCGGACGCGTGGGCGCGGCTGCTCGACGAGCTCGGCGACGGCCTGCTGTCGACCGCTGACGTCGCGGTCGTGCACACGGAGTTCGACTTCCGGCGCGAGCTGTTCACCGGCGAACTCGACGTGGACGTCGAGGTGACCCGGGTGGGCCGCAGCTCCGTCGCCTTCGCCGTCGCGCTGTACCAGCGGGACCTGCTCGCGGGCACCGGGGAAACGGTCGTGGCCCAGACGGACGAGGCACGGCTGGTGTCCGTGCCCCTCTCACCTGTGCAGCGGGCGATGCTCGAGTCCCTCGTCGCCGCCTGAGCAGATTTCGGGTCAGGGGCCGTAGGCGGAGGCGGGTGACGCTCCTCCGGCGTAGAACATGTCCATGCTCCGTGTTCACCGGGAAGTCGAGAAGAAGTACGTCGCCGACGACGGCTTCGAGCTGCCGCCGCTGATGGAACTGGTCGCCGGGGCGGACGCCCTCTCCGCAGCAGCGGTCACCCCGGTCGCGGAGGGCGACAGGGTGGAGCAGCAGCTGGTTGCGACGTACTTCGACACGGCCGATCTCCGCCTGGCGGCGGCTGGGCTGACGCTGCGGAGGCGGACCGGGGGCGACGACGCCGGCTGGCATCTGAAGGTCCCCGCGGGCGCCGACGCCCGCTCCGAGGTGCGCCTGCCGTTGGGGCGAGGCGCGCGAACGGTGCCGGCAGCACTGCGGCAGATGGTGTGGGCGCACAGCCTAGGGGCCGAGCTCCGGCCGGTGGCCGAGATCCTCACCGACCGGACGGTGCGACGCCTGGTGGACGTGACCGGGCACGCGGTGGCGGAGGTGGCAGACGACCGCGTGACGGCCCGCAGGCTCCTGCCGACCGACGGTCCGGGCGATGCCGCGGGTGCCCCGACGTCCTGGCGGGAGATCGAGGTCGAGCTCGACGACGCCACCTCCGACCTCCTCGCTGCTGTCGACATCAGGCTCCGCGAGCGGGGACTGCAGGTGGCGCCGACCGCCTCGAAGCTGGCGCACGTGCTGGACCTCCAATCGAAGGTGCGCGACGGGTCGGGCAAGGCGAAGAAGCTGAAGGTCTCCTCACCCGGCGGAGAGGTCGTCCTCGCGCACATTCGCGAGCAGGTGCAGCAGATCGTGGCCCAGGACCTGCCGGTGCGCTTGGACGCCCCCGACAGCATCCACAAGATGCGCGTGGCCACCCGTCGGCTGCGCAGCGCGCTCACGACGTTCAAGCCGCTCTTCGCTGCTGACGTGGTGCGCCCGCTGCGCGACGAGCTCAAGTGGTTGGCCGGCGAGCTCGGCGCCGCACGTGACGCCGAGGTGATGCGGGACCGGGTCCGCGCGGCCGTCGAGGAGCAGGGCGATGCCGCCGAGCTGGGCGCGGTGGCGGAGATCGCGCACGCGGAGCTGGACCAGGCGTACGCGTCGGCCCACGACCGGGTGATCGCCGAGCTCGACGGTCAGCGCTACCACGATCTGCTCATGACCCTCGACCGCCTCGTCACGTCCCCACCCGTGACGGGCAAGGCCGCCGCTGCTGCCGGCAGGGTCCTTCCCCGACAGGTCGCCCGTAGCTACGAGGGGGTGCGTCGCATCATCGAGGACGCCGACAGCAAGCCGGCGGGTCCCGAACGCGAGGAACTTCTGCACGACGCCCGGAAGTCCGCCAAGCGCTCCCGCTACGCCGGTGAGTCGGTCAGTCGGGTGTTCGGCGAGGACGCCATCGTCTTCGCGAAGGCGATGGAGGACGTGCAGGAGGCATTGGGGGAGCACCAGGACTCGGTTCTCACCCGCGAGCGGCTGGCCGACCTGGCCGCGCACACGTCGAGCACCGGCGCGGCCTTCCTGTACGGCCGGCTGCACGCCCTGGAGGAGATCCGGTCGGCGAAGTCGCAGCAGCACTTCGACGCAGCGTGGAAGGCGGCCGGCCGCACGTCCGTTCATCGCTGGCTGCACTGACGGACGTGGGGCCGGCCGGCGGGACGGCGCGTCCCGGCCCGCCGACCGCCGATCACACCGCCGCGGTCAGGCTTCGGACGCTGGAGCTGACGGTCAGCGCGACCCGACGGCTGACCCGGAGTGCCTGGTCGGCCAGGGTGTAGGCAGCCTCGATCAGGTCCTCCGGTCGCACCAGTGCGGTCGGCACGATCGTGCGGACGATCGTGGTGACGCTGCGGACGACGCCCGCGGCCGCGTCCTCACTGCTCCGCGTCGCCTGGACCAGCTCCCGGCGGGCCTCCTCCTGCTCTTGTTCCCGCAGCTGCTGGACCAGCTCCGCCCGGGCGACGGTGAGCGTGCGGCCGGCGCGCTCGCGGTCGTCGCCGTCGTCCGTCCCCTCGTCGATCGCCCGTCGGGCCACGAGTCGGCGGATCTCCTGGGTGAGCTCTTCCTGGGAGCGGGCGAGCTCGACGAGCGACGCCTGAGCACGCGTCGGCGCACTGCCGGTTGCGGCAGTGGATCGCTCGTTGTCGTCCGTCGGCTTCGGGGTCGAGGCGTTGTTCTTGGTGGGGGCGGTCATGGTGTCCTCCTGGAGTCGGGACGATCTGGACCGCCTCAGCCTCTGTGGGGTACATGAACCGCGGTCGGGCATCCGGTGCCCAGCAGGAGGAGGGCCGCCGAACACGGGGCCGGCGGACGGGCCGCCTGTGATCACCAGGAGCAGAGCGGAGATGCGCGGGCCGTGACGAGGAGTGGCGGTCCGCCCTCGGCCCCCGGAATCGCTCCTGCCGTGTGACACGCCGTCGGCGCAGTCAGTGTTCACCGGCGCGACACACGACCGGTGCGGCTGCTTCCTAGGTTCGGCGCATCTGGTTCCGTGGGGATGCCCGCGGAACGCGCCACCGTCGCGAGGAGCCGCCGTGAGCGGGAACATCGTCCGTCTGCAGGCCATCAAGGACGTCGAGGCCTACGTTCCCCCGGCCGTCAGCTTCACCGCGGGTGAGACGCCCGGTGAGATCTTCGGCGCCAATGTCTTCAGCAAGGTCGAGATGCAGAAGCGGCTGCCCAAGTCGGTCTACAAGTCGGTCCTGGCCACCATCGACCATGCCGCACGGCTGGACCCCCTGATCGCCGACGCCGTTGCCGCCGCGATGAAGGACTGGGCGATGGAGAAGGGTGCGACGCACTACGCGCACGTCTTCTACCCCCTCACCGGACTCACCGCGGAGAAGCACGACAGCTTCCTGGAGCCGGCCGGAGACGGATCGGCGTTGGCCGAGTTCGCCGGCAAGACGCTGACCCAGGGCGAACCGGACGCCTCGAGCTTCCCGAGCGGCGGGCTGCGCAACACCTTCGAGGCGCGCGGGTACACCGGCTGGGACGTGACCAGCCCGGCCTACGTGCTGGAGAGCCCGAACGGCAACACCCTCTGCATCCCGACGGTCTTCGTCTCGATGAACGGGGATGCCCTCGACCACAAGACCCCGCTGCTGCGCTCCCAGCAGTCGATGGCCAAGCACGCCGAGCGGGTGCTGCGGCTGTTCGGGCACGCCAAGCCGGATGCTGTGGTGTCCTACTGCGGGCCCGAGCAGGAGTACTTCCTGGTGGACCGGCACTTCTTCCTCGCCCGGCCTGACCTGCTCAACGCCGGCCGGACCCTGTTCGGCGCAAAGCCGCCCAAGGGCCAGGAGTTCGACGACCACTATTTCGGGGCCATCCCGGAGCGCGTGCTGGGCTTCATGATGGACACCGAGCGGGAGCTGTTCAAGCTCGGCATCCCGGCCAAGACCCGGCACAACGAGGTCGCGCCCGGGCAGTTCGAGATCGCCCCGATGTTCGAGCGCGGAAACGTGGCCGCCGACCACCAGCAGCTACTGATGACGACGTTCAAGCGGCTGGCCCAGAAGCACGGCATGGAGTGCCTGTTCCACGAGAAGCCGTTCGAGGGCATCAACGGCTCAGGCAAGCACGTCAACTTCTCGCTGGGTAACACCACCGAGGGCAATCTCCTGCTGCCCGGTGACACCCCGCACGAGAATGCTCAGTTCCTGGTGTTCTGCGCTGCGGTGATTCGCGCGGTGCACAAGTACAGCGGTCTGCTCCGGGCCTCGGTCGCCTCGGCGAGCAACGATCACCGGCTCGGCGCCAACGAGGCACCCCCGGCGATCATCTCGATCTTCCTGGGGGATCAGCTGACCGACGTCTTCGACCAGGTGGCGAAGGGCGGTGCGACGTCGTCGAAGGAGAAGGGGACGCTGATCATCGGTGTCGACACCCTGCCGGTCCTGCCGACCGACCCCGGCGACCGGAACCGGACCAGCCCGTTCGCGTTCACCGGTAACCGCTTCGAGTTCCGGGCCCCGGGCTCCCAGCAGACCGTGGCGGGCCCGATGGTCACGATCAACACGATCATGGCCGAGGCGCTGGACCACATCGCCACCCGGCTGGAGACCGCCGTCGCCGCGGGCACCGAGTTCAACGTCGCGGTGCAGAAGCTGCTCGAGGAGATCATCACCGACCACGGCGCGGTCGTGTTCAACGGCGACGGCTACTCCGACGACTGGCAGGTGGAGGCGGCGGCCCGCGGGCTGCCGAACCTGCGGACGACGTTGGATGCGCTTCCGGAGCTGGTCTCGGAGTTGGCGACGGAGCTCTTCAGCACCTACGGGGTGTTCAGCGAGCGCGAGATGCACAGCCGCTACGAGATCGGGCTCGAGCACTACACGCTGACCGTGGGCGTGGAGGCGCGGCTGACCCTGGAGGTCGGGACGACGGCCGTGCTGCCTGCGGCCGTGCGCCACCAGACCGAGGTCGCGCAGAACATCGGAGCGCTCCGCGCGGCCGGCGTGGACGCCGACCCGTCAGCTCTGGACGAGATCACCGGCCCGCTGACCGAGCTGCGGTCGGCTCTCGCACGACTGCGCTCGGCGCTGGGCGAGCACCCTGGCGCGGCAGCGATGGACGAGGCCCGGCACGCGCAGGACGCCTTACTGCCGGCGATGGCGGCGGTCCGGGCTGCGTCCGATCTGCTCGAAGGTGTGGTGGCCGACGACCTGTGGCCGCTGCCGACCTACCAGGAGATGCTCTACATCCTCTGACCGGCCGCACCTGCGGAAGGTGGACGTGTCCGGCGTTAAGGGCACGTCCATCTGCGGCGCGGCCGACAGAAATCGACGGCGCTGCGGCCGTGGATCCGGTTACAGTCCTGATGCCCGTGATCAGCAGCCGGGCGGCATCGCCGCCGCAGGTTCTGCGTGTCGGTGACGGGCATTGCCAGGTGGGCAAGCGTCTCAGGAACGCGCGGGTTCGATCCCCGATGCCGTTCGGCGCGCGGTCATCCCGGTGCCGGCGGTCTGCAGCGCTGCGTGCGCTCCCCACCGGTACCCGACCGCGCGCCGGACGGTCCGCGCGCACTGAACGGTGAGAGGAGGGCAGGAACGTGCAGATCATCGTCCAGGAGTGGGAACGGGTCCTGCTCTACCGGGACGGCCGGTTCGAGGAGACTCTCGGAGCGGGCCGTCACCGTCGGCTGCGCTGGCGGCGCCGTCGGGTCCGGGTCCAGATCCGGTCCCGCCTGCTGGTCGTGCCGAGCCAGGAGGTCCTGACCGCCGACGGACTGTCGGTCAAGGTCAGCCTTACCGGCGCCGTCAGGACGGCGGACGCGCGCCGCTGGCACGAGGCGGTCGAGGACGCCGACTCCTTCGTCTACGCCGCACTGCAGATCGCGCTGCGCGAGGCAGTGGCGGCTCGGACGCTGGACGAGCTGCTCGGCGCCCGAGGGTCGCTCCCCGACGAGCTGGGGCAGCGGGTCCAGGCGGCTGCAGAGGCCGTCGGTGTCGCGATCGACAGCCTTTCGCTGCGCGACGTGATGGTCCCCGCGGAACTCCGCCGGGCGGCGGCCGAGGTGGCGACCGCACGCGCCCAGGGCCTGGCCGCCCTCGAGCGGGCGCGCTCGGAGGTCGCGGCCACGAGGGCGCTGGCCAACGCGGCGCGCCTGGTGGCCGAGCAGCCGGCGTTGCTGCAACTGCGGACGCTCCAGGCCGTCGAGGCCGGCGGCGCAACGGTCGTGCTGACCATGGGTTCGGCCACCGTCGAGCCGACGTCGGTTGTCCGCCGCGACGGCTGACCCGACCTTCGGCGCACGCACTGCGGCCCCTGTCCTCGGCCGAGGGGCGGGGGCCGCAGTGACGCTACGACTCAGATGTCGTAGTACATCGCGAACCCGCGCGGGTGCGGTCGCTAGGTGGCTGACCCGGGCGTCGGCCGGGTTATGCGCGCGGGTCAGAGTGATGTCGACGGGAGCGGGTCCACCCCGGTTTGTGCCGATCGGGCCCTGACGGCGATCACGGCGACGTCGTCATCGGGGCTGGCCGGCACCATGCGGGCCAGCAGCTCGTCGCACATCTCCTCGAGGTCCCAGCCGGCGAGGTCGGCCAGCGTTCGCCGGAGCCGGTCGAGCCCGTGGTCGAGGTCCTGGTCACGGCGTTCGACCAGCCCGTCGGTGTAGAGCAGCAGCACCGCATCCGGGTCCAGGGTCACGAGCGACTCCCGCCGCGGCGCGTCGGGGTCGACCCCGAGCAGCAGGTCGGTGCGCTCGGCGGTGAGCAACCGCACACGACCGTCGGCAGTGACTGTCGCCGGCGGCGGGTGGCCGGCGTTCGACCAGCGGAGCTGCGTAAGTCCTTCGGATTCCCCGTCGCCGGTCTGCTCCAGGCGGGCGACGACGGAGGTGGCCACGATGCCGGCCTGAAGGGTGTCCAGGACCCGGTCGACCCGCCGGAGCAGGTCGGCGGGGCCGTCGTTGCTCTCCGCACCGATGGTGCGCACGGTGCTGCGGATCTGCCCCATCGCCGCCGCCGCCTGGGTGTCGTGGCCCACGACGTCGCCGATGACCAGCGCCATCGCACCGTTGGGTTGGAGGAAGGCGTCGTACCAGTCGCCACCGACCTCGGCTGCCTGAGCGGCCGGCACGTACCGCGCGACGATCTGCACGACGTCGGACTGGGGCGGGGGTGTCAGCAGCGAGCGCTGGAACCCTTCCGCCAGACCCCGCTGCTGGCGATAGAGCCGGGCGTTGGCCAGCACGAGCCCGGCGCGCGCAGCCACGTGGCCGGCCGTGGCCAACTCCTCGGAGGTGAGCGGGCCTCGGGATGCGCTGTTGGCGAGGGTGAGCATCCCGACCGGGCCGCTGGGCCCCGGGAGGGGAAGGACGGCGAGCGACTCCGGCGCCAGCAGGGTGATGAGGCCGCGCAGCGGCCCCGGACCGAGCAGCGCCAGGGTCTCCTCGGTGGCGTTGTTGGGCACCATCTGCGTCTGTCCCGTGCGGAGTGCACGGATGAAGAGCGCGTCGTCGTTGGGCGCGCTCAGCTGCGCCTGGCCGTAGGCGTCCGCTGTCGCGCGCCGGGCCGGGTCTGCGTGCCAGGACGCGACCGTGCGCAGGCCACGCCGGGAGCCGGCGGCCTGTCGTCATCGATCAGGGTGACGATGCACCAGTCTGCGACCTCGGGCACGACCAACTGGGAAAGGCGCCTGACGGCCTCACCTGCATGCTGGGTGCTGCCCAGCCGCTCGCTGATCCGGCTCAGCAGTCGCTCCCGCGGACCAGTGAGCTCGGACTGCGTCCGCACGCCGTGGCTGACGCTGTCCCAAGCCGCGCCCACTACACGGACGGTGGTGCCTCGCTCGTCGGACAGCGCCTGCCCCCGGGATGCCAGCCATCGGTGGCCTCCTTCGGGCCGCAGCACGCGGTACTCGTCCTGAAAGCTCCCCCTGGTGGCGATCGCCTCCTGCAGAAGGGCGCCGACGCGGGGAACGTCGTCGGGATGGAGGCGGGCGTTGAAGGCCTCGATGGACTGGTCGAACGCCGACGGGACGTAGCCGAACAGCTCGATGAGGCGCTCGTCCCAGAACATCGTGCCGGTGAGCAGATCCCAGTCGAAAGTGCCGATCCCCGAGGCTGCGACGGCCAGGTCCCGGAAGGCGTGCCGGGCGTACGCCGGCGGGCCGACCAGTCCTTGCGGGTTCGCTGCTCGCTCGACGCCGTGATCGTTCATCGGACCTCGGTCTCTGGTCGCTGTGGTCCGTGCCGGCGCCCGTGACGCAATGTGTTCGGAGCCCCGCCCAGTGTGTACGACCGGGCTGTCTTCAGGGGCTTCACCGACCAGAAGATTGCGGTGTCCGCCTCAACCGGTCGGCGCAGCGCCCAGCCGTGATCGGCGTCGCGCCATCGCCCGCCGACGCCCTGCGGCACGGCCGCGGACGCGTGCGCGTGGCTGTCACGGCTTTCGGCACGTCGTGGCTGCTCGACGTCAGCGACGCTGCCGGCGACCAGCCGCCGACACCAGCGGTGGCCCGACTCCCTGCCGACGGCGGCCTCGGCCTGAACCTGGTCGCCAGTATCTGTGTGCCGGTGGGGTCCTCGGCCTCGGGATGAGTCCGTAGACATCGGCAGTCGCGGGGCTCTCGCCGCACCCGGCGCACGACGAAGCACAGCCCTCGCCAGGGGATGTTCGTGAACCCGTGGCGAGGGCTGTGTGGATCTGCCGGTCAGGACCTAGCAGGCCCCAGACGACTCAGATGTCGTAGTACATCGCGAACTCGTGCGGGTGCGGGCGCAGCCGGATCGGGTCGATCTCGAACTCCCGCTTGTACTCGATCCACGTCTCGATGAGGTCGGGGGTGAACACGCCACCCTCGATCAGGTAGTCGTGGTCGACCTCGAGCCGGTCGAGGACGGCGTCCAGCGACGCGGGCACCTTCTCGATGCCCAGGGCCTCCTCGGGCGGCAGCTCGTAGAGATCCTTGTCGACCGGCGCCGGCGGCTCGATCTTGTTCTTCACACCGTCGAGGCCGGCCATCAGCATCGCCGAGAAGGCGAGGTAGGGGTTGGCCGACGGGTCGGGCACGCGGAACTCGATGCGCTTGGCCTTCGGGCTGTCGCCGGAGATCGGGATCCGGAGGCAGGCCGAGCGGTTACGGGCGGAGTAGACGAGGTTGATCGGCGCCTCGTAACCCGGCACCAGACGGTGGTAGCTGTTGACCGTCGGGTTGGTGAAGGCCAGCAGGGACGGGGCGTGCGCCAGGAGCCCACCGATGTAGTGGCGGGCCATGTCGGACAGGCCCGCGTACCCGGTCTCGGCGTGGAAGAGCGGCTCGCCGTCCTTCCAGAGGCTCTGGTGGCAGTGCATGCCGGAGCCGTTGTCACCGAACAGCGGCTTGGGCATGAACGTCGCCGTCTTGCCGTAGGCCCAGGCGGTGTTCTTGATGATGTACTTGAACAGCATCAGGCTGTCGGCCGACCGCAGCAGCGTGTCGAACTTGTAGTTGATCTCGGCCTGGCCGCCGGTGCCGACCTCGTGGTGACCGCGCTCGAGCTCGAGGCCCGCGTTGGTCAGGTTGGTCATCATCGTCGAGCGCAGGTCGCTGTAGTGGTCGTAGGGCTCGACCGGGAAGTAGCCGCCCTTGGCCCGGGTCTTGTAGCCCAGGTTCGGGCCGCCGTTCTCGCCGGTCAGCGCACCCGAGTTCCAGGAACCCTCGACCGAGTCGATGTGGTAATAGCCCTCGTTGATGCCCGTCGAGTGCCGGATCGAGTCGAAGATGTAGAACTCGGCCTCGGGGCCGAAGTAGGCCGTGTCGGCGATGCCGCTCGACGCCAGGTACGCCTCGGCCTTCTTCGCGACGTTGCGGGGGTCGCGGCTGTAGGCCTCACGTGTGATCGGGTCGTGGATGAAGAAGTTGACGTTCAGCGTCTTGTGACGACGGAACGGGTCGAGGAACGCGCTGTTGGCGTCGGGTAGCAGGAGCATGTCCGACTCGTTGATCGCCTGGAACCCGCGGATCGACGAGCCGTCGAAGCCGAGGCCGTCGGAGAACGTGTCGGGGCCGAAGGCCGTCGCCGGAATGGTGAAGTGCTGCATGACGCCGGGCAGATCGCAGAAGCGGACGTCGACGTACTCGACGTCGTTGTCGCTGATGTACTTGGCGACCTCGTCGGGACTCTTGAACATCGATCCTCCGGGAGTGAGCGGACAGCCGAACCGCAAGTTACGAGCGGGGGGTTGCCCCCGGGTGTCCCGAGTGTTTCGGAGCGGTAACAAGGCCTCCGGCGTGTCGCCGGTGGCTGCTGTGCTCGGGCTCGGGTGTTGCTGCGGTCAGGTCCTACGCTGGCGGACATGGTCAGGGACGTGGAACCACCCTCTCAGCAGCGGGTGCGCGGCGCCTCTCTGGGGTTGCCCGCGGAAGGCCGGGGGTCCCTGGCGAGCTTCGGGAGCCGGCTCGGCGCCTTCTGCGTGGACGCGATCGCCTCCGCCCTGGTCGCCGGCCTGTTCACCGCGCCACGGCTGCCGGGAAACTGGGCGCTGGCCGCCTTCGCCGCCGTCACCGTGCTCACGCTCGTCGCCTTCGGGCAGACCCCGGGCATGCGGCTGCTCGGCCTGCGCCTGGCCCACCCACGGCCGGGGCAGCGGCTGGCGCCCTGGCGGGCCGTCGTCCGGACGGCGCTGTTGTGCCTGCTCGTGCCGGCGCTGCTGGTCGACGCCGACGGTCGCGGACTGCACGACCGGCTGACCGACACCGCCGTCGTCCGGGACTGATGAAGGACCACCGTGCCCCCCACCACTCGCAAGCTCGCGTCGGGTCCCTGCACGATGGCCATCCGCCGCGAGCGACCGGCCGACCACGACGCTGTCCGGGCGCTGCACCAGGCGGCGTTCGCACTCCCGAGCGGGGGAGCGGTCGTCCAGGCGCGGCTGCTCGACGAGCTCAGGGAGGACGCCGGCTTCCTGCCGCACCTGTCCCTCGTGGCCGTCGACGGGGACCGGATCGCCGGCCACGTGATCGCCACCCGTGGATGGCTCGAGCCGTTCGGGACGGCGGTGCTCGGGCTCGGGCCGCTCGGAGTCGAGCCCGACCTGCAGCGTCGCGGCGTCGGGACCGCCCTCGTGCACGCCGTGCTGGCGGTGGCGGAGGCGTGCGACGAGCGGCTGGTCGCGCTGCTCGGGGACCCCGGCTACTACCGCCGCTTCGACTTCCGGCGCTCTACGGACCTCGGCGTCGCCGCGCCCGATCCGGCCTGGGGCGAGCACTTCCAGGCCCGCCTGCTGACCGGGCGGCCGGTCGGGGGCGCGTTCCGGTACGCGCAGCCCTTCGACCGGCTCTGAGCGTCAGCCCCGGCGGCGGACCTGGCGCTGGCTCACCGACATCTGCTTGCCGCCGGGCAGCGGGCCGCCGGGCACCGGCATGCGGCCCGCGCCCATGGCGCTCATTCGCCGGCCGAGAGCGTTGACCTCCGCGGCGGACAGGTTGCGGGGCAGCTTCATCACGTGGTTGCTGAGCTTGCGCAGCGGCACCTGACCCTCGTCGTCACCGACGACGATGTCGTAGATCGGGGTGTCCCCGACGATGCGGGCGACCTTCTTCTTCTCCTGGGCGAGCAGGTTGCGGACCCGGCTGGGCACGCCTTCGGCGACCAGGATCACCCCGGGCCGGCCGAGCACCCGGTGGACGGCGTCGAGCTGGGTGGTGCCGGCGACCCCGGAGCTGACCCGCCAGTCGCCGCGCATGCCCTCCAGCACCCAGGCAGCCGCGCCCGGCTGGCCCTCGACCTGCCGATAGGCCGAGCCCTGCGCGCGGCGGCCGAACAGGATCAGCGCGACGAGACCACCGGTGATGAGGGCCAGCGGCAGGAAGAGGAACGGCGACCCGAGCAGGATGCCGATGAGCTCCACGACGCCGGCGACCGCCACGAAGGCGATCAGCATGATCCAGGGGAGCTTCGGGTCGTTCTTCCGCGTCAGCGAGTAGGCCTGCTTGATCATGCGGGCCTGGCCGGCGACCTTCTTCAGCCGGCCCACCTTCGGCTGGCCCTTCTTGTCCAGCTTCGGTGCCTTGGCGGAGGCAGCGGTCGAGCCCGAGGAACGGCCGCGGCCGGCGTCCTTCGGGCCACGGCCGGCCTTGCCGCTGGGAGCGGTCGCGTCTGAGGGCTTGCTGCGTGCCATGCCCCCAGGATAGGGGCGCGGCGCGTTCGCCCCGACGACCGGCGCGAGGTCAGGCCTGGTGCGTGAGTCCCCGGGCCTCGACGGCCTGCTGGTACAGCCGGCCGGCACGGTAGGAACTGCGCACCAGCGGCCCGGCCAGCACGCCGGGAAAACCGATCCGCTCGGCCTCGGCCTGGAAGCCCACGAACTCGTCGGGCTTGACCCAGCGGACCACGGGGTGGTGCCGCGGGGAGGGGCGCAGGTACTGGGTGATGGTCAGCAGGTCGCAGCCGGCGTCGTGCAGGGCCTGCATGGCCTCGACGACCTCGTGCGGCTCCTCGCCCATGCCCAGGATCAGGTTGGACTTGGTGACCAGGCCGGCCTCGCGGGCGGCCGTGATCACCGAGAGGGAGCGCTCGAAGCGGAAGCCCGGGCGGATCCGCTTGAAGATCCGCGGCACGGTCTCGACGTTGTGCGCGAGCACCTCGGGCCGGGAGGAGAAGACCTCGGCGAGCTGGTCGGGGTCGGCGTTGAAGTCGGGGATGAGCAGCTCGACGCCGCAGCCCGGAAGCTGGGCGTGGATCTGGCGCACCGTCTCGGCGTAGAGCCACGCCCCGCCGTCGGGCAGGTCGTCGCGGGCGACGCCGGTGATCGTGGCGTACTTCAGGCCCATCGTGGCGACGCTCTCGGCGACCCGGCGGGGCTCGTCGGCGTCGAAGTCGGCGGGCTTGCCGGTGTCGATCTGGCAGAAGTCGCAGCGCCGGGTGCACTGGTCGCCACCGATGAGGAACGTGGCCTCGCGGTCTTCCCAGCACTCGTAGATGTTGGGGCAGCCCGCCTCCTCGCAGACGGTGTGCAACCCCTCGCGCCGGACCAGTGACTTCAGCTCGGTGTACTCCGGGCCGGTCTTCAGGCGCGTCTTGATCCACTCGGGCTTGCGCTCGATGGGCACCTGGCTGTTGCGGACCTCGAGGCGGAGCAGTTTGCGGCCGGCCGGCTCGAGCGGGGATCCCGAGGAATGCGCCGGTGCCGCCGTCTCGCTCATGATCTCCACGGTACCCGCCGGACGCACGCCGCCCCCGCTGCGACGAGCACAGCGGGGGCGGGCGTGATCGGTGCGGTGCGGGTCAGGCCTTGTCGCCGTCGATGCCGGGGCCCTGCACGTCCTTGCGGGTGGTCTCGTCCTCGTCGCCCTCGGCCATCTGGGCGGTCTGCTCGCCCAGGTCGGTGTCGGGAGGGGTGGCGTCGCCGGCCGCGAACTCCGCGTCGGAGACGGTCTTGCCGGAATTGCTCGGAGAGCTCGGCACGGGGTCCTCTCGGTAGCTGGGCACGGGACCGTCACCGGCCGGGGCCGGGGTCCAGGAGTCGTCCTTCTTGCGGCGGAGCAGGGAGAACACGACCGCGCCGACGGCCATGGCGAGAAGCAGCCACGGCCAGCGGCGCGACTTCGGCTCCTTGCCGACCTTGCGCTTGACCTGCTTGGCGGTGGCAGTCGCCTTCTTCTCGAACTCCCGGCGCTTCTTTCCGGCCGTCTTTCGCGCCTTCTTCGCCGACTTGCGTGCCTTCCGCGTCGACTTCTCCGCGGAGGCGACGAGCTCGGCCCGGCGCGCCTCGAGCTCGCTGCGCGCACTGTCGACGCCGGCGACCAGGGTCTCCCGGGCGCTCTCGAGTGCCGGGGCGACGGCTACCCGCGCGGCCGCCACGCGCGGGACGGCGTAGGCGACGGCCGCCTTCTCGGCAGCCTCCAGACGGGGGACGACGTCGTCCTTGAGCGCCTTCTGGGCCGCCTTCTGCGCTGCCTCGACCCGGGGGCCGAGATCGGCCGCGGCCCGGCTGGCCGCATCCTGGGCGGCAGCCACCGCCGAGGCCACGCGCGGCGCCGCGGCCTCACGGGCGGCCTCGACGCGGGGGCCGATCGCCTCGCGGGCGGCCTCCACCCGGGGACCGATGGTGTCGCGTGCCGAGGCAACCGCCGGGGCGGCAGCCGCCATGGCAGCCGCCACCTTGGGGGCGACTGCCTTCTGGGCGGCGTCGAGCGTGGGGCCGGCAGCCTCACGGGCTGCCGCGACCCGGGGACCGAGTTGCTCGGCCGCGAGGCGGCCGGCCTCGGAGGCCGCCACCCCGATGTGGGCGAAGCCCTCCTGGAGCTCGGCGCCGATGACCTGACCGCGCGTCTTCTTGCGGAACACGAGCTGCACCTCCATAGATCGTCTCGGCGATCATCCTGCCCGGTCCGGCCGGTGAGCACACCCCGAGGGGTCCCGCCGGGCGACGGAGCGGGGGCCTGGTTAGCGTCGGGGCGTGGAACTGCGGATCTTCACCGAACCCCAGATGGGCGCCACCTACGACGACCTGCTGGCCGTCGCCCGGCGCACCGAGGAGACCGGCTTCGACGCCTTCTTCCGGTCCGACCACTACCTGACGATGGGCGGGGACGGCCTGCCGGGGCCGACCGACGCGTGGGTGACCCTCGGCGGACTGGCCCGCGAGACCAGCCGGATCCGGCTCGGCACCCTGATGACGGCCGCCACGTTCCGGCTGCCCGGCCCGCTGGCGGTCTCGGTCGCCCAGGTGGACCAGATGAGCGGTGGCCGGGTGGAACTCGGCATCGGCGCGGGCTGGTTCGAGGCCGAGCACACCGCGTACGGGATCCCGTTCCCGTCGGTCGGCGAGCGCTTCGACCGCTACGAGGAGCAGCTCGCCGTCATCACCGGGCTGTGGAACACCCGGCCGGGGGAGACCTTCGACTTCGCCGGCGAGCACTACCAGCTCTCCGGTTCACCGGCGCTGCCCAAGCCGGTCCAGGACGGCGGTGTCCCCGTGATCGTGGGTGGCTCGGGCAAGAAGCGGACGCCTCGCCTGGCGGCCCGGTACGCCGCCGAGTTCAACGTGCCGTTCAGCTCGGCGGAGGACAACGCACGCCTGTTCACCGGCGTCCGCGAGGCCTGCGCGGACGCCGGCCGCGATCCGTCGTCCCTGGTCTACAGCTCGGCGCTCGTGCTGTGCGTGGGCAAGGACGAGGCCGAGCTCGCCCGCCGGGCGGCGGCCATCGGGCGCGAGGTCGACGAGCTGCGCGAGCACGGCGTCGCCGGCACCCCGGCCGAGGCGGTCGACATCCTGGGTCGGTACGTCGAGGCCGGAGCAGAGCGGTTCTACCTGCAGGTGCTCGACCTGGCCGACCTCGACCACCTCGACCTGGTGGCGAGCGAGGTCGCTCCTCAGCTGGCCTGACCCGCCTCAGACGAACGGCCGGACGGCGTCGTCGCGCCGGAGCCAGGCCTCGAACTCGTCAGCCGGCAGCGGACCAGAACCGGCATGGAGTACCTCGCAGCCCAGGCGGGTCAACGTCGCATCGACGTGCACGTCCACCGAGTCCGCGTGCACGGTGCTGCCGAGTACGCGGGTGAGTGCCACCGTGTGTCCCACGACGAGGGCGGCCGTGGGGTCGGCGACCACCTCAGCGGCCACGGCCGGGTGCAGCGCGATCCGGTCGACCGGCAGGTCGCGGAGCCGCGCGAGCACCACGGCTCCGCTGCCGTACGCCTCGACGGCGGTCGGAATGCCGCGCGACCGCAGCGGGGGGACCGCGTGCGGGGCGTCGGTCAGCGGCGCGCGGTCAGGGCCGAGGGCCGGCACAGGTCGGGTCGTCGTGCCGGGTGAAGGCCACGGCGGCGACGACGCGCCCGTCCCCGGCACCGTCCCCCGATCAGGCGGGACGGCGTCCCCAGGTGAGCGCGTGCATCGGCGTGAGCTGCACCGAGCCGAGGTCGACGAACCCGTGGCGCGAGAGCAGGTCGTCGTAGGCCGCACGCGGCAGCAGTTGGTCGTCGATCTGGGCCTCGAAGAACTGGATGCCGGTCATGATCCGGCCGGGCACGCTGCGCAGCCCCTCATCGGTGTCCGGGAACGGGAAGTCGGAGATGACGAACCAGCCGCCCGGCTCCAGCGCCGCCATCACGTTCTCGGCGACCCGGTCGATGTCCCGGCACTCGTGCATCGAGATGTTGTTGATCACCACGGTGGCCGGCCGGTCGACGGTGAAGTCCTCGAGGGCGCTGTGCAGCACCTCGACCCGGTCGCTGAGCCCGGCGGCAGCCACCCGCTCCCGAGCCTGCTCGACCGAGTGCAGGTCGCCGTCGACCCCGACGACGACGCTGCGCGGGTACGCGGTGGCCAGCCGGACGGCGCCCAGCCCGGCGCCGCACGCGGTGTCGACGACCCGGACGCCGGCCTCGAGTCGCTCGGTCAGGCCGGGCACCTTCGCGAGCCCGCCGGGGACCAGTCGCGTGTAGAACGGCGTGCCCGTGCCGGCGACGGCGGCGATCCACTCGGGGCTGGTGTCGTCCCACCACATCCGCTCGCCGGTGGCGAAGTGCGCCTCGAACCGGCCGAACATCTCCGGAGCCTCGGTGACGGCGAACACGCCCCCGACCCAGGCCGGTGAGGCGGTGTCGAGCAACAGCGTCGCGATGTGGTCGCCGAGGCGGTAGCCGCTGCCCGCTCGGTCGAGCACCCCGGCGGCCAGGCCGCCACGGCACCAGACGCCGACGTAGAAGGGATCGAGGTCGAGGGCCTCGGCCAGATCGTCGGGCGTGCTGCCCGGGCCGTCGGCCAGCTGCCGGATCAGGCCCTGGCGCAGCCCGATGGACACGGTCCGGTGACCGACGTAGCCCGCGATGAGCGCGAGCACCTTCGGAGCGGTGTCGGCCAGGGTGGGCTCGCCGGTCGGGGCCGGCGTCGCGGGGGAGGGAGCGGTGAGGGTCATGGCGACTTCCAGGGAGGAGACGGGAGGAGGACGCCGTCCAGAGTTCTGCCGCCCCGCGCCCGCCCCCAGTGCTGGATCTGTATCCCGCCAGTACAGCTTCTGTACTACCGCCGGAAGGGGTGCGCCCCTAGCGTTCCCTACCTCGGAGCCACCAGTCGACGGGAGAGGGACCGATGCCCTCGCACTACGGCCAGTTCTGTCCGGTGGCCAAGGCCATGGAGCTGCTCGACGAGCGGTGGACGCTGCTCGTCGTCCGCGAGCTGATGATGGGCAGCCAGCACTTCAACGCGCTGCGCCGCGGCGTCCCCAGGATGTCGCCGGCCCTGCTGTCCAAGCGGCTGCAGACGCTGGTCCGAGCCGGGGTCGTCGAGCGCTGGGAGGACGGCAACCGAGTGACCTACCGGCTCAGCGAGTCCGGCAAGGAGCTCGAACCGATCGTGGAGGCGCTGGGCCGCTGGGGAACCCGCTGGATCCCCGAGCTCGGCGACGACGACCTCGATCCGCACCTGCTGCTCTGGGACATCCATCGCAACGTCGACACCGAGGCCGTGCCCGACGGCCGGACGGTCGTGGGCTTCGACTTCCCGGACGTGCGCCGGGCGACCCGGCACTGGTGGATCGTGATCACCGGGGATGGGGTCGACGTCTGCGACAACGATCCGGGATTCCCCGTGCGCGTCACGGTGGAGGCGACGCTGCGGACGCTGACCCTCATCTGGCGCGGCGACCTGGACTGGGCGTCCGCGCTGCGCTCCGGTGAGCTGGTCCTCCACGGCGAGCCGCAGGCCCGCCGGGCCCTGCCGCGCTGGCTGAAGCTGTCCAGCCTGGCGTCGACGCCCCGGCCCGGGCCGCGCCCGGTGGCCGCCGTGCCCGCGGTCAGGCCCGGGTCTGCTCGAGCAGCAGCGGCCGGGGAGTGACCAGCCACCGGAGGAAGTCCTCGACCGGCATCGGGCGGGCGATCGCGTAGCCCTGGGCGATGTCGCAGCCCAGCCGCGCGAGCGCCGCACCGGTGGCGGCGTCCTCGACCCCTTCGGCGACGAGCCGCAGCCCGAGGTCGTGGGCCAGGGCGACGGTGTGCTTCACGATCGCCGCGGCCCGCCGGTCGTCGTCCACGTCGGCGGTCAGGCTGCGGTCGAGCTTGAGCTCGTCGGCGGGCAGGTGCCGGAGGTAGGCCAGCGAGCTGTAGCCCGTGCCGTAGTCGTCGATGGACGTCCGGACGCCGAGCAGCCGCAGCTCCCCGAGCACCGTGCGGCCACGTTCCGGGTCGGCCATCAGCGTGTCCTCGACGAGCTCGAGGGTGAGCGCCTCCGGCGGGAGCCCGTGCCGCGCGAGGCCGGCCGAGACCTTGCCCGGCAGGTCGAGGTCGTTGACGTTCGCCGCGGACAGGTTCACCGACACCGGGACGGGCTGGTCGGACCACCACAGTGCAGCGGCCGCCATGGCGAGCTCGAGCACGGTGTCGGTCAGCGGCCTGAGCAGGCCTGCCTGCTCGGCGGCCGGCAGCAGCTCCGCGGGGGAGAGGAGGCCACGGGTCGGGTGGTTCCACCGGACCAGCGCCTCGACGCCGACCACCCGCTCGTCGTCGAGGGCGACCTGCGGCTGCAGGTGGACGACGAGCTGATCGTCGTCCAGGGCCGTCCGCAGCTCCTCCATCGTGCGCAGCCGGTCGCCGGACCCGCCGTCCGGGGCGGGCAGGTAGACGTGCACGCCCTCGCGGCCGGACTTGGCCGCGTACATGGCGACGTCGGCGCAGCGCAGCAGCTCCTGCACGGTGGCGGCCGGCACCGGGGCGGTGGAGACGCCGATGCTCACGCCCACGTGCAGCCGGATGCCCTCGATCGTGAACGGCTCGAGGATGAGGTCCCGGAGCCGCTCGGCCAGTTCCTGCGCCTCGTCGAGGCCGGCGTCGTGGAGCAGGACGGCGAACTCGTCGCCGCCGAGCCGGCCGAGGAGCTGACCCGGGCCGAGGGCGGGCCGCAGGCGTGGGCCGACCTGCCGGAGCAACTGATCGCCGGCGTGGTGGCCGAGGCTGTCGTTGACCTCCTTGAAGCCGTCGAGGTCCAGGAGCAGCAGCGCCGCGGGACGGCGGGCCGTCGCCGTGGCGAGCGCCGTGGAGGCCTCCGCGAGGAGCTGACGGCGGTTGGGGAGGCCGGTCAGCTCGTCCGTGCGGGCCTGCTCACGCACCTCGTTGAACGCCCGCACCTCCCGGAACGTGATCGCGGTGCGGCAGAGGGCAGTGAGCACGCAGCCGACGGCGAGCCACGCCGCGGCCGGGTTCAGCCGGTCGCCATAGCCGGCGCCAAGGACGAGGAGGCTGGCGACATTGCAGGACAGGGGAACCGCGAGGACCCGCCAGCCGACCCGGGCGGACGTCGTCCTGACGGGGGCGGGTGAATCGGGTTTGCTGACGTGCGCGGCAACCGCCATCAGCGCCGCACCGGCCAGCCAGGCCAGGTCGAGCGCGCCGCCTTCGACGTAGATGTCCTGCGTTGCCAGGTCGAGGAAGACGATGTCGCCGACCAGGTTGGCGACGATGGCGGCGGCCAGCAGGAGCAGCGTCCGGTCGCGGCGGACGCCCAGGATCGCGCCGACCGCGCCCAGCAGCGCCAGCAGGACGACGTCGGCGATCGGGTAGGCCAGGCCCGTGGCGACCACGGCAGGATCGCCCTCCGTCATCTCCAGGGCCGGGCCCAGCAGGACGGCCACCGCGACTGCGCCGGCACCCAGAGCGCCGACGATGCCGTCCAGCCACATGCTGGCGTGGAAGCGGATGACGCGCGTCTTGATCAGCGCGAGGAGGGCGACGTACAGCGGCAGGTAGTAGACCAGGTAGAACAGGTCGGCTATCGAGGGAAAGGGCTCGTTCTCCATCCGCGCGATGACGACGGTGTAGATCACGTTGCCGATGACGCTGAGCGCGAGCGCGACCGCGAGCGACCACCACGCCAGCCGATCGACCCGGGCGGACAGCGCCGCCGCCACGCAGGCGATCGCGCCGAATGCGAAGACCGCGTTGTACAGCAGCAGGTCGTAGACGATAGGCCAGATCTCGCCGTCGGGACGGGGGCCGACCCCGGTGGCGAAGAGTGTCAGGCTCGCGAGCGTCAGGATCAGCGGCAGGCGGGAGGACGACGCGTCCTCGTCACCCACCACTGAACGGCGTTCGCGTTGCACACAATGTGAATCGGCCGCTGCGCCGACATCTGGAGCCGGGGCAGCGGCTAGTTGGTCACGACAGCGGAAGCAGGGCCGCATCAGGCCGGGGAAGGGTGCCGCCCGGGTACCAGCCCTCGCGGTAGGCTGGGCGGCGTGACCGGGCGGCTCCTTCTTTCCAGGCCGTGCTGACCTGAGACGTTCAGACAGCACGGCGACCCCTCCTGCGTGAGGGGTTTTTTGATGTCCGCCGCCGGTACGCGAACTTGGGAGCACGCGCGATGAGCCAGACTGCCGACCAGCAGGGTGCCGAACTGACGTCCGGTGACGTCCCGCCGCACCGTTACACGCCGGCCCTGGCCCAGCAGATCGAGCTCGCCTGGCAGGACCGCTGGGAGCGCGAGGGCACCTTCCACACGCCCAACCCGACCGGCCGGCTGAGCGCGGGCTTCGAGAAGGTTGCCGACCGCCCGAAGTTCTTCCTGATGGACATGTTCCCGTACCCGTCGGGCACCGGGCTGCACGTCGGGCACCCGCTGGGCTACCTGGGTACCGACGTCACCAGCCGCTTCCGCCGGATGGACGGCGACAACGTGCTGCACCCGATGGGCTACGACGCCTTCGGCCTGCCCGCCGAGCAGTACGCCGTCCAGACCGGGCAGCACCCGCGGGTCACCACCGAGGCCAACATCGAGGCGATCCGGGCGCAGCTGCGCCGCCTGGGCGTCGACCACGACGACCGCCGCAGCTTCGCCACCATCGACCCGGGCTACTACAAGTGGACCCAGTGGATCTTCCTGCAGCTGTTCGGCTCCTGGTTCGACGAGCGCGTCGGCAGGGCGCGCCGGATCGAGGACCTGATCGCCGAGCTGGACGCCGGCACGCGCGAGCCGGCCTCGGGTACGAACCCGCTGGGGCGGCCGTGGGCCGAGCTGGACGAGGTGGGACGACGGCTGGTCGTCGACGCGCACCGGCTGGCCTACCTGCACCAGGCCCCGGTGAACTGGTGCCCCGGACTGGGCACCGTGCTGTCCAACGAGGAGGTCACCGCCGACGGACGCTCCGAGCGCGGCAACTTCCCGGTGTTCCGGCGTCCGCTGACCCAGTGGATGATGCGGATCACCGCCTACGCCGACCGGTTGATCGACGACCTGGACCGGCTGGACTGGACCGACTCGCTCAAGCAGATGCAGCGCAACTGGATCGGCCGCTCGGCCGGGGCGCGCATCGGGTTCTCGGTCGGCGACGAGACCGTGGAGGTCTTCACGACGCGACCGGACACGCTGTTCGGCGCGACGTACATGGTGCTGGCGCCGGAGCACCCGCTGGTCGCGGCGCTGACCGCGGCGGCGTGGCCCGACGGCACCGACCCGCGCTGGACCGGCGGCGCGGCTACCCCGGCCGAGGCGGTCACCGCCTACCAGCGGCAGGCCTCCCGCCGTTCGGAGCTGGACCGCCAGACCGAGGGCCGCGACAAGACCGGCGTCTGGCTCGGCGTCACCGCCGCCAACCCGGTCAACGGCAACGCGCTGCCGGTGTTCATCGCCGACTACGTCCTGACCGGCTACGGCACCGGCGCGATCATGGCCGTTCCCGGTGAGGACACCCGCGACTGGGAGTTCGCCGAGGCCTTCGGGCTGCCCGTCGTCCGCACGGTGCAGCCGCCGGCCGACTTCGACGGCGGCGCGTACACCGGCCCGGGGCCGATGATCAACTCGTCGAACGACGAGATCTCGCTGGACGGGCTGGACAAGGCGACCGCCATCGCGACGATCACCGACTGGCTGGTCGAGCACGGCCACGGCGAGGCCACCACCACCTACAAGCTGCGTGACTGGCTGTTCAGCCGGCAGCGCTACTGGGGCGAGCCGTTCCCGATCCTCTACGACGAGAACGACCTGCCGGTCGCCGTCCCGGAGTCGATGCTGCCGGTGCTGCTGCCCGAGGTGGAGGACTACTCACCGAAGACGTTCGCCGACGACGACGCCGACTCCGCCCCCGAGCCGCCGCTGTCGCGCGCGACGGAGTGGACGACGGTCGAGCTGGACCTGGGCGACGGGCCGAAGAAGTACCGCCGCGAGACCAACACGATGCCCAACTGGGCCGGTTCGTGCTGGTACTACCTGCGCTACCTGGACCCCGGCGACGACGAGCAGATGGTCGACCCCGAGCTGGAGAAGTACTGGCTGGGCCCGCGGGAGCCCGGTGACGTCGGCGGGGTGGACCTGTACGTCGGCGGTGTCGAGCACGCCGTGCTGCACCTGCTCTACGCCCGCTTCTGGCACAAGGTCCTGCACGACCTGGGCTACGTCTCCAGCGAGGAGCCGTTCCGCCGGCTGGTCAACCAGGGCTACATCTCCGCCTTCGCCTACACCGACGAGCGGGGCTTCTACGTGCCCGCTGCCGACGTCGTGGAGAAGGGCGGCCAGTTCTTCTACGAGGGCAACCCGGTCAACCGTGAGTACGGGAAGATCGGGAAGAGCCTGAAGAACATGGTCACGCCCGACGAGATGATCGGCGCCTACGGCGCCGACACCTTCCGGGTCTACGAGATGTCGACCGGGCCGTTGGAGCAGTCGCGTCCCTGGGAGACCAAGGCCGTCGTCGGATCCCAGCGGCTGCTGCAGCGGATCTGGCGGGTCGTCGTCGACGAGCAGACCGGGGCCGTGCGGGCCGCGGACGTCGAGCCGTCCGAGGACACGCTGCGTGCGCTGCACCGGGGGATCGACGGCGTCCGCGACGGGTTCACCACCCTGCGGTTCAACATCGCCATCGCGCGGATCACCGAGCTGACCAACCACCTGACGTCGGTCTACGGCGCGGACAAGCCCGTGCCGCGATCGGTGGCCGAGCCGCTGGTGCTGCTGGTGGCCCCGCTGGCCCCGCACGTCGCCGAGGAGTTGTGGGCACGGCTGGGCCACGACGAGTCCTCTGCGTGGCACCCGTTCCCGGTCGCCGACGAGCGCTGGCTGATCGACGACACGGTGCAGGTCGCCGTCCAGGTCAACGGCAAGGTCCGGTCGCAGGTCAGCGTGCCGGCCGATGCCGACGCCGCGGCCCTGGAGGCAGCCGCACGGGCCGACGAGAAGATCGCGGGCTACCTCGACGGCGCGACCGTGCGCCGCGTCGTCGCCGTCCCGGGCCGGCTGGTCAACTTCGTCCTCGGCTGAGAATTCTCAGGCTGCCGGGCGGATGCGGATGATCTCGTTGCGGTCGGTGTCGCGGCGGCACAACCGCCGCACTACTCGCGACGTGACGTAGCACAGCCGGAACTGCAGGCCGTAGGCCCGGCGCAGGGCGGCGAGCGCGCCGGGCCACTCCGCATGCGCGACGAATCCGGCGACACCCTCGACGTCCGGACCCTCGACCCGGCTCAGGCCTCCTGCAGGGGCCCGACGCGAGCCTGCGAGCGGTGGGGGGCAGGGGGTCCTTCTATTTTCCGGTGTCGGTGCGCGTCCACACGAGGAGCGTGTCGCCGTCCGGCGCCGCCCAGACGGGGGTGCTGACCGGGACGCCGGTGCGGCGGAACGTCGTCAGGCTGACGTAGGTGCTGGAGGGGAGCGGGGTCATCCAGCGGTCGCGGGCTCGAAGGCCAGCACCCGTCGCATCGCGTCCTCGACCGGGCCGGTCGCGTCGGCCACCGTGATGTCGCGGCCGAGCTCCGCCGACAGCGACGTCACCCCGGCATCGGGGATCCCGCACGGGATCATGTTGGCGAACGCGGTCATGTCCGGATCGCAGTTCAACGCGAAGCCGTGCATCGTCACGCCGCGGGCCACCCGTACGCCGATCGCCGCGACCTTGCGCTCCGGCCCGGAGCCGTCGGCAGCCACCCAGACGCCGCTGCGGCCCTCGACCCGGCCGGTGGACAGGCCCAAGCCGGCGCACACCTCGATGAGTGCGTCCTCGAGCCGGCGCACGTAGGCGACCACGTCGATCGGGTCGGGCAGCGCGACGATCGGGTAGCCGACCAGCTGACCGGGGCCGTGCCAGGTGATCTTGCCGCCGCGGTCGACGTCGATGACCGGCGTCCCGTCGAAGGGCCGTTCGTGGGCCTCGGTGCGCTTGCCGGCCGTGTAGACCGAGGGGTGCTCCAGGAGCAGCAGGGTGTCGGGACCTTCGCCGGCGACGCGCTGGGCGTGCAGCTCCCGCTGCTGCGCCCAGGCCTCCTCGTAGGGAACCAGCCCCGCCCGCACGATCCGCAGCTCCGTCACGGTCATCAGCGTAGGCGGCGCGGCTCGACGCGCGTCTCGACCGCTGTGCCGTCCGGTCCGCGCTCCACGCGGTAGGCCGCCTTGTCCGGCCGATCGGCCACGGCCTCGACGAGGTCCGTCCCGCGGTAGACCAGGCCCACGCCGTCGTCGGTGGCATGCCCCGCGGGCAGCGTGCCCTCGGCGACCAGCCGGTGGTAGAGCGGCCGGCGCTGCTCCTCGGAGTCGTAGTGGACGCCGTTGGACGTCGGGATCAGCGCGAGGCCGTCGGTGACGGGGCGCAGGTCGGGGCCGTAGGAGTCCGTGGTGCCGCCGACGTGCCAGCACAGCGACCCCGCCGACACCCCGCCGAGGACGACGCCGGCCCGCCAGCACTCGGCGAACACGTCGTCGAGGCCGTGCACCCGCCAGACGGCCAGCAGGTTGGCCACGCTGCCGCCGCCGACCCAGATCACGTCCTGCTCGAGGAGGTGGGCACGGGCGTCGGCGACCGTCGGCATCGTGAACAGGCTCAGGTGGCTGACCTGCACAGCGCTGCCGGCGAAGGCGCCGTAGACGCCGGCCACGCGTGCCGGGTCGTCCCCGGTGGCGGTGCCCAGATAGCAGAGCCGCGGTCGCTCCGGCGCTCCGGCGAGCTCGGTCATCAGGTCGAAGACGGGGCCGGGACTCCAGTCGTAGGGGCCCCGGCCCCGGGAGGCGAACCCCATGCTGGTCGCGACGATCGTCGGTGCGGAGGCGGGCATGGCTCCGAACCTAAGTGCCGCGGGGGGATGTCGAGCCGCGGGGGTCTGCGCCCGCCGGGCGGCTGTGCGTCAGCGCAGGACGTCGGTCGCGACGTCGGCGACGATCGCGGCGAACGTGCGGGTGTCGACCTCGTCGTCGACGGTGACGCGGACGATGTCGGCGACCTGCTGCTTGCTGACCGGGCGCACGGCGGTCACCCGGGCAGCGGCCACGAGGTGCAGGTACCGGACGCGGTCGGGCTCGCAGACGACCGGTGACGCGGGGACCGGAAGTGTTCGGTGCGGGTGCATCGGTCGACGGTAAGCAGCCTTCGGGCGCCTCCGGGGCGACCACGCCGCGGAGGCCCGATCTCTCGTCCCGGGTGACACAGGACACCCAGCCGTCCCGTCGGTTCGGCTGTGGACAGCCCGAGCGGGGCGGACGCGGATCGGCCTAGCGTCCCGGTCCATGTCCTCCGCCGTAGCTGCTGGCGTGGCCGAAGCGCCGCTCGTTCCCGGATACGTCCTGGAGTCGCGGTTGGGCCGGGGTGGCTCCGGTGAGGTCTGGCGGGCCGTGCCCCGGCGGGGTGGCCCGCCGGTCGCCGTCAAGGTGCTGGTGGTGGGGGACCCGGAGCGCCAGGCCCGGGAGGCGGCGCTGCTGGGCGAGCTCGACCATCCGCACCTCGTCCGCCTGCTCGAGGTGGTGCACCAGCCGCAGCGCGGCGCGGCGCCGCGCGTGGCGTTGGTCCTGGAACTCCTGGCCGGCGGCAGCCTGGCTGCGCTGCTGGCCCGTCGCGGGCGGCTGCGCCCCGGCGAGGTGGTCACCGCGATCGCCCCGGTGGCCGCCGCCCTCGCCCATGCGCACGGGAACGGCGTCGTCCACGGCGATCTCTCCCCGGGCAACATCGTCTTCACCGGTGAGGGGCGTCCGGTGCTCACCGACCTGGGCGTGGCCCGGGTGCTCGGCGAGACGGCCGCCGGCGAGGTCACCCCCGCCTATGTCGACCCCACCGTGGCCCGCGGCGGGGCACCCGGGCCGGCATCGGACGTCTTCGGCGTCGCCGCCGCCGCGTTCCATGCACTGACCGGGATCGCACCCTGGAACGCGGCGACCCCCGCCGACACGCTCACCGTCGCCGCGGAGGGCCTGCTGCCGGACCTGGCCGAACTCGCCCCGGACGCGCCGCAGGCGCTGATCGAGGTGATCGGCCGCGGCCTCGCCGCCGACCCCCACGACCGCGGATCGGCGGCGGCGTTCGCGCTGGACCTGCGGCACGCCTGCCGACCCGAGCCGGTGCGGCTGCCGGTGGACGGCGTCCCGGACGCGGAACTCGGGATGACCGGCCGCGGTCCGCGGACGGAGCTCACCCACGAGGCGCCCGGCCGCAGTCCGCGTCCGGCCCCCGTCATCATCGAGCCGGCCGGCCGTCGGGACATCTGGCGTGCGGCGGTCCGCGGTGGGGTGGCGGCACTGTTCACCCGACGGCTCGCGGTGGTCGTCCTCGTCGTGGCGGCGCTGGCGGGGGCCGGCTGGGGCCTCCTCGGGGCGACCGGCGCCGCCCCCGAGGACGTTCCTGGGGGAGCGGCCGTCGATGCGGCCCCGTCGGAGGCGGCCGGTCCTGCGCCGCTGGAGGGGGAGCAGCGGATCGAGCCCGGAAGCGTCGACGAGTGGCGCGGGGTGGTCGCGGAGCTGTACGGCCGCCGGGCGGAGGCGTTCGCGACCGCGTCACCCGCACTGCTCGACGACGTCCACGTGCCCGGCAGCGCGTTGCTGGCGGCCGACACCCAGCTCGCACAGGAGCTGGCGCAGGCGGGCGAGGTGCTCCGCGGGTTCGAGCCTGCGGTCGAGCAGGTGACCGCCGCGGAGCTGGTGGGGGACCGGGTGCGCCTCGACCTGGTCGACAGCTGGCCGGCCTACGAGGTCGTGTCCGCGGCCCGGCCCGACGGCGAGGCAGTGCGGTCGGGGGCAGGGCGTCCGGCGACGGGCGTCCGGCTCGTTCTGGCCCGCTCCGGTGACGGGTGGCTGATCGAGAGCGCCGAACGTCAGACCTGACCAGCTCTCACCTCTTGGCGAGCGCCGCCCGCAGGGCCGAGGGCAGGTCCGTGTGGGTGAACTCGTACCCGGACTCCTGCAGCCGGGCCGGGAGGGCCCGCTGGCCGCCGACGACACTGGAGCGGCCGAACTCACCGAGCGCCAGCTTCAGGGCGAAGGCCGGCACCGGGAGCACGGTGGGCCGGTGTACCTGGCGGCCCAGCTCCGTCGTGAACTCGGCATTCGTCGCCGGGGCGGGTCCGGTGAGGTTGACCGGGCCGGCCACGTCGGCGGTCAGCAGGTGCCGGATCGCTCCGATCTCGTCGGACAGGCTGATCCACGGCCAGTACTGGCGCCCGTCGCCCATGCGGCCACCCAGGCCGAGCCGGAACACGGTGCCGAGGACCTTCACCAGCATCGCTGACCGGTCGAGCACCAGCCCGGTCCGCAGGTGCACGACACGGACGCCGGCCGCGTCCGCGGGGGCGGTGGCCGCCTCCCACTGGACGCACACCTGGGCCAGGAAGTCGGTGCCGGCGGGATCGGACTCCGTGACCGTGCGGGAGCCCGTGTCGCCGTAGTACCCGACGGCGGACCCGGACAGCAGGACGCGCCGGCGGCCCGGGTCTGCGGCCGCGGCCGCCGCCAGGGCGTCGCTGATCGTCGTCGTCGCGTCCAGGCGGCTCTGGATCAGGCGCTGCTTGTAGCCACTGGTGAAGGGGCGCGGACGGATGGGCGCTCCGGCGAAGTTGACCACCGCGTCCACACCGGCGAGCACGGACGGGTCGATGCGGTGGTGCTGGGGGTCCCAGCGGTGCTCGTCGACGGTCCGCGGGGTGCGCCGCACGAGCTGGATCACCTCGTGACCGTCGGCCCGCAGGGCGGGGAGCAACGCGCCGCCGATGAGTCCGGACGCGCCGGTGACCGCGATCTTCATTCCGTGGTGCTCCTTCTCCAGATCCCCCGGGGACGCGATCGGGGCCCCGGCAGAGTGCCGGGGCCCCGATCCACGACGCTCAAGCGAGGCCGAGCTCGCCTTCGAACTGTCCCGCTTCCAGCCGTTCCCGCACGGTGGTCAGGAAGCGCGCCGCGTCGGCGCCGTCGACGATCCGGTGGTCGTAGGTGAGGGCCAGGTAGACCATCGAGCGGATGGCGATGACCTCGCCCAGCTCCGCGTCCTGGACCACCACCGGGCGCTTCACCACCGAACCGACACCGAGGATCGCCACCTGCGGCTGGTTGATGATCGGGGTGTCGAACAGTGCGCCCCGGCTGCCGGTGTTGGTCAGCGTGAAGGTGCCCCCGCCCAGCTCGTCCGGCGTGATCTTGTTCGTGCGGGTCCGCTCCGCCAGGTCGGCGATCTTCCGGGCGATGCCGCCCAGGCTGAGGTCGCCGGCCTCGTGGATGACGGGCACGAGCAGTCCGCGCTCGGTGTCCACGGCGATGCCGAGGTTCTCGGTGTCGTGGTAGGTGACCGTGCCGGCTTCCTGGTCGATCGACGAGTTCACCGACGGGTGCGCCTTGAGCGCCTCGATGGAGGCCTTGGCGAAGAAGGGCAGGAAGGAGAGCTTCACACCCTCGCGGGACTCGAAGTCCCCCTTGGCCTGCTGCCGCAGGCGCGCGATCTTCGTGACGTCGGCCTCGACGACCGTGGTCAGCTGTGCGCTCACCTGCAGCGACTCGACCATGCGCCGGGCGATGACCGCGCGCAGGCGCGACAGCTTCTCGGTCCGGCCGCGCACCGACGTGTCGGGCATGGCCGCCGGCGACGGCGTGCGGGCGGCGGGAGCCTGCGCAGCGGCCGGGGCCGGTGCCGGTGCGGCGGGCGTCTCGGCCGCGGCCAGCACGTCCTGCTTGCGGATCCGGCCGCCGACGCCGGTGCCGGACACGGTGCTCAAGTCGACGCCACGGTCGGCGGCCAGGCGGCGGACCAGCGGGGTCACGTAGTTGCCGCCGCCGTCCCCGGACGGTGCCTCCTGCGCGGCCGGCGCCTGGGGTGCCGGAGCCTTCGCGGCGGGAGCCGCCTGCTCCTGCTTCGGGGCGTCCTGCTGGGGAGCTTCCTGCGTCGGCTCCTCCTGCTGCGGCTCCTCCTGCTTCGGCTCCTCCTGCTTCGGCTCCTCCTGCTTCGGCTGCGCCGGGGCGGACGCCGCCGCGGGCGCGCTGCCACCGGTGCCGATGACGGCCAGCTCGGCGCCGACGTCGACCGTCTCGTCCTCGTTGACCGAGATGGAGAGCAGGGTGCCGCTCACCGGCGAGGGGATCTCGGTGTCGACCTTGTCGGTGGACACCTCGAGCAGCGGCTCGTCCGCGGTCACCTCGTCGCCGACGGACTTGAGCCAGCGGGTCACCGTGCCCTCGGTGACGCTCTCACCCAGCGCCGGCATGGTCACCGAGGTGCCCTCGCCGCCGCCCGAGTCGCCCGAGCTGTCGGCAGGGGGTGCCGGCTGCTCCTCCTCCTGCTCCGGGGCGGGCGCCTCCTCCTGCGCGGGCTCCGGCTCCGGCTCGGGCTCAGCCTCGGCGGGCTCCGGCTCGGCCTCGGCCTCGGCGGGCTCCGCCTCCGCCGCCGGCTCGGGAGCGCTGCCGCCGTCGCCGCCACCGATGACGGCCAGTTCCGCGCCGACCTCCACCGTCTCGTCCTCGGCCACCAGAATCTTGGTCAGCACACCGGCCGCGGGCGACGGGATCTCCGTGTCGACCTTGTCGGTCGAGACCTCGAGGAGGGGCTCGTCGACCTCGACCTGCTCACCCTCCTGCTTGAGCCAGCGAGTGACCGTGCCCTCGGTGACGCTCTCGCCCAGGGCGGGCATGGTGACGGACGTCGGCATCGGGGCAGTGCTCCTTCTGGGGTGGGACGGGGGAGGAGAGCGGAACGGTCAGCCGTGCACGTGCAGGGGCTTGCCGGCGAGGGCCAGGTGGGCCTCGCCCAGCGCCTCGCTCTGCGTCGGGTGCGGGTGGATGAGGCTGGCGACGTCGTCGGCCTCGGCCTCCCAGTTGTAGATCAACTGGGCCTCGGCGATGAGCTCGCCCACGCGGCTGCCCACCATGTGGATGCCGACCACGGGGCCGTCGACGGCCTGGATGAGCTTCACCGCACCGGCGGTCTTCAGGATCTGGCTGCGGCCGTTGCCCGCCAGGTCGTAGGTCAGCGTCTTGATCTCGCCGTACTTCTCCTTGGCCTGGGCCTCGGTGAGACCGACGGAGGCGACCTCCGGGTCGGAGTACGTGATGCGCGGGACGCCGGCGTAGTCGATCGGGGCGGGGCTCAGCCCGGCCACCCGCTCGGCGACGAGGATGCCTTCGCCGAAGCCGACGTGGGCCAGCTGGAGGGTGGGGATGAGGTCACCGACGGCAGAGACGGTCGGCACGTTGGTCCGGCAGAGCTCGTCGACGAGCACGTAGCCGCGGTCGACGTTCAGGCCGGCCTCCTCGTACCCGAGGCCCTGGCTGACCGGCCCGCGGCCGACGGCGACCAGCACGAGCTCCGCCTCGAGCTCCTTGCCGTTCTCCAGCGAGACCTTCACGCCGTTCTCGGTGGTCTCCACGCCCGAGACGCGGCTGCCGAGCTCGAACCCGATCTTGCGACGGCGGAAGGCACGCTCCAGCAGCTTGGAGGAGGACTCGTCCTCCAGCGGCACCAGGTGCGGCAGGGCCTCGACGATCGTCACGTCGACGCCGAAGGACTTCCACGCGCTGGCGAACTCGCAGCCGATGACCCCGCCGCCGAGGACGATCGCCGACGCCGGTACGCGGTCGAGGTTGAGCGCGTGGTCGCTGGTGATGACCTTTGTGCCGTCGATCTCGATGCCGGGCAGCGTCCGGGCGTAGGAGCCGGTGGCCAGCAGGATGTGCTTGCCCTCGTAGGACTGGCCGTTCACCTCGACCGTGGTGGGGGACGTCAGCCGGCCCTCACCTTCGACGTAGGTGATCTTGCGCGCCTTCACCAGGCCCTGCAGCCCCTTGTAGAGCTTGGAGATGACGCCGTCCTTGTAGGCGTTGACGCCGTCCATGTCGATCCCGGCCAGCGACGTCTTGACGCCGAACTGCTCGCCCTCGCGGGCCAGGTCGGCGATCTCGCCGCTGTGCAGCAGCGCCTTGGTGGGGATGCAGCCGCGGTGCAGGCAGGTGCCGCCGACCTTGTCCTTCTCGATCAGGACGACGTTCAGGCCGAGCTCTGATGCGCGGAACGCGGCGGCATATCCACCGGAGCCACCACCGAGGATGACCAGATCGGCGGGGGAGGTGGGTGCGCTCACGGGTGCTCCTCGATGCAGTCGTCGGCGTCCCGCTCGCAGGCGGGGGCTTGCCCCTCATCCTGCCACTCCGGGAACGGGCCGGCCCGGAGCGCCGTTGCTTCACCGAGCGTCGCGATGATCACGATGAGGACACCGCGGCGGGACCGGACGACGGGAGGGACGCCATGGGCCTGTTCGACCGGCTGCGCGGCGGTGGCCGTGGCGGCTCGGGGCGCGGTCGCGGCGGTGGTCGGGGAACGCTGGACCGCGGCTCGCACAAGGGCGACCTGAGTCATCTGGAGCAGTTCGTGGCCACCCGCCGCGGCGTCGAGGGGTACGTGGAGCCGCGCACCGCCGTCACCGAGACGACGATCGTGCTGGTCGCGGCAGACGGCGAGTGGACCCGCCGGCGCATCGACGGCCTGGACATCGCGCGCCGTCTCTCCCGCGATCTGGCGATCCCTGTCTACGACGCACAGGTGACGGGCTACCCCCAGCGCATGCGGGACTGGAGCGCCCGCCAGAAGGACAGCCTCGACTGACGGGTCGGCGCCGTCCTAGCTCACCGTTGGGGGTCCTGGCTCACCATCGACGGTGAGCTAGGACCCCTGATGATCAGGAGACCTGATCATCAGGGAGCTCGCTCAGTCGGCGATGAGGGCTTCGATCGTGGCGAGCAGGGTGCGGACGGGGACGCCGGTGCCGCCCTTGGGGTTGTAGCCCCAGGGCGAGCCGGTGTTGTAGCTCGGGCCGGCGATGTCGATGTGCGCCCACGGCAGCCCGTCGGGCACGAACTCCGACAGGAAGTGCCCGCCGACGAGCATGCCGCCCATCCGGTCGGTGGTGGCGTTGACGAAGTCGGCGATGGGGGAGTCCAGACCGCGCCGCAGCTCGATCGGCAGCGGCATCGGCCACATGCCCTCGCCGCTGCGGGCTCCGGCGGCGACGACCGCGTCGCGGAGCTCCTCGGTGCCCATCACGCCCGAGGTGCGGTTGCCGAGAGCCACCTGCTGCGCGCCGGTCAGCGTCGAGGTCTCCAGCAGGACGTCGGGACGGTCCTCGGCGGCGCGCGCGATCGCGTCGGCGAGCACCACCCGGCCTTCGGCGTCGGTGTTGGTGATCTCCGCCTTCTTGCCGTTGCGGAAGGTGATGATGTCGGCCGGCCGGTAGGCGGTGCCGCTCGGCAGGTTCTCGGCGATGGGCACCGTTGCGGTGACCTCGACCGGGAGGCGCAGCTGGGCGACGAGGCACACGGTGGCGATCACGGCCGCGGCACCGGCCATGTCGCTCTTCATGTTCTCCATGTTGGCGGCGGGCTTGATCGAGATGCCGCCGCTGTCGAACGTGATGCCCTTGCCGACCAGCGCGATCTTCTTGCGGGCGCCTGGGCCGGCGTAGGTCAGGCGCAGCAGTCGGGGCTTGCGGACCGAGCCGGCGCCGACGGCCAGGATGCCGCCGTAGCCACCGGCGGCCAGCGCGTCCTCGTCGAGGATCTCCGCGGCGAGGCCCAGCTTCTCGCCGGCGGCGGCACCGCGGGCGGCGAGCTCGGCCGGGTAGAGGTCGTTCGGCGGGGTGTTCACCAGGTCGCGGACCAGGGCGACGGCGTCGGCGACGGCCCGGGTCCGGCGCAGCGCCGCCTCGGCCTCGGCGGCGACCGGAACGACGATCGTGAAGTCGCTCGGGGGCGCCTTGCGGTCGGCCGGCAGATCGGACTTGTAGGCGGTGAACTCGTAGGCGCCGAGCAGCGCTCCCTCGGCCACGGCGTGCAGGCGCTCGGCGTCCGGCGGGCCGCCGACCGCGGCCAGGAGGCTGACCACCGAGCGACGTCCCGCGAGGGCGCGGCTCGCGGCGCCGGAGGCGCGGCGCACGGCCTCCGCGGTGTAGGCGCCGAGGGCGTCGGGCGCTCCGAGACCGGCGACCGCGACGACGGGGAACGGGCCCTGCCCGAAGGACGGCAGCCGGGTGACCTCGTCCTCGGCGCCGCGCGCACCCAGGTCGGCCAGAGCCGGGAGCAGGCGCCCGCCCAGCAGGCGGTCGACCGCCTCGGCACCTGGCGTGGGCAGCAGCCCGTCGGGCCCCTTCCCGACGGCGACGACGACGGCGTCGCCGGTCAGCTTCTCGAGCGGGTGGTCGGTGGCGGAGATCGTCGGCGGCACCGCTCGATCGTAGTCAAAGGGCCCCGCTGCCCCCCGCACCCCGCAAGCTCGCCGCGGGGCCCTGCAGCGGGGCCGCGTTAGCGTGGCGTCCGTGAGCCTGCTGACCTCGCCCCTCCACGACCGGCACGTGGCCGCCGGTGCCAAGCTCGCCGACTTCAGCGGGTGGTCGATGCCGATCGAGTACGCCGGTGGCGGCGTGCTCGCCGAGCACACCGCCGTCCGCGAGGCCGTCGGCCTCTTCGACGTCTCCCACCTGGGGACGGCGACGGTGCGCGGACCCGGCGCGGCGGCGTTCGTCGACACCTGCCTGAGCAACGACCTCTCCCGCATCGGCCCAGGTCAGGCGCAGTACACGCTGTGCTGCGACGAGAGCGGCGGCGTCGTCGACGACCTGATCGTCTACCTGCACGGCCCCGACCACGTGCTGCTCGTGCCGAACGCCGCCAACGCGCCGGAGGTGCTGCGCCGCCTGGCGGAGGCCGCGCCGGAGGCGATCACCATCACCGACCGGCACGCCGAGGTCGCCGTCCTCGCCGTGCAGGGGCCGCACGCGCTGCAGGTGCTGGAGCTGCTCGGGCTGCCGGGGGAGCTCTCGTACATGTCGTTCGTGACCGGCACCGGCGCGCACGGCGCCGCGGAGGTGACCGTCTGCCGCACCGGCTACACCGGTGAGCACGGCTACGAGCTGCTGGTCGACGCCGACCGCGCGGCTGAGCTGTGGGACACCGTCCTCGAATGCGGGCAGGACCTCGGCATCCGTCCCTGCGGGCTGGGGGCCCGCGACACCCTCCGCACCGAGATGGGCTACCCGCTGCACGGCCACGAGCTGTCGCTGGAGATCACGCCCAACCAGGCGCGCAGCGGCTGGGCCGTGGGCTGGAAGAAGCCCGCCTTCTGGGGTCGGGACGCGCTGCTGGCCGAGAAGGAGGCCGGTCCTGCCCGGCTGCTGTGGGGACTGCGGGCGACCGGCAGGGGGATTCCCCGGCCGGGCATGTCGGTGCTCGACGCCGGCGGCGCCCGGATCGGCGAGGTCACCAGCGGGACGTTCTCACCGAGCCTGCGCACCGGCATCGGACTGGCCCTGATCGACGCCGCGGCCGGCATCGAGGCGGGCTCGGAGGTGACCGTCGACGTCCGGGGGCGGCCCCAGGCCGTGGAGGTCGTGCGGCCGCCGTTCGTCCCGTCGCACGTGCGCTGAGCGCTACCGCTTCCGTGTCGGGTCGCTGTCACCCGTCTTCGGCTCGGGTGAGTCGGGCAGCGTGTCGGCCATCTTCGCGTCCCGGGCGCCCATCGGCTGCGGCTCGCCGGTGGTCGTGTCGTGCGCCGTCTGGTGCTCGGCCTCGGAGTTGATCTCCGCCCCGAGCAGGACCAGGTAGCAGGTCAGGTACAGCCACAGCATCAGCACGATGACGCCGGCGATCGTGCCGTAGGTCTTGTCGTAGGACCCGAAGTTGTTCACGTAGAGCGCGAAGCCCACGCTGACCAGCGCCCAGATGACGGTGACGATCACCGCGCCCAGGCTGACCCAACGCAGGCGGGGAGCGTCGCGGTCGGGTGCGACGCGGTAGAGGACTGCCAGCGAACCCGCGAAGACGCCGAGCAGCACCACCCACCGCGCGACCTGGGCGAGGATCGTGCCGACGATGCCCAGCGGCAGGGCCTCCAGGATCGCGGGGACGACGGCGACCAGCCCGAACGTCACCAGCACGAAGATGATCGAGCCGAGGGTGAGTGCGAGCGACGTCAGCTTCAGCTTGACGAAGTTGCGGGTCTCCACCTCGTCGTAGGCCAGGTTGACCGCGGTGATCAGGTTGCCCATGCCGCCCGATGCGCTCCACAGGGCCGCGAGGATCGAGACGACCAGGCTCAGGGTCAGGGCGCTGCCGCTGTTGTTGACGATGGCCGTGAGCTGCTCGCCGATGAGTTCCGCGGCGCTGTCGGGCAGCTGGGCGGACAGCTCCTCGACCTGCTGGGCGACCGTCTCGGGGGAGGCGACCAGCCCGTACAGGGAGACCAGGGCGATCAGCGCCGGGAAGACCGCCAGGAAGCCGAAGAACGCCACACCGCCAGCGATGATCGGCATGTTGTCGGCCTTGTTCTCGGCCCACGCCCGCTTGAGGATCTGCTTCCAGCCCCGCCACGGGATCTCGGTGGGCTTCTCCGCGTGGATGCCCGGGAGCTCCTCCGGGGTCGGCGACCCGGCCGGCGGCGTGTCCGGATCCTGCGCGGGCCGCTCGGCGGCGGCCCGCGCAGCCTCCGCGCGCCGGGCGGCCTTCTCCTCGACCCGTTCCCGGATGCGGTCGACGGCGCTGTCGCGCTGTCTGGTGCTTGACATCGCGTTCCCCCTGCTGACGGACGGCCGAGTGCAGTGAAGCGGGCCGGGCCCGCGGGCGATCAGTCGCCCGGCCACGCACCGGTGAGCTGCTTGAATCCGCGTGCGCCGGCCCGGTCGATCGCGGCCTTCGTCGCGGCGAAGATCGCGCCCTGGATGGCCGCGGCGATCACGACCTCCTTCATCGAGTACTCGCTCTGCAGCGCCGTCGGCGCGTCGTCCTCGTCGGCGACCTGCTTCCAGATCTGCTTGAAGACGATCCCGGACAGGGTTCCCGCCAGGATGCCGCCGATGAGGCCGATCGGCCGGTAGGCGAGCTTTGCTCCCTTGCTCAACGCTTCCTCCTTCTCGTCGCACGCTTCCGGCGCACGATCACCAGACCGACCACCAGTCCCACCAGGGCTACGGCCCCGCCGATCACCAGTGGCGGGCTCTCGCGGTAGGTCTCGACCGCGGTGTCCTTCGCGCGGGCCGCACTCTCCTTGGCGCGGGCCGGGACGTCCAGCCGGGCGCTGAGCTCGTCGACGGTCCGGGCGAGCTGCTCGCGGGTGGCGTCGATCTCGGCCTTGATCTGGTCGGGGTCGTTCGTATCGGGTGTGGTCACCGGGAGACCGCCTGCTTCACGGTGTCGATGTCGGCCTGCACGCTCGCGATCGTCTCGGTCGGCAGCGGCGGCTTCGCCTTGTCGACGTCCTTCTTCCCGATCAGCGCCAGCACCCCGGCGACGGCGAACAGGACGACGGCCACGAGAACCGCTGCCAGCCACCCGGGCAGCACATTGGCAAGGCCGAGGATGGCGGCGGTCACCAGTGCTCCCACGCCCAGCAGGGCGACCACACCGGCGCCGCCGAAGAACCCGAGGCCGATCCCCAGACGCCTGGCCTTCTGCGTGACCTCGGCCTGGGCGAGCCGGACCTCGTCGCGGACCAGCCGGCTGACCTGCTCGCTCAGCTGGCCGACCAGCTCACCGGTCGAGGCCTGGGACGGATCGGGCGGCGGCACGGCGGCGCGGGTGGCGCCGTCCGTGCTGCGGGGCTTGGGTGCTGACACAAGGTTCTCCGCTCGGACGCAGTCGAGCGTGGATCATGCCCGCGCCCGGCAGGGCGTAATCCGCTGTCCGGTCACAGCACGGGCACGACGGATCACTAGCCTGCGTCCATGACCTGGCACTGGCGCCTCGAGGACCCGACCGGCTCGGCCATCGACCCCGCCACCCTCGGGGTGGAGATGCTCGAGACCGACAACCAGGGGGACGCCGAGTCCTGGCTCGGGGAGAACTGGCGGGAACTGCTCGACCGGGGCGTGGCCACGGTCACCCTGTTCGACGGGGACGACGAGGTCTACGGACCGATGGGCCTCGCCGCCCCCTGACCCTCAGCCCCGGGCCGTCTGGGCGGGATCCCGGACGACGACGTCGCCCAGGGCCTCGTCGATCCGTCGCAGGACGTCGTCGTCGAGGCGCACCCCGGCCGCCTTGACGTTGTCCTGCACCTGCTCCGGGCGGGTGGCCCCGATGATCGCGGCGGCGACGTTGGGGTTCTGCAGCACCCAGGCGAGGGCCAGCTGGGCCATCGAGAGGCCGAGGTCGTCGGCGATGGGCCGCAGATCCTGGACCCGGGCGAGGATGTCGTCGGTGAGCATCCGCTGCATTGTCGTCCCGGCCTCGGCGTGGCCGCCACGGCTGTCGGCGGGGGGCGCCTGACCCGGGAGGTACTTCCCGGTGAGCACGCCCTGGGCGAGCGGAGACCAGACGATCTGGGAGAGCCCCTCCTTCTCCGAGGTCGGCACGACCTCGTCCTCGATGACCCGCCAGAGCATCGAGTACTGCGGCTGGTTGCTGATGAGCTGGACGCCGAGGTCCCGGGCGAGGGTGGCACCGGCCGCGATCTCCTCGGCGCGCCATTCGCTGACCCCGATGTAGAGCACCTTGCCGGCGCGCACGAGGTCGGCGAAGGCGGTCATCGTCTCCTCGAGCGGCACCGTCGCGTCGTAGCGGTGGGCCTGGTAGAGGTCGAGGTAGTCCGTCTGGAGCCGTTCGAGCGAGGCGTGACAGCTCTCGATGACGTGCTTGCGGGAGAGCCCGCGGTCGTTACGTCCGCGACCGGTCGGCCAGTAGACCTTGGTGAACAGCTCGTAGGACGAGCGGCGCTGTCCCTCGAGGGCCCGGCCCAGGACCGACTCTGCCCGGGTGCCCGCGTAGACGTCAGCGGTGTCGAAGGTGGTGATGCCGGCGTCGAGGGCCGCGCGCACGCAGGCCAGCGCGGCGTCCTCCTCGACCTGGCCACCATGGGTGAGCCAGTTGCCGTATGCGATCTCGGAGATGTTCAGGCCGGAGCGGCCGAGGCGTCTGAATTCCACACCCCGACGCTAACCCCGTGCCCTGACGGGTCACACGTCGGCGCCCAGCGCCACCTCGGGCTTGGGGAAGCGCCAGCGGCGGATCATCGTCGAGCGGCTGACGCCGTACCAGACGAGACCCCTGGTGCGCTTGGCCTGCGGATCGTCGGGCAGGCGCTCGGCGACCTTCCGCTTGATCTTCCGGCTGAGGACCACCGAGTCGACGATCATCAGCAGGAAGAAGCCGAAGAGCAGGAAGCTCGCGTAGTTGCGCACCACCACACTCGGCACGATCGTGCCGATCAGGGCGACGGCGGCAATGGCCAGGAAGAAGCTGCCGACGTTGCGCCGGGAGTCGACGACGTCACGCACGAGCTTGCGGACCGGGCCGCGGTCACGCGCGGGCAGGTAGGAGTCGTCGCCGCGCGCAGCTCCCAGCCGGGACTCGGTCCGCCGGGAGGCCTGCTGCTCGCGCATGCGCTTGTAGGCCTCCTTCCGCGTGGTGGGGGGCGGCGGGGGCGGTCCGGCGCGGCGGCCCTGGGCCTCGTTGCGCTTCGGTGTGGGGCGGCCCTTGCCGGCAGCACGGACGAGCTGCTCGCTGAGGTCGGTGGAGGCGTCCGCGCCGGAGGCGATGGTCGTCTTGGCGGGGTCACGGCGGCCGGGCAGGCGGAGCTTCACGAGCCAGAAGTCTACGTGTGTGACGAAGCAGAGCCGGGAACTCGCCTTCGGCGCCGTACAGTGGACCCGGCAGGGAAGGATCACCGTCTCGACGGTGTTGCCTCGCTGCAGAAGTGCCGCAGCGGGCACCCTCAGATCTGGGAGGACACAAACATGTCGGTGCAGGACAGCACGACCCTCGACAGCAGCACGCCCGTCACCACCGGCGTCCTGCTCAGCGACCCCGCGGCCTCGAAGGTCAAGGCGCTGCTGGACCAGGAGGGCCGCGACGACCTGCGGCTGCGCATCGCCGTGCAGCCTGGTGGCTGCTCCGGCCTGCGTTACCAGCTCTTCTTCGACGAGCGCTTCCTCGACGGCGACCAGACGTACGAGTTCGGTGGGGTCGAGGTCATCGTCGACCGCATGAGCGGCCCGTACCTGGGCGGCGCGACCATCGACTTCGTCGACACCATCGAGAAGCAGGGCTTCACGATCGACAACCCGAACGCCGGCGGCTCCTGCGCCTGCGGCGACTCGTTCCACTGAGAAAGGACCCCGTTCTCCTCACCACTCGCAAGCTCGTGGCGAGCCTCTGAACGGGGCCGACCACTGAGGCCCGGAATCACATCGATTCCGGGCCTCAGTGGTTCAACGCTCAGAGGCGGACGGGGTAGACCGTCTCGGGGATCTCGGGCTTGATCCGCTCCTCCACGAAGATGCCGTGCCAGATCATGAACACCAGCACCGTCCACACCTGACGCGCGGTGCGCTTGGCGGCGACGGTCGTGGGGTCCGCACCCGGGAGCTTGGCGAGCAGGCCGCGGAGCACATCCCGGTCCAGCCACTCGTCGGTCTGGCTGTCGGTGATGATCTGCTGCGCCCACTCGTGCAGCTGACCACCGAGGAACTCCGCGGTCGGTACCGGGAACCCGAGCTTGCGGCGGTTCATGATCTTCGGGGGCACGATCTGGGCCATGGCGCGACGCAGCGCGTACTTGGTGGCGTCGCTGCCGCGAGGGACCCGCATCTCCAGCGGCAGCGTGCTGGCCAGCGCGAACACCTCGGTGTCGAGGAACGGCACCCGCAGCTCGAGCGAGTTGGCCATCGTCATCTTGTCGGCCTTGACCAGGATGTCCCCGCGCAGCCAGGTGAACAGGTCGACGTACTGCATCGCGGTCACGTCGTCGTAGCCGGCCTCGCGGGTGCGGCGGTACAGGTCCTCGGTGACCTGCACGTGGGACAGGTCCGGATCGTGCGCGGGCAGCAGGGCGGCCAGTTCGGCGTCCCCCATGTTGCGGGAGTTGCCGTAGTAGCGCTGCTCCAACGGGGTGGACGCGCGGCGCAGCAGGTCCCGTCCGCGCACCCCCTCGGGCACGAGCCGGGACAGCGCACCGAGGGCGCGGCGTCCCTGCGGGGGGAGCTTCGTCGCCCACGCCAGGCTGATCGGCTCCCGGTAGACCGTGTACCCGCCGAAGAGCTCGTCGGCTCCCTCGCCGGAGAGCACCACCTTGACGTGCTTGCGCGCCTCACGGGCGACGAAGTAGAGCGGTACCAGCGCCGGATCGGCGACCGGGTCGTCGAGGTACCAGACCACGAGGGGAATGGCGTCGGCGAACTCCTGGGCGGTCACCTCGACCGGCACGTGCCGCACTCCGAGGATCGCGGCGGACTCGGCGGCAATCTCGATCTCCGACTGCGCCTGCCGCTCGAATCCGACCGTGAAGGTCATCAGGTCGGTGTTGTAGCGGTGCGCGAGCGAGGCGATGGCGGTCGAGTCGATGCCACTGGACAGGAACGAGCCGACCGTGACGTCGGCGCGCATGTGCATGCGCACCGACTCGTCGAGGACGCCGGCGATCCGGTCGTACAGGGCCTGCTCCTCGTCCTTCGCGACCGGCCGGATCGGGAACGTCGGGTGGAAGTAGCGCTTCGTCCGCAGCTCGCCGTCCACGACCGTGAAGCTCGTGCCGCTCTCGATCCGGCGGATCCCCCGGTGCAGGGTCGCGGGCTCGGGGACGTACTGGAGCGTCAGGTAGTGCTGCAGTGACGCCGGATCGACCTCGCCCGCTGCCTTACTGCCGCCGAGCAGTTCGAGCAGCGCCTTCTTCTCCGAGCCGAAGACGATCCCGCCGTCGGCCAGTCGCGTGGTGAACAGCGGCTTGATCCCGAAGGGGTCACGGGCGCCGAACACCGTGTGGTCCTGGGTGTCCCAGATGACGAACGCGAACATGCCGCGCAGCCTGGGGACGACGTCCTCGCCCCAGAAGTGGTAGCCGGCGACGATCGCCTCGGTGTCGCCCTCGGTCGCGAAGGTGGCACCCGCGGCGGCGAGCTCGGCCCGCAGCTCCAGGTAGTTGTAGATCTCGCCGTTGAAGACGATCCGGTACCGGCCGTCCGCGTACGGCATCGGCTGGTGGCTGTGCTCGATGTCGATGAAGGACAGCCGGTTGAACCCGAACACCGCCCGGTCGTCCGACCAGGCCTCGTTCTCGTCCGGGCCGCGGTGACGCATGCAGTGCTGGGCTTCCCGCACCCCCGAGACCGTGGCGTCGTCGACCCGGTCGGCGTCGGTGGAGAAATAGGCGAGCAGGCCACACATCAGGCGCAGGTCCTCGGGGTGGGGGAGGTCAGACGGGCTCGCCGGCGCGGGTCTTCCGCGTGGCGTTGCGCTCGGCGTAGAAGGACAGGAAGGGCACGGTGCCGGCCAGGATGGTGAGCGCCGCTCCCCTCAGGCTCCACTTCGCCCGCAGCGCCAGGTCGACGGCGGACAGGAAGAAGAGGGCGTACAGCCAGCCGTGGGCCGTGCCGAGGACGACGACCGGCTCGCGGATGTCGGCCAGGTACTTCATCGGGACGGCGACGCAGATCAGCAGGATCAACAGGACGCCGACGACGTTGGCCATCACGCGGTAGCGCTGGAGTGCCGCCGCGATCGCCTGCTCGGAATCACGCGCGGACGTCGTCCGGTCAGCGGCCATGGGGGCTGCTCCGCTGGCCGAGCGCGCGCTCGTTGAGTTCGGCGAGGTAGGCGTTGTACGCGGCCAGCTCGGGGTCTCCTGTCGTGTCGATGCGCGGGCGCTGGTAGAGGACGACGTCCCGTCCCGGTGCGCCGTCGTCCGGATCCCGGTGCAGTTCGATCCGGACCATGCGCAGGTAGAACCACAGCCCCATGAAGCCGTACAGCGGCCACTGCAGCGCGTAGCTCCAGTTGACGGCGCCGCCGCCGGCCTCGGCCTTGGTCAGCTGCCAGTAGCCCAGGAAGAAGGTCGCCACGAAGAGGGCCGCCACGAGTACGTGCAACAGCAGCCACTTCGGGGTCAGCAGCCGGGAGAACACGCACTGGACTCTAACCGCCGGACGACGGCGCCCGGCCGCGTGTGGGGCCCGCGTCCGGGCGGTCCGGCCGCCGCGAGGCCTGGGCCTGCACGCGACCCGCCGGTGCGGCGTCTCCGGTGGTCAGCCGCCGAGCGGAGTCGGCTAGTCTCGCCCCACACTGGAATCGGCGGGAATGCCGTCCGCCGGGGACCGGTGGACGACCCGCTGGGAGGACCGTCCGGAGCTCCGGACGGAGGACGAGGAGGCAGCGAGCAGTGGCTCGAGGCAGCAGGCTCGCGCGGCTGGCCGCGCTCGGTCTCCTGGGGGTTCTGACCCTCACCGGATGCGACATGCCGAACAACGAATTCTGGCGGTTCGGCTGGCCGGACGGCATCACCGAGCAGTCCCAGGACATGCGCGAGCTGTGGACCGGATCGGTCATCGCCGCGCTCATCGTCGGTGTCGGCGTCTGGGGTCTGATCCTCTGGTCGGTGGTCCGCCACCGGAAGCGCTCGGACGAGCTGCCCAAGCAGACGGCGTACAACCTGCCGCTCGAGATCGTCTACACGATCGTGCCGTTCCTGATCATCGCCGGCCTGTTCTTCTTCACCGTCGTGGTCCAGGACCGGGTGCAGAAGCTCAGCGACGAGCCCGACGAGACGATCGCGGTCAACGCCTTCAAGTGGAACTGGCAGTTCGTCTACCCGGAGACCACCGGTGAGGACGGCGAGCCGGTCAGCACCATCGGCAACAGCTCCGAGATCCCGATCCTGGTCCTGCCCACCGACCGGACGATCCGGTTCGAGGTCGCCTCCGCCGACGTCATCCACTCGTTCTGGGTGCCGGAGTTCCTCTTCAAGCTCGACGTCATCCCGGGCAACGAGAACGGCCGCAACAACGTGTTCGAGGTGACCGTCCAGGAGGAGGGCGCCTACGTCGGCCGCTGCGCCGAGCTGTGCGGCACCTACCACGCGTTCATGAACTTCGAGGTCCGCGCGGTGTCCGGCGACGACTACGACGCCTACCTGGACGCCCGCCAGTCGGGGATGTCCACGTCCGAGGCGCTCGAGGAGATCGGCCAGCCCGGGCAGTCGACGGCGACCACGCCGTTCGAGTCGCTGCAGAACGGCAACGTCGACCAGCAGTCCAGCGGTGGCTGAGCTGCGCACCGTCCAGTACCTGATCGTTCCGACGTACGAGGAGGCGCGACCGTGAAGGTCGAGTCGCTCATTTTCGGCATCATCGCGGTCTTCTGCGTTGCGGCCGCCGTTGTCTACGGCCTGTGGGCCCGCGAGCCCGTCGGGACGACGGCCCTGGTGCTCTCCGCCGGCCTCACCGGCCTGATCGGCGGCTTCTTCTGGTTCGTCTCCCGGCGCATCGACGCGCGCCCCGAGGACCGGAAGGACGCCGAGATCGCCGACGGCGCCGGCGAGCTGGGCTTCTTCAGCCCCGGCAGCTACTGGCCCTTCGCCCTGGCGCTCTCCGCCGCGATGATGGGCCTCGCGCTCGCGTTCTGGTACTCGTGGTTCATCGTCATCGCCGGTGTCGCGCTGCTCATCACGATCGGCGGCCTGCTCTTCGAGTACTACGTGGGGCAGAACGCCACCCAGAGCTGAGCTCCTCACCTCGGTCCAGAGGGCCCCGTCCGCCAACGCGGACGGGGCCCTCTGGCGTTGGGTGGGGGTCCCGGCCGTTCGGCCCGTACGAGGCTCCTGGGGTGTTCCTCGTCGCTGGTGGACTCCGGCAGGACCCCGGGAGCGCGTCCGACACGCCCCGGTAGCGCGGCCAGGAGCGGGTGGCCGACTGTGCGGACTGTGCGGACCACCGGCAGGGGGGCACCCCCGACGTGCAGCAGGGCCCCGGTGGAATCCACCGGGGCCCTGCTGCCGTGCTGTCGTGCTCGGTCAGTCGCGCGGCTCCTGCGGCCGGCCACCGTCGACCGGACGTCCGGACGACGTGAGCTCGCGGTCGCTCTCGCCGGGCGCCAGACCACGGCCCTCGCCGCGCTGCTCGATCTCGACCTGCGAGGGCTCCTCGACCGGCTTGAAGAACCCGCGGATGGCCCGACGGGCACCGCCGATGTGGTTCATCCGCTTGGGCACCGGCGCACCGCCGTAGGCGAGCGTGCCATGACCGTGCGAGTCGACCGGGCCCAGGGGCTGGTGGACCTCGATGAACTCACCGCTCGGGAGCCGCCGGATGACGCCGGTCTCGATGCCGTGCTCGAGCACCTCGCGGTCGTGCTGCTGCAGACCCAGGCAGATGCGGTAGGTGAGCAGGTACACGACCGGCGGCACCACGACGATGCCGATGCGGCCCACCCACGTCATCGCGTTCAGGCTGATGTCGAACTTGTCGGCGATGACGTCGTTGCCGCCCGACATCCACAGCCACACGTAGAACGCCAGGGCCATCGCACCGAGCGACGTCCGGACCGGGACGTCCCGGGGACGCTGCAGCAGGTGGTGCGAGGCGGTGTCGCCGGTGAGCTTGCGCTCGATGATCGGGTAGAGCGCCAGGACCGTGAACATGGCGCCGGCGATGACGACCGTCGGCCAGAAGAGCGCCGGGATCGTGTAGTCGCCGGGCAGGTTGATGTCCCACGGCGGGAACAGACGGGTCGAGCCGTCGAGGAACCCGATGTACCAGTCCGGCTGGGACGCCGAGGACACCTGCGCCGGGTTGTACGGACCCCACAGCCAGATCGGGTTGATCTGCACGAGGCCACCGAGCAGCGCACACACCCCGAAGACCACGAAGACCAGGCCCGTGGCCTTGGCAGCGAAGGTCGGGAAGAGCCGGTTGCCGACGACGTTGTGCTCGGTGCGGCCGGCGCCCGGGAACTGGGTGTGCTTCTGCTTCACCAGGATCAGCAGGTGCAGCCCGATCAGCGCCAGCAGGATCGCCGGGATCAGCAGGACGTGGACGATGTAGAAGCGCCCGATGATCTGCTCGCCGACGAAGTCACCGTTGAAGACGGCGAAGTGCGCCCACGTCCCGATCACCGGGACCGACAGCAGGATCGCGCTGATGATGCGCAGGCCCGTGCCCGACAGCAGGTCGTCCGGCAGCGAGTAGCCGGTGACGCCCATGAGCAGGGCGAGGACCAGCATGACGACGCCGATGATCCAGTTGGTCTCCCGCGGGCGGCGGAAGGCGCCGGTGAAGAAGATGCGCAGCAGGTGCACGACGATCGACGCGACGAACAGCAGCGCGGCCCAGTGGTGCAGCTGCCGCATGAAGAGGCCGCCGCGGACGTCGAAGGACAGCGCCAGCGCCGAGTCGTACGCGGCCGACATCTCGACCCCGCGCAGCGGTGCGTACGAGCCGTTGTAGACGACCTCGCGCATCGACGCGTCGAAGAAGAAGGTCAGGTAGGTGCCCGACAGCAGCAGGATGATGAACGAGTAGAGCGCGATCTCCCCGAGCAGGAACGACCAGTGGTCGGGGTAGACCTTGTTCAGCGTCCGGCGGAGCCACGGAGCGACGATGATCCGGTCGTCGAGCTCGTAGGCGGTCTTGCCCAGCTTGGTGGTCGGGGTTCCCGGTGCGGTGGCGGTCCGAGCGGCCATCAGATGCGCTCCCGGTTCCAATAGGTAGGGCCTACGGCCTCAATGTAGTCACTGCTGGCGACGAAGTAGCCCTCGTCGTCGAGTTCGAGAGGCAGCTGCGGGAGCGGCCGTGTGGCCGGGCCGAAGACCGGCTTGGCGCCCTGTGTGACGTCGAACTGCGACTGGTGGCAGGGGCACAGGATGCGGCTGGTCTCCTGCTCGTACAGCGACACCGGGCAGCCGGCGTGGGTGCAGATCTTGGAGTAGGCCACGTACTCGCCGAACGCGAAGTCGGCCTGGCCCTGACGCGGCGTCAGCGACTCGACTTGCTCCGGGCGCAGCCGGATGAGCATCGTGGCGGCGTCGGCCTGCCGGTTGCCGCCGGGGACCGCCGGGAAGACGGTCTCCAGCGAGCCGGGCTGCTGGTCACCGGGGCGGATCGGGGTGCCGTCGTTGCGGACGAGGCGCACGCCCTTGGCCCATTCGGTCGTGCCCAGCGGGTTGCCCTTGTTCGGGTTCTTGATCAGGCCACCGAGCGGCATGATCAGCATCAGCCCGAGCCCGGCGGCCATGAAGCCGAGGGACCGGGTGATCAGCTTGCGGCGGGCCAGCCCACTGTTGTGGAAGCCGCCGACCAGCGTCGCGCCGGCCGTGACCCGGTCGAAGTGCGAGCCGTCGTGCTTGTCCTGCACCGCGGTCTCGTGGGGCAGCAGCTTCTTCGTGAAGAGCACCAGCCCGATACCGACCAGGCCCATCGCGAGACCCATGGTCAGACCCAGCAGCGGGGTGAAGAGGGCACTCCACCCGTTCTCGGTGATCTGCCAGTGCCAGTCGGGGAGGAACCAGCCCGAGCCGACGTAGACGACCACGAAGAGGAACGCGAAGACGCCGGCGAGGGCGAAGACGAGGCCGACCTGGCGGACCGCCCGCTTCTCCATCGTCGAGCCAGGAGCGGGGCCCGGGTCGACGTGCAGGATCTCCACGCCGTCGTAGTGGGCACCCAGCCGGTCGAGGTCCTCGCGGCTCATCGCCGCCAGCTGCTCGGGGGTGTAGTCGTCGTCCGGGCCGCCGTAGAGCGGACCGGGGACGTCCGCGCCGCCGGTCGAGCCAGGGCGGGTGTCGCGCGTACTCACGCTTCCTCCTCGCTGGCGCTCGTCGTCAGCGTGCGCACAACTGCTGTGTCCTCTCGTGAACTCGCAAGCTCGCTCACGCCTTGCTCCCCATCCAGAAGATGCCGAACAGCAGGGCGCCGATGCCGACGACCCAGATGACCAGACCCTCGCTCACCGGGCCGATGCGGCCGATCCCGGCACCGCCCGGGTCCGCCTGCTGCTTGATGGTCTGGACGTAGTTGATGATCGCGCGCTTCTCGTCGGTGGTGAGCTGGTTGTCACCGAAGACCGGCATGTTCTCCGGGCCCGTGAGCATCGCGGTGTAGATCTCGAGGTCGTTGGCGTCCTGCAGGCTCGGTGCGGCCTTGCCGGAGCTCAGCGCGCCGCCCTCGCCGACGAAGTTGTGGCAGGACGCGCAGTTGAGGCGGAACAGCTCGCCGCCCTCGGCCAGGTCGCCGTCCCGCAGGTCGCCGGAGGGGAGCGTCGGACCGCCGCCGTTGGCCTGCACGTAGGCCATCAGCTGGTCGATCTCCTCGTCGGAGAAGACGGCGGGCTTGCGCTGCGCGTCGGCCTCCTGGCGGACCAGCGGCATGCGGCCGGTGTGCACCTGGAAGTAGACCGATGCCTCGCCGACGCCGATCAGCGACGGGCCGCGGTTGGGCACGCCCTCGAGGTTGGCCCCGTGGCAGGTGATGCAGCTGCGCTGGTACAGCTCGCGGCCGGCGGCCTCGGCGGCGGACTCCGTGGTGTCGTCGGCGGCCTGTGCCGGTGCGAACACCGAGTACAGGGCGCCGGTCAGCACGAGAGCGGTCATGAGGCCGGCGACGTTCGCGAGGCGACGGCGGTGCTTGGACCGGCGGCGGACGCGGGCCCGGCGCGCCGGGGCACCGGCGATGGAGCCACCCTCGTCGGGGGTGGCCTCGGACTGCGGGTTCGTGGTGGACACCGGTTCCCTAGCGGATCAGGTAGATCGTGGCGAAGAGCCCGACCCACACGACGTCGACGAAGTGCCAGTAGTAGGAGACCACGATGGCCGAGGTTGCCTGGGCCGGTGTGAACCGGCCCATCGTGGATCTGATGAGCAGGTAGACGAAGGCGACGAGGCCGCCGATCACGTGCAGCGCGTGGAACCCGGTGGTCAGGTAGAAGACCGAGCCGTAGGTCGACGACGAGATCGTCGTGCCGTGCTCGGTGACGAGGACGCGGTACTCGTTCGCCTGGCCGAGGACGAAGGCTTCGCCTGGCCGAGGACGAAGGCCAGGCCCATCACGAAGGTGATCGTGAACCAGCGCCGCAGTCCGTAGACGTTGCCCTGTTCCGCTGCGAAGACGCCGAACTGGCAGGTCACGGACGAGGCGATCAGGATCAGCGTGAAGACGACCGCGTACGGGATGTTCAGCTCGGTCGGCTCCGGCGGCCACCCTTCGGTGGCCCGCGCTCGCGCGGTGAAGTACATGGCGAACAGGCCGGCGAAGAACATCAGCTCGCTGGAGAGCCAGATGATCGTGCCGACGCTGACCATGTTCGGTCGGGTCAAGGAGTGCACCCGCGATGTGTCGAAGGTGCTGCTCGCGACGGGGGCCGTTGTCACGAGGGTCATCATGGCATCGGCGGGGGGTCGCGACGACCGCGGGTGCGATGGGCGTGGCGGCAAAGTGATCAGCTCTTTACCGTGACCGCCGCCTACCGCGGAATCCGGACGGGCAGCCACTAGGCTCCGCCGCGTGATCTCCGCCGCCGACACCGCCGTTCCGGCCAGCGTGCTGGTCTACAGCCACCGGTCCCAGACCCGCGACGCCGTGCGGACGGCGGTGGGTCGCCGTCCCGCCTCCGACGTCGGCCCGGTCACCTGGATCGAGTGCGGAACCGGCGACGAGGTCATCGCCGCCGTGGATCGCGGCGGCATCGATCTGTGCATCCTCGACGGCGAGGCGCAGCCCGTCGGTGGGCTCGCGCTCGCGCGCCAACTGGAGGAGGAGGTCGCCGACCGCCCGGCCGTGTGCGTGCTCATCGCCCGCCAGCCCGACCGCTGGCTGGCGCACTGGTCGCGGGCCGAGGGCACCCTGCCACTGCCGATCGACCCGCTCACCGCGCCCGCCGTGGTGGCGGACCTGCTGCGCGCACACGCGCGGCGCCCCGTCGTCCGTCGGTGAGCTCGCCCGGAGGCCGCCCGACCTGGCCGGGCCTGCTCAACCGGCTGCTCGGCGGTCAGGACCTCACCTCGGCCGACACCTCGTGGGCGATGCGTGAGGTCATGACCGGCGAGGCCACGCCGGTGCAGGTCGCCGCCTTCGCCGTCGCCCTCCGCGCGAAGGGGGAGTCCGCCGAGGAGGTCGCCGGCATGGCGACGGAGATGCTCGCCCAGGCCACCCCCGTGGACATCCCGCTGGACTGCGTCGACATCGTCGGCACCGGCGGCGACGGCGCGCACACCGTGAACATCTCCTCCATGGCGGCGGTGGTGGCCGCGGCGGCGGGGGTGCCGGTCGCCAAGCACGGCGGGCGCGCCGCGTCGTCGTCCTCGGGGTCGGCCGACGTGCTCGAGGAACTGGGCGTCGCGATCGACCTCCCGGCACCCGGCGTCGCCCGCTGCGTGCAGGAGGCCGGCATCGGCTTTTTCTTCGCGCCGGTCTTCCACCCGGGCATGCGCTTCGCGGGCGGGCCGCGGCGGGAGATGGGCATCCCCACCGTCTTCAACTTCCTGGGCCCGCTGACCAACCCGGCGCGGCCGGTGGCCGCGGCGATCGGCTGCGCCGACCGCCGGATGGCGCCGGTCATGGCCGGCGTGCTGGCGGCACGCGGCGGCCGTGCCCTCGTCTTCCGTGGGGACGACGGCCTCGACGAGCTGACCACCGCCACGACCTCGTCGGTGTGGGTGGTCCGCGACGGCGAGGTCACCCCGGACCGGCTGGACCCGGCGGCGCTCGGCATCCCGGCGTCGGTGCCCGATGACCTGCGGGGTGGTTCTCCGGCCTTCAACGCCGACGTGTTCCGGCGGGTGCTGGCCGGTGAGAAGGGCCCGGTCCGCGATGCCGTACTGCTGAACGCGGGGGCGGCGCTGGCTGCCTTCGACGAGCGGTCGGCCCGGCTGCACGACGCGGTCGGCGCGGGGATGGCGCGGGCCGCGGCCGCCGTCGACGACGGCCGGGCCGTGGCACTCCTGGAGCGCTGGGTGCAGGTCAGCCAGTCCGCCCGCTGACGTCCTACTAGTCGGCGGTCTCGAAGCCGATCGCGAAGGCCGCTTCCAGGTCGTGCTGGGAGTAGGCGCGGAAGGCGATGTGGGTCTCGGTCTCGAGGACGCCCGGCACCTTGTTGATGCGGCCGGCGATGACGTCGGCGACCTGCTCGAACTCGCGCACCCGCACGATGGCGATCAGATCGACCTCACCGGCGGTGGAGTAGACCTCGCTGACCCCGTCGAGGTCGGCGATGGCGGCCGCGACCTCGGGGATCGAGTCGGTGGCGGCATCGATCATCACGATGGCGGTGATCACGCGGGCGAGCCTAGCCGGGTGCGCGCCGGAACACCCGCTCCGGCCGTCACCCGCTCGGGCCGCGCCCGCGTGCCCAGCGACCGCCCGTCGGCGAACGGGTCGCGGCCGCTGCGGCCCGCCTCGACCCGGGCCAGGAAGGCGCTGAACGCGCCGGTGCCCGGTGCGGGGCTGGCCAGCGTGCCGGTCACCTCCACCAGCCGCGTCCCCGGCTTCTCCATCCAGCGCAGGATCAGTTCGGTCTCATCGACCGAGGCGGCCAGTTCGTCGTCCGGACCGGTCGGTGTCTCAGCCGTCAGCAGCAGCCCCGCGATGGTGGAGCGCACCGAGGTGGCCTGCGGAGCGCAGCCTGCGGCGACCAGCCGGCCCCGGCGGACGACGGACAGGTGCCACCCGCCGTCGCCGTCGGAGCGCGCGATGGCCAGCTCGGGGACGGCGGCCAGCGACGCGAGGCGCTGCCGGCGCCGGACCGCGCGCACCAGGACGGCGACCCGGTCGCGGAGCATCGCGGCGTCCTCGTACCGCTCCTCGCCGGCCAGCCGGTCCACGCGGGCGAGGAGCGGCGCCACGAGCGCGGAGGGGTCGTGGTCGACCGCCGCCCGGAACACGGCGGCGACCGTCGCGTACTCGTCGACCGACTGCGCGCCGGTGCACGGCGCCCCGCACCGGCCCATGCCGGCCAGCGCGCAGGCCGAGGTCGGCACCCGCGGGGAGATCCGGGTCGTGCACTGGCGCAGGGGCAGGGACTCGTGGACGGCGGCCATCGCGGCGTCGGCGGCCCGGCGGTCGGGGAACGGACCGAGGAACACCCCGGTGCCAGGCCGCACCCGGCGGACGACCGACAACCGCGGGAAGGGCTCCTCGGTCAGGCGCACCCACAGCGCGCGCTCGGGGAAGCGGGAGCGGCGGTTGTAGCGCGGCTTGTGCTCGGCGATCAGCCGGAGCTCCCGGACGGCGGCCTCGAGGTCGTGCGCGCAGGGGATGGCATCCACCCGCTGGGACAGCGCGACCATCTCGGTGATGCGGCTGCGCTGCTCACCGGCGGAGAAGTAGCTGCGCACCCGGCTGCGCAGGTCGTTCGACGTCCCGACGTAGAGCGGCTCGTCGCGCGGCCCGCGGAAGAGATAGACCCCGGGGCCGCGCGGGACGGTGTCGGCGAGGTGCCGCTTGCGCAGGCGCTCGGGGTCGACCTGCCGGGTGAGCGAGGTCAGCTCCTCCAGCGTGGTGATGCCCAGCGGCCCCAGCCGCTCGAACAGGCCGTGCAGGACGTCGACCGTCGCGCGGGCGTCGTCCAGCGCGCGGTGGGTGGGGGAGGTTGTGGCGGAGAAGAAGGGCGCGAGGGTGGCCAGCTTGCAGTTGGGCACCTCGTCGCGGGTCAGTAGCCGCCGCGCCAGGACGGCGGTGTCGACGGACGCCGTGGGCGGCCACGCGAGCCCGTTCTCCGCGCAGGCGGCCTTGAGGAAGCCGAGGTCGAACGGGGCGTTGTGGGCGACCAGCACCGTGCCACGGGCGAACTCGAGGAAGGACGGCAGCACGGTGCCGATGCGTGGCGCGGCGGCCACCATCATCGAGGTGATACCGGTCAGCACGCTGATGTAGGGCGGGATCTCCCGTCCCGGGTCGATCAGGGTCTGGAACTCGCCGAGCACCTGGCCACCGCGGACCTTCACCGCCCCGATCTCGGTGATCGCGCTGTCCTTCGGCGATCCGCCGGTGGTCTCGAGGTCGACCACGACGAACGTCACGTCCGCCAGGCGGGTGCCGAGCTCCTCGATCGACACCTGCTGGTAGCGGTCGAGTGCGGTTGGCCGGGGCACGGATCGGACGGTAGGTCGGGCTAATGACACTCTTGTGATGCCGCGCCGCTGCCCGGTGCCGCACGGACGGGTGCACGTCGTCGCCCGGGCGGGGGATCAGCGCCGCTCACCTGGCGGTTCGTCGGCGATCAGGACACCATCTGTGCCGGTGGGTCGCCCTTGTCGAGGGGGCGCCCCGAACGCAGAGGTGGTCCGATGTTCCCGCGCTCCCCGTGGCGCACCCCAGGGACGGCGCGTGTGGTCGCCGCGGCGGTCGTCGCGCTCGTGCTGGCCGGCGCCGGTCCCGCCGCGGCCGCACCCAGCGACCAGCCCGGCGGCACCTCCGGCGTGCTCGACAGCCGGGCGCTGGACGAGCTCCAGCAGCGCGCCGCCGAGGTGCAGAGCGGGCTGCAGGCCCAGCAGGGCGAGGTCGTCGCGGCCCGCGACGCCCTGATACGGGCCGAGCAGCTGGTCGCGGACGCGCAGCAGGTCTTCGACGACGCCCAGGGGGAGCTCGCGGGCTACCAGAAGGTGGTGGCGAGCTACGCGTCGGCGCTCTACCGGGACGGCGGCTCGCTGACGCCGCTGACCCTGCTGCTCTCCGGCGGCGACCCGGGCGACGTCCTGTCGGCCATGAGCTTCCTGGACGTCGTCGACGCCCACGCCGCCGACGTCATCGGCGCGGCCGAGGCCATGCGGCAGGCGGCGCTGGAGCAGCAGCAGCGGGCCAGTGCGGCCCTGGACCAGGCGCGCGCGCAGAAGGACGAGGTCGCGGCCCGGGTCGCCGAGCTCGAGGCGGCGGCCGACGCGGTCACCGACGAGCTCGACGCGGCCCTGGGCGACGTCGACCGGCAACTGGCCCAGCTGCAGCAGGAGCAGGTCGACGTGAACACGCGGACGGCGGCCAACTGGAAGGGCTACGTCGACCAGCTGACCGCGGCCGGGGTCGTTCCTCCGCCGGCGGCCGAGCTGAAGGACGCGCCCGCCGGGATCCCCGCGGGCATGGTCCCGGTCGCGTCTGCCACCGGCGGAGCGCAGCGGGGAGCGGCCCAGCTCCCGCGCCAGCCCATGTCCCTGCTCGTCCTGCCCGCCGAGACTCTGGCCGCGGTGAGTGCGGCGATGAACGCCCTCGGCAAGCCGTACGCGCCCGGGACGGCCGGCCCGGAGTCCTGGGACTGCGGATCGCTGGTGCAGTCGGTCTACGGTGCCGCGGGCATCTCCCTGCCGGCGACCCAGGCCGACCTCTTCGCCGTCACCACGCCGGTCGACGCGGCCGACGTCCTCCCGGGCGACCTCGTCTTCCTGGGCAACGGCGAGGCCGGTCTCGGGCACGTCGGCATCGCGCTGGACCCCAAGACGATGCTGGCCGCCGACGCGCGGGCGGGTGCGGTGGTCGTGCGCACCCTCCCCGGCGACCAGGTGCTGGGCATCGGCCGCCCCAGCCTGGACCAGCGCGCTCCCGTCCCGGCGCAGGGCCCGAGCGGCGGCGCCCTCCGCATGGAGTGCGGCAACACCGTCTACCCGCCGAGCTACGACGGCGCCCGCTCGTGGGGTGGCTATCCCAACGGGCTCATCCCGCCGAGCGCGATGTGCCCCCTCGGCGTCGCCGGCCACTCGCTCCGGTGCGATGCCGCGGCGGCCTACCGGGCCATGTCGGGAGCCTTCGCGGCGGCGTTCGGCTCGCCGATCTGCATCACCGACTCCTACCGCACCTACGCCAGCCAGGTCCGGTTGTACGGCCAGAAGCCGGCGCTCGCGGCGGTGCCCGGCACCAGCAACCACGGCTGGGGGCTGGCGGTCGACCTCTGCGGAGGCATCGAGAACTACGACACCGCGCCCTACAACTGGATGAAGGTCAACGCCGGCCGGTTCGGCTTCCTCCATCCCGACTGGGCCGAGCCCGGCAACGGGCGCGAGGAGCCGTGGCACTGGGAGTACGCGGGGACCTGAGCCCGACGGCCCCGGAATTGTCGGTGGCCGCTCCTACCGTGCGGACAACTCACGGAGGAGAGATCCCATGCTGATCGACTGCGACACCTGCACCGCGCGGGGCACCGGCTGCGCCGACTGCGTCGTTACCGTCCTGCTCGGCGCGCCGCCGGGCTGGCAGAGCATCGACCCGGTCGTCGTCCCGATGGCGGGGCGGGCGCGCACCGGCTTCCCGGAGGACGACGTCCACACGCACGCCGAGACCGCCGCGGAGGACGTCGTCGTCCCGCCGCCGGGCGTCGTGGTGGAGTTCGACGAGATCGAGCGCCGGGCCGTGCGGGCCCTCGCCGACGTCGGTCTCGTGCCCCCGCTCCGGCACCGCGGTGCCTCCGGGGAGGGCTCGGGAAGTGGCCGGCAGACGGGCTAGGAACGGGCGGACGGACCAGTCCGCACCGGGTCACAGCCGGGTGACGGCGGGCCGCTGACCAGCAGGGACGACGGCCAAAGCGGCGCCGGTCACACCCGTCCCACGGCCCTCCGTTTGTCACAGCAGCATCACGGTCGTAGGGTCGTGCCGCTCGACCGAGTGGTCGTCGCCCGTTGAAGGGTGGCCTCGGCCGAGCACCGCCGAATTGCCCGACGGCGCCTTCGTGGCGTCCGACGGCGAACCGGGGACCCACCGCAGTCCTGGGGTGAGTTTCCCTGTAGGGCCGGCTCGCCGGTGCGCAGGGGATAGGGCCAGTCTTCCCAGCCCGAACCCGTCAGCTAACTCGGTAGGCGGTTGCAGAGGAAGAATGGAGAGCCGCCGCTCGTGGCGACCCCGCACGCCCTACTGAAGCATGCCCTTGAACAGTCTCCCGCCGATCTTCCAGCCGGTCTCCGCCTGTCCCGTCGCGTCGGCCGGGTCCGCTCCGGTCTGCTGATCGGGGCTGCCGCAGCCCTGACCCTCACGGCCCTTCCCGGGTCCGCAGCGGCGGCTCCGGGCGACGCCGCCGACGTGGCCTCGCAGGTCGCCGACGCCAACCACCAGCTGGAGGTCGTCACCGAGCAGCTCAACGAGGCGAAGGTCCAGCTCGAGAAGCAGCAGGCGGCGGTCGCGAGTGCCGACCAGGCCGCGGACGAAGCCCAGAAGCGGCTCGACTCCCTCGACGGCCAGATCCGTCAGCTGGCGCGCTCGGCCTACACCAGCGACGGGTTCTCCCGCCTGGACGTGATGCTCACCAGCTCCTCCGCTGATGAGTTCGTCCACCAGCTGGGCACGCTCGACGCCATCGCCGACCACACGAACGCGCAGGTGGTCGAGATCGCGGCCGCCGCCGACCAGGCGGAGCAGGCGGAGGAGGCTTCCTCGGCCGCCCAGGCCGCGGCGCAGAAGTCCTACGACGACATCGCCGCGCAGCAGACGGCCCTCGAGGCGAAGATCGCCGACTACCAGCGCCAGTACGCGGCGCTGTCCGCCCCGCAGCAGCAGCAGGTGCTCGCTGCCCACGGCGGTGACACCCAGGCAGTGCCCAGCGGGGTCATCGCCCCGAGTGCCGCCGCTCAGCAGGCGGTCGACACCGCGCTGGCCCAGGTCGGTGACCCCTACGTCTGGGGCGCCGGCGGACCGAACGCGTTCGACTGCTCCGGGCTCACGCAGTACGCGTACTCCGCGGCGGGGGTGAGCCTCCCGCACTCGAGCAGCAGCCAGTCGCAGATGGGGATGGCGGTCTCCCGCAGCGAGCTGCAGCCCGGTGACCTGGTGTTCTTCTACAGCCCGGTCAGCCACGTCGGCATGTACATCGGCAACGGCCAGATGGTCCACGCCTCGACCTCGGGCCAGCCGGTCAAGGTCGCCAGCCTCGACTCGATGGGCAGCTACAACAGTGCCCGGCGCATCGCCGGCTGATCCGCACCCGCACGTCCGGCGAGGGCCGGTGACCCCATCCGGGGTCACCGGCCCTCGCCGTTACCTAGGATCGAGCGCACCGATGAACAGAGCCCGTCGCGCCGCGCTGGTCACCGCGCTCGTCCTCGGCGTCGCGCTCGCCGTCGTCATCGCCGTCCGGACGCCGTGGACGGTGCTCCCGGTGCCATCCGGGGGCCACACCCCCCTCGATCCGACCGCGGGACTGTCCGCCGACCAGGTGGACCGGGCCGAATCCTTCGCGGCGCTGCTCCGTCCGACGTCGCTGTTCTCCCTCGCCCTCGGGCTCGCGGTGGCGGCCGTCTTCGGGCTCACCCGCCTCGGGAGCCGGCTGGTGCGGGCCGTGGCGGCCCCGCTCGGTGGGGGATGGGCCTGGCAGGTGCTGCTCGGCGTGCTGTCCCTGGCCGTGATCGGCCGGCTGGTCACCCTGCCGCTGGCGGCGTACGGCGAGGTGGTCCGGCACCGCTACGGGCTCTCCACCCGGGGCTGGGGCCTGTGGCTCCGGGACGTCGCCGTCTCCACGGCCATCAACGCCGCCCTCACCGCCGTCGGGCTGCTGGCCCTGGTCTGGCTGGCCCGCCGGGCGCCGCGCACGTGGTGGGCGTGGGGGGGCGTCGGAGCGGCCGCGCTGGTCGTCGTCGGGTCCTTCCTGTGGCCGGTCGTGATCGAGCCGGCCTTCAACCGGTTCGAGTCGATGCCTCCCGGGCAGCTGCGCAGCGACCTGCTGGAGCTCGCGGAGGAGAACGGCACTCCGGTGCAGGACGTGCTGGTGTCCGATGCGAGCCGACGGACGACGGCGCTCAACGCCTACGTCTCCGGATTCGGCTCGACCCGGCGGATCGTCGTCTACGACACGGTGCTCGACCGGCTGCCCGACGACCAGATCGAGTCGATCGTGGCGCACGAGCTGGGCCACGTCGCCGCCGACGACGTCCTGACCGGGACGCTGATGGGCGCCCTCGGCGCCGGGGCGGGAGTGGCCGCGCTCGGCTGGCTCGTGTCCATCGGCCCGCTGCGGCGACGGTCGGGGGCGGAGTCGCTGGGCGACCCCAGGATCGTTCCGCTCGTGCTGTTCCTGATGGCCGTCGGCACGCTCGTCTCGACCCCCGTCCAGAACCTGGTGTCCCGGCACATCGAGGCCCGCGCCGACGTGCATGCCCTCGATCTGACCGCGGACCCTGACGCCTTCGTCGAGATGCAACGCCTCCTGGCCACGACCAACCTCTCCGATCCCGACCCGCCAGCGGCCTGGCAGTGGTTCTTCGGGTCGCACCCGACGACGGCGCAGCGGGTCGTGCTCGCACGGGACTGGGAACGGCTGGACCGGCCATGACCCGGACCCTGGTCGTCACGAACGACTTCCCTCCGCGACAGGGCGGGATCCAGACCTTCGTGGCGGCGCTCCTGGCCCGCCGGCCGCCGGACTCGGTCGTCGTGCTCGCCTCGGACTCCCCGGGCTCGGCCGAGTACGACGCCGCGCTGGAGTATCCGGTCGTCCGGCGGCCCACCGGCATGTTGCTGCCGACGTGGGCCACCGCCCGCGCCGCCATCGATCTCGCCCGACGGCACGGCTGCGACAGCGCCTTCTTCGGAGCCGCGGCACCGCTGGGGCTGATCGCACCCGCCCTGCGCGTCGCCGGCGTCGGGCACCTGGTGGGCGCGACGCACGGGCACGAGACGGGGTGGGTGGCCCTGCCCGGCTCCCGGCAGCTGCTGCAGCGGATCGCCGGCGACCTGGACGTACTCACCTACATCAGCGACTACACCCGCGGCCGGCTCGAGCCTGCTCTGGGCCGCCGCACCCGGCTGGCCCAGCTCTCGCCCGGGGTGGACGTCGACCGGTTCATCCCGGACGCCGACGGGGGAGGCGTCCGCGAGCGGTACGGCCTCGGGGACGCGCCGGTCGTCGTGTGCGTGTCCCGGCTGGTCGCCCGCAAGGGGCAGGACGTCCTGGTCGCGGGATGGCCGCGGGTCCTCGAGGCACATCCCGGCGCCCGGCTGCTCCTCGTGGGGGGCGGCCCGGCGGAGACGTCGCTGCGCCGGGCGGTGGCGCGACTGGGCCTGGAGCGGTCCGTCGTCCTCACCGGTCCGGTGGCGGGGGAGCAGCTGCCCGCGCACTACGCGGCGGGCGACGTGTTCGCGATGCCCTGCCGCACCCGTCGCGCCGGCCTCGACGTCGAAGGTCTCGGGATGGTCTTCCTCGAGGCGGCCGCCTGCGGTCGGCCCGTCGTGGCCGGAACCTCCGGCGGGGCTCCGGAGGCCGTGCAGGAGGGAGTCACCGGGCACGTCGTCGACCCGCGGTCGCCCCAGGACGTGGCCGCCGCGATCGTCGGACTGCTGGCCGACCCGGTGCGCGCCCGCGCGATGGGCGCCGCGGGCAGGAGCTGGGTGGAGCAGCGCTGGTCCTGGACGACGATCGCCGCCACGTTCGACGAGCTGCTGGATCCCGAGGCCGCCCAGCACTGAGCCCCGCCGCGCGGCGTGCGCGACGGGGCTCAGCGGATGGAGCTAGCGGGCGTAGAGCTTCTCGACGTCGGCGTCGAACTCCTTCATGACGACGGAGCGCTTGAGCTTCAGGCTCGGCGTCAGCATCCCGTTGTCCTCGGTGAAGTCCGTGCCGAGGATGGTGAACTTCTTGATCGCCTCGGCCTGGGACACCGCCTTGTTGGCGTCCTTCACCGCCGACTCGATCTCGGCGTAGAGCTCCGGGTCCTCCCGGACCTGCTCGGCGGTCTGGTCCTTGGGCTTGCCCTTGGACTCCAGCCACTGCGGCAGCGCCTCCTCGTCGAGGGTGATCAGCGCCGCGATGAACGGCCGCTGATCGCCGACGACGATGCACTGGCTGACCAGGCGGTGGGCGCGGAGGCGGTCCTCGAGCACCGCGGGGGCGACGTTCTTGCCGCCCGCCGTCACCAGGATCTCCTTCTTGCGGCCGGTGATCTTCAGGAATCCGTCGCTGTCGAGCTCACCGAGGTCACCGGTGTGGAAGAAGCCCTCGGAGTCGATCGCCTCCTTCGTGGCTTCCTCGTTCTTCCAGTAGCCACGCATCACGATGCCGCCGCGGATGAGCACCTCGCCGTCCTCGCCGATGCGGAAGTCCACACCGGGCAGGGGACGGCCGACGGTGCCGATGCGCAGCCCCTCGTCGTGGTTCACCGAGGCGGCGGCGGTGGTCTCGGTGAGGCCGTAGCCCTCGTAGACGGTGACGCCGATGCCGCGGAAGAAGTGACCGAGCCGGTCACCCAGCGGGGCGCCGCCGGAGATGGCGCCGAGGCAACGGCCGCCGAGTGCGGCGCGGAGCTTGCCGTAGACCAGCTTGTCGAACAGCGTGTGCTGCGCCTTGAGAGCGAGGCCGGCGCCGCCCTTGTCCTGAGCGCGCGACCAGTCGATCGCGACCTGGGCGGCCTTGTCGAAGATCTTGCCCTTGCCGTCGCCCTCGGCCTTGCCCTTCGCGGAGTTGAAGACCTTCTCGAAGACCCGTGGGACGGCGAGGACGAACGTGGGCTTGAACTCGCCCAGGTCCTCGACGAGGTTCTTCACGTCCGGGGTGTGGCCCACCACGGTGCGGGTCTTCACCGCGCCGACGTGGATGACCCGCGCGAGCACGTGCGCCAGCGGGATGAAGAGCAGGAGCGAGCCCTCGACGTTGAGGAACCGGCCCAGCAGGCTCATCCCGTTGCCGATCTCGAACAGGAAGTTGCCGTGGGTCAGCTCGCAGCCCTTGGGCCGGCCCGTCGTCCCACTCGTGTAGATCAGGGTGGCCAGGCTGTCGGCGTTCAGGGTGGCGCGGCGAGCCTCGAGCTCGCTGTCGGGCACACCCTTGCCGGCCTCGATGAGCTGGTCGACGGCGCCGTCGTCGATGACGTAGACCGACTTGAGGTCGGGCGCCTGGTCGCGCACGGATTCGACGGCCGAGGCGTGCTCGTCCCGCTCGACGATGACCGCCGTCGCCCCGGAGTCGGACAGGATCCAGGCGACCTGGTCGGCGCTGGAGGTCTCGTAGATCGGCACCGTGGCAGCGCCGACGGTCCAGATCGCGAAGTCGATGACCGCCCACTCGAAGCGGGTCTTGGCCTGCAGGGCGACGCGGTCGCCTGCGGCGACACCGGAGGCGATCAGTCCCTTGGCGACCCCGGCGACCTGGTCGCCGAACTCCTTCCAGGTGACGTCCTGCCACTGGCCGTTCCGCTGCACGCGGAACCCGGTCTGGTCGCCGACCTCGGCCACGTTCTTGGCCAGCAGGTCGGGGAGCGCCTCGTCGGGGCCGACCTCGGTGGTCGCGGGAACGCTGAACTCGCGCACGCCTGGTCCTCTCTGTCCCCGTCCGTCCGAGAGCACCGTCGCCCGCGGCCCCGGTCGGGGTCGTTCGGGCAAATCTAGCCGCAACTACCTACCCGTGAGTAGCAGAGTGTCCAGCTGTCGCCTCGCTGAACAACCGGGAACGGATAGCCTGCTGCCCATGGCAGACCAGTCCACCCAGTCGATCACCGTCGATGCGCCTGCCGCCGACGTCATGGCTGTCATCGCCGACTTCCCCTCCTATCCCCAGTGGGTGTCGGCCGCGAAGAAGGTCGAGGTCGTCGAGACCGGCGACGACGGGCGCGCCAGCCGCGTCCACTTCGTGCTCGACGCGGGGATCTTCTCGGACGAGTACGAGCTGGCCTACGAGTGGGACGGCGACCGCGCGGTGTCCTGGACGCTCGTCACGAGCCAGCTGATGAAGCGGCAGGAGGGCTCGTACACCCTCGAGGAGACCGGCGGTCGCACCGAGGTCACCTACACGATCAGCATCGACATCAAGATCCCGATGATCGGGATGATGAAGCGCCGAGCGGAGAAGGTCATCCTCGACACTGCTCTCAAGGAGCTCAAGAAGCGCGTCGAGGGCTGAGTGGTCGACAGGCGGCCATCGGTGCGCACGCTTCTTCTGACCGGCCCGGGTGGGGCCGGCACCTCGACGCTGGCCGCGGCCGCGGCGGTCCGCTCCGCCCGTGCCGGGCGGCGGACCCTGTTGCTCACCCGGCAGGCTGCGCGGGTTCCGGGTCTGGACGACGTCGAGGGCCTGGACGTCCTCCGCGTCGACGCGCAGGCCTCCTTCGAACGACTCTGGGGCGGCACGGCCGGCGCCGTGGGGGCCGTCGTCCCGCACCTGACCCTGCCGCCGGACAGCTCCGTGGTCCCGATCCCGGGCACTGCTGACCTCGCGCTGTTCGCCGAGCTCGCGCGGGCCGAGGCCGATCTCGTCGTGCTCGACGCGGGTCCGCTCGAGGCGATGGCCGCGCTGGTGTCGCTGCCGTCGTCGCTGCGCTGGTGGCTGGACCAGGCGATGCCGCCCGGGATGCGGGCGCTGGGCGCCGTCCGGACGGCTGCCGTGGCCGCCGGCGCGGCGAAGCGGGGGCCGGTCGACGCCGCCCTCGCTGCCGTGCCCGTCGTGGAGAAGCTGCTGAACAGCGATCGACTGGCCGACCCGACCACCGTCTGCCTGGTCGCCGAGCCCCGGCGCGCGAACGTCGCGAGCCTCCGGGGGGCGGTCACCACGCTGGCCCTCCATGGGCTGGCGACCGGCGCGGTGCTCAGCCGCGTGCTGCCGCTCGGCGACCAGGGGGAGTGGTCCGCCCGACGGGCGGCCGAGCAGGACGCCGTCCTGCGCGAGCTCGCCGAGGTGGCGCCGCTGCACCGGATCGCGGAGCACGCCGTCGGTCCCGAGGACGTCGACGGCCTCGCCGGCCTGCTCGACGGCTTCGAGCTCCCGGCGGCGGCCGCGCCCGAGGCACCCGCCGCGGAGCGGCACGACGGGGCCTGGCAGCTGACCGTGCCCCTGCCGTTCGCCGAGCGGTCGGCGGTCCGGCTGACCCGTTGGGTCGACGACCTGGTGGTCAGCGTCGGGGATGCCCGGCGGTCGATCCGGCTCGATGCCCTGCTGCGCCGCTGCGAGGTGACCGGCGGCCGGCTGGTCGACCCGGGCACGCCGCTCGCCCGCCTCGTGGTCGGATTCCGGCCCGACCCGCAGCTCTGGCCCGCCGACCTCCTCGCCGCAGAGGAAAGGACATCATGAACCCCGGTACGAACCCCGGCACCGACTGGATCGAGCAGGGCCGACGGCTCCTGGAGACCCTGCGCGCCGGCGTCGCCGACGCCGTCCCCGCCGACGGTTCCGCCGCCCCGGAGCACGCCTCCGACTGCCTCTGGTGCCCCGTCTGCCAGGTCGCGGCGGTGGTCCGTGGCGAGCGCCCGGAGGTGACCGCGGCCCTCGCCGACGTCCTGACCGCGACGGCGACCGCGCTGCGGACCTTCGCTGCGGCCGGCGCGAGCGCACCGGACGCCCCGGCGGAGACCGCCGACACAGACGACGGCGACCCGCCCGCCGTCCAGAAGATCGACATCGCGTGACCTCCGCGGAGCCGGCGGAGCTGGCCGCACTCGGCATCGACATCGGCGGCACGAAGGTGGCCGGCGGGATCGTCGCTCCCGACGGCACGATCCTGGCGACCGCACGCCGGGCGACCCCGGGTGCCTCGGTCACCGACACCGAGGACGCGATCGCCGCCGTCGTCGAGGAGCTCGCGGCCGGGCACGACGGCGAACTGGTGGGCGTCGGGGTCGGGGCTGCGGGCTGGTTCGACCGGACCGGCGACACCGTGCTCTTCAGTCCCCACCTCGCCTGGCGCAACTCCACGCTGCGCAAGGACCTCGCCGCCCGGCTGCAGCGGCCCCTGTGGGTGGGCAACGACGCCGACGCCGCCGCCTGGGCCGAGTACCGCTACGGGGCAGCCCGTGGCGCCGATCTGGCGCTGATGATCACGCTCGGCACCGGCATCGGGGGCGGCATCGTCCTCGACGGCCGGCTGCGCCGCGGCTCCCACGGGGTGGCGGGGGAGTGGGGGCACATGCGCGTCGTTCCCGACGGCCGCCTGTGCGCCTGCGGCAACCGTGGCTGCTGGGAGCAGTACGCCAGCGGCACGGCGCTCGGGCAGACCGCCCGGGAGGTCGCCCGCACGTCACCGGCGGCGGCGGCCCGGCTGCTGGAGCGGGTGGACTGCGAGCCCGACCGGCTCACCGGCGAGGACGTCGCCCGTGCCGCCGCGGACGGCGACCCGCTGTCCCTGGAGCTGGTCACCGAGGTCGGGATCTGGCTGGGCCAGGGCATCGCCGACCTGGCGGCCGTCCTCGACCCGGAGGTCGTGGTCATCGGTGGCGGGGTGAGCAAGCTCGGCGAGATGGTGCTGGGCCCCGCCCGGGCGAGGCTGGAGCGGGCACTGCCCGGCCGCGGGTTCCGCCCCGGGCCGCGGGTGGTCGTCGCCGAGCTGGGTCCGCAGGCCGGGATCGTCGGTGCCGCCGACCTCGTCCGCCTCGCCGTCAGCGAGGGCGAGGCATAACCCGGGCTCAGCGACGGACGCGGTAGCGGATGTGGGTGGCCATCGGTGTGTCGAGCACGCGCACGATGTCCAGCTCGACGAGTGACGGCAACACCTCGAACAGCCGTCGGCCACCGCCAGGTCACGTACGTGACCAGCGGATAGCTCCACCGCGCGGCGGGGTCCGGGGGACGGTGGCTGGGGACGACGATCGGGCGCCCGTCGTGGCTCCCGCCCCGGTGGTCCATCAGCTCCGCGGTCCGCGTCCGGCGAGGACGGCACCGGCTTCCGTCGACTCGTGCTCAAGGCCTCGGACGTGCCAAGTCCCGACCCGTTGCGCCGGCCGCCGCCCACTCGTGCAGCCGCTCACCGTTCTCGCCGCCGAGGAAATCCGTGGAGTCGGCGATGTACCCGTCGAGAGACATCGACATGTCGAGTACTGGTGTTGCGCGAGAGGATGCCGCTTCAGGCGTCTCACTCCGGGGCGAGCTCGCGGGCCAGCTGCTCCAGGAAGAGGCCGATGTCGGTGATGATGCCCATCGCCTGCGCGCTGCCACGGTCGGCCAGCTTGGTCACCGTGGCCGGGTTGATGTCCACCGACACCAGGGGGATCGACGCCGGCAGGATGTTCCCGGTCGCGATCGAGTGCAGCATCGTGGCGACCATGATCGCGAAGCCCACGTTGGGCAGCTCCGCGCGCATCGCCCGCTGGCCCTCGATCACGTCGGTGTAGACGTCGGGCAGCGGGCCGTCGTCCCGGACCGAGCCGACCAGCACGAACGGCTTGCCGGCCTGCACCATCGCGTGCATCACCCCCCCGGTGAGGACGCCGGACGTCACCGCCGCCGCGATCGAGCCCTCCCGGCGGATCGTGTTGATCGCCCGGATGTGGTGCTCGTGGCCGTGCGGCACGCCCGAGCCCTTGGCCAGGTCGACGCCGAGCGACGTGCCGAACAGCGACGACTCGATGTCGTGCGTGGCCAGTGCGTTGCCGGCGAACAGGACGTCGACGTAGCCGGCGCGCACCAGCCGGACCATCGCCGGGGACGCGCCCGTGTGGACGACGGCCGGGCCGCCGACCCACAGCACCTTCTGCCCGGCCGCCTTGACCTCGCGCATGCGCTCCGCGATCTGCCGGACGAGCAGCGCCTGCGGCTTCTCGCTGGACACCGCCGAGGACATGAAGCCGAAGTCGTCCTCCTCGCCGCGGGGCGCAACCGGGGGCAGCTCGACCCGCACGCCGTGGGCGCCGCACACGACCGTGTCACCGGCTCGCACGTCGCTGACCGGCACGGTGTCGACCACCGGCCGCCCGTCCTCCTCGGTGACGACGAGGCCGCAGTCCATCTCCGGCTGGCGCACCCGCAACCACTCCCGGTCGAGCCGGACGAGGGTCTCCAGGTTGGTCGTCGAGTAGAAGTCGTCGGGGAAGACGCCGTCGGCCGGGGCGGACCGGGTGGTCGCGGTGCCGGGGTCGACGGCGTTGGCGCCGTGCACCTGGACCCGCATGAGGATCCGGTCCAGCAGCTCGGACTCGTCGGCACTGATCTCCACCAGCGCCCGGGACTCGTCCTCGTGCTGGCGGCCCAGGTCCAGGCGCTCGATCCGGTAGTCGCCCCCGTACTCCAGGACGTCGTCCATGATGCGGGCGAGGATGCCGGTGTCCATCAGATGGCCGGTCACGGTGACGGTCGCGGAGTGCGCAGCGGCTGGAGAGTTCACAGGTCCGGAACCTAGCCGTCGTGAGCAGTGGGTGCCCGGAGGGTCTCCCGACGAGCGACTGAGGGGCTCGGCGCGGCTACACCACCGCGCCGTCGTCGCCGTCGTCGTCGGACCTGTCCCGCATCCGGGACACGAGCATCGCCGCGCCGCCGGCGATCGAGGCCACGCCCAGGACCAGGCCGAGGTCGGCGGACAGGTGCAGCACCCCGGGCGCGCCGAGGAGCAGCACCCCGAGCGCCACGAGCAGCACGGCGTACAGCGAGGCGGGGGAGGGGGCCGGCAGCGGCGGGGGTGGCGGGGGCTCGTAGTGCTCGTCGGGGCGGTCGAGGATCGGCACCTCGTGCGGGGTCGGCGGCGGCGCCTCCGACGGCGGCTCCGCGACCGTGTTGCGGCCGTGCTCGGCCTCGAAGGCGGCGACGATGCCCGCCCACTCGGCCTCCTCGTCCACGTTCCGGCGGACGACGGCCCGCTCGGGCCCACGGACGGGCTCCGTCCGCGCGTCCTTCGGTCCGGTCGACTCCGGGGTCTCGGCGGCGGCCGGCACGTGCTCGTCGACGACGGTGCGGGCCTCGGCGCGCCGGGCACGGTCGACGAAGAGCCGGTCCGACGGCGGGCTGGGCAGGCTCACCGACCGCGTGTAGGGCTCGACGTCCGCGGAGGGCTCCAGGTACGCGGCGATGCCGACGGCGTGCAACAGGTCGAGCAGGTGCTCGCCGATCCGGGGGTCGACGTCGCGCAACGGGCTCCAGAGCGGGGCGTCCAGCCCGTTGTCCCGCCGCCCCCGGCGCGCGTTCACCGGGTCTCCGCCGCGGGACTCTCCGCGGGGGGCACCGAGGGGACGTGGGCTCGGATCCAGTCGACCGAGCCTTCGAAGATCGCCGGGGCGTCGTTGTCCAGGGTCGCCACGTGGTAGCTGTCCCGCAGGACGACCTCGGTGGTGTCGGTGCTGGAGATCCCGTCCAGGAGCACCTGGCTGTTGATCGGCTCGACGACGTGGTCCTCGGCGCTGTGGAAGACGATCACCGGGGCGGTGACCTTCGCGAGGTCGCCGCGGGTGGCGGCCCACAGCGTGCGGAGCTGCATCATCGCCCGGGTCGGCAGCTTGGGATAGGCCAGCTCGGTGATGCCGGGCTTCTTGATGTCGCTGGCGATGGGGGCCCAGCTGCCCGTGAGCTTGGCGATCATCGGCAGCAGCTTGGCGTCCAGGCGCTGGGTCAGCAGCGCCGGGTTCACCAGGATCAGCCCGGCGACGTCGTCCGGCCGCACCTGGGCCAGCCGGGTGGCCAGCGTGCCGCCCATCGACAGGCCGGCGACGAAGACGCGGTCGCACTCGGCGGCGAGGGCGTCGTAGGCCACGCTAACGGCCGTCGTCCACTGGTCGTGGGTGCTGGTGTTGCAGTCCTGCCACCGGGTGCCGTGGCCGGGCAGCAACGGACAGCTGACGGCGAAGCCCTCGGCCGCGAGGTGCTCACCCCACGGCCGCATGCTCATGGGGGTGCCGGTGAACCCGTGGACCAGCAGCACGCCGGTGCGCCCGTCGGGACCGTCGCCTCCGGGGAAGGCGAACGGCTCGGCGCCGGGCATGACGTCGGTGGGCACGGTCGGTCCAGACAACGGGGGTCCTCCTCGGCCTCCGGCGGCGGTGCCGACCGGCTGGGGCTGGTGCGCGGGTAGCTCACTCGGTGCAGCCGATTGTGATTCGGCGGTCAGGCTCCTTAGTCTGGCAGCTCACGAGGGAGGCGTGTTGTTCTACTGGTTCCTCAAGTTCATCGCGATCGGCCCGGTGGTCCACGCCGTCTTCCGTCCGCGCGCCGACGGCACGGAGCACGTGCCGGAGACGGGCGCGGCGATCCTGGCGAGCAATCACCTGTCCGCCGCCGACTGGATCCACATGCCGCTGTTGCTCAAGCGCCGGGTGACCTTCCTCGCCAAGGCCGAGTACTTCACGGGCACCGGGGTCAAGGGCAGGCTCCAGCGGGCGTTCTTCTCCGGCGCCGGGCAGGTGCCGATCGACCGGTCCAGCGCCTCGGCCGCGGAGGACGCGATCCTGACCGGTCTGCGCATCCTGCGGGAGGGCAAGGTGCTCGGCATCTACCCGGAGGGCACCCGGTCGCCGGACGGCCGGCTCTTCCGCGGCAAGACCGGCGTCGCCCGCATGACGCTGGAGACCGGCGCCCCGGTGATCCCCGTCGCGATGATCTACACCAGCCGCCCGCTGCCGTTCGGGAAGAAGATGCCCCGGGTCGAGGTGCGCTTCGGCAAGCCGCTGGACTTCTCCCGCTACGAGGGCCTGTCGGGTGACCGCTTCGTCGAGCGCTCCATCACCGACGAGATCATGTACGAGATCATGACGCTGTCGGGCCAGGAGTACGTCGACGTCTACGGCGCAACGGTGAAGAAGTCGATGGACGCCACCGGGTCGAGCGCTCCCGAGGTGGTCGCCCAGTTGCAGCCGCCGCCGGAGGAGTCCGCCGACCGCGCACCGACGTCCCTCGCGGGCTGAATCCGAGGAGCTCTCGGTACCGAGAGCTCCTTACGTGGTGAGGCGGTCCAGGACGTCGCGGAGCAGGGTCAGCAGCTCGGCCCGCGACATCGTCGGCTCGCGGGTCCACTGCCCGACCAGGTCCTCGGTGAAGGCGAACCAGGCGAGCACCACCTGCCGACGGCGGGCGTCGTCCGGGAGGTCCAGGGCCTCCAGGGCGACGTCCACCAGTCGGGCGCGGGTCTCCTCGTAGACCTCCGACACCCACGGATCGCCGCCGGCCGCGCCGCGCACGAAGGCGAGGTGCGTGTCCCGGAAGGTCTCGACCCAGCCGACGTAGCGGTCCAGCATCCCGGGGACCAGCTCGTCCCGCGGCGTCCCGGGCCGGGGGAGCAGGTGCTCCCACAGCAGGTCGGCGGCCGCACGGGTGACCGCGGTGTAGTACTCCCGCTTGGTGGCGAAGTAGTGGAACAGCAGGCTGCGGCTGATCCCGGCACGCCGGGCAACCTCGTCGATCGTGAGCTCCTGGACCGGCGTCGTCGGCAGCAGCTCGAGGCCGATCTGCACCAGCTGTGCCCGCCGGTCCCCGGCCGAACGCCGCAGGCGGATCGGCTCAGGAGCGGGGGAGGCCGTCACCGGCCCATCCTGCTCACCGCCCGCTCGGCGGTGGCCGCAGTCAGCAGCCGCTCGATCGCGTCGACGACGAGCTGCGGGCGCTCCTGGGTCAGCATGTGCCCGGTCCGCTCGACCACGTGCAGCTGGGCGTCGGGAAGGGCCTCCGCGAGCTGTCGGCTGTGCCGCCCGGGCGTGAGCTGGTCGCTGTCGCCGACGAAGATCTCGACCGGCACCTGGGTGAGGGCGGTGAGTTCCTCGCGCTTGTCGTGGTCGTCGAGGGCCGGCATGAAGGCGATGAACGAGCGGACGGTCGACGCGTGCATGATCCGCGCCCCGGTGGCGACCATCTCGTCGGTGGCGTCGGCGCCGTAGAGCAGGCCGCGGACCATCTTCTGGTGCCGCGGGTGATCGGGCGGCAGGAGCTGGCGCAGCCGCTCCAGGACGCGGGCACCCCCGAGGAGCGCGTTCAGCATTCCGGGCTTCAGCCGGGCCATCCGCCCGGCGGCGCTGCGCGGGTCCGAGGACAGATCGCCGGCGGACGTCGACACGAGGGCCACGCCGCGGACCCGGTCGCCGAACAGCTCGGGGCGCGCGGCGGCCAGGGCCATGATCGTCATGCCGCCCATGGAGTGCCCGCCCAGCACGACCGGCCCGTCGGGGGCCAGCTGCTCGAGCACCTCGCCGAGGTCCTGTCCGAGCTGGTCGATCGAGATGGGGGCTACATCGGGAGCACTGCCCCAGGTGGAGCGCCCGTGCCCTCGCTGGTCGTACCGGACGAGCCGGAGGTCCCCGGCGGCGATGCGGGGAGCGAGCAGGTCGGCGACGTCGTCCCAGGCCGCCTGGGCCAGCGTCCAGCCGTGGGCCAGGACGAGGGTGACCGGGGCGTCGTCGGAGCCGTCGACCGTGGCGTGCAGCTGGGCACCGTCGGGAGTGCGGACGGCGGCGACGCGCCGCCACACCGTCGACGCGGTCGCCGTCGTGGGCGCTGCGGCGGTCACGCGGCCACCTCCGGGGTGCCGGCCGGCGCGGCGGCGGGGGTGCCGACGTAGTTCTCCCGGTCGAGCGTGCGGGTGAGTCTGCGGAACCGGAACGTGAAATCGGGCCAGAGCGTGGTGTTGTGCCCGTGCTTGTCGAGGTACCAGCTGGCGCAGCCCCCGGCGAGCCACACGGTGCCCTTCGACTTCTCGGCGATCAGGTCGCGGTAGGCCTGCTGCGCCTGCTCCGTCGTCTCCAGCACCTCGAGGCCTTCGGCGTCCATGGTCTGCAGGGCGTCGTCGACGTAGGCGACCTGCGACTCGATCATGTAGACCATCGACGTGTGGCCGACGCCGACATTGGGCCCGACCAGCAGGAACAGGTTGGGGAAGCCGGCCACGGTGCTGCTCCGGTTGCTCACCATGCCGTCGGACCACACCTCGGCGAGCGACGTCCCGCCGCGACCGCAGATCTTCTCGGCGATCGGCAGGTCGGTGACGTGGAAGCCGGTGGCCAGCACGATCGTGTCGGTCGGGCGCTCGATGCCGTCCCGGTCGACGATCGAGTGCTCGCGCACCTCGGCGATCCCGGCCGTGACCAGTTCGGCGTTGGGTGCCGCGACGGCGGGGAAGTAGTCGTTGCTGATCAAGATACGCTTGCAGCCGATCGTGTAGTCCGGGGTCAGCGCCGCGCGCAGCTTGGGGTCGCGGACCTGGCGGTGCAGGTGGGTGCGGGCCAGCTTGGCCACCGGCTTGAGGAAGCGGCGCTGCTTGGCCATGCCGATGACGAGGAACTCGCGGAAGAGGTACAACGCGGAACGGACGGCGCGCTGCAGCCCCGGGACGAACCGGTAGAGCGTGCGCATCAGCGGCTTCACGGGGTGGTCGGTGCGGGGGACCACCCAGGCCGGCGTCCGCTGGTAGACCGCGACGCTGTCGACGATCGGCTGGATGGCCGGCACCACCTGGATGGCCGAGGCGCCGGTGCCGATCACGGCGACCTTCTCGCTGGTGAGGTCGTGCGAGTCGTCCCAGCGGGCGGAGTGCATGACCGTGCCGGCAAAGCCGTCGAGACCCGGGATGTCGGGATAGGTCGGGTCGGCCAGCGCACCCGCGGCGGAGACGAGCACCTGGGCGCGGAACTCGCCGGCCGTCGTCCGGACCTGCCAGCGCCGGGACGCGTCGTCCCACCGGGCCGAGGTGACGTCGGCGCCGAAGACGCAGTGCTCGCGGACGCCGAAGCGGTCGGCGGTCGCCTGCAGGTAGGCCTGGATCTCCGGCTGCTCGGAGTAGGAGCGCGGCCAGTCCGGGTTCGGGGCGAAGGAGAACGAGTACAGGTTGGACTGCACGTCGCAGGCCGCGCCGGGATAGGTGTTGTCCCGCCAGGTGCCGCCGACGTCGTCAGCCCGCTCGAGGACGACGAAGTCGTGCTCGCCCCGCCGCCGGAGTGCGATGGCCATGCCGAGGCCGGCGAAGCCGGACCCGATGATCGCGACGCGGACCTCACGGACGGCGGCGGCGGCCGGCCCGGGCGCGGCGGCGGGCTGGGTCTCGAGCGTGCTGGTCACTGGACTCCTCCGGCTTGCTGAGCAACGCTCAACAAGCTACAACGGCCTGCGAGCAGTGCTCAATTCGAGCGCTCGACCCCGAGGAGCAATCGATGGCGCGTTCCCGTACCTCCCTGGTCGGAAAGTCGGTGCTGATCACCGGGGCCGCCCGCGGCATCGGTGCCGCGCTGGCCCGCAAGGCGGCCGCACGGGGCGCGCGCGTGGCTCTCGTCGGGCTGGAGCCGGAGCGGCTGGCCGCGGTCGCCGACGAGCTCGGGCCGGAGCACCTGTGGGTCGAGGCCGACGTCACCGACCCCGAGGCGCTGAAGGCCGCGGTGCAGCGGACGGTCGAGACGTTCGGCGGCCTCGACATCGCCGTCGCCAATGCCGGCATCGCGCCGCTGACGACGGTCTACACCGCATCGGCGCACTCGCTGGCCCGCACCATCGAGGTCAACCTGATCGGGTCGATGCTCACCGCGCACGCGGCGCTCCCCGAGATCGCGAAGCGCAAGGGCCACATCCTGCTGATCAGCTCGGCGGCGGCCTTCACGGTGCTCCCCGGCATGAGCGCCTACTGCGCGGCCAAGGCGGGTCTCGAGCGGTTCGGCGACGCGCTGCGGCTGGAGGTCGCCCACCGCGGGGTGACCGTCGCCAGCGCCCACCCGACCTGGATCGACACCGACCTCGTGCGCGACACCGAGGAGGCGCTGCCCACGTTCAAGGCCACCCGCAAGCAGCTCCCCGGCCCGCTGGGCGCCTTCACGTCCGTCGAGGTCTGCGCCCAGGCGCTGGCGGAGAACTTGGAGACCCGGCGCCGGCGGGTGTTCGTGCCCGGCTCGGTCGCGGTGGTCTCGGCGCTGCGGCAGATGGTGACCGGCGTGCTCGCGGAGAAGGTCGCGATGGCGGTGTCGGCGAAGCGGGTCCCGCAGCTGGAGCGCGACATCGCCGCGTTGAACGGGCAGGAGTTCGGGAAGAACTCGATCGGAGCCCAGGCGAAGAACTCACCCGCCGCGTAAGGGCCTGCGACGGCCTGATCGCCGAACGGCGTCCCTGGGTCATCCCGCTGACGGAGAACGACGACCGCTGACGATCGAGTAACGCGACTCGTCGCCGTCGTCCGAACGGAAGGTCAGCCCGGCCTTCTCCAGCACGCGGACGGATGCGCCGTTGGTGGGGTCGACGCCCGCGACGACCTCCGTGACCCCCGGAAGACCGAGGGCCAGCTCGACCATCGCGCGCGCCGCCTCCGTCGCGTACCCGCGGCCGCGGCGCGACTCGACGATCCCGTAGCCGAGCTCGACCCGCCCGTCCTTCGGCGGACCGAACAGCCCGACCCCGCCCACGGTGAGCCCTGTCTCGCGCTCGACCACCAGTCGCTGGCCGAAGTGCGCGTCCGCGCCGGCCGGCACCCCTTCGCGGTCGAGCATCCCGGCGATCACGCGGTCGCCCTCGGACGGGAAGTCCGGCGCCCATGCGGGCAGCCGCCGTCCCGACGTGACCGCGGCGACGTGTGCGGCGGTGACCACCGGCAGGACGAGTCGGCCGGTGAGCACCGGCGGGGTCAGGAGGTCCACTTCCCGGCGCGGGGGAGGGCGTCGCGCCAGCGGTCGTGCCGGCCGTCGTCCCGTCGTCCCTCTTCGGGCTCGAACCGGCGGTCCAGGGCCCAGGTCTGCGCCAGCTCGTCGGTGCTGCCCCACACCCCGGTACCCAGTCCGGCCAGGAACGCCGCCCCGAGGGCGGTCGTCTCGGTGACCTTCGGACGGCGGACCGGGACGCCGAGCTGATCGGCCTGCAGCTGCAGGAGCAGGTCGTTCGCGCTGGCCCCGCCGTCGGCCGACAGCTCCGGCACCTCGAGCCCGGCCTCGGTGACCATCACGTCGACCACGTCGCGGACCTCGAAGGCGATCGCCTCCAGGGTTGCCCGCGCGAGGTGGGCGCGCGTGGTGCCGCGGGTGATTCCGACGATCGCGCCGCGGGCGTGCGGGTCCCAGTGCGGGGCGCCCATGCCGGTGAGCGCGGGCACGAAGACGACGTCGCCGGAGTCGGGGACGGTGCGGGCCAGTCCCTCGATCTCGGCGGCGGAGTCGATCAGCCCCAGGCCGTCGCGCAGCCACTGCACGGCAGCGCCGGTCACGAAGATCGCGCCTTCGAGGGCGTAGACCAGGCCGGCGCCGAGATCCCACGCGACGGTCGTCAGCAGCCCGGCGTCGGAGCGCACCGGTGTGGAGCCGGTGTTCGTGAGCACGAAGGAGCCCGTGCCGTAGGTGCACTTGCTCATCCCGGGGGAGTAGCAGGCCTGCCCGAACAGGGCCGCCTGCTGGTCGCCGGCGATCCCGGCGATCGGCAGCGAGAGCCCCAGGAAGGCGTCGGGGTCGGTGGTTCCGACGACGCCGGAGCTCGGCACGACCTCTGGCAGCGCGGACGCCGGGACGTCGAACAGGTCGCACAACTCGTCGGACCAGGCGCCCTTGCCGATGTCGTAGAGCAGCGTCCGGCTGGCGTTGCTCGGGTCGGTGACGTGCGCGGCGCCGCCGGTGAGGCGGGCGATCACGTAGGAGTCGACCGTCCCGAGCGCCAGCGAGCCGTCCCGTACACCGGCCCACAGCTGCGGCTCGTGCTCGGCCAGCCAGGCGTATTTGGTGCCGGTGAAGTACGGGTCCAGCCGGAGACCCGTGAGCTCGGAGACACGCTCCTCGTCGGGCCGGAGCCGGTCGCAGATGGCGGTGGTGCGCCGGTCCTGCCAGACGATGGCCGGGCGGGGCGAGTGCAGCGTGCGCCGGTCCCACACGACCGCGGTCTCGCGCTGGTCGGTGATGCCGATGCAGGTCGGGCGCTCGTCGGCACCCGCCATCGCCTCGCGGCACGCGGCGACCGTCGCCGTCCAGATGTCGTCGGGCTCGTGCTCGACCCACCCGGGGCGGGGGAACAGCTGCGCGAACTCGCGGTAGCCGCGGGACAGGACGTCGCCCTGCTCGCCCACGACCAGCGCGGTCACCCCGGTCGTTCCTGCGTCGATGGCGAGTACGGGCATGGGCGTGAAACTAGCGCCGCCTACCGTGACCCACGTGCGGCGCTTCTTCTACGACACCGAGTTCATCGAGGACGGCACCACGATCGACCTGGTTTCGATCGGCGTCGTCGACGAGACCGGCCGCGAGTTCTACGCGGTCAGCACCGAGTTCGACCCCGACAAGGCCATCCCGTGGGTGCGGCGCAACGTGCTCGACCAGCTGCCCTCCCCGGCGGACAAGGCCTGGCGCAGCAGGCAGCGGATCCGCGACGAGCTGCTGTCGTTCCTCACCGCGCCGGGCGAGGAGATCGAGCTCTGGGCCTGGTTCGGCGCGTACGACCACGTCGCCCTCTGCCAGCTGTGGGGCGCGATGCCGGCCCTGCCGCGGCCGATCCCGCGGTTCACCCGTGAGCTGCGCCAGCGCTGGGACGACCTGGGACAGCCCGCGCTCCCGCCCAAGCCACCCGGCACGCACGACGCCCTCGTCGACGCCCGCTACAACCTCCTCCGGTGGAACGCGATGGACGCCGCGGCCGGCTGACCGGCTCAGGCCGTCAGGACCGCCTGGGTCTGGGTCACCTGCGCGACCCGCCGTCCGTCGTCGTCGCTGAGGTCGACCGAGACCACGACGAACGACCGGCCGGCGTGGAGCGGTCGGGCAACGGCACGCGCGCTGCCGCTCCGCACCGCCCGCATCAGCGACGTGGACGACGACACCGTCGCCGTCGACGCGCCGGCCGGCAGGTTGAGGAAGGCGCAGACGGCGCCGACCGAGTCCGCCAGCGTCATCAACGCACCGCCGTGCAGCACGCCGCCGGCCGTGCACCGCTCCGGCGCCCAGGGCAGGTGGCCGGTCACCTCGTCCGGCCGGGCACGGTCGAGCCGCACCCCGGTGGCGACGGCGAAGGGCATGGTCGCGAGCAGCTCGTCGGTGTCCACCACCGGGGTCTACCGATCCGGCCGAGCACACACAAGGCGAGGATGTAGGCCCTCCCGTGACCCCGCGATGGCTCCCTCCGGGCGTGCCCCTGAGCCTGCGAAGGGCTCGGGGAGGGGGTCCTTCTTCAGACGGTGAACGCTCCGAGGAGCCGGTTGAGCTCGGCCGACAGGGCGTCCAGCTCGCGGGCGGCGGTCCGTGCCCGGTCGACGTCCTGGGCGCTGTCCTCGGCGTCCTGACTGACCGAGGTCAGCGTCGTGGTGACCGTGCCCGCTCCCTCGGCGGCCGCGGCGACGCTCCGGGTCAGCTCTCCGGTCGTCGCGGTCTGCTCCTCGACGGCGCTGGCGATCGTCGTCTGGTGGTCGTTCATGGTTGCCACGACCTCGGCGATCTGGGCGATGGCCCGCACGGCCGCCGTCGTCTCGGCCTGGATGCCCTGCACGCGCTGGGCGATCTCCTCGCTGGCCCGGCCGGCCTCCTGGGCCAGCTCCTTGACCTCGTTGGCGACGACGGCGAAGCCCTTGCCGGCGTCGCCGGCGCGGGCGGCCTCGATCGTGGCATTGAGCGCGAGCAGGTTGGTCTGCCCGGCGACGCCGGAGATCACCTTGACGACGTCGCCGATCTCGGCGGAGCTCGCGCCCAGGGCGGCGATGGTCGCCTCGGTCCGCTGCGCGAGGTCGGCCGCCTGCCGGCCCACCTCCGCGGCGTCGGCGGCGCTGCGGGCGATCTCGGAGATCGACGTGCCCATCTCCGACGCCCCGGACGCCGCCGCGGACACACTCGAGCTGATCTCGGCGGCGACCTGGTGGGCGCCCTGGGCCTGGTCGCGGCTACGGGCGGCCCGCACGGCGAGGCCGTCGGCGACGCCGGAGACCCCCGCAGCGGACGTGGCGACCTCGCGGGCGCAGGAGCCGATGTCGCGCACGGTGCCGGCCACCTTGTCGACGAAGCGGTTGAAGGCGCCGGAGAGCTGGCCGACCTCGTCCGAGCGCGAGTCGTCCATGCGCTGGGTCAGGTCGCCCTCCCCGTCGGCGATCTCGGCCATCCGGTCGCGGAGATCCACCAGCGGGGCGGTCAGCCGGCGGCCGATCCAGTACGAGACGGCGCCGCCGATGGCGGCGATGACCAGGACGGCGACGAGCAGGGCCGTGAGCATCGAGCTGCGGCCGCTCTCCATCGACTCGACCGGGCCGGAGAAGTCGCTGTCCCGGGCGACGGTCGCGATGACCCAGTCCCAGGGGGCGTAGTAGGTCAGGCGCACGGTGGTCGCGCCGGCCTCCGGGTCGACGTAGCGGATCGTGGCCAGCTCGCCGGCCGGGAGCGCCACGGCGGCCTCGACCAGCTGCTGCACGTACGGGGCTCCGTCGGCGTCGACGGCGTCGAGCAGGTTCTCGCCGTCGAGGGCGCCGTCCGGGCTGATCAGCACGGTGCCGGCGCGGTCGCCGGTGCCGCCGTACACCTCGACGTGGCCGTTCTCGCCGACGGAGGTCGCGTTCAGGCTCTCCCGCAGAGCGGGCAGGTTCTCCTGCTTCTGGCCGACGTAGAGCATGCCGACGACGTCGCCGGCAGGGCCCACCAGCGGCGTGTAGGCCGAGACGTACCAGGAGTCGACGACGAAGGCGTTGCCCCGGTAGGTCTGGCCGCTGGTCACCGTGGCGACGACCGGGTTGGGCTTGCCGTCCGGGTTGACGGCCGGGATGAACGTGCCGATGGCCCGCGCGCCGGAGGCGGCCTGGACGTTGGTGGCGACCCGGAGGAAGTCACCGGCCGGGGTCTTCTGGAAGATCGTCGCGGTCCCGCCGACCATCGACTTGACCGTGTCGACGACCGGGGTCGGGACGGCGACGTCGCTGTTCCTGGCCAGCCCCTCCTCGCCGATCAGGACGCGGGGGAGCTCGATCGGCGTCACCTCGCCGGACAACTGATTCTTGGCGTCCCACGTGACGATGTTCTCGGGGTCGTCGTCGACGCCGAACCCGCCGGCCTCGGCGAGCACGTACTGGGCGACGGCGAGGTCGGCGTCCACCTTCGCCGCGGTCGAGGCGCCCTGGGTGGCCACGACGTCGTAGACACCGGCCGCGGTCCGGGAGATGTCCTCCTCGACGAGCGCACTCACGTCGGTCCGCGCGACGTCGGCGAACCGGCCGCTCTGCCAGGCGCTGACACCGGCCATGGCGGTCCCGGTGACGACGACACTGACCAGCGCCAGCGCCACCACCTTGCTGCGGATACCCCAGTGGGCGGGCACGGCCCAGTCGGGCAAGGTTGTCGAACGCACGGTGCGGTTCCCCGGTCTCGTCGGCAGCTCAGTGGATCCTGCTGTCGTTCCGTTACTCGGCAGGCGGACCGCATGCCGGTACGTCCCGGCCCCGACCGTGACCGGACCGACATCACCCGCCCGGGAGGATGGCCCCATGACCACCAGGCGGATCGAGCCACCCCTCGTCGGCGGCGAGCGCGAGACGGTGCGCGCCTGCCTCGACTGGCACCGGGCGACGCTGGCGACCAAGTGCGACGGACTGGCCGACGAGGACCTCCGTCGTCGCTCCATGCCGCCGTCGACGCTCTCCCTCCTCGGCCTGGTGCGGCACCTGGCCGAGGTCGAGCGATCCTGGTTCCGCCGCGTGATCGACGGACAGGACATCCCGCTCGTCTGGTCACCGGACGGTGACTTCCAGGTGGCCTACGACGCGTCGGGCGCGAGTCGCGACGAGGCGTTCGCGGCCTGGGAGGCGGAGGTGGAGCACGCCCGCCGGATCGAGCGCGCGGCGCCGTCCCTCGACGTGACCGGCGTCGACCGGAGATCGGGTGACGTGTACTCGCTGCGCCTGGTGATGCTGCACGTGATCCAGGAGTACGCCCGGCACAACGGGCACGCCGACCTCCTGCGCGAGGGGATCGACGGAACCGTCGGGGTCTAGCGCAGGTTCGCCCAGTCCTCCGGATGGGCGTGCAGGTGCTCGGCCACCGTGCGGGCCGGGTGCCCCGTCACGCTAGGGACCACATCGGTGACGGCTGCCAGCTCGCCGGCGGCGATCGCCAGGTAGCTCGTCACCCAGCCCTCGATCTCCCAGTCCGGGTGCCCGGACGGACGACGGGTCGCCCACGCCTCCTCGACCGTCTGCGCGCGGTACTCGGTGGGGACCCCGGTGACCTCGGAGAGCACGCGAGCCGCGTCGGCCATCGACAGCGCCTCCGGCCCGGTGACCTCGAGGGCCTGGCCGTCGAATCGACCGGAGTCGTCGAGGAGGACGGCGGCGCCGACGTCGGCCAGGTCGTCGCGGGAGACGAAGCTGGTCCGGCCCTCGCCGGCCGGGGCGGCGATCACGGCACGGCCGTCCTCCCGCGTGGCGAAGAACGGCACGAAGTCGGCGTACAGGCTGTGCCGGAGGAAGGTGTGGCGGACGCCGCTCTCCCGGATGCGGTCCTCCGTCGCGGCGTGCTGGCGGACCAGCGTGAACACCGCATCGTGCGTCGCGCCGAGGAACGAGGTGTAGACGATCCGCCGCACGCCGGCCGCCACCGCCGCATCGACGGCGTCGACGTGCTGCTGGAGGCGGTCCTCTGCCTCCGCGGCGGAGACCAGGTAGAGGGTGTCGACGCCGTCCAGCACGGCCCGGAACCCCTCGGGGTCGGCGTAGCCGCCGGGATTCGCCACGACCTCGGCGCCCGGCACGTCGGGGGCGCGAGCGGCGTCGCGCACCACCAGCCGGAGGGGGACGACGTCCGCGGCGGCCAGTCGCGCCACGACCCGCCGGCCGAGTGCTCCGGTGGCTCCGGTGACGGCGATCATGACGAACCTGCATGTGTGGTCGTGACCTGCGGCATCATGACGCCGTCCAACCTCGTCCGGCCCCGACTCCTTCCCGGAGGAACTCCATGCGCATCGGCATCCTGACCGGCGGCGGCGACTGCCCAGGCCTCAACGCCGTCATCCGGGCGGTCGTCCGCAAGGGGATCGCCGAGCACGACGACGAGATCATCGGCTTCCGTGACGGCTGGCGGGGCGTGCTCGAGGGCGACACGGTGCCCATGGACCTGCACGCGGTCCGCGGGATCCTGCCGCGCGGGGGCACCGTCCTCGGCACCTCGCGCACCAACCCGTACGGCGTCGAGGGCGGGCCGGACCGGGTGATGGCCAGTCTCGAACGGCTCGGCATCGACGCGCTGATCCCGATCGGCGGGGAGGACACCCTGGGCGTCGCCACCAAGCTGGCCGAGGCGGGGGTGCGCGTCGTCGGCGTCCCGAAGACCATCGACAACGACCTGGACTCCACGGACTACACCTTCGGCTTCGACACGGCCGTGGGCGTCGCGATGGAGGCCATCGACCGGCTGCACACCACCGGCGACAGCCACCACCGCACCCTCGTCGTCGAGGTGATGGGGCGGCACGCGGGGTGGATCGCGCTGCACGCCGGCATGGCCGGGGGCGCCAACGTCATCCTGATCCCGGAGAACCCGTTCGACGTCGACGCCGTCGTCGCACACTGCCAGCACCGCTTCGACTCCGGCTACTCGCCGATCGTCGTCGTCTCCGAGGGCGCGAAGCCGAAGAACGGCGACCTGTCGCTCACGACGGGGGAGAAGGACGCCTTCGGCCACGTGCGTCTCGGCGGCATCGGCGCGGCACTGGCCTCGCTGATCGAGGAGCGGACCGGCCGGGAGGCGCGGGCCGTCGTCCTCGGGCACATCCAGCGTGGCGGCACGCCCTCGCCGTTCGACCGGGTGCTCGCCACCCGCTTCGGGCTGGCCGCGGTCGACGCCGTGCACGACGGGCAGTCGGGGGTCATGGTCGCGCTGCGCGGGACCGACATCGTGCGGGTGCCGCTGAGCGCGGCCACCGCGCAGCTGAAGCTGGTGCCGGCCGAGCGGTACGCGGAGGCCGAGGTCTTCTTCGGCTGAAGGAGGACCCCGTCCTCCTCACCCCTCGCAGGCTCGGGGCGAGCCTCGGGACGGGGCCTGAACGCCGTACTCTCGTGGGCGTGAGTCTCCCCGAATCTGCTGAGCTGGTCCCCGGTCTGGACCGGTGGCGGGATCTCCCCGCCGCCCAGCAGCCGCGCTGGCCGGACCGGCCCGCGCTCGACGCCGTCCTCGACACGCTCTCGACCGTGCCGCCCATCGTGGCGCCCGCCGAGATCGACACGCTGCGTGCCCAGCTCGCCGACGTCGCGCTGGGCAAGGCGTTCCTGCTCCAGGGCGGCGACTGCGCGGAGACCTTCGACCTCAACACCGACGCGCACCTGCAGAGCACCACGCGCACGCTGCTGCAGATGGCCGTCGTCCTCACCTACGGCGCGAGCGTGCCCGTGGTGAAGGTGGGCCGGGTGGCCGGGCAGTACGCCAAGCCGCGCTCGTCGGAGACCGACGCGCTGGGCCTGCCGTCCTACCGGGGCGACATGGTCAACGACCTGGCGCCGGTGCTCGAGAAGCGGATCCCCGACCCGTACCGGCTGGTCCGTGCCTACGCGAACTCGGCCGCGGCGATGAACATGATCCGGGCGTACGCCCGGGGCGGTCTGGCCGACCTGCACGCGGTGCACGACTGGAACAAGGACTTCGTCGCCAACTCCCCGGCCGGGGTGCGGTACGAGGTCATCGCCCGCGAGATCGACCGGGCGCTGGCCTTCATGAAGGCCTGCGGCATCGACTCCGAGGCCATGCGCGGGGTGGAGCTCTACAACAGCCACGAGGCCCTGATCCTCGACTACGAGCGGGCGCTGCTGCGGGTGCACGGCGGCCGGGCGTACGCCTCGTCGGCGCACTTCCTGTGGGTGGGGGAGCGCACCCGCCAGATGGACGGCGCCCACATCGAGTTCGTCTCGAAGCTGGCCAACCCGATCGGCGTCAAGATCGGCCCGACGACGACGCCCGAGCAGGCCACGGAGCTGGTCGAGCGCCTCGATCCGGAGGGCCTCCCCGGTCGGCTGACGTTGATCAGCCGGATGGGCAACGGCAAGATCCGCGACGTCCTGCCGGCGATCGTCGAGAAGGTCACCGCCAGCGGCCACCAGGTCGTGTGGCAGTGCGACCCGATGCACGGCAACACGCACGAGTCGCCGTCGGGCTACAAGACCCGCCACTTCGACCGCGTGGTCGACGAGGTGCTGGGCTTCTTCGACGTCCACCGGGCGCTGGGCACCTGGCCGGGCGGCATCCACGTGGAGCTGACCGGCGAGGACGTCACCGAGTGCCTCGGCGGGGCCATGGAGATCAGCGACGACGACCTGAACAGCCGCTACGAGACCGCGTGCGACCCGCGACTGAACACCGGGCAGTCGCTGGAGCTGGCGTTCCTCGTGGCGGAGATGCTGCGTGGATGAGGTCCCCGTCCTCGTCCTCCCTCGCAGGATCGGGACGAGCCTCTGGACGCGGCCGAAAGGCGTAGCGGAATGACCCCCTCTTCCCTGGTCGACCTGCGCTCCGACACGGTCACGAAGCCGACCGCCGGGATGCGCCGGGCGATGGCCGAGGCCGAGGTCGGGGACGACGTCTACGGCGAGGACCCGACGATCACCGCGCTCGAGGAGCGGGTGGCCGGGATGTTCGGCCACGAGGCGGCGCTGTTCGTCCCCTCCGGGACGATGGGCAACCAGATCGGCATGCGGCTGGTCTGCGAGCCCGGCCAGGAGGTGCTCTGCGACGCCGACGCGCACGTCGTCACCTACGAGATGGGCGCCGCGGCCGCGATCTTCGGCATCTCGACCCGCACGGTCGTCTCCGGCGCGCCGGGGCGAGGACAGGGCCGGCTCGACGCCGCCCAGCTGATCGCGCAGGTGCGGCCGAAGACCGACTGGCACCTGACCGCGACGGCCGCGATCGCCGTGGAGAACTCGCACAACCGCGGCGGCGGGCTGGTGCAGCCGCTCGGTGAGCTGCGCACGCTCTGGGACTGGTCCCGCGGCGCCGGTGTCGCCGTTCACCTGGACGGCGCCCGCATCTGGAACGCCGCCGTCGCCTCGGGCACCGAGCTGTCGACCTACGGCCGGCTCGCCGACACGGCGTCCGTCTGCCTGTCGAAGGGCCTGGGCGCGCCGGTCGGTTCGGTGCTCGTCGCGTCGGCGGAGCGGATCGCGACCGCGCGGCTGTGGCGCAAGCGGCTCGGCGGCGGGATGCGCCAGGCCGGCGTGCTGGCCGCGGCGGGACTGTACGCGCTCGACCACCACCTGCCCCGGCTGGGCGAGGACCACGAGCACGCGCAGCTGCTGGCGAAGCGGCTCGGCGTCGACCCGTCGTCCGTCGAGACGAACATGGTCGTGCTGGACGACGTCGCCGCGCCGGTGATCGCCGAGGCCGCGAAGGCGCAGGGCGTGCTGGTCAGCCAGGTGAGCGCCCGCCGGATCCGGCTCGTCCTGCACCTGGACGTCGACCGCACCGCCGTCGACCGGGCCGCGGACGTCCTGAGCGTGCTCCTCGACCGCTGAGAACAGGCACGCCGTGCGGGCGATGAGTCTGCCGGATCTCGGCAGTCGAACTGTCGACCACCACCGAGGAGAGCCACGTGAACCAGCTGCTGAGAGTCCAGAACTTCACCGTCTCGAGCGACGGGTTCGGTGCGGGCGAGAACCAGACTCTCGAGAGACCCTTCGGCCACGCCGACCCCGGCGAGATGTTCACGTGGGCCGGTGCCACGGCCAGCTGGTCCATGCGCACCGAGCCCGGGGGAAGCCGCGGTCTCGACGACTACTTCACGCGTGACTACGACCGGAACATCGGCGCCGAGATCATGGGGCGCAACAAATTCGGTCCCCAGCGGGGCCCGTGGCAGGACTACGAGTGGCAGGGCTGGTGGGGTGCCGAGCCTCCGTTCCGCACCCCGGTGTTCGTCCTGACCCACCACACGCGTCCGTCGTTCACGCTCTCCGACACCACGTTCCACTTCGTCGACGGCGACCCTGCCGCGGTCCTCGGACAGGCGCGGGAGGCGGCCCAGGGCAAGGACGTCCGACTCGGTGGCGGCGCCACCACCATCCGGCAGTTCCTCGACGCCGACCTCGTCGACACCATGCACGTGGTGGTCACCCGGGTGGAGCTCGGATCCGGGGCACGGCTCTGGACGTCACCCGAGGAGCTGCTCGACCGCTTCCACCTCGATGTCGTGCCCAGCTCGAGCGGCGTGACGCACCACCTGTTCTGGCGCAAGTGACCCACGACCGGTGATGAGTGCGGGTTGATCCCCGTCCTCAGGCGGCGACGGACGCGCGGGCGGGCAGCAGGGAGCACAGCAGGGCGATGTCGCGGGCGTGGCCCGCCGAGGGTGAGCCGTCGAGCTCGCTGGGCGTCTCGACCACCAGCGGGACGCCGTCCATGGAGGGGTGGGCCAGCAGCTCGGCGAACGGAGCCACCCCGATCGAGCCCTCGCCGATCGTCGTGTGCCGGTCGCGCTTGGAGCCGCACTCGTCGAGGGAGTCGTTGGCGTGCACCAGCCCGAGCCGGCCCGGGCCGACGGCGGCCTCGAGGGCGTCGAGCGTCGCGGTCATCCCGCCGGGGACGGCGAGGTCGTGCCCCGCCGCCCACGCGTGGCAGGTGTCGAAGCAGACGCCGACCAGCGGGTGGTTCTCCAGCGCCGCGAGGTAGGGGCCGAGGTCCTTGACGGTCGCGGCCAGGGACTTGCCGCCGCCGGCGGTCGGCTCGATCAGCAGCCGGGGCGCGGAGTCGCCGACGGCGTCGAGCACCGGCAGCAGCCGCTCGTGCAGCTGGGCCAGCGCGGCGTCGTAGCGGTCCTCCCCGACGGCCGACCCGGCGTGCACGACCACGCCCCGGCAGCCCAGCTGCGTGCCGCGCGCCAGGCTGTGGGTGATGGAGGCGATCGACTGCTCGACGGTGGCCTCGGTCGGGGAGCCGACGTTGACCAGGAACGGCGTGTGGATGAAGGAGGGCACACCCCGTTCGGCGCACCCCTCGACGAACAGCGCGTCCTGCTCCGGGTCCCCGGCGGTGAGCTTCCAGCCACGGGGGTTGCCGACGAAGACCTGCACGGCGCCGGCAGCGACGGCGTCGGTGTAGGCCAGGCCGCCCCGGGCGAGACCGCCCTTGACCTGGATGTGCGCGCCGATCACCGCTAGAAGGCCACCAGGATCTTGACGACGGTGCCCTGCTCGACGGTCTCGCCGGCCGCGGGGACCTGCTGGCGGACCTTGTTGCCGAAGAACGACGTGGCGTCGACCTTCAGGCCGGCGGCTTCGAGGATCGAGCGCGCCTCGTCGGCCTTCTTGCCGGTCACGTCGGGCACGGTCACCAGGGGCACGCCGACCGACACGGTGATCGTCACGACGCTGCCGAACTCGACGGGCCCGTCCGCCGGGCCCGGTGAGACCGCCATGACCTCGCCCACGTCGACGGCCGCGCTGCGCCCGTCCTCGCCCTTCTGCACCTCGAAGCCGAGCGCCTCCAGGTTGGCCACGGCCTGCTCCGGGCTCTGCCCGGTGACATCCGGGACGGCGACCGGCTCGTGTCCCTGGCTCACCAGGACCGTCACGACCGAGTCGCGCGGGAGGTCGGTGCCGGCGGGCGGGTCGAAACCGATCACCGCGCCGGCCGGGACGCCGTCGTCGTACTGCTCGGCGGTCGTGAACTGGATCTCGGGCAGGCTCTCCTGCAGCAGCGGCTCGACCTCGGCCCACGGCTTGCTCACCAGTGCGGTGTCGACCCGGAAGCGCTCCGGGCCCTTGGACACCACGAGCCGCACGTCGGTGCCGCGGATCGCCTCGCCGGCCTTGGGCTCGGTGGACATGACCGCGCCCGCGGGGAACTCCTCGCTCCACTGCTCGTCGCAGCAGTCGGGGTCCAGGCCCGCGCCCTGCAGCAGGTCGATGGCCGCGCTCTGCTCCTGGCCGATCAGCTCGGGGATCTGCGTCCACCGGCCCGATCCGAGCCACCAGCCGATGGCCCCGATGGTGATCGCCAGCAGCAGGATCAGCGCGACGGCGAACCGGGCCCGGCGCCGACGGATGTGCTGCGGCACACCGGGGCGGGCACGCTCGACCGCCGGACGGCGGCCGTTCACGTTCATCGTCGGGCCGGCGCCCATGCCCGGGAGGACGCCGGTGCGCCCGTTCCGCTCGATCTGGCGGCCCAGGACCTCGGTCATCGGGTCGCTCGGGTGGCGCGGGCGGGTCGGGCGGTTGGTGGGGCGCAGCGTGTCCGGGCCGGCGGTGCTGCGGCCGGTGGGCACCGGGACCGGCTCGAGGCCGAGGTCCTTGCGCACGTGGTTCATCTCGGCGAGGAAGGCGCCGGCGTCCAGCGGCCGGCCGGCCGGGTCGCGGCGCGTCGTCCGCGCGACCAGCTCGTCGACGGGCCAGGGCAGGCCCGGCACCTCCGCCGACGGGGCGGGGACGTCGTGGTGGACGTGCTGGTAGGCGACGGCCAGCGGGGTGTCGCCGCCGAAGGGCGGGTGGCCGGTGAGCATCTCGTACAGCACGATGCCGGCGGCATAGATGTCGCTGCGCGCGTCCGCGCGGCCGCGCTCGAGCTGCTCGGGCGAGAGATAGGCGACCGTGCCGATGAGCACGCCGCCGGTCTGGCTGGTCTGGCCGGTGCCGACGACGGCCCGGGCCAGCCCGAAGTCGGCCACCTTGACGATGCCGTCGAGGCCGATCAGGACGTTCTCGGGCTTGATGTCGCGGTGCACGATGCCGGCCCGGTGGGCGGCGGTGAGCCCGGCCAGCACCGGCTCCAGGACCGCGAACGCCTCGGCGACGGTGAGCCGGCCGCGCGCGGTGAGCAGATCGCGCAGCGTGCGCCCGCGGACGAGCTCCATGACCAGGAAGACCAGGCCCTGGTCGCTGCCCTGGTCGCTCACGCCGACGACGTTGGGGTGGCTGAGCATCGCCGCCGCGCGGGCCTCGCGGGTGAACCGGTCGACGAAGGTCGGGTCGTGGGCGAGGTGCTCGGCCATGACCTTGACCGCGACGGTCTTGTGCAGCCGCAGATCGGTGGCGGCGTAGACGGTCGACATGCCGCCGCGCGCGAGCCGCTCCTCGAGGCGGTAGCGCCCCTCGAGGACCAGTCCCATCACGGGGTCGGTCACGGCTGTGTCCACTCGAACGAGTGTAGGTAGGAGTTCGGCCGGGATCGTCGAACCACGCGGTACGGGTGGCCGCCGTTGCACATGGGACGAAATGAGCAAGGACCCCCCTGCCCCCCACCACTCGCACGCTCGCGGCGGGCCCCTGCAGGGCGGCCGTTCAGCCGAGGTCCAGTCCCGGGTACAGCGGGTGACCGGCGAGCAGCTCCGCAGCCGCGTCCTGGGTGCGGTCGGCCAGCCCGTCGGCGGTCGTGTACTTCGCCCGGGACGGCTCGCCGGAGGCGGTCGTGGCCGGGCTGGTGGCCGCGAGCACGTCGGCGATGAGCTCCGCCACCCGGTCGAACTCGGCGGCGCCGAAGCCACGGGTGGTCAGCGCCGGCGTGCCGATCCGGACGCCGGAGGTGTACCAGGCACCCTGCGGATCGGCCGGGACGGCGTTGCGGTTGGTCACGATGCCGGCGTCGAGCAGCGCGGACTCCGCCTGCCGGCCGGTCAGCCCGAAGCCGCTGACGTCGAGCAGCACCAGGTGGTTGTCGGTGCCGCCGGTGACGAGCCGGACGCCGCGGCGGGTCAGCCCCTCGGCGAGCGTGACGGCGTTGTCCACCACCGCCTGGGCGTACCCGGCGAAGGAGGGCTGCCGGGCCTCGGCGAAGGCGACGGCCTTGGCCGCCATCACCTGGGGCAGCGGACCGCCCAGGACCATCGGGCAGCCGCGGTCGACGGCGTCGGCGAACTCCGGCTGGGCCAGCACGAACCCGCCGCGCGGTCCGCGCAGCGACTTGTGGCTGGTGCTGGTGACGACGTGGGCGTGCGGCACCGGGTCGAAGTCGCCGGTGAGCACCTTGCCGGCGACCAGGCCGGCGAAATGGGCCATGTCGACGACGAGCGTGGCGCCCACCTCGTCGGCGATCTCGCGCATCGCGGCGAAGTCCACCCGGCGCGGGTAGGCGGAGTAGCCGGCCATCAGGATCAGCGGACGGAACTCCTTGGCCCGGGCACGGACGGCGGCGTAGTCGAGGAGCCCCGTCGTCGGGTCGGTGCCGTAGGAGGACTGCTCGAACATCTTGCCGCTGATGTTCGGGCGGAAGCCGTGGGTCAGGTGGCCGCCGGCGTCGAGGGACATGCCGAGCATCCGCTGGTCGCCGAGTGCGCGGCGCAGCGTCATCCAGTCGGCGTCGGTGAGGTCGTTGACGTGCTTGGCCCCGGCCTTCTGCAGCGCCGGCAGTTCCACGCGCTGGGCCAGCACCGCCCAGAAGGCGACCAGGTTGGCGTCGATCCCGGAGTGCGGCTGGACGTAGGCGTACGGCGCACCGAACAGGGCCCGCGCGTGCTCGGCGGCGAGCGCCTCGACGGTGTCGACGTTCTGGCAGCCCGCGTAGAAGCGGTGGCCGACGGTGCCCTCGGCGTACTTGTCGCTGAGCCAGTTCCCCATGGTCAGCAGGACGGCGGGGCTCGCGTAGTTCTCGCTGGCGATGAGCTTGAGCGAGGCCCGCTGGTCGGCCAGCTCGGCGCCGATCGCGTCGGCGATCCGGGGCTCGACGGCGCCGATGACCTGCAGGGCGTTGCGGTAGGCCGCCGATGCGGTGGCGGCGTCGAAGCTGTGGGTCGGCACTGATCCGGTCATGTCTGGGCTCCTGCGCGAGATGGTCGGAGAGGTGCCCAGGCGCACGGCGGGAGTCCGGCAGGCCGCTCCCCGGTGGTGGTCCACCTCGATGCGCCAGTCACGGCCCCGCGGACAGGTTAGCGGGCGGAGGCGACGGTGTCCCGTGGCACGGAGCGGACGTCGGACAGGCCGCACAGCGCCATGGTGTGCGCGAGCTGGGCGGACAGTCCGCCGAGGACGTCGGCCACGCCCTCGGCCCCGCCGGTCGCCAGGCCCCAGATGACCGGGCGGGCCACGAAGACCGCCGTGGCGCCGAGCGCGAGGGCGGTGAGCGCATCGGAGCCGGAGCGGATGCCGCCGTCGGCGTAGACCTCCACCTCGTCCCCGACGGCGTCGGCGATCTCGGGGAGGGCGGCGGCGCTGGAGACGACCGGGTCGGCCTGCCGGCCGCCGTGGGTGGAGACCCATACCGCCGCCGCCCCCGCCTGCACGCAGCGCGCGGCGTCGTCCCCACGCAGGACGCCCTTCACGACCACCGGGAGCCCGGACAGCCCGGCGAACCGGCTGATGTCGTCGAAGGTCCATTCCGGCGTGGGGGCGGCCGGGGTGCCGGGCGGCGGCGCATTGCCCAGCGGAAAGCCGGTGGGCAGCGCCATCCGGTTCGCCACATCGCGCAGTCGGAGTCCGAGGACCGGGAGGTCGACGGTGAGCACGAGCGCCCGGTAGCCGGCCTGCCCGGCCCGGCGGGCGAGGTCGTCGGTATAGGCGGGGGAGTGCCTCCGGTAGAGCTGGAACCACTTCGGGGCGTGCGGTTCGGCCGCCGCGACCTCCGCCAGGGCCGCGCTGGCCGAGGTCGACACCGTCATCAGCGCCCCGACGGCGGCCGCGCCCCGAGCGGAGCCACGCTCGCCGTCGGGGTGTGCCAAGGACTGGTAGGCCCAGGGGGCGATGCCGATCGGGGTGCGCACGTCGCTGCCGAGCAGGCGTGTGGACAGCTGGACCGGCGGGCCGCCGCGGAGCACCCGTGGCCGTAGCCGCCATGCCCGCCACGCCCCGGTGGCCTCCGCGAGCGTGATCTCGCCCTCGGCACCTCCGGCGTAGTAGTCGACGACGGCGGGCGGAAGGAGCCCCCGTGCCCGCTCCTCCAACGCGGCCAGGTCGAGCAGGGCGGGGTCGTCGGGCGCCGCCGCGGAGCGCGCGTGCAGCCCCGGCGCACCGGTGCCGCCCGGCCGCTGGCCGGGCACCCTGGGTGGAGGATCGGCGGGCGCCATAGGCTCGCACCCTATGGACACGCTCACTCCCACGGAGGTCGCCCAGCTCCTGGGCACCTCGCCGAACCGGGTTCGGCAGCTGCTGCGCGACCGCAAGCTCATGGCGGTACCCGGCAGCGGTAACGGCAAGATCCCGGCCGACTTCGTGCAGGACGGCGTCATCCTGAAGCACCTGCCCGGGCTGCTGACCGTCCTGGCCGACGGCGGCTTCAGCGAGCAGGAGGCCTTCGACTGGCTGTTCCGGGACGACGAGTCGCTGCCCGGCACGCCGGTGCAGGCGCTGCGCGACGACCGGCACACCGAGGTCACCCGCCGGGCCCAGGCCGCGGCGTTCTAGCCGGCCGGCGATGGGGCACCTGACCTATCTCGGTCTGCTGGCCGGGTGCCTGGTCGTGACCGCGCCGCTGGAGCTGGTGCTGCGGGTGCGCGTCTACGCCCGCTGGCGGCGGTTCCTGCTCGCGGTGCTGCCCGAGTTCGTCGTCTTCGTGGTGTGGGTGCTCTACGCCATCGCGCAGGGGCACTGGGACTACGACGGCGACCGCATCCTCGGCGTTCGTCTCCCCGGGGGGATCCCGCTCGAGGAGGTGCTGTTCTTCCTCGTCGTCCCGCTGTGCGCGGTGCTGGCGTTCGAGGCGGTGCGCCGGGTGACCGGCTGGGACCCCGGCTATCCCGCCGAGGAGGCCGAGACATGAGCTACTCGGCCCTGGCGGTGACCGCCGTCGTCGCCGTCCTCGTCGTCGACCTGGTCGTCTACCGCACCCGGCTGGTCACCCGGCCGATCTTCTGGGCGACGTACGCGATCGTGGTGGTCTTCCAGCTGCTGATGAACGGCGTCCTCACCGGGCTGGACGTCGTCACGTACGACCCGGCGACGATCTGGGGCCCGCGCATCGCCTACGCGCCGGTCGAGGACCTGCTGTTCGGCTTCGCGATGGTCACCCTGACCCTGGCCAGCTGGGCTGCGGTCAACCGGCGGGCGAACACCGCGAGACGGCGTGGCTTCGACACCGACACCCGCCGCTCGAGCACCCGGTAGTCGGCCCGCTCGATCTCCGTGAGGATGCCGCCGTACAGCGCGGTGGCCGCCCGCACGCAGTCCCGGGACTCCGGCGCGAGCAGGGCGGTGCCGGGGACCGCGTCGTCGTACCGGCGGCGGACGACGGCGACCATCTCGCGCATCAGCGCGGCGAAGCGGTCGTCGTGGCGCTTCTCCGCCACCTGCTCGCGGGTCACCCCGTGGGCGGCCATGAGGTCGGCGGGCAGGTAGACCCGGCCGCGGTCGATGTCCTCCGCGACGTCCCGGAGGAAGTTGGTCAGCTGGAACGCCTCGCCCAGCGCGATCGCGTACGGCTCGGCGTCCGTGCGGGCAACACCGGGAGCGGTGCCGAGAACCGGCAGCACCTGCAGTCCGATCACCGCCGCCGAGCCCCACATGTAGCGGTCCAGGGCGTCCATCGTCGCGTACCCGGTGACCTCGAGGTCGCTGGTCATGGCGGCGAGGAAGTCCACCAGGTGCTCGACCGGGATATCGTGGCGGCGGTAGGTGTCGACCAGCGCCAGCCGGACGGGATCGTCGGACCACCCGGCCGCCAGCTCGGTCAACGCGGCGGCCGACCATGCGGCGAGGTCGCCGGCGGGGTCCGCGCCGGGCAGGTCGACCAGGTCGTCGGCGGTGCGCGCGGCGGCGTACAGGGCGTGCACGGCCGGACGGCGGTCGGCGGTCAGCAGCCGCGTGGCCAGGTGGTAGCTCTTGCCGTACCTCGCGGCGATGGCGGCGCAGTGCCGGTACGCGGCATCGAGTTGCTGCTGACGGCCGGCCACGGCGGTCATGAGGCTCCCGGCCCGGTGATCCGTTCGGCGGCCAGGCGCCCGCTGATCAGCACCATCGGCACGCCGACCCCGGGCTGGACGGAGGAACCGGCGAGGACGACGTTCTCCGGTCCGGAGCGGGGAAGGGTCGAGGGCCGGAACGGCCCGGTCTGGCCGAAGGTGTGGGCGAGCGCGAACGGCGTGCCCGCGGCCATCCCCTGGGCGGCCCAGTCGCGCGGCGTCGCCATCTCCTCGACCTCGACGGCGCCGGTGAGCCCGGTCCAGCCGCGGGCCTCCAGGGTGGCGAGCACCTCGTCGCGGTAGCGCGGGCCGAGCCTCGCCCAGTCGATGTCGGGGTTGCCGCCGCTGCGCCGGTCGAGGTTCGGGGTGGGGGCCACGATGCTCAGCACCTGGCAGTGTCGCCCGTCCGCGGAGTCCGGCGCGAGGCTGCGGTCGGTGCGCGACGGCATGCTGACGAGCAGGCTCGGGTCGGTCATCGGGCGTCCCTCGCGGGTGAGCTCGTCGAAGACCCCGCGCCAGGAGTCGCCGAAGCTGATCGTGTGGTGCGCCTGCCCGGGCAACTCGTGCCGGACGCCGAGGTGCAGCGCCACGCACGACGGTGAGTAGACCGGCCGGCGGGGACCGCGCAGGCCCGGCACCAGCGTGTGCGGCTGATCGGTGGTGACGACGACGACGTCCGCGGGCAGGCGCTCGCCGTCGGCCAGCCGGACGCCGTCGACCCGGCGTCCAGACGTCGCCAGCTCCGCGACGGTCGCGTCGTAGCGGAAGGTGACCCCCGCGTCGGCCGCGGCGGCGGCCAGCGCGTCCGGGACCGCGCCGATGCCGCCCACCGGGTGCCAGACGCCGGCCCCGATGTCGAGCTGGGCGATGACGGCGTAGGCCGCGATCGCACGGAACGGCGAGACGCCTGCGTAGAGCGCCTGGAAGCTGAACAGCCGGCGCAGCCGGTCGTCGGCGAAGAACTTCCCCACGTGGCGGGAGAGCGTGCCGAACCCACCGCGCCGGGCCAGGGAGACCAGCTCGGGGCCGAGCAGGTCCAGGGGCGAGTCGAGGTTGCGGTCGATGAAGGTCGTGAGCTGGAGCCGGTACAGCTCGGCGAGGTCGGCGAGGTACCGATGCAGCGCGTCGGCCTCGGCCGGACCGCAGAGGGCGGCGACCTCGGCGGCGAAGGCATCGGGGTCGGCGTGCACGTCCAGGTGCGAGCCGTCGCCGAACTGCGCCCGGTAGGTCGTCTCCAGCGGGAGCAGGGTGAGCCGCTCCTCGAGCTTCTCGCCGACCGCGGCCAGGGTGTCGGCGACGATCTCGGGGGCGGTGAACACCGAGGGGCCGGTGTCGAGGGTGTAGCCGCCGCGCTGCACTCGTCCGGCGCGACCGCCCGGGCCGGAGCCGCGCTCGACCACGGTCACCTCGCGGCCTGCGCCGCGGAGCCGCAGCGCCGCCGCCAGGCCGGCCAGACCGGCGCCGACGACGACGACGCGGTCGGTGCGACCGGGGACCGTGCGCACGGTCAGGCCGTGCGCGAGGTGGCCGCGACGGCGAGCGCGTCGAGGGCGGCGCGCGCATCCGCGGCGAGCGGAGCCGACGCGATGGCCGCGCGGGCCAGCGCCGTCCGCTCGGTGATCCGCTCCTCGACGCGGGCGCGGGCGCCGGTGGTCTCCAGGAGCCGGCGCAGGGCGTCGAAGTCCTCCGGCCCGGCGTCGGCGTTGCCGAGCAGGTCGCCCAGCAGCCTGCGGCCGGCGTCGTCGGTGCGCTCCTCGGCCAGGGCGATGAGCAGGGTCTGCTTGCCCTCGCGCAGGTCGTCGTCGGCGGATTTCCCCGTGACAGCCGGGTCCCCGAACACCCCGAGGACGTCGTCGCGCAGCTGGAACGCCTCTCCCAGGGGGAGCCCGATGGCGGTGCATGCCTCGAGCACCTCGGCGCCCGCGCCGGCGATCGCCGCGCCCAGCTGCAACGGGCGCTGCACGGTGTAGCCGGCGCTCTTGTAGCGGGCGACGGTCAGCGCGCCCTGCGGTCCGGGCAGCCCGCCCGCGGCGCGCAGCAGGTCGAGGTACTGGCCGGCGGTGACCTCGGTGCGCATCGTGTTCCAGACCGCGCGGGCCCGTGCGAGCGCGGCCGGGGAGAGCCCGGAGCCGCCGAGCAGCTCGTCGGACCAGACCAGCGCGAGGTCGCCGACGAGGATGGCGGCGCCGGTGCCGAACAGCTCGCCGTCCCCATTGAGGTCCTGGCCGCCGTGGCGGTCGGCGAACCCGATGTGGGTGGCCGGGCGTCCGCGGCGGGTCTGGGCGCCGTCCATGACGTCGTCGTGGACCAGGGCACTGGCGTGCACGAACTCCAGCGCGGCCACGGCGCGCAGGACGGCGGCCTCGTCCTCGCCGCTCCCGCCGGAGGCGCCGCGCCACCCCCAGTAGGCGAAGGCCGGGCGCAGCCGCTTGCCACCCTCGGCGACGGCGGACACCTCGTCGACGACCGCGACGAGGCTGGTGTCCATCGCGGCGAGGGTCTCCCGCTGGCCGGCGAGGAACTCCGCCAGCGCCGCGGACACGGCGGCGCGGAGCCGATCGAGCTCGGCCGAGGCCAGCGGCGGGACCGGCTGACCGGGGGCTGGCTCTCGCTCCTGGGTCCCGGCGGTCACGGCGTCAGTATTGCCCAGCCCCGCGGAGGTCGAACGCTCGAGCAGGGCCTGCATGGGGGTTCCGTTCATCGTTCTGCATCTCCAGCGTCGGCGTGCCGTCGTGCTGGGACTTCCGCTGCCGTGCCGTTGTCGGATGCACCACCCGCGGGGGATCTCCGGGCCCGTCGGCGTGGCCGGCGCCGGCGACGCCCGTACCCTCGGTACCCGTGAACGGGACCGTGCGTGAGCTTCTGGCCTCCGACCGTCCGACGTGGTCGTTCGAGTTCTTCCCGCCGAAGACACCGGACGGCGCGGCGCAGCTGTGGACGGCGCTGCGGGAGCTCGAGCGGCTGCAGCCGTCGTTCGTGTCGGTGACCTACGGCGCCGGCGGCTCCACCCGTGAGGGCACCGTCTCGGTCACCGAGCGGATCGCGACCGAGACCACGATGACGCCGCTGGCCCACCTGACCGCGGTGGACCACAGCGTGACCGAGCTGCGGCACGTCGTCAGCCGGCTGGCCGCGGCGGGTGTGCGCAACCTGCTGGCGCTGCGCGGGGACCCGCCGGGCGCCGACCCCCAGGCGGAGTGGCTCGCGCATCCCCAAGGGCTCAACTACGCCGCCGAGCTGGTCGAGCTCATCAAGTCGATGGGCGATTTCTGCGTCGGCGTCGCCGCCTTCCCCGAGCGGCACCCGCGTTCTCCCGACTTCGACAGCGACGTCGAGATGTTCGTGCGGAAGTGCCGGGCCGGCGCGGACTTCGCGATCACCCAGATGTTCTTCCGGGCCGAGGACTACCTGCGGATGCGCGACCGGGTCGCGGCCCAGGCGTGCGACGTGCCGATCATCGCCGGGGTCATGCCGGTGACCAACGCCAAGCAGATCACCCGGATCGTGCAGCTGTCGGGTCAGGCATTCCCGGCCGACCTCGCCGAGCGCTTCGTCGAGCTCGACGGCGAATCCGCCGAGGAGAAGGCCGCCGTCCGCGCGTTCGGGGTCGAGGTCGCCACCGAGCTGTGCCGGACCCTGCTGGCCGAGGGCGTGCCCGGCATCCACTTCATCACGATGAACCGCTCGACGGCCACGCGTGAGGTGTACGCGAACCTCGCCCCCGAGGCCGCCCCTACCCGCTGACGGGGCCGGCGAGGACGGCGGTGGTGCGGGCCGCAGCGCGGCGGAGCCCCTCCCGCTCGGCGGCGTAGCCACCCAGGACGCCGACCACGGGGAGATTCGACAGCGCCCGGTGCCGCAGCTTGCCCTTGGGGCGGGCGTCGAGGGCGTCATCGATGCGGGCGAGCAGCCGGGACGTGCGCCACAGGGTGCGCACGACGCCGGCACGGTTCCCGCCGATGCCGAACGCGTCCTCCCGGTACGTGCCCTTCGCCCGCACGAGCAGGGGCTCGACGCGGTCGACGGGCAGGTCGCGGTCGAGCAGGACCCGGGCCAGCAGCGACACCCGTTCGGCGGGGTCCTTGACGCCGTGCTCCCCGGCCACGCCCAGGACGACGACCGACTGCACCGCCGTCCCGACGGTGTTCTGCAGCGGGAGCAGGTCGGCCAGCTTGCCGAGGAATCGCGGTGCGGCAGCGAGCCCGGCCGCCATCCGGGAGACCTGGTCGGCCCACCACCGGTCCCGCTCGGCCTGTGGGACCGCCGGCGGACGGCCCAGCCGGCCGGCGAGGGGGGTGAGCATCCGGTCGACGCGGCGGAGGACGTCGACCACGACGGCATCGCTGAGAGGAGCAGCCATGGGGGAGTCATGCCCAGCTTCTCGCGAAGATCAACGCAACGGTGCCGGGAGCCGTCCGGCTACCGTGCCCGTCGTGATCATGACCGCGGCCGTCGTCGCGCTCGCCCTGCTGGCCGCCCTCGCCGTGTTCCAGGGGTTGCTCGTCGCCGGGCGCCCGCTGGGCCGGTTCGCGTGGGGCGGCCAGCAGGACGTGCTCCCGGTCGGCCTCCGCGTCGGCAGCGCCCTGTCGATCGCGCTCTACGCGGCCTTCGCCGTCCTGATCCTGCAGGCGGCCGGCCTGATCTCGCCGCTGCCGGCCGGGTTCGCCGACGTGGCGATCTGGGTGCTCGCCGGCTACTTCGTGCTCGGGATCGGGATGAACGCGATCTCCCGGAGCCGGGCAGAACGGCTGACCATGACCCCGGTCGTCGTGCTCCTGGCCGGCGCCTGTCTCCTCCTGGCCCTCGGCTAGCCCTCAGGCCGGCGCCCGCAGGAGGTAGAAGCGGAACATCGGGGAGTCGATCGGGGCGACCTCGCAGGAGGCGAACCCGGCCTGCTCCGCATACGACCGCACGGTCGACGGGCGGATCGCCGCGCCGGTCCCGACCCCGCCGTCGGCGAGTGAACCGGGCAGGCACACCAGCACCGAGGAGGCGTAGAACAGCCGCTCGAAGGGATCCCCCGGCGCGGTGAACGTGTCGGCGGCCCGCTCGTCCGCCACCAGGAGGATCCCACCAGGCACCAGGGACCTGCGGATCGAGGTGAGGACCTGGACGGGGTGGCTGAGGTCGTGCAGTGCCTCGAACATCGTCGCGGCGTCGTAGGCGATGTCCGCCGGTCCCGCGAGGTCGCACACCTCGAACGCGACGCGTTCCTCGACCTCGGAACCGGCGACGCTCCGTCGCGCCATGGCGATCGAGGCGTCGTCGATGTCGAAGCCGTGCACGACGGCCTCGGGGTAGCGGCGGGCAAGCGCCTGCGTGGACCAGCCGCCACCGCAGCCCAGGTCGGCGATCCGTGAGGGCCCGGCGCTCAACCGCTCGTCGATCTCCGGGACCGCGGCCAGCCAGCCGCCGAGCTCGTGGGTGAAGGCCGGCCGGTTGAGGGCCGCCTGCGCCTCGACGGCCTCGGCCGGGAACTCCGACCAGCTCACGCCCTCCCCGGTCCGGTAGACCTCGACCAGCCGCTCGAACAGGGTTCCCAGGGGCGGCACGAGGGCCGCGAGAGGGGCCAGGTACGCGGGATGCGTGGGCTCCAGCAGCACCGGGACGACGGCCTCCGGCAGCGTGTAGCGGCGCTCGGCCGCCGACCCCGGGCCGACCTCGAGGATGCCTGTCACCGCTTGCTGCTCCAGCCACTCACGGGCGTAGCGCTCCGCCACCCCGGCGTGTGCGGCCAGTTCGGTGCTCGTCTGCGGGCCGTGCTCCTGCAGCGCGGCGTACAGGCCGAGCCGCGAACCCAGGCCGATGGTGAACAGGTCCATCGCCCCGAGCGCGGACTCGAACAGCCGGCCGACGAAGGCGTCGGTGGCGGCTCCGTCGTCGATGGTGGGGGCGTCGATGGTGGGCGCGTCGATGGTGGGGGTGTCGGTGCTCATGGCTTCCTCCTCAGTGGGGTCGGTCACCCCTGAGGCGTCAGGTCGCGGCTGACGGTGTCAGGAGGTCGGCGGCCGGCTCCTGACGCGCCAGCTGACCGGTTCCTCCGGCTCGTAGGAGCACGCCCGGCCGGTCCGCACCGCGGCGCGCAGGTGGCGCGCGAGAGCGGGAAGCGGCTGTTCGAGGCGGGCGATGACGTCCCGGAGCCGCATCGTGACCGCCTTGCGCGCCCGGTCGGCGTCGTCGCCCAGCCGACGCGGCCGGCCGCCCAGCCCGAGCGCGGCGGACAGCTCGCGGAGCAGGAACTCCCGCTCGTCCTCCAGGCGCCCGGCGCGCTCCTCGTCGGTGTCGCCCCTCGCCTCGGCGATGTAGTCCTCGAGCTCCCGGAGCCGGGTCCGGTAGGCCGACCGCGCCCGCTCGTCCAGGACCTCGTCGGCACCCGTCGAGGGCCCGAGCTCGACCCCCGCACCCGCGGCCAGCAGGCGGACGGCGGGCACCGGGATTCCCGGCCGGGGGAGCAGCTCCGCCAGGTCGTGCAGCCCCTTGAGGTCGGGGAGGACGGCCTGCTCGTCTCCCCAGCCGACGACCCACCCGCCGGCCTCGCGCCGCAGCTGCCCGTGCCTGCCCGTGGGCCGGTCGGCGTCGCCGTCCAGGCGGCGCAACGGTCCCGCGGCACCCGCTGCCCGGTAGGCCGCCGACGCCTGCCTCCGGAACCGCTCCGCGTCATGGCTGCGGCCGAGCAGCTCCGCCAGCCGGGCCAGCCACTCCGCGGCCAGCCCCCAGCAGGCCGCCCCGATGCCGTCGACGATCCACAGGGCGGCGTAGGGCTCCAGCAGGTCGAACAGCACCGCCGCGCCGGTCCGGTCGCCCAGCAGCGTCGCCGCCTCCACCGCGCCGAGCAGTCCGCTGAGGAATTCGGCGTCCTCCGGGAGCGTGCGGAAGCCGACGTCGGCGAGCGGGCGGTAGTAGCGGGCCGTCTTCTCCGCATCCCGGAGCCCGGCGTACATCGACGCCATCGCGACCAGGAGCTGGGGGATGTCGGGCGGGACGTCCGCCGCGTACTCCTCGACGCCGGCCACGAGGTCGAGGAGCTCGTCGGCGCGGCCCCAGCGGACGGCGCAGCGCAGTGTCGTGGCCAGCATGCGGGCGTTCATGCTCTGGGCGCGGTCGCCGACGGCGTCGACCTGGTCGGCGTAGCCCTCGGCCTCGGCCTCCCGCCCGGCCAGCAGCGCCCGCATCCCGCGCCACAGCGGCGGGTACCAGAGGTGGCCCGGTTCCTGCGTCCGGTGTGCCAGGGCGTCGAAGGCCGCGATCTCGGCGTCCGCGGCCGGGAAGTCGCCGACCTCGAGGACGGCGACCAGCCGGAACCGCCGCGCGAGCAGCTCGCCGTTGGCGTCCCCGAGCCGGCGGGCCAGCGCCAGCATCCGGTCGGCGACCGCGCGACGCTCCGCGACGTGCCTCGGTCCACCGATCGTGTCGGCATAGGCCGCCAGCGCGTGCAGGAGCGCCCCGTCGTCCGTGGTTCCCTCGGCCTCCCGGACCGCCGCCCGGGCCATCGCGACCCGCTCGGGCAGCGACGTGGTCACCGACGTGGCCACTGCCTGACGCGCCCGGACGCGGGCCCGCAGCCCGCCCGGCGGGAGGGTGCGCACCGCCTCGTCGAGCAACCGGATCTGGGCGTCGTCGTTGAGGGCGACCTCGAACCCGCCCTCGCCACCGGACAGGGCGAGGGCCGCCCGGGCCAGCACGTCGTCCCGGCCGGCCTCCCGCGCCCGGGACGCGGCCCGCAGGAGGTCCTCCCGGGCACCGGTGACGTTCCCGGACCTGGCCCGCAGGTCGCCCAGCGCCAGCAGGTCCGCCGGGTCGTCGACCCGGTCGCTGACCAGCTCGGCGAAGACGACCGCCTGCTCCAGGGCGGACGCCGCGCGCGCGGCGTCCCGAGCGGCCCGCGCATGCGCGACGGTCCGTTCGTCGGCGTGGGGCCCGGGCACGTGCGCCCAGTGCAGGGCCAGTGCCTCGTCGGCGTCTGGCCGGCACCGCTCCAGAGCGCGCGCCGCCCGGTCGTGGAGGGTGGCCCGACGTCCGGGCCCGGCCTCGTCGAGCAGCACCTCCCGCACGACGGCATGGACGAACCGGACCGGTCCCCGGTCATCGGGCGGCCCCAGCAGACCGGCCCGGACGGCGTCCTCGAGGACCCCGCGGACGGCGGTCGGCGGCTGCCCGACGGTCATCGCGAGGACGGCGAGATCGGCGTCGGTGCCGAGCACGGCGGCCGCGGTGATCACCTCGACCGTGGCCGAGGGCAGCCGGGCGAGCCTGCGAGCGAGCACGTCGCGCACCCCGCGCGGCACCCGCTCGCCGCCGGTCGCGCCGAGTCGGTGCATGCGGACCAGCTCCCCGACGAAGAACGGGTTGCCGCCGGACTGCCGGGCCGCGAGCTGCACGGCCTCGTCCGCCATGTCCCCCTCGGCGAGGGCCCGCGCCAGCTCGACGGTCTGCGCGGGCACCAGCGGTGCGAGGGGGACCCGGCGGATCCGCGGCGGCAGGCCGGCGAACCCGTCGTCGGACTCGGCGGTGCGCCACGTGGCCAGGACGCCGGCCGCGCGGCCCGCCGTGGCCTCCATGACGCCGCGCAGCAGCCACCGCGTGTCGGCGTCGGCCCAGTGCAGATCCTCCATGCAGAGCAGGACCGGCCGGTCGCGCGCGACCTCGTCGAGGCGGGTCACCAGGCTGTCGAGGACGGTGGCGCGGCCGTCCGGCTCCGCGGGCGGGGTGACGTCCAGCGCCCGGAAGACCTCCCGCCACGGCCAGTAGGGCGGAACCCCGTCGAGTTCGGTGCAGTGGCCCCAGGCGACGAGGACACCCCGGTCACGGGCGAGGCGGGCGACCTCCTCCAGCGTGCGGGTCTTGCCGATCCCGGCCTCGCCGTAGACCACGGCGGCCCAGCCGGCACCCGTCGCGAGGTCCGCCAGCGGCCCGGCGAGGGTGTCCAGGATGCCCGTCCGCCCGACGAAGGAGGTCCCGTCGGCCCGAGCCATGCCGGGAGTGTGCCCGGGCGGTACGGACCGCGGAAGCCCTGCTCTGACCAGCGCTCGCGCGCCGGGACCCACAGGAAGGCGTCGTACCGTGGGCCGGCATGCGGGCACGAGGGCACGGCGCGGCCCGTCGATGGGCGGCCGTCGGTGTCCTGATCGCCGCCCTGCTGGCGCTGCCCGCCGTCATCCGCACGTTGCCCGCGTCCGACGCCGACGTGCCCGCGGCCGAGCTGCGGGCCCGGGCGCTGGCGAGCGAGTCCCTCGGCTTCTCCGGCTACGCGGTCTCCGCCGGCTCGCTGGCGCTGCCGATCACCGACCAGCTCAGCTCGGTCGCCGACCTGTTCAGCGACCGCACGACGATGCGGGTGTGGTGGCGCGGGGCGACCGACAACCGGGTGGACGTCGTCACGCCTGCCGGAGAGACCGGCACGCACACCGGTTCGGGGGCGACCTGGACCTGGGAGTACGAGTCGGCGACGGCCACCCGCGCCGCGGCCAACCCGCTGGAACTGCCCGCGCCGCCGGACCTGCTGCCCAGCTCCCTCGGCCGCCGGCTCCTCTCGGAGGCCAGTGCGGACGAGCTGTCCCGGCTCGGCGCCCGGCGCGTGGCGGGGCGGGACGCGCTCGGCCTGCGCCTGTCTCCGGCCGCCGAGGCCGCGTCGGTGAGCCGGGTCGACGTCTGGGTCGACGCGGAGACGGGGCTGCCGCTGCAGGTCGAGGTGGTCGAGAAGGGCGCCGCACGCGCGGCGATGGACACCCGGTTCCTCGACCTCGACCTCGCCGTCCCGGCGCCGGAGGTCACCGCGTTCACCCCGCCGCCCAGTGCGCGCATCCGCGAGGGACGCGAGGCCGAGGTCGTGCTGGAGGCCGGCCGGCGCATCCGGCCGGTCGAGCTCCCGGCCGAGCTCGCCGGGCTGCCGCGCCGCCGGCTGGACGGGGTGCCGAGCGGGATCGGGCTCTACGGCAGCGGGGTGACCCTGCTGGCCGTCGCGCCGGTGCCGCACGGCCTGGCGAACGGGCTGCGCAGCGCCCTGTCCCAGAGCCCGGACGCCGTCGTCGACGAGCTGGGCACGCGGGTGGCTGCGGGCCCCGTGGCGCTGATGGTCGTGGAGCCGCCGAACCGCGGGCCCTACGTGCTGACCGGCACCGTGACCCTCGATGCGCTCGCCGCGGCCGCCACCCAGCTCCCCGACCTGGTGGGTGGCCCGTGAGCGCCGTCATCAGCACCCGGGGGCTGGTCAAGCAGTACGGCCGGGTGCGGGCCGTCGACGGCATCGACCTCGAGGTGCAAGTCGGCGACGTCTACGGCTTCCTGGGCGCCAACGGCTCGGGCAAGACCACGACCGTCCGCATGCTGCTCGGTCTGGTGCTGCCCACCGCGGGCGACATCGACCTGCTCGGTGAGCGGATGCCCCGCGCCGGACGACGGGTGCTGCCCCGCGTGGGCGCCCTGATCGAGGGACCCGCCCACTACGGGCATTTGTCCGGCCGCGAGAACCTCTCCCTCCTCGACGCCTCCGGCCGCGGTGGTTCGTGGCGCACGCGGGGACGCCGGGTGGACGAGGCGCTCGACCAGGTCGGGCTGGGCGGCGTCGGCCGCAGGCCGGTCAAGGCCTACTCCCTGGGCATGCGGCAGCGGCTCGGGCTGGCCGGCGCACTGCTCCGCCGTCCCGAGTTGCTCGTGCTCGACGAGCCGACCAACGGGCTGGACCCCCAGGGCATCTCGGAGGTCCGGGACCTGCTGCTGGACCTACACCGCACCGGGACGACGGTCTTCCTGTCCAGCCATCTGCTGGCCGAGGTCGAGCAGCTGTGCTCCCGGGTCGGGGTGCTCGACCGGGGCCGGCTGGTGCTGCAGGACGAGCTGGCCACCCTGACCGCGCCCACGGGGTCGACGGTGGTGCACACCCCGACTCCGGACCGGGTCCGCGCCACGCTCGACGGCCGGGTCACCTCGATCGAGGGCGAGCGCGTGATCGTCCGCGGCAGCGACCCCGCCGAGGTCAACGCCCTGCTCGTCGGTGCCGGGATCCCGGTGACCGGGCTGGCGCTGGAACGGCCGACGCTCGAGGAGGTGGTGCTGGCGGCTGCGGGCACCAGCCCCGACCGGATCGAGGTCCGCCGGTGATCGTCGTCGAGCTCCGGAAGATGTTCCGGCGGCCGCGCACGTGGGCGACGATCGGCGTCCTCAACGCACTGCCGGTCCTGGTGGCGCTGCTCCTGGTGCTCACCGACCTGGCGCCGCGGGCGGGGGAGGGCCCGCCGTTCCTCTCCGCCGTCCTCCGCAACGGGGCGCTGTACCCCCTGGCGGCGCTGGCCATCGTGCTGCCGCTGTTCCTGCCGATCGCCGTCGCCGTGGTCGCGGGCGACTCGATCGCGGGGGAGGCGCAGGCGGGGACGCTGCGCTACCTGCTCGCCCGCCCGGCGGGGCGCACCCGGCTGCTGGTCGCGAAGCTGGTCGCCGTCCTCGCGTTCGTGGTGGTGACCGTCGTCGTCGTGGCCGGGGTCGGGTACGTCCTCGGGTCGACGCTGTTCGACGCCCAGCCGGTCGGCGGCACGTCGGTGTCGGGGACGTCGCTCACCTCAGCCGAGCTCACCGGGCGGACGGTGCTGGCCATCGGTTACGTGGCGGTCTCGATGCTCGGGGTGGCCGCGTTCGCGCTGTTCTTCTCCACCCTGACCGACTCCCCGCTCGGGGCGACGATGGGGGCGCTGGCGGTGCTGGTCGCCTCGTCGCTGCTGTTCACCCTCGACGCCGCCTCGCCGATCGCGCCCTACCTGCCGACGCGCTACTGGCTGGCCTTCGTCGACCTGTTCCGCGACCCGATCCAGTGGCGCGACATCACCCGTGGCCTGGCGCTGCAGGGCGTCTACGTCGGTGTGCTGCTCGCGGCGGCCTGGGCCAACTTCACGACCAAGGACGTCACCAGCTGAGCTCAGCCGCCCAGGCGAGCGCAGTCGACCGGGCCGAGTTCCACCGGCCCTCCCGCCGCGAGCTCGGCGAGCACGATCTGCTGGACGAGCGGGTTGCGCGGCAGGTCACCGTGCCCCACCCGCGCGTCGGCGCACACCGACTGCACGGTCAGGTTCAGCGCGCCGTCGAGGCGGGCGGAGTCCGGTGGCGTGACGGTCTCGTCCTGCGTCGTCCACAGGGAGACCCAGGTGGGGCCCTCGGGGGTCTCGTCCCCGTCGTTGAGCCCGGCGAGCAGATCGCTGTCGCTCGCGAGCTGCTGGCAGCCGAGCGGGCACTGTCCGGGTGCGAGCTCACCGGCCAGGTCGGCGAGGGACGTGCCGTGGTGCGGCGACCCCAGGGTGAGGACCCGGCGGACGACGTCGGCGTTCCCGTCCGCCACCCACAGCCGCGCCACCACACCGCCCGCGGAGTAGCCGACGACGTCGACGCTGTCGGCACCGGTCCGGGCCAGCGCCGCGTCCACCGCCTCGCCGAGCGACGCCGCGGAGGCGCTCAGGTCGCCGGTTCCGTCGCCGGGCAGGTCGACGACCGTGACGTCGCGCCCGGCCGCGGTCAGCACGCCGGCCAGCGCCTGGACCGGCCCAGTTCCCCCGCCGTAGCCGGGCACCAGCAGCACCGGTCCGGGCCGTTCCTGGGCGACCGGTCCGGCCGCCGGTGCCGAGGTGCGCGACATCAGCGCCACGACGAGGACGCCGGCGGCCAGGACGACCAGCGCCAGGAACGCCAGGACGACGCGTCGGCGGGCGGGGGAGAGCGCGGCGAACACTCCCTTACTGTCCCTGCTGTCGTCCCGTGCGCCACTGCCGGCGTGGAGTCGGGGGATCGGAGGGCGTCGTGCTGAGCCGGGAGGAGTACCTCGCCGCCTGGTCCCGGTGGCACGGTGGGACCGGTACCGAGAGCCCGCTGGTGCGCGGCTGGCTCTCCGTGGCGTACACGCTGGCCCGGCCGCTGGCCGGCCTGCCGCCCGTCGTGGCGACGGCGCTCGGCCTCGTGGTGGCGGTCGCCGCGGTCGGGCCGGCCGCCGCGGGCGGGCTGTG